>JAGYJY010000013.1 GCA_018401745.1 Pirellulales bacterium | reverse complement strand
GGCACCTCGGCTCTGCCGAGGCCGCTCCGCGGCCCGAGGACCCGTCCCGCTTGCGCAGCCCCCCGCTGGGCCCTCAGCCCTCGTCCCTAACCCCGGCCGCAGACCGCCGCGCAGCGGCGGACAGGCCGCCCTGAAACCTTCAAGCGAGGGGTGAGCCCGGGCCGAATGAGCCGGCCTTGCAGTCGAGCGAAGCCCGGAGGGCGAAAGCGAGAATGCACGAGTGAGCGAAGCCAGGATGGCGCAGCGAACGCTCGGCGAATCGGCTTGGGCTCACCCCGAGCGACCCCGAACGCTCGGCGAATCGGCTTGGGCTCACCCCGAGCGACCCCGAGCGACGGCCTTCTACGCCCTCTAGGAAAGGTCTGCGGCCACGCATGGCGGCCCGGCCTTTGGGGAATCCTCCACGACTGCGGAAGCTGCGGCGTTTTGGGGGTTTGCACGACGGTGGCATGCGAGGCTGGTCGCTGTGCGTCGGTGTTGCCGATGAGCCGTCGAAGACGTCTTCGCCATGGCACTCGGCGACAGCACCACCCCGCAGCAGGCACGACCACTCATGGCCCCATCCTCGACGACCGGGAACCAACCTCGCCCGCTGACCATCTTGGCAGCCGCCTTTCTCGCCGGCGGCGCGGCAGCCGTTGGGCTCAATCACTTTCTCGACGTGCATCTGTCGCAGCGGAAACCGGTGGTCGAGTCGGAGCCGATCTTCATCGCCATGCGTTCGCTCCCGTCTGGGGCGCCGATCACGGTCTGGGATGTGGCCCTTCGCAACTGGCCCAAAGCGATGCTGCCGACGACAGCGATGCGTGTGGAAGACTCGTTTGACGGGATGCATCTGAAGATGCCGCTGCGGGAGGGGCAGCCGCTGCTGTCGGTGCAGCTTGAGCCCGCGGCAGTCGGCACGATCGCGGTAGCGGAGAGCGGTGGGCGTGATGGCGGCGTGATCGTCGTTGATGACCGCACGAAGATTCAGATGAGCTGGCCTGCGCCGCCGGCGAGAGACTCGGCGGCAAACGACCGGCTGCGGCCTTCACCAGAGCCTGCGGATCAAACCGCGATCACGCTGCCGGACGACCGCTTTGCTATTCGTCCCATGACGCCCAAGCCCACGACGCCCAAGCCAAAGGTGACTGCCGCGGAGGAGCGAGTGGAGGTGCCTGCAGTCGTCTCACCACCCGGCGGCGGTGAGCTCTCGGCGGTTGCGGCTGCGGAGGTTGTCGCGACTGGGCCGGTTGAGGAGGTTGCTGGGATGGTGCTGCCGGCAGAGGCGATGCCCGAGGTTCTGCCGCCGCAGCTGGTGGCCACACCTGAGGTGATCGCCCCTGAGCGGGAGCAACTTCCAGAAATCCAGCTTCCGCCGCCGGCGGCTCCGCCGACGCCAACTCCAGTGATAGCGGCGGTCGAAGAGAAACCAGCCCAACCGCAGCTGTCGAGCGTGATCGTGCCGCAGGAACGCATCTCAGCTCTGCCGCCGGCAAAGCCCGTGCTTCCGGTGCCGTCGCCTGTGGTTCACATCGCAACGGCATCTTGTGGTGCCTGAGCGGATCGCGGTGATGGTGGACGAGGTGACGACTGCCACACCGCCGCAGCAGGAGACCGAGACGCAGACCGAAAACGCGGCCAAGCCCCGCAGCACCGGCGTCGGAGCGAATCCGCTGCGAAGCCCAGCAAGCCGCGGCTCAGCACAACGCAGCACGCCTCCAAGCCAGGTGGTGCCATCCGCGAGGCAGAACACACCAACGGTCACCCGTCCAACCCAGCAGCAGGCTGGCCGGAGCGTGCCACCGGTCACAAAGCCACCGGTCAGTGTCCCACCGGCCAGGGTGCCGCAGGTGAGTACCGCCGCCCAGCAGGCCGCAGCGGCAGTCGGGAGCGAGGCAACGGAAGCCGCCGACAGCGAGAGCCGGATGTTTCCCCGCGTCTCAGCACGGCTTGAGAAGGCCGGAGAAGACTGGGGCCGGTTCCGCGAGAGCATCTTCGGTAGCACGCAAGAGTGAGAGCCTCACAGGCCAACCTCTGCCAGCGGAGGATCGATCCATGGCGGCTTCACGGTTGACCGGAGCTGCCCTCCGAGCGTTCTCTCACGAAGAGTGCTCCCACCAGAGCAATCACCAGACCGATCCCACCGATCGCTGCCAGCGTGGTCGCTGACGACTTACCCACTCTGCCCAGGTTCTTGGCGCGGTATTCACCCACGGTTTCGTCCCGTTCCACGTCTGCCACCTCAAGTTCCTTCCAGGCGGCGTAGACCTTCATGAACGGGGCTCGCGAGATTTCAAATCGCACGCGATCCATGTCGTAGTCAACACGGGTGGCCGAAACGATCCAGAAGGCCATCCCCCAGGCGACCGCTGCGATCACCACGCCACCGGCAATCAGGCCCTGGCGAAGCGTCCACCGGCGGGGGGCGTCTGCACGGCTGGAGTCGGATTCGGCGAGCGGAAGCTGTCCGAACTCGCGAAGCATCGGCACCCGCAGGCTGCGACCGCATGCGTGGCACGCGACCTCGCCACCAGCCTGGCCCTTGCCGACAGACGTGTCGGCACCGCATTCACACCGCAGTCGATACAGCTGCATCTCCGGGAAACTCCCCTTTTTCCGGCCCCGATTGCCCTGCCCGGGAAGTCTGTCGCCCGGGGGTGCGGCGGATCGATTCGTCCACCGCGGCAGGGTTTCCGCCGTCGGCAGTTTTTAGCACACGCGGCCCTCCAACCGGACTTCCGGACAATTATTTCAGAAAAAAAGTTGGCCTTCCGACCGCCAGACAGCCATAATCGTACGCCCTGGCGGGAAGCCACGGGCAGACCGGGGTGTCCTCGGTAAACCACATCCACTTGTCCTCCCTTCCGCACCTCTGTCGGTTCGCTTCGCCCCGAGTGCCTCCCATCTGTGACCGGGGCCGGCGACCGTCACGCTCGCAGGGAAAATCGCAGTCTTGGACCGCGTTGATTCCTTTGCCAATGCTCTTCTGCCAATGCTCTTTGGAACGTGCTGCCGGAAGACAGCCTGCACTACGAACTCACCAGGCCACCCCTTTGACGGCAGTTTCTGCCCGCTCAAGAAGAGGTTCTGGACTTCGCCGCGCCTTGAATCAGACTGTCGGCACACCGAGCGATTGAATGAACCTGGTGATGAGAAGCACCGGACGCGGATGAGATTGACCATGACCGACACCGAAGCGACACCCGGAACAGCCGTCACGTCCGGTATCTGAAGGAGGTTTGCATTGTACGACTCGCTCTTGGACGAACTTGAAGACGATGGAGTTGCCACACCCGGCGAGGTTGAAGACCTAACCGGCAAGAGCGTTGAGGCCGACGACGACGTCGACGCTGGCATGCTTGTCGATGGGGATGAGTCGGCAATGTCCGACGGCGACGGCGACAGCGACGCGTCTGGTGACGCTGAAGACGTGCTTGTCGAGCAGTCGGAAAACTGGTCGGACGATCCTGTCCGCATGTACCTGACGCAGATGGGCGAAATCCCCCTGCTGACACGGGCCCAGGAGATCCACTTGGCTCGGCAGATCGAGACGACGCGGGCTGCGTTTCGGGCCAAGCTGATGGAGTGTGAGTTTGTCTGCAACTACGCCTTCAAGGTGCTCTCGCGAGTGCACCGTGGCGAGCTGCCTTTCGACCGGACGGTGCAGGTGTCGGTGACCGACCGCCTGGAGAAGGAGCAGATCCTCGGCCGGCTGCCGCACAACCTGCGGACCCTCGAGGTGCTGATCCAGCAAAACAAGACCGACTACCGCATTGCCCTCTCGAAGAAGCGGAAGATGGCCGAGCGGAGGATGGCCTGGGCCCGCCTCGGGCGGCGGCGGAAGCGGTGCGTGCGGCTGATCGAAGAGCTTGGTCTCCGCACGCAACGGATCGAAGCCCAGATTCCTGAGCTTGAGACGCGTTGCCGGCGTGTGCTCGAGCTGCGAGAGAAAATCCTGGCCGGCCGTAAGGCCAAGCAGCCGCCGTCGGCTCGCCAAGAACTGGTGAAGGAGTATCGCTCGATCTTGCAGCAGTGCCAGGAAACTCCCAAGAGCCTTGCTCGCCGAATGAAGGAGATCCGCAAGATCTTCGCTGAGTATCAGAAGGCGAAGCGGGGCCTTTCTGAGGGAAACCTGCGGCTGGTGGTGTCAATCGCCAAGAAGTATCGCAACCGGGGCCTTTCATTCCTCGACCTGATTCAGGAAGGCAACGCCGGCTTGATGAGGGCCGTCGACAAGTTCGAGTATCGCCGCGGCTTTAAGTTCTGCACCTACGCCACCTGGTGGATTCGGCAGGCGATCACCCGCGCGGTGGCCGACCAGAGCCGCACGATCCGGATTCCGGTGCACATGGTGGAAACGATGAGCCGCGTTCGCAACGTGGCTCGTCAACTCCTGCAGGAGTATGGTCGCGAGCCGACGATCGAGGAGATCGCTGCCCGTGCTGGCACACCAGTCGACGAGACGCGTCGCGTGACGGCGATGAGCCGCTATCCGATTAGCCTCGATCGGCCCGTGGGCAACAGTGAAGACAGCCACTTCGGCGATCTGCTTCCCGACACGGGGGCTGAAAACCCGGCCGTCGGGGCTGCTCAGGAGATGCTTCGCAACCGCATCAGCAAGGTGCTCAAGAGCCTCTCCTACCGCGAGCGGGAGATCATCAAGCTCCGCTACGGTCTCGGCGATGGCTACAGCTACACGCTTGAGGAAGTGGGCCACATCTTCAAGGTGACCCGCGAGCGAATCCGTCAGATCGAGGCCAAGGCCGTTCGCAAACTGCAGGCCCCGGCCCGCAGCGAAGAACTCTCCGGCTTCCTCGACTAAGCGGCAAGCTTCATTCTCGAGCTCACATTCACAGGGGACTGGTGCTAAGGCATCAGTCCCCTGTTTGTTTCCAGGGTCACGACTGCGAGCCGCCTCCTCCTGCGGCGAGCAGGGCGTCCGTTTCGTCCTTGGGATGAAACGGGACGGGTCCTCGGGCCGCGAAGCGGCCTCGGCGAAGCCGAGGTGCCTGCGGCACCCGAAGACCCGTCCCGCTTGTGTGGAGGATGGCCCGCAGCGAACGTCCGGCAGGTGTGAACGGGACGGGTCCTCGGGCCGCGAAGCGGCCTCGGCGAAGCCGAGGTGCCTGCGGCACCCGAAGACCCGTCCCGCTTGTGTGGAGGATCGCCGAGGTGAACGTCCGGAGGGGCAGCCCCGGGCTCACCTCGAGAGAGCCCGAGCGTTCAGCCCGGAATGCGGCCGGTCCGCACCAGATACTCAATCACCTCGCTGGCAAGGTCGTCGGGATTCGACGTTGCGGTGTCCACCGTGAGTTCCGGATCGAGCGGCTCTTCGTAGGGCTGGTGGATGCCGGTGAAGTCGCGGATCTCGCCGGCGCGGGCCTTGCGGTAGAGCCCCTTGGGATCTCGCGTCTCGCAGACCTCCAGCGGAGCCTTCACGAAAACCTCGACAAAGTCGCCTGTGCCGAGGGCTGCCCGCACGGCGTCGCGATCGGCTCGAAACGGGCTGACAAAGGCGGTCAGCGTGATCAGGCCTGCCTGGGTGAACAGCCCCGCCACCGCGCCGATGCGGCGGATGTTTTCGGTGCGATCTGCGGCGGCAAAGCTGAGGCCAAACCGCTCGGCAAAGGCGTCGCCGTAGTGCGGCTCAAGCATGGCTGGCGAGGCGTTGAGCCCCATGCGGACGTTATCGCCATCGAGCACAAAACTGCGGAGACCGGCGGCGTGCAGACGGTGATCGACGAGGTTTGCCAGCGTGCTCTTGCCGCTGCCAGAGAGGCCGGTGAACCAGACCACGCAGCCGCGATGGCCAGCGGTCGCTTCCCGCGCCTCGCGGCTGACGGCGTGTTCGTGCCAGTGGACCTCAACCGGTTCGCTCATCGCCGCATTCTCACGATTCACTGCCATCCGTCGAGGGCGAGTTCGGTGTCGAAGACCGTGTCCCCCCGTTCCACGCCAACCTCAACTTTGTCGCCGGGCCCTCGGGCACCAATCTTGTTGGTGAGGTCTTCAAAGGTTTCCACCTGCTGCCCATCAAAGCTACGGATCACATCGCCCACCCGGATGCCGGCCTTGTCGGCCGCAGACCCCGGCTGCACCTGCGTGATCACACACGGGACGAGGAGCGGCTGTCCGCCAACGCCGAGTTTGCCGCCTTTGCGGAGATCGACCTTTGTGCCAGGAAGGGCGGCGTCGAGGCGGGCGGCGGCCTCATCGGAAAGGTCGGTGTTGAAGAGGGCAAGCTGATCAACTCGCCGCAGCCGCGAGAGCTGCCGGACCGACTCCTCGTCGAGCCGCACACCATGGATGCTCAGCTGCAGGACGTCGGGCAGCCTGGCAATAAACCGCAGGTCGTCCGGGGTGCCGGTCCACTGGTCGTTGAGCGTGACATGCAGGCCGACGCGGCCGTCGGGAATCATGGTGGTTTCGATCGAGGCACCGAGCGACTCCAGCCGCAGCTGGGATTCCTCAGCCAGGGCCACGTTGTGGAACTCGAGGGTGGCCAGGGCCATCCGCGAGGCCGCGGCATCGTCGTGGCCGGAGAGCTGCTCCAGCACCCGCTCGGCCTCGCTGGCCGCCTGCTCATCATCTCCAACGAGGAGTTCCTGGAGGATTTCGATGCCGCGGCTGCAGACTTCCAGATCGTCTGCTCGATGAATCGCCTCCGCGAGCGGCCGGACCACCGCCGATCCACTGCGGGCAAGATCGCGTGTGGCGGCCTCGCGACGGGCGTAATCGCTGCTGGCGAGATCGGCAATCCCGCGGGAGATCGACGCATGCTCCGGCTGCGGCCCCGAGGGCTCGTCGGCCAGGAGAACGACCGGGCAGAGGGCGATCGCCAGCTGCCAGAGGCTGAGCCGTCGGCGAACCGCGATGCCGGTGAAAGTAAAAAAACGATCCACAGTCGGTATCCCCGCAGGCGACGGCAGCCTGCCACCGCAGGCAGTCTCTCACCGATCATCGCTCAAGCATAGCAGCGGTGGATTTGTTGAAACCAGCGGCAGCACCCGCACCCTGGGCCCCTGGAGGGTGCTACGATTGTCACGTCTTGCACCACCGAACCATTTGTCGAGCCGCCCCGCTCCTGGGGCCGAACCTGCCGTGATGCTTCCCCTCTCGCTGCCGATCCTCAATACCGCTCGGAGTGGCCCTTCAGAGCCTCTGCCAATGTCGCGGGCCGACATGGAGCGGCGGGGCTGGGATGCGGTCGATGTCGTCCTCGTCAGCGGGGACGCCTATGCCGACCACCCGAGTTTTGCCAACGCGCTGATCGGCCGGCTGCTCGAGTCGGCCGGCTACCGTGTGGCGATTCTCTCCCAGCCCGATTGGCGGAGCTGTGAGCCCTGGAGAGTGTTCGGACGGCCAAGGCTGTTTTTCGGCATCTCCGCGGGCAACATGGACTCGATGATCAATCACTACACCGCCAATAGGAAGGTTCGCAACGACGACGCCTACTCACCGGATGGCGAGATTGGCAGGCGGCCCGACCGGGCAACCCTGGCCTACTGCCAGCGATCACGGGAGGCCTTCCCGGGTGTGCCGGTCGTGGCCGGTGGCGTGGAGGCGAGCCTGCGACGACTGGCCCACTACGACTACTGGAGCGACACCGTCCGGCGGTCCATCCTGATGGACTCAAAGGCCGACCTTGTGGTCTTCGGCATGGGCGAACGGACGGTGCTCGATGTGGCCCGCGGCCTTGCAGAGGGCCGCAGCGTGGCCGACCTGCGAACGCTCCGTGGCGTGGCCTACCGGCTCGGCGCGAGCGAGCCGCCTCCGGCTGACGATGCCACGCTCGAACTGCCCGACTACGACGCCGTTCGCAGCGACCCGCTCGCCTTCTGCGAGATGACGCGGATCTCTCACCTGGAAACCAACCCCTACAACGCCAAGCGACTCGTGCAGCGGCACGGCCGCGAGTCGGTGGTGGTGAATCCACCAGCGCTGCCGCTCTCTCAGGAGGAGATGGACCGGGTCTACGCCCTGCCCTTCACCCGCCGGCCGCACCCAGCCTACGGCAGCTCCAGGATCCCTGCCTTCGAGGTGGTGGAGACGAGCGTGCAGATCATGCGTGGCTGCTTCGGTGGCTGCACCTTCTGTTCCATCACCGCCCACGAGGGCCGGATCATTCAGAGCCGCTCGCAGCAGTCGATCGTCGCCGAGATTGAGTCGATGGCTGCTCAGCCCGGTTTCAAAGGCACCGTCTCCGATATCGGAGGGCCGACGGCCAACATGTATCAGATGCGATGCAGCCGGCCCGACGTTGAGGCCAAGTGTCGCCGGCTCTCCTGTGTGCATCCGACAATCTGCAAGCTCCTGGGCACGGACCATGGCCCTCTCAAGAAGGTCATGCGGGCGGCCCGCGACGTGGAGGGCGTCAAGCGTGTGCTCGTGGCCAGCGGGGTGCGGATGGATCTGGCTCGGCGGGATCCCGAATACCTTGCCGAACTCGCCGAACATCATGTCGGCGGCCACCTCAAGGTCGCGCCTGAGCATGTCGACCCTGAAGTGCTCACGCTGATGAAGAAGCCCTCTGCCGACGACTACGTCGCTTTCGACAAGGCCTTCAAGGAAGCCAGCCAGCGGGTCGGCAAGAAGCAATACACCGTGCCCTACTTCATCGCCAGCCACCCCGGCAGCGGCGTTGAAGAGATGATCGAACTGGCGGTGTTTCTTAAGCGAAACAGCTACCGGCCTGACCAGGTGCAGGACTTTATTCCCAGCCCCTTTGACATCGCGGCCTGCATGTACCACACCGGGCTCGACCCGATGACAAAGAAGCCCGTGACGGTCACCAAGGGCCTCCGCGACAGGCGGATGCAGCGGGCGTTGCTCCAGTTTTTCAAGCCGGAGAACTACTTCGAGGTGCGGCGGGCGCTGGAGCAGACCGGACGGCACGACCTGATTGGCAGCGGCTGCGACTGCCTGATCCCGGAGCGCCCACCAAAAGAAGCCCTCGACCGCAAACGCCGTGAGGCCACGCGAGCCTTCACGGAGGCGACCAGTGGCGATCATATTCGCGGTAAACCTGGCGGCAGGCCGGCGGGCAAAGGATCTGGCAAGCAATCCCACAGTCGCTCGAGCGTTGGCTATCGCCCCAAGCGTCCCGGCAAGCAGCCCTGAGTTTTGCCGCCGCGGCGAACGCTGCTGGTCGTGAGTGCGTAGAGTGAATGCGTGATGGCGTTCAGACGCTTTTTCTGGAGGACTCCGATGATCAACCCCGGCCCGCTCCGTCGCAGGTGGATGCTCGCCTTTACGGCAGTCGCCATCACCATGACCGCAACATCCCAGGCGTTTGCCGTCAGCCCACAAAACCCCTACCGCACTTTTAATCTTTCCGGCGTCAACTACGGCTCGATGCGATGGGAGCGAACCCATCGCGGGAGTTCTCAGCAGAGCCGGTCTCGCCGAAGCCGATCGCGACGTTTCACACGGGGCACATCGGTCACACAGCTGCAGTCGCCCGGAGTGGTCGTCGGAAGCACCTCGGGCGGCGTGGTGGTCGGCAGCAGGTCCACCGGCTCGCCAAGCGGCGTCAAGCGGTCCCCGTGAGGCCTGCAGGCGGGTCGTTCTGATAGATGCGGTATTTCTTGGTGACAATCGCGCCGCCCCTCTCCAGCGTTCGCTTGGAGAGGTGGTTGCTCTCGAGCACCCAGGAAAACTCCACCTCCCGCATACCCCATTTGTAGAGCCGAGGCACGAGGGCAGCCATGAGCACAAGCCCCACGCCCCACGCCTGATACTCAGGCACGACATTCGTGCTCACAGCCCGCATCCGTTTGATCGCCCGCTTATTCCAGAGCAGCTGCATGAAGCCGAAGGGAAACAGGCGACCGTTGATCGCCTTGATGCGATCGTTGTAGTCGAGCAGGCAAAACACCGAACCAATCGGCTTGCCATCCACTTCAGCCACCAGTGCGAGCTCCGGCTCAATCAGATACTTCAGGCTCTCGGCCATGTGCCGCACCTCACCATCGGTGAGCGGCACAAATCCCCAGGTGCCACCAAGGCTTGAGTTGTAGATGTCGAGAAACATCCGCACCTCGTCGGCAAAGCGGCTGCGGTCGAGTGCTCGAACCGACACGCCAAACCGCTCTTTCACACCCTCCACCATCACGCCGAGCTTGGAGTCGATCGTGTCGAGCATCGACATCTCGCCCCAGAAGGCGTAGAGGTCTTCGATCTTGCCGAAGCCCTGGGACTCAACCAGACCCGCGTAGTAGGGTCGGTTGTGGGTCATCATGAAAAAGGGCGGCGTATCGAAGCCGTCGATCAGCAGGCCGCACTCATAGTTGAGGGTCGGGTTTGTCGGCCCACGGACCGTTGTCATGCCCTGCTCGTCGAGCCAGTCTCGAGCCGCCGTAAACAGCGATTCGGCGGCAGGCAGGTCGTCTTCACACTCAAAAAAACCGAAGAAGCCGCGGTTCTCGCCATACCGCTCGACATGCCCGGCATTCACGATGGCTGTGATCCTGCCAACATCCCGACTGCCTCGGGTGGCCAGGAAACTGCAGCTCTTGGAGCGGTCGTAGAAGGGGTGGTGGCGAAAGCCGAGAAGCTCCTCTTGGGCCATCCGCAGGGGCGGCCTCCAGCAAGGATCCTCTCGATAAATATGCCATGGCAGGTCAACAAACCGCCGCTGCTCACCGCGTGTCGTCACCGGCTTTACGGACACGTCGGCCACACTCCGCCTCTTCCGTTAGGCCTTTGTTGACAGTCAGGCCGGCCGACGGCCAGTCAGCGCCACCAGGCTTCCCGATCTCCATGCTAGCAGCAGTTTCGTCTCCGAGTCCTAGCCAACTTGAGGTCGGACGGCCTGCTGCGTTACCGCCGTCCTGACCGACACAACACAAAAAAGTCGGCCTGAGAAAAATGGCTTCACGCACAATGCCGAACTAGAATGGAAGTGGGTTCGGTGGACGGATCGAAGAAACCCGCGCAGCATTTCTGACTGTTTTCTGGGTTTCCGTCATGATTGCACACACGTCTTCGTTTCGCGCATCTTCCTCCCCACGGCAGCCCACACACGCTACCGGCAGACAAGCCTCCGGTGGGCTTCTCCCGCCTGGGTCGCTGGTGGTCGTGACCGGAGCGACCGGCCTTGTGGGCAACAACGTCGTACGGCTGCTGCACGCGGATGGGTATCGCGTGCGGGCCCTCGTTCGGCCTCGGGGCACGGGCGTTGACCGCTCCCTGGCCGACCTACCGATTGAGATCCTCGAAGGCAGTTTGAGAGACGACCAGTTTCTGGAACGAGGCTGCGAAGCGGCCTCTCTCGTTGTTCACGCAGCCGCCATGGTGCACATCGGTCGCCGACACGGCGACGAGATGTGGAGGTCGAATGTCGATGGTAGCCGACGCGTTGCTCGCGCCGCCCGAGAAGCAGCTGCCAAGCTCGTTCACGTTTCGAGCGTGGATGCGATCGGGCTCCGCGCCGACGGGCAGCCTGCCGATGAAGAGACACCGCCCGGTGGCCTGCACGAATGTCCTTACGTCACCACGAAGCGAGAGGCAGAGGCAGCGGTCCTCGCGGAGGTAGAACGCGGCCTTGATGCGGTGATCGTCAACCCGGTCTATATGCTCGGCCCGTGGGACTGGAAGCCGTCGAGCGGACGGATGCTGCTGGAGGTGGCCTCCGGCAAAGGCACCTTCGCCCCCCGGCTCAAACGACTTCGTTGACGTCCGCGACGTTGCCAACGGCATCCTGCGGGCTGCCTCCCGCGGTCGTACGGGCCGCCGTTATATCCTCGGTGGCCATGGGCTTTCGTATCTGGAAGCCTGGAAGGTGCTTGCCGAGGTGGCAGGTCGCATGCCACCGCTGGGAATCGCGCCACCGGCTGCCGTGCGGATGGCCGGCTGGTTCGGTGACCTCGCGGGCATGTTTATGAAACGCGAGCCAACCCTCAACTCAGCTGCCGCTGCCTCGTCGCTCCTGCCGCACAACTTCTCATCCGAGCGGGCCTGCCGCGAACTGGGCTACCGCTACCGTTCGTTTGAAACGACAGTCAGCGACGCCTTTGAATGGTTCGTGGACCACGGCTACGCCCGTCCGGCTCGCGGCCGAACTGTGGTTGCGCGGTAATCTCCATGCCCACCATCCTCGTTGTTGAAGACGAAAGCCATCTGGCGATCGGCATCAAGTTCAACCTCGAGCAAGAGGGTTACCAGGTTCACGTGGTCGGCGACGGCCAGGCGGCGTTGAAAGCACTCGAGGCATCCGATCCTTCCATCAGCCTCGTTGTGCTCGACCTGATGCTGCCCGGCATGAGCGGATACGCCGTCTGCGAGGCGATTCGCGACATGGGCAACACCCTGCCGATCGTGATGCTCACCGCACGCACACTCGTGGAAGACCGCATCCGCGGCTTCGACGCCGGGGCTGACGTCTACCTGCAGAAGCCGTTTGATCTCGATGAGCTGATCTCGGTCGTTCGCAGCCTGCTCTCCCGCCGTGGCCACCGCAGCCCTCCCGACGAAGCCCAAGACCTGTTTCACTTCGGCAGCAACACGGTCAACTTCGACACCTGGGAGGCCCAGCACGGCGACACGCCGGTTCGCCTCACCAACCTGGAGATGAAACTCCTGAAGTATCTGGTGGATCACGAGGGCTCGGTGATCTCTCGGCAGGAGCTGCTTGAACGGGTCTGGGAGATGGCCCATGCCCCGGCCACCCGCACCGTCGACACCTTCATCTTCAACCTCCGAAAGTCGTTTGAAGACGACCCGTCCACTCCAGTCCACTTCCTCGCCGTCCGCGGCCGCGGCTACCGGTTTCTCGCCAAGCCCGAGTAGCTGAGAACGTGGGAGTGGTCCAACTCCGCCCCGGGCTCACCCCGAGCGGCCCATCACAGCGCCCGGCTCACTCCCTGCCCAGCAGAGCCGCGGCAGCGGCCGAGGGGTCGGAGCTCTTGAGCAACGACTCACCGACGAGCATCGCATCGATGCCGGCGGCCTCCAGCCGCAGCACGTCGTCACGGGTGCGGATGCCACTTTCAGCGACGAGCGTGCAGCTGTCTGGCACACGGTCGCGGAGTTCGAGGACGTGGTCGAGCCGGGTGGTCATCGAGTGCAGATCACGGTTGTTGATACCGATCACCGTGGCGCCGGCCTCGAGCACGCGGGGAGATGCTCGGCCGAGTGCAGCTCCACCAGCGGCGTCATGTTGAGGGCGAGGATCTCCGCATGCAGGCTGACGGAGCAGGCAGTCGTCGAGGCACTCGGCGATCAGCAGGACGGCGTCGGCCCCGGCAGCCCGCGCCTCGTGCACCTGCAAAGGATCGATGACAAACTCTTTGCGGAGGATGGGCACCGTGGCCACGGCATGGGCCGCGGCAAGGTCGTCGAGCGAACCCCCAAACCAGGTCGCGTCGGTGAGCACGCTGATCGCTGCCGCACCGGCCAGCTGGTAGCCGGCGACGATTTCTTCAACGGTCGCTCCTTCCAGTGGCCCAGTGAGGATCTCGCCAGCCGAGGGGCTCTTCCGCTTGAACTCGGCGATCAGATTGATCCCGCCCGGCTTGGAGATGGCGGCAAAGAAGTCCCGCGGTGGCGGGGCGGAAGCCACGCGGTCGTCGAGGGCTTTGCGGTCGAGCCGCCGTTTCGCCTCGGCGACTTCTTCCCGCTTGGCTGCAACGATCTCGTCGAGCACAGTTGCCATGGCACCATCTCCCCTCGTCGCCTGTGGCTGGGCGCAGCCCATCAGTGCCGGAAGTGCCGACGGCCGGTCAGGACCATCGGGAGGCCGGCGGCTTCGGCCGCCGCGATCACCTCGGGATCTCGCTTTGAGCCACCCGGCTGGACAATCGCCGCAATGCCCGCTGCCGCCGCCAGTTCGATCGAGTCGGGAAACGGGAAGAAGGCATCCGAGGCAAGCACACCACCACGGGCTCGCTCACCTGCCTTCTCCAGCGCGTGCCGCACAGCGTCTACGCGACTCGTCTGCCCGATACCCGCCCCGACAAGGCTCGTGCCCTGGCAGACACAGATCGCGTTGCTGGAGAGCCGCCGCACCATGGTGAAGGCAAACTCAAGCGACGCCGCCTGATCAGCGGGAACGGGTGTGCTGGTGGCCAACTGCCACTGCGTGGGGTCGTCGACTTCATCGTCGGGCCGTTGGGCAAGCAGCCCGCCAGCAACGCTCGTCAGCTCAAGGCCAGCTGTTGCCGCCCAGGCATTTCCCGGCGGAATCTCCACCAGCCGCACGCTCGCTCGCCAGGTCGGCTTCGTGGTGAGCAGCTCCACCGCCTTGGGATCAAACGACGGAGCCGCGATCACCTCGACAAAGAGCCCTGGTGCGAGGAGCAGCTCGGCGGCCTCGACATCAAACGGATGGTTGACCGCCACGATCGATCCAAAGGCACTCGTCGGATCGGCCCGCATCGCAGTGGAGAGTGCGGCCGCGACCGTGTCGGCGGCGGCAGCCCCGCAGGGATTGGTGTGTTTGACCACGATGGCCGTGGGATCGGTGACCAGAGCTGCGAGCCGCACGGCGGCATCGAGATCCGCCAGGTTGTTGTAGGAAAGCTCTTTGCCGGAGAGCTGCCGCAGGCCAGCAAGGCCGCCGTGGGTTCCCGTGGGGGCATAAAACGCTGCGGGTTGGTGCGGGTTTTCACCGTATCGCAGGGGCATCCGCTGCTCGAGATCGAGCGTCAGCCGGGCTGGCAGCGTCGCGGCCATCCTGCGGGTCGACCAGCTGCTTCGCCATCCAGGCCGCGATCATGCCGTCGTAGGCAGCGGTGTGGGCGATCGCGTCGGCCGCGAGCTTCCGCCGCTGGGCCAAGGTGAAGCCTCCGTTGGCCACCGCCTCAACGAGGTCGTCGTACTGTCGTGCGTGGGAAATCACCGAGGTGAAGGCATGGTTCTTGGCGGCAGCCCGCAGCAGGCTCGGCCCCCCGATGTCGATCAGCTCGATGGCCTCTGCGGCCGGCATCGACGGGTCTGCCGCGGCCCGCTCAAATGGGTAGAGGCTGACAATCACCGCATCAAACAGGCCGATGCCGTGCTCGGCGAGCACGTCGGCATCGTCGCTGCGGTCACGTCGTGCGAGCAGGCCGGCAAAGATTTTGGGGTGCAGCGTTTTCACACGGCCGTCGAGCACCTCCGGAAACCCGGTGATCTCCGAGACATCCTCAACCTCGACGCCAAGGGCCTCAAGCGCTGTGCGGGTGCCACCGGTGCTCGCCACCTTCACGCCTGTGGCCTGAAAGGCGGCCGCGAGTTTCTCGAGGCCCGATTTGTCGTACACGCTCACAAACACGCGGCGGATCGGCACGCGGCTCGCGTCGCTCCGGGCGGACGACTGGACGGGGTCGGCGGAGGGTGTTGGTGCTGTCATGGCGGGGATTAGACCACGGCCGCACCGGCTGGTTCCAGCCCCTCCCTTTCCTCCGCGCCTTCAGACCGCCCCGCTCCCACCGCTGCCGGCAACTGAACCACAAAGCGGGTGCCGACGCCGTCTTGGCCTGGCTGAACGGTCACCTTTCCCCTGAGATGCCGCACGATCGACCGCACCAGAAACAGTCCCAGCCCCGTGCCTGGCGTGCTCCGCTCCAGTTCGCTGCCAAGCCGGACAAAGCGGCGAAAGATGCGTTTGCGAAAGGCCGCAGGTACGCCTGGACCCCGATCGCTGACCGCCACCTCGAGCATGCCTTTGGGAGCAGAGACGGCCGTCACCTCCACCATCGGATCAGGCAGCGAGTATTTCACGGCGTTGTCGATGAGATTGCGAAAGACGATCTCGAGATCGGCCTGTCGGCCCCGCACACGAGCTGGGCCGACGTGCAGATGGATGCACGTCGCAGGCACCCCGTGCCGCTGCGCGATGGCTGCGGCAATCGGCTCAAGAAGCTGGCCGAGCGGCACGTCCTCGCGGGAGGCGGCTGGGCGGCGGTGCAGGGTCTGCGCCGCATCGAGCAGATGATCGATCAGCGTGTCGAGCCGCTGCACGTCGGCGAGCATGAAGCGGTGAAACTCCTCTTGCTGCTGCGGCGAAACCTGTCGGCGAGTGAGCGTCTGCAGATAGAGTTTGAGGGAGGCGATCGGGCTCTTGAGCTCGTGCGTCACACTGTCGATAAAGTTGCTCTGCCGCTGGGAGAGCGCAATCGCTTTCACCGTCAGGAGCAGGTAAAAGATCACGCCTACGAGGACCGCCACGAGCAGCGTGACGCCCACACCGAGCATCGCCCAGTAAAAAGCGGCGTTTTCAGAACTGAGGGCCGCGGCGATGCTGACGAGCACCCATCCCACGCTCAGCGCGAGGATCGAACCGATCAACAGAATGCCCAGCAGGATGGGCCAGCCGAGTGAGCGACGTGGTTCCACGATGCGTCTCCCCGCGCAGCGACATGCAGCTTGGCAGGCCTCCGGTAGCATGCCAGCGGCCTCGCTTCCGTCCTGCCCACGCGGTTATATCATCAATCAGCATGCTGAAGCTGTCCGCCTCCAATCGTCCCAAACGCCTCATGTCGCTCTCCAGCGGCTTGATTGAGGTGGTGTTTCACTGGCAGATCGACCGTTGGATTCACAGCCTGCACGCCTGCCAGCCGGACGGCTCTCGCGGCCCGGCTTGCTGGCTGACCGCTCCGCCACGGCCGGACGATGATCCGCAGTGGCCGTCCTCGCCCCCTCTGGTGGAACTTGCCGACGTGCACGGTCCACAGAGCACCGCACTCGTGGGCGTTGGACGGGCGGGCACCTCCCACTATTCCGCCAGCATCACTTCCCAGCCCGACGGGGGCATCTGCTTTGAAATCGCCTGCCGGCTGAGGGCGGATCGAGGCTGGCTGGGATCGACCTACCTGGCCTGCCCCGAAGGCGGCCAACCGCGGCTCACCATCGAACCGCTGGTTTCTGATGGCAGGCAAGCGTTTACCGATACAAAAACGGCCCTTGGGCAGGATGGGCCGCTGCTCCAGATCGTTCCGGCAGCAGCCGACGACGACTCCGCTGGGGGAACGCACAAAGGCTCGACTATACAATGGGGATACCGGGTGGTGGTCTCGATGCCAGACTGAAGCCCGCTGAGAAGAGAACGCATGTTTGACGTCATCGAACTGCTGAAGTCCACATGGACCGACAGGTATGTGGTGGTGGACGCCTCCGTTCCCGAACTGGCCCGCTTCGGCGGGGCCACAGGGCTTGTGCGGACGGTCAACATGAACGGCCGCTGCCTGGTGGAGTTTGACCAGTTCAACAACACCGCCTGGTATGACATCGACCCGTCCTACCTGACGATTGTTTCCAAGCCACAGCCGAAGCCTGTCGACGAAAAGCCGACCAAGCCCGCTGCCGAAAAGGCCGATGCAGCGGCCAAGCCGTCGACAGCTGATATTCTGGCGGCAGTCCGAGCAAAGAAGGCAGCCGCACAACCTGCAACTCCCCAGCCGGCTGGAGAACCAGAGGCCCCTGCCGACGACCGTGCCTGAGATGGACCATGTCTGAGAAGATCGCTTGGTGCCGTTCTTATGACGGCAAAGGTGGCTGACGTCGGCCACCGACCATGAAACGCTGAGAGAACGGAGGCTCCTCACATGCACTCGCCTACTTTCTGTGCCAACAACGGTTTCGTCACTGGTCAGCCGTGGCATCCGGCACACCGTCGACGACTCAGTGGTCTGCTGCTGATGGGGGCCGTGGCGTTCCTGTGCGTTGGCTGCGGTGGCTACAACGCCCATCCAATCGTGGCTGAAGCCGAGCACGAGTTGTCAGTCAATGAGCAGGTCACCGAGAAACTTGGTGAGGGCGTGAAGCGGTCGTCGGGCGTCACGGGTTCGTCCAGCGATACCGATGGCAGGGCGGCTCTGCAGTTTCAGGTCACTGGCAGCAAGGCCGGCGGCACTGCGGTGGTGGAAGGCCGCTTGTTTGAAGACAGCTGGAGCATCACGTCGCTCGAGGTGCGGATGAATGGCGACGAAAAGCTGGTGCTGACGCAGGATCTCGAAGAGCGAACGGGCGTCGACACGCCAAAGTTTGATCCGACAGCCGACTCCAGCAGCTCCGGCAACGCCCGCAGCGCCGCCGCCCGATGTGGAGATCGCCCTACCACCAGGCGTGCCGGGCGGCCCGCCTGCAGAATGATCGGGCAGCCATCGGAAGGTGCGGCAGGCTCACTTCATGTCACGAAGCGCGGCAAGCTCGTTGTCTCGTCCGACCACGAGCAGGGCATGGTCCTCGAGCAGCCGCGTCTTGCCGTCAGGAAACATCTCCCAGCGGTCATCGAGGGCGCTCTTGATGCCCATCACATGCACGCCAATGCGGTTGCGAAGGTTGGCCTCAGCGAGCGTCTTTCCTGAGAGGGAATCCGGGGTGGCCACTTCCGCCACGCTGTAGTCGGGGCCAATCGGCAGGTAGTCCAGCACGTTGGGCCATGTCATCTTGTCGGCCAGCTGGCGGGCGACTTCCTCTTCGGGAAAGATCACCCGATGAGCGCCGATGTGCTCAAGGATCTTGCCGTGCTCTTTGGTGACGCCTTTGACGATCACCTGCTTGGCACCGAGTTCCTTCACGTGCAGCGTGGCGAGGAGCGAGCGGGTGATGTTTTCGCCCAGTGAAATCACCACTGCGTAGGCATCGGCAATCGGCAGGTTCTCGAGCAGATCGCGGTCGGTCGAGTCGCCAATGACGGCCTCGAAGATCTGGTTTCGCACCATTTCCAGCCGATCTTTCTTCTGGTCTACCCCGACCACGCGGCAGCCATTGTGAGCAAGCCTCGTTGCCAAGGCGGCACCAAAGCTCCCCATGCCGAGCATGATGAAGATTCGTGATTCCAAGCGAGCCATTGCGTGATCAGCCGACGAGCGGCCCCTCTTCGAGGTATTCCGTCTGATAGGGCCGCTTCTCCCACGACAGCGCCAGGGCCACGGAGATCGGCCCCAGCCTGCCAAGGAGCATCAGCACCACAAGAATCATTTTGCCAGGATTGGAGAGCAAGGGCGTGATGCCGGTCGACAGGCCAACGGTGCCCAGGGCGGAGATGCACTCAAAGAGCGATTCGAGAAACCAGCGAGGCCGCTGGGAGACCACGGCCGTGTTTTCCACGACCAGCAGGGCAACCAGGGCGGCGATCGCGAGCACGGCAAACAGCAGGGCCGTCACCGCCGCCCGCTCCACCGCCGACCTCGGCACGGTGCGACGAAAGAAGTTGGCATGCTCGCAGCCCCGGAAGCTCGCCCAGCCCCGCACGAGGAGCGTCATGAAGGTGCTCACCTTAAAGCCGCCTGCCGTGGAACAGGGGCCGGCTCCGATCGCCATCAGGATGATGGTGAGAAAGAGCGTCGCATCGGCGAGCGTGGCGTAGTCGATCGTATTGAAGCCCGCGGTTCGACAGGTTGTGGCGTGAAACAGCCCCATCACGAGTTTTGTGGTCAGCGAACGGTCAGCCAGCCCCTCATTCCACTCCAGCAGCCAGAAGGTCACCATGCCGTAGACCAGAAGCCCGGCCGTGCCCATCAGCATCAGCTTCGAGTGGGTGCTCAGCCGAACCCAGAGTGGCTCGCGAGCCTTGAGCCGCGAAAAGATGTCGAAAATCACGGGAAAGCCCAGCCCTCCCACGATCACCAGGCTGCAGAGCACAAGATTGACCGGCAGATTGCCCGCCTGTGGCATGAAGCTCTCATCGGAGAGGGCAAAGCCGGCGTTGCAGAACGCGGAAACCGAATGAAAGGCCGATCGCCAAATCACCGACATCGGTGGTGCCGTCCCCCAGGTGGTCACGGAGAGCAGCACAAAGCCAATCGTCTCCATCGAAAGCACGACGAGAGCGACGGCTCCGGCAACCCATCGCAGTTCTGTCCCGCCGCGAATCCCCAACGCCTCCGCGAGCAGCACCCGCTGCCGCATCGACGCCTGCCCTCCGAGTTGAAAGGCCACCAGGGTCGTGATCGTCATGATGCCGAGCCCGCCGAGCTGCATCAAAAGCAGGATCACCCCCTGGCCAAACACCGAAAAGTCGTGGACCGTGCTCCGCACGACCAGGCCGGTCACACAGCAGGCGCTGGTGGCAGTGAAGAGGGCGTCTGCCGGTGCAATCGGAGGCCGATCGGCGACCCGCGCAATCGGCAACAGCAGCAGGACCGTCCCCAAGAGGATCATGCCGCAGTAGGCATAAAACGTAATCCGAGCCGGATAACTGACGAGAGATCCGGCAAACTGCTGCGACATCGGGAACAGCGATCCGGGAAACCCGGGGACCTCGTCAAGGCGTGCGGGACAGCAAGACGCCACCAGCGGCTCTTCGGCTGTCTCAGCGAAGAGGAAAAGCATACCGCGCGAGACACGAGCAAGGGCAGGGCTGGCTTGACGCCGCTCCTGCAGCAAACAGGCGGTCCTTCAACCAACGAGCAAGGGGAGGGCCCCGGGCTCACCCCGAGCGGCCCCGAAAAGCGTCCATAAAAATTGTTTGACTCCGGAAACGTGCCCTTCATAATGGAGAGGTCGTGTTCGCCCGAGTCGTCTCGCTGCGGCTTTTTGCCGTCTTCGTACGCGGGAGACGTCGGTTTTGGTGCCCTGAGTGACCTCGGTGCATGCGTCGCTTCGTGCTTCGATGGCGGCAGCTCCCAAGGTAGTTTTGTGGTACCGGTCCCGACTTTCCTTGCCAGCACATTCACGCTGGTGGGGCAAAGGTCAAACGGCATGCAGGGACCATGCATGGACACGGTCGAAACAGAGCCCGATGACGTCAGAGAGTTCTGCCGTCCCGACGGGTGCTGGGAATGCCTTGGTGAATGAAGGAGTTGTTTCAGAGCAATGGCCCGAATCCGCAACGTTTTTGAAATCATCGAGCTCTACGGTCACGACGAGAACTTTGAGCCGCAGACGACCGACCAGTTCGTTCCCACAAACGCCCCAGCAGGCTCCAAGGAGAAGCTGGATATCCTGGCAGAGCGGATTCAGCGGGGCATGCCGCTGTGGCACCCAGAAGACCAGACCGATTCGCCGAGCGATGAGTCGGTCTTGGTTGGTGCGTGAGCCCAGCAGACACGCTGCTTGGCCGTCATCTGACAGCAGAGTCTTGAAAGCAGTGCGTTGATCCATTTTGAGGCCCGAGCTGCCGCGTGCAGCCGGGCCTCTTTTTTGCCTCGGCAGCAACGCTTTTGCCTCGGACAGCACGATGCACGCATCACCTGCCGCGGAGAGCAGGCCGCGGATCGCAGGCTGTGCAACACGTCTGCCGCCGCAGGACGCGGCGACTGGCGACCCCCCAAAACCTCGGCTGTGGGGGTGTCGCTTGCGTGGGAAAAGGCCACGAACAGCTTTTTCCACCGACAGCTAGCGGCGCGACTTGAGGGCGGTATCGATTTCCCGCTTCGCGGTGTCGGCCTTGAGCTTCTGCCGCTTGTCATGCGTCTTGCGGCCTCTCCCCACACCGAGGAGCAGTTTGGCCCGTCCGCGAGAGAAGTACATCTTGAGCGGCACGAGCGTCAGCCCTTTGTCGAAGGCGTGGCCGGCAAACTTGGCGATCTCGCGGCGGTGCAGGAGGAGTTTTCTCCGTCGCTTGGGCACATGGTTGAGCTGATTGGCCTTTTCGTATTCAGGAATGTCGCAGCCCACGAGCCAGACCTCTCCCTTGTCGACGCGGCCGTAGGCCTCGTCGAGCGAAATCCGGCCAGATCGCAGGCTCTTCACCTCGCTGCCAACCAAGGCAATCCCGCATTCGAGCGTCTCGAGAATCTCATACTCGTGACGGGCTTTGCGGTTCTCCGAGATGACGCGTTCTGACGAGGAGTCCTTGCCGCCGGCAGCCGAGGACTTTTTCTTGGCCCCGCTGGATGCCTGCTGCGTTGGCGTGGGGGTTTTGATCGAGCAGCGATGGGACCAGCCTCCAGATGCGTTCCCTGGGAACGGTCAGGCCGTTCCCGCCGAAAGACACCGCCGCTTCCGGCAAGTACACTCTAAGGAGGTCGGCCCCCCTGCCGTCAATCGGCGACAGCCCGGGCCGCAGCTGGCTTTCAGCCAACCATCCGCTTTGTCACCGCCACTCACGCCCGCCTCAAGGATGCCGATGGTCCTCACACCCCGCTGCCCCGCCTTCCTTCTTCTCAGCCGCTTGCCTGCAACCTCCGCCCTGCGAACGGTGTGTGGCTGCCTCGTCTTTGCGACATGCTGCCTCCTGACCGAGCCGGTCAACGCAGCCGACACGCTGGCAACGAAGGGATTTGTGTCTGGCGACCTGCCTGCCGACTGCTGAAGGACCGGTGGTCGAGGTGCCGGGCGGCTGGATGGTGCCCTACGACGAAACGATCCCCGGCACAGAGGTCAGTTTTCGCATGGTGCCGATCCCGGGTGGCACTTTTCGCATGGGAAGCTCCGCTGATGAGGCCGACCGGGAGAGCCACGGAGGGCCCCTGCTTCGAGGTCGCCATCGAGCCTTTCTGGATGGCCGCCCACGAACTCACCTGGGACGAATACAAGCGGTACATGGCGGCATGTGATCTGTTTAACGCCATGGCAGCGGCCCGGATCCGTCCTGTGACGCCCGAAAACGAGGCCGACGCGGTGACAGCCCCTTCGAATCTCTACGATCCGACCACCACCTTCACCAACGGTGAGGATCCTCGGCAGCCAGCTGTCACGATGACGCAGTTCGCCGCCCGTCAATACACCGGCTGGCTCTCGGGGCTGACCGGCGACTTCTACAGGCTGCCGACGGAGGCCGAATGGGAGTATGCCTGCCGGGCAGGGAGCAGCTCGCCCTGGTCATGCGGCGACGAGGCCGACACGCTGGCGGCTGTCGCCTGGTTTGCCGACAACGCCGACGACACCACCCATCCAGTTGGTCAACTCGAGCCGAACGCATTCGGCCTTTATGACATGCATGGCAACGCCGCTGAGTGGGTGATCGATCAGCTCGCCGAAGATGGCTACGCCAGCCAGGCCGCTGGCTCGCAGCCGCTGGCCGCAGCAGACGCGATTGCCTGGCCTACCGAACTCGAGGGCCGCGTGATCCGTGGTGGAGCCTACTACGACGATGCCGACCGCTGTCGCAGCGCCGCCCGCCGTGGCTCTGACGATGAGGCGTGGAAGGAGATCGACCCCAACCTGCCCAAGAGCCCGTGGTGGTACACCGAGGAGCCTGCCCTGGGCGTGGGCATGCGTCTGGTCCGGCCGCTGTCGTCAGCGTCGCGGGAGGAGCAGCAGCGGTGGTGGCAGGCCGACATCGACAGCATTCGTGAAGATACGGCCAGCCGGGTGATGCAAGGCCGCGGCGCCCGCGCACTCATCGACCCCGACCTGCCCGCGGAACTCAAGGAAAAGGGGCTGAGCAACTAGTTTTCCCGAGCGTTCGTCCGCCCGAGAGTCCTTCGCCCGCACGACGCGTTTCCCAACACAGCCTGCCAACTTGATTTGCCTGACATGTGGCCTGCTGGCTGCCTGCCCAGCCTCGACGCCTCTCCAGAAACCTGACCCCGAATGCCCCCGAGGAATCAGATGACCGTGAACGTCACCGGAGCGGAGACGATGAAGTTCTCGTATCCCACTGGAAAGCCGCGTGCAGTTGCCCCACTGGTGGCTGCCGTGGTCGCCGTGGCAGCCGCCGCCCTGGCGGCCGACGGCCTCGCTGCCGACTGGCCAGACTGGCGAGGCCCGGGCCTCGACCGGCATGCCGGCGAACAAGGGCTGGTGACATCCTTCGACCCCAAGAAGGGCACCAACGTGCTCTGGACGAGCGACGAGGTGCAGGGCATTTCCACGCCGATCATCGTTGACCGCCGGCTGTACTCCCTTGTGCGGCATATGCCGGGCACGAGCGCCGAGGCGGAAAAAGTGGTCTGCCTGGATGCCGTCACTGGCGACAAGCTCTGGGAGAACGTCTTTAACGTGTATCTCTCCGACGTGCCGGCCGAGCGAGTCGGCTGGAGCAGCGTGGCAGCCGACCCGGCCACAGGATCGATCTTCGCCCACGGCGTCTGCGGCGTGTTTACCTGTATCGATGCGAAAACCGGCGAGACCCGCTGGCAGCGAAGCCTGCATGAGGAGTTCGGTTTTCTCTCCACCTACGGCGGCCGCACCAACGTGCCGGTTGTGTTTGAAGACCTGGTGATTGCCAGTGCTGTGGTGACCGGCTGGGGCGACACCGCCAAGCCCGCCCACCGGTTCCTCGGAATGGATGTCGCCACCGGCGAGGTGCGATGGATGAGCGGCACTCGGGAACTGCCGGCCGACACGACCTACAGCACGCCCTCCATCGCCAACTTCGGCGGCGCTGCCGCGATCGTCTTCGGGTCGAGTGACGGCAGCATCTGGAACCTCCAGCCGCGCACCGGAAAGCCGGCCTGGAACTTTCGCCTTTCGCCGCGTGGCGTGAATGTGTCGCCGCTGGTTGTCGACGGCGTGGTCTACGCAGCCCAGGCGGAGGAGAACCTCGACAACGCCACGATGGGATGTGCCACGGCCTTCTCCGTTGACGGCTCAGGCGACATCACCGAATCGGCCAAGCTCTGGCAGGTGAAGGAAGTGCTCGACGGACGAGCGATGCCCGTCGCCCTTGGCGACCGCGTCTACTTTGCAGACAACACCGCAAAACTCCACATGTTTGACAGGGCCACCGGCAAGCCGGTCGCTCGGCCGCAGCGGCTCCTGGGCACGATCGTGCGGGCCAGCCCGCTGGTTGCCGATGGCAAACTGTTTGTCTGCACCACCAGCGGCTGGCATGTCCTCGAGCCGACAGACAGCGGGCTGAAGTTTGTCGACCGCATGCGGCTCAAGGAGGAAGACGAGGTGACCGCCTCGCCCATCGCCTGGGAAGGCCGCCTCTACCTGACGACCGGCTCGCGGATCTACTGCCTGGGCGATTCGCCTCCGCCGCCGTCTTCACAGCCTGGCTCGAACCGGGCTGCCGACGTGGCCGAGGAAACACAGGGGCCTGCCGGTGAGCCAGCCTGGGTGCAGGTGGTGCCTGCGGAAATCCAGGTGGCTGCTGGCGAATCGGTCTCGCTTCGCGTGCGGCTGTACGACGCGATGGGCCGCTTCGTGAAGGAGTCGCCCGCGACCTTCTCCTGCCATGTGAATGGCAAGCCTGCTCCCGACGCGGTCAGCAGCACTGGCGTCTATACGGCACCAGCCGACATGCACGCCGGAGCGGTGGTCACCGCAGTGGTCGGCGAACTCACAGGCACCGCCCGGGTCCGTTCGATGCCGCCGCTGCCCTGGTCGTTCGACTTTGAGGGCATCCCCCTCGTCACCGACCCGAAGAGCGGCCTGGCCAAGGGAGAGCCTCCCCTGCCCTGGCTCGGCATGCGCTACCGGCACATCGTGCGGGAGGTCGATGGCTCCAAGTGCCTCGTCAAGGTCACGACCATTCCCAAGGGCACCCGCAGCCAGGGCTGGATCGGCCCGATCGAGCTTGCCGACTACGCAATGGTCGCCGACTTCCGTGCCGAGGAGTTTGGGGGCACGCCTGCGAAGGCCGAGTCGAGCGAGGACGAATGACGATGAATCGCTGCCGCCGCCGACAGCATCGGTTGGCACCACGGCCAATCTGGCGATTGCTCGGCTGCCTGACATGGGCCTGATCGCCCAGCGCTACACCCTCGACCTGATGGGTGCGAGCCAACAACTTCAGCTGCGGACCTGGCCTCCACAAGTGGCCACCCACTTCTCCGTGACGATTCCGTTCACGTGGGAAGCGGGCCGCTGGTATCGCATGCGGTTTGAGGCCACCCATGAGGGACCCGACGCCGTGCTGCGTGGAAAGGTCTGGCCTCGCGACGAGGCGGAACCAGAAGAATGGACAATCTCGGGAACACATGAAGCTGGCAACCTGCAGGGCAGCCCGGGCTTCTTTGGCAACGCCAAGGAATCCGAGATCGCCATCGACAACGTGCGTGTGGAACCTCTTGATGCTGAAGGGAGTGGATCGCGATGAGCGTGAATCGTCGTATCGGTAGAGTCGTGTGTCAGAGGCCGCGTCTGTTGGCCGCCGCTGTTGGCGTGATGTTGCTGGGCTGTTCGATAGCGGCTGCGGCAAAGCCCGACACCGCGGTGACGACCGAATGGAACCAATGGGGCGGCTCGCCCTCACGCAACAACACGCCCATCTCCAACAACGTGCCGATCGAGTGGGAGCCGGGTGACTTTGACTACGACACCGGTGAGTGGCAGTCTGACACGAGCACGAACGTGCTCTGGGCGGCTCCCCTCGGGAGTCAGACGTATGGCAATCCGGTCATCGCCGGCGGACAGGTCTACGTGGGGACCAACAACGGCCACGGCTACATCGAGCGGTATCCCGCGACCGTTGATCTCGGCTGCCTGCTGGCTTTCTCGCAGGAAGACGGATCGTTTCTCTGGCAAGACTCCAGCGAGAAGCTGCCGACCGGCCGGGTCCACGACTGGCCACTGCAGGGCATCTGCTGCTCGCCGCTCGTTGAGGGCGACCGGCTCTGGTATGTCAGCAGTCGCGGCGAGGTGAAGTGCCTCGACACCGCCGGCTTTCGCGATGGCGAGAATGACGGCCCCTTCACCGACGAGGCCGTGGTCGACGAACGTGAAGCGGATGTGGTGTGGGTGCTCAACATGATGAAAGAGCTTGGCGTCTCACAGCACAACATGTGTTCTTGCAGCGTGACCGCCGCAGGCGACTACCTGTTTGTGAACACCAGCAATGGAGTCGACGAGGGCCACATCAATCTGCCCAGCCCCACCGCTCCGAGCTTTCTCTGCATCGACAAGCGAGATGGGCGTCTTCTCTGGGCCGACGACACCCCGGGCACGAACGTGCTCCACGGCCAGTGGTCGAGCCCCGCCTACGCCGAGATCGATGGCGTGCCACAGGTGATCTTTGGAGGTGGTGACGGCTGGGTGTATGGCTTCGACGCCCGCGGTGAGAACGGCAAGAGCAAGCTGCTCTGGGAGTTTGACTGCAATCCCAAGGCGTCGAAGTATTCCCTCGGTGGCCGGGCCGACCGCAACCACATCATCGGCACGCCGGTGGTCTACGAAGGGCTGGTCTACATCGGCGTCGGTGAAGACCCTGAGCATGGTGAGGGAGTCGGTCATCTGTGGTGCATCGATCCCACAAAGCGGGGTGATGTGAGCGCGGAGATCGCCGTCAGCCTCTCCGCTCCAGACACGCCCCTCCCTCGCCGTCGTATGCAGGCGGTGGTCGAGGAGGAAGGCGAGGTGGCACGGCCCAATCCGGCCTCGGCCGCGGTCTGGCACTACCCCGGCTTCGACGCCGACGGCGACGGTGATCTCTCCTTCGAGGAGACCATGCACCGCACCTGCGGCACGGTGGCCATTCAAGACGGCCTGCTGTTTGTGGCCGACTTCAGTGGGCTGTTCCACTGCCTCGACGTGAAGACTGGCAAGCCCTTGTGGGCCTTCGACATGCTGGCGGCAAGCTGGGGCTCTCCGTTGATCACTGACGGCAAGGTCTACATTGGCGACGAAGATGGCGACATTGCGATCTTCGAACTCGCTCCCGAGATGAACCTGCTCGCCGAGGTCAACATGGGCAACAGCGTCTATTCGACGCCGATCGCCGTGGGTGACACGCTCTACATCGCCAACAAGAGCCATCTCTTCGCCATCCGCGAAGGGGCTGAGCCGATCGTCGGCGACAGGTAGGCAGCCGCAGCGAGGCCAGGAATCGTACGAGCCGCCTCATCGGGAGGCGGCTTGGTGTGGGGATTCTGCGAGAGGGGGAAGCGATGCACGCCGTCGTCGTGAGGATGTTGTGCGCCTGGTCGGTGGTCATGGCGGCTGGCCGGCACCGCGGGATCTGCGGCAGCATCACGGGCGGCGGCTGCCGACACGCAGACCGACGACCAGCCTAAGGCTGCTGATGCAGGTCGGGTGCTCCGTGAGGCGGAGCGTGTGTTGATCCTTGGGGATAGCGTCGCCTATGCCGGTGGCTGGGTGGCAACGCTCTCTGCCTGGATGGAGGAGCAAGGGCTCACGGCGTCGCTCGTCAATGCAGCCCTGCCGAGCGAAACGGTTTCAGGGCTCTCGGAGGAGGGGCACGCCGGCGGGGCCTTTCCACGGCCAGACCTGCATGAGCGACTCGATCGAGTGCTCAGGCTCGTTCGGCCCGATCTCGTCGTCGCCTGCTACGGAATGAACTGCGGCATCTACCTGCCGCTCGATGAGGACCGCTTCTCCGCCTTCCGCAGGGGCATCGAGCGGCTGCATGAGGCCTCTGAGGCGGCTGGCGCGACCATCATCCACCTCACGCCACCGATCTACGACGGCCGCCCTGGGAAGACACATCCCGCCGGCGAGACCGACTACGAGGCTGTGCTTGCTGCCTACTCGGCCTGGCTGCTCGGCAAACGTGCCGACGGCTGGCTGGTGATCGACGTCCATGGGCCGATGGCCAAGGCTCTCGCCGACCGCCGCGGTGCCGACGCCGACTTCACCTTTCAGCCAGATGCCGTTCATCCCGATGAGGCCGGGCAGCGGGTGATTGCGGAAGCTGTCCTTGCGGGGCTCGGGGCCGCCCCCGATTCCATGAGCGAAGCCGCTCTGGCTCCGTTCCTGCCGGAAGCGACCGAACGAATGAAGGTTGTTCGTGACGCTTCTCTGACGGCTGCTGGGCATCTCCGCCCCGGTATGGCCGAGGGACTGCCGCTGGCCGAGGCCCAGGCGAAAGCCGCAGCCCTCACCAGCTCGCTGCGAAGCCGCCGGCGGCAGCTCCGCGGCACCAAACACCCTGGAGGTGAGTGGCGAATCGCCCTGGAATGGCCACGGCCCCAGGCTGTCACTCCAGGTCCTGCGGCGAGCCGAGCCAGCGGTGATGCCGTCGGATGCGATTCCGCTCTTTGACGGCTTGAGCCTTGATGCCTGGGAGGGAGCCGACGCCTGGACGGTGTCCGACGGTGTGGCCACCGTCGGCGGTGGAGCCATCCGCACCAAGCAGGCCTTCGGCGACTGCCAGCTGCATGTCGAGTTTCGCACGCCATCGCCGGCGACAGGCTCAGGCCAGGGCCGCGGCAACTCCGGCGTGTTTCTGATGGGCCTCTACGAGATCCAGGTGCTCGACTCCTTTGAAGACGGCACTGCAGGCCCGCTGACCTATCCCGATGGCCAGTGCGGCGCCCTCTACAAGCAGCGGCCGCCCATGGTGAATGCCTGCCGGCCTCCGGGCCAGTGGCAGAGCTACGACATCCTCTTCACTCGGCCCCGGTTTGCGGAGGATGGCTCGCAGGAGCAGTCGGGCCGCGTGAGCGTGCTCCAGAATGGGATTTCGATCCATGCCGACACTGAGATCCTCGGCCCCACCGCCTGGCACAGGCCGCCTCAGCCCATGGCCCATGCCGACGCCCTGCCGATCATGATCCAGGACCACGGAAACCCCGTGCAGTTTCGCTCGATCTGGATCCGTCCGCTTGAGCCGCTTGTGCCAACCGAGACTCCGCGTCCGGTGTTCGAGCAGTAGCCGATCGGTCGACGCGGGCATCCCGTGAGATCGGCTGCAGCACCCACTGTCGCGGCGGCTATTCTGCAGCGACCAGTTTCACTTCGGCGGCAGCGACGCCTCCGGCCGCCACCTCCGCCTCAGCAGGCCGCTTGGCATCCTTGGCCCGCCAGCCAGCCGAGATCCAGCCATCCTTGCGGACCAGCAGCTGCTCGATCGGCAGCGGCCCGGCCGCTTCAAGCTGGCCAGGCAGCTTCAGCGGCTCAATCTCCACCACTTCCTTGAAGATGCGGTTGAACCGCTTGGTGAGAATACCCTTGAGCGAGGTCTCTTGGACGGTCAGCCGATCGACCCCGGATTCGAATCCTGGCGGAAAGATATTCACGTCGCCCTCTCGAATCAGGGCCAGCCGACTGGAATCGCCCTCGACCTGCCCAACTCGATAGGCAACCCAGATATCCATGCCCGGAAAGGAGCGGTCGCCGGAGGTGAAGCCGTCGCCACGGATCGTCAGCTGCAGCCAGTCGTCGGCCACATCAAGCTCAACGGGGCGGCGGCGGGCAAACGTGATCGACCAGGGCTGCTGATCGGGATCACTGCCGAAGGCCTCTGGCACGGCGACATCCCGCGATGTGGCCAGCTTCTCCACGTCTTCCTGAGTGAGCGTGCGGCCGGAGAGCGTGATCTCCGCCACGTTGTTGACGAGCGTGTCGTGGACACGGGCCGAGAGCACGGCCTCGGCGGCAGGAGCCGGAGCCGGAGTGGCTGCCGAAATCTGGTCGGAGATCGCCTTCCGCGCGGCCACCGAGAGCCGTGAATCGCTCGTCGACATGGTGAGCAGGTCGGGATACCAATCCCGCTCCAGCAGCGGCTCGCGAAATCGCTGCTGATAATCCGCGCGAGCCTGCTTGATCGGGCCGGCGGTCTGTTGCTCAAACTGCCGCCGCAGCTTCGCTTCCGCCTTCGCTGAGGCTTCCCTGTCGGCCTGAGGCCGAATCTCTGCCGACTTGCGGCTGGCAATCTTGCGAATCAGCCGCTTGCCAAACCGCTTGGAGACGGCGATCCCCGTGGGCGTCGACTGAGCCTTTGCCGAAACCTGCGTGGGGCCGACAGTGATGCCCTCGTCATCCACCAGCAGACGCTTGCGGGCATCGAGCTGCGTTTCACCGTTGCTAAACACCGTCACCGGCCCGCGTCCACCGCGAGTTTGGGAATGGTTGACCGCTCCAAAAACCAGTTCAAACGCTGCCTCGGAGGTCGACGGCACGAGATCGAGCCGCACCTGGCCAATGGTGTGGCCTGTGCCGCGGACCCGTGTGCCCACGATCACCTCGTCCACCGGTTCGACCTGATCAACCTCGCGATCGACCCCAGCCGCCAGCAGCGATTCCTCGACATCGATCAACAGGTTGGGGCGGCCCGTCACCGCCCGCACGCGTTCCACCAGTTCGAGCGACTGGCCGGTTGCTTCCAGTTCGTGGAGAACGAGCCCGACCGGCTCGAGCGCGTCGGAGGTGCCATCGGCCTCAGCCTCTTCAAGAGCTGATGCGAGTCGCTCGAGAATCTCCGCATGCCGCTCAGCGGCATCCGCCGCGGTCGCTGCATCGGCAGCACGACGATACCGGTCGAGCGCCCGGCGAACTCTGGCAAACTGCGGCATCGCAAGACCGTTGGCCCCCGTTTCAAACCGCGTCTGCAGCCGGTCGAGCAGGCTGGCGTCAACGCCAGCGTCTGCATCGGCAAACTCGTCAGACGACACCTGAGAAAGCGTCGGCCAGTCGAGGTACCGCCGCCATCCCAGCCCGCTTGCGCTGCGATCGAGCAGCCGCCTCAGCGGGGCCAGGGCGACCCGCAGGCCTGCGGCTGCCCGCTTGAGCACCCCGGCGTCGACGGTGCGAAACTCGCCCTTCTCGGCCCGAGCCTCGGCGGCCAGTTCGGCCAGGTCGGCTGCAGCGAGCGGCCTCGCCGGCCCCGACACGATGGCCAACGCCATGGCAAGCATGGCACACGCCCACCATCGCATCCTGCTCACATGAGGGCTCTGCGGCTCCAGCCACACCTGCTCGGCGATGGTCACAAACCGGTTCATCCAACGCTTCATCGAACGCTCCCTTGCGGACGCCGTGTGGCAGGCTGGCAGCTGGTCCTTCAGCCGCATCAGGCAGGCCAATCTACCGAAACCGCCGGTTTTTCGCGACCAGCACGACCCGCAGAAGCGGCAAAACCGGAGAGACTTGCCAGGCCGTCGTCCCGGCCTTCCAATCGCCTGCCAAGAAGACCGCGGCCTCAAGCATGAGGCCGCCGCAGACACGCGCAAGCCGAAAGGAGTCTCGCAAAGATGCGGACACACAGGGACGTTGGTAAGAGAGGCTCGAGGGGTTGGTTCGTGGCGGCAGCCCTTCTGCTCTGGCTGCCAACAGCAGTCCGCGGCGATGACACACCGTCATCCGAAGCACTATCCGCCGACGGTCAGCTGTATCAACGACTACGCCGAGGCCACCGCAGCCGCCCGCGACGCGGGTGCCATGCTGCTGGTGTCGATCGAACCAGAGGTAAACGACGACGATCTGGTCGGCCGCTATCTGCAGCAGCCCGCTGTGCAGAGCCGCTTCGCCACCAGCGCGACGCCCTGGGTGTTCTGTCGGCTCCCACTGGCGGGAACGACGGCGATCAAGGGCAGCCAGATCCGCCTCGTGGATCATCCGTCACTCGTCGAGCTGCGCCGCGGAACCGGCGTGTTCACTGTGGACTATGCCCACCAAGCAGCCGACCGCGGGGGCCCTTCGGTGTATGGCAGAATCGTCTCGATCCTGCCCCGCACGCCCGGCAAGTACTACCGTTTTTCCCCGTCGCACATCGACGAGCTTGCCGACATGCCGGCCGGCACGCTCACGCAGCGTTCGATGATTCTTGCCGTTCGCATTCACCCGGAGCGGCCACAGAGCACCGAGGGGGATGCCGATCCGGTGCTGGCCTCAGAGGCCGCCAGTCATTCGCTGCACCAGGCGTCTCTCGGCAACCAGGGGCACCACAACTGGTCGACCCGCTCGCGTCGGATCCTTTCGCAAGTCAGCCGCCCGGTCAGTTCACCGGTGGAGGTGGTGGCTGAGAGCTGGGAAAACCAGGATCTGCTCGACTCGTGCGTCGACTGTGTCAGCAGCTGGCGGCAGTCGTCGGGCCACTGGAATGCAGTCCGCAGCCGGCATGCGATCTTCGGCTTCGATATCCGCCGAGGCCGCAATGGCATCTGGTATGCGACGGGCATCTTTGCCCGCTGAGACCGCGCTGATCGGCAGGCACGAGCGAAGGAGGCGACGAGCGGCCGGGCTCACGTCTCCTTCGCCTCTGCCGCAGGCATCACAAAGACCTTCCCATCTCCCATGCGGCCCGTGCGGGCCACGGCCACGACACGGTCAACCACCTCGTCGACCCGGTGGTCTTCAACCCACATGGAAATCTCGACCTTGGGAAGAAAGGCCTGCGAGTAGTCGCTCTCGCCATACTGATCGAGATAGTTCTTCTGGCGGCCATAGCCCTTCACCTCGCGGACGGTGCAGGCCTCCAGCGGCGAGCGACCAAGGGCCGCCAGGACCCGCTCGGCAAGGAAGGGCTTCACGATGGCAATCACTTCCTTCACGCCGATCCTCGCTCTTGAAGGCCTGCATGTCCGTCAGCCAGCAACATCACGACTGGCGGCTCCGCTGTGACGGCAGACTGCTCAGCCCAGTCAGCTGAAGAAGTTTTCACCGTAGAGATTTGCCGCTGGGCGGGTGGTCACGGTGATGTCGCCATGCACCCGGGTCTGGCAGGCCAGCCGCATCGTGTCTTCTTTACCGATGTAGGCGAGCGAAACGCCCAGCCTCACCTTCTCCAGCAGACCCATCCGGCTGGTGTTTTCCATCCCTTCGGTGACCAGAACCCGGCAGGAGCCGCAGGTTCCCAGGCCGTGGCAGTTGGCCAACTGATGGATTCCAGGATAGAGGGCGACACCGGCCTGAAGCGTCTCACGCCGCAAATTCGCGCCATCCCGAACCTGAATCTCCTTTTTTTCGTTGGCAAACGTGATCGTGGGCATCAAATTCCCTCGAAAGTCGAAGATGACGACGTCGATAATCTACCCGCCCCCAGGGCAGCAGGCCACCCGGCCGCTGCTCGACGACAATCCCCTCCGCCCAGGAATCTTTTTCCATCATGGCTGAACTGTCACGATACCAGCAGTCGATCGTCAAACGGTACTACGAGAACCTCGACACAAAGCTGCTGCAGCGGCTCGGCGAGCAGGTCACAGACCTCTACCTTGCGGAAGGCAAGAAACGCGAGAAACTCTGGACATCGATCGGCGGCGCCCTGGAGAAACTCGGCGTGCCCACGAGTCGCATCGACCACCTCCGCACCACGGACGACGCCCGCAAGCTCGCCGACCTCGTCAATGAACTCCACGGCAAGGCCTAGCGGCCGTAGGCTGAGGTGATCATCGGCGGGAGGTGTCCACCGAGTTCCTCCCCGCACGAGATTCTTATGACAACGCCGCAGCCTGCCGACGCCTCCTCTCGCCACGAGCTTCTCGAGTCGCTGCGGTGGAAGAAGTTTCGCGTGCTCGATGACGGCTTCGTGACCCTCGTCGACGTGATGGGGGACGACGCAGCGGTCGTCCAGGCCGCTCGGGTGAGCTACGGCGAAGGGACGCGACAGGTCAGCGACGACCGTCAGCTGATCCGGTATCTCCTGCGGCATGCCCACACGACACCGTTTGAAATGGCAGAGCTGAAGTTTCTCGTGCGTGTGCCGATGGATTGCTGGCGGCAGTGGATTCGCCACCGCACGGCCAACATCAACGAGTATTCCACTCGCTATTCGCTGGCAATCGACTCGATGCAGACGACCGAGCCGGACGCCTGGCGAACGCAGGCCTCCAGCAACCGTCAGGGCTCAGAGGGCCTGCTCCCCCGGGAAGCCGGCAACGCTCTCTCGCACACCGAGACTGAGCTGCATCACCGCGCCCGGGCGGTCTACCAGCAGCGGCTTGAGGCCGGCGTCGCCCGGGAACAGGCTCGCAAGGATCTGCCGCTCTCGACCTACACCGAGGCCTACTGGAAGGTCGACCTGCACAACCTGCTGCACTTCTTGGCCCTCCGCATGGACTGGCATGCCCAGGAAGAGATTCGCCACTACGCCACGACGCTCGGCGAACAGATCGTGCGACCGCTCTTTCCGTTGGTCTGGGAAGCCTTCCTCGACTACCGTGTCGACGCTCTGCGGCTGACCCGACTCGACCAGGAGGTCATCCGGCGGCTCACGGCCGAACATGGGGCGGCTGGCTTTCCGGCCAGCCACGAAGCGTTCCTCGCCTCCCAGCACGAGAGCTGGCGGCGGCTCGATCGCTGCCGCGAGCGCGACGAATGCCTGGCGAAGCTCACGTCGCTGGGGCTGGTGGTGCCACCCGACGACGTGACGTAGCCCGTACGGGCTGAGCGTCAGCCGGCCGCAGGTGGCGTGCGGACCAGCACCTCCAGCGTGTCGCCGGCCACAAACGAGGCTCCTGCCGGGACGGCAATCAGGCCGGACGCACCAGCGAGCCCGCGGAGATCGGAGGAACCGGTCCACCGCTGTGGCGAGGCTGTCAGGCGACCGTCTCCCTCGACGAGCCGAGCCGGCAGAAACACGGGCCGGCCGGCAGCTCCCTTACAGCTCCCTGTGAGCATGGCCTCGCGACGAGGCAGGTGCCAGGCCTCCGGCGGCTGTCCGCTGAGGATGCCGATGGCCGGCCGCACGAAGAGATCAAAGCAGACGAGCGTGCTGGCAGGGTTTCCAGGAAGGCCAAAGACGAGCGTGGGCGGAGCCCCCGGCCGCTCGAGCCGGCCAAACCAGACCGGCTTGCCAGGCTTGAGCTGCACTTTGTGAAACACCTGACGCACCCCACAGGCTTGGAGGAGGCCTGGCACAAGATCGAAGTCGCCGGCCGACACGCCGCCGGAGAGCAAGAGCACATCGGCAGCGAGGCCCTGCCGGATCGCCGCCCGGATCGCCTCGGGACGATCGGCCGCGATCCCCAGGGGAATCGGCTCAGCACCGAGCAGGCTGACGGCGGCGGCCACCATCGGGCCGTTGGTGTTGCGGGTCTGACCGTGGGCGGGCATCGCCCCAGCGTCCACCAGCTCGCTGCCTGTGGAAAGAATCGCCACCCGCACCTGAGGCGAGGCGACAACATGCGTCGCCCCCGCTTCCGCGGCTAGACCGATCTCGGCGGCGGTGAGCAGGCTCCCGGCGGTGAGCACCTCCTCCCCCGCTGCAAAGGCGGTGCCTTGGCGAGCGATGTGCTGCCCTGGCCGGAACGTGGGCTCGCACAGCCGCACCCGGCTTCCCGCTGCGGCAGACGCCGTGCCGTCGACGGCCCGCTCAATCGGCACGACCGCATCGGCGCCGGGTGGAATCGCCGCGCCGGTCATGATCCTGGCTGCCGTCCCAGCTCCAACGGCCATGTCGCTGGTTGCCCCTGCCGCCAGATCGACAACCACCGTCAGTTCGACAACGCCTTCTCCCACGGCCTCAAAGTCGGCATTGGCAACGGCAAAGCCGTCCATCATCGCTCGATCCCAGGCCGGTGAATCGATGTCAGCCACGACAGGCTCTGCCAGCCTGCGACCCCACGACCGCACGAGCAGTTCTCGGCGGGGCCCGAGGACGGTGGCGGTCTCTTCAACAAGCCGCAGGGCATCGACCAGCGCAATCATGCCCCCTCCGAGCCCTGGGCCACCTGGCTGGCCTGGAGAAAGTTCTTGAGCAGGTCATAGCCGGCGTGGGTCAGAAAACTCTCGGGATGAAACTGCAGCCCATACACCGGCATCGTGCGGTGCCGAATCGCCATGATCTCGCGAGACCCATCGGGAGCCGTTGACCACGCATCCATCGCAAACTCCGGCGGAAGCGTGGGCGGATCGATCACCAGGCTGTGATAGCGGGTGGCTTCGATCGGTGACGCAAGCCCCGCGAACAGTCCTTCGCCAGAGTGCTCGATCGCGTCGACCTTGCCGTGCATCAGCCGCTTGGCCCGCACGATCCTGCCACCAAAGACCTGGCCGATCGACTGGTGCCCCAGACAGACCCCGAGGATCGGGATCCGCCCGGCAAACCGCTGCACGACCGCGCATGAGATCCCCGCCTCGTCCGGCGTGCACGGGCCTGGTGAGATCACGATCGCCTCCGGCGACTTCGCCGCGATCTCGTCGCAGCTGATGCCGTCGTTGCGAACCACCTCCACCTGCACGTCCGGGGCGATTTCGCCGAACCGCTGCACCAGGTTCCAGGTGAATGAATCGTAGTTGTCGATCAGCAGAATCATTGCTGTTGTTGCCTCACACGGCCCGTGCCTGCCATCTCAGCCAAGGAGTTCGGACGGATGCCCCTCGCGTTCCACCAGCGGCATCACCTGCGGCTTGTAGATCTGGGTGTAGGCCTGCCCGAGGCGATGGCCGTCGAGCGACTCCTGGCTCTCCCAGTGTTCGACGAGGGTGAACCGCCGCACATCGGCGGTCGAGTGATACACGTCAAACCGCAGGCAGCCGGGCTCTTGTCGGCTCAGCTGCATTGCCTCGCTGAGCAGGCCGCGGAGCGTGTCGACGTCGGTGGCATCTTTTGCCGTGAGGAAAATGTTCAAGCAGAGCATGGGGCCGCGGGGGCTGGAGTTGAAAAGCCATCAGGAAACGAGCGACTAGCCTACCGTATCGGGCCGCCGACTCGAGCCAGCACCGCAACACTCAGGCCAAAGCCAGCGTCGGTGCGGTCGCCTGCTTCTTCGCCAGAATCCTCAGATAGGGCGGTAGAAAGCTCGCTCGATGCGGAAACGAGCCGACGGCCGACTGCGGCTCGGTATGGTCGGGCTCGCAGACATCCTCAATCACAAACCCGGCCATGCAGATTCCCCCGAGAATGGAAGAGAGCGAATGCACGAACTCCTGCGTGCCGTGTTCGCGGAGCCGGCTCGGGGGCTCAGGCGGCAGGGCACGGCCGGCCTGAACGCCGGCAACGGGGTGACGAAGCTCGTAGCCGCCCCGCGGCCCTGGCTCAAGCGACGACTGCAGGCTCGCCGGGCTCTTGTGCTGGCTGACATACAGGCCGCCCGCCCGCGTGACCCGGGCCACCTCCTGAAACACCCGGCCGATCTCCGGCAGGTAGCAGGTGCTCACCGGATGGATCACGAGGTCGAACCGCCCAGCGGCAAACATCGAGAGGTCGTCCATCGAGCCCTGCACGATGCCGTAGTCGATCCGACGCTCAGCCGCGACCTGCCGGTCGAGGGCAAGCATCGCCGGCGAACTGTCGAGGACCGTCACGCGGGCCCCGGCAGCCGCATAGAGTGGCCCGTGCTTTCCGCCACCGGCGGCCAGGCAGAGCACCTCAAGCCCGTCGAGCCGCGAGGGCAGCCACGACCGCCCCTGCCCTTCGCCCGCGAGCCAGCCGCCCGCGCCGAGCCACCGCCGTGGGTCGCTGAACGCAGCATCGGCAGCGGGCTGCGCCAGAGCCGCCTTCGATTCGGCAAGCCGATCCCAGGCCCTCGCGTTGTGGGCCAGGGCAGCATCGCAGGCTGCGGATCGGGCTTGGGGATCAAACATCGATCGCCTCGCGGAGCAGTCTTGAGGGAATCACCGCCAGTGCAGCCTCCCACGCGGCGCCACCTCCCCGGCTGATTCAGCGGAGATCGTAGAGCGCGTCGGCGGCCTCGGGATCGCTCGGATCACCGTCGCAGAGGATCCCAATGTGATACTCCTCCATGAACGCCATCTGCGGAGGGCTTGTCCAGGGGCCCGGCCGAAACTTCCTGGGGTAGTTGGCAACATGGCCGTCGAGAAACACCACATTGGCCGACTCACCAGCATGGCGGAAGTGCACCGACGGATCGGCACCACTCGGCGCTAGCAGGCCTCCCAGATTTTCCCGCAGGGGATAGGGAAACAGGAAGTAGACGATCGCGCTTTCCGCGAAGGCGATGGTGCGGGTCGTCTCGCGGACCGCACCGATCGTTCGCTGCAGGTTGCGGTGCTTCAGCTCCACAGCAGGCCACTGCGACCAGTCCCACTGGGTTCCCGGGCCGAGGGTCGCGTTGTAGTCGAACCCGGTCGCCAGCTTGCCATACCGCAGCACGTCGACGGCCTCGGGGCCGAAGTTGGGGCACTGGTAGACCGAGGTGTTGGTCTCAATGAAGGGGGCCAGCGACCCGTCTTCGAAGCTCAGCCTGGGCCGCGGGATCGGGCTCGTTCTCATCCACTTCGCCAAACCAGTAGCGGCTCTTGCCGGGATAGGGATTCTGCGACGGGTTGGCGAGGGTGCCAGCGATGCGATCGTCGTCGTCAACCTTCAACGGCAGCATTCGCTCATTGTTGGCTGAAATGTAGTTGTGCAGCGCGAGCCCGAGCTGCCGCAGATTGCTCGCACAGGCCATCCGCCTGGCCGACTCCCGGCTGGCATGAATCGCAGGCAGGAGAAGGCCCATCAGCACCGAGATGATCGCGATCACCACAAGCAACTCGACGAGTGTGAACCCGCATCGCGGGGTTCCTGCCCGCAGAACACGTCTCGCAGACTGAGGAAATAGTCTGCCGCCGCAGGATACGGCGACCGGCAACCCCGAAGCCTCTCGGCGTTTTCGGGTGTTGCCCAAGGGGAAAAAGGGCCCCAAGTGAAAAAAGGACAAGTGAAAAAAGGATACGGGTGGCTTTTTCCACGGATAGCCAGCTCGCGGTGGTGTTTCCCGCTGCTGTCCGCACAAACCGTCAGCAGTGATTGTATCCATGTTGCTATTCCTTCCTGCCGCGGGAATCGGCGCACCGCTCCAGACCGCACGGCACCGTGGACCGCGGGCTCGCTGTCTGAACCGCTGCGAAGATTCACCCGGCACCGTCAGCGCTTCCGCGACTGCGGCTGTCTGTCGACACAGATCAAACCAAGATCACCACACGGCGATCTCCGCCAGAGATGCCGCCCTCGCAGCCTCTCAAGCTTTTCGGAACACTGGTAGGTCTTCTGACTCCCGGGCATCGAGCACCGACCGCCTTCTCACATGCCCGCCGCAGCGGTGGCATGCAATGGCCTGAAGGTCGGATGCTCTGATCGCTGCCTGGCTCATGGAGCCGAGCAGCAATCACCCGGACACAGCGGCGGGGCCGTCCCGGATTTTCACCGGTGTTCCCTGTTTGCGAGCAGCACGAAGCGTCGTGCTACCCGCCACCAAGTCCGTTACGGCTAGGAGTCTCAGGGCCTCGAACGTGGTTGTCAAGTTCTGCCGATGGCACCGCCTGCAGCGGTCGCGTGGGCTCTCCCGAACAAGCGTGGCAAAGCCTGCCGATGAGGCTGTCTGTGCGCGTGAAACCAGACCGGTTGTAGGGCCTTCAGCGGCACGACTTACCCCTTCGGAACACCCCTCAAGGATTGCCTCACACGCAACGTAAGTCGTTGATATGAAAATACTTGGGACTCATTCAAGCCGCTTCGAACTCCACGCCGATAGCCCTCACTGTCCCCCGGGGCATCACTGTGCCCGTCGGGCAACCAAGGGGGCGACAGCAACCTGAAGATTTCGAGTCACGGATCGGCTCGACAGGCCTGTCGCAAAGAAGTTCGTGGATCAAGCCTCGGGGTGACGACAACCTCGCGGAATGGGACGCAAGACCTCGCGTGATCCACAAGCATAGGAGATGTGGCTCGATGAAGCGTATGTTGTACCTCGGCGTACTGGCACTCAGTGCGACCGTTTGTAGCCAGTCGTATGGTTTCGAGCTCCTTGACAGGATGCTCGGACACCACGGCTGTGCCGATTCTTGTTGTGAGCCGGCATGTGACGCCGGTGCTGGCTGCTGCGAGCCGGGCTGCGATGCAGCCGGCTGCTGCGAGCCCGCTTGTGATGCTGGTGTGGCCTGCTGTGAGCCGGCTTGTGACGCTGGAAGCACCAGCTGCTGCGATCGCCCGTGCGGTAAGAAGCACAATCTTTTCGGCGGGCTGAAGGGCCTGTTCGCAAAGTGCAAGGCGAAGCACAGCAGCTGCTGCGACAACAGCTGCTGTGAGCCCGCTTGCGACGCTGGCGCTGCCTGCTGCGAGCCTGCCTGTGACGCTGGTAACGGCTGCTGCGAGCCCGGCTGCGATGCCGCTGGCTGCTGCGAGCCCGCCTGCGACGCTGGTGTGGCCTGCTGCGAGCCCGCTTGCGACGCTGGCAGCAGCTGCTGCGACACCGGCTGTGCGAAGAAGCACAACCGGCCGTTCCTGGGCTTCCTCAAGGCGATCCACTCGGCGAAGAAGCGCTGCCACAGCTGCACCGACAGCTGCTGTGAGCCCGCTTGCGACGCTGGCGTGGCCTGCTGCGAGCCGGCCTGCGACGCTGGCAACGGCTGCTGCGAGCCCGGCTGTGCTGCCGGTGGCTGCTGCGAGCCCGCCTGCGGTGCCTACACCGCGGAGCCCGCGATGGCCCCCGTGCCGGACGCTTCGGCTTCCAACGGCATGACCGGCCGCCTCTTTGCTGCCTTCAGCAAGTGAGCATCTGGTCTGAGTAGTTAAATAGGTCGAATCGGAAAACTCGTTGCCCGACGTCGACCAGTGAGCTCCGCCCGGGGATTCCCCCGGGCGGAGTTTTTTTATGCGCTCGCACTCAGGCCACCGGAAGTTTGCAACCGTGGAAACGGCGAACTAGTCTCAAGAGACGAGAGGCTGTTGAGCGGTCGCGTTCGCCGATTGCTCCGGCAGTCATGGCAGCGGCTGAGCAAGGCGAGTCAAGGATGCGACCAGTCCAGCTGACGTGTTTTGGTTTTCTTTCCAATGGTGGACCTCACGACTGGTACAAATGTCATGATCAATACAGCAGGCGCAGGCGTCGACGGGCTGGGCAAGTTTTCTTCTGTGTATGCAATTGTGGAAGCCGCCAAGACGGGCGCTTCTGATGCGTCGCGTGCAGCCAAGGGTTTTTTCCCTGCAGTCGGTCGCACGCTCGTCAAGGGCGTCCACGCCACTGGCTACGCAGTCGGGTATGGCACGACGTTCCCGGTGTATCTCGTCGGACGGCTGCTGCCCAAGAACAACGCAATCGGCTATGGGTGCATCGATGGCGGTGCTGCGGGGCTCGACCTTGCTCGTCAGACGCTCGGCTACGCCACGGCTGAATCAGCCGACACGGCGACCGCCACGATTGCTCTGGCGGCCGCCGACGTCTGAGCCATCAAGCCAACACCGCCGAAACGGGTGGGATCGGCCGCTGCGGCAGCTCGTTGGCTGCCGTGTGCACTGGTCGCGCGAACATGTGACGTTGCCGCAAACAGGATCGGCTCTGACGAATCCTCCGCCTTGTGCCACAGCGTGTGCCATAGTCGTGTGAGGGCCTTCGCTTTCAGGCCTTCGCACGGGATCTGGCAACCGTTTTGCATGCCTACAACGGTTGTTTCTTTCGTGGACACACCACAGCGAGGACTCTCATGAAACGTTCTGACTTTGGTTATTTCTGCGCGGGCGTGGCCGTGGGGGCCTGCGGCCATGCTGCCTACCCGCAGCTCAAAGAAAAGCTGGCGCCCTATCTGGCTGGAGCGCTCGTCTTTGCGCAGCAGGCGTTTGGCGACGCGATCAGAGGCGCTGCCGAAGCCGCAGAGTCGATGCAGCATGGTGAACATGGGGCGGTGGGGCCAGAGTTTTTCTCTGCCGCAGGGGATGCCAAGGCCAGCGAAGCTGCCTGAGTCGCCCCGCGGTGAACTGGCGGTGGCAACACCGTCGTCATGGATGGCAGTGCAATGAATGTTCGCGTCAACTTTCCGCAGCCCGGTGTGATCGAGATCGATCACCCGATGTTTCGGAAAGACGACGCAAATTGTTGCCGTTTCGTGATGGCCATCTTTGCGGTCGAGGCTGTTTTGCGAGTGCGGCTCGGCCCCCTTTCTGGTGGCCGCGCCACACTCTGGTACGACAGCCGCCGCGTGATGCCAGGCGAGCTGCTCAAGCGACTCGCCGCGCGCCTCAAGGCAGCCACCCCTGCCGATCGTTCTTCCGGTGAGCCCGCCGCCAGCCTCGGTGCCCTGCGAAGCCTCGCACCACAGCGATTCGCTCGCGATCGCCGCGGTGTGGCCCACCTCCAACGACACGGCCACCTCATCTCAGGCTGGCGACTGATCAGCTGCCGGGTGGGTCGCGCGACCTTTCGTCATGCGGTGATCTTTCGCCGCGGTTCGCTCGCCCGGGAGATTGAGCGGGAACTTCTCAACGTGCTGGGAATCGACCGCTGCTCAAGCAACACCCTGCTGGGAACGGTCACGATCGACCACGACCCGCGAGAACTCTCCCGCCCCCGGCTCGTCGAACTGCTCGATCAGGCGCTTGTCGCCGCTTCGATCCCGACCGCGGTCGATCCCGTCGACCTCTCCCTGGTTGTCTGCACCGCGTCGGTGCCTCTGGCGATCGCAGCGAGCACCGCGGCCCCGGCGCTGCTGCCGGTCTCGGCAGCGGTGCTGCTGTCCACCTCGACGCCCTTTGTCGTCGGCTCGTGCCGCACGCTCGTTCGCGAGAAGCGGCTCGGCTCTGAGGCCCTCGACACCCTGGTTGTCGCCGGCTGCATCGCCACCCTGCAGCTGGTCCCCGGGGCGGTCCTCTGCTGGTGCCTCGCCGTTGGCCGCGCACTGGTGAAGCGGACGGAAGACCGTTCCAAGGCGATGCTGAGGTCGGTCGCCGGCCAACAACCCCAGTCGGTGTGGCTCGTCAGGCAGGGCGTGGAGATCCGCGTCCCGCTCGAGCAGCTTGAGCAGGGTGATGTGATCGTCGTTCACACCGGCGAGGTGGTCCCGGTCGACGGGATCGTGGCCGAAGGCTTGGCCACGGTCGACCAGCAGACGCTCACCGGCGAGGCGGTGCCTGCTGAAAAGGGTGCCAGCGATCGCGTTTTTGCTTCGACGGTGGTTGTCAGCGGCAAGCTCTTCGTGGCAGTCGAGGCCCACGGTGCCGCAACGGCCGCCGCCCGCATCGCCGCGATCCTGCAGAACACGGCGGGCCACCGCCTCTCCCGTCAAGCCACCGGTGAACGGCTGGCAGACAAGGCCGCAGCCCCGATGATCGCCCTCGGGGCCGTTGGCTACGCCACAATCGGGCCAGCCGCTGCCGTGGCCATCGTCAATGCCGACCTCGGCACCGGCATTCGGCTTGCCGCCCCCGCGGCGTTGCTCAGTTCGATCGCTCTGTGCGCAAGCAAAGGCATTCTCGTCAAAGACGGCCAGGCACTCGAACGCTTTGGCCAGATCGACACGGTTGTGTTTGACAAGACCGGCACGCTCACCAGCGAGCGGCCCGGCGTGGGCCAGATTCAGGCCTGTGGCGGCTGGCATCCAGACGACGTTCTGAAATATGCCGCGGCAGCTGAGCAGAAGTTTCATCACCCAATCGCCCTGGCCATTCGCCAGGCGGCCGAGGCCCGCCGACTCGACCTGCCGGCGACGGCCGCCACCGAGTTTCACGTGGGGCTGGGGATCACCGTCTCTGCCGGCGAGCGGGTCGTGCACGTGGGGAGCCGCCGCTTCCTGGAATCGGCAGGGATCGCGATCGAGGCACGCGTCTGTGCACGGCTTTCCCGGATCCATGCGGCAGGCGACAGCGTCGTGCTGGTGGCGATCGACCGGGAGCTTGCCGGCCTGATCGAACTCGAAGCCGCTGTCCGCCCGGAGGTGGAGGCGGTCGTGGCCGGTCTACGAGCCCGTGGCATCACGCAGCTGGCAATCCTGTCCGGCGACCACGACGCCCCCACTCGACGGCTCGCCGAGCAGCTCGGCATGGACATGCACTTTGCTGAGGTGCTGCCCGAACAAAAAGCCGCTTTCATCGCCCGGCTGCAGCGGGAGGGCAAAACGGTCTGCTTCATCGGCGACGGCATCAACGATGCGATCGCCCTCAAGAAGGCCGATGTCTCGATCTCGCTGCGGGGCGCTACGAGCATCGCCACCGACACGGCGGACATTCTGTTTCTCGATGAGGGCCTCGGTCGCCTCTGTGAGCTTCGCGACATCGCCTGCGACCTCGACCGCAATGTCCGGCGAAGCTGGCAGATGCTGGTGGTGCCCAACGCGGTCTGCGTCGCCGGCGTGTTTGCGCTCGGCTGGGGTGTGATGGCGAGCGTGGTCCTCAACAACATCTCAGCGCTGGCAGCACTCGCCAGCGGTCTGGTCCCGATGCGGAAGGCGATGGCTCTCGAGCAGGCCCGCGTCGCCCGAAAACCGACCACCGCGCGGCCGACGCTGCGAATCGCCGCAGGATCAGCCACCTCCCACCCCCACCGTGCTCATCTCGGCAGTGCTCAGCTCTCCGCGGCACACGGTTTGGCGGCACCGACTGGGCTTCAGCCCCGACTCGCGCAGCACCACATTCGTCACGACAGCACTCCCCGACACTGAGCAGGCCCAGCATGACACGACCGACCACACCGGCAGCTGCCAGCGGACTCTCCATCCGGGTTGACACAGCACGTCGACGCATCCGTCTGCGTTCGCCTCTCCTCACTGCCGCTGACCCTGGGTATCGCACGAGACTGCTCTGCCGCGTGCTGGCATGCCGCGACGTGGAGGGCGTCGATCTCAACACCGCCATTGGCGAGGCAGTGCTCCGGCTTGCTGCTCCCGACGTCACCGCTCGCAGCCTGCAGGCAACGCTTGCGGAGCTGTCCGCAGGCATCCGCGGTGACCGGGCAAGCCTGGCTCCGGAGAGCCTGCCGAGAGACTGTTTTCGACGAGGCGTGGTGAGCATTTCGCGATACGCAGGCCAGCTTTCGACGTGGCAGATCACCCTGGATTCACCTGGGGCGAATGAGGCTCCGGCATCCAGAGCTTCGCCGCGACCGGGCGTTCGCCAGAAGTGTGGAACGAGTGCTCATTGCCATGCCTGGGGTTCGCCAGGCAAGGATCGGACGATGGAAGAAGCGAGGTCATCATCCACCACGACTCGGCGGTGCTCGAAACAGGTCCGCTGATCTCGATCCTGCAGCATGTCGTCGACAGCCGCGTGGTGATGTCCGCCGCCTCCTCTCCGGTGAAAATGCTCGCCTCAACAGCCACGCTCGGCCTCGCAGCTGCCACCGACTTCATGCTGCCAGGGCTCGCACCGCTGACATCACTCGTCCTGGTTGGGAAGAACGTCGGCACCCTCTCGCGAGCAGCCGGTGACACGATGCGGCGGCATGTCGGCATGCCCACGGTGATGACCGCGATACTGATCGGCACGCTCGCCACTGGCCAGTTCATGGCCTCAGGGATCATGGTCTGGTCCTACGACTTCTGGAAACGACGGCATCGCCGCGATGTGGAGAGCGAGCGGCGGCTGCTGCTGGAGGATGTCGCACCGCTACCGGAGTGTTCGGCGCTGGTCGACACCGAGGGCCATCTGCATAGGGAGCCTGTTCCGGCCTCGCACCGTGGCCGCTTCGTGCAGGTACAGGCCGAGCAGATGGTGCCGCTCGACGGGCATGTGGTGGAAGGATCGGCGATCGTCGACGCCCGCTTCCCTACCGGCCGTGCAGGTGTGATTGTGCTCACGCCAGGTGAACGGGTATTTGCTGGCACGCTGGTCCTGGAAGGCGGCATCACCATCAAGGCCGACCGCGATGCCCATGAAAGCCGCATCGCTGATGTCGCCCGCACGATCGGCCAGGCCACGCTGCTGCTGCCTGGGCGGCAGGCCCCCACCGCCCGAGCTGAGAAGTATGCCGAGGGCTTCGTCGGCCCAACGCTTGCCACGGCAGCCTTCGGCCTGCTCACTGCCGACATGAGTGCGGCCATCGCCGTGATGCGGCCTGACTACGCCAACGCGGAAGCCATGTCGGTGTCGCTTGCCGATCTCGACGCGGTCTCCACCGCCATCGAGCGTGGCTGCGTGCTCAAGACTGCAGGCCATCTCGACAGGCTCGCGGCAGCCGACACGCTGCTCCTGGTCGACCATCCCTCGCTCTGGCAGAAACGGCTTGAGTGTCGGTTGATTCCGCTGGTTGATGAGGCCGCCGATGGCGTGGCCACCCCATCGACCACCGAGGCAATCCGCTGGGCAGCAAGTCTGGCTCGTCACCTGGCCGACGATCGGGCCGACGCTGCTGCCGAAGCCGCACGCGAGCGGGGCCTTTCCCTGCTGACCATGCTCCCTGAGCGGTTTGGCGACGATGGCGGCCTGGCGATCACGGCCCGAGTTCATGGCCGCATCCTCACCCTTCGTGAACAGCCCAGATCCGCGGGCATCCCCGCGGAGCTCATCCTGGAAGTTGACCAGCAGCCCCATCTTCTTCTGACCTTTCTCGTCGGCCCGCGGCTGCGGGCAAGCGAGGCCATCGACCAGCTGGCCCATGCCTGCGACCAGGTGGGCCGGCAGCCGATGCGGGTGGTGCTGCTCACCAGCCACGAGGGAGACGAGGCGGCCGAGCGAGCCGCCGCCCTGCATGCGGAGACCTGGGAGACCGCCGTCAGCGACGACGCCGTCACCGCCGTGATCCGTCGTCGACAAGCGGCTGGCGAGAAGGTGGTGCTGGCTGCGGCCTGCAGCTCGATTCCCACAGCAGCCAGAGCCGCGTCAGTGGCGATCGAGCTTGGTGGCGAGTCAGTCGAGGTGATGGCGTCACCCGCCGGGGTTGTCGCGCTGGCGGGCGAACTCTCCTCGTTGGCAGACCTCGTGATCGCTGCCAGGCAGCGAAACGAGCGACTCGCGAGGTCACGGAAGATTTCGCTGCTGCCCAATATGGTCTGCGTCGCCGGGGCGTTTCTGTTTGGCTTCACGAGCCTTGTTGTGGCGATCGTGAGCAACCTTGGCACGTTCGGCAGCTACACGATCTCGACCAGATCGCTCCATGCCACGCGACGATCGTTCTGGCTCCGCCACCGCATGCCGACCAGACTCGACCACACGATGCTGACGAGGTCCCTGCCTGCGACCACACTCACCCCTGGACCGACGCGGTGTTTGCCTCACGAGACGCCCAGCCGCACGGAGAACTCCGCCCATGCCTAACACCATCGAGCACGCCCCCGTGCCCGCTTCCGCAGCCTCAGCGGCGGCCGACCCCAGCCCTTCGCAGGAAGCGGGCCAGCCCAGGCTGCAGCAGAACAATTTCGAGGAACTCAACGAGCGGCTTTTGGCGATGCCCCGCGATGTCGGCTGGCTGATGGTGTCGATCGGCGTCATCGGGGTGGCCCTCCCCGGAATCGTGGGCACACCTGCCCTGCTGGCTGGCGGCCTGATGCTCTGGCCGAAGGGCTTCCGGGCCGTCAACTTGTGGGTCCGCAGGCGGTTTCCCAAGACACACGAGCATGGCGTCGAGCAGCTGATTCGCTACCTCGATGACATGGAGCATCGCTACCCGACGCAGGGAAAACGCTGACGCGTCGTGCGAACTTTCGATGAGCACGACGGATTTACTTGAATCGCCGCCAGGCCGGAAGCAGACTGCACGAGCGGTTTGACATTGCACCTGCCATGCGAGGAGTACCTACCAATCATGGAGTCGAGTACATCGGAATCTGCGACCAACGGCCGCTCTTTGAGCGACTACGAAGCCCTGCAGGTCCGCCAGATTGCTGCGTGGAAAAGCACGGCTCCCAGCCGCATCTCCGAAATCGTCGACGTGGCCACCGCGCCGTTGACCTGGCTGGTCGGCCACTTCATCCCCAAGAAGGTGGTTACCAAGCTGGTGACCTCAATGGAGTCGGTTGCAGAGAAGGCCGACTCCCAAGAGGAGGTGATGCAGGCCGCCGGGGTGAGCGAGATCCTCGACCTGAAAAACACGTCGCTTGAAAAATGCGACCGACTCGCCATGCAGTTTTCGGCCCGCGCCGAACGGTTTGCGGTCGTGGAGTCGACGGCTGCGAGCTTGGGCGGCCCGCTGTTTCACATCCCACAGCAGCTGATTGCCGCCCTGCGATCGATCATGCGAATCGGCCACTGCTACGGCTATCCGCTAACGCGACCGGTGGACCGGCTGGTGGTGATCGACATTCTCGAGATTTCCATGGTGCAGCAGCCTCCTGAGCGGCAGCAGGTGCTCCGTGAGCTCTTCGAGGCAGCCGCCTCGCGGGAATCCTCCCTCGAGGGCGAGGCAGACCTGATCGCCCGCACCAGCCGCAACTTGATCGCCGAGGAGGCGCTCGACCTGGTGCCAATGGTTGGCCCGGCGGTCGGCTTTCTCTTCGACAGCAAGTTCATGCACTCCGTCGACGAGACAGCCCGTCGTGTGTTTCAGGAACGGTGGCTGCGGCACAGCGGTCTCGTCACCGAGATCGCGGCAGCCCCTGAGGTCCACCGAGCCAGCAGCCTTGGAGAGTTTGGCCTGGCGCTGGGCCAGCTGCTCTACACAAGCGGTGCGATCGTGGGCTTTACCGTCACGTTCCCCGGCGCGGTTGTTCAGAAGCTCGTCGGCCGCAGGCGGTCCCCAGTCAGCCTCGGCTGTCGACACGGCACCGACCGAGCCGTTGAGGATGCGCGACACTTCCTCTCCGGTGTGCGGAGTTCGTACGAGGACAACATCGAGAGCTTGGGTGCCGAGCCGGTAACCTGATCCCGCAGACTCAACCCGAATTCCATAGTCGATTTATTTGCAACCCACTCTAGGTGGTACTAGAGTCAAAAGTACCCCTCGTCTCCCCTCTTCTCTGCCTTGCCAAAGGATGCTAACGCCATGACTGACGAAACCATGCCCGAGACCGCCCCCCAAGCAGCACCGGCGGCAACGGCTGCTCCCGCTTCTTCGGATCCGCTCTCCGCTGTTGCTGATGCGATGCAGTCTGCAGCTTCGAGCGTCAGCGAGGGTGCCTCCGCGGCCACGTCCGCAGCGCAGAGGGCACTTCCTTCAGTGGGCCTGTTCGCCAATCGCCTGGTCTACACGACCTGCTACACCGTGTCCTACGGCGTGGTCTTCCCGCTAGCGTTGGTTGCCCTTGCGGTGCCGCAAAACAACCCGCTCGTGCACGGTATGGTGGACGGCTCGCGTGCCGCTCGCAATAAGGTCGACGAGATCCTTGGTGGTCGGACCGATGCGGCAGCGTCACCCGCCTCCTGAGTGAGAACGGGGGGTTGCTGGCGAGGCTGGCCCAGCGACGATCGCACGACCCTGCATGAGGCGGGCAAGCTTTCGTGACGGTGATACGGTAGCCGAGAGGCGTCGAGATGTTTTCTGGTGCCGTTGGTGGGCTTGAACAACCCCGTCAGCCAACTGGGCTGACGTCGCAACGTCGGAGAGCAGCGGTTGCACGAGATCAGCCTCCCGCAGGGATGCGGCCAGACGTCTGATTTCGTGTTCGAGCCCGCGAGCTGCCCAGGCAATGGCCGTCTGCCGAAGCACCAGCCCCCAGAGCACAAGCCAGACAATGGCCTCGGTGAGGAGGCCACCTCGGGATTCTCCGAGCCACAGCCGGCCGTGAAAGAAGTCCCAGGCTGCCCGCGCGAGCACGGCCACGAGCACAGCGTCAAACAGCACCTCAAGGGCCACCCGCAGCCAGGTTGCATCGAGTCGGTCGCGGCAGCCTGATGCCGCTTTGCGAATGCCTGTTGTCATCCACCGCTGGGCCCGCTCAAGCGCCATCGCGACCGCGGGATCCTCGGAGGCCTGCTGAAGCCTCGCTGGATGGATCGCCGGTCCTTCAATCGCAGCCCGCCGAGCAAGCCCAGCCAGCACGCTTCGCGACTGCTCCACCTCCGCGTCATCAAGGCCCAGGGCTTCCTCAAGGGGTTCGTCATCGGCAGCCGTGGAACCGGCTGCAGCCAGCGTCAAGCTCGGCACCTGACCGACCAGTGTGCGACCCACCAGGCCCGAAATCTGCCGTCGTCCTTTCGGTAGCCAGCCGGCAACCTGACGAACCAGCTGCAGGAACCAGCCAAAGGCCCCGCCCTGCCACTGTTGCTCAAGCTCACGCCCAGCAAGCTGCCGCCAGCCGAGCCGAGCCTGCCGCAGCTGCCGAGCAATTCCGTCGACCAGCAGGTGCTCCAGCCGTTGTGTCTCCCGGCTGACACCACGCAGAAGCTCGTCGAGCGGCCCTCGGATCGGCCCCAGCCGATCGTTGCATCGGTCGAGAAACCAACCGGCGAGTTCGAGCGCACCGCTGCGGCGGAGACGATCGGCACCCCGGCAGGCCAGTTCGCCTGCGATCGCCGCCTGCAGTTCCGCAAAGGCCGGATCCACTGGCTCTCCACGCAGGGCCTGGCGAAAGGCCTCGCGACCGTCCACACGATAGATCGTCGGCACGACAAACCCCTGCCGCTCGAGATCCTGCTTCCAGTCCTCACGGATATCGGGATCCCGCGACGCATGCGTCTGCACAAACAGCAATGGCCGCCCCGGTGCAAAGGCGGCGAGCTCGCGGGCCACGCGAAACGAGCGATACTTCTGTGCTGTCGAGACGACCATCAGGACATCACACAACGGCAGGATCTGCTCGAGCCGGTCGCGGTTTCCCGGATCACCTGCCATGACCTGGGTTGGCAGCTCGTCAGCCGGCTGAGCGTCGCCCTGCGTGTCGGGATCGGGGCAGTCAACCAGCACGATCTCGGCAACGGCGGCAGCATCCGTCGGCACCACCTTGGCACCGATCGCATCAGCCGGAAACCAGCTGAGGTCGACACCGGCAGCGGCCACCAGCACAGGCCGCACCGTCGTCGGTCTGGCCACGTCGCTGGCTTCGGTGACATCGCGGCCCGCCAGCGCGTTGACCAGCGTGCTCTTCCCCGTCCCGGTTCCCCCAAAACGCCGACCACCAAAGGCCGCCCCAGTTCGTCAAGCGATGCGGCCAGTCGCGGCCCCACCTCCTGCCACAGCTCCGCGATGGACGCGGCAGGCGGCCAGGCAGGCAGGGCATCAACCCACGCAGCCAACGCGTGCACAAACCGGGTGAACTCGTCGGATTCGCCCGTGCTTGTGCCGTCGACAACGCGATGCTGTTCGCTCATGCGGTCTCTCCACGAGCAAGGTCGGCCGTCAGTTCGGCAATGAGTCGACGGGCCTGCTCGATCTCCAGCCGCCGCCCCATGCCCGCCCGCGACTCGAGCTGCTCCAGCGTGTCTCCCAGCACCACCTCGTGGATCATGGTGGCCAGCAGGTCCCCTCGCTCAGCCGCCCAGCCTGCGAAGAGCCTCTCCAGCAGCGGCTTGATTCCTGCTGCAGTCGCTTCCAGGGCTGTTTCGCCAGCCAGCGACGCCGCAGCTCCCGCCACCAGGTCGCCGATGTTGTGGACAAACACTGAAAGACCACCCGCTGCCGCCGCTGCAGGCGGCACGACCGCAGCGCCCGCCAGCCCGAGGCCCACGGTCACCGCCGGCCTCGCCACTGCCCCCACGTTGAGCGCTGTGAGAATCAGCCGCACGGTGCCCGGATTGTCTCGCTCAAAGCGATCGAGCTCCTCCCGGACAAACGTCGTGTAGTCCCGCGAGATCAGCGGCATCGCCGCATGCCGCCTCGCCAGTTCGTCAAACCAGGCTTGGCGGTCGCCATCGGTGAGCACGGCCTTGAGCGCTGCCTCCAGCTGGGGATGCTCGCGGGCGGCTGTCGCGAGCTGATCGAGGAAATCTCCCAGAGCTGCCTTGAGGGCGGAAAGCTCTTCAGCCGCATGATCGGCCTGCCGCTGCGCCTGATCGGGCAGGATCCCCAGCCGTCGTCCGGCCCAGCCCAGGCCCCGTCCGGCCACGCGGTAGACGCGGCTGACCGTGAGATCAAAGCCGGAACGTTTGGGCTCGAGCCACGCCCAGACCTCGTTCCAGACCAGTTCCCGCGGCACCGGCGGCAGCATGATGCTCACCGTCACCCGCCGAGCCAGCAGGCCACACGCCTCTCGCCAGGCCTCCGCCATCCGCACAATCCGATCGAGCCAGGCCGGCACGCCGCGGTCGGCATCAACAACCACTTCGAGGGCCCCACGCATCGCGTCCCGCTTGACGGCGAGGTAGTTGGTGGTCGCAAACCGTTCAACAAGCTGGCGGCCCGTCAAGCCAACGGGGTCAGTATCGCCTGCCACAAACGCCTTCCCGCAGCCGAGTTCTTCGCTCACGTCGTAGAAGCGTGGCTCCCCCTGCTCGGCAGCCTGGCGATCCCAGGGAATCGCAAACACCGCATCAGCCTGCACCCCCGTGCCGGCAGCAAATCCTGCCAGCCAGTGCTCAAGCCGCGGCCGCTGCTCCGGCCACTCAAGCATGTTGAAAACAACGATCACGGTCTTTCCTGCTCGAGCCGCCGCTTGAAAAAAATCACGGACGGCCGCGTCGTTGTATTTCTGCTGTGTGAGCACAGCGATGAGCAGATCGGCCGCATTGCGGACGAGTTCGGCCCGGGCCCAGTTGTCGCGGAGCGTGCCGTCGATGTCTGGGGTGTCGAGCAAAGCCAGCCAGCCGGGCTGTCGGCCAGTCGTCTCAGGACGCACAAAGAGGAGATGCTCCTCCGCATCCGTCAGGGCATCGTCGTCACTCGTCCAGGGCATCACCGAGAACCCCGGAAACAACCCCGTCATGTCCGCCTGCGACGCGAAAGCCTGGGGAATGCTGGCGACGGGATGCCTGGTGCGGGCGGCCTCAAGGATCGACCGCGAGAGCGGCATGCCCGCGAGGGCGTTGGCGATCAGACTCTTGCCAGTGTTGGTTCCTCCGCAGACAGCTGCCACAAGCACCGGCTCACCGGCCACCTGTGACCTGAGCTTCTCAAAAAGCTGCCCCCGCCAGGCTGCATCCTCTGGAGAATCAGCGCCGATTCCGGTCGCGGCCGCATCGAGAGCCTCCACGGCAGCGCATAGTGCTGCCACGCGTTCTGCCCAGACAGCGTAGGTGGAAGGCCTCTGATCCATCACAGGAACCCGCGTGCAAGCACCTCGTTTGCCGCCCTCTGCCGAACGGCTTAAACTCAAAAGCCTCCCGAGGGAGCGTTCTGCTGCGGCAGTCTGGAGGTGCGTCCTGCCGTGGGGCTGGCCACAACCGGACAGGCGTCTGCTCCAGGAACGCTTGCCCATCGTACGTTACAGGGCCCGACAGCAATGAGCCCACAGTATCGCGTCTCAAACGCCATTGCGGCCAGAAATGTGCCGATGGAAACGAAGTTCTGATGCTTGAGCGACGACCCATCTTTCCCGGCGTGATCGAGATGAACCACCAGGCGGGGTGGCGGATCGGATGCAACGTCTACCTGGTGTATGACGATGCTTCCTGGGCCCTCGTCGATATCGGCTATTCCGAGACCGTGGATGAAATCATCGAGATGATCCGCCAGCTCGACTTCCCACTGGCTCAGTGCTGCGGCGTTGTGGCCACACATGCTGATGTTGACCACATTCAAGGGCTTGCTCGGGCGAAAACAATCCTCAAATGCCCGGTTCTGGCCCATCCCAAGGCCGTTGAATCGCTGCAGAGCGGCGACCGCATCAAGACATTTGCCGAAATAACCGCTCAAAACATCCACCTCGACATGCCGATCGTGCAGGTCGACCGCACCGTCGACGACGGCGACACAATCGATGTTGGCGGTCTGAAACTCGAGGTCTGGCACACCCCTGGCCACACCGACAGCCAGCTCGCGTTTCGCTGCGGATCGCTGCTTCTTTCAGGTGACAACATCTACCGGGATGGCTCGGTGGGGGCGATCGACGCCCACCACGGGAGCGATATCCCTGCTTTTATCCGCTCGCTCGAGCGGATTCGCGGAAGCAATGTGGAGTGGCTGCTGCCAAGCCACGGTCCGATCTTCCGCAAAGACGATGCCCTGCTCTCCAAAACCATCGAGCGGCTCAAGGGCTATCTCACGCTCGCTGACTTCGGCACCTGCGCCTCCGAGTGGCCCCTGATGAAGGAATGGGATCGTGAGCTCGCCGAAGGCACGCTGCCCGAAGGCACCTGACCGGTGAGCCCCCTGCTGACGATGCTTCCGGCGACGATTCTTCCGGCAGTGCCGGAAAGACCGTCAAGACCGGTCCTGCCGATTGCCGATGGAGGTAGGGACGGGAGCGGTTCCGACACCGGTCGCGGACCGTCGCCGTAAGACAGGGGGAACAATCGATGACCATCCGAAAGATCGTGGCAGCCTCCGCGCTCGTCGCAGGGGCGCTCGTGTGGGGCGGACCGTCTGCTGAGGCCCAAGGCTTTGGTGGCACGCAGGCCTTCGGCAAGCAGTGGGCCCATTCGTATTCCAGCCATGACTGGAACCGTTTCTACCACTATCCATACGTCTTCTATCCGCAGAACTACTACACCGACGAGTACATGCGGTCTGCCGAAGACCTCTACTACCGCTATCCGCAGGAGATGCGTGTGCCGGTCTACAACCGCAGCTGGCAGAACTACTTTCCAAAGTCGCGGCGGTACCACCACGGGCACCACTTCATCCTCGATCAGTTCTGATCGCTGCCGATCCCGTCAGACTGCTGCTGCAGCGACGGTGTCGGTGAGGATGGCGGCGGCGAGGGCGACCTGGTCGAGTTCGATCCACTCATCGACCGTGTGCGCCTGGGCAATGCTGCCTGGTCCGAAGACAACGCTCGGCACGTCAGCGGCAGCATAGATGCTCGCGTTGGTGCCATACCGCGCGGCCAAGACTCGGGTCTTGTGGCCGCAGCGGGTGGCCGCAGCGGCGAGCATCGCCGCCGTTCGTCCGTCAACTTCCTGCGGCAATCCTTCGCTGGAGAGAAACGGCGGCTCGTGTTCGATCGCGGCACTCGCCTCCGGCCCGACGGCGGTGGCCACAGCGTCGATCACCTCCTGCCGGGCTGCCTCAGCGGACTCCCCGGGAGGAGTCTGCGATCGATTTCGAGAACCACGCGGTCGGGCACGAGGTTGACCCCGATGCCGCCATGAATCGTGCCGATGCTCAGCGTTGGCGGACCGCACGGATGGTCCGGTGACCGACTGCCGAGTTCGGCGGCCAAACGCTCCATCGCTAGGGCAGCCCGCGCGGCGGGGTAGATGGCATTGGCCCCGTCTTCCGGAAAGGCGCTATGGCAGGCTCGGCCGTGGGCCACGAGCCGCCACCGCACGGCCCCCTTGTGGGTCGCAACCAGGTTCAGCTCGGTGGGCTCCGCCACCACCGCTGCGAGCGGCCTGCCGGCGAGCAGTTCTGCGGCAGGGCGGTCTGCGGAGGAACAGGACTCGCACGGCACCTGCCACAGGCGGGCCACAGCTTTGGCCCCAGAAAACCCGAATTCCTCGTTGACCGTTGCCGCAAACACGATTCTGACGCTCCGGCGAGGCAAGTGTCGGAGCCGCTCCATGGCCACGAGCATGGCTGCCATGCCTCCCTTCACGTCGCAGGAACCCCGGCCGTAGAGTCTGCCATCGCGAAGCACGGGCGTGAACGGCGCGATCGTCATGCCGTCGACCGGCACGGTGTCTTGATGGGCGTCCCAGAGGACCGTCGGGCTCCCCGGCTCGGTCGCGTCGAGCACCGCGAGCACGTTGTCCCGGCCCGGCGCTACGTTCTGCCGTGCCCAGGCAAGCCCGGCGGTGGAGAACCGCTGCACGAGATACTCACTCACGCGGCCTTCGAGATACTCAGGGCCCGTGAGCGTGCGGCCCATCGGATTGACGCTCGGCCGCCGGACAAGGTCGGCCAGGGTGGCAACGTGATCGATCATCAAGGCTCCTCGTGCGGCCTGCAGGCCCTCGTCGTTCTCCGGACGCTGATCCGGCTCCACACGCGGCAGAGCTCTCCCGGTTGTACACCGCCGCCGCGGGTCTCGGGTCTCGTCTCGCCCATCCGGCTTCAGGACTGTATAAAGAGAGAGACTTCGTGACATTTTTCACAAAGTCGGCTGGCGCAGCGGTTTTTGCAGAAGACGCCGTTCTGCGGACACTCGAGCAGGTTGCAGGGAGTCCGCGTTTGCCCGGAGCGTGTGATGAATCCGATCCTGCCTGTGATCCTGTTTGTGGCGATTGCCGCCGCAGTCTCGGTGGGTTTGGTGGTCGCCGCTCAGCTGATCGGCCCGAAGCGGACAACGCCCGTCAAGTCGATGCCCTACGAAAGCGGCATGGACCCCGTCCATGACACGCGGCGGCGGTTTGATGTGCGGTTTCACTTGGTGGCGATCACCTTTCTTGTGTTCGATGTGGAGCTGCTCTTTCTCTACCCGTGGGCCGTGGCCAGCCGCTCGCCGGCCGGTATCGACGCCGCTGTCGCAGACGGCAGCGTGGAAAGCCGCGGGATGGTTTTTGCAGGAGCGATGGTGTTCCTCGCATTGGTCGTGGCGGGATTCGCCTACGACTGGAAAAAGGGGGTTTTTCGATGGCGATAACAGGGCCACAGCTGCAGACGGCCTCGCCGCGGCAGAACGTCGTCGCTGGATGCACGTCTTGAACTTCCTGAAAACGTCGTTGTCAGCCGACTCGACGAGCTTGCCAGCTGGTGCCGCAAAAACAGCCTTTGGCCCATGCCATTCGCCACCGCCTGCTGCGGCATTGAGCTGATGGCTACGGGTGGTGCGAAGCACGACCTGGCACGATTCGGCGCTGAGGTGTTTCGTTTCAGCCCGCGGCAGTGCGACCTGATGATCGTTGCCGGCCGCGTGGTGATGAAAATGCTGCCTGTGCTGCAGAGAATCTGGCTGCAGATGAGTGAGCCGAAGTGGTGCATCTCGATGGGTGCCTGTGCGAGCACCGGGGCGTGTTTGACACCTATGCCGTCGTGCAGGGCATCGATCGCTTCATCCCGGTCGACATGTATGTGCCCGGCTGCCCTCCGCGGCCTGAGCAGCTGATTCAGGCGATCATCGACCTGCAAGACAAGATCCAGCAGGAAGGCACGATCACAGGCCGGGAGTTCGACACGGCTGCCAGGCAGCTTCGCAAGCGTGCCCTGACCGAGTCGGGGGATCCGCTGACCCTCGATGCCTCCCGCAATCCCGTCATTCAGCGGCAGCTTGCCGCGGAGCGGTCTGCCCCAGCGGGTCGTTGATAGGCCCGCCACATCCGCACCATACTTCGCCACAGATTTCTTCCTCACCACGCCCACCTGCAGCCCACCGCCATGTCCGTTGAGCCTGAAACTTCGCCCGAGACATCGCCCGAGACATCGACCGGTGGTGGCTCCGATGCCGGCTACCAGGCCCTGATCGCAGCGTTTCCCGGGCTGGAATCGTCGGTGTTTCGCGGGCAGCAACGGGTGGTGATGCCAGCAGCCTCATTGGCGGATGCGATGCGGCAGATCCACCAGCTGGGCTTTGACCTGCTGGTGGATGTCAGCTGCGTGGACTACCTGGAATACCGCGGGGCGACGAGCCGCTACGGCCTCGTCTATCTGCTGGTCAACACCCGCACCAATGAGCGGCTCACGGTTCGCTGCTTCGTCGACGATCCCGAGCCGACTGTGCCGAGCATGGTCCCGCTGTGGCCTGCGGCCAACTGGCTTGAGCGGGAGGTCTGGGATCTCTTCGGTATTCGCTTCACGGGCCATCCAGACCTTCGCCGGCTGGTGATGCCCGAGGAGTTCGCCGCCCATCCGCTGCGGAAAGACTATCCGCTCCAAGGACGTGGCGAGCGGCACAACTTCCCTGTCATCTCGCGGGAGCAGAGTTAGAGCCATGTCCATCGCCACATCCGAACCGCTCTCGCAGCCAGCCGCTGACACAACTGCACGTAGCACGGCAAGTCGCAGCGAGGATTATCTCTGGACGCTGAACTTCGGCCCACAGCATCCGGCCACGCACACCACGCTGCGGCTCGTGCTGAAGCTTGAGGGCGAGCGGGTCGTTGATGCGATGCCCGAAATGGGCTATCTCCATTCTGGTTTTGAGAAGATTGGTGAGCACCTCTCATTCAATCAGTATGTGACGGTCACCGACCGCATGAACTACATCTCGCCAATGGCCAACAACGTGGCCTGGCATCATGCGGTGGAGAAACTTCTGGGCATCGAGGTGACGCCGCGGTGCGTCTACATCCGCACGATCGTGGCCGAGCTTTCCAGAATCAGTGATCATCTTCTGTGCAACGGCGCAGTCGGGCTCGACACGGGAGCCCTCACATTCTTCCTCTATGCGTTTCAGCAGCGAGAGGTGATCTACGACATCTTCGAAACGCTCTGCGGAGCCCGCTTCACCACCAGCTACACCAGGGTGGGTGGGCTCTCGCAAGACATCACACCATTGGTGGTGGAAAAAATCCGCTCCTTCCTGAAGACTTTCCCCAAAACGCTCGTCGACATGGAGCGGCTGCTGACCCGCAACCGAATCTTTGTCGATCGCACGAAGGGCGTGGGCGTGCTCAGCAAGGCGGAGGCTATCGCACGAGGAGCGACCGGCCCGATCGCCCGGGCCAGTGGCGTGACCCGCGATCTCCGCAAAGACGAGCCCTATCTCGCCTACAACGACTTCGACTTTTCCGTGCCCTGCGCCACGGCTGGCGACTGCTACGCCCGCTACCTCGTTCGCATGGATGAAATGCGGGAAAGCCTTCGTATCGTCTCTCAGGCAGTGGAAAACATTCCCGCGGGTCCTGTCGACATCGGCATCGATCAGCGGATCGCCCGGCCCGACAAGAAGCAGGTCTACTCAACGATCGAAGGCACGATCTCACACTTTGAGCTGTCGATGAGCAATCGAGGCTTTGAGGTGCCCTACGAGGAGTCGTATGCCGCAATCGAGGCACCCAACGGTGAACTCGGCTTTTATCTCGTCGGTGACGGCAACGAGACCGCCTATCGAGCCCGCTGTCGGCCGCCAAGCTTGCTGCACTTCGCTCTTTTTCCCCACCTGATTCGCGGCCACACGCTTTCCGATGTTGTGGCCGTGCTCGGCAGTCTCAACATCATCGCCGCAGAACTCGACCGGTAGCCATTTCATGATCAGCCACGCCCTCACACGCCTGACACCCGAGATGGTGGCGGAAATCGAAGCGCTCGCTCCGCGGTACCCCGACCGTCGAGCGCTCGTGCTGCCCGCGCTGCACATTGTCAACAAGGCGCTGCGGCACGTGCCGCTCGACGCCGTGGTCGACGTGGCCAACGTGCTTGGGCTGCCCCCGGCCGAGGTCCAAGACACGCTCAGCTTCTATGAGTTTTTCCATCAGAAGAAGCCGCACGGAACGGTGCGGGCCTTTGTCTGCCGTTCGGTGTCATGTGCCCTGCGGGGCGGTGAGGAGCTGCTCGAGAAGCTCTGCAGCCAGTACGGGATTCAGCCCTACGGCACCACCGACGATGGGTCGCTGACGATCGAGCCGGCAGAGTGCCTCGGTGCCTGTGATTTTGCTCCGTGTGTGCTTGCCAACGACGACCTGCTGAAAAACCTGGAGCCCGCCGCCGCCGCCGCCGCCATCGAGGCTGTCAAGGTGCGGGCCGACCGCCGCTCCACGGACGGCAGTTCCAAGGCCGCCACGCAACCAAGGGAAGGTGCCTGACATGCCGCCATTTGAGCCGGTTTTGCTGGAAGCCATCGGCACGCCCGACAGCCACACGCTGGAGAGCTATTGTTCCCGCGGTGGCTATGCACCGTTTGAAAAACTGCTTGCCGAGCAGCAGCCCACGGACGTCATCGAGCTGGTCAAATCCTCGGGCCTTCGTGGTCGCGGTGGTGCCGGCTTCCCCACCGGTGTGAAGTGGGGCTTTCTGCCCAAGGATCACCCCGGGCCGATCTACCTCTGCGTGAATGCAGACGAGAGTGAGCCGGGCACCTTCAACAACCGCATCCTGATGGAAGACGACCCTCATCAGGTGATCGAGGGGACGATGATCTCCTCGTATGCCACGCGGGCAACCACGGCCTACATCTACCTGCGGTATGAGTATCCGCACGCCTGGGATCGGCTCCAGGCCGCGATCGACGAGGCCTCTGCGGCCGGCCTGCTCGGCAGCAACATCAAGGGCAGCGGCTTCTCGCTCGACATCTACCTGCACCGCGGTGCTGCGGCGTACATCTGCGGTGAAGAGACCGGCCTGATCGAGAGCATTGAAGGCAAGCGAGCTTGGCCGCGGATCAAGCCGCCTTTCCCTGCCATCGAGGGCTTGTTTCGCAAGCCGACGGTGGTCAACAACATCGAGACGATGGCCTGCGTGGCCCAGATCGCCCGCCGCGGGACCGACTGGTTTCGCTCCATCGGTGTGCCAGCAGATCCCGAGAATCCTCGCGACCCTGGCAGCTACGGCCCCAAGCTCTACTGCCTCTCCGGGCACGTTGAAAAGCCCGGCTGCTATGAGGCTCCGCTGGGCATCACGCTGCGGCAACTGATCGATGAGTATGGCGGTGGTGTCTGGAAAGGACGCAAGGCGAAAGCGGCGATCCCCGGCGGCATCTCGATGGGCTTGATGACGGAAGCAGAGTTTGACACGCCGCTCGACTTCAAGGGTCCGGGCACGGTTGGCTGTATGGGCCTGGGCACCGGGGCGGTGGTGGTGATTGACGAGACGGTCAGCATCGTCGACTTTCTCCACAACTCTTGTCGCTTCTTTGCTCACGAGTCGTGCGGCCAGTGCACCCCCTGCCGTGAAGGCACGAGCTGGAACCAGCGGATTCTCGAGCGGATCCGGGCGGGCAAGGGCCGACTGAAGGACCTGGAGATCCTGCTCGAGAATGGCAACACGATGGGTATGATGCCCGGCTCCACGATCTGTGGGCTTGCCGATGGCGCAGCCTGGCCCATCAAGAACGCGATCAACAAGTTCCGCGACGAGTTTGAAGAAACCATCAAACGCACCAACCCCGAGGGCTGGATGGTCACCGATCCAGTGCCCGCCCTTCAGATTGTGGGAGCCCACTGATGCCCACCGTCATCGTCGACGGACGTGAAATCGAGATCGGAACTGATGAGCGGCTCAACTGCATCGAGGCCGCCCGACGGGCGGGCGCGGAGATTCCTCACTACTGCTGGCATCCAGGCCTGTCGGTGGTGGCGAGCTGCCGAATGTGCCTGATCGAGGTCGGCAGCCGCGACGCTGAAACCGGCAAGACTTCGATGGTGCCCAAGCTGGTTCCGGCCTGCCAGACGCCCGCCAAGGATGGCACGGTGATTGTCACCGAAAGCAGCAAGGTGAAAGAGAGCCGGGCCCGGGTCGAAGAAGCCCTGCTGATTGATCATCCGGTTGACTGCCCAATCTGCGACAAGGCTGGCGAATGCCGGCTTCAGGACTACCACTTCGAGCATGGCCAGGCTCAGCGGCGGGCCGATATCCATCCCTTCACAAGCCGCAAGCGGGACGTGGGGCCGACCGTTTCGCTCTTTGTCGATCGCTGCATCATGTGCACGCGGTGTGTGCGGTTTACCCGCGAGGTTGCCGGCACCGGCGAGCTCATGGTGAGCTCGCGAGGCTCCAAGGAAGAGATCGACATCTTCCCGGGCTATCCACTCGACAACAAACTCTCCGGCAATGTGGTTGACCTCTGTCCGGTCGGTGCCCTTGGCGACAAGGACTTCCTCTACCAGCAGCGGGTCTGGTTTTTGAAGAGGGAAGACGGCGTCTGCGGCGGCTGTTCGGCGGGCTGTTCGATCCACACCGAACACAACCAAGACACGATCTATCGCCTCAAGCCGCGAGAAAACCAGCACGTCAACAAGTGGTGGATCTGCGATGAGGGCCGCTACGGCTGGCACCACCTGCACGATCCATCGCGGCTCGTCGAGCCGAAGCGGCAGCGGGACGGCAAGGGAAACGCCGCTGCCGAGCCCGTGGAGTGGGCCGACATCATCGGACTGCTCCGCAGCGACCTCGCTGCAGCCACTGCCAATGGTGGGCGGCTTGCGGTTGCCGTGTCGCCGATGCTCACGGTGGAAGAGGCCTGGATGCTCTGCAGTGTCGCTCGCAGCATCGACCCGCAGGCCATGCTCGCTGTCGGCTTCGTGCCCACCAGCGGCGAAGACGAAAGCTTCCCCGGCGGCTTCACGATCCGCAGCGAAAAGTGCCCCAATCGTGTGGGCGTTGAGCATGTGATTGCGGGCTTCGACCCCACGGTGCCACGGTGGGAGACGCTGCTGGATGCTGTTGAGAGCGGCTCCTGCACGGCTGCCTGGATCTCAGCCGCCTATCCGCCCGCAGGCAACCGGCCGCCCTCAGAGGCAGCCTCATGGATCGACGAAGCGACGGCGGCCCGCTTTGAAAAGCTTCGCTGCCTGATCGTTCAGGATCTCTTTACGTCACCGCTGGCAGACCGTGCCGACTGGCTGCTGCCGGCAGCGGGATTTGCCGAACGGTCAGGCACCTGGGTCAACCACGCCCAGTGGGCCCAGTCGTTTGAGCGGGCCATCCGCGCCCCCTCCGGCGTCTGGCCGGAAGGTCGCCTGCTGTGGAACATGCTCGGCCGCCACCGTCTCTACGATCCGGCAGTCATCCGTCGGGAGGCTGCAGCGACATCGTCCGCCCTTGCCGCGCTGGCGGAAGACCTCCCGCCGATCGGCATTGATCTCCGTCTCCAGCAACTCGCCACCTCATGATTCCATCAACTGAAACCATCGCGGCGCTGGTGAAGATCGGCCTGCTCGTCGGCGGTCTGATGACGGCCGCGGCCTACCTCGTGCTCGTCGAACGCTGGATCGCCGCTTGGGTGCAGGACCGCAAGGGCCCCAACCGGGTCGGCATTCCGCTGACCAAGATCCGGCTGTTTGGGCTGGGGCAGCCGTTGGCCGACGGCCTGAAGATCATCCTCAAGGAAGACTTCACCCCCAGCCATGTCGACCGCGTGCTCTACAACGCAGCGCCGCTGGTGATCCTCGCCACCTCGCTGGCGATCTTTGCCGCGATTCCCTTCGGGAGTGTGCTACCGCCGCTGGGCATCGACGGGCTGCCCGATCCGGTGCCGTTTCTGGTGGCCCCCGGCCTCAGCGTGGGGATTCTCTGGGTATTCGCACTCTCGAGCATTGCTGTTTACGGCGTTTTGCTCGGAGGCTGGGCAAGCAACAACAAATACGGCTTCCTCGGTGGCCTGCGGTCAAGTGCCCAGCTGGTGGCCTATGAGATTCCGCTGGGCCTTGGCCTGCTCGGTGTGGTGCTCGCGTCTGGCAGCCTTGAGCTGGATGTGGTGATGACTCGTCAGGCTGATTCGGGCATCTGGTATGCCTTCGCGCAGCCGCTGGGGTTTCTCGTGTTTCTGATTGCGGCCTTCGCCGAAGCGGCTCGCCTGCCGTTTGACCTGCCGGAAGCGGAGCAGGAGCTCGTCGGTGGCTACCACACCGAGTATTCCGGCATCAAGCTGCTGCTCTTTCTCGTCGCCGAGTTCCTGCACATGGTGACGGCCGCCTTCCTGATCGTGATTCTGTTTCTGGGAGGCTGGCATCTGTGGGGCGTGACCGGGTCGGGCGACGACATCGGCTGGGGCATGGCCCTGATCCGCTTCGGTGTCTTCTCCGCCAAGATCCTGGCCGTGATTCTTTTCTTCATGCTGGTCCGCTGGAGCTGGCCGCGATTCCGTTTCGACCAGCTGATGAGCCTCGCCTGGAAGGTGATGCTGCCGCTGGGCCTCGCCAACCTTGTGATCGTGGCGATTGTCGAAGAGTTTCGCCCGCAGATGGTGGCATCGCTCGGTGCAACGACCGCTGGGTGGCTGGCGGTGCTGCTGCCCTGGGGTGTGTTTCTGGTCGGCTGGATCACTGCCGGCATCCTCACGCCCTCCGGCACTGACAACCGTCCGATTCGCCCCAGCCTGCTGACTGAAGACAGTGTGTTTGCCGCTGAGCACGTGCTGCTGGGCAACAACGGCGAGCACTTCAGAGAGGGCGGCTCTCCTGACGAGCCGACGGCATCCGGATCCCGTGGGAGTGACGCATGAAACCGACCGATTCCTCCGTCCGCTGGATCGAAGAGCGGCCGCTTGGCCTCACCGAGCGGCTCTACCTTCCGCTCGTCTTGCAGGGCCTGACAACGACGGCTCGCCACCTCGTGAGCAAGAAAGTCACGGTCAGTTTCCCTGAAGAGCGGCCCGCAGTGGGCAACCCGCTGATCTACCGCGGCGTGCATCGGCTCAACCGCGACCACGACGGCCGCGTGAAGTGCGTGGCCTGTTTTCTGTGCGCCACCGCCTGCCCCGCCCACTGCATCGACATCGTCGCCACCGAGAGCCCCTGGCCCGATCGCGAGAAGTATCCCGAGAGCTTTCAGATCGACGAGCTCCGCTGCATCTTCTGCGGGATGTGCGAAGAGGCCTGTCCTGTCGACGCCATCGAACTGACCAGCCTGCTCGATCTCACCGGGAAGAGTCGGGAAGAAATGATCTTCGATAAAGAGAAACTTCTCAGCGTCTACGACATGACGAAGGATGCCGAACCGATGAAGTCGGAGAGCATGGGAGGCACGCTGTGACGCTCCCCGCACCTTTCCCAGGTGATCTTCTGGCAGCGCTCGGGCTGACGGCGGCCCAGCCGGGGATCCTGATGGCGGTGGCGGTGGTGACCGCTGCTGCCAGCTTGTGGCTGCTCCTTCCCAAAGGCCTCGAGAGCCGTCTTGCCCGCCCGGTGGGGCTGGCGCTTGGAGTGGTGGCCCTGGCCGGCTTTGCCCTCGCAGGCCGTCGCCTCGGCAGCATGGGAGAAGAGGCGGTCTTCGCCCTCGTGGCCCTGGTGGCGGTCGGCTCAGCAGCGGCCACGATCGTCACCCGTTCGCCGGTCTATGCGGCAATCTGGTTTGCCATGGCACTCGCTGGCGTGTCGGGGGTGCTGTTGATGCTGGGAGCTCAGTTTCTCGGCGTGGCGACGATTATCGTCTATGCCGGAGCGATCCTCGTGATGTTTCTCTTTGTGCTCATGCTGGCTCAGCCAGCTGGGCTCGCCTCCTACGACAGCGTCTCGAGCGAGCCGATGCTCTCAGCCATCGCTGGAGCCGTGCTGGTGGGGCTCCTGACGATTTCCATCGGGAGGCTTTCTGCAACGGAAGCGGGTGTCGAGGCTGATGCCGAGGCCGTCGCCGAGATGGCTGCCGAAGCCGACGACGCGACCGTAGCACCTATCCCGGCCGAAGACCCCCTCTTTGAAGACCATGTGGCTCGGCTGGGTGGCGAACTCTTCGGTCGGCACCTCGTGGCGGTCGAGGCTGCTGGAGTGCTTCTCTTCGTGGCGCTCGTGGGGGCGATCGCCGTTGTCACCCGAGGCGAGGCCGCTGCACTGGCCGAAGGGAGGCCCACACGATGATCTCGATCCTGGCCACTGAGGGAGCCGCGAGCGAAGCTGCGGCTGCTGGCATGGGACTGCTGCACAACGGGCTGCTCGTCGGAGCCCTGCTCTTTGCCCTCGGGCTTGTGGGCATCCTCACCCGTCGAAACATGATCGTCATGTTTCTCTCGGCCGAGCTGATGCTTCAGGGCGTGTCGGTGAGCCTCGTCAGCTGGAGCCGTTTCCATGGCGACTGGGGCGGCCACATGTTGGTCATTTTTGTGCTCACTGTGGCTGCCTGCGAGGCCGCCGTGGCCCTGGTGTTTGTGCTCCAGGCCTTCTCGCGAACCGGCCGCCTCGACGCCAATGCCTGGCAGTTGCTGCGTGAAGCGGTGCTGCCGCAGACCATCGACCAGGCCCTCCCGCCCATCGACGGTGCGGCCGTGCACTGGCCAACACTCACGCGGGCGGGTGTCGAGCCGGAACACGAAGAAGATGCCCTGCTCGAACGCGAACACGTCTAGATACCCTCCCGGGCTTTTCCAGAATGGCTGAGACTTCTTTCGATCCTGTCACCGTGCTGCTCGCACTCGTTCCGGCGCTGCCGCTGCTCGGCTGCCTGGTCACGGTCGTGCAGGGGAAGATGCTCGGCTCGCGAGCCCACTGGCCAGCCGTGGCCGCGATCGCCGCTTCGGCCCTGTGCAGCCTGCTGCTTCTGGGGATCACCGTCGCGACTGTCCAGGGCCCTGACGGTGGCCACGGCATTCCCTCCCGCCCGGTGGAGAGTGTCCACACGCTCTGGCAGTGGGTGCGGGTCGACAACGCGATTCAGGGCGTGGATGCCGTCTCGGGAGTGGCCAGCAGCGGGGCAGCCAGTACCGCTGCGAGCCGCCCTTTCGCCATCGACGTGGTGCTCCGGCTTGATCCGCTCACGGCCACAATGCTCTCCGTCGTCACCTTCATCGGCCTCCTGGTTGCCATTTTTTCCATCGGCTATATGCACGGCGACCCGGGCTACTCCCGCTTCTTCGCGCTCCTCTCCGCCTTTGTGTTCTCCATGACGATGCTCGTCTCCGCGAGCAACTTTTTAATCGTCTATGTCTTCTGGGAGGCGGTCGGTGCCTGCAGCTATCTGCTGATCGGGTTTTGGTTTCGCAAGCCGGAGGCGGCAGCAGCAGCGAAGAAGGCGTTCTTGGTCAATCGCGTCGGTGACTTCGGCCTCGCCGTAGCCGTGTTCCTGCTCTGGATGACCTACGGCACCCTCGATTTCCACGACATCGTCGCCGGCGACGGCACCATCATCAGCGGCATCCTCGGGCAGACCCGGCTGACCAACGTCGAAGGCATTGTTGGCGGAACAGTCGGCACGGCCATCTGCCTGCTACTGCTGCTGGCCGCCTGCGGTAAAAGTGCTCAGGCGCCCCTGCATGTCTGGCTTCCCGACGCGATGGAAGGCCCCACGCCCGCGAGTGCTCTGATCCATGCCGCCACGATGGTGACCGCTGGCGTCTATCTCGTTGCCCGTTCTGCTCCGCTGTTTGTGGCCTGCCCGGATGCCCTCGTCGTGGTCTCGCTTGTGGGTGGCATCACCGCCCTGATCGCCGGCTTGATTGCTACCGTGCAAAACGACCTCAAGAAGGTGCTCGCCTATTCAACGATCAGCCAACTCGGCTACATGTTCGTCAGCCTTGGCACCGGCACCCTGCTCGGCTTCACCGCGGCTATTTTCCATCTTGTGACCCACGCCTTTTTCAAGGCCCTGCTGTTCCTCGGGGCTGGCTCGGTGATGCACTCGATGGGCGGCGTGATCGACATGCGGCGGTTCGGTGGGCTCCGGAAGCTGATGCCTCTCACCGCGGCTACGTTTGTCATCGGTGGCCTGGCCTTGGCTGGCGTGCCTCCCTTTGCGGGCTTCTTTAGCAAAGACGAGATCCTCGCGTCACTCCACACCCGGGCCTATCCCGGCGGCCACGGCGATCATGCCGATGAGGCCCATGCCGACGGCGATCCCCTCGATGCCAGCCAGGCTGCACATGGCGACCATGCCGATCCCACCCACGCGAATGTTTCTGCCGGCTCTCTGAACACACCCACCACCTGGAAGACGATCTGGTGGATGGCGCTCGTCACCGCTGGCCTGACGGCCTTCTACACCTTCCGCGCTGTGTTCATGACCTTCACCGGCCCACTGCGGGTTCCGGATGAGGCGGGCCATCATGCCCACGAGTCGCCGCCGGTGATGACCTATCCGCTGATGATTCTGGCGGGAGCCTCGGTGGTTTCTGGAGGCTTGATCTTCTCGACCGATGCCCTCGGCTCCTTTCTGCCAGCGACGCCGTCGCTCTGGGCGCCCGCAGTCGCCGGCACTGCCGTGCCTCATGCCTTCCACTGGAACATCGCGATGCAGGGCACGCTGGCAGCCTTGGTCGGCATCGCCATCGCCGCCTACGGGCACTACGGCCGTCGCAGCGATGAGCCTCAGATGGAGCGCTACCTTGGCCCGCTCGGCACGCTCTTCGCCAACCGTTTTTATCTCGACGAACTCTATGTGATCACGGTTGTGCGGCCGATTCAGGCGGTCTCGTCGATCGCTGCGGCATTTGACAACTCGGTGGTCGACGGCCTCGTCGACGCCATCGGCCGTCTGCCATCGTCGCTTGCCGGTATTGTCCGCCGCCTCCAGTCTGGACTCATCCAGCGATATGCCCTGGCAGGTGTGATGGGCGTGCTCGTGATCGTGGCTTCTCTTGTCTGGTCCCTGAAACAGTAGGCCGAGCCGATGCTCGATTTTTTACAGGGCTTCTCGCCCGCCACCCATCTGCTGATCACGATCGCCGCCCCCTCGTCGGAGCGGTGGCTGCATGGCTGCTTGGTCATCGCGGCCTGCCAGCGGTGCGGCAGAGTGCTGCCGTGAGCAGCCTGATCACGCTGGGGCTGGCCGGCACCCTGGTGCTCCGCTTTCTCAGCAGTGACGCGATCGCCAGCGGGGGGTTCTTCGCGAGTGGCGAGTTTGACTGGTTCGTCACCGGGCCGCTCGACATCCAGTTCTCAGTCGGGCTCGACGGGCTTTCGATCTGGCTGTTTGGGCTCACGGCGCTGCTGACGGTGTCGGCGGTCTTCGTCGGCTGGAATGCCGCGGAGGAGAAGGCGGTCGGCTTCTATGGCCTGCTCCTGCTGCTGGAAGCAGCGATGCTCGGCGTGTTTGCCGCTCGTGACATCATTCTCTTCTATGTGTTTTTCGAGTTCACCCTGGTGCCGCTGTTCTTCCTGATCGGCATCTGGGGTCGCGACGATCGCCGCCGGGCTGCCGTCAAGTTTTTCATCTACACCTTTGCTGGCAGCGTGCTGGCCTTTCTTGGCCTCCTGGCCATCGTGCTCTGGCACGCCTCCCACACGGGCGTGCTCACCTTTGACATCGCCACCCTCACGGCCGGGCTCGCCAGCCACCCGCTGCCGATGACACCGGAGTGGGGCTACCTGCAGCTGTGGGTGTTTGGCGCGCTTTTGGTTGGCTTTGCGATCAAGGTGCCGATCGTGCCTGTCCACACCTGGCTGCCGCTGGTCCATGAGCAAACGCCAGCCTGCGGAAGCGTTGACCTCGCCGGCTTTCTCTTGAAGATCGGCCTCTACGGCTTTCTGCGATTCTCCCTGCCGATGCTGCCTGAGGCCACGGCGATCGCGGCGCCCTGGCTCGTGGCTCTTGGGGCAATCAGCATCATCTATGGAGCGCTCGTCGCGCTGGTGCAGAAAGACCTGAAGCGGATGGTGGCCTATTCATCGGTCAGCCACATGGGCTTCTGCGTGATGGGCCTGTTTGCCCTCGAGCCGGTCGCCGTTGAAGGTGCCAATCTGCAGCTGATCAACTACGGCCTTGCGTCGGCGGGGCTCTTTGCCACCGTCGGCATGATCTACGAGCGGTACCACACGCGAAAAATCGCTGAGCTTGGTGGTATTGCTTCGCAAATGCCGTGGCTTGCAGCCTTCTTCATGCTCTTCACCTTCTCGACCATCGGCCTTCCCGGGCTCAACTGTTTTGTGGGTGAGTTCATGGTGCTGGCAGGCACATTCCAGCGGGCCTGGAGTGGCGCCCCGGCCGACTGGAGTACGACCTATCTGACGCTCGCCCTGCTTGCGGTGGCCGGCGTGGTGCTCGGTGCCTGGTATATGCTGCAGGCGGTGGAGCGGGTGCTCTTCGGCCCACTCCGCGGAGCCACGGCAGGCGAGCATGGAGACCATGCCCGCGACCTCGCCTGGAATGAGGTCGCGGCCCTTGCCCCGCTCGGCGTGTTTATCGTCTGGATCGGCATTTATCCCTCGCCCTTCCTTAAGGCGAGTGCTGCTGCCGTCACGGCATCCACCCAGGCTTCCTCTCAGGCCTTCGCCAGTCGCGTGGTGGCCTCGCGTGCCGAGGCGACCGCGGAGCATGGCCGCAGCTCAGCACCCGACGTGGATCTCACGCTCCATCTCGGCCCCTCGCGCATCATTTCCACCTCCAACCACCTCGCCCCATGAGCCCACCCCTCGCAGCTGTGACCGCCGCTACCGTGCAGGGTCTCGTTCCCGAGATTCTCCTTGTGGCTGCCGCCATAGCGATCTACCTGATTGGCGCCTTCACAAGCTTCCGCAGTGGCTGGCTGCTGGCATTCATCGGCGTTGCCATTCCGCTCTGGCTGGCAACGCCCGAAGGGGGCGACAGCCTCACCGCCTTTGGCCGCTGGATGACCCTGGCTGCTGGGATGGCGTTGGTGCTTGTGCAGGGAGGCGATGTGCGGCCGGCATCGCATCGTCGGCTCGGGACATGCGAGGAGGCGGGAACGTTTCTGATTCTCTTGGCAGGCCTTTCGCTCGTCGCCGTTGCCGACAATCTCGTGCTGCTGTTTGTCGGCCTTGAGATGGTGTCGATTCCGACCTACATCCTGTTGGGGCTGGCGCGGACGTCTTCGCGAGGGCAGGAAGCCGCCCTCAAGTATTTCTTCCTGTCGCTGCTCGCCTCGGCCATTTTTCTCTACGGGATGGTCTGCCTCTATGGCATTGGGGGCGATGTCAGCCTGGCGGTCATTGGCGAAAAACTGCAAAGCGGCGACGTCACCACCGAACGGATGACACTGGCGATGCTGCCGCTGGCGGTGGGCATGTTGATGGTCGGTGCCGCATTCCGCATGGCCGCAGTGCCGATGCATTTCTACGCACCAGACGTCTATGAAGGCACGAGCACGCCGCTGGCGGGCGTGCTCTCCACGCTCCCCAAACTGGCCGGCGTGGTGGTGCTCGTCCGGCTCATCGGCCTGGTTGCTGAAGCGAATCAGCCGGCGGCCCTGGCCTATGCCGGGCTCTTCTGGCAGGTCGCCGCGGTGCTCGCCGCCCTCACCATGACGATCGGCAACCTGATGGCCCTGGTGCAAACCAACCTCCGCCGCCTGCTCGCCTGCTCGTCGATCGCCCACGCTGGGTATCTGCTGGTGGGCATCACGGCGGCTGCCGCAGGAACTGGCAGCATGTCGGAGGCGGTCACGGCAAAGGTCGATGGAGCAGACGCCACGCTCTACTACCTGGCGACGTATCTGCTGGCGACCTCTGGCGTGTTTGCAGCCATCACCTACCTTGGCCACCGCTGGCCAATCTGGACCCCCACCACGCCCCGGCCTCCCCGGGAAGAGGTTTCCACCGTGTCGGACCTCGACGGCCTCGCCTCCACCAATCCGGTCGTCGCCTTTGCCCTGGGGGTGTTTCTGCTGAGCCTGGCCGGCATTCCTCCGCTGCCGGGGTTCTGGGGCAAGTTGTCGCTGGTAACCTCGCTGCTGGAGGTCGACTGGGGCATGCCGGTCACCATGGCAGGCCGTCGGGCCTGGCTGCTCGCGCTGGCGGTCACGCTCGTGATCAATGCCGCCATCGCGGCGGCCTACTATCTCAGGCTGATCGCAGCTATGTACTTTCGGCCTGCGGAGCGTGGTGTTCAGGCCGATGGCGGCCTCTCCGCCGGCCTCGCGATGCTGGGCTGCCTGGTCGTGTCTGTGATGGCCACCTTCTCGCCGCGAATGCTTGCCTTTGACGACGAATCCTCGTTGTCTGCCGAAGCTCCACCTGCCGTTGCCTCAACTAGCAAAGCCGACCATGACTGACACTTCGTGCACCGCCGGAGACGTTCGCGCAGCGATTGCTGATTTCACCGACCCCGAGAGCGGCAGGCCGCTGGCAGACATGGACCAGCTTCATGCTGTGGAGGCGAGTCCTGCAAGGATTCGCGTGATGGTCGGCCTGACGACACACGCTGCCATTCTCTGGAAGGCGATTCGTGGACGCATCGAAGAGCGGCTGCGGAGCCGTTTTCCGGGAGTGGCCGACGTCACGGTCGAGATCGAGACGCATGAACGGCCGCCGATGAAGCTCGGCCAGATCGGGCTCGAGGCCAAGAGCGTGATCGCTGTGGGCAGCGGCAAAGGGGGCGTCGGCAAGAGCACGATTGCAGCCAGCCTGGCGATTGGCCTGGCCCGCGCCGGCTCGAAAGTCGGCCTGCTCGACGCCGACGTCTACGGCCCGAGCATTCCCCATTTGCTGGGCGTTTCCGGCAGACCGGAGGTGCACGAAGGCCGTATCCAGCCGCAGTTCTTCACGTCTGGCGAGGCCCGCATGCCGGTGATGTCGATGGGGCTGCTCGTGCCTGCTGGTGAGGCCGTCGTCTGGCGTGGCCCGATGCTGCACGGGGCCATCACCCAGATGCTCCGCGACACCGCGTGGGGGCCGCTCGACTACCTCGTGATCGACATGCCGCCGGGCACCGGCGACATCGCCCTGACGCTCTCCCAGGTGCTCCCGCTCTCGGGCGCTGTTGTCGTCTGCACGCCCCAGGATGTGGCCCTGCTCGATGCGACAAAGGCGATCGCCATGTTTCGCAAGGTCAACATCCCTGTGCTCGGCATGGTGGAGAACATGAGCTTCTTTCTCTGCCCCGACAACAACAAGCGGTATGAGATCTTCGGCTCTGGCGGCGCGAAGCGGATGGCTGCCGACCTCGACATCCCCTACCTTGGCGACGTGCCCATCCAGATTGCGATTCGCGAGCATGGCGACGCTGGCCGCACCGGGGAAAACTTCACCGATGAGCAGAGCCGGCCATACCTGGAGGCGATCTGCGAACGGGTCGTTTCAGGCCTGGCCACCAAGCATGCTGCGGCCCCGCCAAAGCCTTCCCTGCCAGTGCTCTGACCGCAGTCGACGCTGCCTATCACGCAGCGATCGCAGTCAGCGGCGGAGGCGGCCTACCGCCACGGGCCCCGCAGGCTTTGGTAGCACGAGACGGCAAGCACGACGAAGAGCACCGCCATGTATGTCTGGCCGTTGTTGAAGGCCCACCATGCGACTGCACCACCGGTGACCATGCCGACGATCGTCGCCGTGCGGGTGGCATCGGCCACGCCAGCCATCAGGAGCCCCTCCCGCATGATCTGCCCACCGTCGAGTGGTGGCACCGGCAGCAGATTGAGCAGCGGCCAGAAGATGTTGACCTGCAAGAGAAACCAGATCGTGATGGCGAGCATCTTCGACTGAAACAGTTTCCCCTCAAAGAGGCCGAGCGACTCGCCGATCGCTTCGAAGGGAAATGGCACACGGTAGCCGCCTGCTTTGAGAATCGCCACGATCGCCACGGTGAACGCCAGCTGCGCAAGCGGTCCGGCCGCCGAGACCGCAATCCGCTCTGCTGGCCGGCGGATGCTCTGGCCGCCCCACTGCTGCGGAATCGTGATCCCACCGAACTGCACCAGCACCACGCGGCTGTCGATGCCAAAGCGGCGATAGGCGAGGGCATGCCCCATCTCATGAATCAGGATGGAGACAAAGACCACGCCCACCCAGATCGCAAGATACGCCAGCAGCTGCCGCTGATCCCCGCCTGCCGCCGCCCGGCAGACACCCCAGCCCAGCAGCGCCGCCACGGCCCAGAACCAGGCCGATACCCGCACGGAAATGCCTGCCAGCCGAAAGGCAAGGTCTGCGGGCGTCGGCTGTGGTTCGGAAGTGAACATGCGTGGAACTTTCTCACAAGGAGCCATGCGGCAGTGGCCTAGCCGCTCTCTTCCCGACGATGATCCGCTGCACCGCCGACGGTCGGCATTATGCCGCGCAGATCGAGTCGGCCTGTAGCTGAGGGTGCGGCAGCGTCGCCGGCGTCTCGGCGATCTCCACCACTGCAGCTGCAGCCCGCTCAGCCGAGCCACCGTGCGACACCGTTGCCGCGACCTCGTCCAGACGCTTCACCACCGCCTGTCGCGTGGGCTCATGCTGCAGCCATTCAATCACATGCCCCGCCAGCTGCTCAGCCGGATTCTGCACACAGAGATACTCCGGATAGACGGCATCTGAATCAGCCGGCTCGACCGCCCTCGGCGGAAGCCACTGGCCTTGGGGCCGACCGATCGGGTCGTCAACAGCCAACAGGTTGACCAGGGTGAAAAAGCGGGCATGCCGAAGCCAGCTCTGCACAACGTAGGCAAAGCCGCTGACGCGATAGACAATCACCGTCGGCACCCGTGCTGCCAGCAGCTCCAGCGACACCGACCCGCTGACAGCGAGCGCCGCGGCGGCACGGCCGATCAGCTCCCGCGTCTTGCCCACCTCGATGGGAATCGAGAGCCCGCGGCGGTCGAGCTCCCGCCGAATCCGCAGAGCATGCCGGGCGTGCAGAGCGCCGATCACTGGCTGTGCCTGCGGGCACTGCCCGACGACCTTCCCGGCGGCCTCCACGAGGGTTCCCAGGTTGGCCTCAATCTCCTGGCTCCGCGAGCCTGGCAGAATCAGCACCACAGCCGCGTCGTCGCGCGACGGATCGGCTGGCGTGGCCTTGCTCGCCTGGCGGTCGTGATCGTGGCGAGCAATGACGTCATCAAAGAAGGGATGGCCCACAAGCGTCGAATCGATGCCCCGCGACGCAAACCAGTCCTGCTCAAAAGGAAGCGCGGCGAGCACCCGGTCGACGAGCCGCCGCATTTTACGGCTCCTCCAACTCGCCCAGGCCCAGATCTGTGGCGGGCAGTAGAAGACCACCGGAATGCCATGCCGCCTGGCACGCCAAGCGAGCCACCAGTGAAATCCGGGAAAGTCGACCATCACCAGCACATCGGGACGGTCATCGAGAAACGATCGTTCTGCCCGCCGAGCCAGGTCGACGAAGCGGTGGATATTGAGGATCACCCTGAGAAACCACATCACCGCCAGGCTGGTGAGATCCGCCACCAGCGAACAGCCTGCTGCTGCCAGCTGAGGCCCCCGAGGCCAACAAACGCAGCATCCGGGCGAATCCTGCGGATCGCCTCGAGGAGGGCTGCCGCATGGTGGTCACCAGATGGTTCACCGGCGGAGAGAAACACCCGCAGACGGCGGCTGCCCTGCCGGTCCGGCTGGCCATGTCGTGCTGTCGGTGGGCGGCGCACAAAAAACCCCGTGGGAGAAACACCTGCTTCTCCCACGGAGTATGTCGATGACCGCCAGACGGCCCTAGGTCAGTTTTTCACCGCAGGCCTTTGGACGAAGGCCAACTCACTTGGCCTTTTCGAGCTCGGCGGGCGTCTTGAAGCCCTTGGAGATATCACCGAAGACAAGCGCGATCTGATCATCGCCTTCCGCCTTCTCTGCCTTGCCCTTGCAGTTGTTGCAGCAGAAACCGACCTCAGCATCACCGATCGTGATCACTGTCGATGGGTTCACGTCGCGGCCGTTGAACGGGCAGCCGGTCTGCACCAGTTCACCGGTGGCCACCATCTGCAGGTGAGCCTTGGCAGCATGCTCCTCGGGAGCCTTCTTGAAAGCAGCCTGGCAGTTGCCGCAGCAGAAATAGACCTTGCCGCCATCCAGTTCGGCCGACTTGTCGGCCTTGGCTGGCTGACCCGAGATCGGGCAGCTGCAGTCGGCAGGCTTCTTGGCAGCAGCAAAAGCAATCGATGCCGTGACAACGGCAGCGACCGCAACGAAAGACACTAACGCACGAAATCGCATGATTCGCGACTCCTCAAAGGAAAATGTTGGCATCCGTTCTCTGCGGCAACAGTCCACAGAGACCCTCCACAGCCTCGTAGCCTAGGAGCGGCACGCCGGTCACCGCAAGCGATCCCTCACCGGTTCCGAGGCTCTGGAAGTCCGAGGGCCAGGCTAACCCCCAGGCCGATCACCACAGTGCCTCCAAGGAACACGGGCTGAAAACCGATCACATCCACCAGAAATCCGACACCTGGAGACACCACGAAAGGGGCGGCCAAAGCAACTCCAACCAGGCTCACATACCGCGGCTGCGAGGCAAGATCCGGGGCCAGTTCGAGTGCGGCGTTGCTGAATGTCCGCATCAAGATCGGATTGATCCCCAGCGGCACGTAAACGAGCCAAAACAGCTGTCCCGCGGTGGCGTGTGGCAGCAGCGAAAGCCCGACGACCAGCAGCGGCGTGATGGCCGTGCAGGCCAACAGCCCCACCAGCACGATCCGCGTGCCGCGGCGGTCGGTGGCGGGGCCAGCCACCACACTCGCCAGCCCCGTAGCCACGTTCTGCACGACAACCCAGCTGAGCAGACTCGGCAGCTGGGTGCCCAGGCGATCGCGGGCGAAGGCCTGGTAGTGCGGAAAGAGGAACAGCGCCACGGAAAAAAACATCGCCACCAGGCAGAGTCTGGCGAGCCCAGGGTCTGCCGAGAGCATGGCTTTCCAGCTGCGGAGAGCCGCGGCAATCCCCTGGCCTCTTCGGCCCGAGTCGGCGGCGGACTCCGAGAGCGTCGCCGGCTCGTGAATCAGCATCGGCACAAACGCCGCGAGCGCGAAGAACACCGCCGTTGTGAGAAAGATGTTGTCAAAGGCCGACTCCCCCGCCTCGAGCCATGGCCCGAGCAAAACAACCGCAGCCGCAATCGCCAGCACACTCCCCACGGTGGTGTTGAGGAGCATCAGTCGGCCCCGGCTGGCGACTGGCACGAGCTTGCCCTGCAGGGTCGCGAGCACCAGCAGGTTGAGCCCATTGCTCACCGCGAAGCCCGCATAGAGCGTGAGATAGATCACTGCCAGGAGCAGCGGATGCCTGCCTGCCAGGACCGACCAGGCTGCCGCCAGCAGGCCAAAGCAGCTCGCCAACGCCAGCGTGGTTACCACAAGCGGCCGCTTCTTCAGCGGCATTCGCGACAGCCGGCTGGCAAAGGCCAGCGGCGGAAGGCTCTGGCCGAAGCGACCGATCACCGGCAGCATGCCCCGCAGAAAGCCTGCGTCGGCCACCGCATCGAGGATGGCCGGCATGATGATCGTCTCTGTCTTGAAGATCCAGCCGATCCGCACCGTCACCTGGTAGGCCGCGATCACAAGCAGGTTCCGCTGCACACGCTGCGGTGAATGCTCCTCCGGCGGAATCTCTGGCCCAATCTGCTGGCCTGCGGCCGTGCGTCTCACCCCAGACGGGCCTCGATCTGCAGCTCGAGATAACTCCGTCGCTCCGACGCACCACACTGGAGCTCACGCGCCAGCGACTCGATGCAGGCTGTTGCCACCGGGATCTCTCCCTGCTGCGCGAGGATCTCAAGCTCCAGAAAGTTGCCGAGGCCTTCCACATGGTCGATCGCAGCGTCGACCTCGGCGCCCTGCCAGAGAATGCGGGCGGCATGCCGCCGCTTGACGACTTCGGCGAGCACCCGGAAGCCGAGTGCTGAGAGCAGCTCGGTCCACTCGTCAACGGTGCGGTGGCCCGAGGGCAGCGGCAGCAGGATCTCCTGCCGCGTCTTGGCCGCCGAGTCGATGCGAGGCCCTTTCCAGGTCAGTTCAACCTCGTCACCCACGCGGCGCAGCCGCAGAGCCTCATCCGTGCGGGCGAAGTCGCGGCATGGATGGAGAAAGTAGCGGTCTGTCTGCTCAGCTGGCTCGCGAAAGCGGGCCGCCAGCCCGATCAGTTTCTGCTCCATCGCCGAGGCGTCGGCAACGGGAAACTTCAGCTCGACTTCGTACACTTGAGACTGTCCTTCCGCGTTCCCGCCCGCAGGCTCTGCCCCGTTCTCCACATTCTCTCTCGGCAACCGCGATGATACACGATCACTCTCTTGGTCCCCGCTGCCTCCATCGGCGACAGCGTCTGCGTTTCTCCAGCCCGCCGACGGGTCCGTTCTGGCGAGCGATGCCTTCAGCGGCACTGGTGCTGGCGGCAGCAGCGATCGTGTTGCCCGGCTGCGACTCCCCCCAAGGCCATGCGTCGGTAGGTCGACCGGTCGGCCAGATGCCGCTGGTCTCCCTCAGCGACCCGTCTGCACCTCCGCCGGCGATCACAGGCAAGATCACCCTGCTCAACTTCTGGGGCACGTGGTGCCCTCCGTGCCGTCGCGAACTGCCAGGCATCGCTCGGCTGGCCGCCCGGCTGGCCGACGAACCGAGGTTTCAGCTGCTCGCCGTGTCGTGTGGCCCGGGCGGCCCAGACGACCTCGATGAGATCCGCACATCCACGCAGGCATTTCTCACCAAGCAAAAGCTCGATCTCGACACCTGGGCCGATCCCGACGGCTTTGCCCGCATGACCGTCGCTGAAACCCTCGGCTTCAACGCCTTTCCCACCACCTACCTGATCGGCCCCGACGGCCTCGTCCGCGCCGCCTGGGCGGGCTACCGCCCCCGCGACGAAGCCGACATGGCCCGCGCCATCCTCGAGCTGCTCTGAAGGTCCGCCGAACCTCCCGCTCTCTCCCCCTCCCCGGCCGCAGGGAACGGGACGGGTCCTCGGGCCGCGAAGCGGCCTCGGCGAAGCCGAGGTGCCTGAGGCACCCGAAGACCCGTCCCGCTTCCGCGCTCGCTTCACGCCTGCGAAGCCATCCTGGCCTTCGCAGGCTAGAGCAGCCCGTCAAAAAGCCAAGGTTTTTGACCGGCCGCAGACCGCCGCTCCTGCGGCGGACAGGCCGGCCTTTCACAACGTAAGCGAGGGGTGAGCCCGGGCCGAATGAGCCGGCCTTGCAGTCGAGCGCAGCCCGGAGGGCGAAAGCGAGAATGCACGAGTGAGCGAAGCCAGGATGGCGAAGCGAACGCTCGGCGAATCGGCTTGGCTCACCCGAGCGCCCGAACGCTCGGCGAATCGGCTGGGCTCACCCCGAGCGACCCCGAGCGCCCGGCTCATCGGCCCGGGCTCACCCCGAGCGACCCACCAACGAACCTGGCGTCCCGCGACTATAATTTCCGAGTAAGAGAAGACTGGTTGGTCAGCACCCCGGAACGACACCGCATGCAGAATCGCCTTGCTTTCGGCCTGCTCTTCGCGGGCATCCTGCTTCCTGTCGGCATCCAGCGAACGGCCGTCGCCGAAAATCTCCCTGCTCCACCAGACGCCGAGGCCGCCGCGTTCTTTGAAACGCAGGTCCGGCCGCTGCTCGTTGCCAAGTGCCACGACTGCCATGCCGGCGACACCAGCGAGGGTGGGCTGCGGCTCGACAGCCTGCCGGCGGTGGTGACGGGGGGCATTTCCGGCCCCGCAGCGATTGCGAGTGATGCGGATGCCAGCCGACTCGTGAAGGCGGCCCGCCGTGTTGACGACCTGGCCATGCCACCTGATGAGCCGCTCTCCGCCGAAGAGGTCGCCGTGCTCGAGGCCTGGGTGTCTCGCGGGTTGCCATGGAGCGGACCGGGCAGTGGCCGCGATGGTGATCCTTCGGCGGCGCCACGCGACATGGAGTCGCGGATCGCATCGGCGCTCGAAAGCCACTGGTCGCTGCAGCAGCCTCGGCAGCACGACCTCCCGCCGATCCCCGCAGGTGTCGACGCTGCCATCGCCCAGCAGTGGAATGGGCGGATCGATCGCTTTCTCTTGCACGACGCCGCTGCTGCCGGCGTGGAGCCGTCGCCGCCAGCGGCTCCGGAGGTTCTCGTGCGTCGGCTCTGGTTTGATCTGACCGGCCTGCCCCCGCCGGCGGATGCGGTCGAGGCGTTCTCCAGCGACCCGTCTGACGAAGCCTACGCCGCTTTGGTCGACCAGCTGCTGGCCTCACGGCAGCATGCCGAGCACTGGGCGCGACGCTGGCTCGATCTGGCCCGGTATGCCGACACGATGGGCTATGCCTTCGACGGCCAGGAGAGCGGCTATCCCTTTGCCTGGACCTACCGCGACTGGGTCGTCGACGCCTTCCACAACGACATGGCTTACGACCGCTTTGTCACGCTGCAGCTGGCGGCGGATCTCGTCGAGCCGGCCGTCGAGCCGGCCGATCTGGCAGCCCTCGGCTTCCTGACGGTGGGCCGCACATTTCTGGGCAACACCCACGACATCATCGACGACCGCATCGACCTGGTGACCCGCGGCCTGATGGGCCTGACAGTAGCCTGCGCCCGCTGCCACGACCACAAATACGAGCCGGTGACAGCGGCAGACTACTACGCCCTGCACGGCATTTTTGCCAGCTCCACCATCCCTGAAGACCTTCCGGTGATCGGTGATCCGCCACCAGGACCAGAAGCGGAAGCGTTCGCTGCGGCGATGGCGGAGCTTGAGCAGAAGATTGTTGAGCACACGCAGGCCGTCTACGAGCGGGCCACCCGTGAAGCGATCTCGCATGCCGCCGACTACTTCGCTGAGACCTCCCGCCCGCTTCCCCGCACCGCCGGCGGCCGCACGCCCGTCTTGGAGGACGGCTACGAGCTGCAGCAGCTGCTGATCGATCGACTGACCCGCACGATTGAAGGAGCAGACAACGCCCACCCCATCCTCGGCCTCTGGGCCCAGGTGCGTTCGCTCGGCGACGATGTCTTTGCTGAGTCGGTGCAGGCCGTGCTCGCAGCCTGGGAGCAGGGATCGGCGACCGGCACGATCAACGAAGCCATTCGGGCCGAGATGCTCTCCGCACGGCCCAACACGCCTCGGTCGCTCGCGGAGGCCTACGGCCGCGTCGTCATGCGGGCTTCGGCCGCAGCAGGCAGCAGCGACGACACGCCGGCGCTGGAGGCGATTCGTCACACGCTCACCGTGCCCGGAGCGCCGTTGGTGGTGCTGCCGGAGGAGGCGATGCGGGTTGCTCGGCGAGAGGAACGCACCGAACTCCGCAAGCGAAACCGCGACATCACCCGCCATCAGGCGAAAGCTCCGGGGGGGCCGCCACGGGCTATGGTGCTCGTCGATGCGTCGGTGCACGACAGCCGCCTGCTTCTCCGCGGCAATCCAGGCCGGCCAGGCGACGTCGTTCCGCGTCGTATGCCCACCGTGCTCGGCGGTGCTGAGGCAGCTGAGGGCAGCAGCGGCAGGCTCCAGCTGGCAGAGGTGATCACGGCGGAATCCAACCCGCTGGCGTCGCGACTGATTGTCGACTGGGCCTGGCGGCATCATGTCGGCCGCGGCTTTGTCGACACGCCTGGCGACCTTGGGCTGCGGGGAGAGCCGCCGGCCCATGCCGACCTTCTCGATGACCTGGCCTGGCGATTCGTGCACGAAGGGAAATGGAGCCTGCGGTGGCTGCACCGAGAGATCGTGATCAGCCGCAGCTGGCAGCAATCGAGCGAACTGCGAGACGACCTGCGTGAGATCGACCCTGACAACCGGCTCTTCGCCCGGGCCAACAGGCGGCGGCTCCCCTGGGAGGCCTGGAGAGACAGCCTGGCTGCAGCCGCAGGATCGCTCGACCCCAGCCGCGACGGAGGTCCGGGTGTCGATCCGCTCAATGTCGAGAACCTGGCCGTGCGATCGCTCTATGCCCGCCTCGACCGGCAGGACGTGCCGGGCATGCTGCGAATCTTCGATATCGCCAACCCCGACACTGCTGTGCATGTGCGGTCGCAGACCACGGTGCCCCAGCAGTCGCTGGCCGTGCTCAACTCCCCGTTGGTGGTTGAGGCCTCCCGACGGCTGGCTCAGCGGGCCCTGGCCGAGGCTGGCGAGGGCGATGGAAACGAGTTTGTGATCCGGCTCTGGAGGGCCGCTCTCTCCCGCACCCCGACCGACGCCGAGCGGACAACGGCCCTGGCCTGGCTGGCGTCGGAGGCCTCCGCCGGTTCTTCAAGCGGCGATGGCAAGACCACCACGGAGCCGCACACCAGCTTCGACCGCCATGCGCGGCTTGCCCAGGCCGTGCTGGCAACCGCGGAGTTTCAGTTCATCGACTGACCAGATGCATCCGTGGCTTCTCCACAGATTCCACACCACGACAAGCAAGCGACAGCGGAGCGACCCCCATGACGTCCCACCACCACGCACCATCCGATCAGCTCGCTCCGCGAACGCCAGACTGCAGCCTCTCTCGCCGCCGCATGCTCACCAGCAGTGGCCTGGGGCTCGGCTGGCTCGGTGCTGCTGGCCTCCTGGCTGACGGCCCATCCGCCGCTGCGGCGACGGCATCATCGCTCGCCCCACGCCCGCCCCACTTCGGCGGCACGGCGCGGGCGGTGATCCACATCTTTGCCAATGGCGGCCCCAGCCACCTCGACACCTTCGACCGAAAGGTTGCTCTCGAGCAGTATGCCGGTCGTGAGATTCCCGGGGCTCTGCCCACCGAGCGGCGGACGGGAGCCGCCCTGCCCTCCCCCTTTCAGTTTTCACGGCACGGCGAGAGCGGGCTGGAAGTCAGCGAGCTGTTTTCATCGGTCGCCCGCCATGCCGACCGGCTCTGCGTAGTCCGCAGCATGCATGCCGATGTGCCCAACCACGAGCCGTCGCTGATGCTGATGAACTGCGGTGATGCCCGGCTTGTGCGGCCTGCCGCGGGAGCCTGGGTGACCTACGGCCTGGGCACGGAAAACCAAAACCTGCCCGGCTTCGTCGCGATGTGCCCCGGCGGCTATCCGATCAAGGGCACCGAAAACTGGCGGAGTGCCTTTCTTCCGGGCGCCTTCCAGGGCACCTACATCGACACCAACAAGCAGCAGGTTGATCAGCTGGTTGAGCATGTCCGCCATCCGGTCCTCGACACCGACACCCAGAAGCGGCAGTTCGACCTCACGGCCGCACTCGACCGTCGTCATCTGGAAGCCCGTCAGCACGATCCGCTGCTGGAGGCTCGCCTGGCATCAATGGAGCTTGCCTGGCGGATGCAGTCTGAGGCGGGCGAGGCGTTTGATGTGTCTCGCGAGCCGCAGCATGTGCTCAACCGCTATGGCGACGGCGTGCAGGGGAGGCAGATGCTGATCGCCCGCCGCCTTGTCGAACGCGGCGTACGGTATGTGCAGGTCTGGCACGGAGCCGGCCAGCCCTGGGATAGCCACGAGCACATTGAGAAAAACCACCGTCGCCTGGCGGGTGAGTGCGACCAGGCGATCGCCGCCCTGCTTGACGATCTGGTCGGCCTCGGGCTCTTGGAGAGCACGCTGGTGCTCTGGGGTGGTGAGTTTGGACGCACGCCCACCGTCGAACTCCCCAACGATGCCGGCGTTTCCGTGGCCAGTGGACGCGACCACAACCATCACGGCTTCACTGTCTGGATGGCCGGCGGTGGCGTGAAGGGAGGCTACGTGCACGGGGCCACCGACGAGTTTGGCTTTAAGGCCGTCGACAAGCGGGTGCATGTGCACGACCTGCAGGCCACGATGCTGCACCTGCTCGGCCTCGACCACGAGCGGCTGACCTACCGCCACAGCGGCCGTGACTTCCGCCTGACCGATATCCACGGCCATGTGGTCCACGACCTGCTGGCCTGATCGGCTCAGCTGACTTCGCGGAGTGCTGCCAGCAGCGATGCCACGGCCGCAGCCGGATCGTCGGCCCGGGTGATCGCCGAGGCCACGGCCACACGGGAGAGCCCCAGGGCTCGCAGCTGGGCAATCCGCTGCGGCTCAATCCCACCGATCGCAAAGGTGGGAACCTCAGCCTCGCTGACCACAGCCTCAAGGAACGTCTGCGGAGCGAAGGTTTCAAACGCTTTGGTGCCGCTGGGAAAACAGGGCCCGACGCCGAGGTAGTCGGCGGCATCTCGGAGGGCCGCCCTGGCTTCCTCAATCGTGTGGGCCGTGCGGCCGACCAGCCGTGACGACCCGACCACGCGGCGGGCGGCCAGCACAGGCATGTCCCGCTCACCGAGGTGCACTCCGTCGGCAGCCGCGGCCACAGCAATGTCGGGGCGGTCGTTGATCACCAGCAAGGCACCGTGCCTGCGGGCCACGGCCACCGCGGCAATCGCCCGCTCGAGGAGCCCCGCATCGTCGAGGTTTTTGTCGCGGAGTTGGATCAGCTCCGCCCCGGCTGCAGCGATGGCCGCGACCTGCTCAGCGCAGGCAGCAGCCGAGGCTCCCCCCTCAACAAGCACACAAAGCCGTGCCTGTGCGAGCCGTTCACGCCGTGAAACAAGGGTTTTTTGGGGCATCTGCGGCTGACAGCTCGGCTGCTGCGTTTCCTCTGGAGGCCGGCTGCCGTGATCTCTACACTCCCACCGCTCGGAGCACCGCTCGGAGGGATCGCGGATTCATGAACCTCGTGCGACGTTCTACGCTGCTCTGGCCCGGCCTGCCATGGCTGTGGCTCCGAGGGAGCCGCGCCGGCCTGCTTGTCGCCGTTGCATTTGCCATCGTACTCAATACGGCAATTGTCTCGACCTGGGTCTGGACCGAACTGGTGGAGCTTGAGATCGCGGTGGGCCTCTGGGCCTCCGCTGGGGTGATCTGGCTGCTCGGCACGATTTCAGCAGTCTCCGCGTTTCCTCCGCCGCTGATGCTCAGCCAGGATGCCGCCAGCGAAGAGATGTTTGTAGAGGCCAGGGATGCCTATCTTGCCCGCGACTGGCTGGCCGCAGAGACAAAGCTGCTGGCCCTGCTGGCCCTGCGGCCCGTTGACGGTGAGGCCCAGCTGCTGCTGGCGTCGCTGCTGCGGCGGGTGGGCCGCACGGGCGAGGCTGCCAAGGCGCTGAGCAAACTCGCTCGCAGCGACAGCGGCTTGCGGTGGCAGTCGGCGATCGCCCGTGAGCAAAAGCTGCTGGAGCGGGCTGCCGAACAGCCGTCTGCCGATGTCGAAGGCGATATGGGTGCCCAACCGCACCGTCACGAGACTGTCGAACGGCCGAGCGCCGAAGCCGCCCCAGCCCGTCAAGGCAGGCGTGCGGCGGCCTGATCAAGCGAAAAACGGCCCTCAGGTCCGGTTGCGAGCGGCTCGGCAAGACATCACTGCCCTCGACGCGTACAATTCATGGTGTTGAAAAACGAGACCGCGACTCTCCATCGGGAAACGACTTTTCATGTACGAACGATTCACCGACCGTGCCCGGAAAGTGATGCAGCTGGCCAATCAAGAGGCCCAGCGGTTCAACCACGAGTACATCGGCACCGAACATGTCCTGCTGGGCCTGATCAAAGAGGGCAGCGGGGTCGCGGCCAATGTGCTGAAGAACCTCGACATCGACCTTCGCAAGATCCGCATGGAGGTGGAGAAGCTCGTGCAGAGCGGCCCCGACATGGTCACGATGGGGAAGCTGCCCCAGACGCCGCGGGCGAAGAAGGTCATCGAGTATTCCATGGAGGAGGCTCGCAACCTCAACCACAACTATGTCGGCACTGAGCACATCCTGCTCGGCCTGCTCCGGGAGCAGGAGGGTGTGGCGGCGCAGGTGCTGATGAACCTCGGGCTCAAGCTGGAAGACGTTCGCGAAGAGGTGCTCAACCTGCTCGGCCACGGCATGGACGAAGGCAGCGAGCGGTCTGGCATGGGCGGCCGAGCCACGGCTGGCGCGGGCGCCGGTGGCGGAGGCGGCGAGGGAGCTCCCAAGGGCGGCAAGAGCAAGACGCCGGCCCTCGATAGCTTCGGTCGCGACCTGACCGAACTGGCCAAACAGGGCAAGCTTGATCCTGTCATCGGCCGCGAGCGGGAGATCGAGCGGGCCATTCAGATTCTCTGCCGCCGCACCAAAAACAATCCTGTGCTCCTCGGCGAGGCCGGTGTGGGCAAGACTGCCATCGTGGAGGGCTTTGCCCAGCGGGTGGTGGAAGGCAACGTGCCCGAACTGCTTGCCGACCGGCGGATCGTCGTGCTTGACCTGGCGATGATGGTGGCTGGCACGAAGTATCGAGGCCAGTTTGAGGAGCGGATCAAGGCGGTGATGAACGAGGTGCGTCGTGTAAAAAACACGATTCTCTTCATCGACGAGCTGCACACGCTCGTCGGAGCGGGCGGTGCGGAGGGCGCAATCGACGCCTCCAACGTGCTCAAGCCAGCTCTGGCCCGCGGTGAGATTCAGTGCATCGGTGCCACAACCCTCGATGAATACCGCAAGTACATCGAGAAGGATTCCGCCCTCGACCGTCGCTTCCAGATCATCATGGTCGAGCCGGCCACGAAGAGCGAGGCTGTGGAGATCCTCAAGGGTCTTCGCGACCGCTATGAGAGCCACCATCGCGTGACGATCACCGACGAGGCGGTCGAGGCTTCTGTCGAGCTCTCCAGCCGCTATATCACCGGCCGCTGCCTGCCAGACAAGGCGATCGACGTGATCGATGAAGCCGGGGCACGGGTGCGGCTCAAGGGCATGACCAAGCCGCCGGATCTCAAGGAGATCGACGAGGAGGTCGAGCGGCTCAACAAGGAAAAGGAAGAGGCGGTCGCCAACCAAGACTTCGAGAAGGCTGCGGGCCTGCGGGATCAGGCCGACAAGCTGAAGAAGAAGAAGCAGACCATGACCAAGGACTGGCGGGAGAAGAGCCGCGAGGCCGACGGCGTGGTCGACGAGGAGGTCGTTGCCGAGGTGATCTCCAAGATGACCGGTATCCCGCTGACCCGCATGTCGACCGAAGACACCAAGCGGCTGATGGAGATGGAGAGCGAACTCCACCAGCGGGTCGTTGGACAGAACGAAGCGATCAAGAGCATCTCGAAGGCGGTTCGCCGCAGTCGCTCTGGCCTCAAGGATCCCAAGCGGCCCACCGGCTGCTTTGTCTTCGCCGGCCCGACCGGTGTTGGCAAGACGCTGCTGGCCAAGGCACTCGCGCAGTTCATGTTCGGTGACGATGAGGCTCTCATCCAGATCGACATGAGCGAATACATGGAGAAGCACAACGTCAGCCGCCTGATCGGTGCGCCTCCGGGCTATGTCGGCTTCGAAGAGGGTGGGCAGCTCACTGAGAAGATCCGACGCCGCCCCTACTCCGTGGTCTTGCTCGACGAGATCGAGAAGGCGCATCCCGACGTCTTCAACATGCTCCTGCAGGTGATGGAGGAAGGCCGCCTGACCGATTCCTTCGGTCGCAACGTCGACTTCCGCAACGTGATCCTGATCATGACCACGAATGCAGGGGCCGAAGCGATCAAGAATGAGTCGGCCTTCGGCTTCCAGAAGCCGGACGGTGACGCCAGCTACGAGAGTATGAAGAGCCGCGTCAACGAGCGGATTGAAAAGGTCTTTCGTCCGGAGTTCATCAATCGCGTTGACGACATCATCATCTTCCACCACCTCACGGTGGAGGATCTCAAGGAAGTCATCGACATCGAACTTGCCAAAGTTCGTGAGCGGCTGGCCGAACGTGGCCTCAGGCTTGAGTTGACCGAAGAGGCGAAGAAGTTCCTGATCAAGAAGGGCTCCGACACCGACTTTGGTGCCCGCCCGCTGCGTCGTGCTCTCGAGAACTACATCGAAGACCCCGTCAGCGAAGAACTGCTCAAGGGCGAGTTTGAGGGCAAGGACACGATCGAGGTCGATGCAGCCGAGGTGGCCGGCAAGAAGCAGCTGGTCTTTAAGGGCATTGTCACCGCCGAGCCGGTGCCTGCAGGCCCGGCCGAAGAAGAGGCTTCTGCTGGGAGCTGATCGGGTTTGAGTCGGTAAGGCCTTCACTCCGAGTGCTGGGAGCGTGTTCACAACGCTGCTGATTGGTAGGTTGCTGGACATGATCTCAGCAGTTCCTATCGCCTGGCGTTCTCTGCTCACTCGCTTTGCAGCGAGGCTGACGAGCCACGACCTGATTGCCATAGCGGCGGTTTGCACACTTGCCCTCTGGCTCGGGCTCTTCCTGTCTGATCGTGGCGGGCAATCAGCAGCACTCGGCTGGCTCGATCCATCGACCCGCCTTGGTGGGCCGCCGCTGAGCGTTGCAGACGTGCCGCTGGCGGTGATGCTTGTGCTCGGCGGGATGCCACTCGTTTTCGGCCTTCTGCAAGACCTGTTCAGCGGCCGCTTCGGGGCGGACCTGCTGGCAGGCATCTCGATCGTGACAAGCGTGCTGCTGGGGGAATACCTTGCCGGGGTGCTGGTCGTGCTGATGCTTTCTGGCGGTGAGGCACTTGAGTCGCGGGCTGTCAGGCGGGCTGGTGACGTGCTTGAGGCGCTGGCTCGGCGAATGCCCACGGTCGCCCATCGCAAGACATCGACTGGCCTCACCGATCTTCCGCTTGCAGAGCTCACGGTTGGCGATGTGATCACCGTCTTGCCGCATGAGATCTGCCCTGTCGATGGCACAGTCGTTGCCGGCCACGGCTCGATGGACGAAAGCTACCTCACTGGCGAGCCCTACCACATGGCCAAGGCGCCGGGCTCGGCAGTGCTCTCCGGCGCGATCAATGGCCAGGCAGTCCTGGAGATTCGCAGCGACCGCGTGGGGAGTGATAGCCGCTACGCGAAGATCATGCAGGTGCTGGCTGAAAGCCAGCAGACAAAGCCGAAGCTGCGGCGGATGGCAGACATCCTCGGCGGGCTCTACACGCCGTTGGCTGTGGCGATCGCGGCTGCCGCCTGGTGGGCCTCTGGCAGCCCAACCCGGTTTCTGGCGGTGCTCGTCGTGGCCACCCCTGCCCGCTGTTGATCGGCATCCCGGTGGCAATCATCGGGGCGATTTCGCTAGCCGCCAGACGCGGGATTGTGATCCGCGACCCTGCCATTCTCGAACGGCTCGATACCTGCCGCATCGCCATCTTCGACAAGACAGGCACTCTGACCTACGGATCGCCGCAGGTCACCGACGTGATTCCCTGCGGTGATCATGATGCCGACGCCGTGCTCACCGCTGCGGCCGGCCTCGAGGCCTACTCCAAGCACCCGTTGGCAGCCGCCGTTCTTGAGGCCGCGAGCTCGCGAGGTCTGACGGGCTGCACTGTCGAGGCCGTTGCGGAAAAGCCAGGGGCGGGCCTCACCGGTCGAGTGGCGTGGGGCAGTGGCACAGCCAGCCGCCGTGTCAGCATCACCAGCCGAAAAAAACTGACCGACACCGCTCCCGACGAGGCTGCCGGACTGCCACCAACGGCCGGAGGCCTGGAATGTGTGGTGCTCTTTGACGACCGCCTCGCGGGTGTGCTGCGGTTCCGCGACACGCCCCGGCCCGACGGCAAGCTGTTTGTGCAGCACCTTGCTCCGGATCACAAGCTTGAGCGGGTGATGATTGTGTCGGGCGATCGCGAAAGCGAAGTCCGCTGGCTGGCTGAGTCGGTGGGGATCAAGGAGATCCACGCAAGCATCCAGCCCGAGGGAAAGCTGCGGCTCGTGGAAGAGGCCACCGCGTCGGCCCCCACGCTCTTTGTTGGCGATGGCATCAACGACGCCCCGGCGCTGGCTGCTGCCACTGTCGGCGTGGCGATGGGCGCGGCAAGCGACGTCACCAGCGAAGCCTCTGGGGCGGTGATCATGGACACGACCCTCGAGCGGGTCGACGAACTGCTCCACATCGGTCGCCGCTTTCGCAGCATCGCCCTCCAGACAGCCATTGGCGGGATGGCCATGAGCCTGATCGGCATGGCCTTCGCCGCCGCGGGCTACCTGCCGCCGGCTGCTGGTGCCATGGTTCAGGAAGCGATTGACCTCGTGGCGGTCGCCAACGCCCTCCGCGTCTCCTGGCGGCCCGGCAGCCTCACTGACTACGCCGGGTAGCTCCCGCAGGTGCTCCCTTGCTGCTGGCCTCGCATGTGTTTCTGTCCCCTCGGTATGCTGCGGGGGTTCTGTCTTTATTTTTGGGGAGGATTCCATGCCAGCCGTCACCAGTCGTCGTCGTTTTCTTGCTGCTTCCGCCGCCACCGGCTCGCTCCTGCTGACCGCGGCTCGCGCGTCGGCCAGAGCCCTGGGAGCCAACGACCGGGTTCGCATCGCCGTGATCGGCCTCAACGGCCGTGGGCAGTCGCACCTGGGCGGCTTCATGGGCCTCGACAACGTGGAGATCGCCTACGTCGTCGACCCTGATCAGCAGGTGCTCGATCGCACCCTCGCCGGGCTGGCCAAGAAGGCCGGCGACGCCCCCCTCACCACCAAGGGTGAGAAAGACATCCGCAAGGTGCTTGAAGACAAAAACGTCGACGCGATCTCCATCGCCGCGCCAAACCACTGGCACTCCCTGATGACGATCTGGGGAGCCCAGGCCGGCAAGCATGTCTACGTTGAGAAGCCGATGAGCCACGACGTGGTGGAAGGCCGCATTGCCCTGGAGGCTGCCAAAAAATACGGCGTGGTCGTGCAGCATGGCACGCAGCGACGGAGTGATGCGGGGATCGCAGGGCTTCATGCCGCGCTCAAAGATGGCACCCTGCCGAGGCTCAAGATTGCCTATGGCTACTGCTGCAAGCCACGGGCATCGATCGGCACCAAGCCCGACGGCGACGCCCCTGCCAACCTCGACTGGGATCTCTGGAAAGGCCCGGCCGTGCTCGATCACTACAACCCCAACCTCGTGCACTACAACTGGCACTGGTTCTGGAAGACCGGCAATGGCGACCTCAACAACCAGGGCACGCACCAGCTCGATGTCGCTCGCTGGGCGATCGACGACGATCAGACGCATCCTGTCAAAGCGGCAGCGATCGGCGGCCGCTTTGCTTGGGATGACCAGGGGGAAACGCCCAACACGATGTTTGCCATGGCCGAGTATCCCAACGGCCAGATGGTGCTTTTCAATGTTCGCAACGTGAACTACGAGGGCTACCAGCACCAGGTCACCAATGAGTATTACCTTGAGGATGGCAGCGTGATCGTCGGCGAGGGCCGCTACAAAATCCGCCGGCCCGGCAGCGACTCGTTTGAAGACCTGGCCGTCGAACCGGGCCGGGTCACCCCCGGCGGCAACTGGCAGGCCTTCATCACCGCAGTGCGTGAAGGCGATCCGACTCTGGCCAATGGCAATGCCTCTGATGCCCACTATGGCTGCGTGCTCGGCCACCTGATGAACAACTCTTACCGGCTTGGCGAAAACGTGCCCTTCAACGAAAAGGCCTGCCGCTTCGGCGACTCCCCTGACGTGGCCGAGCACTTTCTCAAGCTGCACGAGATCATGCGGGACGGCGTGGGCATCCCCGAGAACGGCAGCGACTACCGGGTTGGCCCCATGCTCACCTTCGATCCCGACGCCGAGCGGCACACCGGCGACCACGCCGAGGCGGCCAACGCCCTGCTCAAGGATCCCAACAACGCCGGCTTCGAGATCCCGGAGCTCTCTCAGATTTAGCTGTCCGCGGAAAAGGCCATCCCTGGCCCTTTTCCACTTGGGCAACATCCAAAAACACCAAGGGTTTTCGGGATTGCCGATCGCCGCATCCTGCGGCGACAGACTGTTTCCACAGCCTGCTAGACCGGCGCCAGTGCGTCGATCTTGGCGGCCAGGATGAAGTCGTTTTCGGAGAGGCCGCCGATCGCGTGGGTGTGGATCTCGATCCAGGCCTTGCGGTAGCTCTCCAGATGCAGATCGGGATGGTGGCCCTCCCGCTCGGCGAGCGCTCCCACGTCGTTGAAGAGCCGCATCGCTGAGCGGAAATCGGGCAGTGTGAAGTCGCGCCGAATCCGCTGGCCGTCGTGCGTCAGCCGCCAGGCCGGAGTCGCAGCGAGGTGGGCTTCCGCCTCGGCTGCCGAGAGCTTCGGCACACCCCCTTCGCAGGGCACACAGGTTTTGGCCATCAGTCCGGCTGCATTCGGTGTGGTGCTCATGAGTGTCCTGCGTTGACCACGGGCTGGGCATGTCGATCGCTGCAGAGCACGACAAGGAGATTGGCCACCATCGAGGCCCGCTTGTCGTCGTCGAGCTGCACGACGTTGTCGCGAGAGAGGTGCTCAAGGGCCATCTGCACCATGCCAACAGCCCCTTCCACAATCTTCATCCGTGCCGCCACCACGGCCTGAGCCTGCTGCCGCTGCAGCATCGCCGCAGCGATTTCGGAGGCATAGGCCAGGTGGCTGATCCGTGTCTCGATCACCTCCACGCCCGCCGTGTCGAGCCGCTCCTGCACATCTTCCTGCAGCTGCTCGCTGACTTCCGTCGTGCTGCCTCGCAGCGAGGTCTCATGGTCCTCGCTGTCGTAGGGATGCCTGGAGGCGAGGCTTCGCAGGGCCGCTTCGCTCTGCACGGCGACAAAGTCTTCGTAGTCGTCGACCTCAAAGAGCGCCTCGGCAGTGTTGACCACCTTCCAGACGATCACTGCCGAGATCTCGATCGGGTTGCCGTCGCGGTCGTTGACCTTTGAGGGCCGGCCTGCCGAACGGCTCTTGTGCGAAAGCACCTTGCCATCAGCTCCCTTGACCTCCGGCGTGGTCACCGAACCCGTCTCAAAGTTTCGCACCCGCAGCGAAATCCGCTTCTTTGTGTAGAAGGGATTTACCCAGAAGAAACCGCTCTCGCGGATCGTGCCCACATAGTCGCCAAAGAGCAGCAAGACGCGGGCATCGTTGGGCTGCACCGCCTGAAAGCCGAAGAGGCTCACAAGGAAGCCCACCCCGCAGAGAATGCCGGGAATGAAAAGAATGGGCGAGTCTGCCGCGGCGCCGACAACAATCAGAGAAGGCGTAAGCACCAACAAGACAAGGCACGCGAAGAGCATGAGCCAGCCGGGGGCAGGCCGGACGGCCCGCTCTTGCATCGTCGTCGTGGTCATCGTGGTTCCCTCCCAAGCGAGGCACAAAAAGTTTGTTGTGAAGAGGACTGGTCTCGCCGCCGCTCACGAGCCGAGCGGGTGCTGATGCTCACAGTCTGGATCAGCAGCGACTGGGCTGCCAACCTGATCCACCGGGTGGGTGAAGAGGTATTCCCAGACAGGCTCGTAGAGCAGTCGGCCATCCGCATCGCGAGGCGAAGCCCGGCCGGGCGAAACAGCCGAGTGGGCCCGGCCAGCATCGCCACCGACATCGGCAGCCGACACCAGCCGGCGGCTGTTGCCATAGGGCGGCCGCAGGCCGTCGACGTCTACGATCGGCCCAAACGCCGCAAGCCCCAGCAGCTCCCAGGAGCGGCAGTAGTGGTCGCCGGTCCAGCCGCCATCGAGCACGTGCGAAAAGCCAAAAAACCGCTCCGGCGGCGTGGCCGAGGGGAGCGACTGCCAGTCTTGCTCCTGATCCCGGGGTCCGCAGAGCATCACCACCCGGGCCACTTCGACCTCCTTGGCAAACCGGGCGGCGGTCGTCGAGCCGTGAGATGCCCCGGCCACGATCACCTTCGTCCAGTCGATACCAGCGTCGTCGCTTGCGAGAAACTGCTCCCAGCGGGCATCCGGCTGTTCTTGTGAGAGCCATCGCACAAACTGGTGCGTCCGCTCCGCCATGCCGTCAGCAAAGGGAATCTCCACCTGCGGGCTGACGTCCCGCCCCGTCGCCGCCTCAAGCCGCACAAGCCCCCGGGCAAGCCGGTCGGTCGGCTTGACGATGCCAAACCAGGCCCTGGCGTAGTGCGGCTGGACGACGTGGTAGCCGTAGCTCGCCAGCCGCTCAAAGAGCTGTTCGTTGGAGGCCATCAGCCAGACGACCAGCTGGCCTCGCAGCGGAGCATCGAGGTCGACCATCGCGTGCTGCAGATCCTGCGGCTTGCCATCGCTCGCAAACACAAAGCCGATCTCGGGATGCTCGGCAGCTCGCGGATCGATCTCGCTGGCTCGCGCGGTCGCCACCCGCATGCCCGTTTCGTCGGCCTTCGCGATCGGCAGCCCTGCGGCCCACCCAGCCAGCCAGCTGACCGCCGCGACCCTTCCCGCAAGGCCCCATAGGCCCTTCGGTATCCAGCCCCTGTTTCCGATCATCGATGCTCCTGCCTCGTCCTTCTCGTGCGGCGAGTATACCGCCGGAGCTGCCCGCGTCCCCCTCAAGGCTCCTTCGCGATCCGGCTTCGCCACCGCCACGCAGCCCCGGCTGTGAACTGCCGCCAGCCAGCCAGCAGCCAGCGGATGACGGCGTTGGCCAGCCACAGCCCCCACAGGAGCATCAGCAGTCGGTAGTACCAGATCGAGATCGACAGGGCCCAGGGCTGCCCCAGCTCGCTGCCCTCCGCAGGGCTGAACCAGATCAGCTGGCTGCCAGCCGAGCCGTTGCCGGTGATGAACATCTCCGGCGTGCCGAGAAGCCCACGGCTGACGACGACCACCAGCGTGACCAGCGACCCGATGGTGAGAACGACCAGGAACAGCTGCAGCACGTCGAAGCTGAACCAGCCGAAGCCCTGCGGATCTTTCTGGCCCCGCCAGGCGAGCAGGTAGAGCCAGCCCACCACCGCAGCCGCGGGAATCACGGAGATCTGCGTGAGCCCAATCAGCAGCAAGAGCCACTCGTGAAACTTCAGTGGCGACAGCTGCGGCCGACTCAGCCCACCAGCAAGCACCACTGCCAGGGCCAGCACCGCCCAAAACCGTACCGCCGGCCCTCGCAGGGGGCCGTTCGCCCAAAGAATCCATCGCGACTCAGGCAGCCGCATCTGGCTGGTGACATTCGCGGCCTCAACAGGCAGCTCGACCGGATCGAAGGTTGTCCGACGGGCGAGCGGTTCGTCTGTTGTCCAGGCGAGCGTCAGCTGTTGCCTGCCCGGCTGCAGCCCCACCAGCACGCGGCCCGCCTCCCGCCGCACTGGCAGCGATCTGCCCTCCAGTTCCACCGCCCGAACCGTCGCTGTTTCAGGCAAACCCACGAAAAACTCGCCCCCCAGGCTCGACTCAAGCCGCAGGTCGATCGATGAGCTCCGCCGCCGTGCTCCAAACTCGTCGGTGCGGCTGAGGCCACGAATGGTGAGCGATTTGCCATCGAGGGCCTGGGGCCTGGCAAACGCCAGCGTGACCTCCTCGCCCGGCCAGGGATACCAAACGGGAATCAGCTCGGCAGCGTCGGCTTCGTAGACTGGCCCCGCGCCCGTCAGCGCGACGTTCCACACAGGCGACGTGATCAGTGACCACCGCTCGACGGACTGCGGGCTCGCCGCTGCCACCAGCTGAATCTCTGGCATGGCCGGCAGCTCGCTTTCCCAGGCGTAGCTCTCAGCATTGGCTGCGAGGGCGACGTCGATCGTGCCGTTCCCGCCGGTCGTTCCTCCGGAGAGCACCCGCTCCCCTGCCACCAGCGGCACGGTCAGGCTGATCGCCCGCCCCGGCTGCGACAGCCTCCGCACGGTGGTGTGCAGCTTCCACACCAGCCCCGCCTCGAGCACACGATCAATCTGCACCACGCCGCGGACGTTTGACTGATCGTAGGCCGCCGCCCCAGCATCCTGCTGCTGGCGTCGGGTAAAGAAGAGCTGTTCCTCCACCAGGCCATCTGGGTTGACTCCCGACACAATCCACTCGGCTGCCTCAAGCTCCAGCCGTCGAGGCGAGAGCTGGAATCCCAGCACCCACTCTGCCGACTCAGGGATTCGGCCCTCGACGGCAAGCTCGCTCACGCCCGCAGGCACCCACACCCAGAGATAGCCATCGGGCCGACGCACGACAGAGGCTGCCTCACCATCCCGCACCACCGACAGCGGCGACCAGACGGGTAGCTTTCCCGGCAGCGGCACCGCACAGTCCACCGCCGCATGCACGGTGGCAGTCAGCGACAGCCGATTGCCGGTGATCACGAGCGTGGCCTTGGGGATCTCCGCCGCGTGGGGAAACGCGTCGTCTGGCTGCAGGAGCCGCTCCCGCAGTTCGCTGAGCATCTTTGTTGAAGGGTAAACATCGTTCACTGGCGGAGCCTGCTCGGCTGCGGCCGTGGGCCCCTGTCCTGGTGGGGCCTCGTTGGCCGTCGGCGGTGGCCCAGCTGCGTCCTGGGCCTTGGCCGCATCCGTCGACAGCAGCAGGGCCACGAGCAGCGCGACCGCGAGGCCCGCGGACTGCCGCGGCGGCCCCTTCAGCCGAGGCGGCGAGCGAGGTCGCAGGAAGATGCCCAGCAGGCACGCCAGCAGCGTCACCCGCACCACGGCCAGGATCCGGTGGCCCACCGCCGGCAAGAGAATCGGACGCAGCGTTTGCTCCTGGCCCACCGGTCCATCCCAGAAACACTCCACCTGATTGCCCTGCCAGGCGGGCCTGGGAATGCCTGTTTGGGTGGTGGTGCCGGGAGCAAACTGCATGTTGGCCGAGTCAAACAGCACCTGCTTCGCCTGGCCGGCCTGCTGTTCTGCCGGCTGCGGTTTGCCGCCGCGGCTGCGAGAACGGGAGACCGATGACGACACCGCCGAGGTCGACAGGGCCACATCCAGCTGCACCTGCCCAGGAGGAATGGCTCGTCTCGGGCCACTGAAGATCTCCCAGAGACTCCGCTGCCGGTAGTGAATGCCACCGGGCTCAAGCTGTGGATAGAGCGCCGACTGCACCTCCCCGGTGACATAGGGAATGAGATGCATCAGCAGCAGGCCAATCGCCAGCAGCCTCCAGGCCTGCATCCACCAGACCGCCCGCGGCGAACGAACGACCGCCAGCAACGCAACCGGGGCCAGGAGAAACAGCCAGGTGAAGCGGGGTGCGTAGAGCTCGTGGTAGGCAAGCCCAAAGGCCAGAAACGCCACAAGCCCGGCCACAAAGCCCCGCATGCGAAACACCGCCAGCGAGAAGACCAAGAGCAGAAAGAGATCGAGCAGCGTCCAGGCCGTCAGCCAGTCGCCCTCCACGCGATCGGCCCCAAACACTGCCAGCATCCGCCAGCCGGGAGGCAGCGACAGCGACACCCGCAGGCTGTCCGCATCCGCCTGCCAGCCAGTGGCCGAGAGCAGTGGCTCCCGGGTCATCCTGCCGATCGCCTCAACCCTGGGCCGAGGTGCCCGCAGCTCCACGCCAGCCGCCCCTGACGCCGGATCTGTGGTGATCAGCTGACGCTGCCCATCGATGCGGACCACCGCAAGTTCGTTGCCCGCGATCGCGTCAAGCCGGGAGAGCTCGCCACACTCTCCTTGAATGATGTCTTCGTAGGTCAGGCCGCGTCCGTCATCATCGAGCCACAGCCGCCGCGTCATCTCAAAGCGATCGGGCTTTCGCAGCCCGGCACCGCTGTCTTTCACGACCCACGCGAGCGGCAAAGCCGTGTTCCAGCGAAACACCGGCAGCGTCCGCCACTGATCTGGAAATCGGGTCATCGCCACGTCGACTGGCACAGCGTCGATGAACTCGATCACGCGAAACTCCGGCCGCAGCCGGAGGCCCACCAGCTCCTCCTGTGCGATTGAATCCGTGCCCTCGGGATACGCCAGCTGCGAGAGGTCGTCGGTGCGAAAGGCGTCGACGCGGATTCGCCAGCTGCCCGGCCGCACCTGCGCCCGCAGCAGCCCCGCATCATCCACTGCCACCGGAATCGGTCCAGCGACGGCAGCCAGCTGCCAGCCGACCGGCAGCACCTGCCCGAGCACCTCCTCGCGGCTGCGGCCAGACACACTCAGCTCGATCTCGGTCCGCAGCCAGATCGGCAGCCCATCTTCAAGCACTCGCGACAGGTGGACTTGGAGCTGATCCTGTTCCTCCTCGGCTGCTCGGCTCCGCTCGAGCCACAGCCAGCCCTCGGCATCCCGTTCGGGAAGGGCCACGGCCGCCCCGCTGCGAACCAGCTCCACGATGCCAATCGTTGCGGGAATCGCCAGCCGCTCAGGAAGCCGGCTCCAGCGAAACTCGCCCACGACCAGATGCCGGCCCGGCTCGACCCGGATCGACGGCACGCCTTCACGTGCCACCACGGCCACCGGCTCGCCGTCGAGCGTGACCGACGTTGGCCAGGTCTCAGCGCTGCCGGGCAGACGGCAGCCACGAGCGACCAAACGCCTCCAGCGGCATCGTCCAGCGGCCCTCGCTGGCCTTCAGATCGAGTGACAGGCCCGACGGCCAGACAGCAAGCCGCTCACGAGCGTCGTCGTAAGGAGAGGGGCAGCCGAGGTTGGCCACATCGTGCAAAACCCAGCCCTTCCAGGGCTCCAGGGCCTCCGGAACAACCGGCTCCGCCGCCTGCCCCACGGACCCGATCAGACCGCTGGCGAGCGGCAGCAGCAGCACAAGCCGCCAAAGCATCCACATTCGCACAACACTGCCTCCGCAGCCCAAACCCACCCGAGCTCTGCAGCGAGAGCCTGGTTTGATTCTTGCTCCGCGACTGCGGCCGGTCCACGCGGCGGCCAAGGACTCGGCTAGCCAAAGACCGGACAGTTCAAGCTGCCGGTGCTATCGGCAAACGACTCCTGCTCGATGCCCAACGCCTGCAGCAGGCTCACGTAGAGGTTTGTCATCCGTTGCTCCCCGTCGCGGACAAAGTGGCCATGGGAGAGCCCCATGCCCCGGCCACCTGCGACCAGCGTAGGCAGGTCCTTGGGCCAGTGGGTGGTGCTACAGCCACTGCCATAGAGCACGAGCGTGTTGTCGAGCAGCGTGCCGTCGAGATCCCGATAGCCCGACAGCCTCGTGAGGAAGTGGGCCAGCTGCTCGCTCAAGAAGCGGTCGTAGTTCGCAAACGCTAGCAGGCCATCGCGGTCGCCGGCGTGCGAGAGGTTGTGGTGGGTCTGCGGCAGGCCGAGCTTGAGGGGAAAGGTGTCGCTGATGCCCATCCCATCCTCACGGCTGAGCATGAAACTCACGCTGCGGGTGATGTCGGCATCAAAGGCGAGGGCGATCAGGTCAAACATCGTCTGATAGTAGCTGGCAGGCTCTCCCTCAGGGCTCGCATCAAGATCAAGGAATGAGCGATCCTGGGCCTTGACTGGTGTGTCAATCCACTGCTCCGACGCTGCCAGCCGGGCCTCCATCTCATCGAGACTGGCGAGATACTGCTGCATGGTCTCGCGGTCTGTCCGGCCCAGCCGCTTGGCAAACGACGTGGCATTTTCCAGCACTGCGTCCACTAGCGAGAGCTGCCTGCCGAGGGCATTCCGCCTGCCTGCGAGGGCTGAAGCATCTGCCCGGAAGAGCCGGTCAAACACACGCCGCGGGCTGTTCTCAGCGGGAATCGGCCGGCCCTCCATGTCGTAAGAGAGTGTGCTCGTCCGCGACATGAAGCCCACCCCCGAATCGATCGAAAGCACGAGCGACCGCAGGCGGCAGTGCTGCTTGGTGTGCTCTGCGACCACCTGATCGACGGCCACGCTGTTGAACGTTCCCGGCTGTGGATCCTGGAGCGGCGCACCGGTGAGCCACATGTCGGAGCAGATGTGGCTATCGGCCTTGGGGCCATTCTCATGGGAGAGCCCACCGAAGAAACTCAGCTGATCACGAAACGGCTCTAGCGGCTCAGTCGACTTTCCCAGCTTCAGCTGCCCCGCGGCATCGACCGAGGGAAACCACCGCCATTCGTCGATTCCGAGCTCTGGCCTCGGCAGGGCCATACCATTGGCGGTGTAGACCGCGCAGAATCGCCGCGGCGGCCTCGCCGAGACGGCCTCGCCCATCGCCTCGAGTGCCGGCAGGACGAGAGTTGCCCCCGCGATGCCTTTGAGCACTTCGCGTCGATCCAACCGTGCAGCCATTGCCAACCTCTCTTTCACCAAACGGGCACTATTTGGTGAGAAACATCTCACTGGCCACGATGGCCTTCAGGATATCCCGCAGCCCGCCACCGCGCGACAACTCCTTCGCAGCCATCTGCTCAAGCCATCGCTCTTCAGGCGGGCTCGGCCGACGGCCGCTGGCATAGGTGGCCAGATGCCAGGCGAAGCTTGCCGCCACACGGTCGACTTTTTCAGAGAGGAGATAGGCACGAAAGGCTGCGAAGTCATCCACCACGGTGCCGTCTGGCAACAGCGACGAAGCGTCGACCTCCGCGTCCGGCTCCTCCGCCACGGCGAGCCCATCAGCCCCATAGCCCTCGAAGGGCAGCCCCCAGGGATCAATGCCTTGGTGGCAGCCGGTGCAGCCCTTGGCAGAGCGATGCTGCTCCAACCGCTCCCTCAGGGAGAGCTGCGTGAGATCCTCCAGCTTGGGCACATTGGGAGGCGGGTCGGCCGGTGGCTGGGCGATGATCTTCCTCGCCAGCCACCCGCCCCGCTTCACTGGATTGGGCTCACGGCCGTCAGAGAGCCCGGCCAGGACTGCCGGCAGGGTCAGCAGTCCGCCGAGATCGCTGCGGCAATGACGCACCGGCACAAAGTCGAAGCCGCTTTCCACTGCGGCATCGAGCCCGTAATAGTCGGCCACAACCTCGTTGACGAGAAGCGTGTCGGAGTAAACCAGGTCGGCCGGTGGGGCGTTGGTGCGAATCAGATGGACGAGCAGCCGCACGGGCTCTTCCCGCAGATGACGGCGGACATGACGGCTGAGCCTGGGAAAACGATCGGCGTCGCTCTCCAGCACGTCAAAGCGATCGAGCCTCAGCCACTCGCTGACAAACACCTCCGCAAACGCCTCAAAGCGGACGTCGTCGATCAGTCGGTCGGTGTGGGCGACAAGGCCTGCGTGCAGCGTATCGGCAGCGGCCTGCGAGAGGAGCTCCGCATCCGGTGGCGCGTTCCACAGGAAGAAGGCAAGCTTGGAGGCAAGCTCGTAGCCATCAAGCGGCTCAGGCTCCGGCGTCGTGCTTTCTTCAATCAGAAAAAGAAACTGCGGCGACACCAGCACAGCCACCAGTGCATCGCGGGTTGCCTGTCTCTCATCTCCCGTGGCAGCGCGGCTCTGCCGCCAGATCGTGAGCAGCCCGTCCCGCTCGCTGGCTGTGAGTGGCCGCCGCCAGGCCCGCGTAGCGAAGGTCGAGAGAATGGCATTCGCCCGTCGCTCAGGGTCGGCAGCGTCGCTCCCCGGAACCTCGGCCACGGCTGCATACGATGCCGGTGGCCACTGCTCATGCAGCGGCCCTTCAAACTCCACGCTCTTCACGAGTAGCCGCGGCATGTCGCGGTCGCTGGTGTATTCACTGCGAACGGCAATCTCCCGCAGGCCAGCGAGGTAGTTGGGGTTGCCCTCTTCCACCTGGGGATCGGGGAAGTTCGCGATCGCCCCCTCGAAGACGTAGTCGTGCAGCTGGCCAGAGTCCACTCGCTGTGGCGGCCCGACAGGTGCCAGCGTGCTCCCACAGTCGCGACGGAGGCCAAGATGCACGCCGAGCCAGGGCCGCCGCTGTTGCATCGCTGCAAGCCGGAGCGACAGGGGATCGTCGTCTGGCAGACGAAGCAGGTGAAGCTGATCGATGGTCTCTGGCCCCGCGTAGTGGGCCTGAAGTGCCACCTCGCCGGCCGGCAGTCGCACCACAGCAAAGGACGGCTGCATCCAGCGGGCGGTCACCCGACGGGTGGTGCCCTCTGACGTGATGGCCACAGCAATCTCGTGAGATTCTGTGGCAGGCTGCCCATCTGCCTGCGGTGGCTTCGCGTCAACTCCCGCAAGCATCACCCGCACCAGATAGACACCCGCCTGGGCAACCTTAGCCTGCCAGCGGTCGGTCGCCGCCTGGTCTTCGCTGCGGTTCGCGACCAGCTCGTCTTCCTGGCGCTCCTCCCCAGAGCCCGGCGGCACCACCAGCAGGTCGTCGCAGCAGGCAGCTCGCACCGTCACTCGAAACCGGCCGTGATGCGGCAGCTCCCGCACCGCAACTTTGAAGTTGGGCAGCGGGCCATACTTGCTTCCCACACCGAGAAAGCGGTCCGCTGGGATCGATGGCCGCAGCAGGAGCCCCTCTGGCACGCTTTGGTAGCCACGGCCCCGTGGGTCGATAAAGTCTCTTACATCGTCGCCGTCGGATCCCCGCAGGCAGGCGAAGACGGCATGCTCGAGGCCGGAAAACTCTCGCCAGCCACGCACGGTGTCGTTGCCCTGGTACCCCTCGATAAAACGAAACTTCCGCCTCATCGCGACTGGCTCACAGGCGAACGGTTTCTGCAGCGGAGGCTCAGTGATCAGCACATCTGCTGACGGCAGCAGCCTGCTGATATGGCCCAGGATCAGAGGCTCGTCGACCGGCTGCGGATTCACGCCCGTGCCGAGCTCGACGCGAAACCGCTGAATGGCTGGAGGGTGGGCTTGGTCGATCATCACCAGGTCGACGGCACGCTCGGCGGCTTCCAGCGAAGCCTCCAGCTGACGCGGGGAGAGCTGGAGCGTGGCGGCCTGGTTGGTGAAGCCCTCTTTGGAGATCGCGTCGGCCGGCATGCTTCCGGCCACATCCTCATCGATGCCCAAGAGATCACGAATCGCCCGACGGTACTGGGCGACGGTCAGCCGCCGCACCGATCCGTTGCGAGGAACGGGCCGAGCCTCAAAGGCCGCCAGTCCTTTTTCCACCCAGCCCAGCAACGCCGCACGGTCCGACGCTTCCAAGGGCTCCGCATCCTCCGGCGGCATGGTGCCGGCTCGCAGTTCTCGGATCACCCGCTGAAACACCGACCGCGTTGCCGCATCAGGAATGGCATCGATCGTCTCAAGCTGCACGCCTCCTTCGTGCGTGTCGGCATCATGGCAATCGAGACAGTGCGTGGCGAGCAGCGGCTGCACGCTGGCGAACTGTTCTCGAATCGCCACCTCCGCCGGCAGATCCCCCGGTCTGGCATCATCCGCCACCGCGGCAACCGCCGGCCCAGCCAGCCACACCACAGCGGCGAACATGCTGGCGAACCCCAGTGATGCATCCAGCGATGCATCCAGTGATGCGCGGTGTGGACCACAGCCGTTCATTCGCGCACCTCACGCCTTTGGCAGTTCATAGCCCTGGCGATACTCCTTGCCGAAGAGCTGGTTGGCCTCGGCATCGCTCGACCGCTCCGTGACCGGATCGATCGAGAGCTCCCGGCCGACCGCGTAGGGCGTCTCTGTGACGTTCACGTCGTTGGCCTGGAGGTGCTTCTCAAAGGAGGCGAAGGTGTCGACAACGGCCTTGGAGGCAGCCTCGCCGGCTACCGCAAAGTCGGGCCGGCTGCCGAGGTCGGCAGCCTCGCCAAGCTTCCACGACACATTGCCCAGGTGGGCCAGGGCGCTGGAGAGGTGGCCGTCTTCGATGTCGAGATGCAGATCCTCGTGCTTGCGGCTGCGGACCCCCTTCACAAAGTTGGCAAAGTGCAGCTGGTCGCTGCCGCCCTCCCACTTCCCGAGTTCATTGCCGTCGTAGTCAAAGGCCACGCCCGTGCGATAGTTCGGGCTCACGGCGTAGCCTTCGGTGCCCCACCAGATGTTGGCCACCCGCAACGGCCCCGCCTTGAGCCCGAAGTCTTCCTCTTCGGTGATCTCCAGGCCCCGCACCTCGGAGATCAGCAGGGCGTCGTCCCAGGCGAAGAGGGTCAGCTGGCTATTGGCGGCATCGCCGTTGTCGACATAGCCGAGCCGGCCGCCGACGCTCACCACCCGCTTTGGCAGCTCCTGCTTGCCGAGTCCCCAGCGGGCCTTGTCGATCTCGTGGGGATTCTGATTGCCGAGGTCGCCGTTGCCCGTGCGGAGATCCCAGTGCCAGTCGTAGTGCAGCCGTTCGCGGATCGGCACCACCGCCGGCGCTGGCCCGGCCCAGAGGTCGAAGTCGAGGCCCGCGGGCAGCGGAGCGGGCGTGTCAACGAGGCCGATGCTCTTCCGCCGCTTGTAGCAGAGGGCGTGGGCCACCTTGACCTCACCGATCTTGCCGCCGTGCACAAACGCGAGCGTATCCCGCATGCCGGGCATGCTGCGGCTCTGGGCGCCCATCTGGCAGATGCGGCCAAGCCGGCGGGCATGGTTGGTCATGATCCGCCCTTCTTCAACGGTGTAGCTGCAGGGCTTCTCGACATAGACATCTTTGCCCGCCTGCATCGCCCAGACCGTCATCAGGGCATGCCAGTGGTTGGGGGTGGCGATTGAGATGATGTCGATCGCGTCATCGTCGAGCAGCCGGCGAAAGTCTTTTTCAAAACGCGGTGCGTGCGGCATGTCTTGAAACCGCGACTCGTAGCGGGCCTGCGTGTTGGGGTCGCAGTCGGAGACGGCCACGAGATCGGCATCTGGGTTGTCGAGCCAGTTGCCCACGTGCGAGCCGCCGCGGCCGTTGAGGCCGATCACCGCCACACGGAGCTTGTCGTTGGGGCCAACCCTGGCAGCTGCAGCAGCGGGGGCTTCAGCGGCCGTTGCCCGCATTCCAGCAAGCGACACCGCGGCCGTCGCCAAGGCCTGTTCCACAAAGGTCCGACGGCTGAGCTCATGAAGATCATGCATCGAAGGCACTCCCAGGTTTCTTGTTCACACGTTGCTTGTTCTGTCGCTTGTGCTGGTGGTGCGTGCGGCTGCTCACCGCCGCAGCTCCCCCACACCAGCCCACCACCCCACCAGACCACCAGGCTACCGGGGCGACGACCGTCGTGCGACCGGCGGTGTGAATCGCGTGAGCCGCGATCGACACCGCGTCTTTTTGCTCTTAGCATCGTTTCAAAAGGGTGGAAACGCGAACGTTCACGAGGAGCTGAAGATGCAACGTCTCTCCCAATGCCCCCGGCCCCTCGCAGGCTGTGAAACACGTCTGCCGCCGCCCACCATGAGGCCCACCATGAGGCCCACCATGAGGCGAAGCGTGTTGCTTTCAGCCCTCATTGCCACCGCGGCCTCAGTCGCCATCGCCCTGGCTCCGATGCCCGCGGTGGCCGCTCCGAGTGAGCCCGTGCGTCAGGGGCCAACGCCGCTCAAGCCCGGAGCACACGGCGTGGGCCGCCTCGTGCCCGCAGCCCGCTTCTGCGACCTGGCCGGAATCGACCGCGGCGTCGGCGACGAGCCGGGCTTCACCGTGTTTGCTGCCACGGGCACCTCCTGCCCCTTGAGCGTGCGGTATCTGCCCACGCTCGCCAGAATCGCCGAGGCTGCTCCGCAGGCCTTCTCCTTCGTGCTGATCAACCCGACTGCCAGCGACGACCCAGAGGCGATGCGGCGGGATGCCGAGAAGATCGGGGAGCACGGCGTGTATGTGCACGACGCCGACGGCTCGCTCAGTGAGGCCCTCGGCCTGGCTACCACGACCGACGTGGTGATCATCGATGCCGCCCGCACGGTCTGCTACCACGGCGCGGTCGATGATCAGTATGGCTTCGGCTACGCCCTCGACGCTCCCAGGCACACCTATCTCGAGGACGCGATCGCCGCCCTGGCCGACGGCCGCGAGCCGGCAGTGGCCGCGACCGACGCGCCCGGTTGTGAACTGGAAACAGCGGCAGCGACCACTGCAGCAGCGAGCCTGACCTACCACGGCGAGATCGCCCGCCTGGTGCAACGACACTGTGTCGAGTGCCATCGTGACGGCGGCGTGGGGCCATTTGCCCTCGACAGTTTCGACGACCTCACCGCCCATGCAGGCATGGTCCGCGAGGTGATCCGCCGCGGCACGATGCCCCCCTGGTTTGCAGCAGATGCTGACACCGAAACCGACGCAGCCGAGGGCCAGCCGGCTCCGCTGACCTGGGCCAACGAACGCTCCCTCGCGTCGACGGAGAAGGCGATGCTCCTGACCTGGCTCGATGGCGGCAAGCCCACGGGCGACCCCGCCGAGGCTCCTCAGCCCAGGACGTATCCCGACGGCTGGCTGATCGGCCAGCCCGATCAGATCTGGGAGTTTGCCGAGCCCGAACCAGTGAAGGCCACCGGCGTGATGCCCTACCAGAACGTAATCGTGGAGACGGGCCTCACCGAAGACCGCTGGGTGCGCGCTATTGAAATCCGGCCGGGCAGCCCTGAGGTGGTGCACCATGTGCTCGTGCATGTGCTGCCGCCAAGCAGCAACGAGGTGGCCCGCGACGAGCGGGAGGGCTATTGGGCGGTCTACGTGCCGGGCCAGAGCGTGCACACCTACCCGGAGGGCTTTGCCCGCAAGCTTCCCGCCGGGGCTCGGCTCAACTTTCAGATGCACTACACCCCCAATGGCACCGCCACCACCGACAGCACGCGGATCGGCGTGGTGTTGTGCGACGAGCCTGAGCATGAGGTGCGAACGGCCGGCATCATCAACACCCGGCTGGAAATTCCGCCCGGAGACGGCAACCACCGAGAGGAGGCGTCGCTCACGCTGCCCACCGACGCCACTGTGCTCGGCTTCCTGCCGCACATGCACCTGCGGGGCAAGGCCTGCCGCTACGAGCTCACCCGTGGCAACGAGACCACAACCCTGCTCGATGTGCCCCGCTACGACTTCAACTGGCAGCTGCTCTACCGGCTGGCCGAGCCGCTGCCGCTGGCCGCCGGCGACCGACTCACCTTCACCGCCTGGTTTGACAACAGCCCTGCCAATCCGGCCAATCCCGATCCGACCGAGACTGTTCGCTGGGGACCGCAGACCTTCGAGGAGATGCACCTCGGCTACGTGGAGTACTACCTGCCCGGCGTGGCCCCCGGGAAGGAGCCAGGCGACGAGGGCTGGTGGGGCCAGTTTGTGCAGCGGCTTCGCAACACCGACCTCAATGCCGCCTTCGACCGGCTCGATGCCGACAGCAACGGCGAGCTCACCCCCGACGAACTCCCTGACCACCTCCGCACCCGCCTGATGCGGCTCGACATCGACAAAAGCGGCAGCCTCTCCCGCGACGAGGCCGCCCTCCTTCGCCGCCGCTAGCTGTCCGTGGAAAAAGCCATCCATGGCCTTTTTCCACTTGGGCAACACCCGAAAACGCCGAGGGTTTTCGGGGTTGCCGATCGCCGCATCCTGCGGCGGCAGACTCTTTCCACAGTCTGCTAGCCGTGCTGCTCGCCTTCCACCTGCACGCGGTGGTCGAGGGCAGTGGTCTTTCCCCAGGTCAGCCGCTGCTCGATCGCTGCGGTGATAAACCGCTTGCCGCGGGCAACGGCTGCCGAGAGCGAGAGGCCTTGGGCGAGGCCCGTGGCGATCGCTGAGGAGAAGGTGCAGCCGGTGCCGTGGGTGTCGACACCGCGGCGGAAGGGAGCGGTAAACCGCTCCGCGCCGTCTTTGGTGATCAGGATGTCGACCGCCTGCCTGGTGCCGAGATGGCCGCCCTTGGCCAACACGCTGCAGCCGACGCGCTCGGCGAGCGAGCGGCCCGCCTGCTCCATCTGCACGAGATCGTCGCACGGCATCCCGCTGAGCAAGCGGAGCTCGTCAAGATTGGGCGTGAGCAGGGTGGCCTGCGGAAAAAGTTTTTCCTCATAGGCGTCGATCGCCTCGGGCTCAAGCAGCGGCTCACCGCTGGAAGCGACCATCACCGGATCGACCACCAGGGGAATTGTCGGGGCGAGCGTCCGCAGCGTGGCGGCGACCTTTTTCACAATCGCAGGCGAGAAGAGCATCCCGGTCTTGATCGCGGCCACCGGAAACGCCTCCAGCGAGAGCCGAATCTGGGCCTCGACAACCGCCGTCTTCACCGGCTGGATCGACTCCACCGCCCCCGGCACTTCGGCCACCACGCAGGTAATCGCCGTCTGGGCGTAGCCGCCGAGGCTGGTGATCGTTTTCAGATCAGCCTGGGCGCCTGCTCCGCAGGAGTTGTCGGAGCCGGCAATGGAGAGCACCACAGGGTGTGTTTTCATGACCGCACACTGTAGCGTTCTCCATTTCGCCTATCCATCCTGCCCGACCGGCTCAAGCCGTCCAGGTGTTTTTGCCGATCTCATCCGATGAGTCTGCCACCTAAAAACCCGCCGCGCCCCACGAGCCGCCATGTCGTCGCCCCCCACCACCAACGCTCCCCGCAGCGGAGGCCTCGTCGGCTGGATCGCCGGCCGCGTGGCCGACGTGGGTGATGCGACCGTAGGGATGATCGCTGCCGTGGGCGATGTGGCCATCTTCTCCGTGAGCACCATCGGCTGGCTGTTCTGGCGACGTCCACGGCGGGATGTGCTGCTGCCGAGCTTCTACTCCATCGGTGTGATGTCGCTGCCAGTGGTGGCCCTGACCGGGCTCTTCCTGGGCATGGTGCTCGCCGTGCAGAGCTACTCGCAGTTTCGCGCCCTCGGCCTGCAGACACGGCTCGGCTCGGTGATCAACCTCTCGCTCGTCCGAGAGCTCGGGCCGGTGCTCGCCGCCACGATGCTCGCTGGTCGGGTGGGCAGCGCCATGGCCGCAGAGCTCGGCACGATGCGGGTCACTGAGCAGATTGACGCCCTCGAGAGCATGGGGGCCAACCCGATCTACTACCTCGTCGTGCCACGGTTTCTTGGCTGCCTGCTGCTGATCCCGCTGCTGACGGTAATGGCCGACTTCATGGGAGTGCTCGGCGGCTTCCTCTACTCCTATCTGCTGCTGGGGATCGACTACCACCACTACTGGACCAACTCACGGGCCTATGTCGGCGGCTTCGACCTCGGGATGGGCATCTTCAAGAGCTTCTTCTTCGGCGCCGCGATCGCAATCGTCAGCTGCCACCGTGGCTTCCACTGCGCCCCCGGTGCTGAGGGCGTGGGCCGGGCTGCCACCAACGCCTTCGTGCACTCGTTTGTCTTGATCCTCGTCCTCGACCTCTTTCTGGGCATCTTCCTCGACGATGTCCACGAGATCATTCGTCCGGAAGGGGCCCGACGCCTGCTGTGATGACCGCCACCGCCGAATCACCCGCCGCCGCTGCCCCTCCCTTCGGAATCCCGCTCCTCGAAGTCGACAGGCTCAGCGTGCAGTTCGGACGCCAGCAGGTGCTCCGTGACATCTCCATCTCTGTGTCGCTCGGCGAGACGCTCGTGATCCTCGGCGAGAGCGGCTGCGGCAAGACCGTGCTGCTGAAAAACATGATCGGCCTCGTGCGGCCCACACGCGGCGAGGTCCGCTTCGAAGGCACCTCGCTCGCGAGCATGCGTGGCCGTGAGCTGGCCCGCCTCCGCACGCGGTATGGGTTCGTGTTTCAGCAGGCGGCGCTCTTCGACAGCCTGACGATCTTTGACAACATCGCCTTTCCACTGCGGGAGCACACCCGGATCAGTCGCGAGGAGATCAGGGAGATCGTCCACTCGCTGCTGGCCGAGGTGGGCCTGCCGGAATCAGTCGGCCTGAAGAAACCTGCCGAGCTCTCCGGCGGCATGCGGAAGCGGGCTGGGCTGGCCCGCGCCCTGGCCCTCGACCCACAGCTGATCCTCTACGACGAGCCGACGACCGGCCTCGACCCGATCATGAGTGACGTGGTCAACGAGCTGATTCTGAAGGTCAGCGAGCGGCCCGGAGTGAGCAGTGTGGTGGTCACCCACGACATGAACACGGCCCGCAAGGTGGCCGACCGGATCATCATGCTCTATCCCTTGCCTCGGCTTGCGGCCGATGAGTCGCAGATCGTTTTCTCGGGAACCCCTGCTGAGCTCGACCAAAGCCGCGACTCCCGGGTGCAGCAGTTTGTGGAGGGCAACGCCGGCACTCGGCTGATGGAGCTGCAGGACGCGCGGACCAGCGTTCCCGGCAGTGGGAACGAGGAGACGAACGACACATGAACGAACGCGTGATGCAGTTTCGGGTCGGCGTGATGGTGCTTGCCACCGCGATCATCGCCGGCATTCTGATCGTGCTCTTTGGCGACCTGCCTTCGCTGGTGCAGGCGACGTATCCCGTGCAGATGAAGTTTGACAACGCCCGCGGTGTGGCTGAGGGCACTCCGGTGCTGAAAAACGGGATCCTCGTTGGCCGAGTGGCGAGCGTGTCGCTCGACGAACTCGGTGGCGTAAATGTGGTTGCCGCGATCGACTCCTACGTGCCGATCTACCGTGATGAAAACCCGCGGATCAAAACGACGCTGCTCGGCGACGCTGAAATCTCGCTCGTGCCTGGCCGGATCGTGCCACCGCGGGTGCGGCTGGGAACCGATGAGGTGCTCGCAGGCGGTGTCAGCCGCGACCCCTTTGAGGTCTTCTCGGATCTCGAGCCCAAGCTCGGCATGGCCCTCGACTCGCTTGTCGACGCCAGTGCGACCGTCAGCAGGCTCGCCGACAACATCGACAACATCATGGTCGAGGATGGTCGGCGGGTTGGCGAAATGATCGACAAGACCGAGCAGGCCCTCGATGGCTTCTCCACCGCCATGACCAACGTCAACGACATCATGGGCGACCCCCAGGCCCGCGCGAACCTGAAACAGTCGATCAATGCCCTGCCGAGTGTTCTCGACGACCTCCGCAGCACGGTCTCGGGCATCGGGGCGACCATCGAATCCGCCGACCGCAACCTCCGCAACCTCGAGGGCGTCACCAAGCCCCTGGGCGACCAGGGGGAGGCGATGGTCAGCCGGCTCACCGGCACGATCGGCCGGCTCGATGACGTTCTGTCACAGGTCGCCGGCTTTGCCCGTGCCCTCAACGAATCGGATGGAACCCTCGGCCGGCTGGTTCGAGATCCTGGCGTGTATGAGGACCTCTCGGTGGCCGCCACCAACGTCAAGCGGCTGACGCAGGAACTGCGGCCGATCGTCAACGACGTTCGCGTCTTCACCGACAAAATCGCCCGCCATCCGGAGCAGCTCGGCATCCGAGGCGCCCTCGACCGCGGCCCGGGCGTGAAATAGCCGCCTCGCGCCGGCTGTTCTTTCGGCCGGGAAGTGTCTGCATCACCGATCCGGGCTCGGCTGGTGATGTTCTCTCGCGAGACCGTCTGAAACGGGACGGGTTTTCGGGCCGCACAGCGGCCTCGGCTCCGCCGAGGTGCCTCCGGCACCCGAAGACCCGTCCCGCTTGCATGGCGCAGCGATTTTCTTTCGCGGTTTTCTGCCGCCAGGGCGTGTCTGCATTCTTTGCGCTGCTTGCCCTCTTCGCCAGCAGCCTCAGTCGCCTGCCTGAGAAGCTGGATGGGCTGCGACGATCGCAGCGGCCAAACCTGAAAAACTTCGGGAAAAGGGCACTCTGCGTCGGGGTCGAGCCCTTGCGACCCCAGCCCGTCGGATTAGTCTCAAGTTTTGGGTACAGCGACCCGACGGAGGGTCCCCCACGTAGAATCGGCGGCGATGCGAACCCGCTCGCCTTGTCCTCCCCAGGAGGCTCCTCGCATGCAACCGATCCCCTGCCGCACAGAGACGAGTTTCACGATGCTGCTTTCCGACATGCTGCTTCGCCCCATGCCTCGCTCACTCGCGATCGCTGCCCTCACGGCAGCCCTTGGTCAGCCTCCGCTGGCTTTTGCCCAGTGCGGCTGTGCTCCGGCGATGCCAGCCACGATGCCAGCCACCACGCAGACCTACCGGCTTGAATACCGCACGGTCTACGACGAGCAACAGGTGACCGCGTATCGCATCGAGACCGAAACGGTCTACGACGAGAAGACCGTGACCGTGCAGAAGCCCGTCTGGGAAACCGAGACCCGCGAGCGGCGGTACACGGTGCAGAAGCCCGTCTGGGAAACCCAGACCCGCGAAGAGCGATACACGGTGCAGAAACCGGTCTGGGAAACGGTCGTGGAAGACCGCAGCTACGACGTGGTTCGCGACGTGGTCGAGACGAGCACTCGCGAAGAGCGAATCACCGTCATGAAGCCGGTCTACGAGACCACCATGCAGCAGCAGACGCAGGTTGTCCGTCGGCCGGTCTACGAGACCAGCACCCGCGACGAGGCCTACACCGTCACCGAGCCGGTGACGACCGTGCAGACGGCCTACTCCTACGGCTCTCAGGCGGTCGATACCGTCACGCCCGTCGTCACGCCAGGCAGCACCTCCTTGGCCTGGGCCCAGGGCAACTGGGTGGTCAATCCCTACACGGGCCTTGCCACCTGGCAGCGAGGCGGGCTCACCTGGGTGCAGCAGCCGGGCATGGTCACGAATCAGGTCAACCGCGTCGTTCAGCCGACGGTGACCCCCGTGCAGGTGCCGCAAACGACGTATGTCAATCGCACGATGACCCGCAAGGTGCCGGTGCAGACCGTCCGCTATGTTGACGAGCAGGTCACCACCGAGGTGCCGGTGCAGACGATGCGGATGGTGCCCGAAGAGCAGGTCCGGCAGGTGCCAGTGCAGACCGTCCGCAAGGTCGTTGAGCGGGTGGAGAACCAGGTGCCGGTGCAGGTCTGCAAGATGGTCACCGAGGAGCAGGTCCGTCAGGTGCCTGTGCAGGTCTGCAAGATGATCACCGAAGAGCGGGTTGAGCCGCTGCAGGTGCAGGTGATGAAGTATGTCACCGAAGAGCGGACGGTGAAGGTGCCCCGGACGGTTGAGAAGCGGGTTCCGGTCACCTACACCCGTCAGGTGCCGCGAACGGTGGTGATGAAGGTGCCGCTGGATGCCTGCGGCAACCCGCTGCCGGTGTCGGCCGCCGCTCCTGCTGCTGTTGTTTCGCCGGCCCCAGCCAGCCGGACAGCCAGCGGCACAGCCGCCCCGGCTCTCGCCCAGGAGCCCGCCGCCAGTCGCACCTATTCCGAGCGGCAGGCGACAGCCGAGGAGCCTGCCGAAGAAGCCGCTGAAGAGGTGGGCTCCGGCTGGACCGGTTCGGACCGGGAGCATGTCGACCCGCAGGCAGGTCGCGAGGCTGCCGGCAAGCGGCAGGAATCCCTCCGCCCCACGACGGAAGAAGCCGCCGACCCGGCAACGCCCGCTCCCAAGAAGCCCGCCGTCGAACCGATCCCAACGCCAGGCTCCTCATCATCCCCTGAAGCCTCGGAGGCCACCGCTCGCGAGTCGTCGCGGGCCCTGCCCGCCCGCGGCCCGGCGGTTGAGCCGGCCATGCCTGCTTTTGATCGCAGCCCGCTGCGGCTGGATGAGCCTCGGCTCGTGCCGATCGTGATGCCCTCTCGCGACCTCGAAACCTGATCCGACGACGCAGCCATGGATGTTGATGCCGTCTGCGGCGGCTACACGCCTGCGATGATGGCGGAGGTGATCGGTGTTCCGATCGCGGCGGTTCGGCATTGGCGGCGACGGCGAATTCTTGAGCCTGCTCGTCGTTCCGGGAGCCTTGAGTGGTTCGACTACGGTGAGCTGGTGGTGGGCCGTCGGCTCTCGAAACTGCTCTCAGCGGGGCTTTCGCTTCAGGAGATCGACCGGCAGCTTGCCCGCCTTCCGGGCGATGCCCGACAGATCGCCCGCGGACATGTGCCGCTGTTCATCGAAGACGGGCGGCTCTATCTGCGTTGGCAGGGAGGCTTTGTCGGTGCCGGCGGTCAGCTCGCTTTCTCGTTTGCTGCCGCCGATCCGATCACCCAGCGTCTCCAGGAAGCCTGCGAGCACCCGCTCGACGAGGATGCTGTCATCTGCAGCCTGGCGGTCGACACCGACCTCAGCTCGGCTCCCAGCGAGAGCCTCGACAACGGCTGGGAAACAATCGACGACCTGCTCAGTCTCTCAGCGGACCTTGAGCGGTGCGGGCATCTTGTGGAGGCGTCTGAGGCGATCCGAGCCGTGCTGCAGGCCACGCCCCCAACAGCGCAGCTGGCGTTTCTCCTGGCCGAACTGCTCTACCGAATCGGTGACCTGACAGCCGCCCGCGAGCGGTATTACATGGCGGTCGAACTCGACCACGATCACCTTGAGGCCCGCACAAGCCTGGGCTGCGTGCTCGAAGAACTTGGCGAACACGAGCTGGCCAAGGCTGCTCTGGAGGGCGTCGTCCGGCAGGAGCCCGACCACGCAGAGGCCCACTGGCATCTTGCCGGCGTGCTCGAGTCGGTGGGAGAGCGGGCCGACGCCGCACGACATTTGCTGGTCTTTATGGCGCTTGCGCCGCAGAGTTCATGGTGCGATGTGGCCCGCAGCCGCCTCGCGGCTCGCGGTGCATGCAGCCGCGAGCCGCTTCCTCGCTGAAGACCGTCGCCTACCAAGGGCCGCGGATGGGAGCCACGCCAAACTGCACGGTGTCGCTGGGAATCGGCGGCGTGGGCAGGAGCGGACCGTAGCCTGGCACGGCACCCGCGCCCGGATAGGGCCTGCGGAACTGGTGATAGATCGGCATCGTGCGGGTCGCCGGCACCCCCCATGAATATTCCGACGTGAACTCGGCCGTCGGCGGCACCACCAGCGCCAGCGGACGCCCGAGCGATGGGTCGTACCAGGTGCTATGCCAGCTGCGGGTCTGACTGCGGAGGAAGTACCGCTGCTGGGCTGCCCGTGAGCCGCCCGCCATGGCTTCGCTGAAAGTGGCGAGCGTCACGATCGCTGCGATGGCGACGAGGAGGGCCGTCTGGGAAAACCGCTTCATGGGTCAGCTGCCTTTTCGGGGAGACGATGCGTGTGACAGGGATCAGTACCAGTAGGCACGGGTGTCGGTCTTGAAGCCGGTGGCACCGTAGGGCCGCACATAGCGGCGACGATGCTTGTAGAGAAACTCATGCGGCATGAAGGGCGGATAGGTGATCCAGGTGTGGCCCACCCGCGGCGGCACTGGCAGCGGAGCGACGTAGAGCTGGGCACCAAACCCGGGAGCGTTGCCCGCCGGAACCGGTGGCACGTAGTAGTTGTAGAAGACGTCGGGTGTCGGGGCTTCCACCCCGCCATTGATCGGCGCTGCCGCCGCTGTGCCTGCTGACCACGCGGCGGTCGCGGCGACCATCGACGCGGCAATCACAGTGCGTCGCAGAACGCTCCGGCTTCCTGGTGCGCGACTCTGCATGGCTTCGTTCCTTCCCTCGTTTGTGCGTGTGGCGTGCGTCCCTGCCTCGCCTCAGAGAACACTTCGGCTGCCACACCGGGTCGGCCATAGTCGGCCTCGCGTCGCTCGCACCCGTCTTCGCGACAGGCAGGACCCCTGCCATGCGAGCGACCGGATCGACCGCCAGGACGGCTGCCGTCGGGACAGCCCCCGCGACCGGCACATTCCGCCCCCCTTGCCAAACCTCCCGTCCGCAACGACAGTCGGAGACGGCCGCCCCGGCGGCCCGACGATACGCGAAGGCCGTCGTGGGGCATGAAGCCCTCGCGAAACGACGGCGAAAGCCCGTTTTCCTCGAAACGACCAACTTATGGCCCGCAGCACAAAGCCCCGCTCCCCCAAGCCCGCCCGAGCCCCTCGCCGATCGGCTGCCGATGCCGTCGCTGAAGAGCAGCCCGTCGCCACCTCTGCCCGCAGCGGAAAACGGCGGGCGACCGCGCAGAGCATGGCCGCCAGCCAGCGGGACATCTCGGTCAGCGAGTTCTTCGCCAAGAACCGCCACCTGCTCGGCTTCGACTCGCCCCGCAAGGCGCTGCTGACCACGGTCAAGGAGGCGGTCGACAACGCCCTCGATGCCTGCGAGGAAGCGGGCATCCTTCCCGAGATCTGGGTGCACGTGGAAGAGTCGGAGTCGGGCCGCTACCGCGTCGGCATCCAAGACAACGGACCCGGCATCGTCAGCAAGCAGATCCCCTTGATCTTCGGCAAGCTGCTCTATGGCTCGAAGTTTCATCGGCTGCGGATGAGCCGCGGCCAGCAGGGCATCGGCATCTCCGCAGCGGGCATGTATGGCGTGCTGACAACTGGCAAGCCGGTGAAGATCATCTCCAAGACAGCGGCCCGGAAGCCTGCCCACTACTACGAACTGCGGATCGACACCAAGCTCAACAAGCCGGAGATCCTCAATGGTCGCGGCGAGGGTGTCGACATCCCGCCGGGCAAGGCCGGCGACGACCTCAAAAAGAAGCACAGCATCGAGTGGGTCGAGGTCAATGACCTCGGCGAGCCGGTCAACCACGGCACGCGAGTCACCATCGAGCTTGAGGCAAAGTATCAACGGGGCCGAGGCAGCGTTGAGGAATATCTCGAGCAGACAGCGATCGCCAACCCACACGCCCGCATCACCTTCACCGCACCTGATGGCATGTCGCGGTCGATCGACCGGGCCAGCGATGACCTCCCGCCGGAGCCGCGAGAGATCAAGCCGCACCCCTATGGCATCGAGCTTGGTCGCCTGGTGACGATGCTTCAGGAGCACCCCAAAGAAACGCTCGCGCAGTTTCTGACGACGAGCTTCTCACGGGTGGGCAGCGGCGTGGCCCGCCGAATCTGCGAAACAGCCAAGCTCTCGACGCGAGCCACCGCCTCGAAGATCGGCCGCGGTGAGGCCGACGCCCTCTACAAGGCAATCCAAGAGACGAAGATCCCGCCGCCAGCCACCGACTGCGTGGTGCCGATTGGTGAGCAGCGGCTGCTCGCCGGCCTGCGGCAGGTGGTGCCGGGTGAGTTTTTCGTGGCTGCCACCAGGCCGCCTGGGGTCTATCGCGGCAATCCATTTGTGATCGAGGCAGCTCTGGCCTACGGCGGTGCCCCCGCAGCACGGAAGGTCACGCTCGAGGCCCTCACCGAACTGGCCGAGCAGAGCGACGCCCGCTCGCTGCGGCAGTTTCTGCTCACCACCTTTGCCGGCGTTGGCCCCGAGGCGGTCGAGAAGATCCTCGCCGCCGCGAAGCTCGCCCCCGCCAGAGTCCAGCGAAGCTGAAGAAGCAGTCGCTCACGCACCTGCATCAGGCGATGCAGCATGTGAACCTCGATGAAGGCCAGAGCATGAACGTGCTGCGGTACGCCAACCGCGTGCCGCTGCAGTTTCAACACGGAGCCTGCGCTGTCACCCAGACGATCCTCTCCACCAACTGGCGGTCGTATGGGCTCTCACAGTCGCGCGGCAGTCTGCCGAGCGGGCCCGTCACCGTGATGGTGCATGTGGCGAGCGTGTGGGTGCCGTTTACCAGCGAGTCGAAGGAGGCGATTGCTTCGTATCCTGAGATCACCAAAGAGATCCGTCTGGCCCTGCAGGCGGTCGGCCGCAAGCTCGGCATGTATCTCCGACGGAGGATGCGGGTGGCCCAGGAAGGCCAGCGACGGCAGATCTTCCTGCGGTATCTCGGCGAGGTGGCGTCGGCAGTTTCGCAGATCAACGGCTCCGACCGGCAGCAGGTCCACGAACAGCTGCTCGCCGTTGCCAAGAAGAAGACGGCCGAGGCCGACATCAAACTCGACGAGAGCGGCAAGCCGATCGAGGAGCAGGACGAGCCGATGAATCTTGGCGACAACGTGATCATCGTGCCGCCGACCATCCCAGGGCTCGACACCGCTGCTGCTTCAGGCGGCGACGAGAGCAGCAGCGACGACGAGGCCATCTCGATGAGGGCAGCGACGACACGGCTGAAAGTGTGCCCGTCCGCCGCCGCAAAAGAAGTCCTCCAAGAAACGCTGACCGTGAGCGGCTCGCACTGAACGGGACGGGTCCGCGGGTGCCGAAGGCACCTCGGCTCTGCCGAGGCCGCTCCGCGGCCCGTGGACCCGTCCCGCTTGCGCACCCGCCCCCCCAAGCACCGGCCGCAGGCCGCCGCTCCTGCGGCGGACAGGCCGTTCTTAAACCCGTAAGCGAGGGGTGAGCCCGGGGATGACCCTCCGGCGTAGAGGAGCGAGCGACGCCCGGAGGGCCGAAGCGAAGCGGATCTCCGAGCGAGCGAGGGCCTGGATGGCCCGCAGCGAGCGTCCGGAGGGGCAGCCCCGGGCTCACCCCGAGCGACGCCCTACGTCCCCACCGTCGCATCGGCTTCCGTCTGCGGACCACTCTGCAGATGCTTCCCATCCCGATAGAGCAGCGCGACCGGAATGAAGATCACCCCGGCAGCCGCCATGCAGCCGGTCCAGAACCAGAAGTAGTCGGCACCCTCGAGCGTCACGAGCCCACCGATGGAGGTGTCGGCATCGATCCGCGTTTTGGGGGCCTGCCCCCGCTCCGCTTCCACCTGCAGGCGACCCTCCTCGCCACGCAGTTCGATGAGCCGCTTTTCACGCCAGGTGAGTGGCTTGTCTTTCATACGGGCGGCTTCCTCGACGTCGGCCCGCACGACCGTGGCGGTGAGCACGATGTCGTCAGGCGTGAGCCGGGCTCCGTCGGGGCCGTCGGCCACGAGGCGGTAGCGGTCGCGGGTGATGCGGTGGTAGCCGATCGGGTTTCCCGCGGAGTCGGCGACGCCAGCCAACAGGTCGAGCCCGGCATCATCCGACGGAAGTTCCTTGACTGCGTCGTTGTCGGCTGAGCGAAAGAAGGCGGTGTCGATCTTTTCCTTGGCTGCTGCGAGGGCTGCGTCTTCCTGCGTGTCGACGCCCACGAGCGAGGCGAAGCGGTTGAAGGAGAGGAGCACGTCGTCGGGGGTGTCGAAGCTGCCGTCGCCGCCAGCGAGCCGGATCGTGCGGACCACGGTCGCTTCATCTGCGGTTGCCCAGCTCTTGCGTGGCTCCACATCGACCACGCGGATGGTGCGGTCGGCCAGCGTGTCCGAGCCACCTCCCTCGGTCGCCTCGAGCGTGCCCGCCTCCGCCACGATCGGGTTGATGCTCGGCACCTGGATCGCGTGGTTGACTGCGGCGGTGACGAAGTTGCCCAGCGACACGGAGAACAGCCAGACCGCCATGATCACCGACTTCATCGTCTTGGGGGCCTGGGCGTAGGAGAACTCGAGGCCGGTGATCGAGATCATGATCTCGGCAGCGGTGACGATCACATAACCGAGAAACTGCCAGGCCACGCTCGGTCGGCTGCCATCGTCGATCCAGCCCTGCACGATCGCCGAGAGGCCGAAGCCGGCCACCATCACAAACAGGCCGATGCCGATCTTCCGCAGCGGCGTGAGGCGAAACACGCTGTTGATCGCCGGATAGACGACAAACTGAAAGAGCGGAATCATCGCCATCACCAGCAGCGGGTTGAGCACCTGGATCTGCGAGGGCAGCCATTCGATGCCGAGCCACCGCAGATTCATGTCTTCGGCCTGGAGCACCCAGGCGGAGCTGGTCTGATCAAACAGCGCCCAGAAGACGGCGATCACCAGATAGACCGAGCCCAGCCGCAGAATGGTCAGCAGGCCGTTGCGGCTGAAGACCTCTTTCAAGAACGCAAGCCCGCCGGCGGGTACGTGGATATAGGTGTTGCGGCCCAACCAGAACATCAAGGTGGCAATTGCCATCAACACGCCCGGCACACCAAAGGCCACGTGCGGCCCATACCACTCAAGGAGCCAGGGCGTGAGGATCGTGGAGAGGGTCGAGCCGAAGTTGATTGAGAAGTAGAACCACTGATAGACCTTTTCCATCAGGTGCTGGTTTCGCGAGCCAAACTGGTCGCCCACGTGGGCCGAGACGCAGGGCTTGATGCCACCGGAGCCCAGGGCGATCAGAAACAGGCCGAGCCACATCCACTGCTCGGGCGAGAGGCTGGCGCCACCCATGAAGGCCAGGGCCAGGTGCCCCAGGCAGTAGAGCACCGAAACCACCATGATGATCCGATACTTGCCGGTCACCGCATCGGAGAGGATCGCCCCGACGATGGGGAAGAAATAGACCCACGAGGAAAACGTGTGGTAGTGCTCCTGGGCTTCGGCCTTGCTCATGGCGGGCAGGACCGTCTCGCTCATCAGGTGCAGATAGCGGAACATGAAGACCGTGAGGATCGTCCGCATGCCGTAGTAGCTAAACCGCTCGGCGGCCTCGTTGCCGATGATGTAGGGAATGCCCGGAGGCATCTTGTCGGTGTCGGGCGGTGTGGTCTTATACGTAGCCATGGGGTTCCTCCGGCCGACAAGATAGCCGATATCCGCTGAAGCATGAGATGGCAGCCATCGAACGGATCACCAGTTCCGCGAACCCACGAGTCAAGGCTGCAGCCCGTCTGCGAGATGCGGGCGAACGGCGGCGGCTCGGGCTGACGCTGATCGACGGCCGCCGTGAGGTGGAGCGGGCCGCCGCTGCGGGGATCCGCTTTGCCGAGATCTTTCTCGACGAGGCCTCGCCCCCCCCAGGCGAGCTGCAGGACCGGCTGGCGGCTGCCGGCGGCAGCGCTGCTCGCGCTCGCCCCTGCGGCCTTTGCCAAGGTCGCCTTTGGCAGCCGCAACGAAGGCCTTGTGGCGGTTGCGGAAGTTCCCCCGTTTGCGCTCGAGCGGTTTTCCCCAAGGCCTGCCGGTCCGCTGCTTGTGCTTGAAGGCGTGGAGAAGCCGGGCAACCTCGGCGCGATTCTGCGGACCGCCGATGCCGCCGGCGTGGCAGGCGTGCTCGTTGCCGACGGTGGCACAGACCCTGCCAATCCTGCGGTGATCCGCGCAAGCCTGGGAACGGTGTTTGCGGTGCCGCTGGCCGTGGCCGCTGTCGATCAGGTGGTCGCCTGGCTGGCAGAAGAGGGCCGACGCGTTGTTGTCGCCGTGCCGACGGCAGGCCGGGCGTGGCATGCGACGGAGCTGACCACGGCCGCCATCGTGCTTGGCAGCGAGGCACATGGCATCTCGGCTGCATGGCAGGCGGCGGCAGCCGACGGTAGGCTCGTCGTCGAGGCGGTCACCCTGCCGATGCTCGGCATTGCCGACAGCCTCAATGTGTCGGCCTCCGCTGCCGTGCTGGCCTATGAAGCGGTGCGACAGAGCCAGCTGGCCGCCGCAGCCGACTGATCCGCTGCTCGATTTCCGCAACGTCCCTGTGACGTGTCCTTGTGAGTCTGTCACCCGCCTTGGCCCCGCACTGCTTGGATGTCTGCCCTGTGAACACACCCCTGCCTCCCGCCCTCTTCGAACAGCTCGCCCAGACAGCCTCAAGCAGGGGTGTCCCCGCGATGCTCGCGGCCCTTGGCGACGAGCTCACCAGCGAGCGTCGCTGGCATGCCCTGTTTGACCTGCGGCTGATTGAAGCCCGCCTGGCCGAAGGCCTGCCCGCGGTGGGCGACGCAGGCACGCTGGCTCCTGAGGTTCGTGATGCCTTTGAGGAGCGGTCGCGGCAGGCCTGCCTGGAGGTCGGCTGGCCGCTGCTCGACGACGGCCAGGTGGCGGCGGCCTGGATGTATCTGCGGGCCTCCGCGGAGCTCGACGAGGTGGCCGCCCGGCTTGAGCAGCTGGCCGCATCGCTGGCAGGTCGCGACGAGGATGACGACGCCCGGCGGCTCCTCGAAGAGCTCGTGCATGTGGCGCTCTGGGAGGCGGTCAGCCCGCCCCTAGGCCTGAGGCTGCTGCTGGCCCACAACGGCACCTGCAACACCGTCACCGCCTACGACCAGTCAGTCAGTCGGCTACCGCCGGTGCGTCAGGCTCCCGCGGCCGCCGTGCTGATCGACCATCTGACTGCCGAGCTGATCGCCAACCTGCAGAGCGACCTCTCCCGCCGAGGCATCGATGTCGCTGGCATCGACACGCTCCCCGGGCTCGTCGAGGCAGCCGGCGACCCGAGCCTGTCGCTGGGCCCGCATGTGGACGTGTCGCATCTTCACTCGGTGCTGCGGTTTGCCCGGGCCTGCAGCGACCGCAGCATGCTGCAGAAGAGCCTTGAGCTCGCCCACTATGCCGACCGGCTGCCGGAGGAGCTGCGGTATCCCGGCGACGGCCCCTTCACGGAAGTCGCCAAGGCCTCGCGGCTGTTTTTTGCCGCCTGCCTTGGCGAGGAAGTCGATCAGGCCGCCGCCTTCTTTTCAGAGCAGGCAGGGATTGCCTCAAGCAGCGGTTCGGCCGGCTCCCGCGGGCCTCTTGAGCAGCTCGCCGTGGAGTATCTGATCGTGCTGCTGGCCCGCGGCGGCCGGCCGGCAGAGGCTCTCACGACTGCGCTCGCCCATCTGCCTCGCGGTGGCGAACAGGCCGCCACCACCGGTCTTGTGCCGCCGGTGGTCGAGCTCGCAGCCGCCGCCGAAGCCCAGCAGCCGGGCAGCATGCAGCGTCTCCTCGACGCCTGCCGCGACCGCGGCGATGCGGTCACGTTTGCGCAGACGCTCGCGGTCGCTGCTGCGTCAGCCGCAGCCTGACGCGAAGCGTTCACAAGACATCACCGCGGGGCAGCTCACCACCAGACAGACGTGGGCGTCTTGCAGCCACGGCAGACGCTCACCGGGCCATAGCCTGCCTCGGCAGGTGGCCGGAAGCCGCGGCAGGGGGCCATCTGCCAGGGCAGCAGCATCTCCGGCATCTCATGGCCGCCGCAGTAGCCCCGCCAGCGGTTGCAGGAGTCGCACGGATCGCAGCGGAGCGGCTCGCTGAGGTAGGCGCCCCAGTAGCGGGGGCCACAGCCGGTGCCGTGAAACTTCGGATGCTTCTTGTCGGTCGCAGCCTTCTTCTCGGCTCGCCAGCAGACAAACGACTCGCACAGCGAGCCATCGCACCAGCCCGGCCGCGACGGCCGCCAGTCGCCGAGTTTGTGCCAGATCACCGGCATCTCCCACTGGGGGCGGGCATGCCAGTTGGCCAAGGGATTCCAGCTGGCCATGCGATCCCAGTCGACCAGCCGGGTGCGTTCGGCAAAGGGCCGCAGACCGGCCAACGGATGGCAGTCAGGGCAATCGAAGGTCTCACCGCCCCCGGCCCGCGCCGAAGCCGTCATCACGACCGCGAGCAGTCCACCGAGACAAACTCCACGCCAAACCGCGTTCCACGTGCGTCGCATCGCATTCCCCCTGCGTCATGCATCCACCGGATCCATCAGGTGGCATCGGCATCCTCCGCAGGCAGAATCGACAAAATCTGCACGACACGCGCAGCCCGGCGGCACCGCTCAGTCGGCGAGCTCCAGAAACGACCAGGTGGTGGGGTCGCTGTCCCAGGGATACTCCGGGGGGGCCAAGAGGGGTATCTGCCCCAGCCGGCGGTCGACCACAGCCGCAAAGAAGCCGAGCGTGGCCTGCTCATCGGGATCCCAGCCGGGGAAGGCAGCTGCCCTCAGCACCGCATCCAGCTGCCAGCCATCGGCCCGGCTGCGGCGGCTGACGGTCGCCACCTCGGCCGGCAGCACCGCGGGCAGCGGCATCGCCTCCCCCTCACCGCCGGGCACGAGCGTGGCCCTGGGAATCGCTGCCGCCACGACCAGGGGATCGGTCGCCTGCCGGCCGCCGCCAGCGGGCAGGATCGCCAGCCGCCTGCAGAAACGGCCCGCACGATGGCTTTCGGCGGTGGGCCGCGTGGCCAGCCAGAGCTGCAGGCCGTCGCTGTCTTCGGGCTTGGTGGCGTGGCACCAGCGGGCCGTTCCCACCCCCCGCATCTCGGCCCGCACCACCAGCCCGTCGGGATGCCAGCCCAGGGAGAGGCTGGCCACGTCGGGCACACCCACCACCCCAGCCAGGTCGGGCAGGCGGCAGGCGGCTGCCTGGCGGTCGTCAAAGGCCGCGAGCTTCGCAAGCCGCGTCACGGGAAAGCGAAAGCGGAAGAGCGACGCAGGATGAACCAGTGGCGACATGGGTGGCGACGCGAAACTGCGGCCCTCGCAGACAACGGGCCGGCTGCGGCTCCCCACATTGGGGCGAGTCTGACTGCCGACCGCCGGAAGAACTGCGAAGTATACTCCTGTGGAGCCGAGTGGCCGGCCTCCCCCGAGCCTCCCCCGACCGAGGAAGATTTCTGCCGTGCGAGTGCTGCAGGTTGCCAGTGAGGCCGCCCCCTTTGCCAAGACGGGTGGCCTGGCGGATGTGGCAGGCTCGCTGCCTGCCGCTCTGGAGCGGATCGGCTGCAGCTGCACGCTGGTGATGCCGGCCTACCGGCAGGTCTTTGAGTCGGGCGTGGCGATTGAGCCCGCGGGGGTGGCGTTTGATGTGCCGGTCGGCCAGCGGCACCTGCGGGCCGAGATCTTCCGCTCCACCCTGCCCGGCTCCAACGTGCCGGTTTATTTCGTGGGCAACGAAGCCTGCTTCGACCGGCCCACGCTCTACGGCGGGGCCCACGACTACCACGACAACGCCGAGCGGTTCATCCTCTTCTCACGGGCGGTGATGGAGCTCGCCGGCCGGCTTGAGCAGCCCTTCGACATCCTCCATGGCCACGACTGGCAGGCCGGCCTGATCCCTGCCTATCGCCAGCTGCTCTACGCCGAGCACCCTGCCTTCGCTCGCTCAGCCACCATCCAGACGATCCACAACATGGCCTACCAGGGCACCTTCTGGCACTGGGACATGCTGCTGACGGGCATCGACTGGAAGTATTTCAACTGGCGGCAGATGGAGTGCCATGGCCAGCTCAACTTCCTCAAGACTGGCCTGGTGTTTGCCGACGCGATCACCACGGTCAGCCCCACCTATGCCGGTGAGATTCAGTCAGCCCCGGGCGGCTGCGGGCTTGAGGGCGTGGTCGCCTCCCGGACCGACGTGCTCACGGGCATCGTCAACGGCATCGACACCAGCGGCTGGAACCCGCAGACCGACCCGCTGATTCCCCGCCACTACAGCGAGGCCGACATCGCTGCCGGCAAAGACGCCGCCAAGATCGCTCTGGCCGCGAGGCTCGGCCATGCCGCGCCCGATCCGCGGCCGCTGGTGTCGTTCGTTGGCCGCCTTGCCGAGCAGAAGGGGGTCGACCTGCTCGCCGAGATGATCAGCCGCGTGGCCGGCGACGGCCGGGCCCACTTTGTGATCCTCGGCACTGGCGACCCCGGCCATGAGGAGGCGCTGCGGCGGCTCGCGGCCTCCTTCCCCGGCACAGTCGACGTGGTGATCGGCTTTCGCGAACTGCTCGCGCACCTGATTCAGGCTGCCAGCGATATCGTCTTGATGCCCAGCCGCTTCGAGCCCTGTGGCCTGAGCCAGCTCTACGCCTTCCGCTACGGGGCGATCCCGGTGGTGCGGGCCACCGGCGGGCTGGTCGACACCGTCGTCGACACCACCCCAGCAACCCTCGCCGCCGGCACGGCCAGCGGCTTTGTGTTTCGCGACTTCGACTCGCGGGGCCTGGAGCACGCCCTTGGCCGTGCCCTCGATGCCCACGCCGACGTCGCCACCTGGCAGCAGCTCGTGACGAGCGTCATGCAGCAGGACTGGTCGTGGGATGCCAGCGCTCGAAAGTATCTCGAACTCTACGAGCAGATCCTCTCCCGCCCACCGGCTCCGCCACCAGAGCTGGCCGAGTAGGCTCTGGTATCTTTAAGCACCTCTCGCCGGCCAGCCCGCCGATGTGTTGGCTGTCGCTGCTTCAGCCGATGAAAAGACCGTTCTTGCCGATCGCTCCCAGCCGCGGCAGCGTGAGTGGCTCGCTCGACCAGGTCGCTTCCGCGCCGATCATTTCGAAGGCGAGAACCCGCACCGACGGAGCGACTCCCGGCCCGGTGGCGATCGCGATCCTTCCGGCACGCGCTGCGATCCGGGCTCCCTGCCCATACCTCAATCCGCCCGGCAGCGTGGTCAGATCCAGCGACGACAGCACGCTGCCGTTGCGAGGGTTGACCACGCTCACGACCGGGCTGCCATCAAACGAGACCACGATCTCGCTTCTTCCATCGCCATTCATGTCGGCCGCAGCGACGAAAGCGCCGTTCCCGTTCCAGCCCGCGCCCGGCGTGGAGGAAACAGCGATCGATACGATCTTTGCAGCGGCGGCGGCATCCGTCAGCAGCTTTCCTGAATAGACTTCGATCCGCGGCTTGACCCCTTCGCCCGAGGCCACCATGACGTCGGCAAAGCCGTCACCATCCACATCGCCGCCCGCGACCCGGGCAGCCACCTGCAGACCGCCCCGCGCCGGCCCAAAAACCCGCGTCGTCGCCACCAGGGAGTGCACTCTCAAGGGCAGCGGCGTCGCTGCCGGTGTCACGCCGTCTTCGAAGGCATAGAAGTCCGCGAGCACGTTGCCCCGCCGACCGCTAAAGACCCGCACCTGTGCCGGTCGCGGGCCCTGCGTGCCGACGATCACGTCGGCAAAGCCATCGCGGTCGATGTCGCCCGTGGCCACGAACACGCCGCCATTGGCGATCGCGGGAAAGGCCTGGATTCGCATGACTTCGGCGTTTGTCCGCCCGTCAGATCACAATCACCGTGTCACCGCCGCCGGGCCCGGCACCGTACACGTAGTCTGCCACACCATCACCCGTGACATCACCCGTGGCGGTCGTCCACGTTCCTGAGTAGCCCGAGAGCAGGCTGCCGGGTGAGGCCTTGATGGTTCCCTTCAGCCCCCGGTATTCGACGACGTTCCTGCCAAACGAGCCGCCGCCCGAGATGGAAAAAAGGTCGCGGTTGGTCGCCGACGCCGCCGCCGTTACGACCGGATAGTCGAGGGTGTAGATATGGGCATCGAGTGGCGGCAGGTCTTCGGCCCGAAACCGTGACTGCATATCGCCGCCGCCGGCTCCGCCAAGAACGACGCGGAAGATGCCTGCGGCATTCTCATCCGCGGCGAGGGCGTATTCGAGAAACGTGCCCGCAGAGGGCACGTTGCCCGTTGTGGTCGTGGAGACGAGCGTGGCCTTGCCGGCTTGCATATCCCGCACGAAAACGCCCCCCTTGAACGCCCGGTCGTTGATCCCGGGCACGATGTTGTTGGAGGCGGTCGCGAACATCACGAACCGGCCCGTCTCGCTCACGTTTGGCAGCAGGTCGCGGCTGCCGGGCAGGACCTCGGCGGCAAGCGTGGGCCGGTTGCCGGAGGCGGTGTTGGCCCAGCCGACCGAGACGAGCGTGGTGACCTCCTGATCGACCTGCCGGCTCCAGAGGTTTTGGAAGCCACCCAGGATGAAGTTCGGTGGCAGTGGGCCTGTGGCGAAGGGCGGAAATGGAGGGCTGACGAAGGGCGGGTTGTAGAAGTTGTTGGCGGCGGTACCGAAGAGAAACGTGGAGCCGTCGGCCGACATCCCACCGAAGGTGGCGTTGAGGTTGGTGTTGGCCAGGCCGTTGGGCGTGTTGACGAGGAACGTCGTTCGCGAATCGGGCCGGACCGCGTAAATATCGGTGGCAGACTGCTGCTGGATTTGGATATCAAATCTGGAATCTGCTCGCTGCCGACCGTGCTGATCAAAACAGCCGGCCGGAACTCGACGTTGTTGTCGACGAACCCGGCCAGGAGATTGCCCGTCGACGAGGTCACCGCGACCGTCAGGCCATCGCGGCTGACCGAGTGGTTCTGGGAGTCGAAGAGTTCGAGGGTGGAAAAAACCTGCCCGGGCTGCTCGACGGGAAAGGGGCTCTGGCCCGCACCGGCGGCCACCGTCGGCTGACCGGCCTTGGTCGTGACCAGGATGGTCGTGTCGGCGGCGATGTCGTAGGCGAACACGTCGAGGGAGAAGTCTGCGTCGGTCGTCTGAGGCACGATCACCAAAGACGGGACACGGGTGCTGTAGACCACCCGATTACCATTGCTCGAGAGCTGGAGGTATTCGGGATAAAAGGTATTCGAGGGGAGGAATCCCGTCCCCCACGGGAATCCCGTCTCCCACGGGATCTGGTTTTCGTAGCTGCCAAGCGCCCGCAGAATCCCGGCGTCTTCGTACGTCGTGACCGTGAGTGTGCGGCCCGACCCCTCGAGGGCGGCGGCAGACACGGCATCGGCACCCTCCACCACGAAGCCGTCCACGCTCCAGCCCTGGCCGACGAGCGGGTCGACGTCGTCGGCGATTGCGGGGTTCGTGTTGACGGTGTCGAGCCAGGGGGCGGGCACGTTCGTGGAGTAGAGGATAGTCCGACCGTCGTCGGAGATCCCGTGGCTCGCCACGACGGCTGATGTCGGCTCCAACAGCTGAAACTTCGGGTCGAATCCGAGCGGCGGCTGTTCGGGAAAGATGCCCGCCATCATCGGCTTCGTCGTGTCGGGTACGGGAAAGAGGTACTGGGCAGCCTGGCCGATCGCCGCCTGTTTGCCGGCGTCATTGAGCAGACTGATGGCCGTGAGGTTGTTGGCCGGATCTTTCGCTGACGCATGCCAGACGAAGACGTCGATCGAGCCCACGCCCTCGACGGTGATGGCCTGCGGCTGCTGACCCGGAAACTCCCATCCGTCGACGACGAGGCGGGCGTTCGACGGCTGATCATTCTCAACCGGCACCGTCGCATCGAAGGTGTGGGCGTTGATCGGTGAGTCAAACACCACTGTCTGGCCGTCACCGCTGAGGTCGGCGGTGCCGGGCATGAAGGGATCGACGATACCCATCCCGATCCCGGTGTAGCCGGCTGACACGGTCGTGCTACCGGCGATATGGGTCACCAGCCGGATCACCGGCTCGGCCGTGCCCGCCGAGAGGTCCATCCAAAACAGATTGCCCAAGGACCCCGGAAGGAACGGGACGGTCTGCTGCCCCGGCACGATGTTGGGGTCGGTGCTCGAAAACAGCACCTGCTGGCCCGAGTCGCTGACGTCGATCAGGGTCGCGCCGGCCGGGATCGGCAGTTCAGGAGAGGGCGGAAAGCCGGGTGCCTCCGGCCTGGCGGCCGCGACTGAGAGCAGATCGGCGGCAAGGGTCAGCCGCGGCTCGAGACGTTCCGGAGCCCACAACGCCCTTCGCCGCCGCGAAGACGTAAAACGGCCGAATGGAAACATGACTGACCGCGAGCGAGATGACATTGCCGGCCTCGGACGTTGTGGATTCACTCATACGAAATCGTCACGAGAATATATATATCGAGCTGACAGAAACGCCGTCTGACAGAAACAACGCAGTCTGACAGAAACCCAGTGCAGCGGCTTTGGCGACTTGCGGACCCCCGATGCCGCGACATGTGCAGCCCGTCCTGCGGCGGCAGACTTGTTCCACAGTCTGCTAGGGAGCACGCGAAGACCGGCCAGCCGTTCGAGACTCGCCGCGAGCACCGCTCGTCGCCGGACGGTTTCGAGTGGTGTGGTAGCTGCAAACCTGCCGAGATGGCTCAACCCAGCCGCGGGTTTTTTGCCCAACCGAAACCGGGTACTTGCAAACCCCAAAAATCTGGCATGATGTCACTCCAGAGCGTCGCACTCGGCGGCGAACCGGAACTCCGGGACCGCACTTCTATTCTTCTCCGTCGACGCGGAGATGCCATGGCGTTCTGCATTATGCTGCTCGTCGACACGTTTGTCGGCCCGAGCGTCATCGAGGGGGTTGGTGTCTTCGCTGCCGAGCCGATCAAGGCTGGGCAGGTCATCTACCGGTTCGACCCCTGCTTCGATCGACTCGTCTCGCGGGCCGAACTTGCCTCGTACCCGGAGTCGATCCGCCGGTTCGTCGATCGCTACACCTACCCCCACCCGACCGATCGCCTGATGGTCGTGCTTGACGTCGACAACGGGCGGCACATGAACCACTCGCGAGAGCCGAACACCGACTTTCGCGACTCGACCTTCGGCTTCGCGATCCGCGACATCGCATCGGGTGAAGAGATCACCTGCAACTACGCGGACTTCGAGCCGGAGTTCGAGATGCTGCCGTCGCTGGTCAACGCGTTCCATCGGCACGCTTTTGTTCACGACTCGCGGCTCTGAACGAGTCGCGGGAGGTCAGCGACGACCGCCGGCGCGGAACGCACGGCCGGTTCCGCTACGCAGTTTTCAGCGACAGCAGCTCCCGGAAGCTCCACGTCACGCGACGCCCCTTGCGATGCACATGAGCAGGCATCGCAGCCGTATTCCGAAGTACTCAAACACCACCTGTGACTTCTTTCTCTAAACTGGGTTAAAACCGGCCAGAAGGACTGCTCGCCGCGCTGCCCACTCCTCCAAAGGCTCCATGTCGACACCCATGAGCTCCACCGCCATGAAACCTCTGCCGTCATTCCTCGCCTCCTTCGCCCTGGCAGCCCTGGCCACGATCCCGCCCGGCTGCGCTCCGCCTGCCGAGCAGCTGGAGCAACCAGCCGGCACCGCCGCGAGTTCTCCACCGGCCCCAGAGCCGCCCGCCGAGTGCCTCAAACAGGGGCCGGTCGGCCGTGGTGATCGACGGCGATTTGAGCACGGTCGACTGGCGGTCGCACGTGGGAGACCGCGTGTCGATCCCCGGTGAGCTGGTCGTTGTCGACACCCACAACCTGCTGCGGTGGGGCGAGGTCAAAGTCGCCCGTGATCGTCTCTTCATCCCCACCGATCACATCGACCCCAACGATGCCGATCCATCGCAAAACGCGAGCACTGGCGGGAGCAACGTCGCCGCGGTGACCGCAGCCCAAAGGCGGAACGACAACGCCGCGATCGTTCTCGATGATGGGTTCACCGATCAAAACATCTTTCCGCCACGGCTGTTTCCAGAGCTGGGCGGGGGCCTGGAAACCGTTCGCATCGGCTCGGTGGTCGATGGCGTCTCCGGTGACGTGCAAACCCGCGGCAAGACGGTCGTGCTGGTGCCTGACGCACCGCTTGCCTGGACACCAGCGGAACGTCCCGCACGGCCTGCTCTCGGCGAGCCTGCCCTGAGCGTGGCGTGCTTCAACGTGCTCAACTTCTTCACCACGATTGATGACGGGAGCAACGACGCGCGGGGCGCTGATTCAGAGGCCGAGCTCGAGCGTCAGCAGGACAAGCTTGTCGCCGCGATCCTCGCGATGCAGGCTGATGTGATTGGCCTAATGGAGCTGGAAAACAACGAAGATGCGGAGCAGCGACTGGTCGCTGCGCTCAACACGAAGCTGGGACAGAACCTCTTCACCGCGTGCGGCCTGCCCGCAGGCTTTCGCTCAGCACCCGGCGGCCGTGACGCGATTCGCGTCGGCATCATCTACCGGTCAGACCGGGTGTCCCCAGTGGCCGACGTGGGCATGATTGTCGATAGTGCCTTTGGGCAGGCACGCGCGCCGCTGGTGCAATCATTCACGACGGCCTCGTCCAGTCGCCCGTTCACGGTCATCGTCAACCACTTCAAGTCAAAGGGTGGCTCCGACGAGGCGGACGAGGCCAACACAGATCGCCGCGACGGCCAGGGTGCCTACAACGCCGTGCGGCGATCGCAGGCCTTGGCGATCTGTAGCTTTCTCGACGAACTGCAGCAGGACCAGCCCGACGCCCGCGTCTTGGTGATCGGCGACTTCAACGCCTACGCCCAGGAAGACCCGCTCGACGCCCTGCGGGCTGCCGGCCTCGTGGACCTGCAGGAGCGGTTTGGCCGTTCCGGCGGGGGCGGCATAAACACCTACTCGTATATTTATTACGGGCAATCCGGCTCCTTGGACCACGCCTTTGCCACCGAATCGATGGCGGCCGACGTCACTGGCATCGCCACCTGGCACATCAATGCCGACGAGCCGCGAGCCTTGGACTACAACCAGGAATACAACCCCGAGGCCCTCTACGAAGCGAGCCCGTTTCGCAGCTCGGACCACGATCCTGTGCTGATCGGGATCGCCCAGTAGCAGGCGGCACGGTGCGTGGTGTCGTCGCTGGTGCTGGCCTACACTGGCGGCTCACGAAGGTCGCTGCAGGCGACCCCACACTGGGCGGACCGAACACAGGGGGGAACGATGTGTCGCTTGTGCATGCTGCCGCGACTGCCGAGGCTGATGACTGTCGTGACTGCGATCGCGTTGGTCGCCTTGCCGGCGATGCTTCCATCGGCAGCAGGCCAGGCCACGGCGAGCTCCGCCGAGGCGTCGACGCGACCAAACATTCTCTTTCTCTTCGCCGACGACTGGGGCCGCTACGCCTCGCTGCTCGCTGAGATCGACGGCCCTGGCAGCATCAACGATGTCGTTCGCACCCCGACGATCGACGCGATCGCCCGCAAAGGCGTGTTCTTCCGCAATGCCCATGTCAGCGCCCCCTCCTGCACGCCCTGCCGCAGCGCCCTCCTAACCGGCCGGCACTTCTGGCAGACCGGCACCGGCTCGATCCTGCAGGGAGCCGTCTGGAACGCGTCGCTGCCGAGCTTTCCCGTGGCCCTGCGGGAGGCCGGCTACGGTGTCGGCTACTCCCACAAGGTCTGGGGCCCGGGCCGACCTTCCAACTCGCCGTACACAAAAGAAGAGGCCTTCAACCGCCGTGGCGGCCGCGTCAATCAGTTCTCGCAGGCGGTCACGAAGATGGTCGACGGCGGCAGCGATCGCGAGCAGGCCAAAGCGGAGATCCTCCAAGAGGTTCGCGGCAACTTCCGCGACATGCTCGCAGCCTGCCCGGAGGGTTCGCCCTTCTGCTACTGGTTTGGCCCCACCAACGTGCACCGCACATGGATTAAGGGCAGCGGCAAGGCCCTCTGGGACATCAACCCCGACGACCTGGCAGGCAAGATGCCCGCCTTCCTGCCCGACGTGCCGGAGGTGCGGGAAGACCTCGCGGACTACTTCGGTGAGATCGCTGCCTGGGATGCCTCTGTGGCCGTGATTGTCGACGAACTGAAAGCTCAGGGCCTGGCCGACAACACGCTGATTGTGATCAGCGGCGACCATGGCGCCCCCGGCTTTCCGCATGGCAAGTGCAACCTCTACGACTTCGGCACCGGCGTCTGCCTGTCGATCACGGGCCCTGGTGTCACAGGTGGCCGCGTGGTGGACGACATGGTGAGCCTGATCGACCTCGCGCCCACCTTCCTGGAGGCGGCCGGGCTGGAAACCCCACGCTCGATGACCGGCCGCTCGCTCTGGAATGTGCTCGCCTCACAGAAGAGCGGGCAGGTCGACCCGAGCCGCACGCATGTCTTCACCGGACGTGAGCGGCATGTGGAAAACGCCCGCAGCGATTTCACCCCCTACCCGCAGCGGGCGATCCGCACGCATGCACACGTGTTGATCCACAACTTCCGGCCCGACCGCTGGCCGCTGGGTGATCCCTACCGCCTGGACGACGGCCCTGAGCCAACGGCTGATGAACTGGAAAACAACACCCGTGCCACGCTCCCCGACGAAGATGCTGGCCCCACGAAGGCCTGGCTCGTCGGCGCACGAAACACCGAGCGTTGGCAGGCCCATTTCGACAAGGTCTACGGCAAGCGGCCGCAGGTGGAGCTCTACGATCTGCAGAGCGATCCCGAAGAGATGAACAACCTCGCCGAGGATCCCGCAAAGGCCACGCTGCGGCAGACGCTCGAGGGCCGGCTGATGGCAGAGCTGAAGCGGACGGCCGACCCGCGTCTGCTCGACGACGGCCGCTTCTACGAGACGCCGCCGATGGCCGGGCCGCTCGCTGCTGGCAAGACCTCCGAGCGGCCCAACGTGCTGTTCATCGCGATCGACGACCAGAACGACTGGATCGGCCACCTCGGCGGCCACCCGCTGGCCAAGACCCCGCACCTCGATGCCCTCGCCGCCCGCGGCACGACCTTCCTCAATGCCCACTGCCAGGCGCCGCTGTGCAATCCATCGCGGACAAGCCTGATGCTCGGCCTGCGGCCCACGACCACCGGCGTCTACGGCCTCGCTCCCTGGTTTCGCACGCTGCCAGAGTGGTCCGACCGCGTCGCGCTGCCACAACACTTCGCTGCCCACGGCTACCACACCGCCGCCACCGGCAAGATCTACCACGGCGGCACCGGGCCACGGCCCAAGCCCGGCACACCCGCGGCCGACCGCCCACCCGAGTTTCAGCTGACCGCCCCCTTTGGCGGCGTGGGCAGCACGCCGCCAAAGAAGCTGATCCCACCCACGCCGATGGGCAACCATCCGCTGATGGACTGGGGTGTCTGGCCGCCCGACAACGACGACAGCTCCAAGGGCGACTACAAGGTCGCGAGCTGGACCGTCGAGCAGATCAAGAATGCCCCCAGGGACAAGCCCTTCTTCCTGGCGGCTGGCTTCTTCCTACCGCATGTGCCCTGCTACGCCACGCAGCAGTGGTTTGACCTCTACCCCGACGACGACTCGGTGCTGCCCCCCTTCCTGGCCGACGACCGCAGCGACACCCCGCGGTTCTCCTGGTACCTCCACTGGTCGCTGCCGGAGCCGCGGCTGGCGTGGCTCGAGGAGAACAACCAGTGGCGAAACCTGGTGCGGAGCTACCTTGCCTGCACGAGCTTTGTCGATGCCCAGATCGGGCGACTGCTCGCCGCCCTTGAGGAAGCAGGCCTCGCCGACAACACGATCGTCGTCGTCTGGGGCGATCATGGCTGGCACCTCGGCGAGAAGGCGATCACCGGCAAGAACACCCTCTGGGACCGCGGCACAAAGGTGCCCCTGATCTTCGCCGGGCCGGGCGTGTCGGCCGGTCAGCGGTGCAGCCAGCCGGCGGAGCTGCTCGACATCTATCCCACGCTGATTGACCTGGCAGGCCTCTCGCCCCGCACCGACCTCGAGGGAATCAGCCTGCGTCCTCAGCTGGCCGATGCCGACATACCTCGAGTGCGGCCAGCGATCACCAGCCACAACCAGGGCAACCACGCCGTCCGCAGCGAGCGGTGGCGGTTCATCCAGTATGCCGATGGCAGCGAAGAGCTCTACGACCTGCAGGCCGATCCCCACGAGTGGCGAAACCTCTCCGCGGAGCCGAGCCTGGCCGAGGTGCTGGCCGAGCACCGCCGCTGGCTGCCCAAGGTCGATGTGCCTCCAGCCCCCGGCAGCGCCCACCGCGTGCTGACCTACGATCCGGCCAACGACGAGGCGATCTGGGAGGGAGCCACCGTCCGCCGCGGCGACCCCATCCCGCAGTGAGCCCGGCCGGTTAGCTCCAGGCCGCCGCCTTGCCATCGACCGAATCGACCCGCAGCCGCGCCGGCGGCAGGCTCTCAAGCACATGCCGGCCGTAGGCCTTCGTCCGCACGCGGGGATCGAGGATCACCACGATGCCATGATCGTCGCGACGCCGCACGAGCCTGCCGAAGCCCTGCTTGAGCTTGATCACCGCCTCGGGCAGCTGGAACTCAAAGAAGGGATTGCCACCAGCCTCGCGGATGGCCTCAATCCGCGCGGCGACGAGCGGCCGGTCGGGCACGGCAAAGGGCAGCCGCGTGATGATCACGTTGACCAGCTGCTCCCCCGGCAGGTCGATGCCCTGCCAGAAGGAGTCGGCTCCCAGCAGCACGCCCTTGGGGCCCTCGCGAAACAGTTCCAGCATCCGCGACTTGGGCAGGCCGTCGGCCTGGCTGACAAGCCGGTAGCCCCGTCCGCCGCACCAGCCGGCCAGCTCGCGGGCGGCATGGGCGAGCGCCTCGTGGCTGGTGAAGAGCACCAGGGCTCTGCCGTCAGTCTCGGCGAGATAGCGGCGGATCATCTCCAGGCTCCGCCGTTCGTAGGCGGCCTTCTCCGCAGGATCGGGCATGCCCTCGACCACCACCAGCTCGACCTGCCGCTGGTAGTCGAAGGGGCTGCCAAACTGCACACCCTCCGCGGCAGCAAGTCCCAGCCGGCCGCGGGCATAGGCGAAGGCGTCGTCGCCCCGCGTGCCCGTCTGTGAGCTGAGCGGATTCCCGTCGAGATCAAACTCCGCCTCGCCGCTGCTCTCGCTGCGGCCACCAGGGCCACCGGTGGAAAGCGTGGCGCTGGAGAGAATCACCGTGCCCACCCGGCCAAAGAGCTCTTTGCGGAGCGTCTCGCCCACATCCACTGGGGCGCTCGCCAGACGAATCCGACGCCGGCCACGACGACCGCGGGCCGCCTCCACCCACCACACGCTCCCCGGCAGCCCCTGCTCAAGCCAGGTCTGAATCGACCCGGCGCTACCGGCAAGCCGGTCGGCGGCGGCATGGAAATCCTGCCGTTCGGCTTCGGCTGAGACGCCATCGGCGGCGTTGCGAATCTTCTTGGAGAGCGACGCAAGGGCATCGCCAAGGGTGTCGGGGATCAGGCCCGGCTTGTCGACCCGCCACAGCCCCCCAGCCTGCTGCCGGCGGTCTCCTGCAGCCGCGGCATCGAGCAGCTGATCAAAGAAGGCCTCCGCCGCGATCCGGCATCGCGTCACCTCGTGGGCCAGGGCTTCAAGCTTGTAGTGCACGAGCAGCCCGCGGTGGCTGCGGTCGTTGTAGAGCGTGGCCAGCACCCGCTCGATGGCGACGTTGGAGAGCCCGATCCCGAGGTGCTCGCTCGCCACCGCTTCGATCGTGTGGGCCTCATCGAGCACCACGATGTCGTAGGCCGGAAGCAGGCTCGCTCCACCGCGGCGCAGGGCGAGGTCGGAGAAGAAGAGGGCGTGGTTGACGATCACGACATGCGCGCCCGCCAGCCGCCGGCGGGCCGTCATGTAGTGGCACTGCTGGTGGTGCGGGCAGGCCCGGCCCATGCAGTTGGCCGAGTCGCTCTGCACCTCATCCCACACGCCAGGCAGGGGCACCATCGGGAGGTCGGCCCGAGACCCATCGAGAGTGGTCTTGGCCCAGCCAGCGATCCGCTGCAGCTCCGCCACCTCAGCATCGTCTCGAAACAGGCTTCCGGCACGCTGCTGGGCCACCTCCAGCCGCCGCAGGCTGACATAGTTGCCCCGGCCTTTGGCGAGCACCGCGGAAAACTCCCGTGGCATCACCGAGGCCACCAGCGGCACATCCTTGCCAACGAGCTGCTCCTGCAGGGCGATCGTGTTGGTCGAGATCACCACCCGCCGCGGCCTGGCCCCGGGAGGTGGCTGGGCGAAAGGATCGTCGTCGTCAGCCGCCGGCAGCTTTGGGGCGTCGGGCTCCTGATCGGCGGTCACGGCCAGCACCGCCGGCACGAGGTAGGCCAGGCTCTTCCCCACTCCCGTCCCTGCCTCACAGAGCAGATGCCTCCGCTCGCGAATCGCCGCCTCCACTGCCCGGGCCATCGCCAGCTGCTGCGGCCGCGACTCCCAGCCGGTCAGACGCGCGGCAAGCCGGCCGTCGGCAGCGAGAACGTCGTCGGGGGAGAGCATGAGAGGCCTGAGGCAGCAGCAGGGACCGGTCGATTCTCTCCGGGAAGCCCCTGCCGGGCGAGCCCCCGTCGGCATTTCGAGCGGCAATCCTCAGGGAACATGCGGGATTTTCACCTTTTTTCAGCCCCCTGGGAACACTACAAACTAGGGAACTGCGGTGGAAATCTGTCGATATCCAGAGAGTGAGGCAAGTGGTGCACGACGGCCCAGGACCGGCCAAGGCGTGGGGCGGCGTGTTTTCCGTACCCACCGATGAGCGGATGGAGGCGTTCTCCGAGAGCGTTTCCTACGACTGTCGCCTCGCCGAGGACGACATCGCCGGCTCCACAGCCCATGCCACGATGCTTGCCGCCTGCGGCATCATCTCCGCCGACGAGGCTGAGCAGATCGTGACGGCGCTGGCCGAGATTGGCCGCGAGATCGCTGAGGGCCGCTTTCCTTTCTCCACAGCTCGCGAAGACATCCATCTCAACATCGAGGCGGTGCTCACTGAGCGGATTGGCGATGCCGGCCGCAAGCTGCACACCGCCCGCAGCCGCAACGATCAGGTGGCCACCGACCTGCGGCTCTTCTGCCGCCGGGCGATCGATCGACTCGACGCTGGTCTGCGGGAGTTGCAGCGGTCGTTTCTCGAGCTGGCTGAGCGGGAGAAGGCTCTCGTGATCCCCGCCTACACCCACCTCCGCCGCGCCCAGCCGGTGCTTGCTGCCCATCAGCTCCTCGGCTGGTGCGAGAAACTCGACCGCGACCGCGAACGGCTCGCCGACTGCCGCAAACGGGTCAATCGTCTGCCACTCGGCTCGGCAGCGGCTCGCCGGCAGCAGCCTGCCGATCGACCGCGAGCAGGTGGCCAGGACTCTCGGCTTCGACAGCGTGATGCCCAACAGCCTCGATGCCGCCAGCGACCGCGACTTCGTCTGCGAGCTGGCTTTCACCATCGCCCTAGCTGGCATCCATCTCTCGCAGTGGGCTGAGGAGTGGATCCTCTACAGCAGCGAGGAGTTTGGCTTCCTGCTGCTGCCGGAAAACTTCTGCACCGGCAGCTCGATCATGCCGCAGAAGATCAATCCCGACGCCCTTGAGCTCTCCCGCGGCAAGTCGGCCCGGCTGGTCGGCAATCTGCAGGCCCTGCTGGTGCTGCTGAAGGGCCTGCCGACGGCCTACAACCGCGACCTGCAGGAAGACAAGGAGCCGATCTTCGACTCGATCGACACGCTCGAGGCCGTGCTTGGCATCGCAGTGCCCCTGGTGGCCGGCACCCGGTTCAACCGTGAACGGATCGCCGCCGGCATCCATCGCGGCCACCTCGATGCCACCAGCCTGATGGAGGCCCTGATCGCCGAGGGCGTGCCCCAGCGAACGGCCCATGAAACCGTCGGCAAGCTTGTCCGCGCCGCCATGGACCGCGGCGTGGCCCTCTCCGACCTTTCCGATGATGAATGCAAAGCCGCTTCGCCGGCCTTTACGCCGGCGGTGCGAGACGCCCTCGGGCCTGCCCAGGCCGTGGCGCGGATGCAGAGCTACGGCTCAACCGCTCCATCGCAGGTGGCCCACCAGCTGGCTCGCTGGCAGGAGACGCTCGCGGACAAAGGAGCCACGAGCAGCTGACAACCCAACCCCTCACGATGATGGACGAACGCATGGATGCCTGTCCTTCTCCTCAAGTCTCCTTCTCCACAGTCACGCCACTTCGCTGGCAGTGGCTTCCGCCGCAGGCTGCCGCTGGCGGGCCGCCTGTCGACCGTGGCAGCCCTTGTCGCCGCTCTCCTTTTGCCCAGCCTCCTGCCGGCCGCTGAGCCGCAGGATCCGCTTGCCAGAGCGGTGATCGACTCCCTGGAGTCAGAGCCGCGAACCACACCGGCAGAGCTGCTTGAGGCAGTGATCATCGCCAGCGACGTCGACGCCTATGACGTGGCCAGCCGATTCCTGGCTGAGTTTGTGGAGCTGGTGGCGGGCATGGGGGAAGAGCGGGAGGCCGTGCTCGCCGATCTCGCCGACCTCGATCCGGTCGGCCTCGTCCGCACCAAGCGGCGACTCGGGGCCCGGGATGCCGAGGCCGTGACGGTCATTGATGCGATTCAGCAGGCGTCCGTTCGTCGCTACCGGGATCCGGCCTGGCTCTCGGCCGCTGCTGCAGGGCTCTCCGACCCCTCCTCCGCTGCCCGCAGCCGTGCCTTCGATCAGCTCTCGCGGGCGGGCATTCAGGCGCTCCCCGCAGCCGTCGACATCCTCAATCGCCCCGAGCCCGACAACGAGCCGGCCCGCCTCGGTCGGGCCCTCGCTTGGAGGCTGATCAACGAACTCGGCAGCTCGGCCCGCCAGCCACTGCTCACCTGGCTCGGCAGCGGCGATCTCGCCCGCTGGCCAGGGGTCATCCGCGGGCTCTCGGCCTGTGGGTCTCGCAGCGAGGTCGACTTCCTGCTCGCCCCGATGCTCGTGATCGACTCGCCGCCAGACGTGGTGCAGGCCGCCACCGAAACCTATCGGCAGCTCACTGGTGGCACCGCATCGCGACTGCCAAGCCGGACCCAGGCTGTGGGCCGGCTGACCGACCGCCTGGAAAGGCTACTCACACCGCAGGCACTCCTGCCAGAGGGCATCGAGCTCGATGGCGAAGGCTCGCCCGACCTGACCGCCGACGAACCCCTCGTCATCGCCACGCTGCCACCTGCCGAGCGAGGCGGCGACCCGGAGCTCCTGGCCGCCGCCACGCTGTTTGACGCTGGGAACAACACCATCGTGCAGAGCCGTTTCAGCCGCCGCTTCCTGCGTGGGCTGCAGGCCGCCCACCTCTCGCGCGACCTGATGGCCCTGGCGACCGACGACCCGCTGCCGCTTCGCCTGGCGATTCTTGCCCAGCTGGAGATGGTGTCGCTCTCCCACAGTCCGAGCGATCCCCAGGGGCTCGCTGCCATCCGCACCTTCCTGGAAGGCCCCGACGGCTTCGATCCGCAGCTGATCGCCGACGTGATCGACGAGGCCGCTGCCCGCGGCCTGCACAACGCCGCTGCCGCTGCCGTGCGAGGCATCGTGGATCGCAGCGGCAACCCGCCGGCGGCCAGCGACAACACGTCACTCCCCAAACCCCTACGCGAAGCGATGCTGCCGCTGCTCGCAAGCCCCGACCTCGAACTGCGTTACCAGGCAGCCACGGCGCTGGTCAGCCTGACCGACTCGGCATTCCCCGAGATCAGCCGGGTCGTGGAGACGCTCGCTTTCTGCGCCAACTCCTCAGCTGCCGATCGGGTGGTGATCGCGCACCCACAGCAGGCTGTTGCGGTGCATCTCGAGTCGTACCTGGCCCAGTATGGCTTCCGGGCCGAACTGGCCTCCCGTGGTGTCGATGTCATCCCTGCCGCCAATCACTGCGACACCCGCCTGGTGATGCTCTCGGCGAGGCTGGGTGATCCCGAGGCCCTCGAGGTGGCCCAGCTGATCCGCACGATTCCCGCAGACGAGCCGATCGCCGTCTTGATCGCCATCGATCCCGGTGACGATGCGGGGACTGCCGCGTTTCGCCAGCAGCTCCAGCAGCGGCTGTCGGGCTTTGAGGGCCAGGGCCTCTACTGGGTGACCCTCACCGACCGGCTGCCCTCGCTGTTTGAGGCTGAGATTTCCCCCGACACGGGTGAGCCGTTGGCCGAGGCGCGGCTGGGCAGCATGCTCAACCGCATCGACCGCGAATCCCTGCTGCTGCCGGCCCGCCGCTCAAAACTTGCCGCAGCCCGCCTGAATCGTGGGGCCAAGGCCGTCGAACAGCTCGCCACCCTCGCCCGGCGGGGAATCGATGTGGACTCGGCCGAGGCCACCGTGATCCGGCTGCTGGCCAGACGCCAGCATGCGGCCGCCTGCATCGCGATGCTCGCCGCCAGCGACACGAAAGCGGCCCAGCGAGCCCTGGCGGAAACGGCCTGCCGTCCTGTTGAGGCCGACGCCCTGCGGAAGGCGGCGGCGGCCGGCCTCGATGCGAGCATCGACGCTTTTGGCATTCTGCTTGACGATGCCACGGTGGCGGGGTTTTTGCGTCGGTACAATGGAGCCACGGATCCGGTCCGCCGGGCCGTGCTGGAGGTGCTTGCGTCGATCGACCCGATCGTCGCCGCCGCAGCTGATGATGCGAAGGACGGCTCGACCGCCCCTCAGCGTCGCTGACACATCCATCCTGCTCCACCGGCTGCCGGCGGTTCTCCGCCGACAGTCACCAACGCCCGATGCTCCGCAACTCCACTGACGACACCGCTGCAACGCCGCCGATCAAGGGCATCATCGGCACTGGGCAGGCGATGCAGCAGGTCTATGGGCTGACACGGCAGGTGGCGGCGTCGAATGCCTCGGTGCTGCTCACCGGCGAGACGGGCACCGGCAAGGAGGTGATCGCCCGAGCGATCCACGAGCTTTCCCCACGGGGCAGCGGCCCCTTTGTGCGCGTCAACTGTGGCGCTCTCTCAGAGAGCCTGCTGGAGAGCGAGCTCTTCGGCCATGTCCGCGGCTCGTTCACCGGCGCGGTGGCCAACCGGGCCGGACGCTTTGAAGCCGCCCACACCGGCACGATCTTCCTCGACGAAATCAACTCCACCTCGCCCCAGCTGCAGGTCAAACTTCTGCGGGTGCTCCAGGAGCGGGAGTTTGAACGGGTGGGTGACACCGAGACGATTCGCGTCGACACCCGCGTGATCGCCGCCAGCAACCGCGAGCTGCTCGATGAAGTTGCCTGCGAGCGGTTTCGTGAAGACCTCTACTACCGACTCAACGTGGTCCCGATCTATCTGCCGCCGCTGCGGGCCCGCCGCGAAGACATCCCGCAGCTGGCGAGCCACTTCCTCGAGATCTACAACGAGGAGAACGATCGCTTCGTGACGCATATCCACAAGGATGCCCTCGACGCCCTGGTGAAGTATCACTGGCCAGGCAACGTCCGCGAGCTGCAAAACGTGATCGAGCGGTGCGTCGTGCTGGCCACAGGCGATGAGATCGACCTGGCCCTGCTGCCTCCCACGATCCGCGGTGAAACGGTCGGGCCGGCCGTGCCCGGCCGAGGTGGCGACCTCGATAGCCTCGCTCGCGAGCTCGTCGAACAGGGCATGACGACCGCCGCCGAAGACGACGCCAACCTCTTCGAGCGGGTGGTCAGCCGCGTCGAGCGAGAGCTGATCTCTCAGATGCTTGCGGCCTGTCGAGGCGTGCAGCTCAAAGCGGCCGCCCGGCTGGGCATCAACCGCAACACCCTCCGCAAGAAGCTCACCGAGCACGGCCTCGAAGACGGCGAATAGGCAGCCGCCGCAAGACTACGCCCCCTCGTGCATCTCGCGCGCGTGGTAGCTCGAGCGGACGAGTGGCCCCGAGGCAACATTGGCAAAGCCCATCTCGCGGGCGAGGCTGCCAAGCTCGTCAAACTCCTCCGGCGGCACGTAGCGGTCGACCGGCAGCGAATCGAGCGTGGGCTGGAGATACTGGCCGAGCGTGAGGAAGTCGACCTTGTGGTCCAGCAGGTCGGCAAACACCTCAAGCAGCTCGTCGCGGGTCTCACCGAGACCCAGCATCAGCCCGCTCTTGGTCTTCACCTCAGGCATCAGCCGCTTGGCATCAGCCAAGAGCTGCAGCGTCCATGGATAGCGGCTCTTGCGGCCCCGCACCTCGCGATACAGTCGCGGCACGGTCTCGGTGTTGTGGTTGAACACGTCCGGCCTGGCGGCCATCACGGTCTCCAGTGCCCCCGGCTTGCCGAGGAAGTCGGGCACGAGCACCTCCACCACGGCGCCACTCTCGTCACGGACCGCGGCAATCGTGCGGGCGAAGTGCTCGGCGCCGCCGTCGGCGAGATCGTCGCGGGTGACGCTTGTGATCACCACGTGGGCCAGCCCCAGCCGCTTGGCGGCTTCCGCGACTCGCTCGGGCTCATCGGCTTCAAGCTCTTCGGTCTTCCCTTTCGGGACGGAGCAGAAGCCGCAGGGCCGCGTGCAGACGTTGCCCAGAATCATGAAGGTGGCCGTCCGCGCCGACCAGCACTCCAGCCGGTTGGGGCACTTCGCCGACGAGCAGACCGTCTCCAGGCCGAGCTCCTCAACGAGCCGGGCCGTCTCGCCGTGACCCCCGCCCGGCTCGAGGTTTCGCCGCAGCCAGGGGGCAGCCGACGCGTGGCTGGCAGGGGCGGGCTGCTGCAGCCGCCTCCCTCTGAGGCTGTGTCGAGCGAGAGAATCGGGAGGGAGGAGAGGTGCTCAGCCGACATGACGTCTCGCAGCGTGCGGGGAATGGGGACGACCTCCGGCGAACTCGCCAGGAATACCTGATTGTAGACTGACGACCTCGGCATTGAAGGCCGCCGCGAGCTGCTGCACGATCAGCGAGCGGGCTTCAGTGGGGGCCGTTCGGCGACGGCGGTCGGCCTCGATCGATCCCATCCCGCCCTCAGCGGTGGTCTGCACCTTTCGGTAGACCGCTGTCGGCGTGGAGACATTCACATACCCGCCGTGCGACACGACCCCGCGACGCACGGCAATCCCCAGGGCCGCCAGCTGCCCACTGCCGCCAAACACGCCCGGTACTCCAGATATCCGCCTCGCCCGGCACTTCATGGCCGCCACCGCGGCCGCCAGCCCACCTTCAAAGCGGTCGACATAGGCTGCGACATCCTGCTCCCCGAGCCCCAGATCGGTCAGCCGGGCAAAGAGGCAGGCCGCCACCTGCCCCGCGGTGTGCGGCACCGCCCCGCCGCCCCGCCCCACAAACCGCAGCCGAACGCCCATCCGCGTGAGCTCCTCATCGGTGAGCTGCACATCCCGTCGAGACGCGAGCCTGCCCATCGTGATCACATCGGCATGCTCACAGATCAGGAGCGTCGGCCCGCGGCCCTCCGGCTCCGACGCCTCCCAGGCCAGCCGTTCGGCCAGCTTGAGATAGACCTCGAAGTCGATCTGGCCCGCCAGCCAGACTGAGAGCCGCGGCGGCTTCTTCAACAAACTCTCAGCCGAAGGAAGACCGTCGGGCACAGCGTCAGGCCGGGACATCAGATATGTGGGGGCTTTGGGGAAAAACGGCTCTCAGTCGCCGGCGGCTTCGGGGGCGAGCATGTCTTGTAAGGCCTGCCACTCGATCGGCTGCCAGGCGATGGCGTCGGGCAGGCGGCCGACGGGTGAAACCTCCACGCGATGTTCGATCGCAGCGTCGATACATCGCCCGAGCTGCTCAAGCCATTCTGGCACCTCCACCCCCGACCCCGCTGCCAGCCCGAGAAAACTCTCCGCCCGCTGCTCGAGGGCATCGGCTACTGGCGTTGGCCCGCCAGCCCGCAGCTCCAGCACAGCCGGCTCCACCAGCGACTCCAGCTCATCCTGCTCAAGCACCGCGGTGAACGGTCGTTGCACGCAGTCGGCCACACTCGCCAGCCGCAGGCCCCAGGTGGATTCGATCTCGGCCAGCCGTCGCTTGAGGCCCTCCGACGTGGCAGCGGTCTCTTCCCGCATGCGGCTCCGCCAGGCGGCGGCCGCTTCCGTCTCGCCGCGGCGGGCGAGCACGCGGTGGGCCATTCCCACCGGCCGCAGCGTCCAGCTGATGCGGTCATACTCCGCCTTGATGCGGAGGAAGTCGAGCAGGATATGGAGATACTCGCCGCGATCCGACTGTGACGTGGTGGAGTTCCAGTCGCGATACTCCGCATGGTTTTCCGCGATGCTTTCCAGCACCAGCCGTACGCGGGCCGCAGCATGCCGCAGCGGCACCTCGCCGGAGGCGATCGCGGCAAGCAGCGGCGGCTGCTCAAAGTCAGGGTCATACGCCGACTTCTCCAGCAGCCCCTCGAGCCAGGGCCGCACACCCCGGCGGAGGATGCCCCGTAGCGAGGTCGGGGCCATCAGGTGCTGCGTAAACAGCCCGCCGCCGTATCGCTCCACGAAGTCGCGGATGATCGCGTAGACCTTGTCGTCCCGCATCCGCTCGAGCACCGACAGCCGCAGCTGCCTGGCATGGGTCATCCAGGTTTCGAGCAGCATTGGCACCAGCTGCGACACGCCTTCGAGAATCCGCTGATTCCGTTCTTCGGTCGATCCGTCACCGCCGCCTGCCGATTCGCAGATCCGCTCCACCAGCGACGTCGTAGCCGCCTCAAACACGCGGTCAAACTCACTGACACTGGCAGCCCCTGGGGGGCGGTGCCGCTCCAGCGACTTTGCGAGCCGCACGATCTGGATTGTCTCCTGCACCAGGCCCAGCCGCGGCAGGCTCGAGGCGAGCCTCTCCAGCAGCCGCTCCCGTCGCCGCGCGGCCACGATTTTGTCCGGCCGGCCGCCACGCGACAGCGGCACGTAGAGCACCCGCCGCCCCAGCAGCTGCTGCAGCACATGCTCGAGCGCCGCCCTGGTCGCGTCGACATCACCAGTGAGCATCGCGGCAAACAACACACCGACCGCTCCCCTTCCCGATCGCGACACCTCACTGCGACCGTCAGCGATCGCCCGATGGGCCGCCAGCATCCAGAGGGTTTCCGAGAGCTGCACCGCCGATTCCAGCAGCCGCTCAGCTGCCGCGTCGGCCGCCAGCCGCAGCCGATCCTCGTCGCCAGCTGAGAGCATTGGCCCGCCGTTGCCGGTCCGCTCGCTAATCGAGGCGGCCGCCCGCACCATCGAGTTGCGGATTCGCCGAAAGACATGCCGCCAGCCGGCAACGGAGTCGCGCTCGGGCGGAGGAATCGAGACCGCGTCGTTGGCCGTCTGGTGGCACCAGGCAATCACCACCGTGCGGGCAAGCCTGGCAACGCCGGCGAGAAACTCGGCAGCCTCTTCGATCTCCTCAAACAGGCCGATCTCGTCGTTGCCACCCGAGCCCGCCTCGAGCATGCCGCCATCGACACCATCATCGGCGGAATCTCGCCAGACCATCGTCTCATACGCTGCGGCAACGCTCTCGTCGACGTCGCCATCGTCGTCGTCAGACCGGCGGCCCCCGGGTCCGCCCGCTGCGCCGCGATCCCCCACTGCAAGGTCGACAAAGTCGGCAATGCCTGAGGTGTTGGCTTCCACCAGCTCCAGAAACCGACGTTGCCGGTTCCGCGACGATGGCGAGGGGTCTTCGATCGCTGCAGCCAGCCACGCTTCGGCAGCATGCAGCCACTCGTCACCGCTGCGGGCCAGGAGATCTCCCTCCAGAAGCGATGCCCAGTGCACGATCAGGCCCATCGCAGCATCGAGGTCGCCCTCGCGAATCAGGGCGGTCGCCGCCTCGGCATGGCTGCGGGTCGAGGAAAAATCGGCCACCGCCTTTCGCCAAAAGCCGGGCGACGGCGGTTCAGGGCCAGCCGCCCGCCGCTGCTCAAGGGCACGAATCACATCCCGCGTTGAATCAAGTACCTCACGCCCTGAGAGGTGCGACACGCCAGAGACGGTCGTGGTGGCGTGGCGGTCCCACCAGCCAGCCAGCCGCTCCAGGGCCCCCTCAGCACGGGCGGCAAGATCGGCCTTTCCAGCCAGCGCCGCCGTCCGCCAGGCTGCCGCCGTGCCTTCCAGGACCGCCGCCGTCATCGACACCAGGTCTTCCACGCGAGGATCGGGCAAGCTCTCGCCGCCTGGGTCGTGCAGCGGAAACTGGCCACCCAGCCCGAGAATGTTCCAAGGGTCGACCGCTGCCCCGCAGGCCACAGCCCGAAACAGCAGATCGGTGGCCTCGGCGAGCAGGTCGAGGGCCTTGGCCACCTCGCTCCGCGCCACCGCCTCCTCGGCCGCCACGGTGCGGCTCATCACGCGGGAAGCCATTCGCGCCGACGTCGCCGGCACTCGCCGGGCCATCCGCTCGGCAGCCTCGCGGCGGCCCAGCCGAGCGAACACCGACGCCAGCGACACGCTCTCCACCTGCCGCGCTCGGGCAGCGGCGAGCGTGGTGTTGATGTAGCGGCGGACACCCCCGAAGGGCTGCCGCAGCCGCTCCATCTCGTCCTCGAGCCGCTGGCGATGGTCCGACGGAAGCGTTGTCATCAGCCAGCGGTAAAACTCGTCGCGATAGCCGGCGATCTTGGGCAGCAGCTGCGACAACGGGAGGCCTGCCTGGAGCGCTCCCGGGCCATGGCCTGAGAGCCCGGCTGCCATCAGCAACACCCCGGCAAGCACCGCCGAAGCCTCGTGGAGCCGCTCGTCGGGCGGTGCTCCTGGCTGCTGCGACCAGGAGCGGATTCCCTCGAGCGTTGCCTGCTGCACCACCAGCCGCCGATACCAGCCTCGGCTATCGATGCGGTCTGGGTCCCAGAGGCCGAAGAGATAGTTGGGCCGGCTGGCAGCCGGATGCAGGAAGTCGAAGGCCCGTGGATCGACAGCAAGCTCCTCGAGCATGGCCAGGTCGAAGTCGGCCTGATTGGCCAGGGACTGCGGCGCCTGCCCGAGAATCTCGAGCGCCCCTGCGACCAGCTTGGCGTAGCGGCCGTGAGCGACACCCGCGCCCGCCACAAACAGCGGCAGCGGCCGCACCCGCTCGTGCGGATAGGGTTCGGAGAGCCGCTCGTTTTCCAACACCGCGACCGGCCGCCAGCCGACGTAATCGTTGAGCGAGTCAATCGCCCGCTCCAGCAGCGGCTGCGGATCATCGAAGGGCCCGCCCGTGGCGAGCACAGCCTGGGCCGCAGCGGCCATCAGGAAGGGCCGCTCCAACGAACCAGGCGGCTGGTGTTCGAGCAGATCCTGGTGAAACGCCCGGTACGCAGCCGGAAACTGCTCAAAGGTCAGTGAAAGCACCTGCTTCGCCTGGGCCGCGTTGCGAAACGCGGGCGCTTCTCGCTCCAGCGCAGCAAGTCGCTTCGTGAGCACCGCAGCCACCGCCGCGGCGGCATCCGTCTGCTCCTCGGTGCCGGCAGCGATCGCTGCTGCGGCCCCCGAGTCGCCCTGGGGCTCAACCTGAGCAAAGAGCTCGTTCATCGCCTGCCAGACTGTGGGGTCAAACGCCCCGGAGGAGAAGTTGAGGTAGCCCAGCAGGGTCGCTGCAGGGTCGTGGGTCGGTTGCGCTGCGTCCGCTGTTGTCATCGGGCCGGCTGCCTCCGCGGCTGGCTCGACACCGACCGCACCTCTCACTCGCTTTAATCGTCATGACCGTTTCAGGCGGTCATGTTTTTCAGTCTGTACAAGTTTGAAGGTATCGTTTCGTGGGGGATGTTTGAAGCAGAGACGCTCCTTCCGGGAAACAAGCCATGAACCTGTCGTTCTCGAAGATCCTGGGCCCGCGGACACGCCTGGTGGCCCTGATGCTCGCAACGATCACGCCATCCGCCCGAGGCGGCGATATCTGCGTTGCCGAGAGACTGGCCGCGGCGAGCGGCTGGCATCTCAACTGGGTGGTGCAGCTGCCGTTCGACACCGACCGCACGCGGCTGGAATCGCTGAGCATCAGCGACTCGCTGGTGGTGGCGACCACCGGTGACGGCCGGGTTCATGCCTACCACGAGGGCAGCGCTCCCCTCGCCGGCACGCTCTCCTGGAGCCAGCGGATCGGCCATGCGACCGACCCCGGGCTGCCCGCGAGCATTGGTCCTTCGCTCGTGCTCGCCACCCGCGGCAGCAATGTCTACGGGTTCGACCGTGCCAGTGGCGACCGACTGTGGGCCGACCGCCTCGGCCGGATGCCGATCGCCCCTGCCGTCGAAGGCGACAACTGGGTCTACGTGCCCTACGGACCGCTGCGGATCCTGCGGATCACCGCCTATCCGACAGGCCGACCGCTCTCGATGATTCGCGCGGCCTCGCAGTCGACCGACGATGCGGCAGCTATCGAAGCCGCCAAGCTGGGCCGCAGCCGAGCGGCGCTGGAAGAAGAGCAGCCGCTGCTGATTGAGGCCGGCACATCGCGAGCCAAGGCAATCCATCGGCTCGCCCCCTTCTCTGTCGGCTGGATCAGCGAGGACGGCATGCTTGTCACGCTCAACGATCTCGACAACGGCTGGCGGCGGCACGAGCTGCGGCTCGGCAGCCAGGCCTCTGGCGATCTTGTCCATCGAGACGGCGCGATCTGGATGGCACTCTCTTCCGGCGACCTGATCCGGGTCGACTCCGATCCTTCGGCGGGCTTCACGGTCGGCTGGCGGGTGGCCCTGCCCAAACTGCCTTCGGGCGATCTCCTGATCGATGGCGACACTCTCCTGGTGTCGCTGGGCACCTGGGGCATCGAAGCCCGCTCCGCGACCACCGGCGATCTCCTCTGGAGCCGGGATCAGCCTCTCCAGCTGCTCGCCGCTGGCGGCGGCACGGCCTGGTGCTTCGATCCGGTCGGTCGACTCGTGCTGATCGATCTTGCCGACGGCCGTTCGCTCGCCACGCTGCAGCCCGGCCGCTTCCAGATGCCGATCACCAACACCGTCACCGATCGCCTCTACCTCGCCACCCACAACGGCGTCGTCGCCTCGCTCGCTCCCACGGCGATCATGGCGGAAGAGGTGCCCGCCCCACAGCAGGAAGAAGTGCCCGCGCCACCGCAGCCTGAGCCTGGCCCTAAGGACGACAACATCGACCCGCAGCCCATCGACGACGATCCCTTCAAGGCCCCCGCAGACAAAGACGACCCCCTCGCCACCCCACCGTCCGAGAAGGACACCCCTGGCTCAGACGACCCCTTCAGCAGCGAGCCTGCCAGCGAGGACCCCTTCGGACCTGCCGGCAGCGACGACGATCCTTTCACGTCGCTCCCCCGCAGCCATCGCAGCCCCGCCTAAGCCCGGCCGACGGCCGCTCTCGCTTCACGCCCGTGAAGCCATCCTGGCCTTCGCAGGCTAGAGATGTGAACGGGACGGGTCCGCGGGTGCCGAAGGCACCTCGGCTTCGCCGAGGCCGCTGCGCGGCCCGTGGACCCGTCCCGCTTGCGCGCCACCGAAGCCATCCCGCGCCACCCCCACCCCCCGGCCGCAGACCGACGCGCAGCGTCGGACAGGCCGTCCTCAAACCGTAAGCGAGGGGTGAGCCCGGGCCGAATGAGCCGGCCTTGCAGTCGAGCGCAGCCCGGAGGGCGAAAGCGAGAATGCACGAGTGAGCGAAGCCAGGATGGCGAAGCGAACGCTCGGCGAATCGGCCTGGGCTCACCCCGAGCGGCCCCGAACGCTCGGCGAATCGGCTTGGGCTCACCCCGAGCGACCCCGAACGCTCGGCGAATCGGCCTGGGCTCACCCCGAGCGACCCCACCTCACATCGTCGGCTTAATCTCGAAGCCATACTGAGTTGAGGTCAAGCGCCAGCATCAAGCAGCCGACCGAGATGGCCACAAAAGCCAGCAGCAGCATGGCCGTGTACACATTCATCGGCGGCGGGCCTGCATCAGATTCGTCTTTGTCTGCCATGACTTCCTCGAGATGAAAGTTCAGGACCGGAGATCAGCCCTTGAGCCGAGAGGCCACCCGGTCGCCCCGCTGGATGAACCCCCGCTTGTAGTCCTTCATCACCTCCGCCACAGCCTTGTCGGGGCGAACGGTCACAATTCGCACGCGGCCGAGGTAGGTGTCGTCGCGATAGACCTCAAGTTCGTGGCCCTGCTGCAGGCCGTCGTCGCCACCGAGTGAGAGCTCGATCGCATCACGACCCACCGCCGTGACGACGCCATCGACCGCTGGCATCTGGTCGCGGGGCAGTGAGCCAACATTCAGGCCCACCTGCTGCAGCAAGACGCGGGCATTGGCGACCTGCTTTTCGAGCTGGCTCTTTCGCTCACGGACGATGACAAGCTGCGACTCCTTCTCGTGCAGCTCGACGGCCATGTCGGCCGTCCGCTTTACCTGGTCGTCGAGGTTCTGCTGCTGCTGCTTGATGGAGTTGCGGAGGTCGTTGATCTTGAGCGGTGGCCTGCTCAAGTTCGCGGCTCTTCGAGGCGAGCTCGTCCTGGGCCACGTTGCGATCCTGCTCCTGCTGATCGACCCGCTTGCGAAGTTCTTGCAGCGACTCGTTCTTCTCTCGAAGGGCCGTCTGAATCTGGGCGATCACCGTGTCGCGGGCCACCTCCGACTCTTTGACGTCGTTGGTCAGCTTGTTGATCTCTGCTTGGAGTTCGGTGGCCTCCCTGCGAGCGTTTTGCAGCTGGTCGTTGAGCCCACCTGGCTTGACGATCTCGTCTTTCCAGTTGGTGTGCGTGGAATACAGCGCCACTCCAAAGCTCATGAACACCAGGCTCATGATGAAGACAGCGAAAACAAAGATTTTGCCAATAATATTCATGCGCTCACCACAGGCAGGTGCTGCGAGGTCGACCGCCCCATGCGACCACCATAGTTGTCAATCGGCAGGGGGGTCAACGCGTCTGGAAGACATTGCCGGCTGCCCGCAACCTCTCGCACATCGGCCCTTCTCACCAGAAAAACCGATTATTCGGCAGGATTTCGCGGCCACACGGCCCCCCCAAGCCAAAAAACGCCGCAGCCAGCCCAGCCAGCCCCGTCGGCACGCTTCCCCAAACCAGAAAAGGACTCCAACGGCCGTCGGGAATCACTTCCGCCCGAACCGTTGCGGTCGCTCGCTTGGGCCCTCGTTGCCGCACCCGGCCTGAACCGTCGATCCAGGCGGAAATCCCCGTGTTGGCGGCCACCACAATCGGTGTTCGCACCTCAACCGCCCGCAGCACCGCCGCGGCGAGATGCATGTCGAGTTCGCTCGAGCCCCAAAACCAGCCGTCGTTGGTGAGGTTGGCGATCACATCAGGCCGCTTCCGCTGCTCGGCGAGGCTCCGCACCATCATGCGGATGGCCCGCGGCAGGGTTGTCTCATAACAGATGGTGGCGGCCACCTCGAAGCCCGCCACCTCAACAGCCAGCGGGCTCGTGCCAGCGGTCAGCCCGGCGGGGAGTGGCGTGAGGTTGTAGAGCCAGGGAAAACGGTCGGCCAGCGGCACGTATTCGCCGAACAGCACGGGATACATCTTTTCGTAGCAGCCCAGGGGAGTGCCCTGGGGATCGAGGAAGAGGCCGCAGTTGTAGTTGCGAACGCCCGTGGCCACTGCCGGCGTGACCACCTGTTTGTCGAGGCCCACGAGCCAGGTGCTGCCATAGCGGCGGGCGAAGGCTGCCAACGGCTCAAGGCGCTCGGCGGTGAGCTGCTCCCTGGCAGCGGTCTGCCGCTGCTGCGGATCGGCATCGACCTCCGCACGATCCGCTGTCCGCAGCGCCTGCTCCACGACCGCCTCTGGCAGCACCTCTGCCGGGTCGATCTCGAGCAGCCCCCACCGCCACATCGTCTCCGGCCAGACAATCAGATCGGGGGGCTCGCCAGCAGCCAGCCCCTCGATGGTCAGGTCGTCATACTCGCGTGCGACCCGCTGAGCCCCGCCGGGATCCTGTTTGAGCTGGGTGTCGATCGAGCCCTGCACGAGCAGCACACGCAGCGGCTTTGCTGCCGCAGCCGGCGCACTCGCGAGCCGCCACTGGCCGTAGCCCACGGAGGCGAGCATCAGACCACAGGCCGTGGCCACATGCCTCAGGCTCCGCCACAGGTCGCGCCGCCCCGTTGCCGCAGGCTCGGCAAGCGCTGCGGTCAGGCAGGCGGCCACGGCCATCACCAGGCCGCTGAGGCCGATCGCCCCAAAAAGATCGGCTGTCTGTAGCACGGCGAGCCAGTGCACCTGCGTGTCGCACAGGCCGCCCATGGTGAAGCCGCCCAGGAGCCAGCCACGCAGGTGCTCCGTGCCGACCCAGGCCAGCGGTGCCGCAAGGGCAAACGGCAGCCGGGCATGGCTGACAAGCCGCCGCGTCGCTGCCACCCAGAAGGGCACGAAGCCCGCCAGGTAGGCGGAGAGGACAACCCAGCCGATCGACGTCGCCGGGTGGGGCAGCCGGAGCCAGTGCAGCACGGCAAGCCAGTAGAGTCCGCCGCCACACCACAGAGCCAGCCACTCGCGGCGGTGAAACGGTCGGCACTGCCGTGCCAGCCAGAGCCAGGGCACCGCCGCCACCCAGGCGAGCCACCACAGGTCGAGCGGCGGCTGGGAGGCTGCCATCGTCGCCGCCCCACCAAGGGCGAGCCACCAGCAGCTTCGATCAGTCGCCACACCCGCGTCGCCGGCAGCGGCACGCTGGTCCTCCACAGGCTGGCTGCTCACGGCCTCGACTCCGCTGATGCCACAAACACAGCCAGCCGCTCACCCG
>JAGYJY010000011.1 GCA_018401745.1 Pirellulales bacterium | reverse complement strand
GGCTCACCGGCTGCTGGCTGGCGATGCAGGCCGACCTCTGGTTTCGCGGGGGGCTCTTCCTCGCCCGCTTCCTCGCCGGCCGCTGGCAGCAGACGCGGGTGTGAGACCGCGGGGCCAGGCAGGCCACGAACCACCGGTTATGCGGTAGGATTCCGGGCATGTCGTGTTAGAATGAGGCTTGTCTTTCTAAAACTTCAGCGTGGCCGGCGGGGAGATGGCTCGCATGCATCGCTTTGCGAAGGAACAGCTCGAGAAGTGGGTCGGCGCGCGGAGGCGGAAGCCGTTGATCGTCCGCGGGGCTCGGCAGGTCGGCAAGACCTGGCTGGTCGAGCACGTCGCCGCGAGCATGTTCGAAACGATCGTCAAGATCGACCTGGAGAAGCGCCGCGACCTACACGTCTATTTTGGCGACAACCTCGACCCCCACGCGATCCTGCGGCATCTGGAAGTGGACAGCCGCACGCGAATCGTACCCGGCAAAACGCTCCTCTTTCTGGATGAGATCCAGGCTTGCCCGCGGGCCATTATGGCACTGCGCTACTTTTATGAGCAGATGCCCGACCTGCACGTGGTCGCTGCGGGTTCGTTGCTGGAGTTTGCGCTCGGCGAGATCTCGGTCCCGGTCGGACGTGTGCAAGAGCTCCACCTCCATCCGATGACTTTTCGGGAATACCTGCTCGGGATTGGCAACGAGGTCGCGGCGGAATCGGCAGCGAGGCACCCCTCGGAGATCGACGAGGGCATCCAGCGGCAGCTGTTAAGGGAGCTGAAGACCTACTTCTTCGTGGGAGGCATGCCGGAGAGCGTGCAGGTGTATCGCGACACGCAGTCGCTGGTGGAGTCGTTCAAAGCTCAGACCGAAATCGTCGGCTCCTACCGCGAGGACTTTGCCAAATACACGCCGCGGGTTGACCGCACCTGTCTCGACAGGGTGCTGCTGAGCGTCGCACGTCAGGTCGGCGAACAGGTCAAATACACCCGGCTTGACGACAGCCACACCGGGCCGACCAACCGCCGCGGCTTCGACCTGCTCTGCAAGGCGCGGGTGGTCCACAAGATCTCCTCCTGCAACCCGCCGGGGCTTCCTCTCGGCGCCAGCGTCAACGTCAAGCGGTTCAAGGCAGCCTTGCTCGACATCGGTCTGCTTCAGAATCTCTGCCAGGTGCCGGTCGACCTGGAGTTGCGGGAAGAGGATCTGCTGGCCATGTACCGGGGAAAGCTGGCCGAGCAGTTCGTCGCCCAGGAGTTGATCGCCAACCACAGCTCGGAGCTGTTCTACTGGGCGAGGGAAGCGCGGAACAGCAACGCGGAGGTCGACTACCTGGCGGTGCGCAGCGGGAAGGTCGTGCCGGTCGAGGTGAAGTCTGGCGCGGGCGGCAGCCTGCGGAGCTTGCACATGTTTCTCGAGACCTATCCCCAGTGCGCGGAAGGCGTTGTCCTCTATTCGGGCACCTACTCTCACCGTCCCGAGCAGCGGCTGACCTTCCTGCCGCTCTACTACGCCGGGTCAGTCGGCGATCCGCGCCCTGAAGTGGTGTGACGGTCGAAGTGCCACGGGCCGTGGATGAAACCGGAGCGGGCCGAACTGCACTGGTGCGCGATCGGCGGCATCGCCGTGAATCACTGGGCGGCCAAGCAAAGCGATCAAGGATCTGGGAGACATCGCGCGGCTCGTGGAAGCCCACCCGCATCTCGATGGCTGTCCGGACCGGGGTCGTCTGCCGT
>JAGYJY010000010.1 GCA_018401745.1 Pirellulales bacterium | reverse complement strand
CGGGCCGCGTCCAAGTCGGACGTGTCCGGGGCTTCGACGCCTCGTGTCCGACGCCGGTTAGAGGCTGTGGATGTCGAGCACGGCCAGCTCGTCGGGAGACGCTTGAAAGATTGCCCGGTCGTCATGGGCCTGCACGAGCTCGCCCCAGTCGGTGGGTGGGCCCCGTGCGGGCGAGACGGGTGGCGGCTCGAGCGGTTCGCCAAGGTGTGTGAGGATCTTCTGGATCGGCCCCGGCTCGCGGACAGGATGTCCGTAGCAACCGGAGGTTGCCAACAGTGCGAAGGCCAGGGATGGTCTCGCACTGGTAAAACAAGATGAACCCGATCAGCCGCATGTCACCGCCACACCGCGGGCACTCAAGCGGAAACTCCTCCGCCGGCCGTGACGGTCGGGCCGGCAGGAATGCCGGCGGAGCATCACACCCTGTTTCGCCAGCAGCCGGCACGAAGACGCCGTCGGTCACCGAGATCACCCACTGCCGCACGGGCACCGGCGGGATGACGTGATCGGCGAGGTGGACGGCTTGAGGAAACAGCCGTACACTACCTATGGGGCAGAGCGGTTCGCCACAAAACGGTATCCAAGAAGGGGGCCGCCCTGCACAATGCCGTGCTACCGCTCCCCAAAGCCCCGATGATAGGATCCGCACGTGTTGCTGTGGGCAGTTCGCATGCTGCCGGCGGTCATGGCGGCTCCGGATTCGGCGAACCGACTCGCCGCCACCTGCTGAGTTGATGCCGTGGCCGAACCCAACGCCCCCTCTTCCCCGCCTGCCTCGGCCGAAGGGCAGCGGCTGGCTGACTCCCGCCACACGCCCCGGCCCTGGAAACTCTGGGGGCCGTATCTCGCGGAGCGGCAGTGGGGCACGGTGCGGGAAGACTATTCGGCCGACGGCGATGTGTGGCGATCCTTCCCCCACGAGCACGCTCGCAGCCGGGCCTACCGCTGGGGCGAGGATGGCCTGCTCGGGATCGCCGACCATCAGTGCCGGCTCGCCTTTTCGCTCGCCCTTTGGAATGAAGGAGAGCCCGGTCAATGGCACTTCCGCAACGGTCTTCCGGCTGACGGACTGTCCTTGAGCAGCGAGATTGGGCGTGTCGGCCGTCCGATGTTGGATTGGTCAAAACGCCGCGCCCGCCCCTGCCGCGGTGGTTTTCGGCATGTCGGCATCAGGGGTCCGGCCTGACGCCGAGAGCAGGGGCCGTTCGAGCCGGCACCTCCAACCCTGCCGGTGGCGTGAACCAACGAGGGCCGCAATATACTCATGGCAAGCCATCTGGCGCAGGGAACCGTCACCCATGCCACGAAAGATCCGTGAACTCATTGCCGATTTGCTGGCCAATGGCTTCGCCGAAATTGCCGGCGGCAAGGGTTCGCACCGCAAGTTCGTTCATGACCGATATCGCGGGGCATTGACGCTGAGCGGACAATCGGGCGACGACGCCAAGCCTTACCAGGAAAAACAGATCCGGAAAGCGATGGAGGCCATTCATGAAGACGACTGACGCCTACCACAAATGGGTCGAATGGAGCGACGAGGACGGAGCCTACATTGGGAAATGCCCCGACCTCATCTCCGGTATTCACGGCGATGATCCGGTGCGTGTGTACGCGGATCTCGCCCGAGTCATCGAGGAGGTTGTCGCCCATTTCGAGCAGTCTGGCCGGCAACTACCGCCGCCTCGGGTGCGGCCCATGCAGGAGGTCGTGTGAGCCGGTCGTCATGGGCCTGCACGAGCTCGCCCCAGTCGGCGGGTGGGCCGCGTGCGGGCGAGACGGGTGGCGGCTCGAGCGGTTCGCCAAGGTGTGTGAGGATCTTCCGGATCGGCCCCGGCTCCGTGATGAACGCGATCAGCCGAATGTCACCGCCACACCGCGGGCACTCAAGCGGAAACTCCTCCCCCACTCGGGCCATAACTTGACGTGCAGCGGATGTAGGTCGCGGCTTCAATCTCCTTGATGGCACCCGGGGTCAACGGCATGCCGCGTAGCGACGCTATCACGTCTCTACTCCAACGCCGGGTGCGGCGTTGTATGGGCCCATCCAAGATCGAACCCATCCCGCGAACTCGTCACGACTCAACTCACCGGTCTGTCGCATGGCGAGGCGATGAAGCTCCAACACATCTTCGAGCGACAAATACCGAATCATGCGAGCCGCCGATACAGTTCTGCGTTCTTCTTGAGCAAGTATTCCAAAGCCTTCTGAAACTGCTCGTCAGGGCGATCAAGCAGTTGTTCAACTCGCCGCCGCAGAAACTACTCAGGCGACAAGCCAACCCCTTCGGCCCAGAGCCGTAGTTGGGCAACTCGCTCTTCGGACAGAGGAATCTTGATGGTTGTCATCAGAGGCACCGCACGAGAGAGAAGAAGAAACGCCGCATACCGACGACACCATGATTCTATTGACGGGGCGACGGGGTGGGTATGCGGAGTGACCGCAACTTCGACGGGCCCGTCACAAGGAACGCAGAGACGGTCCCCGCCACGACTCTTGAGGCTTCCGCCTAAATCCCTGCCCAAAACGCGTCATTATTGATTGAGGGAGCTCTTAGCTCTGCGGGGTTGCCCGTAGCCGGATTGGCTCTTTTCCGCCTTCCTGCGCCGCCGCCTCAGCCTCTCGCTGCTGGTGGCTCCACGCTGTCCTCTGGCAGTTGTGGCGGGCAGGGCTTCTTCGATCCCGGCAAGGGTGTCGGTCTTCAGTGGCCACTTCCCTTGCCGACTCACATTTTTTCCTGCCAACCCAAGGAGACGTCCGGCCATGAGCCACATCGTCGAAATCAAGACCGAAGTCCGCGATGAGCAGGCGGTCCTTGCTGCCTGTTCTCGCCTCAAGCTTCCACAGCCCACCCTCCGTATCGCCAAGCTCTTCTCTGCATCTGCCGCCGGCCTGTGTGTTGACCTGCCTGACTGGCGGTATCCACTGGTCTGCGAGCTCAAGACCGGCAGGCTCTCCTACGACAACTACAACGGCCACTGGGGCGAGCAGCGGGAGCTCAACCGGTTCCTGCAGGGCTACGCCGTCGAGAAGGCCAAGCTCGAGGCCCGTAAGAAAGGCCACACGTGCTTTGAAACCCACCTCGAAGACGGCTCGATCAAGGTCACCGTTCGCGTGGGAGGTGCCGCCTGATGAACATGCCCGCAACACCCACCAGCAAGAGTATCGAGATCACTGTCAGTCCGGAAGGCGGCGTGAGCGTGAAGACCACCGGCTACACGGGCTCTTATGCAGGGACGCCAGTCGTTTCATCGAGCAGGCCCTGGGAACAATCGGCCGGGAAAGCCTGCTGCCGCGGTATTTCCAGCAGGCGAGCACCGGCGAGCAGATCAGGCAGGGCACGTAGCAACTGACGAACGAGGCCTGATGATTACCGACCACATAACCCTCAGCCTCCTCGGATTCACGGGATTCTTAGGACCAACGGCGACCATCGAGAGGGCCCTGGTTTGCGATACTGAGGGCAGGTAGGCAGCAGTGGTCGCGATGTACTGGGCGAGCGAGACAAGTCACGTTTCGACAGGGCTTGGACGCACTCCCCTCGGCGTCGCTGCCTGCCACCTGCTGTGTTGTCCAGGAATCAACCACCTGTCACGTCGAAAAAGGAACTCTCTGTCATGCCAACGAGCCGTGCCAAGGAACAGGTCTTGAAGCAGCAGGTACTCGAGATGACCTTCCCGGCATCCACCAAGGCCATACTCGTCAAGAAAATCCTCCCGGCTCTCGTCCGCTATGGTGTTGCTCGCGTCGCTGTTGATGACTCGGGCTACGGCAGCGAAAGCTCCATCGACAGCATCTCATTTCTGGACGCTACTGGTTCCCCTATGGCTTACGACCCGGACAAGGAACCGCTCGTTGCCCGGCTTCGAAGTGTGTGCTCCGAGTTCCTGCCCGAGGGATGTGAGCACAACGAGGGCGGCCAGGGTGATCTCTTCATCGATGTTCAGGCCGGCACTATCACGGTTGAGCACGAAGAGAACTACATCGCTACGACGGAACGCACCTACCGCTATCAATGCTGAAGGCCGTGCTGGATCGCCCTGTAGAGGCGATCATTCGCCGCACACGCTTGACCGCCCGCGAGCCGACGTCCGCCTTCGATAGCGGGCCGCAGCGGCCACGGCAACAAGTCCCATCGATGCCAGGGCCATCGTCGACGGCTCGGGCACGGCTGCCGTCACGGTGCCGAAGCTACCCCTGAGCGTTGCGTCTTCGAGGTCACGGTTTACGATGACGCCCGCGAAACCAGTCGTGTAGGTGGAGTCGTTCGCTGAAAAATCCAGCAGCGACGAGCCGCCGCTCGACGCCGTTGCCGTCAGTAATGAGTTGGAAATCACCAGGCTGATCTCATACGTTGTCGTCGCGGAAAACGAGGGAATCACTCCGGATCCGATCACGCTCGCTTCGCCACTCGTGAGTCGAGACAGATCAAGGTCACCATTGTCATAGTCGATCGTCAGTCCATATCCGTTGAGGCCGACCGGATCGAAGTAGGCCAAAATACCCACGTTTCGATTCGTCGTTGAGATTGCGTTGGGATTGATCACGGCCTGCACTCTGGTACCGCTGGCCGTGAAGGAGACTGCCGAGTTGAAGTAAACGGCAGCAGCCGCGCCGCCAGACAACACGCCGGTCGTCGACTCGAGCGTGAGAAGCCCGGGGCTCCCGGCTGTGATCGCCGCCGTCGCTGAGCTTCCATTCGGAACAGTCCCCAGAGTCCAATCCGGCTGAGACGTTGTCGTCCACTGCTGCACGAAGCCCTGACCGCGAGCCTCGCCCACGAGGCCTGACGTAAAAAAGGAGACAAACACGGCGATAAACGCAAACGCAAAGCTCGTCACTCGCATGGGGCACCTCTTATAGGAATGAAAATGAACCCGTGAATTTCAAAACGTGAACGCAAAGAAGAAAGCTGATGTTGGATGTGGATTGGCGTCCGACACGGTCACCGATGACCGTGACCGATGGCGTCGTCGTCGGGACTACCGCAGGGCCTGAGACTGGAATGTCGCGGCACTCGAAGGCGATGCTGAGTCGTCCGCGAAGGTGCCGCCGCTCGGTTCGCAGACCTCTCATCTGGACACCGATCAGGTGGTCGGGCCCAGATGTCAGGAGGTCCGTGATGGAGGGAGATCACGCGGCGAAATGTGCTGCTCCGCTCTGGAGGACTATCCCGCGTGACCAGCGGACTACCACGCTGAAACGGCTGAAGCACGGCGAACAGTCCGTGGCGGCCTGGTGGGGAGCAATCTCTCGCGAAACCGCAACTGAGATACCTCGACTGTTTGCGGAGACGCTCGTGCTCGTCGTAGAGCGTCTGTCGTTGGGCGAACACTTTGCGACGAAATTGCGGCGGTCTGAGTGACGCTATTGGAACGCCGTGTTGCAGCGGGCAGCGAGCCCGCGGCTCAAGGAACGGAAGCCGACGAGTCGGCCGATGGCCGCACGCGACCCCGTCGCCCGCCGCGCGGATGAGTTGTAAAAGCACAGGCACGCCCCCTGCGTATACAGAGCGATCCCAAAAACGACGAACGGGACCCCGGCAGAGAGCCGATGCAAGGAAGACGGCAGCCTAACTTCCTCAAGTGCAAAAACATCCGAACAATCCATCACGGATCGTTCGAAGACGTCCTACCCGCAAAGGCGGTCGCACGAGGTCAGTAGCTGCCCTTTCAGAAGGTACGAAACAATGGCTCGGAAACAAATCCGAAAGCCTTTGCTCCACACCGCCGCGATCTACTCACAAAAAAAGATTGCGGAAACCCCAAACCACTTTAAGCTTACCAGCTGAAATCGCCGTGTCAAGCCCCGAGAGAAATTTTTGCAATAAGGTCGTGAATCCTGCGGCAGAAAAACTCGTAACCCAAACCCCAGCCCAAATCCCAGCCAAACACAGCGAGCCCAGCCAAACAGCGGGCGGGCGTTGAAGGTGGATACGAAACCATAATCCGCCTTCCGCCCGCCCGCATGTGTGTTCTCCCATGCCCTTCCAGTCCCCACGGCCATCACCTCGGCCTGTCCACCCCTACAAACACGATGAGCCCCAACCATGTCCCGAAAGAAAGCCGCTCACAACACCAGGGACCCCCAGCCAGTACCGCCCAGGACTGCCGCTGATCTCGACAACGAACTGCATGAGATCCTCTTCGGCTACGCACGGGCCGCTGAAACCAGTCTTGAATGGGCCCGCACCCGACTTCGCACAGAGGTCATTCCAGTGCTGAAAAAGCACCGAGTCACCAACATCGAAGCAAGCTACTCGGGCTACGGCGACTCAGGAGCGATCGACGGCCTGCAGTACCGCGATGCAGCCGGCCAGCGAGTCGAACGCACGAAGCTGCCGCAGGAAACCGTCGAGGCCCTGGAAGCATGCCTGTACGAGTTCCTGCCCGAGGGCTTCGAGCCTGACGACGGCGGCCAGGGCACGCTCACGCTGGATGTCCCGTCAGGTAACCGTTCACACCCCGGGCAACAGCGATGGCGCGGGTTGCTTGGCGACGCGGGCCTCGACCGCCTTTGTGACGTAGTCGAACACGCTGCGTTTCTGAAGCCGGCAGGTCTCAATAACGGTCAGCATGCGTTCGACGAAGAGGCTGCCCTGCATACTCTGGGTGCCGAACGACGTCTTCCGCCAGATCACTGCATGACGAAGCGCTCGTTCGGCAGTGTTGTTGGTCGGCTCGATGCTTTTGTGGTCAACGAACGCCCAGAGCCTCTTTCGGTGCGAGTAGAGCTCGTTGCACATGCCTGCGAACCGCTTGTTGCCAGAACAGGCGCCGCGCAGCAGGAGCGCATCGATCTTGGCGCGCACCGGTGCCATTCGGCACCGGAATGCCCTGCGGGAGATTCGGCCTTTGTGATAGGCCCGCCAGTGTTTGAAAAGAGCCGTCACATGCCGCATGAGGTCATGGCCGAGCCGCTTGGCCTGGGGGTCAGGGCTGTCGATCAGGGCTTGAAAGTCGCGTTTGAGGTGCGACCAGCACCACTGAAGGTTTTCTACTCGCCAGTACATCTTGGCTCGGTCACAGTTCACGAATCCGCTGAACTCACTGCCGAGCAGCGTGTCGACGGCCGTGCCAGCACGGCTCATGAAGATGGAATCCACCGCATACAACGGAGTCACCACCGCCCACAGCCAGGCTCGTTGCCCCGCTTGTTTCGTCGGCGACTCGTCCATAAAGACGCGATCCTCGCCGGGGAGCGCGTCGCGAAGCTCCTGGTACGGGTGCTCCAAGGCCCTGCTGACCTCGTTCTGGATCTTCACCGTCAGGGCAGGGGAGCACCGCTGGCCCAGAAGATCTCCGAGGAACAACGACGTGCGACGCTTGCTCTGCCGGAAGTACGCCATCAACAGCGCAGTGAAGGCCATCAGACGAGGCCCCGACTGCCCCGAGGGCACACCTTCCGGCAAGGCGGCGCAGGTCGTCTGACTGCAGCACGGGCACTTGAGGCGGTGTCGTTGGTATTCGGTGATGTGCGGCTTGATCTTGGGCAACTCCCAGACCTGATGCCGAAGAGGGGCCGAATCGACGCCCGACAGGCCCGTCCCGCACCGTCGGCACTTCCGCGGCTTCAGGACCTTGGTCGCGTCGCACTCTTCGGTTGGGATCAGAGGTCGCTCGTATTTGCGATGGCCCGGCTGCCCGCCTTGCTTCCGCTTCGACGCAGTCCTGCGGCGGCGTGCCGCATGCGGATGCTGGGTGCTCGGCGGCAGCGACGAGTTCTGCGGCGTCTTTGGGCCTTCGTACCGCTCAAGCCGGTTCTTCAAGTCAACGTTTTCGGCCCGAAGTTCTGCAACTTCTAGCCGAAGAGCCGTGATTTCCGCCATCAACAGGCGAACGACCGCCTGAGCCTCCGGCGGCCAACTCGCGATCTGCTCTTCTGTGATTTCCAGCGACATGCCATTGGTGTCGCCAAAATCGCCTGCCGCGAAAAGCCCAGTTTCAGCCCTCAAATCAACCCGGGCTGTGAACGGTTACGCCGAAACGAACGCCTCAGAGTACCACTTCTGCTCAGAGCCCGAGCGTATGTCGCAGGGCGACGTCAATCTCACCCATCGGCAAATGCCCGATCACACGGTCAATCGCAGCCTCGGTGATGGTTGCCAGATTGTCAGTCATGACGACCGAGTCTCCCAGGAGGCCTGACTGGAGTCCGTCGGGTGTTGCAAGCTCGATGAGAACACGGCTCGGATGGCCTGCCCGGAAAACACGGCCGCTGATCATGGCAACCACGACCTGCGCAAGCCCCGTCTGCAACCCGTCAGCCTGCACCACCAACGCCGGCCGCTGCTTTGCAGACTTGAAGTCGGAGTGGGGGAAGAGAACCAGCACGACATCGCCGCGATTACATCGTGGACTTGGCGGCGTCATAGGTGTCATACGGGGTCATCTCGGGGCTATCCCAGTCGTCGGCGAACTGCGACAACAGCCATCGCAACTCAGCGGCACCCGCTCCATCGATACCCCGACTCTGCAGATCGATCGAGCCATGGTCGAGTTCCGCCAAACGCCGGGCAACTTGACGCCGCTCTGACGGAGTCAATCTCGACAACTCGTTGAGAATGTCTGCGGTGCTCATGACTCCATATCCTACGACGGTTCTGCATCGGTAGACAAGAACCGCAGCGGGCGAGAAGACCCGTGGCCGCTTTGCTTGCAGCCTGTGGAATCCGGGCGATGGATAGCCCTGCCAATGGCACTTCCGCAACGGTCTTCCGGCTGACGGACTGCCCGTGAGCAGCGAGATTGGGCGTGTCGGCCGTCCGGTGTCTGTTCGCCAAAGCGCCGCAGACGCTGCCTGCAGTGGTTGTTTTCGTGCGTCAGCGCAGACCGCGTCCCAGTTTACCGTTCCCGGCGCTTCGACGGCTTGCGTCCGGCACCGCTCAGACGCTACCGCTACGCACTCGAAAAACTCCGCGCTGCCCTCGCTGACCGGAAGGAGGCCCTCGCTGACCGGAAGGAGAATCGATGAGCGATCTCGATGACCCGAGTCTCGACGCTGTTGAACGGCGGCTCGTCGCCAGAGCCGGCCTCGCGCTGCCAGCCGGACACCGCGACCAGGTACTCGCCGCCGTGCGGGATACACTGGCCGAAAACCGCGGTCCGGTCGAGCGGGCCAGTTCCGGCCTCGATGCCGGCAGCAGGGCGGCGCTCGTCGCGATAGCCCTTTCGGCGGCGGTTGTGAGGCGGCTCGGTTGCTCGCGGTCGCGGCCCGGCGGGCGGCCGCCGACAGCGACGGCGAGCAGGCGCTGGCAGACGTCGTCCGCATCCACCGACTCGGGATGCACGCTGCCAGCGAACCGATCCTCATCAGCCGGCTTGTCGGGCAGGCGATCGACGCGGTCGCGCTCGGGACGCTCGCGGACGTGCTGCCGCGGCTCGAAAAAAGTGATCTCCCGCCGCTCGACAAGGACTCGCTACGTGACTTCGTGGAGACGCCGGTCAGGTACCAGCGAGCCTTCCTCGGCGAGGAGGCCTTTGGACTGGCCACGCTCGGCGATCTGTCGGACGCCGCGCGGGGCACTTCGACGATGGAACTGTTGCGGTCGATGTCCGACGCCGATGCCGTTCGACGGCCCGCTCGCGCTTCTCTACCGGTGCTTCCTGCTGCCGAGCGATATCGCCGGCACAATGCTGTTGCCCAAGCCGCAGCCCTACCAGGTGGTCGTGAAGGCGACGGCTGAGGTCGAGGACACGCTCACGTCACGCCGGGCCGGTGCCAGCCGGGGCCGAGCCCGTCGAGGGCAACGACGACGTCGGCCTGCGGCTGGCTTTCTGATCCACGGGCGGCTCGAAGCTCACATGGTCACGAGCCAGTTTTCAGTTCTCAATCCTGCGACGCGGCCGAATTCCTTGGTGTTGTCGGTCACCAGCACCGCCTCGACCGACCGGGCGTGGGCGGCGATCATGAGGTCGTAGGGACCGATCAGCCGGCCGCGCTTTTCGAGGTCGGCCCGGATCGGGCCGTACAGCCTCGCGGCGGCAGCATCGAAGGGGAGGACTTGAAAACCCGACAGCAGGGTGTCGAACACCCGTCGGTTGTGCTGCCGTCGGCCGCTTTTCGCGATCCCATATTCGATCTCGGCGACCACGACCGAAGAGAGCACGACCGCGTCGGCGGGAATGCCCTCCAGTCGCTCTGCAAGCCCGGGCCGTTGCTTGCTCATGGCGATCAGGATGTTCGTATCGAGGAGAAACGGCATCTCATCGATCCAAATCGACATCGTCGAGTGGTAGCTCGACGATCCGCGGCAGATCAAGACCGCCGAGCATCCACGCTGCCCGGAACACATCGACCGCTGCACGCGTCGTTCGCGGCTCGGGTACGAGCCGGGCCACCGGCTTGCTTCGCCGCGTGATCACGATCTCCTCCCCGGCTTCGACCCGCTCCACGAGTGCGGAAAAGTGCGCCTTGGCTTCGGCGATCTGAACCCGTTTCATGGCTTGCTCCAATGGCGGACACGCCTGAAATGACCAACATGGTCATCTCGAATGTATCCCGGAGGAAAGAGCGCCGTCAACCGCCGTGCGGCGGGTTGGTGCCGAGGATCTCCGATCGACTCAGCGGAAATCGCCCGTCTTGTCTCGCCAGATGCAGTGGATGTGGTTGGCGGGGTTGCCCTCGGCGTCGGGCTGGACGTTCACGAACTCAACCACGAACGACAGGCCTTCGAGCCGGTAATAATGGCCCTTGCCCGGCTCGAGGGCGCCGGCCCAGGCGAAGTGGAGCTCGTCCCAGCCGTGGTGGACGAGTCCAAAGGACAGGCCGGTCAATGGCACTTCCGCAACGGTCTTCCGGCTGACGGACTGCCCGTGAGCAGCGAGATTGGGCGTGTCGGCCGTCCGGTGTCGGTTCGCCGAGGTGTGTGAGGATTTTCCGGATCGGCCCCGGCTCGCGGACAGGATGTCCGTAGCAACCGGAGGTTGCCAACAGTGCGAAGGCCAGGGATGGTCTCGCACTGGTAAAACAAGATGAATGCGATCAGCCGGAGGTACCGTCACACCCCGGGCACTCGAGCGGAAACTTCTCCCCCGGCCGTGACGGTCGGGCCGGCAGGAATGCCGGCGGAGCATCACGCTCTGCGTCGTCGGCAGCCGGCACGAACACGCCGTCGGTCACCGAGATTACCCACTGCCGCACGGGCACCGGCGGGATGACGTGATCGGCGAGGCGGGCGGCTTGAGGAAACAGCCGTGCACTGCCTGCGGGGCAGCGCTGTTCGCCACAAAACGGTATCCAAGAAGGGGGCCGCCCTGCACCATGCCGTGCTACCGCTCCCCAAGGCCCCGATGATAGGATCCGCACGTGTTGCTGTGGGCAGTTCGCATGCTGCCGGCGGTCATGGCGGCTCCGGATTCGGCGAACCGACTCGCCGCCACCTGCTGAGTTGATGCCGTGGCCGAACCCAACGCCCCCTCTTCCCCGCCTGCCTCGGCCGAAGGGCAGCGGCTGGCTGACTCCCGCCACCCGCCCCGACCCTGGAAACTCTGGGGGCCGTATCTCGCGGAGCGGCAGTGGGGCACGGTGCGGGAAGACTATTCGGCCGACGGCGACGTGTGGCGATCCTTCCCCCACGAGCATGCTCGCAGCCGGGCCTACCGCTGGGGCGAGGATGGCCTGCTCGGGATCGCCGACCATCAGTGCCGGCTCGCCTTTTCGCTCGCGCTTTGGAACGGCCATGATGCCATCCTCAAGGAGCGGCTCTTCGGCCTGGCAAACCCCGAGGGCAACCATGGCGAAGACGTGAAGGAGCTCTACTACTACCTCGACGCCACGCCCACGGCGAGCTACCTGGCGGCCTGCTACCGCTACCCGCAGCGGGCCTTTCCCTACGCCGAGCTGCTCGCCGAGAACGCCCGCCGCGGCTATGCCGACCGTGAATACGAGCTCCTCGATACGGGCGTCTTCGCCGGCGACCGGTTCTTCGACGTCCGGGTGGAATACGCCAAGGCGTCGCCCACCGACATCTGCATCCGCATCACCGCCACCAACGCCGGCCCCGAGGCGGCCACGCTCTGGCTCCTGCCGACTCTTTGGTTTCGCAACACCTGGGCCTGGGGCGCGGGCCCCGAGGTGGTCTGGGGCGAGCCGCGGATCACGGCCTGCGAGGGCGGCGTGGTGGCTGAGCACTCCACGCTCGGCCGCTACCGGCTCAACGCCCGCGACTCGCCAGAGTGGATCGTCACCGACAACGAGACCAATGCCGAGCGGCTCTTTGCCGCCGCCAATCGCACGCCCCACGTCAAAGACGCGTTTCACGACTGGCTCATTGCAGGCGACCGCACCGCCATCAACCCGGCCCGCACCGGCACCAAGGCGGCCGCCGTCCACAAGCTCGACCTCGCCCCTGGCGGGCAGGCCGTGGTCGCCTTGCGGCTCCGCGGCGAGGATGCCGACCGGCAGCCCGCGGGGCAGCTCTTTGGCAAGAACTTCGAGGCCGTCTTCACCCAGCGAATCGCCGAGGCCGATGCGTTTCACGCGGGCTTCGCCGGCCACCTCGCCCCCGACGCTCGCTCGGTGGTGCGGCAGGCGGCCGCGGGGCTCGTCTGGAGCCAGCAGTTTTACTTCTACGACGTGCCGCGGTGGGTGGCGGGCGATCCCGACCAGCCGGCGCCCCCGGCCCACCGCGACCATCCCAACCACGACTGGCCCCACCTCCATGCCCGCGACGTGCTGGCCGTGCCCGACGCCTGGGAGTTTCCCTGGTTCGCCGTCTGGGACACCGCCTTCCAGATGATCGCCCATGCGCTGGTCGATCCCGACTTCGCCAAGGACCAGCTCGTCCGCTTCCTCCGCGAGCGGTATCAGCATCCAAACGGCCAAGTGCCCGCTTACGAGTTCAACTTCGCCGACGTCAATCCGCCGGTCCACGCCGCTGCCTGCCGCCGGGTCTACGAGATGACTGGCCGCAGCGACCGGTTCTTCCTCGCCCGCGTGTTCCACAAGCTTGCGCTCAACTTCACCTGGTGGGTCAACCGCGCCGACCGGACCGGCCGCCACCTCTTCTCCGGCGGCTTCCTCGGGCTCGACAACATCGGCGTCTTCGACCGCTCCAAGCCGCTGCCGATCGCCGGCCACCTCGAGCAGGCCGACGGCACCGCCTGGATGGCCCACTTCGCCGCCGAGATGCTCGCGATCGCCGTGGAGCTCGCGGTCGATGACCCCGCCTACGAAGACATGGTCCGCAAGTTTTTTGAGCACTACCTGGCGATCGTCACCGCCATCAACACGCTCGACGGCACCGGCCTCTGGAATGAGGAAGACGGCTTCTATTACGACCATCTCCATGTCGACGGCCGGATGGTGCCGCTGAAGTGCCGCTCGATCGTGGGCCTGGTGCCGCTGTTTGCCGTGGAGACGTTCGACCGCCGCCTGCTCGATCGGCTGCCGGCCTTCCGCCGCCGGGTCGAATGGTTCGCCGCCAACCGCCCCGAGCAGGCGGCTCATCTCGACCTGCCCGGCAAAGGGCCCGATGGTCGCTACCTGCTCTCGGCGGTCTCCCGGACGCGACTCGAGCGGATCCTCCGCCGCGTGCTCGACGAGGAGGAGTTTCTCTCGCCCTACGGCATCCGTTCGCTCTCGCGAGTGCACGCCGCGGAGCCGTTCGTGTTCAACGCCGGCGGCGGCGAGCACCGCGTGGCCTACGTGCCGGGCGAGGCCGACGGCGGGCTGTTCGGCGGCAACTCCAACTGGCGGGGCCCCATCTGGCTGCCGATGAACTTCATGCTGATCGAGTCGCTGCGGCGGTATGCTGAGTACTACGGCGACTCCCTCCGCGTCGAATGCCCGACCGGCTCAGGCCGGTGGTGCACGCTGGCCGAGGTGGCCGACGAGCTCGGTCGCCGGGTGGCGAGCATCTTCCTGCCCGACGCGACCGGTCGGCGGCCCTGCCATGGCGAGGAGGCCCGCTACGCGGCGGATCCCGCCTGGCGGGATCTCGTGCTCTTCTACGAGTATTTCGACGGCGACACCGGCCGCGGCTGCGGCGCAGCCCACCAGACCGGCTGGTCGGCCCTCGTGGCCAACCTGCTCGTCGAGCCCACGGACAGTTAGCGGAGCTGGTCGTGACGAAACCGGAGAGCGGCCTGCTCGGCCTCCTCCCAGCGACCAGCCTCAGCCGATGATGCGGCCATAGAAGGTGTATTCCTCAGCTGCGATCAAGCCAGGGGCGTGCGACATCGGCGTTTGGCAGCCGACCGCCAGCCGGTTTGCGGCGTTAATCCGATCGCCCCACGGGCCCGCCGGCCGCCGGCTCCGCGGCGAAGACTTGGGCCCAATCCCGCTTGATGTCGACCACCTGCCAGCCGCGGCGGGGGGCCTCCGCGAGGGCCTCGACCAGCCGGCCGGTGCCCTTGGGATGGGCGTCGTAGGCATACTCGCGGTCGGCGTCGGTGTGGTGGATGATCACACCCAGTGTCGGCCGCGGGTTGCCGACGGTCGTGTATTGCAGCATCGCCAGGTCGCCGTCGCTGTTGCCGAAGCAGGCGATCGGCCGGCGGCCGAGAAAATGGTGAATCGCGGCCGGCTTGCCCGCCTTGTCGTCTACGAACAGGTGGTCGAGCGTCTTGACCAGCGCGGGGCCGTCGTCCCGCAGCTCGAATCTCGTCCGGCCGGTGGTGCCGATCACCTGCTCGGGCGGGATGCCATACACCCGCTCCGACCAGACCCGCATGAAGTCGGCCCCGCCCCCCGACACGATCCAGGTCTTGAAGCCGTGGGCCCTAAGATGAGCGAGCAGCTCCTGCATCGGCTGATAGGTGAGCCGGTCGTAGCGTTCGTGGAATCGCGGGTGCTCCGCGGACTCGAGCCAGGCTGCGACGGCGGCTTGAAACTCCTCGACCGTCATTCCCGCGTGCGTCAGGCCCATCACCTGCAGCAGCCCCTCGTGCCGGTCGCCGGTCAGAAGGGGGCCCAGGTCGCCGGCCAGGGCCGCCTTGACCAGAGGGTCGCCTGCGAGCGTCGGCTCGACTGCCATGCGAGCCCGCAGCCGGTCCAGGGCGAAGGCGGCCTGGAAGGGGAGCGGATACTCGGGCCAAAGGGTGCCGTCGTTGTCGAACACGGCGATCCGCTCCGGCTCTGGCACTTGATCGGGCGAGGCCTCATCGGTCACCCGGCGGACAAAGTCGAGGATCGCCTGCTTGGCGACGCCGTCGTTCCAGGAGGACAGGGGATCAGCGGGGGGCGTCGCGCGAGCAGCGATCGGCAACGCCGCAGTGGTGAGAATCCCGGCGAGAGCGGCAACCAAGAACGGGACCAGGTGTCGGCGGCTTGTGTGACGGAGCATGGTGTGTATCGCGGGAGCTGGTACGAAAAGTGGCAGGACGAGTGGCCCGCCGCGAACAGTCGATCGTAGCCAGAATCGTTGTCGCCATCAGGCTCGTGGTCGACAGCTGCCGACGTCGGACCGTCGCGCGACAACGGCGAGGGCCCTTTCTTTCGGATTCCGCATGGCTGCATGTCGTGAGCACGCTGTACGAACCAGCATCTTTTTTCCTCCCGGAGAGCAAGTCGCAGATGAGCCTTGTCGCCCCGGTGCTCGAAGGGTAGTCCGGTCAATGGCACATCCGCAACCATGTCCACAGGCATTTCCGATCCCATGGGCCGCTGGTGAGGCTGGTGCCTCGTTTTCCGGCACCTCATCAGCTGCTCCCGGAACGGCCGCCCTCCCCACCCTGGAGTGGCATTTTTCTGCCGTCAGCGCGGAGTCTCTCCGAGTTCGGCCGCCTTGGGGCTTTGGGTTTCACCTCGCGTCCAGCACCGATAATCAATGTGGACTTTGGGAGTGCACTTTGGGAGTTTCGGCGGGCTGGCGACCAGATTGTTATGGCTACTTTTCGGACTGGTGCTATCGACCGCGATGCCCACGGGAGCCTATCTCTGGGTCTGGCGGCGGCAGCAAATAGCCAAGGCGTTAGCCACACGGCACCCACTTTGTGAGCCGTCACGCGCTAGCGGACTGTTGATTTAGTTGCGATTAGCGATCGAAGGGATGTAGGATGGGCACTCTTGCCGACAACGGATTTCCCGTCGGCTTTAAATCGCCAACAAACGATTAAATCAACAGTCCGCTAGCGTCGGGCCCCGATCCGCTACGCGTCAGCGTCGGGTCTTAATACGTCAAACGTCTAGCCAAATGCCGCTCACCATAATCCGACAAGGTGAGTGCCATTGGGCGCTAGACTCCTGTATTAATAGGCGAGCTCGCGCTAACGGCCTTGAGCAAGCCGTGCCAGCGCGAGGCAACATCGATGATTTTCATGCCAATAACTAAGGAGCCCTTGGGTCACATGAAGCTTCTCTTGCTATGCTGCCTGCTGGTGTTGTCGTGCAATCGATGTGGTGTCGCCGGGGAGCCGATGCGGGTTATCGTCGACGCCGATACGGCCAATGAAATCGATGATCTGTACGCTATCGTGCGGGCCTCGGTCGCTCCTGAGTTTCAGGTTGAGGGAGTCACCTCGGCGCACTTTACCCGATCCACCGAAAGCAACGACACGGTTTACAAGAGCCAAGAGCTCAACGAGCAGTTGCTGACGGCGATGAATCTACACGAGACGATTCCGCATCCCGTCGGCGGCGATCGCTCGATGTCGGCGGCCGACATGCCAGTCGATTCACCAGCGGCCCGCTTGATCATCGAACGAGCCCACGCGGGGAGCCCTGATGACAAGCTGGTCGTCATCGCGCTCGGGGCCTGCACCAATCTGGCCTCCGCCCTGCTGCTCGACCCAACGATCGAATCGAAGGTCGTGTTTGCGTTCATCGATGGGGATTACAAGAATGGCCAATGGGGGCCCGGCATCTTCAATTGGCGGAATGACATCCACGCGGTCAAAGCCATCTTCGAATCGGAGGTGGAGTACATCCACATGCCGGCTCGTTCGGTGAGCATTGACATGAAGCTAACTAAGCAAGATGTCGACCACTATTTGAAGGGGCGAGGTGGCGTGTGGGATTTGCTCGTTGAACGTTGGGAGACGTTCCCACGGACCGCCAAGAGCCAAGAAAAAGTGATGTGGGACGTGGCCTTGATTGAAGCCTTGTTACGGCCTGAGCTGGCAACGCCGAAAATGGTTGGCGCCCCTATCGTTCATACCGCGGAGGTCGTCGAGCAGTTTCCGGACAATCCGCGGAGGATTAAGGTCTACGAAGCTATCGATGCGAGCGGCATGAGCGATGATTTCTGGAACGCGATCAACACCGCCATTGCCCAGCGGCGGTGAGTGGCTACATCGCAACATAGCAGTGCACCACAGGCATCTGTTGGAGGCTGAATCCCTCTTTGTTCCTGCATTTCAACAAGAGTTAACATCGACCATGCGTATCGCATCCTTACTCCCCAGCGCGACGGAGATCATTTGCGAATTGGGATTGGGGAATCAATTGGTGGGGGTAACGCACGAGTCCTCAATCACGCGAATGATGTCCCGTGATAACGGGGAGACAGGCCGTCTCCAGCAGCGGGGACTTCGTCCACTGAGCCGCCTGGCGGCTCTGTGAGTTGGGTCGGCGGTGTTGCATTGTCATCCTGCTTTCGTCTGCACGTCGTGCGGTTGGGCGTGAACGCGGACCGGGGCATCCAGACCCCGGCGTCATGGTGCCTTTGTCAGCATCGATCACCGCCTCGTCGAAGAACGCAGCGGGCTGCTGCCGCCAGACCTTCACGCGAGTTTCTTTGAACTCGTCCCTCAGGGCGTTGATCTGCTCGCTGTTGAAGCGGCGGCAGAAGTCGCCGGCCGTCGTTGGATCAGGGATGCGGCTGGCGCCGATCGCGTCGAGCTCCACAGCGTCGTTTCGCAGCAACTCCAGACCGGCTGGTCGGCCCTCGTGGCCAACCTGCTCGTCGAGCCCACGGACAGTTAGCGGAGCTGGTCGTGGCGAAACCGGAGAGCGGCCTGCTCGGCCTCCTCCCAGCGACCAGCCTCAGCCGATGCGATGATGCGGCCATAGAAGGTGTATTCCTCAGCTGCGATCAAGCCAGCGGCATGGTCATTGTCGATCCGCTGCTCGGCGGTGCGGAGCCGGTCGAGATTGCGGGTGTTGGTGGCCGTGCGCAGGGCCGCTGAGTAGACGAGGTTTGTTGAGGGGACCTGCGGCGCGGGGCGGCAGCCGCAGGCGAGACACGCCGCCAGCATCAGCAGGGGCGTGCGATATCGGCGTTTGGCAGCCGACCGCCAGCCGGTTTTTTGATGACTGTCAGTCGACACGAGCCACCTCGCCTCCATTGCGACTGCATGCCGCCGCCCAGACATCGTGGTTGATCGAGTCGGCAATGAACCGCACTGAGCCGTCACCAAACGAGACGTTGGCGCCGCCTGGATGCTCGGCATACATCTGGCAGACGTGGGCGACGGGATCGTTCGGGGGATGGATCACGTCCAGTTCTGATGAGGCCGGACCGCTGTGAACAAGGACGAGTGTGGCGGCTGCATCAGGCTCGGTGCCCACGCGTGAGGCGAAGATAGGCGTGGGGTGGCTCGCACCGCCAGGGACAACGCCCGCCCAAGACTTCTCCGAGAGCGAGGAGGAATGCTCACCGAGAAACACTGTCTGCGACATGCCGTCGCTGATCTGGGAGATCCGCAAGAATGAGTTGCGGTACAGCGGCCCGTTCGCCACCGTATCCCAGTTCGGGAGCGGATCCGCCCATGGCTCTGTGTGGCCTGCGTTGGCGACGTAGTGGGAGCGGCCGAGCCGGAGTCCTGATGGATGGGCCCCGCCGGCGGGTGTTCGCACCGCGAAAGCAGCCCTCTCGCCACTCGAAGACGGGCAGAGAAAAACCGTCAGCTCACGGGCCACAAGCTCGCGGTTGGCAGGATGCATGATGCCGAGGCTGCGATCATCGTTTCGAATGAAAGCATCGCCGACCGCCGCTTCCTCGATGAATGGGGCGATCTGGAGGCCCCAGCCGTTGCCGGGAGGGGCGTCGAAGGTGGCCGCATCGCGATCAGAGCGGTCCACATCGCAGAGGTAGCCTGCCGGCAGCCGGCGTGTGGCTGACTCGTAGTTCAGGATGCCCAGCGCGAGCTGTCGCAGGCTGCTCGCGCACTGCATCCTGCGGGCCGATTCTCGCGCTGCCTGCACCGCGGGAAGCAGCAGGCCGACCAGGCCACCCATGATCGCAATCACCACGAGCAGTTCGACAAGACTAAACGCCGGTCGTCGGCGACGCTGCAACATTTTGATTCCCCTAAAACTTTTTTTTGGGCTATCAAAAATGTATGCGTTTTGCGGCCTTTGTCAAAAAAATGGCTGAGTGCCACCGCTGCGGCAGCGCTGGACGTCGAGCGGCGGGCGGCGGCTATTCGAGCGTTTCGCCGTCGCCTTCGGCGATGCTCGAGGATGTGCCATCAGGACATAAACCCCAGTAGGGTTTCGAGGAACGCCGGTAGTTGAGAGTGGCTCCGCCATAGTTGATGCTCGCGGAGAGCCAACACGCCACGCGCGGTGTCGCTGGCAAAGTCGGATCGCACCAACGCGACACAGGATCTCACCTGGGCATCGCTCGCGAAGGCCCGCAGATTCGCATGGACCTGGTCGCACTCTGGTTCAGTGAGCATTGCCACGATGCGGAACACGTCGAGCGCGTGATGCCTCCCCAGATCCTTGTCCGGATCATCTCGCCGATCGCGGTAGGCGGTGAGCTTCATGAGGAGGTAGTTAAAGGGATCGGGAATCTGGACCTTCACGGCAAACGCTTGGCCGTTCGAGAGCTTTCCGGCGACCCCGAGCACCGAAGGTGCGTCAGTCAGCGATAATGCGCCGTCCGTGGGGTGTGCGTGGAGCTTAGGGCGAGTCGCAGCTACAGGTCTGGCCCGGCGACTGTCGGCCTTAATGGTGGAGAAGCCCTCGAGCACGCCAAGCTGAGCCGTCAAGAGATCAATCTTGACCACCTGCGTGTCGGTAATGGTCCGGACAAACTGCACATACTCCGACCCCTTTTTGACTTTGTAGTCGAGCTTGTCCAGCACCGCCCGGAGGGAGTTCATGGATCGCACGTCTCCCACCAACTCAGCCGACAACATCAGATCCAGGTCTTCGGTTGCCCTTGGGGAGGGCCACAACTCTGCATTGATCAAAGTCCGCACACCCGCCTCAGCCAGATGGAGTTGTTTGAGGTACAGACCGTAGCCTCCGCCCAGAAGGATTCTTTGGGCGTTGTCTCCCACCGCGTGCAGCAGATCGAGAAGGTTGGTTCGCAGCACCTCGTCGTTCATCTGGCGGGTCCCGTCGTGCTCCGGATGGCGCTGCGAATCCGCTCAGCAACTTCCTTCTGTCGTTTGTCGCCGCTGGCCATCTCGAGAAATGCCTGGATCGGTGAGGCGGCCAGTTTGGGACGGGCATCGAAGTAGACGAGTTGGTTGTCGGTCTGCAGCAGTCGCAGGTTGGCAAACGCGAGGGTCTCTTTGGATTCCACGCCCAGCCGTGCCAGTAGCTCAGGCGGTTTCGTGCGACAGTAACACGCGATGACTGGTTCACCAGCCCAGGAAGCGTAGTCGCCGGCCGACGCTTCGCCGGTGCGGACCACATCGCCATCACCGGTGATCTCCTGGAGGCGGGCGAGCAACGAGTCGACGGGAAGCGACACCTTTCCCATCCACGTGGCCTGCGTTCTGGGCGGCTGGTAGGCCGCCAAGAGGCCGGCAAGCAATCGTTCAGGTTGGAGGACCCGCACGGCATTGCGACTAGGGCGCTCTATGGCCAGGTCTGCTTCGAGCCGCTGGAGAACCTTGGAGATCATGCTCAGCGTCAGGGCACCGCCACGGGAGCGGATCGCCTCTCGGATGGCACCAACCGCCTGAAACTCTCCCTCCAACAGCAGCACTCGCGCGACGAGCGAGCCGTCGCCGCGATAGGCTGAGCGGATGGGGGTGTTCTCGGGGTACTTGTTGGGATTGCCGGTCTTGTAGAAGAGGAACTTGCCGGGAACGTTGATGACCGCGTTGCCACTGAAATCTATGGCGCTGATTCCAGCCTCGAGCAACTGGTCGAGCTTCTCGCGGCTGAAGTAAGGCGCGACGATCATCGGCCGGGCTGCGCGGGTCGAGTTGGCGGTCCCGCGCAGTTGCTCGATGGCCACCTTGAGCGTCAGCGGTTTCGCATCGCGCCGCAGCTTGGCCACAAATCGACAGGACCGCCCACGCCAAGAAACGTCGATGAGCGCGTCCCGCCCCCGGGTTTGGCCTGCTAAGACCCGAATCTCGAGGGGCTGGGCCGCTAAGCGGCCTTTTTGAAGCATCACGTCCACATCGGCTTCGGTCATTTCCTAATTTCCTCTTCTCGGCCATTTTCTGTCGCCGGAAAAAAGGGTATCACAGGAAATTGCTCAGTCAAAATTGGCTCCCGGCCGCATGGACGTGCGGCTGCGAGCGGGTCCGACCCAGTTGGCGGCCTTGTGCCGCGGAAGCCCGTAACGGATGCAGGCGTGGTGGCGTCTCTCGTGGCGCCTGCACCAACGCATAGATGTCGCTCGATCTCGTCAAGAAGGATCTTCGTGAGGGGTGCGGCGGGCGGCGGCTATTCGAGCGTTTCGCCGTCGCCTTCGCTGGTGAGCCGCCAGGCGGGGAAGGGGTCGGGAAGGTCGAGCCAGGCCTCCTGGCCGACGGCCATTTCGGCGTCGGTGAGGCAGCACTGCTCAAGCTGATCGAGGAGATCGTCGGCCATGCGGGCACCGATGATCACCAGCTCCTGTCGCCGGTCGCCCCAGGGCTCTTCCCAGATTTCATCGACCTCGCTGCGGTCGAGATCCTCGGGCCATTCCTCTTCCGAGGCCGTTGCCAGCCAGGTGCCGGCGTACTGCAGGCTCGACACGGAGCCGGCAGACGACCAGACGCCCGCGAAGTCGGATCGCGTGGCCAGCCAGACGAAGCCCTTGGAGCGAATCACCCCTGTGAAGGCTGGCCCCGTGATCAGGTCCCAGAACCGCTGCGGATGCAGCGGCCGGCGGGCCTGAAACACCTGGCTGGAGATGCCGTATTCCTCGGTCTCTGGCACGTGTGTGCCCGGGGCCTCAGCCAGCCAGCCGGGATGGCTGGCTGCTTCGTCCATGTCGAAACTGCGGGTGTTGAGGATCTCGCCCAGCGGCACAGCAGCGGCGGTGGCTCGGACCAGCCGAGCCTTGGGGTTGAGCTTCCTGAGGATGGCCTCGAGGTAAGCGACATCCTGTGTGTCGACGAGGTCGGTCTTGTTGATCACGATCACATTGGCAAACTCGATCTGATCCACCAGCAGCTGCACCACATCTCGGCTGTCGGTCTCGTCGAGGCCGATCCCACGGTCGCACAGCTCATCTCGCGAGCAGTAGTCGTCGAAGAAGTTGCGAGCGTCAACAACGGTCACAAGCGTGTCGAGCCGGGCGATGTCAGAGAGGCTCGCACCGGCCTCGTCGGCAAACGTGAAGGTTTCCGCCACCGGCAGCGGCTCGGAGATGCCGGTGCTCTCGACGAGGAGATAGTCGAAGCGGCTCTCGCGGGCCAGCCGCGACACCTCCTCAAGCAGGTCCTCGCGGAGCGTGCAGCAGATGCAGCCATTGGAGAACTCGACCAGTTTCTCTTCGGTGCGGCTGAGGCGGGCAGCTGGAGGTGCTGATGGGCCGCCCACCAGGGCTGCATCGATGTTGACCTCGCTCATGTCGTTGACGATCACCGCCACCCGCAGGCCCTCCCGGTTGGCGAGCACATGGTTGAGCAGCGTTGTCTTGCCCGCGCCCAGGAATCCTGAAAGCACGGTCACTGGAAGCCTGGTGTCTGCCGGGTCTGCCGCGCTGCTGTTGCTGGCGGGATGGGGAAGTTCGGTTGGGTTCACGGGGCGTGCTCCTCGGAGAATGGTGGCAAGGCGGAGGGTTCCGCGATCATAGCCCCGCTGGCCGCAGGTGCAACGCTATTGCATGAAAGATTGGGGTGCTAAAGAATTTTTTTCAACAAACGCTTGACGGGGCGAACGCGATCGCTATCCTTGTGCATAGGCGTTGCAGATCGCATTCGTGTTGTAGAAGGCCTCGCGGCTTCTCCAGCGACGCTCTTGCGACTGAAACGGTCCTGTTTTTGTTCTTCTGAGAGACGCTCGTGACGGCATCCTGATCCGCGGAAAGCTTTCTGCCGCAACTGCGGCGTGTGATGGCTTTGTGCTGTGACGGGACGGCCTCTTTCTCGCGGGAGCCCGCTGCTCCCCAGAGCGTCTGCGGTGCGGTCTTTGCCGCCCGCGTTGCCCAGAGTCTCACGAGAACTCGCCGCCGCCCCGCCGCGATTGGATCGGGATTGCCGTCTCTCGACGCCAGAGAGGCCCGCATGCACATCCACGCTCAGCCACGATCCGCTCCGCACGAGTGCCGCCGCGCTGGTGTCGGTTCAACCGGCTTCAGTCGCGGCTTCAGTCGCGGCTTCACGCTCGTCGAGCTGCTCGTCGTGATTGCGATCATCGGCACGCTCGTCGGCCTGCTGCTGCCCGCCGTGCAGTCGGCCCGCGCCGCCGCCCGGCGAACCCAGTGCGCGAGCAAGCTGCGGCAGGTGACCCTCGGCGTGCTGCACTACGCCGACACGCACAACGGCCGCTTCCCCTCGCGAACGCACACGGCTGAGGAAGGCCGGACTCTCCACTGGATCGCACAGATCGGGCCCTTCGTCGAACGGGTCGACTCGATCCGCTTCTGCCCGGATGACGCGCTGGCAGAGCTGCGGCGAACCGGCATGCCGGGAAGCGGTGAAGACTATGCCGACCCGAGCCATCCCGATCCGGCCAAACGTTTCTCGCCGATGACCAGCTATGTGGCCAACGGCTACCTCTCCTTTGACAACGCCGTTGTCGGTTCGGAGGGCGTCAACAATCTTGACCACATCGGCGCCCGCTCAAAGACGGTGATGCTCTTTGAGAAGGCCTCGAATCCTGCGGTGCTCTCCAGCCCGCAGCTGCAGCTGGCCGAGCTCCGCAGCAGCCACTTCGACCACACCCATTCGCCGAGCTGGTTTCGCTGGTATCCGCGGCGGCTCGACCGCGTGCTCAACGACATCTCAGCGGAGATACAGATCGTTCGGCACGGCCAGGGAACGCACTTCGCCTACGCCGATGGCCACGTCGTGCTGGTTTCCGAAAGCGAGATCACCGGCTGGATTGCCGAGGGCTTCGACTTTGCCAAGCCGGCCCGCTGAGCCGGAGGCTTGTTGCTTGAGACCAATTCGATTCATCGATTTCCTCCCAGCCGTTTTTCACAGGAGGCGTTCTGATGCAGCTTCGTCAACTTTTTGCCGGCATGCTTCTCATGCTGGCCTTGGCAAACACCTCAGCCGCCCAGCACAGCGGCGACGTTGTGCTCTCCGTGCCCGCTGCTGGCGGGCCAATCGCGACAAGCGGCGGGATTTGGACCGGGACCTACGCAGGCCGTGTGTTTGAGGGTGTCTTTCCGGTTTCCGCCCCGTTTACGACCGACGCCCCGGGGTTCGACAGTCTCACCGGCACCTTTCCCGCCGGCGACACGATTCGGCTCGACTTTGCCAAAGAGCTGCTGTTCTGGGATGGCGCGGCGCTTGTGTCTCCCAACGTCGGCATGACCCTCGACTACCAGGGCGTCCGCTCGGCGACGATCTCCGGAGCAGATGTCGGCGGGCTCTCCGGCTTCGTGATCACATCGGTGCCGAGCAACGGGTCCTTTCATGAGCACATCGATTATGCGGTGCCAAACACCGCCGCCGATGGGCTTTACGGCGTGGTGCTGACGCTCGGCCCGGGCAGCCCGACAACCGCGTTCACGACGTCCGACTCGTTTCTCGTGACCTTCGAGCAGGGCACGTCGCTGAGCTCGGCGAGCTACGCGGCCGGCATGCAGGCGATGGTCGATGTGGCGCTGGTGCCCGAACCCGGAGGCCTGCTGCTGGCTGTCGCTGGCATCGCCGGCGGCTGGCTGGTGCTGCGGCGTTCGCGGGGTTCCGCGGCGGCGGAGGCTCCCCTCGACCGACCAATATGATTTTGTGTTGCAAATGCAAGCCCGTTGCATTAACGTTCAGTCTCACCATTCTCGATTCACTTTTTCTTCCCACTGTTCCACTTCGATAAGGATCTTCCCATGCTGCGTTTCCCTTCGTTGATCGCTGGCTCTGCCCCTGCCCGCAGCCTTCGCATGGCGGCCCTCGTGCTGCTCATGCTCGCTGCCGTCGCCTCCTCCACGTCCGCCGTCGCGGCCAGTGTCTGGACCGCCGGTCACGGCGACATTGGCGTGGCGTATGATCCGAACGAGTCGACGACAGCCTTTGAGATGGAGGTCCACATCGGAGCAAGGCGGCATCGTCAACGGCGCTGCCATCACGAATCCTACGGGCGAGGCCTACGAGCCCGGCGACATCACGATCCAGGTGCCGGCCACCGCCAATCTCCAGCGGATCAACAACCCGACCGGGTTCTGGACGGGCCTCTCAACCGGTTACGACTTCACCGGTAACCAGTATGACGCCCTGGGCGTTTCCGTCGGCTCGAACCTCTGGGTGCTCTCACCGACCGGCTGCCGACGCCGACCACTACGGCACGCCGTTTCTCGGCTGGGCCACCGAAGAGGGCTTCGACGGCCAGAGTTTTGGCAACATCACCTTCACGCCGACCTCGTTCACGAGCCCCGACCGGCGGCACGATGGCCATTTACAACGGCTCGACCGCGGAATGGGTACTTGAGGCCGGCGACACTACCTTCACGGGCGACTCGTTCTCGGTGCCCGCCGAAGGCCACGTCCACCGGACGGTGTTTTTCACCGAGCCTGGCCTCTACCAGGTGGGCATCCAGGCGGCCGGTTTGAATGGGGCAACCGGGGGAACCAATGTCAGCGGGTCGGCCGTCTACAGCTTCCAGGTGGTGCCCGAGCCGTCGTCGCTGGCCCTTGCGGGCCTCGGCGTGGCGGCCCTTGCCGTCGCGGCCCGGCGGCGGTGTCGCCGGCGGGCGGCCTGAGCGGTGAGCCGCGGCAGCTCTCAGGACTGGCCAGAACGAAAATGCCGGTTACGGGGCTGCCACGGCTGCGGTTCATCTCACAGACACCTGCTGTTCCGGCAGACCTGAGAGGACCTCACCATGATCGCCATTGCATCTCCGCTGAAGAAAGCCACGTCTTCCAAAATCTCGATTGAAGCTCTTCGCTCTGCAGCCGGGAAGCGGCGTTCGGTTGCGGTAGGGATGCAGAGTGGAAAAAAGCAGGCGGTATCGCGGACTGCAAAGCCAGCGAAGGCTTCAAAGTTGGCGAAGGCCGCAAAGCCAGCGAGGCAGACGGAACTGCAGCGGATTCGTGAGGCGTTTTTTGCACGGCCGATCGACTTCATCCCGTGCAAGGAGTTTGCCAAGAAAAACGCCGAGAAACTCGCCAGCACCCTCCCCGCCAACGCCGTTGTGCCGCTGGAACAGGTGGGTGATAAGAGCGTGGCCGATGGGCCGATCGCCCCCTACATCGCTCGCCTCTACGATGCTCGGCTGCTGACGAAAGAGGAGGAGCAGTTTTATTTCCGGCGGATGAACTGGCTGAAGTATCGCGCTTCAAAGGTTCGTAGCAAACTCGACCGCCAGCGGGCGACTCGCAAACAGATGCAGCGGGTCGAACAGCTCCTCGAAGAAGCCGACACGGTCAACTCGCTGATCATCACGGCCAACCTGCGACTGGTGGTGTCGATCGCGAAGAAGTTTGTGTCGTCGGAGCTGCTCTTTGAGGACCTCGTCAGCGAAGGCAATCTGGCCCTGATGCGGAGTGTGGAGAAGTTTAACTTCGCTCTTGGCAACCGCTTTAGCACCTACGCCACCTACGCGATTCAGCGGCACTTCTATCGCCTCTCGCAGCGTTCACGGAAGCAGTGGAATCGCTTCGTCTCCGACGACAATGCGTTGCACGCCCTGGCGGCGAGCGAGCGTGACATTGAGATGTGCACCTCGTCGCAGATCATGGTGCTCAAGGAGGCCTTCGGTCAGTTTCTCGACGAGCTTGAGCCGCGTGAGAGGCAGATCGTGGTGGCTCGCTTCGGGTTTGATGGAGAAGCGCCGCGGACATTCCGCGAACTCGGCACCCAGATGGGTGTGTGTAAGGAGCGGATCCGGCAGATCCAAGGCCGGGCGATGGACAAGCTGCGATCGATGGCCGAGGAAGCACAGCTGGCTCAGACCGTGGGAGATTGGCTGTAGTGTCAAACCAGCGGGTGTTGATTGTTGGTGGTGGCGGTGGGATCGGCTCGGCAGTAGCTCGGCGTCTTGTTGCCGATGGGCAGAGCGTGTTTCTTGCCGGCCGCGATGAAGGCAGGCTCGCTGCAGCCGCCGCCGACACGCAGGCAGCTACCGCCACAGTCGATGCCACCGACTTCGCTGCTGTCGATGCGGTCGCCGATCAGGCGGCCGAGGCGCTCGGCGGCCTCACGGGCATTGTCTGCTGCGCGGGCTCCCTGCTGCTCAAGCCAGCCCATCTGACCTCCGCTGAGGAGTGGCAGGCCACACTTGCGGCGAACCTGACAACGGCGTTTGCCTGCGTACGTGCCGCTGGCAGGCTCTTGAAGGCCGACGGTGGGTCGGTCGTGCTTGTGTCGAGTGCCGCAGCCCGGATCGGCCTGGCAAACCATGAGGCCATCGCGGCCGCCAAGGCTGGCATCATCGGGCTCGTCCGTTCGGCAGCCGCCACCTATTCCCGGCCAAAGATCCGCTTCAACGCGGTGGCTCCTGGCTTGGTGAAAACGCCGCTTGCCAGCGGCATCACCAGCAATGACCTGGCCACCAAGGCCTCGGTTGGGATGCACCCGCTCGGAAGGCTGGGCGAGCCAGAGGATGTGGCTCGGGCGATCACCTTTTTACTGGACCCGGCCAACGACTGGGTGACCGGACAGGTGCTCGGTGTGGATGGTGGCCTGGCGGATCTCAAGGCTCGTAGTGGCTGACAACGGCGGCGGCCACAGTCAGCAGACACGCGAGCTGACGGCGAGGGGCCCGTGAGGCCCGGGTGCTGTGGAAGCAACGTCGGAGAACACCGCGACTGGCAACATCCCCGCCGTGTTGCTCGGGCAGTTTCTTGCCACCGTCTTTCTGGTGGGGCTGATCTGGTATGTGCAGCTGGTGCACTATCCGCTGATGGCCGGCTGGCCGCACGACGACTTTTCTCACTGGGAAGCGGCACACCGCGAGCGGACGGGGCTGGTGGTCGTGCCGGCGATGCTTGCCGAGGGGCTGGCGGTGGTGCTGATCCTTGCCCGCCGGCCACCGGGAGTGGCTGCCTGGCTCGCCTGGACGGGGGCTGGGCTGCTCCTGGCAATCTGGGCAAGCACCTTCGCGATCCAGGTGCCGTTGCATGAACAGCTCGCGGCTGGCTGGGATGCCGTGGCCCATGCCCGGCTGGTGCAGAGCAACTGGCTGCGGACCGTGCTGTGGTCGGCTCGGGCCCTGGTTGCCGCGTGGATGCTGCGAGGCTGGGTGGATGCGGGAAAACTCGCCTTGCCACAGCCTGCCTGACCCCCTAGTTTCCCTCGCCCAACGAAGCAAACGACCGCTTCAGGGAGCTGTGGCTCCTGAGCCGTCGGTCAGAAGGGAGGCTGCTTTCGATGGACGCACACTCGCACGCACCCACGAGCCTTGAGGCGCTCGCCGTCTTCGTGTCCGGCAACGTCTGCGGTGATCCGTCGCTGCTGTGCGACTCGGCTGCCACGCTGGAAACAGCTGGGCCGCAGTCGATCACGCTGGTGGACGCGGCCGATCGTCTGCACCTGCTCGCCAAAAGCCAGGCTGCTGCCGCTGTCGTGCCGCAGGGCACTGGCGGGATCGACCGGCCGACAATCGAGGTTGACGATGTGCATGCGGCCTTTGCAGCCATCGTGCGGCACTTCCGCCCGCAGCGGGCAGCGGCGGCCGTTGGCGTGAGCGGGCAGGCGGCGGTCGATCCTACGGCCGTGATCGGAGCCGGCTGTCAGATTCATCCCTTTGCCGTGATCGGGGCCGATGTCGTGCTCGGTGAGAACGTGACCGTGCACGCTGGGGCCCGCATCGCTGCTGGCTGTCGCGTCGGCAGCGGCAGTGTGGTGCACTCGGGGGCCACGCTCTACGACGACACGGTGCTTGGAGCACGGGTGATCGTGCATGCCAACGCCGTCCTCGGTGCCCATGGCTTCGGCTACAAGGTGGTCGAGGGCCACTATGAGCTTTCCGCGCAGCTGGGCTGGGTGGAGATCGGCGACGACGTGGAGATCGGGGCAGGCACCACGATCGATCGCGGCACCTACGGTCCGACCACGATCGGCGCGGGAACGAAGATCGACAACCAGGTGATGATTGCCCACAACTGCCGCATCGGCCGGCACAACATGATCTGCTCGCAGGTCGGCGTGGCTGGCAGCACCTCCACTGGCGACTGGGTGGTGATGGCTGGGCAGGTGGGCGTCCGCGATCATGTGCACATCGGCGATGGGGCCGTGCTCGGCGCCCGCTCAGGGGTCTCCAACGACGTCCCCGCCAAGACGACCGTCCTCGGCGAGCCCGCCATCGAACTGCGGGAGCGAAAGCTTCAGCTGGCGACGATGACGAAGCTGCCCGAGATGAGGAAGCAGCTCAAAGGGCTGCTCGAGCGGATGGCGGCCCTCGAAGCTGAAGACCCGTGTGGCCGTCAGGAGGCTGCGTAGGAACTGCTGTGATGTCGACCGCTACGATTTCTGCTCCGTCGCTCAGCCACCAGGCTGTGGTGGACCGAGCAACGGACCACCACCAGCCGCTTGCCGGCGAAACGATCGGAGTCCTTGCCGGCTGGGGCCGCTATCCGGTGGCGGTCGCCGAGGCGATCCGCCGCAATGGCGGGCGGACCGCTGTGCTGGCCCTCCGCGGCCATGCCAGCGAGCAGCTGCAGGATGTGGCCGACCACTACGATGAGGTGGGCGTGGCCGAGCTCGGCGGGGCGATCGCAGCCTTCCGCCGCTCCGGCTGCACGCGGGCAACCATGGCTGGCAAGGTGCATAAGACGAAGCTCTTCGCGCACGGCGCCTGGCTGCATCACCTGCCCGACTGGACTGGACTGAAGACCTACTGGCCTCACTTCATCAGCCGTCGTCGCGACAACCGAGACGACTCGCTCCTCTCGGCGATCGCCGCCGCCTTCGACACCGCCGGGGTGCTGATCTGCCCGGCCACCGACTTTGCTCCCGAGCTGCTCGCCACGGCTGGTGTGCTCGCGGGCCGCTCGCTGTCGGGCTGCGAACGGGCCGACATCGCCTTCGGCTGGGAGCTGGCCAAGGCGCTTGGCCGCCACGACATCGGGCAGACGGTCGTTGTCAAAAACCGGGCCCCGATTGCCCTGGAGGCGATCGAGGGCACCGACGAGTGCATCCGGCGGGCCGGACGCCTGTGCGGCTCGGGCGGCTTGGTGGTCGTCAAAGTGGCCAAGCCACAGCAGGATCTCCGCTTCGACATGCCGACAATCGGCGTGGGCACGCTGCAGTCGTTGCGGGCTGCGGGAGCAACGGTGCTGGCGATCGAGGCCGGCCGCACCATTCTCGTGGAGCAGCCGGAGCTTGTAGCCTTCGCCAACCGCAGCGGCATTACGCTCGTCAGCTGCTTTGATGAGGCGGGCTCCGCGGTGCTCTCGGCCGACGCTTCCTGGGCGGCCTGAGCAGCCAGGTGCATGGCTGCTGCGGTGTCGCTGCCTTATAGTGGGAGTCGTTTCTCCAGGGGTGGTCTCCCCGACGAAGCCCGACACAGAGAGATTCCCGATGCCATTTCTTTTTATCCGCGACCTTGGTGGCGTTGGCGGCCGCACCGCAGCCCACAGGCTGGCCTTCCTGACGCGGCGAGGCCTGGCAGTGCTTGTCGCCATCGCGGTGGTGGCTGTCGCTCGGCAGGCAGCAGCCCAAGATGAGCCACCCGCCTTCGCACCGCCGCCGACGCATTTCATGGGCCGCGAGATCGCGCAGACGATGCACTACACCGGGGCTCCATGGCTCGTGCGGGAGAGCCGGCAGCGGGAGGAAGACTGCCGCATGCTGCTGCAGGCTCTCGAGCTTGAGAAGGGGCAGGCCGTCTGCGACCTCGGCTGCGGCAACGGCTTCTACACCCTGGAGCTTGCCCGGCGGGTGGGGCCCAAGGGCCAGGTCTACGCGGTCGACATCCAGCGGGAGATGCTGCAGCTGCTGATGCAGCGAAGCGTCGAGATCGGGTTTCGCAATATCACTCCCGTGCTCGGCTCACCGACCGATCCCAACCTGCCCGAGGGCGAGATCGACCTCGTGCTCTGCGTCGACGTCTACCATGAGTTTTCCCATCCGGCGGAGATGCTCGCGGCGATTCGCAACAGCCTCTCCGACGATGGCCTGCTCGTGCTGGCTGAGTTTCGGGCCGAAGATCCCGCCGTGCCGATCAAGCCGCTGCACAAGATGACCAAAGCCCAGGCCAAGAAAGAGCTCGAGGCCTGCGGCTTCCAGATCGCCCGCGAGTTCGACCGCCTCCCCTGGCAGCATCTGCTCTTCTTCAAAAAGGCTGACGACGCGGAGTGAACGGGACGGGTCTTCGGGGGCCGCAGGCCCCTCGGCCTCGCCGAGGCCGCTTCGCGGCCCGAGGACCCGTCCCGCTTGCGACTTCGCTTCGCGGCCCGAGGACCCATCCCGATTGCGACTCGGATTGAACGGGACGACGCGGATTCGGGACGACGCGGATTGAACGGGACGGGTCTTCGGGGGCCGCAGGCCCCTCGGCCTCGCCGAGGCCGCTTCGCGGCCCGAGGACCCGTCCCGCTTGCGACTTCGCTTCGCGGCCCGAGGACCCGTCCCGCTTGCGACTTCGCTGTGCGGCCCGAGGACCCGTCCCGCTTGCGGCAACCGCCGGGAGCGGCTCAGGCCCCCGAACAACGCCCGGCTCGCTCCAATCAGACCAGCGTTCCGGTCGTCATGATCGGGCAGGCTGCAACGGGCCGTGGGCCGCAAAAAAGCTGTCTGCGGGGGCTTCTTTGACCGTGTGAATCGTGTTTTTCCGGTGAAAACTGTTGCGTGGGGCCGTTTACGGCAACATACTTGCGCTGAGTTAATGTGTTTTCTGTGCCAGGGACACTCTCCGCTCACTGTCGGTTTCGACAGCCGGCGCTGAGCGGGAGGCACGGGAGGCGACACCAGAGCAGGCAGCCGCGTGCCCTTACGACCCTCAAACTATCGTTCCGCTGACGCAGCTTCTCGCAATCCGCAGGGGGGCTCGCTCGATCCCGTCGTCCGGATGGAGATCACCCGCGACGAGCCCGAAGGGAAGGTGGCGGTTGCCAGCGATGGGGCTTCTGGAGCTGCCGCCGGAGAGAAGAAGCCTGTTGGCGACTACGCGGCCCAGGCCAACTGGGTGCTTGGCAACAATCCCACGATGCGACGGATCGCCCGCTCGATTCAGCGTGCCGCCGAGGTGGAGTGCACGGTGCTGGTGTGTGGTGAGACAGGCACCGGCAAAGAACTCTGGGCTCGGCTGCTGCACCGCAGCGGCCCGCGGACCGATAAGGCCTTCATTCCGGTCAACTGTGCGGCCCTGACTCCGGCCCTGGCGGAGAGCCAGCTCTTTGGCCACGAGAAGGGCGCCTTTACCGGGGCCCAGGGACGGTCGCTCGGTATCTTTCGCGCAGCCCAAGGCGGCGTCGTCTTCCTCGACGAGATCGGGGAGATGCCGCTGGAGCTGCAGGCGAAGATGCTGCGGCTGCTGCAGCAGCGCGAGGTGATGCCGGTGGGCTCCAACGAGCCGGTGCATGTCGATGTGCAGGTGGTGGCGGCCACGAATCGTGACCTTGAGCAGGAGGCCGAGAAGGGCAACTTCCGCGAGGACCTCTACTACCGGCTCAACATGATTGAGCTGAGGGTTCCGCCCCTGCGAGAGCGGCCCGACGATATCCCGGAGTTCATCACCTTCTTCACCCAGCAGTTTGCCCAGCGGTATCGCATGCCGGTCTGGGAGCCGACGCAGGAGGAGCTCGATGCCTTCTGTGCCTTCCCGTGGCCAGGCAACGTGCGGCAGCTCGGGCATGTGATCGAGCAGGCTTACGTGCTGCAGATCACCCCAGAGCTTCCGATGCAGCGGGGTGGTGGCCAGCATGCGGCTGCCTCACCAGCCGGATCGGCTGCTGCTGTGACAGCAGCGGCAGACGGACGGGTGCCCTACCTCGACCTGGCAAAGCTCAGGCGGCAGGCGATCAAGCAGGCCCTCCAAGAGACCCGCGGGCATAAGTCGAAGGCTGCCAAGCTGCTCGGTGTGCATGCCAACACGCTCACGCGGATGCTCCGCGAAGATGGCGAAGAAGACGCCGCAGGCTAAAGCGACGAGGCGGCCTTAATACCACACGCCCGCCCGCACCATGAAGGTGTCGCCGGGATGGTAGTCGGCGGTGTCGCTGATGTAATACTCCACGAGGCGGCCGAAAACATAGCCGCCCTCCAGCCGCCAGCTGAGGCCGAGGTCGGCGGGCTTGCGTTCCCAGCCAGCGATCAGCCGGTAGTCGTGGTAGACGACCACGTCGTTAACGCCGCTGTCGCGACGCACCGCCCACTGGCTCCCACCAAACTCGGCAGCGATGTAGGCCCACTGACTGGCCCACGGCGTTTCCCGCACCCGCCAGGCAGCTCGCGGCCTGGGAAAGATCAGTTCGTAGCGGCGGTCTTCGGAAGGCGTCCAGAGCAGGCCGCCCGCTGGCAGCAGGTTGACGTCGTAGCGGTCGAGGTAGATCACGCCAGCCACGATCCGCAGCTTTTCGCTGACTTCCCAGGCGCCAAAGCCGTGGCCGGTGATGCGGAAGGCCTGCGACGTGTCGTTGACAAAGTCGCTATACCAGCCGGGTGCCACCGCGAGGTCGACGCCAAGCCGCTGGCCGATCTTTCGCATCCAGCGGGCCTGCAGATAGGCGTCGTAGAGCTGGGCGGGCAGGCCGGGATCGAGTCGGCCGGGCACCTCGTCGACGAAAACCGTGCCGAAGCCGGGCGTGACCAGCAGCGGTGAATCGACGGTGGGCGCTGGCATCCCGATCGTGGCGCTGGTCTCGAGCCAGGTCAGCCCTAGGCCGTCGTCGCCCAGGCGAGGCAGCTCGGTGGCGGTGAAGATCAGCTGCTGAAGCGGTCCGGGCTTGGCCCCGGGAGGCAGCTTGCGGCCAGCGGGCGGCGAAAACTCCTGCGGTGGCTGGCCCGGTGGAGCGAGGCCGTCGAGCAGGAGCGGCTCGGTGAGGTCCTGAGGATCGCCCAGCGCCGCCACCCGCAGCGGCGGGCGGTCGGCACTCGGCGGCAGGGGCGTGATGCCAGGAAAGCTGTCGGCAGTTTCGGCCGGGAATGGCGGCAGCGGCTCCTCGGCATGGCCAAGGAGTGGCAGCAGGGCCAGCAGGGCGAGGAGGAGCAGCAATCGCATACAGGATTCCAGCGGTCGGCCTCGCCTCATCAGGCGGCTGACTTGAATACCGTTTAGTAGGCCAGCCCGAGGCGGAACATGAACGTGTCGTCGAGGTTTTGATACTGCGGTGGGCCGTCGACGAAGAAGAGCTGCCGATAGAACACGTAGCCGATCTCAAAGTTGCCAGCCAGGCCGGTGGCGGTGACCGGCATCCATTCCGTGCCGAGGGTCACGCGGATGTCGTTGTAGTCGAAGGGGGAGATCTGCCCGGTGCTGCGGCGGAAGGTCCAGGCGCCGCCGCCGTACTCGCCGGCGAGATACCACCAGATGGAGTGCTTGTTGACGTTGAGGATTCTGTGCGAAGCCCGCGGGGCCGGAAAGAAGATGTCGTAGCGGGAGTCGGCGTTGGGGGTCCAGGTGATACCGCCTGCCGGCAGGATCTTGACCAGGTTTCGGTCGAGGTAGACCACACCGAGCTTGCCTTGCATCGTGGGCGTGAGGTTGATGGTGCCGATGCCGCGGCCCATGATGCGCCAGCTGTCGTTGGTAAACACGTCCCAGTTGGTGAACACGCCCACACGAACGCCAAGCTCTGCGCCAAACAGCGGGGTGAACTGCGGGTTCCAGGCGGCGTCGAGAAAGCCGTCGTAGGTGTTGGGTGGCAGATCGGCGAGCATCGTCGCGGTGGTCTGCGGGCCATCCCAGAGCTGCAGACCAAAGCCCGGTGTGACCAGCAGCGGGGCATGGTTGAGATTGGCTGGTGAGTTGTGGAAGAAGGGGATCGCGAAGGTGGCGGTGGTGTCGAGCTCGTTGACGGCCACGTTCGTTCCCTGGCCGTCGCCGGCGAGGTAGGCCCAGCTGCCGCGGATGCCCTGAAACAGCCGCATCGTCTGCTGAAAGGAGGAGTTTTGCTGGGGATACCCGGGGGGGAAGAGGTACTGCTGGGGCTGTCCCGCGGTTCCCTGCGTCGGCATCACGTTGGGCGCGGTGGTGGAGTATCCCGGGTAGCCGGGCTGGCCGCCCATTGCCGAGTTGGCAAACGGCTGCTGAGGCACGACCACCGCCGGCTGCTGCGGAGGGAGCTGGGTGGCCTGCGGGGCAAAGGGATCCCAGGTGGGCGGGGGTGGTGAGAGCGGTGTGCCGTAGCCGCTGGGTGCCTGCGCGAGCCTGTCGAGCGATGACGCTGCTGGCGGCGGCAGCGAGGTGGTCTGGCCCAGCGACCTGCCGGGGCAGCAGGCGGCAAGCCCCACGACCGCAGCCAGAAGCATGATCCAGCCGCGGCAGTCGCAGGAGAAACGGGACGTCATGAGTGGAGAGAAGCTCAGTCGCACGCCTGGCTCACGGTGGCTATGCTGCCGCAGAATGCCTGCGGCCGTGATGGAAAATCGCGGGGAAGTACCACGCCGCTTCGGCAGCGGTCAAGGTCGTCATCACAAATGTGGGCGACTGCCTTGAGGATGGGTTGCCTTCCGTACCAGAGGTCGGCCGTATCCCACGCCGCCCAGGGCACCAAAAGTTCCCAGCATTTGTGGCTTCCGCATGCAGCCAGTTTCACCATCCTCAGCCGTTACGTCAGCAGCCGCAGGGGCAGCCGGCGTCGATCCGATCGACCTGCAGCGGCTGATGGCCGTTGGCCGGCTGGCCACGGTGGAGCATCTCCACGAAGCCGAGTCGACGATGCACCGCGGCCGTGTGCTTGCGGCAACGCCGCAGACATCCACTCTGCCTGCGGTCGTGCTTGCGGATCGACAGACCGATGGTCGTGGACGGCGAGGGGCTGGCTGGTGGCAGGCCTCCGGCAGCCTGGCGATGACCGTGGTGGTCGATCCGGTCTGGCTGGGCTGGCCAGCATCTGATGGCCCGTCACCCGCAGCGGCAGGCTGGTCGCTCGCCTGCGGGATCGCTCTGGCGGAGTCGCTGATGGCCGTCGTGCCGGCGGTCACGGTCGGGTTGCGGTGGCCCAACGATGTCGAGGTTGGCAGTCGCAAGCTCGCAGGCATTCTTGCCGAAGCGTCGTCCTCGGGCCGGGTGCTCTTTGGCGTCGGCGTCAACACGGCGGGAAGGATAGCGGAGGCCCCGCTGCCGCTGAGAGAGCGGCTGGTGACGATTCCCGATCTGATCGGTAAGCCCTTGCCGAGGCAGCAGCTGCTGGAGGCCTTTCTCCCGCGGCTGTGGGAGCTGCTCACGGCCCTGGCCACCGATTCTGGGGTGCTGCGGCAGCGGTATGCTCCGCTGTGCACGCTCACGGGAGCGGCGGTGACCTTCCATCACGGGCAGGAGCAGGTTCCGGGTGTCTGCCTGGGGATCGATGCCGACGGCGCCCTCTGCATGCAGACCGCGGAAGGTGAGCGACGGTTTCACGGCGGCAGCCTCACGCCGCAGAGCAGCCAGTGGAGGCCAGCGACACCCCTCGGCTCATGAGGGCCTGCGGGCAACGACGCAGAGTTCGCGACCACCCGAGGAGAGCTGGCGTGCTGCGGGGATGAAGCCCCAGCTGCGGAAGCGGTCGAGCCATGCGGGAAGATCAGCCGCACGCTTCCACTGCGGCAGCTTGAGGGTGGCGATGATCCCGTGCAGGCTCGTGCCTGGTGCTGTGGCCACCCGCTCCAGGGCGTCCATCGTGCTCGAGGGATCGATGTTCATGTCGGCGACGAGCCAGTCGAAGCCCCGCAGCTGCCGCAGCCGCACGTCACGGGCCCGCATCTGCCAGTGCTCAAAGCGTGGGTGCTCAGCCACACGCGGATCGATGTCGGCTGGATCGATGCCCACCACCGTCAGACCCAGCGAGAGGAGCCGTTGGCTCGCACCGCCAGGCGCCGCGCCGAGTTCACAGGCCCGTTGTCCGGCCCGCACGGGAACCTCAAAGACGGCGACCGCCTCATCAAGCTTCAGCCAGGCCCGCGAGACCGCGTCTTCAGGGAGCCGCCCCGGATAGAGGCCACCAGGCCAGCAGCTCGATGGCGATGTCGCGGTGTGCCAGCCAAGCCAGGCTCGGCCAGGTGCGTCGATGACGACGCTGAGCACCTGCTCCCCTCGCGAGGCGATGCTGCCAGCTGCGGCGTCGGTGCCATCGACAGCTGGCGGGCAGCCGAGTGTGGCTGCGATGGTCGCATGCAGTTTAGCGGCCGACGGCAGCAGCTCGGCAGCGTCGGCCTCTTTTGACTTTCGACGAGACGGTGCGGCTCGCTGCCAGACATGCAGATGGTGAGGCGTGGAGGGGGCGACAGCGGCTGTGGTCAGTTCGTTTAAGGACGAGCCGGTGACCTGCCCAAGCGACATCGCCATGCTGCGGGCGAAGGGCAGCTGGGCCGCGTCAGGAAGATCCATGCCCTCGGGGATGCGGAAGGTGACGGCGCCACGACGCCAGGCGGCCCGCGACAGCTGCGGCAGCATCAGCTGCTGAGTGAGGAAGAGTCCTTCCTCGGCACCAGCCTGGCAGGACACGAGCAGAAAACTGCTGGCGGCTGCCTGTGCTGCGGAGTCTGTGGGTGTGTGGGGAGCGTCGGTCATGGGTGAAAAACGGAAGCGTGAAAAACGGAAGCACGGTGCCTAAAAACAGGTGCCTGTAAAAAAATCAGGCCGGCCCGGGCGCCCAAGGGCCCGGGCCGGCCTTTCTCGTCTGGACGTGGGTGGGTGCCTTACCGGTGCCCGCGAGGGAGCCTCCGGCTGGACTGCCCGACCTGGTCAACCCGAAGGCCAGCCAAAGCGGGGAAGGCCTAGATCTTGGCCTTCTTGGCGACCTTCTTCTTGGCAACCTTCTTGGCGACCTTCTTCTTGGCCACCTTCTTGGCGACCTTCTTCTTGGCGACCTTCTTGGCCACCTTCTTCTTGGCGACCTTCTTCGCGGCCTTCTTCTTGGCCATGGAAATGGCTCCTTGCCATGAGCGCCCATTCACTCAACACGCGACCAATCTCCTGGGCACTCGAAGTGGAGATTGGTCGACGATAACGAAAAAACGGTTTCCCTTCCCCGCGTGCAGTCGTTGCTTCTGTGGGGCATCCACGAAGGCACACGAGGACTGACGACGCCTCGACAGAGCGATGTTTGGTCAGAGATCCCATGAAGCGGACAGGCAGCCTGATGCGATCCCACCGCCATGGAGCTGACGGCTCACCTAGATCGTGCGACCAGTTCCTACAGGATGAACGTCTTCCTGCAGCAGCAACGGAATCGGCGGTCACGTTTGAGGCATCCAGCACTCGTGTCTGCTGCATCCGAAGTCGTTCGAATGCGTCGCTCGATTCATCGTGGAGTTCATCGTTGATCGAATCACTTGATGAAGCCGAAGCAACAACACATCAGCATGATTGGGTGAGTTGTCGATGATCGCGATGAAAACTGTCAAGAGAGGATCAATGATCGGCAGCGAAAAATTTGGTCCATTGAAGATGGCAAGCCACCTATGTCGATGGACCGTCACGGGTATCATCACCATTCCTTCATCCCACCAACGCAACGTACGACAGACATGAGCATCACAGCATCCGCATCGTCTCACGGCCGCGCACGCCAGCCGCTTGCTCTTGCGCGGCGCATGCAGTCGCTTCAGCCTTCCGCCACGCTCGCGATGGCCGCGAGGGCCTCGGCGATGAAGGCGGAGGGGATCGATGTGATCGATCTCTCCGTGGGTGAGCCTGACTTTCCCACACCTCCCCACATCTGTGCCGCCGCCGAAGAAGCGATTCGCGCTGGCCACACGAAGTACACGCCGGCTGCCGGCATCCCTGCTCTTCGCAAGGCAGTGGCTGCCGATGCCAGCCGTCGCACCGGCCGCGAGGTGACGGCCGCCGAGGTGATCGTGTCCAACGGTGCGAAGCATTCCCTCCACAATGTCTTCACCGCCCTGCTCAACGACGGCGATGAGGTGATCGTGCCCACGCCCTTCTGGGTCAGCTATGCGGAGCTGGTGAAGCTCGCAGGCGGCACGCCGGTGCTCGTGGAAACCCGCCTTGAAGACAACTTCAAGCTGCGGCCGGACGCCTTGGCTGCGGCTGTCACGCCAGCCACGCGGATGCTGCTGCTCTGCTCGCCGAGCAACCCGACTGGTGTCGTCTACACAGCCGAAGAGCTGGGTGCCCTCGCCGACGTGGTGCTCGAGAAGAACCTGGCAGTCGTGTCGGACGAGATCTACGACCAGCTGGTCTTTGACGGCCGGAAGTCGGTCTCCTTTCCCACGCTGCGGCCGGGCCTGGCGGAGCGAACGATCGTGGTTGCGGGCGTCAGCAAGACCTACTCAATGACCGGCTGGCGGATCGGCTGGACGATTTCATCTGGGGCTCTCGCCAAGGCGATGGGCAGCCTGCAGAGCCAGGAGACGAGCAACCCCTCAAGCATCAGCCAGTATGCGGCCCTGGCGGCGCTGGAAGGCCCGCAGGAGTGCGTCGCGGAGATGTGCCAGGCCTTTCAGAAGCGGCGAGACCTCGTGGCGGCGGGCCTGCGGGCCTTGCCGGGCATCCGGATTCCTGAGATTGGCGGGGCTTTCTACGCCTTCTTTGACATCTCGTCGCACCTCGGCACCTCCTACGGCGGGAAACCAGTCGCCACGAGCGTGGAGTGGTGCGAGGCCCTGCTCGAGGCTGAGCAGGTGGCCACCGTGGCTGGCAGCGCGTTTGGCGCCGAGGGGCATGTGCGGATGTCGTTTGCCGCCTCCGAAGCGAAGCTCACCGACGGCCTAGCCCGTATCGGCCGTTTCCTCAGCACCGCAGCAGGGTGAGCCTCGATGCTGCTGGGGCGATGCTCAGGCGGAGGGCATCTCCACCACCGCTTTGAGCACGCCGGAGCCAGGCTCGAGGAGCGTGGGAAAGACCGCCGCCGTTTCGGCAAACGGCACCCGGTGGGTGATCCACGGACGGGTGTCGATCTGCTGCTTTTCGATCAGCCGGATGATGCGGGTGAAGTCGCCAGGGAGGGCGTTGCGGCTGGCGAGGATCGAGAGCTCGCGGCGGTGCATCACGGCGGCATGGGAAAACGAGAGGTTCTGCTGGGTGATGCCCACGTAGACCAGCCGTCCGCCGTAGCTGCACAGCGCCAGGCTGCTGCTCATGCTCTGATGGCTGCCGGTGGCGTCGACCACGACCTCCGCCATGCGGCCTTCGGTCATGCTGTGCAGCGTTTGCTCATCGTCTGGCGTGCCGGTGGCCAGGAGAGTTTCGCTGACGCCAAGCCTGTCGCGGGCGAAGGCCAGCCGCGACTCGGTCATGTCCATCAGGATCACCCGGCTGCCGGCAAGCCGAGCAAACTCCATCGCCGAGAGGCCAATCGGTCCGGCCCCAATCACGAGCACGGTCTCCGGCTGCGTGGGTGCGGCCCGATTGATCGCGTGGCAGCCGATCGCCAGGGTTTCCACCAGGGCGTTCTCGGCAGGCGTCAGCTGCGGTGAGCGGTGGAGCTTGCGGGCAGGCAGCGTGGAGAGGGGCTGCAGGCCACCGTCGCAGTGCACGCCGAGGGTCTGGTTGTGCTCGCAGCAGTTGGTCAGGCCGCGGCGACAGGAGTGGCAGGCCTGACAGTTGAGGTAGGGCTCGACACAGCAGCGGTCGCCGATGGCCACGTTGGTGACCCCTTCACCGACCGCGACCACCACAACACTCAGCTCGTGACCCGGGATCCGCGGGTAGCTGAAGTAGGGCATCGTGCCGCGGTAGCCAGCGTAGTCGGTGCCGCAGATGCCGACGGCCTCCACGCGAACCACCGCCTCACCAGGACCGGGCGGTGCTGGCTCGGGAACCTCTCGAGAGGCAAACGAACCGGGCTTCTCAAGCACGAGTGCCTGCATGTCGCATCCTTTGCTGCTGTGGAGTGTGTGATAGCTGGCGATCGTGGGGAGGCTCAGCGAGTGAGACCGTAGAAACGGCTCGCTGTGCCGCCGAGGATCAGAGCCTGCTCGGAGTCGCTCAGCCTCGCGATGAAGTCGGTGACGATTCCCACAACATCGGGGTATTCGGCAGCCAGCAGGCAGACCGGCCAGTCGCTGCCCAGCATCAGCCGCTTGGGGCCGAAGGCTTCCAGAGCGACCTCAAGGTAGGGAGCAAAGTCGGCACGCTTCCATCCCTGCCAGGCGGCCTCGGTGACGAGCCCTGAGAGCTTACAGGAGACGTTGGGGTGGCGGGCGAGGGCTCTGAGATCAGCCTGCCAGGGGTCGAGGATGCCGGGCTTGATCAGCGGCTTGGCGAGATGATCGAGCACGAACGGCTGCTCGGGCATCATGCCGGCAAGCTCCACAGCGGCGGGCAGCTGTGGTGGAAAGAGCAGCAGGTCGTAGGTCAGCCCGAAGCCGTGCAGCTGCCGGAGCCCCCCCACAAACGCCTCACCGAGCAGAAACCGCACATCAGGTTCGTTCTGCACGACATGCCGCACCCCGACAAATCGTGGGTTGGCCGCAAACTCCCGCAGCTGCTCGCCAGCCTCGCTGCTCCGCAGGTCGACCCAGCCGACGACACCGAGAATCGCCGGATGCTTGGCGGCCAGCCCGAGCAGCCACCGCGTTTCCTCGATGGTCTGGCGGGCCTGCACCGCCACGCTGCCGGCGATCCCTTCGGCTGTCAGCAAGGGGGCGAGGTCGGCTGGCAGGTAGTCGCGGGCAAGCCGCTCCATGCCCTCGCCGATCCAGTCATACTCCGCAGGATCGTAACGCCAGAAGTGTTGATGGGCATCGACCCGCATCGCGGTCTCCTCACTCGGTAAGCGCTCAGTTGTTTTCGGGAAGGCCTTCAACATGACCGATGTTTTTCACCGGGGCAAAGATCTGCTGCACATCGGCGAGCAGCTCCTGATCCACCGGTTCGGCGGCCCATTCGGCCCAGGCCCGAATGTTGGCTGGGTTGGCGCTGCCGGCGATCGTGGTGGCGATGTCGGGGTTGGCCAATGAAAACTGGAGAGCGAGCTTGGCGATCGGTGTGCCCCGAACGCGGCAGAGCTCTGCCGCCGCGCGTGCTGCCGCCTTCACCTCCTCAGGCTCCTTCAGCCAGGCTGGCAGCGGAGCGTCGGTCAGCAGCCGGGCGCTGAAAGGGCCCGCGTTCATCGCGCCGATGCCTTTGGCCTTGAGAAACGGCACCGTCTCATCAGCGAAGCGGGTGTTTTGCAGGGTGTACTGGTTGTAGCTGAGCACACAGTCGACATCGGTGGCGTCGCAGATGAAGCGAAAGATCTTCTGCGGGTAGCCCGAGAAGCCGACAAACCGCACCTTGCCGGCGGCCTGGGCCTGCCGCAGGGCCGGTAGGGTCTCGTCGATGATCTGCTGCATCGGCACAAACTCGATGTCGTGGCACAACGCGATATCGAGGTGGTCGGTGCCCAGTCGGTGCAGCGAGACATCGATGCTCTCAGCCACGCGGCGGGCGGAGAAGTCGAAGTGGGCCAGGTCGTAGCGGCCCAGCTTCGTGCACAGCAGGTAGTCGTCGCGGGGAATGTCCCGCAGGGCCACACCCAAGAGCACCTCGCTCATGCCGCGGCCGTAGAAGGGGCTCGTGTCGATCAGCGTCAGGCCACAGTCGAGGGCGGTCCGCACGCTGCCGAGGGCCTCCTCGAGAGTCACACGGCGAAACTCCTGGCCGAGCGATGAGGCGCCGAAGGCGAGGATGGGAACCTCCAGGCCGGTCGTTCCGAGCGGTCGGGTTTGCATGGCGGGCTTTCCGGAGCTGTCAGGAGAAGGTACGGCAGCCGAGGGTCAGCAGCAGATTGGCCCAGGGCTGTGTTTCGGCGGTCTGGATCGTGAGCACATGGTCGGCTGATGCGACAGCCTCGTAGAAGTCCCACTTCACGATCGGCATGAGCTCACAGGGGCTGCCCGCCTGGGTGAGGATGCGGCGGTAGTCGGCCCACACCGGCGGGTCGCCGGGAGTGGCGGCGGCATAGGGGTCGTCGCGATCGATGCCCATTGTGTGGACCTCATCGATCCGCACGGTGGAAACGATCGCCTCAAACACCTGTGCGACCGTGGGCACGCCGGGGCTCAGCTGCAGCGAGATCAGCTCCGCCCGCGGGCCACGCTTGTTGGCGGCAGGATAGTTGCCATCGGCGATCAGCACCTTGGAATGATGTCCGGCCGTGGCGAGAACGCGGAGGATATCGGGATGCACAAGTGGGGTGTTGAGCATGGTTGGAAGCGAAGCCTCGTCAAGCTGTGAGAACGGCCAGCCTTAGCGGCGGGCCGCATAGGAGAGAAAACTGCGGATGCTCGCCGAGGCCGCTTCGCGGACAGTCGGCAGCGGAAAGATTTCAGCGGAGAGATAGCCGCGGTAGCGGATCGTCTCGAGGGCGGCCACGATCGGCTTGGCTTCGGTGTGGCCCATGCCGATGGCTCGGCGGTTGGAATCGGCCCAGTGCAGATGGCCGAGATGCCCGGCAACCTCCTGCAGGGTGGCAGCGAGATCGACCTCTTCGATGTTCATGTGAAAGAGGTCGCACAGCAGCTTCACATGCCGCAGCCGGTGCTGATCGAGGAAAGCAGCGGCCTCCACCTGCCGGGTGAAAAGGTCGGTTTCGTAGCGGTTGAGCGGTTCGTAGAGAAACACCTGCCCGTGGCGGGCGGCCCGCTCGCCAAGTGTTGTCAGGGCCTCGGCGAGCAGCTGCCTGGCGTCTGCCAGCGGAAGCTCGTCGCTCGACCTGCCCTGCATCGAACCGAGAATCGCAGGAGCAGAAAAACCTGCCGCGGTGTCGATCATGCCTTCGATGAAGCGGATCGCCCTGGCCCGCACATCAGGATCAGGATCGACCAGCGAGAGCTGCCGGCAGACCCAGCCCGCCCCGGTGCCCACGGCGGCCAGCGACAGGCGGTGGGCGGCAAGCAACTCCTTGAGCTCGGCCGTCGGAAAGCTCTCGGCATCAGCGGCAAAGATCTCCACGGCGTCGAAGCCAAGCTCGGCAGCCTGGCCGCAGGCCTCGGCAAGCGTGGGCAGCTCGCTCTCCTCGCCAGGCTGACGGCAATGAAACACAAACGGGCCGCGACGGGCCTGCGGCACGAGGCTGATGGTGATCGCAGATCTCATGCGGAGGCTCCGGAAGGGCGGTCTGCGAGAAAGAGCAGACGCATGTGTCGCTCAAAGAGGTTCTCGGTGACCTGCTGGGCGACGATGTCACGGTTGGCCACAAGCAGGTCGGTGTAGCGACTGCCCTGCTTGGCGGCGAGCTTGAAGGCCACATGCAGCAGCTGCCGCAGCGACGCATTGAAGCCCGGATGCGTGGGCACATGCCGAATCGCCGCAGCGAGCTCCGGGCCGCTCCAGCTGCGGAGCGTGTCTGGATCGGGGAGGCTCTCGCGATCGATGTCGATCACCGCAGCGTAGGGAGCGGTGAGCGTGTCGATGTCGGCACAGGCGGTGGCGTAGATCTCGCGGGTCAGCTCCAGGCCGTCGCCTCCGGCCTCGGCCAGCCCGATCAGTTCCTCAAGCCAGGTGGTGCCGGCGGTCTTGATGTGGAAGCCAGCGCCAGATCGCCCGGCCGCCTCGCGGATGATGGGATAGAGCGAGAACTTATCACTGCCGGAGTGCACCGAGAGCTTCAGCGATGCCGGCAGGCCGTAGGCGGCCGCAGCGTGGGCAAGCACAGCGATGTCATCGTTGAACTCACGGGTGAACTGCGCAAGGTCGCCCACGTAGTCGATCCCCTTGTTGAAGCGACCGGTGAACTTTGGGGCGATCGTTTCGACTGGGATCTTCTCGTCAGCGAGCAGTGCCAGGATTACCAGCAGCTCCGGCGGTGTCTGTGGGGCGTCGGTCTCGTCCATGCTCACTTCGGTGACAAACGGCCCGCCACGGTTGGCGTCAATGTGCCGCCAGAGGGCTCCCGCTTCCCGGCAGGCCGAGAGGAAGTGCCTGGCGATGCGGCGGGTCTCGTCGGCCGAGAGCGGAAGGGCCGCTTCGATGCCGGCAACCTGCACAGGCTGCGTCAGCTCCGGATGACGAGCCAGAAAGGCCTCCACGTCGCTCGCTTGGGCTGGCCTGCCGATGGCGTCGGCCACATCGATCGTGAAGAAGTCACTGCAGGCGAGATAGCCATCGACCGTCTCCAGCCGGATATGGTCGGCATCGACATACCAGGGATGGCTCCAGCCCCGGGCGGCCACGGCGGCGGCAGCGGCCTCGCGGACGCTCGCCGGCTCGCTGCCGACGAAGGTATGTTCGCGATGCGACTTGTTCCAGACGGGGGCAGCAATCACGCCCTGGCTGGCGAGCTGCTCAAAGGCGGCCAGCTGGGCCGCGGCCTCGTGGGCGAAGCGGTCTCCGACACCGAAGGAAAAACGGGGCAGCGACATGGGCTGTTCTCAATCACGGGGAGCAGTTGGCAGATCTGAGTGCCCGCAGTGTAGGGATCACCGTCGCCGATGCGAACGCATCGGGCAACTGAGGCAGACGACGTGTCAGCCTGGAGCTGCAGAACCTTGAGCTGCCGACACCGGCTCTGCCGGGAGAAGCCAGGTTGCCACAAGGCCCAGTCCATAGATCAGGCCGCAGATGGTGCCAATGCGGGCGTAGCTGCCCGCAAAGGTGGTGAACAGACTGCCGGCAGTGAACACGCCAGCAGCGGTCGCAAAGCGACCAACGTTAAACGCCAGGCCAGCCCCAGAAGCGCGAATGCGTTCTGGGAAAAAAGCTGGAAGGAAAACGGCAAGCCAGCCAAAAAATAGGGTCGCCAAAAAGCCCTGCAGAAAAACCAGGAGGTGGAACGACGGCTCGAGCGGCGCGGAGAGCTGAAACATCGCCACCGTACTGGAGAGCGCTCCGAGACTGATCAACAGGTAGGACCTTCTTCGCCCGAGCCAGCGAACGAGCTGCGCCCCCGTGAAGCTCCCCAAGGTTGCCCCGAGGGCCCACCAGCCCTGCGTCGTCGCCTTGTAGCCAGGGTCGGTCGGGGAGGCGACATGATCCGCCCAAGGAATCATCCACTTCCCAGCCGACCAGGCGGCCACCAACGGAATAGCTGCCACGAGCATCGCGGTGAGCGTCGTGGGAAGCAGCGTGGAGGTAAAGAGCTCGCGGAGTGCTGGCGGGGCTTGCCGCGCTCCCTGCTGTGACGCAAGCCACCGCGGTGACTCAGGGAGAAAGAGCAAGACAACAACACCGAGCACTGCAGGGATTCCGCCCAAGAAAAACAGCCATCGCCACGAGTCTGAGGTGATTGGCAAAAAGCGAGCCAGCTGAGAAAGGAGCAGGATGCCAAAGTTGAGCCCGGCGCTCATCACACCGGAGACAACAGGCCGTGAGCCCTCAGACCAGCATTCCGCGACGAGTGCCATGCCGTTGGGCCACATCCCGCCCACGCCGAGGCCCACGAGAAACCGCATTGCCAGCATTTCTTCCTGCGAACGGACCCAGCCGCCAGCGAGGGCGAAAATGGAGTAGAAGAGGATGCTGATGCCCATTGCACGCGTTCTGCCAACTCGGTCGCCGAGGTTTCCAAGGAGAATCCCACCGATCGCCGCACCGAGCATCAACGCGGCCGTGAAGCGGGCAAACCAGACGCCGCCAAGTTCGGGGGTGTAGGCATCTCCCAGAAGGCTCCTCGAGACCGAGAGCGAGGCCACAGGCATCAGCCCCAGTTCGATGCCATCAAAAATCAGTCCTGTGCAGGCACAGGCGAGCACGGCCACCCGAGCGCCGCGGGAAAGCGTTTCACTCATTCGGTCATCTCCCGCATGGCCTGAAAGATCGCGCTGTTGTCGTGAGCGCCATGCCCAAGCGCTTCGGCCTCTTCAAGCAGCTGGCGGTGCGTGTCGGTCAACCGTAGAGAAACATGTTGTTTGTCGGCTGCGGCCAGCATCAGCCGCACGTCTTTGAGGTGCTGCGAGAGCCGGGCTTGGGGGCTGAGATCTCCGGCGATCATCTTCGGGCCCTTCGTCTCCAGCTGGCGAGAACTCGCTGGGCTTGCACGCAACACACGAAGCGTGGTGTCGAGGTCGAGGCCCAGCGCCTCGGCGAAGAGCAGCCCTTCCGCCGCCGCTACTCGATTGAGGCCGAGAATCAGATTGCTCACGAGTTTCGTGCGGGCTGCATTCCCAGAGCGGCCAACGTGAAAACAGTGGGTGCTGAGCACATCCCAGAGATCACGGCAGCGTTCGAAAGCCGAGAGACTCCCGGCGACCATCACGGTGGCCTCTCCGCGGCGAGTCTGTTCACTCGAACCCGAGATGGGCGCGTCGAGATACACGCCCCCAGCCTTGGAAACCTGCGCTGCGAGCTGTTCACTCGATTCGGGGCTGCCCGTGGTCGTGTCGATGACGATCGTTTCGGCAGAAATGTCATCCATCCATGGGGCAAGGACTTCCTCAACCACATCGCTAGAGTAAAGGCTCACGATCACACGGGTGGTGGCGGCGAGGGGTCTGTCGCACCAGGCGGCACCCATCGTCAGAAGTGGCGTGGCCTTCTGCGGCGTGCGGTTCCAGACATGAACACGCCAGCCATGGTCATGCAGCCGCTGGGTCAGTGCGGTGCCCATCAGGCCCAGGCCGATCACGCTGATTGCTGAATCGCTCGCAGCAGTCCGGTTACTCATGGGCTGCACGCTCCTGCGAGGGACTGACGGCTGCAGCCTCGACTGCGGCGTCGTACGCGTCTCCCTCATGGATTATGGCTGTGAACCGGAGGGTCAGTGGCTTGCCGGCGGAAACGACGACGCGGCTCGGCTCGCCCTGCTGCATCGCCGCACGACCAAAGGGATTGGCGACAACCACGCCGTAGGCCCTGTTGTGCCACCAGCTCTCGCGGAAGTTGGCTGGATCTGGGATCAGCGTGATGCCGACAGCACGGCCATCGACCCGCCCGCTGGTGTCGCACCAGGCCGCAGGTTGGCCCCAGGTCTCTGCAGCTGAGGAAAGGCCCGAGGAGCTGGTGATCCTGCCGCCGTTGTGCTCCGTCAGCGGGGTCGCCATGCGGGCAGCAAAGCCCATTTCTTCTTGATCGCCAAAGACAATTGACATCGCCTTCGCTTGAGAAGACCACTGTCCAGTCGACGGCCCAGCCGTGGGGACGGGCCCTGAGCCGAAGATGGCTGTCCATGGTGGCGAGTCGTGTGCTCTGGGCAGTGAGCAGGCCGGAGCGTGTTGCGAAGCGGAGCATGCCGGAAGCCACCGTGGGCGGCTCGAGAAACCGTTCGTGCACGATGCGGCCACGATTCCGCCAGAAGTCTTCTCCGCTGATGTCACCAAACGCCAGCCAAATCCCCGGATGCATGTCGGCATGGTCGTCTGCATCGATGCCTGTGCGGGGAGGATGAGGCCGCGTGACGGGAGTGCCGCTGCGGGTGTGGACGTTGGCCAAGAAGGGCCGCAGCACCTCGGCATCTGCATACACATACGCGGCGATCTTTTGGCCGTTGAGGGAGAGCACCAGTTCGCCAGGCTGCTCTTCAACTCCAAACGTGTCGGCGGCGATCGCGGGCGTGGCGAGTGGTTCGCTGATGAAGACCAGCACCGTGGCGAATGCGACCTTGATGACGTCCATGCGACCCCCTTTGTCTGAAAGACTCCCTTTGTCTGAAAGAATCGGTCGGTAAGTCTATCCTGCGGGCCACCGGAGATGGGCCGCAGATCGAGGGCCGAGTGGCTGGATTTGAGAGCGTGCTATCCGAGGAAATCCGGGGAGGAGAATGGTGAGGGATGCGATGACGAACGACAGTGCGGCGGTCATCGTGGCCGGGGGCGGTGGGAGGCGACTGGGCAGCCCCGTGGGGGGCAAGGCTGCGGTTTTGCTCGGCGGACAGTCGCTGCTGCAGCGGGTGGTGGCGGCCGTCAGCGATGCCGTACCGCGGTTGGTGATCGTGAAGGCGGCGGCGCAGTCGCTGCCGCCGCTGGCGACTGGGCCTGGTGTGATCATTGATGTGGTCGACGATTCGCAGCCTGGCGGTGGTCCGCTCGCCGCCGTGGTCGATGGGATGCGTTTCCTCGCAGCGTCACGCCGGCTGCCGGTCCGCTGTCTGCTGGCCTCGTGCGACCTGCCACAGCTGTCGGCAGCGGTGGTGCGGCATCTGCTCGAGGTGAGCCGCAGGGCCGAGGCGTGGGCGGTGCCGCATGTGGCTGGACATCCCCAGCCGTTGGTCTCGGTGATGCCGCTCTCCCTGCTGCCGACAGTCGAGCAGTATCTGGGCCTCGGCCGCGGCGATCTGCGAGGGCTGATGGAGGCAGTGCCCACGCGGCTGGTGGACGAGGCTGCGCTTCGCGGTCTCGATCCGACGCTGGCATCGTTTCTTGATATCGACACGGCCGAGGATCTTGAGACAATCAGCCGCAGGTGCGACACGCCACCGCCCGCTGAAGCATGACCGTGGAGAACGGTCGTTGGGATCCTGCGGGTTTTATCGACTGGTCCTCCAGAGTTGCGGACAGATCAGACGACGAACACAGAGCGCGAGAGATTGCTGCGGCCTCTCCTCCCGCCCCCGGATGGATCCGGTGGACTGACGGCCAGGAGCATCCGTCGATGGCGTGGTGGAGACGAAAGCAGGAGGACGAGCTCGGCAGAGCCGCAGGTGCAGCCTCGCGTGAGGCGGACTTTTCGGCGGATGCTGGCGTTCGGTCTGCTGGTCGCCGCCGTCGCATGTGCACCGCAGGTCGCTGTCTTCACGCGTCTCCGCGAGCGGCCCCTGGAGGCGATCGTTGCGAGGCTCGATGGCACGGTGGCCAGTGGCTCGGCGAGCTGGAGCTGGCTGGGGCCGGTGGAGTATCGCAACATCGTCGTCCGAGACCGCAGACGGTGTGGCGGTGCTGGCGATCGAAAAGGCGACACTCGACTCCGGCCTGCTCCAGCTGGCTCGTGAGTTTGGGCTGGCGACACAGCCGCAGCTGGGCAGGCTGCGGCTTTCCGGTGTTGAGCTGGCCAGCATCGTGGAGCCTGGTGGCAGCACGATCGAGCGGCTGTTGGCACCCTGGGCGACGAGGCCAGCAGGCGGCGTGCGGCCGGAACTGACGATCGACATCGTCGATGGCGGCGTGATGCTGATCGATGCGGTGCATGGAGATGCCTGGCGCGTCGAAGACCTGGTGGCCACAGGGCAGCTGGCATCGCGAGGCTTTGAAAACTGGACAGTTGCCGGCAGGGCCGTGCATGTCGGTCGTGAGCCGATCGAGGCTGATGCGGTGGCCGTCTTTCAGCAGCTGCGGCGGGCAGGCGATGGGGCGACGCCTGTGGGCCCGGTACAGGTTGCCACAGCGGCCACGGCGGTGATGGGCCGCGAGGGTGGCTTCTCACTCTCCTCACCGGAAGCCGTGGGCAACGGCACGCCGCCGACCCTCGTGCTGGCCACGAACCGTCTTCCCCTGGGTGTCTCGGAGCTGGGAGCGGTTCGGTTTGGATGGCCGGCTGTGCTTGATGGCCATGCCGACATGCGGCTCGACATCGATCTGCCCGCGGCGGCCGACGCTGGGGGAGCCGCTCAGCAGCCGCGGCCAGGCGTGGGTGTGCGAGGACGACTGACGGCGACCGACGTGCATCTGCTCGATGCCAGCTCATTGCGGGAACATTTTCACATCGAACGCGTTGAGTCGCCGCTGGACTGTGTGATCGAGCGGGATGCGATCGTGCTGCGAGAGTTCACCGCGAAATCTCCGCTGTTCACACTGCAGGCGAGCGGGCGGCTCCCGCGGAACGCCCAGGCAGGCTGGGGCTGGTTGGAGGCCGTGGCCGCAGCCGATTTCACGCTCGCCGGCGAGATCGATCTGGCCGAAGTGGCTCGTGGCCGGCCTGGTGGGCTGGAGCTGCGGCCCGACGTGCGGGTGACCGAGGGCAGCCTACGGGTTGCGGCGGTGTCGCGTGCCGAGGACGGGCAGCGTGTTGTCGAGGTGCGGCTCTCGTCGGAAGATCTCGAGGCGATCCAGGGCAGCCGACAGCTCCGCTGGGACGAGCCGCTGACGGCCTGGTTTCGCGGCCGCGGTGGTGCGACCGACTTCCGCATGGACGAGGCCCGCGTGATCTCGCCAGCCTTCGAGATCTCGGCAGCAAGTCAGGAGGCGTTTACGGAGGTCAGCTGGACTGCAGATCTCGAGCGGCTCGTCGGAGAGATCGGAGAGATCCTCGACCTTCAGGGAACAACGCTCGCAGGAACGGTGCGGGGCAGCTGCCGCCTCGGGATGCCGCATGCGGATGGCTCCACCACCGCCACCGCCTCGGCGAGCATCGACAACTTTGTGCTCGAGCTGCCCGGCCAAGACCGCTGGAGCGACGAGCTGCTGCAGCTCGAGGCAACTGGAGTCGGGCGGGCCTGGGCTGCGGGAGTGCTCATCGACCAGGGCCATCTCCACCTCGAGGCGGGCACGGATGCTGCGGATGTCACGGTCGCCAGCCCGATGATCTGGTCGACCGCGGGCCCGGTGGTGCGGGGCCTGGGTGGGGCATCGCCACCGCCGGCCGCCGAGGTGACCGTCACGGGCTCGCTGGCACAGTGGCATGCCCGGCTCGCCTCGCTGCTGCCCACGGTCAGCCTCGAGGGCACGACTGTCAGCGGCCGCTGCGAGCTCTCGGGAACGGTCGCCGGCGTTGAGGAAGGCTGGCGGATCACGCGAGCAGGCGGCGAGCTTTCCGATGTTGCGGTGGAGCTGAGCGAAGGCCGCCGCGTGGAGGAGCCGCGGGTGGTCGGGAGCTTTGCCGGCACGGTCTTCAGCGAAGGCCGAGGTGTCGAGATCTCATCGGCGGAGGTGCTCACGGCCACGCTCTCCCTGAGGAGCGGCGGCTTCTCGTTTCTGCGGGAGGCTGGCGTGTCGCTCGGTGGCCGCCGCCTGCCAAAGCTACGGGGTGTCGGGCAGTGGCAGGCTGATGTGGGCCGCATCGAGCGGTGGCTCGCCGAGCCGCTTGCCGCGGCGAGCTGGCCAGCGTCGGGCCGTGTTTGGGGCACCTTCGAGGTGTCGGACACCCCAGCGGGCGTCAATCTTCGCCTTTCGGCCACAGGCAACGATCTTGCCCTGGCGAGGGTGCCGGCGTCGTCGGTGCACGGCATCGGGGCCGTGGTGCCGCCGACGGAGGTCTGGCGGGAGCCGCGAGCCACGTTTTCGCTCGAGGTGACTCGGCCGACAGCAGACCCATCGGCCGATGTCACCATCAACGCGGTGGCCCTGGAGTCGTCGACAGCTGCTTTCACGGCGTCCGGAAGCCTCAGCGATCTCAAAGACCGGGGCTTTCTCGAGCTTCGTGGAACCGCCACCTACGACTGGGATGCCCTCTCGCGGCTGGCGATGCCGTGGACAGGCGGGCGGATCCGACTTGCGGGGAGCGGCGGACGGCCCTTTGCCATTCGTGGCCCCTTGGGAGGGCTCGCCGAGCCATCGGCGGAGGCGGCGCAGCTGGCCACAGGCCAGCCGCCGGTTGAAGGCCTGCAGGAGCCTCCGCCAGTGGTGTCGCTTGAGCAGCCGGATGACTGGCTGACGGCCGCCCGCGGCCTCTCTGAACGCAGGCCCGCCGTTGCCGCAACTCCGCGACAGGTGTCGCTTCGTTCTTCAACGCCGCCGCAGGCGATGGCCGACTGGCTGCGGAGTGTGTCGCTGGAGACGACGCTGGCCTGGACTGCGGCCGATCTCTTCGGGCTGCCGCTGCAGGCCGGCGACATGCCGGTGCGGCTGCTTGATGGCCAGCTTGCCTTTGGGCCTTTCGATGTGGCCGCTTCCGGCGGTCGGCTGCGGGGCGCGCCCTGGCTTCGCGTGCTGCCAGGGCCTGCGGAACTCGTGATCCCTCCAGGTCGCATCGTTGAGCGGGTCGACATCTCTCAGGGCGTGGCCAATCGCTGGATGACCTGGGTGGCACCGCTGCTCGGGCAGGCCACGCAGATCGCCGGCCGCATCAGTGTCGACACCGCGGGCACGCAGCTGCAGCTGGCGGATCCCTTTGGAGGGCAGGCCGCCGGCGAGGTGCTCTTTGAAGGGGTTGAGGTCACCCCCGGTGCGCCCGCGCAGCCGCTGGTGACGCTGATCGGCCGGCTGCAGGGGCTGCTCGATCCGCGGTTTGGTGTTGGCGACAAGGTGGTGCTGATGCGGGTGCGGGAGCAGCCGGTGCGGGTCTGGCTGCACAACCGCCGCATCTGGCATGAGGGCCTGGTGATGGACATGGGCCAGCTCACCGTCCGCACGTCAGGCAGTGTGGCTGCCGACGGCACGCTGGCAATGGATGTGGAGATGGCTTTTCGCGGCGACATCGCAGGGCAGACGCCGATCGTGGCGGCCCTGCTCCGCACACCGCTGCTGATCCCGCTCAAGGGCACGATCGACCGTCCGCAGTTTGACGCCTCAGCGATCGAGAAGATCTTCGCCCGGATCGCTGCAAACACGGCCAACGCTGTGATCGGAGACGGCATCAACCGCGGGCTGGAGGCGATCTTCGGCAACCCGCAGCAGCCTGCCCCGCCCCGCTGATCTCACGGCGGAGCCGGCGGTCGAGGGCGGTGATCAGCCGTTCGAGCCGACGCCGGTAGCTGAAGTGCTCGACCTCGAGCCGATGGCGAGGCGAGTCGACGTAGCGAATGGGCGTCAGCGGTGGCGACTGTTGGCAGGTGCGGCGGAGCCAGGCGGCGGTCCGCGGGGCATGGCGACGGGCCAGCGCCATCCGCGCGACCACGCGGGCCTGCAGATCGGTCAGCCCCCACTGGCCGCTGTCGGGCTGAATCAGGCCCACGCAGGCGAGGTCGTCGCGATGCCGCGGCAGCATATGCAGAAACAGATCGGGCGGCTGCTCATCGAGATCCCTGGCGTCGTCTGCTGCCAGGTTCCGCTCATTGCGAAGATGCTGTTGAGCGATGAAGGGCATCGCGATTCGGTAGCCGGTGGCGGCGATCACGATGTCGATCGGCTCACGGCGGCCGTCGCTGAAAGACGACGCAGTCTCCCTCAAACCGCTCGACCCCCGGGACAGCGGTGATCGCTCCTTCGTCGATGCAGCGGTAGAGCCGCTCGTTGATCACCGGGTGGGTCTCCCAGAGCCGATGATCTGGAGCGGGCAGGCCGTGCCGATGCGGCAGGCCGATCGATCGGTCGATCAGCCGCAGGGAGATCAGCCGCCGCAGCCAGACGGGAACCCGCATCTTCAGCAGCCGTTCGCCACGAAGGTCGGCCGGTCGGCCAAGGATCGTGCGGGGCACCACATGGTAGCTGCGGCGCGTGGAGTGGAAGGTGGCAGCAGCCTGGCGGCAGACGTCGACGCCGATGTCGCAGCCGGAGTTGCCCCCGCCAATCACGAGCACGCGGCGACCGGCCACAGCTAGCGGGTCGTCGGGGCCGGTGTAGTTGGCCGCGTGCAAAAAGCTGCCCGTGAAGCGGCCGGGAATCGTGGGCAGCCGCGGCACATGGTTGTGGCCGTTGGCAATCACCACACCCTCGTAGGTCCGCGGTGGGCCGCTGGCGAGATGCACCTCCCAGCCACCGGCTGCAGCCGGCTCAACTCGCTCGACCGTGCTGTGGGGCCGAATAAACGGCCGCAGGCCGAAGTGGTCGGCGTAGCCGCGGAGGTAGTCGAGGCAGGCGGTGTGGTGGGGATGCCAGGGCAGGTTCCGCGGCATCGGGAAGTCACCAAACTCCGTCAGCGGCCGGGAGCTGATCAGCCGTGTGGAGGCGAAGATACGACTGGCCGCGGTGCCGAAATACCAGTTGCCACCGATGTCGTCTTCCCGCTCAAGGCATTCGGCGGGAAGGCCGAGCTCGCGGAGGCTCTTTAAGGCCGTCAGGCCAGACGGACCGGCACCGATCACACACCAGCCCACAGGGGAGTCGTGGCCGTCGCCAGGAGCGATCATGCCAGCACCGTCTGCAGGGTGTCGGCGAGCCTGACGAGGTCATCGTCGGTGTGGTGCCAGGCGAGGCTGATCCGCAGCAGGCTCGCCCCGTCAGGCACACTCGGCGGCCGGATCGCCGGCACGAAGAAGCCTGCGTCGAGCAGTCGCTCGGCCGCGGCGACTGCCCGGCCTGGCTCACCGACGATCACGGGCAGAATCTGGCTGGTGAGATCGCTGGCGATGCGACGGTGTGTGGCCTGTCCGGTCGTGGCGATTCGCTCGCGAAAGGCTGCAGCTTTTGCCAGCAGCTCGCGGCGGCGAAACGGTTCCTCAGCCAGAAGCTCAACCGCACGGGTGGCCGCAGCGGCAACGCCCGGTGGGTGTGCGGTGGAAAACACCCAGCCGCGGGCCGCGTGGGCAAGCCAGCTGACGAGCGAGGCATGGCCCGCCACGAAGCCCCCGGCCGTGCCGAGCGCTTTGGAGAGCGTGCCGACGCGAATGTGCACGCCATCGCTGCAGCCGCTCGCCTCGACCAGGCCGCTACCCCGCTCGCCGAAGACGCCTGTGGCGTGGGCCTCATCGACCATCAGCATGGCAGCATGCCGTGCAGCCACATCACAGAGGTCGGCCAGCGGGGCGATCGTGCCATCCATCGAAAACAGACTGTCGGTGACAATCAGGATGCGGCGAGCCGGGCCTGCTGCGGTCAGCCGCGCTTCGAGGGCTGCGACATCGCGGTGGGGATAGACGATCAGGCGGGCTTTCGAGAGCCGGCAGCCATCGATGATGCTGGCGTGGTTTCGCGCGTCGCTGGCGATCAGATCACCGTCACCGACCACCGCAGGAATCGTGGCGGCGTTGGCCGCAAAGCCGCTGGGGAAGGTGAGAGCGGCGTCGACTGCCAGCAGCGTGGCGATTCCTCGCTCCAGGCTACGATGCGCCTGCGACTGACCGCTGACCAAGGGGCTCGCTCCCGCGCCAAAGCCCTCGGCGCAGCTGCCTTTGGAGCAGGCCCGGGTGAGCCGCACATCACCCGCAAGTCCGAGGTAGTCGTTGGAGCCGAAGTTGAGCAGCCGCCGGCCGTCAAGCTCCACTTCCCGGCCCTGCCGGCCACTGCGGATACGAATCTGTCGCCTCAGCCCGTCGGCATCGAGCCGGTCGAGGGCACTATCGATCCAGCCCAGGGCAGCCGGCAGGGCAGTCGCAGGCTGGGGCAGGGGGGGCGGTGGGTCGAGACGGCAGGGCATAGCTGCATTATGGCGTCTTCGCGGCCAGCTTTTCGATGGTGCGAAACTCGGCTGCCGTGATCGGCAACACCGAGAGCCGGCTGCCCTTGCGGAGCAGCTCCATGCCGGCGAGGGCCTTCACCCCGCGGAGCTCTTCGAGGGAGACTTCGCGGGGAAAGATTGCAACGAGTTTCACATCGACCATGGCCCAGATGGGCTTCTCTTCACTGGCCTTGGGATCGTGATAGTGGCTGGTGGGATCGAGAGCGGAGCGGTCGGGGTAGGCCTCCCTGACCACCTCGGCCACACCGACTGCCGCCGGGGGGGCCGCGTTGGAGTGGTAGTAGATGCAGCGGTCGCCCTTCTTCATGCTCTGCATGAAGTTGCGGGCCTGGTAGTTGCGAACGCCATCCCAGCAGGTGGTCTTCTTGGTCGCTTTGGCGAGGTCCTGGATCGAGAAACTCGAGGGCTCGCTCTTGATCAGCCAGTAGTTCATGGAGGGTTCTTAGCCAATGAGGATCACATGGAGCTCTTTGGGCCCGTGGGCACCGAGCACAAGGATCCGCTCGATGTCGCCGGTGCGGCTGGGGCCGGTGATGAAGGAGAGCATGCTCGGCAGCTGGCCACCATGCCGCGCCTTGGTCGCTTCCAAGGCGTCGCCGAGGGTGCCAAAAATCTGGCTGGTGTGGGCCACCACCACATGCACATGCGGCAGGATCGAAAGCCCCCGGCCTCCGGAGAGCCGGCTGCTGACGAGGATCGAACCGGTCTGGGCGACGAGCAGTTCGCACGACGAGATGCCCGCATCGCAGGCTTCGAGTCGGTGTTTGTCGCTGCCGTCGGCACCGTCGACCTCAACCACCTCGCAGGGCAGCTGCGGCACGAGGGGCTCGATGAGCGGGTCGTGGTGAAAGGCAACCCGCTGCCAGCTGTTGCTGCGGGCAAGCTCGGCCACGACGCTGCCCGCCTCGTCCGCCGAGCCACAGCGGTGCACCACGGCCCGCAGCTTTTCCAGGTTGTCGGTGAGCAGGGCGAGCCTTTCCTCAGGCGTGGCCCCTCCATCGGGCAGCCAGGGGCGGCCGGCCTCCGCTGGCAAAACCGAGAGCGTCGGAAAGCCGCTTCCGCGATCGGGCTGCGACGCTGTCGGGGGCTCAGCAGCCGTGACCAGCTGCCGATCGAGCATATGCGGCGGTGGAGCCGGCACTCGCAGTGCCTCGCGGATGCGGGCGAGGATCACAGCGCGGGAGGAGCGGGCTGCGGGGCTGGCGGTCGTCGCAGGCTCGTCTGTCATCATGGCCTCGGCTGGGAACGATGGGACGATGCGGCACCTGCTGCTGCCTGCTGTCGACGTCGCCAGGCCGTACGGAAGCTCTCGGCTGGTGGCGAGGGCAGGTCGCGGCTGGCAAGCCACTCGCGAACCAAGGGGGGCTTCAGTCGGCGGGCCAGGCCCATCGTGTGGCGGGCGATCCAGCCAGCGATGCGAAACAGCCAGGGGCGGCTGGCCACGACGACAAACAGCCGATGGCCGATTTTCTCAAGCCAGTTCGGTGCGGTCCGGGCCGCATTGCGTCGGTTGTGCAGCAGGTGATGATGGATGTCGATCCGCACCGGACAGGCATCGCTGCAGGCACCGCAGAGCGAGCTTGCCCCCGAGAGATGATTCCAATCGGCGAGGCCGCGGAGATGCGGCGTGATCACCGAGCCGATCGGCCCCTGATAGGTCGTGCCGTAGGTGAAGCCGCCGACGTTCTTGAAGATCGGGCAGACGTTCAGGCAGGCACCGCAGCGAATGCACTGCAGGGCGTCCCGCTGCTCGGCATCGGCCAGAAGCGCCGTGCGGGCATTGTCGAGGAGCACCAGGTGCATCTCCTCCGGCCCGTCGCACTCCCCTTCCCGCCGGGGACCGGAGTAGAGCGTGTTGTAGCAGGTCATCGGCTGGCCGGCCCCGGCCGTGGCGAGCATCGGCAGGAGCACCGAGAGGTCGTCGAGGTTGGCCACCACCTTTTCAATGCCAGCCAGTGCGATGTGCATCTTCGGAAGTGCAGCGGTCAGCCGGGCATTGCCCTCGTTTTCCGTGATCGAAATCTGGCCGGTTTCGGCGACGAGGAAGTTAGCGCCGGTGATGCCCACGTCGGCGTTGACGTAGAGCTGACGCATGTGGCGGCGGGCGATCATCGTCAGCTCCTCTGGGCTGTCGGTGGGCTCGCTGCCAAGATTGTCGTGGAAGAGCGTGCTGATCTCGTCGCGGCGGACGTGCATGCAGGGAAAGACGAAGTGGTAGGGCGGCTCACCGCGAAGCTGCTGGATGAACTCGCCGAGGTCGCTCTCCACCACGCCATAGCCCTCTTCCTCAAGAGCTGCGTTGAGGTGGATCTCCTCGCTGGTCATGCACTTGCTCTTGATGATCGCCTTGGCATCGGCTTTCCGCACAAGGCCGAGGATGATGCTGCGGGCTTCCTCGGCGTTGGCCGCCCAGTGCACGGTGCCGCCATGGGCCTCAAAGCGGCTGGTGAACTGCTCAAGCAGCTCGTCGAGCCGGTTGACGGCCGTCCATTTCGCCAGGCTGGCGGCATCCCGAGCATGCTCCCAGTCGCGGTAGCGGGCCTTCTGGGCGTCGCGACTCTTGTAGTAGCCGCCGAGGGCCGAGTTGACGAAGGTGCGGTGGCCTGTGTCTGCCACGTGGGCCGCTGCATCGAGGAGAAACTGCCGCTTGGGAGCTGCCCCGCGATGCGACGCTGCCTCCGCGGGCGGTTTTTTCCCGGTCTCGTGCGAGGTGGAGGCTGCGGTATGCTGGATAGTCGTCATAGCACCGGTGCGCTTGTGGTTCATCCTGCCTGAGAACATTTCCAGGATACACAGCAGATTCCAAAGAGGTTCTCTGAAACGCGACGTGGCACCGCCACGATCCGCCGCGGAGCGAGTGTGGAGCGGGAGGTCTGATGGCGGAACCCTCGATCTGGTTCATCGTTTGGCTGCTGATCGGCACGGTGCTGACCGTTGCCTGGGCCGCGGGCTGCGTGTGGGTGCAGAGGGATGCGGCGGCTGTGCTCGGCCAGCCGCAGCGGTGGAGTTTTGCCGCTGTCGTGACCGGCATGATCTCGCTGCTGGCACTGCTGCGAGCCGGCCCCACGGTCATGCCCCTCCTGTTGCTGCTGTGGAGTGTGGGGGGCATCGGCTATCTGCTCTATCGCGACAACAAGGCGATGGAATCGGAGCGGCTCCTCCTGAAGCTCTTCACCAGGGAGTTTTGGCGCGACCAGGGCCGCAGCCTGAAGGGAGCGCTGCGGTGGTCGCGATCCAGTGGCGGGGCGGCGGTGGTCAGCGATGGCGTCGCCTATGTGGAGCTCTTGAAGAAAGACGGCACGTCGCTCGACGGCAGCAATGCCTCCGATCGCGAGGTCTCCAAGGCGGTGGCCACGATTCGCGAAATCTTTGAGTCGGCGATTCACATGCGGGCCACTGATATCCACATCGAACCTAAAAAAGGAGACGAGTTTGGGGTGCGTTTTCGCGTCGACGGCATCTTGCAGACTGTCTCCACCCTGACCGGCGACGAGGGCCGGCCGGCGGTTTCGGCGGTGAAGGTGCTCGCCGACATGGACATCGCCGAGCGGCGGCGACCGCAGGATGGCACCTTTTCTGCTCGCTACCAGGCTCGCACGTTTGATGTGCGGGCGGCGTCGGGGCCGACGAACTTCGGCGAGAAGATCGCCCTGCGGCTGCTCGACGCCGACGGGGGCATCGTGCAGGGTGGCCTGACGGGCCTGGGCATGGCACCGGCGATGCTCGAGGCGATGCGGACTCTGATCCACCGGCCGCATGGCATGCTGATCGTCTGTGGGCCGACCGGAGCCGGCAAAACAACCACGCTCTACTCGGCCCTCTCCGAGATCGATTCGCTCACCCGCAACATCATGACGATCGAGGATCCGATCGAGTATCGGCTCGACAACGTCTCCCAGACGGCGGTCAACGTGGCGGCCGAACTGACCTTTGCCAAGATTCTCCGCTCGGCGTTGCGGCAGGACCCCGACGTGATCCTTGTCGGTGAGATTCGCGACAAAGAAACCGCCGAGATCGCCATGCAGGCGGCGCTGACCGGCCACTTCGTGTTTACAACCCTGCATGCCAACGACGCCCCCACCACGATCACCCGTCTGCTCGACATCGGGATCGAGGCGAGCCTGATCCAGTCGGCGTTGACCGCCGTGCTCGCCCAGCGGCTGGTGCGGGTGCTCTGCCCGAAGTGTCGGGAGCCTTACGAGCCGCAGCCGGAGCTGCTCAAGACGCTCGGGATTCGCTTCGAAAAGCCGCCGGTGTTTTATCGAGAGAAGGGCTGCAAGGAGTGTTTCGGGGTTGGTTTCAAAGGTCGGACTGGCATCTACGAGCTGCTCGAGATCGGCCCAGAGGTGCGAAGCCTGCTCGTGGGGCAGCCATCGATCGAGGCGATCCGCGGCTCAGCCCGCAAGGCGGGGATGAAGAGCCTACGGCTCGACGGGTTGCGGAAGGTGATCGCGGGCGTGACCACGCTCGATGAGGTGACACGGGTGACCAACTGAGGCTGACGATGCTTGCAGGAAGTTTGGCAATGCTGGCAGAGAGCTCGATCGTGCAGCGGCTCGACGATCCAGCCGTGGCCCTCTGTGTGCTGGTGCTCGCCGGCACGGGCATCAAGCTCGGGGGCTTTCGCACCACGCTCCTCGGCTTTGGGCTGCTGCTCTCGCTCGATGCGGCGCTGGCGCTGTGTGGATGGGGAGCGGGCATGCTCGTCAAGCTCGAGGTGCCACAGGGCTATGCCACCGTGGCCGCCTTTCTGCTGGTCTTCCTGGCCGGAGCTGCGGCCACGGTGGGAGCAATGCAGGCGTTCATTCGTGAGTCGGCGGTGCGTCTTTCGCTGATCACCGATGGGCTCCTCGGCTCGCTGGCTGGCGTGCTTGCCGGTGTGGTGGTGGCTGCCACGGTGCACATCGCCTGGTCGATGGGAACCTGCCAAGAAGCGAGGGACGTTCCCGCGGACTATCGCTTTCAGCCTGAGGAGGTGGAGTTTCGCGTCGGCGAGGCGATGCTCGCCAACGTCGCCGGTGTGTCCAACAGCCTGGCCAAGGAGCTGCTCGAACGGTATCGCCTGGGACTGTGGATCGAGCCGCTGCCGGTGCCTGAGCCGGAGAAAGCAGCTGGTGGTGAGGGCGATGGCGAGACCAGCGACGAGGGCGAGGGCCCACGGCCTGGGGTTGACGAGGCCGGTGCAGACGGCGAGCAAGGCGGGCCGTCGGCGACTCCCGGCGGCTTCCTGCCGACGCTGCCCGAGGGCGGCCTGCCACCGGCTTCCGAGTCGTCAACGCCCAGCGGTGTGGCGACGCCGGGCTCCGTCAACTGAGTGGGCGAACGGGCGTGGCAGGGGCCAGCTGGCTGCTCAGGTCTTCCTGGGCGACGACGTAGAGAAACTCCTTATTCCGCAGGTGGCTGACCCTGCCGACCCGTCTGCCCTGGGGGTTGTGGATGCCGATCTGGGCGCCGACGTAGCGCTTGAAGTCGTGCTCGATCGTCACGACATTGCCCGTGCCTCCCCACAGTGACGCGAGCATCGCCTCCATTTCGCTGCGGTCAAGGTAGCCCTCGTTGCTGAAGGAGACGACGACGACCGGGGGCCTGCAGGCTTTCCAGCAGCTGCCGCATCGCAGCGGCGACGCGGGGCCGCGAGTTGAACGGGCTCCGCCGCTCGCGCACATCGACCCGCTTGCAGGCCACGCCATAGACCTCGGGCTTGTCCCACCGCACAAGCGACTCCCAGATGTGGTAGTTGCCGAGATAGGAGTGCTGGTTGTAGGGAGGGTCGAGGTAGGCCACGTCGGCGGTGAGGTCGCGGGCTGCCTGAACGGCGTCGAGGCAGAAGGCCCGGCCCTTGCCCTGCGTCGCCCTCGGCAGCACGTCGGGCACCCGCAGCTGGAGATCGCCTGAGGCCCGCGGGGCCCACGACTTGAGATAGGCCATCTGCAGGCCGGTCGTGGAGTCGACGCGGTCGGCCGCTTCCATCAGCGAGACGAGCATCACCGCCTCGAGTTCGGGCTTGAGATCCTTGGCGGCAATCGCCTCGCGGATCGCGTCGATGCGTGCGCCGTTCTTCGGCTGGAAGAATCGCGACTGCACACAGAAGGTGTCGGTGAAGTAGCCCGCCTCACCAGGCAGGGTGTTGAACTCGGCGACGAGCTTCGCCGCATCAGCGAGCACCTCCTCCGCGTCGGCCTGCACGTAGCAGGTCGCCAGGGTGTGGGCGTAGGCGTTGTGGTCGTTGGCCAGCACGCGGTAGCCCGCCCGCTTGAGGGCGTGGCCAACCCGCGATGTTCCCGAGAACAGATCGAGCACACTGCCGAAGTCGCCAGCCCGCTGGATCAGCTCAAGAATCGCCGGGACCAGGGTGCGTTTTGATCCGATGTATTTGATCACTCATGCGTCTCCCGCATGCCGCGGAGGTTGCCAGGCTTGAGAGGGTTGTGTGTAGAGTAACTGAGTCAGCAGCGTTTCGATTGCTGGTCAGGCCGCCGATGGATGTCCGCGTGGCGTTTCGGTATGGAGGGGTGATATGCGATGCGTTCGTCCATTGATTTTTTGTCTTCTGGTGCTCTGTGCGGGAGTGGTATGCGGTGCAGCCGATGCGGACGCGGAGGTCCCGGCTCGCAGCGAGGGTGGGCAGCTGCAGCAGGTTTTTCGTGAGCGGCTTGAGGCCCTTGATCTCAGCGGGTCGCAGCAGGCGGCGGTGCGACGTCTGGTGGTGGAGTACCGGGGGCGTCTGCGGTCGGAAGCCTTTCGCCGAGCGTTTGCCGACCTCCTCACGGATGAGCAGCGGGCGAAGCTCGCCCGACTGCGTGGTGCTCCTCGACCGCCGACAGATGGCCAGCTGAAGGTCACGCGGGATGTCGCCTACGACGAAGCGGACGATTCCCTGCGGAGCCTTGATATCTACGCGCCGGCCGACGCCCGCGGGCTGCCGGTGATGGTGTTCATCCACGGCGGCGGCTGGCGGCAGGGCGACAAGGGGCAGGCGACCGAGAAGGGCCGCTTCTTTGTGGAGCGGGGCTGGCTGCTGGTGAGCATCAACTACCGGCTCTCTCCGGCCGTGCAGCATCCGGTGCACATTGAGGACGTGATCCGGGCGGTGGCCTGGGTGAAGGCAGAGATTGCAGACTACGGTGGAGACCCCGAGCGGATCTCGCTGATGGGGCACAGTGCGGGGGCTCATCTGGCAGCGCTCGCCGGTGTCGACACCCGCCGCCTAGCCGCGGAGGGGCTCACACCGTCAGACGTCTCGAGCGTGATCCTGCTGGATGGGGCTGGCTACGACATTGCCTGGCAGGTCAACGAGCTGGGTGGCCTGCGGGCTGGGCCCATGTTTCGCGGGGCGTTTGGTGACGCGGAAGAGGGATGGAACGACGCCTCGCCTGTCGTGCAGGCGAAGTCTGCTGCCGACCTGCCTCGCTTTCTGATCTTCCACGTGGCCAGTCGCGACGACTCGCGGCGGCAGTCAGAGCGGCTGGCCGACGCCGTGCGAGCCGCCGGCGGGCAGGCCGCGGTCGTTGCGGCGGCAGGGAAAACCCACGGCACAATCAATCGCGAGATCGGCCTCGAACGCGATCCCGTGACCGCGATCGTGATGCGGGTGCTGACAGCCATTGAGGACGGCGAGGATCCGTTCACGCCAGAGAATCTCGCCTCCACCGAGGAGCGGTCGGGCGAGTAGATGCTGGCCGAGGCGACAGCAGCAGAGGTTGCAGCAAAACTGCCGCGCGAATTTCTACAAGGCAGTTTCCCTCTGGGGCCAGGCCCAACGCGCGGAGGGAGTCGCTTTCAAGTCCACTCTTGCTTCCCGTGCGAGGCGAGGTCACGGAGTGCCGACCGATACAATTGAGACGCGATATCACCGCTCGAATGGCCTTCTAACGGACGCCATCAAACATGCCAATCGGGCGTGTCCCTTCGATAACTCCGGTCACAACAAGGCTCGTGTCTGGCTGGCGGAGATCACCGATGGCCGCACGATCGAGATCAAAGCCAGTGAGATTCCGGAGTGGTTTTCGGCGGCCGTGCTGCGGGAAGCGAGACCATTGACTCCGAACGACCAGTGACACGAGGCGGCAGGCTGCGCCGGGCTCACTCACACGCTGTTGCGAGCACTTCCGCGAGGTGAATCGTGCGGCAGCTTTTGCCGTTGCGGGCGAGCCAGCCGTCGAGCTGGAGCTGGCAGCTGGGGTCGCTCGACACGATGTAGTCAGCGGAGGTGCGGGCGAGGGAGCCGCCCTTCACCTCGGCCATCGCGGCGGAGATCATCGGAAACTTCACGCTGAAGAGGCCGCCAAAGCCGCAGCAGCTCTCCACTTCATCGCACTCGACAAGCTCCAGGTCGCGAACGTGCGAGAGCAGCGTCCGCGGAGCTTCCTTGATCCGCAGCTCCCGCAGGCCGTGGCAGCCGTCGTGGTAGGTGACGGTGTGGGGAAAGCGGGCTCCGATGTCGGTCACGCCGAGCTTGTCAACCAAGAACTCCCCAAACTCAAACGTCCGCGCGGCCAGGTCGAGGGCGGCGGTTTCGTGTGGCGTTCCAGCGAGCAGTTCCGGATAGAAGACCCGCATCATGGCCACGCACGACCCACTCGGGCCGACGATGGCATCGGCTCCATCAAAGAGGGCAATCGCCCGGACCGCCAGCTGCTTGGCCTCGTCCCAGTAGCCGGAGTTGAAACTCGGCTGCCCGCAGCAGGTCTGCCCCTCGCGAAACTCGACGGTGTGGCCGAGGTGTTCGAGCACCCGCGCCACCGCAAGGCCCACCTGCGGAGTCATCTGATCGATGAAGCACGGGATAAAGAGGCTGACGTTCATGGCACCATCGGGGCAAGCGGCTGAGACTCACGCCCCATGGTAGGCACAACGCCCGCAGGCAGCTTGGAAATGGTTCGATGCTGGTTCAGCGGGGGCCTTTCGCCGCTCGGCTCTTGGCGGATCGCCTGCAGGCTGCCAGGCCTCATCAGGATCTCTTTTCGATGGCCCGGGCCATCGCTGCGGCCATGTCGGCCGGACTCTCGGCGATCTCAATGCCCGCATCTCGCAGGGCCTCGAGCTTGGCTTCCGCCGTGCCCTTGCCGCCGGAGATGATCGCACCAGCATGGCCCATCCGCTTGCCTGGGGGTGCTGTGCGGCCAGCGATGAAGGCGGCGACCGGCTTGGTCACATGCTCCTTCACGAAGGCCGCTGCCTCTTCTTCTGCACTGCCACCGATCTCGCCCATCATCAGGATCGCGTGGGTGTCGGGGTCGGCCTCGAAGAGGGTCAGGATGTCGATAAAGCTTGAGCCGACGAGCGGGTCGCCGCCAAGGCCCACGCAGGTGCTCTGGCCATGGCCGAGCTGCGTCAGCTGCCAGACCGCCTCGTAGGTGAGCGTGCCGGAGCGGCTCATCACACCGACGTGGCCGGGCGTGTGGATGTAGCCGGGCATGATGCCGATCTTGCACTCACCTGGCGTGATCACGCCAGGACAGTTGGGGCCGATCAGCCGGCTGCTGCTCTCGTGCACCACCGGCAGCACGCGGGCCATGTCGAGGACGGGGATGCCCTCAGTGATCGCGATCACCGTCTCAATCCCCGCAGCGACCGCTTCAAGGATCGCGTCGGCGGCAAACGGTGGCGGCACGAAGATCATCGTGGCATTGGCGCCGGTTGCATCGCGGGCTTCGGCCACCGTGTTGAAGACCGGCAGGCCAGCGACCTCTTCGCCTCCCTTGCCAGGCGTGACGCCGCCGACCATCCGGGTGCCATAGTCGAGGCAGCCACGCGTGTGAAACTCACCGACCTTGCCGGTGATCCCCTGGCAGATCACGCGGGTGTCACGATTGATGATGATGCTCATGAGTGATGTCGCTACAAAGCGGAAAGCCGAGTGTCGGCGGGATGTGAGTGACGAGGGTGATCGATTGGAACAGGGTCAGGCCTGGCTGGCAGCGACCACCTTCTTGGCGGCGTCGGTGAGGCCATCAGCGGTGATGATGCTCGTGCCGCTCTCGGCAAGGATCTTCTTGCCTTGCTCAACCTCAGTGCCTTCTAAGCGGACAACCAACGGCACGGTGAAGCCGACCGTCTTGGAGGCTTCCACCAAGGCCGTGGCGATCGTGGTGCACCGCATGATGCCGCCAAAGATGTTGACGAGGATCGCCTTCACGTTGGCGTCGGAAAGAATGATGCGGAAGGCTTCGGTGACCTGATTGACGTCGGCACCGCCGCCCACGTCGAGGAAGTTGGCCGGCTCGCCGCCGTGCAGCTTGACGAGGTCCATCGTGCTCATCGCCAGGCCTGCCCCGTTGACGAGGCAGCCGATCGAGCCATCCAGCTTGACGTACGACAGCCCCGCCGCGGCTGCCCGGATCTCGGCAGGCTCTTCTTCGGCTTCATCCCGCAGGGCGGCGACTTCCTTGTGACGGAACAGTGCGTTGTCGTCGAAGGTCATCTTCGCGTCGAGCGCCACAAGCGTGCCCTCTTTGGTGAGCACCAGCGGGTTGATCTCCAGCAGCGACGCATCGAGAGCCACAAAGGCCTTGGTCAGCGAACGGAAGAAGTGCTCGGCGGCTCGCCAGCTCGCCGTCGGCAGGCCGAGCTTGGCCGAGAGCAGACGCGTCTGGTAGGCACCCAGGCCGCGGTCGGGGTCGAACGGCTCAGTGAGAATCAGCTCGGGTGTCGTGGCCGCCACCTCCTCGATATCCATGCCACCGGCCGTGCTGGCGATCAGCACCGGTGAGCCAGCGGCACGATCGACGAGGATCGCGCAGTAGAGCTCCCGCTCAATGTTGGAGCCGCTCTCCACGAAAACCTGGCGCACCACCTGCCCTTCCGGGCCGGTCTGGATTGTGACGAGCGTCTGGTCGAGCAGGCCGCGGGCGATGCGGGCGGCGTCTTCCGGGCTCTTGGCGAGCTCCACGCCCCGCTGCTCGGAGCCTTTGACCTGCCCCTTGCCGCGGCCGCCAGCATGAATCTGCGCCTTGACGGCACAGACCGGCGTGCCGAGGGCAGTGAAGGCCTGCGAGGCCTCCTCAGGGGTGCGGACCACCCGCCCAGCAAGCACGGGCACGCCGGCTGCCCGCAAAAGATCCTTGGCCTGGTATTCGTGAATCTTCATAAGTGACTTTCGTGACGAAGCGAAGGCTCGAGAGCCTGAAGGCCCCGACAATATGGCAGGCAGGGTTGCGGATTCCAACCGGGCCCCGTCCGCTGCGATGGTCAGGCTAGACTCAGCCAGCTGGAAGGTGTGGCCAAGAGGCCGCGGCAGGGAGGCGCAGGTGGGCAGGCAGGAGGTCGAAATCGTGGTGGTCGGCGCCGGCTTTGGTGGCTTGGCGATGGCGATTCGCCTGCAGCAGGCCGGCCGGCACGACTTCCGGATCTTGGAAAAAGCCTCCGGTCTCGGTGGCACCTGGCACAACAACACCTATCCTGGCTGTGCCTGCGACATCCCGTCACACCTCTACTCACTGTCGTTTGAGCAGCATCCCGGCTGGACGCGGCACTACGCCTCGCAGCCCGAGATCCTGGCCTACCTCAAGCGGGTCGCCGATCGGCACCGTCTCCACGAGAAGATCTGCTTCAACACCGAGGTTCGCAGCCTTACCTGGGACGAGGCTGCTGGCCGCTGGCAGATCGAGACCGCCGCCGGCGACTCGCTGAGGGCGGAGGTGGTGGTGCTCGGCGTGGGCGGCCTGCACCTTCCTCGATATCCGGAGATACCGGGGCTTCGGCAGTTTTCGGGGCCTGCCTTCCACTCTGCCCGCTGGCGGCATGACGTCGATCTCGCTGGCAAGCGGGTGGCGGTGATCGGCAGCGGGGCCAGCGCCGTGCAGATCGTGCCGGCGATCGCGCCGCAGGTGCAGAGCCTCGCCGTGTTTCAGCGGACGCCTCCGTGGGTGTTGCCCCGCAACGACCGGCCGATTTCACTGGCTCTGCAGCGGGCCTTTGCGAGGGTGCCGGCCCTGCAGCGGCTCTGGCGATGGATTCTCTACCTGCGGCAAGAGTCGATCGCGATTGCCTACACAGTCAAACCAAAGCTGCTGGGCAGCTGGCAGAAGCAATCGATGCAGCTGATGTATCGCAGCGTCTCGGATCCATTGACGCGGCACAAGCTCTGGCCCCACTACCCTCTCGGCTGCAAGCGGGCCCTCCTCTCCGACGACTACTACCCAGCGTTTGAGCGGGACCATGTCGACCTGATCACCGAACCGATCCGGGAGATTCGCGGGCAAAGCATTGTCACTGCCGACGGCCGCGAGCGGGAGGTCGACGCGATTGTGCTTGCCACTGGGTTTCGCACGTTCAATCCGGCCGAGGAGCTTGAGATCACCGGTCGCGATGGCCGCCGCCTCGCCGACGACTGGCGGGACGGCCCCGAGGCCTACAACGGCGTGCTTGTGGCAGGCTACCCGAACCTGTTCATGCTGATGGGCCCCAACTCCGGGCTCGGCCACAACTCGATCGTGTTCATGATCGAGGCCCAAGTCCGCTACATCCTCTCAGCCCTTGAGCTGCTCACGCGGAAAAAGCTACGGGCCATCGAGGTTCGACGCGACATTCAGCAGATCTTCAACGAGCAGATGAGCGAGCGGTTCAAGCAGACCGTCTGGGTTTCCGACGGCTCGCCGTGGCGAAAGCCCTGCAGGAGTTGGTACAAAACGGCCACTGGACGGCTGACGGCGTTGTGGCCCGGGTTTTCCGCCTCATACTGGTGGCGGCTGCGGCGGGCCGACCCTCGCGACTTCGTCGCTGCCGATCAGATCGCCACCGAGGCGGCTTCGCGACCATGATCGAGTCTGCCCACCGGCAACCTGCTGCGACGTCATCCCGTGCCGGCCCCACTGCACCGCGTGGCCGACGGCCGAAGGTCGTGATCGATCTCGAGAAGCTGCGGCATATCAACTGTGGCCTCGGCCGCTTCTCCTACTACCTCGGTCGCGAGCTGCTTCGCCTGGCCGACGCGCCGTTTGAGCTGGTGTTTCTGCTGCCTCGCGGGGCCGAACGCTACTTTCCTGAGGGCGGCTTCAGCACGCTCCCGGCCACGCTCTTCCGCAAAGAGGTCGTGCAAAAGTTCGTGCGGCCGGTCCTCGGACCCTTCCCCAGCCGGGCCGGCATCGATCTCTGGCATGTCTCCAACCAGATGTCGCGATATCTGCCGCTCGACCCCCGCGTGCCGGTGATTCTCACCGTCCATGACCTCAACTTCCTCCACGAGGCTCCCCAGGACAATCGCGGTCGCGAGATCGAACGCAAGCTCACCGACATCCAGCGGAAGGTCAACCGGGCCACGACCCTCGTCACCGACTCCCAGTATGTCGCGGACGATCTGGCTGCCCACGTCGACCTGGGAAACCGCCCGGTGCAGGTTGTGCCGCTGGGCCTTGGCGAGCCACCGCAGGCCTCCTCCGACGCGGCCGACGTTTTTGCCTGAGTGGGCCTTTTATCTTCACCGTGGGCAACTGCTTGATCCACAAAAACTTTCATGTCCTCTTCGACCTGCTCCCCGCCCTGCCCGGCACGCGACTGGTGGTCGCCGGTAAGAAGGCCACCCCCTACGGCGAGCATCTCGAACGGGAGATCGCTCGCCTCGGCCTGACCGATCGCGTGCTGATGCCCGGCGAGGTCTCCGATGGCGACCGGCAGTGGCTCTACGAAAACTGCGAAGCCTTCCTCTTCCCCTCGCTCACCGAGGGCTTCGGCTTCCCGGTGTTGGAGGCGATGCAGGCTGGCCGCCCGGTCTTCTGCTCCCGCAAAACCAGCCTGCCTGAGATCGCGGGGAACGCTGCCACCTACTTCGACGGCTTCGACGCGGACGCGCTCGCCGCGGTCTACCGAGACGGCATGCAGCGTTTTGCAGCAGATCCTGCTGGCCCTCAGAAACTGCAGGAACATGCCGCCGCTTTCACCTGGGCCGAGACCGCCCGCCGCTATTGCCGCGTGTATGAGGCGGTGCTGAGGGGTCGCTCGGGGTGAGCCCAAGCCGATTCGCCGAGCGTCGGGCGCTCGGTGAGCCCGGGGCTGCCCCTCCGGACGCTCACTGCGGGCCCTCCAGGCCCTCGCTCGCTCGGATATCCGCTGCGCTTTGGCCCTCCGGGCGTCGCTTGCTCCTATACGCCGGAGGGTCAGCCCCGGGCTCACCCCTCGCTTACGTTGTTAAGGGCCGGCCTGTCCGCCGCTCCGCGGCGGTCTGCGGCCGGGGGGCGGTGTGCAAGCGGGACGGGTCCACGGGCCGCGGAGCGGCCTCGGCGCAGCCGAGGGGCCTTCGGCCCCCGCGGACCCGTCCCGTTCAATCAACCCGAGCCGGACCACCCGCGCGCGGTCTCATCACTCCCTTCTCGTCATTGACAGAAACGTGGAGGCTCGGGGGTCGGCGAACGCTCGCGGAGCATTTGGCCTATCCTCGCCCGCGACGCGACTTTTGCCGCCCCCGAGCCGGACCACCCGCGCGCGGTCTCCTCACCACCCGCGCGCGGTCTCCCTTCCCCTCCCGTCCTTGACAGAAACGTGGAGGCTCGGGGGTCGGCGAACGCTCGCGGAGCGTTTGGCCTATCCTGGCCCAGCGACGCGACTTTTGCCGCCTGCCGAGCCGGACCACCCGCGCGCGGTCTCCTCACCACCCGCGCGCGGTCTCCCTCTCCCTCTCTCGTTGGTTCGGCAAGGTCGGCTCCTTCGGCCGACGGGGCCGGGCTTCTCTAGGTGCCCCAGTTTGCCTGGGCAGTGGGTGTGTTTCTCTCTGTGCCACCAGAAGCCTCAGGTGAGGGGGGCTGTCTGCCGAAGAAGAGAGAAGAAGGAGTGTCTGCGGGTCGCTGCGGAGGGGTGCATGGCGAGTGTGGATGGTGTGCGGCCGCGGGTGGTGCTCGACCTTGAGCGGCTGCGGCACATCAACTGCGGCCTCGGCCGCTTCTGTCTGAACCTCGCCAAGGCGCTGCTTGAGCCTGGGGAGCGTTCGTCGGCAGCATGCTTGATCGATCCGGTGCTCTTTCTGCCGCAGCGGGCAGGGTGTTCGCTCGAGCCGCTCGTGTCGGCCCTGAGGCCGCGGCGGCTGGCGGTGCCGGCCATCCGCAAGGAGGCGTTCGTGCGGTGGATGCGGCCCCTCGCCCGTCCGTTTCTCAGGCGGTCGCGTGTCGATCTCTGGCATGTCACGCATCAGCTCTCCAAATACCTGCCGGTCGATCCGCGGGTGCCGGTGCTGCTCACGATCCACGATCTCAACTTTCTCCACGACGCGGAGCACCGCGACACGCCAGCGCGGATCGCCCGCAAGCTTGCTGGGATTCAGAAGAAAATCGATCGAGCTGCCGCGATCACCACGGTGTCGCAGTTCACGGCAGACGATGTGCGGGCTCATCTTGACGTCGGCGACACGCCGATCCATGTGATTCCCAACGGCATGACCGCCCCGCCGCAGGCCTCATTCCAGCGGCCGGCGTTTCTCAGCAGCGGCCCCTTCCTGCTCTCGATCGGCAACTGCCTGTGGCACAAAAACTTCCACACGCTGCTGGGCATGCTGGAGAACCTGCCCGGGTGCCGGCTGGTGATTGCCGGCAAGAAGGCGACGCCCTACGGCCGTTTCCTCGAAGAAGAAATCGCGCGACGGGGGCTTGGCAGCCGAGTGGTGATGCCTGGCGAGGTTTCCGATGGCGACCGGCAGTGGCTCTACGAGCACTGCGAGGCATTTCTGTTTCCTTCCTTGGCCGAGGGCTTTGGCTTTCCCGTGCTCGAAGCGATGCAGGCTGGCAAGCCGGTGTTTTGCTCACGCCGGACAAGCCTGCCCGAGGTCGCTGGCAACGCTGGCTTCTTTTTTGAGTCGTTTGAGCCCAGTTCGATGGCCGAAACCTTCCAGCGAGGCATGCAGACGGTGCGACACACCGAGGGGTTTTCGGCAAGGCAGATGGCCCACGCCGCCCATTACAGCTGGGATGCCTCGGCAGACAGTTACCGGCGGGTGTATCAGGCGATCACACGAGGCGAAGACGCCGATGTCGGCATGCCATCCCCGGTGGCCTTGGGGCAGGACGCGGCCTGCGCGGTCTGAGTGGGGTCGCTCGGGGTGAGGCCGGGGGCGCGAGAGAACCGATCTTGCTCCCGTGACGGCGTTAGCCGCACAATCGCCGGCGGTAGGGCTTTCGCCCGGTTCTTGGGTTTCGTTGCTGGGGTTTCCCAGTCGTCCTCGTTTTCCTCGGCAGGTTCTCCCGCCATGCGGATTCTTGTGTTCGGTGCCTCTGGCATGCTCGGTAATGCCATGTTTCGCGTGTTTGGGGAGAGCCCCGAGCACGAGGTGATGGCCACCGCCCGCAGCGAAGGCACGCGGCGGTTTTTCAGCGACGAACTCGCGGAGAGGCTGCTGACCGGCATCGATATCGACAACCACGACTCCGTCGTGCGGGCCTTCGCCACCGCGATGCCGGATGTCGTGATCAACTGCGTGGGCATCGTCAAGCAGGTGGCCGATGTGGAAGACCTGCTTCAGGCGATCCCCCGCAACACCCTCTTTCCGCACCGGCTCGCCCAGCTCTGCCGGCTCTGCGGGGCCCGGCTGGTGCATGTCAGCACCGACTGCGTCTTCTCTGGCAAGACGGGGATGTACACCGAGGCCGACGAGCCCGACGCCCCGCACCTCTACGGCCGCTCCAAGCTGCTTGGCGAGGTCGATGAGCCACACGCGATCACGCTGCGAACCTCGATCATCGGCACCGAGCAGTCGGGAGCCCGCAGCCTGGTCGGCTGGTTTCTCGCACAGCAGGGCAGCGTAAAGGGCTTTCGCAAGGCGATCTTCTCAGGCCTGCCCACGGTGGAGCTCTCCACGCTCGTCCGCGATTACGTGCTGCCGCATCCGGAGATCCACGGCCTCTACCACATCGCTGCTGAGCCGATCGACAAGGAGTCGCTCCTACGGCTGGTCGCTGCCGAGTATGGCAAGGAGATCGACATCGATCCCAGCGATGAGGTGGTGATCGACCGCTCTCTCGACGCGACCCGCTTCCGCGACGCAACCGGCTACGTGCCTCCGCCCTGGCCGGAACTTGTCCGCCGGATGCACGCCTTCAACTGACCTGATTCACCGATTGGCACGCATCCACCCACCGGCAACGACTGCCCGTCTGAGTCCCTTCGGAGCTCTGGAAGGCTTCCCGCATGTTTGACGACAAGGTTCTGATGATTACCGGCGGCACCGGCTCTTTCGGCAACGCCGTGCTCCGCCGCTTCCTCGATACCGGCGTTCGCGAGATCCGCGTGTTTAGCCGCGACGAGAAGAAGCAAGAAGACATGCGGATCACGCTGAACCATCCCAAGCTGAAGTTTTATATTGGCGACGTTCGCAACTCCGACAGCATCTCCGACGCCCTGCATGGATGCGATTACGTCTTTCACGCCGCCGCGCTCAAGCAGGTGCCCAGCTGCGAGTTTTATCCGCTCGAGGCGGTGCGAACGAACGTGCTCGGTGCGGAGAACGTGATGAATGCCGCGATCGCGCGGGGCGTCAAGCGGATGATTGTGCTGAGCACCGACAAGGCGGTCTATCCGATCAACGCGATGGGCCTCTCCAAGGCGATGATGGAGAAGCTGATGGTCGCCAAGAGCCGCATCCGCATGGAGGGGGAGACGGTGCTCTCGGCGACCCGCTACGGCAACGTGATGGCCTCAAGGGGCTCGGTGATTCCGCTGTTCATCGACCAGATCAAGGCGGGCCGCGACGTGACCGTCACCGACCCGACCATGACCCGCTTCCTGATGTCGCTGCCCGACTCGGTCGATCTCGTGCTGCATGCCTTTGCCCACGGCCAGCAGGGCGACATCTTCGTGCAGAAGGCGCCTGCCTGCACGGTGCAGGTGCTGGCCGAGGCGCTGCTTGAGATCTTTGGCGGCGGCAGCCGCGTGCGGGTGATCGGAACCCGCCACGGCGAAAAGCTCTTTGAGTCGCTCGTCTCCCGCGAGGAGATGGCCAAGGCCATCGACGACACCCGCTACTACCGCATCCCCGCCGACAACCGCGATCTCAACTACGCCAAGTATTTCGTGGAGGGCGAGACGAGCGTGTCGACAAGCGACGACTACACCTCCCACAACACCACCAGGCTCGAGAAGCAGGAAGTGGTCGACCTGCTCTTGAAGCTCGACTACGTGCAGGAGCAGCTGCGTGCCTAAGGTGATGACGATCGTCGGGACGCGTCCTGAGCTGATCAAGATGTGTCGCGTGATCGAACGGTTTGATGAGCACACCGAGCATGTGCTCGTGCACACCGGGCAGAACTACGACTACGAGCTCAATCAGGTCTTCTTTGACGACCTGGGCATTCGCAGGCCCGACCGCTTCCTCGAAGCCGCCGGCCCCACCGCAGCTGCCACCATCGCCCGCGTGATCGAGCGGGCCGACGGGGCACTGGCGGACGAGGCGCCCGACGCGCTCATGATCTACGGCGACACCAACTCCTGCCTGGCGGTGATCGCGGCGAAGCGTCGCAAGATCCCCGTGTTTCACATGGAGGCGGGCAACCGCTGCTTCGATCAGCGGGTGCCCGAGGAGATCAACCGCAAGATCGTGGATCACCTCAGCGACATCAACATCACGATCACCGAGCATGCCCGTCGCTACCTGCTGGCGGAAAACCTGCCGCCCGACCGGGTGTTTGTGCTCGGCAGCCACCTGCCAGAGGTGTTTGCCACCTTTCGCCAGCAGATTGCCGCCTCGCCCGTGCTCGCCAAGCAGGGGCTCTCGCCCCAGGGCTACTTTCTCGCCAGCGCCCATCGCGAGGAAAACGTTGACGATCCAGCTCGGCTGGCCACGCTCGTTGACGCCCTGAATGCTCTCGCCGAGGCCCACGGCCTGCCCGTGCTCGTCTCCACGCATCCCCGCACGCGGGCGAGACTTGAGAAGCTCGAGGGCCTCGCGGTCGATCCGCGGGTGCGGTTTGAGAAGCCGTTTGGCTTCTTCGACTACATCCATCTGCAGCAGCAGGCCGCCTGCGTGCTTTCCGATAGTGGCACCATCACCGAGGAGTCGGCGATCCTCGGCTTCCCGGCGGTCACCATCCGCGACACCCACGAGCGGCCCGAAGGCATGGATGCCGGCGTGCTGGCGATGTGCGGCCTCGGCCGCGACACCGTGCTGCCGGCGGTGGCGATGACCATTGCAGCGGCGGCTGCCCGCGGTGAGGCCGCTCACCACGTGCCCGCCTATCAGCCGCTCGACGTCTCCTGGAAGGTGCTCAAGCTCGTAACGAGCTACATCCCCTACGTGCGAGAGCGGGTCTGGAGCATGCCTCCGGCCTGAGTCGCCCGGGGTGTGCCGCGGCGGCAGACTAGTTTCACAGCCTGCAAACGAACCGGCAGAACCGCTCCCGATTGATCGTTTCGTCAAACCCGTCGGCCGCCGCGATTGCACGGCGGGTCCGCTCTTCGCAGCGGTGAGGGTTCAGCAGCATCTCAGCGATCGTTTCGGCAACCGCGGCTCCCTCGGGCACGCTGCAGGCGGCTGCACAGGCGTGCTCGGTGACAAACCTGATCGGAAACGAGTCGGTCGGGGCATGCACGACGAGGGGCGTTCCCGCGGCGAGGTATTCCCCAAACTTGCCCGGCGCTGAGGTGCGGATCAGCTCAGGAAACTCGCAGTCGAAACTCAAAGGTAGAAACAGCAGGTCGGCCTGCACCTGCAGCCGAGCGCTCTGGGCATTCGACACCGGCGGATGGAAGGCGATGCGGTCGGCTGGAAGCCCGCGGAGGACCTCCGGGCTCGGCTGCGGCCCGTGCACGTTGAGCTGCAGCTGGAGTCCACGGGTCTTCAGCAGATCGATCGCCTCGCACAGCCGCCGCAGTGAGTCGGCCTGGGCGGCGTAGACGGAGCCTGTGTAGACGATCGAGAGCGGCTGCGATGGATCGAGCGGCCGCCGCGGAAACTGGCGACGGAGTTCGCCGTAGGCAGCGGTGTCGACCGGATTGCGGACGATGGCCACAGGCACATCGCTGCGGCCGCGGATGTCGCTGGCGAGGGTTTCGTTGGGCACGATCACGCCCTGGCACCGCCTGAGCACCTCCGGCTCAGCGTGGTTGCGAAGCTGCGCCACTGCCTGCGGCGACCAGCGGCCGCCAAGGATGTCCCACTGCACCTGGTAGTCGTCGAAGTAGTAGAGAAAGGTCGGCAGCCCGGTGCGGCTGCCGGCCTCCACGCTGGCGGGCAGGTCGACGAGATCGCCGCCTGTGCAGCCGACGATGCTCTGGCAGCCGTGCTGACGGGCAATCCTGGCAATCGCCTTCGATCGCTGGCGGACGAGTGCTCGATACAGCTGCAGGTGAAAGCGAGGAGCGCGAAAGAGCTTTCGCAGCACAAAGGGCGTGCCGACGGGGTGGCAGGCGATCCCGCCGGGCCGCTCGGCCCGCGGCCGGGCTTTGCGGTCGGTGTCGATCAACACAAACCCCGACCCCGAGTCTGCCGTCGTCAGCCGGTCGAGCATCACGGCCTGGCCGTTGAGATCGCCGGGGATCGTGTGGCTGACGATCGCGATCGGGCCGCCGAAAGCGGGCGATGCAGCGGAGGAGACCATCACAACAACTCTGGAAAGGCATGAGAACCGTGGCCGCGGCAGGATGGGGAGACTAGAGATGCGTGCCACGGCGGACAACGGGAATCGGGCGACGGTGCGGCCCTGGCTCGCAGGGAGCTGCGGCTTGAGATGGTGTGTGGCTGGCGGGCCACAATTGTGTACCGTCTGCCAGACGGCGTCAGGTTTGAACACAACAGCGGCAGGCGGTGTTTCGGTGCGGATCCACCACATCAATGCCTATCTCGACGGTGGCGCTGCGGTGGCCTCGCGGCGGCTGCACCACGGCCTGCTCGCGGAAGGCGTGCCCAGCCGCTACTGGCATACCGACGTCCGCTGGCAGGCGGAAGCCGGTGCCGATGCCGAGAGCTACCGGCTCCTTCCCTGGGGGATGCCGCCGGTCCGGCAGCCAGTGCGGCTTGTCGCTGCTTCACTTCGCTGGAGCCGGGAGCGGCTGCTTCGCACGCTGTACCGCAAAGGCAAGGCCCAGCGGTCGGGCATGTACAGCGGGCCTGTGCGACCCTACGACACGCCGTTTGCGGGTGAGCTGGCGGCCTGTGATCTTGTGCATCTGCACTGGGTGAGCCAGATCATCGACTACCGCTCGTTCTTTGCCAGCCTGCCGAGCGGCTGTGCCGACTGGTCTGGACGCTGCACGACATGCAGCCGCTCACCGGCGGCTGCCACCACGCCTTCGACTGCGACCGTTTCACGGCGGACTGCGGCCGTTGTCCGATCCTCGGCCGGCCCGGCGACCACGACCTCTCCTTTCGTGACCACACGATCAAGCGGGAGGCGCTGGCCGGCCGCCGGCTTGAGGTGGTCACGCCGAGCCGCTGGCTGGAGCAGCTTGCCCGGGCCAGCAGCGTCGTGCCCGCCGGCACCAGCTTCCACACGATCCGCAACGGCATCTCGCTGCAAGACTTCTTCCCGCTCAACAAGGCCGCCGCGCGTCGTGAGCTGGGGCTGCCCGACGACGGCCTGGTCGTGGCCTACGCGGCAGAGTCGCTGCGGAATGAGCCCAAAGGCATCCGCGAGTTTCTTGAGGCGATCTCCCGGCTGCCCGAGCGGTGCCGGGTCACGGGCCTGCTCTTTGGTAAGGATCAGCCGCCGGAGGGCATCGCGACGGTGCCGCTGGTGAAGCTGGGCTTTCTCACCGACCCTGCCGAACAGCGGCGGGCCTTTTCCGCCGCCGATATCTTTGCCCTGCCCTCGCACGCCGAGACGATTTCGCAGACGGCGGTCGAGTCGCTCGCCTGTGGCACGCCTGTGGTCGCGTTTGAGGTCGGAGGCGTGCCTGAGGTGGTCCGGCATGGCGAGACTGGCCTGCTCGCTCGTCCCCGCGACGCGGCCGACCTCGCGCAGGCAATGCTCACGCTGGCCGACGATCCTGCGCTGCGGAGCCGCATGGCAGCCGCCGGCGGAGCCCTGGTTCGCGAGGAGTTTGAGGTCAGCGGGCAGGTGCGGCGGTATCGGTCCCTCTATGAGGCGAGTCTTTCCACGGCTGGTGGGCCGGAAGCCTCTGCCGCCTGATGCCCGCCGTCAGCATCGGCCGGCCTGTCGGCCGAGCGGTCGCCCGGATAGATTCGCAACAATCGCGTCGGTTTGATCAGCACCTTGCTTGGGAGAGACGTCATGAAGGTCCTCGTCACCGGAGGGGCCGGCTTCATCGGCAGCCACATCGTTGATCAGCTGCTCGCCGCTGGGCATCAGGCCTGTGTCATCGACGACCTCTCCAGCGGCTCACGAGACAACCTCCCTCCCGAGGTGCCGCTGCACGTCGTCGACATCGTCGACACGGCCGCGGTGGCCGATGTGTTTGCCCGCGAGAAGCCCGCAGCCGTCTGCCATCAGGCCGCCCAGATGTCGGTCAGCCGTTCGGTGCGGGAGCCGCTCTTTGACGCCCAGGTCAACTGCATCGGCCTGATCAACGTGCTCGATGCTGCTGCAGCCGGCGGCTGCACGCGGCTCGTGTTTGCCTCCAGCGGTGGCGTGCTTTACGGCGAGGCAACAAGCCCGGCCCCCGAAAACACCCCGGCCAACCCGATCTCGCCTTACGGCATCACCAAGTGGGTGGGTGAGCGGTATCTGAGTTTCTACGCCAGCGAGCACGGCCTGGCGGCCGTCGCCCTCCGCTACTCCAACGTCTACGGCCCCCGCCAGAATCCCCACGGCGAGGCCGGTGTGGTGGCGATCTTCAGCAAGCGACTGCTCGCCGGAGAAGCCGCCACGATCAATGGTGATGGTCGCTACGTCCGCGACTACGTCTACGGCCCCGACGTCGCTGCAGCCAATGTCACGGCCCTGACTGCGGACCTGCCGGCCGTCCAGCCTGGCAGCCTGACGAGCCTCAACATCGGCACGGGCATCGGCACCGACGTCAACGAGCTCGAGGCGGAGATCCGCCGCCAGGTGGCCACGCGCCGTGCCGCCCGAGGCGAGACGTCTCCGCTGCCAGAGCCGGCCCACGGCCCGGCCCGGCCCGGCGACCTACGCAGCAACCTGGTCGACGCATCGCGTGCCGCTGACGTGCTGCACTGGAAGCCGACCATGGCCCTCACCGACGGCGTCGCTGCCACGGTGGGCTGGTTTGCGGAGCGGCAGGCTGCTGGGTGAGGCCGCAGGGTGAGGTCGCTCGGGGTGAGCCCGGGGCGATGAGCCGAGCGTTCGGGGTCGCTCGGGGTGAGCCCAAGCCGATTCGCCGAGCGTTCGCTTCGCCATCCTGGCTTCGCTCACTCGTGCATTCTCGCTTTCGCCCTCCGGGCTGCGCTCGACTGCAAGGCCGGCTCATTCGGCCCGGGCTCACCCCTCGCTTACGGTTTTAAGGACGGCCTGTCCGCCGCAGGAGCGGCGGTCAGCGGCCGTCAAAAACCTTGGCTTTTTGACCGGCCGCTCTAGCCTGCGAAGGCCAGGATGGCTTCGCAGGCGTGAAGCGAGTCCGCCGCGACCGCGAGGCCGGCTCATTCGGCCCGGGCTCAGCCTGGCTTCACGGCGTAAGCGAGCGGCCTGTCCGCCGCAGGAGCGGCGGCCTGCGGCCGGGCAGGATGCGGCGGTCAGCGGCCGGGGGGAAGCGGCGGGGTGGGTGCAAGCGGGACGGGTCTTCGGGTGCCGCAGGCACCTCGGCTTCGCCGAGGCCGCTTCGCGGCCCGAGGACCCGTCCCGTTCCCCCTCGTCCTTGCCGAGCCGGACCACCCGCGCGCGGTCTTCCTCCCATCCGCTCGTTGGCAGAAAAGTTGGCTGCTGGTGCAGGTTTCTGACGTTTGGTCGAGGTGGCGGGTCTGCTACCGTCCCGGCTGCGATCCTCTGGCAGCACAAGGTGAGAGACGATGTCTACAACAGTCACTCCGGCTGGGACGGCCCTGATCGTCGGCATCGGTGGGCAGGATGGCAGTTATCTTGCCCGGCACCTGCTCGATCGTGGCTATCGGGTGGTCGGCACCAGCCGCGACGCTGCTGGCAGCCGCTTCGAAGGGCTCACTCGGCTGGGTATTAAGCAGCGGGTGAAGCTGGTCTCGATGTCGCTGGTCGACTTCCGCTCAACCATGCAGGTGGTCAGCCGCAGCGAGCCAGATGAGATCTACAACCTTGCCGGCCAGACTTCGGTGGGGCTCTCCTTTGAGCAGCCGGTGGAAACGTTTGAGAGCATCATTGTGGGCACGGTGAACCTGCTCGAAACGATTCGCATGATCGATCGGCCGATCCGGCTCTACAACGCTGGCAGCTCGGAGATGTTTGGCAACACCGATGGCCAGCCGGCCAACGAGGCCACCATCCTCCGGCCCCGCAGCCCGTATGCGATCGCCAAAGCGACGAGCTTCTGGCAGGTGGCCCAGTATCGCGAGGCCTACGGACTCCACGCGGCCACCGGCATCCTCTTCAACCACGAGAGCCCCCTGCGGCCGGAACGGTTTGTCACGCAGAAGGTCGTGGCGGCTGCCTGCCAGATCGCCGCGGGCCAGCGGGAGACCGTCAGCCTTGGCGATCTCGCGATCGCCCGCGACTGGGGCTGGGCCCCGGAGTATGTCGAGGCAATGCACCGCATGCTCACCGCGGAGCAGCCCGAGGATTATGTGATCGCAACCGGCCACACGGCATCGCTTGAGGACTTTGTTGCGGAAGCGTTTTCTGCGGTCGGCCTCGACTGGCGTCGCCATGTGCAGTTCGATCCCTGCCTGCGACGGCCGACGGAGATCGCCTGCGGCCGTGGCGATCCAGCGAAGGCCTTGGCTCAGCTTGGCTGGCGGGCCACGGTGCGGATGCCGGAGGTGGCCCGGCGAATGGTGGCGGCGCGACGCGGGCTCTCCGCAGAAGCCGGGGTCCGTCGTGCGGCCTGAGTGGCCATCAGCTGCCGAGCGGCTGGCAGTGGGCTACAGGCCCGCCACCGCAGCGGTGGCGATCACCGACGAGAGCGTGGCCGATTCCAGATACCGCGTCAGGCTGTGCTGCCGGCCCACGATTGCGGCGGCATCGGTCATGCGAAACGTCGTGTTCTCGGCAGCCCAGCGGCTGGGCATGCCCACATAGCCGAGGGCCGGGATGTCGACCCGTGGATCAAGCAGCGGAAAGAACCGCAGGGCATCGTCGCGGGAGTTGATGATCACCGTCAGCCGGTCGACGCAAGCCAACGATTCTCGATAGGGTCCGCAGGGAGCCAGGGCATCGCTCCGCACCGCGGGCGCCACGAGCACAACATGCACCGGGGCCTGAGCGGCATTGCAGGGATCCCGCGGCACACGGCAGCGTTCCCTTGGAGCCGCAGAGGTCTGCAAACGCTTCGAGCGTGATCAGGGCTCCAAAGCTGTAGCCCACCACCGCCACTGGCTGAGCCGGATCGACCTTTGCCAGCAGGGCGGCGAGATAGTGGGCGTCGGTGTAGCAGCGTTGCAACTTCGTGCGGCCATCGGCCAGCAGCAGGCCTTGCTTTTGGCTCGGCCAGGAAAAGATCACGGTGCGGGCCGGCACGTTGGTGGGCGAGAAGCGGGCCAGCCTGCTGGAGAGGGCGATCCCCTGCTGTTTGGCGGCGGCAGCGTCGTAGCGATTGCCATGGATGAAAACAGCCAGCGGCCGCGACGGGTCAGCAAGCAGGGCGGAGAGGTCTGCCCGCTGCCATCGGCTGCGGCCGCAGTCGACGGGCATCAGCTGCTCCACGGAGAACCCCGGTTCCTCGGGCATGCTGCAGGTGCCCCCAAGACAGCGAGTGCTCACCACCCACACATCGGCGTTGTCAGCGTCGCCGCAGGGCCCGCCAGCGCAGGTTCCCCCGACAGGGATCAGGGCCACAGCACCACACAGGACGATCGCCACCCGTGCGACACGCAGAACAAGTTCCCGGAGATGAACGGCAACGGGCCGCATCGTGACAGGTCTCCGCACAATGGAAAGAAAGGGAAAGGACGAGGCCGCAGGTCGCCGTCGATCCTGCAGGCCTGCGAAACCCTAGCACGTGGGAAAGATCTCCGGGGTCGGTCAGCGAGGTTTGCCAGGACACGAAGGCCGTCTTGATCGACAGGACTTCTCCGACCGCTACAGGCGAACAGTGCCGTGTCGAGGAGTTCGGAAAATGGCCTGCATTCATCATGCCCGCAGCCGGGGCGTGGGCTACGGTTGCCGGCCGCTGTTATGGAAGACCTATCGTCAGCCGGCGGCGGAGACTGTCTTGGCGAGGAGAAGCCGACGATGTCGCGGATTGTGTCGTGTGTGATGGTGCTGGCGGTTGTGGTGACTGCCTCGGGTTGCAACTGTTTTGGCAGCAGCTGCAGAAGGCCGTCGTTTATGGAGTTCCGCTCGCCTGGCTGCGGCGGCTGGTGCGAGACCGCACCGGCGTGTGGCCCCGAGTGCATGCCCGCCTGTGAACCCTGCTCAGACTGCGGCAGCGGAACGGTCGTGTTTGAGTGAGCTGAGCTCGAAGACTGCGAGTCCGTCCGGTGACTGGTCGCTCCTGCCGGCCACGCCCCGGGATCTGTGGTGCACAGTGCACCACGCCCGGGATTGAGCGGCCCGTCACCGGCCGGACTCGCGGCACTCTTTCTCGGCGGAGGGTGAGTCGTATACTCCCGGGTGATCGGCCTGGCCCCGGAGATTCTCGATGTTTGACTCGCTCTCTTCCTCGCTCTCTTCCGCCCTCAACAGCATCCGCGGTCGCGGAAAGCTCACCGAGAGCAACATGCGGGATGGGCTGGGGCTTGTCCGCACCGCCCTCCTGGAGGCCGATGTCGCCTACGACGTGGTTGAGGCGTTTCTGCAGCGGGTCACCGCCGAGGCGGTGGGCGAAAAGGTGCTGGCCTCGCTCGACCCCGCCCAGCAGCTCGTCGGCATCGTCCACCAGGAACTGGTCAACCTGATGGGGCCGGTGGATCACACGATCCACTACCAGCAGGGGCGGCCGACGGTGCTGATGCTCTGCGGCCTGCAGGGGTCTGGCAAGACGACCTCCACCGCCAAACTCGCCAAGAAAATCAAGCAGCAGGGCCGCAGCGTGATGCTGGTGGCGGCCGACCTTCAGCGGCCGGCGGCTATTGAGCAGCTGTCGGTCCTCGGTCGCCAGCTCGACGTTCCGGTGCACACGCCCGACGGCGTCAGCGATCCGGTGGCGGTCTGCAACGCGGGTGTGGCTCGGGCGAAGAAGGAGGGGATTGCGGTCGTGATCCTCGACACTGCCGGCCGGCTCTCGATCGACGATGCGCTGATGGCGGAGCTTGCCAAGATCGATCGGACGGTCGCCCCTGACCAGGTGTTTCTGGTGGTCGACGGGATGACCGGTCAGGACGCCGTCGCCAGTGCGAAGGCCTTCAACGACGCCCTCGAACTCGACGGCGTGATCATGACCAAGCTCGACGGAGACGCCCGCGGCGGTGCGGCGCTGTCGGTGAAGCATGTGACCGGTGTGCCGATCAAGTTTATCGGCACCGGTGAGCAGATCGAGGCCCTGGAAGACTTCCACCCTGATCGGCTCGCTGGCCGCATCCTGGGGATGGGCGACGTGGTTTCGCTGGTTGAAGAGGCGCAGCGGAAGTTTGACCAGGACGAGATGCGGGAGCAGGAGGAGCGTCTCCGCGCCGGCGAGTTCACCCTCGAAGACTTCAAGAAGATGCTCATGCAGACCCGTCGGCTTGGGCCGATGGGCAAGGTGCTCGGCATGATCCCCGGCATGGGGGGTATCAAGGAGATGCTCGACACCGCCGATCTCGACCGAGACATGAACCGCCTGTTTGGCATCATCAATGCCATGACTGCCGAAGAGAGGAGAAACCCCACCCGGGTGATCGATCAGTCGCGGCGGCGACGCATTGCCAGCGGAGCCGGCGTGCAGCCACAGGAGGTCAACGATCTCGTCAAACAGTTCGACGGGATGGCGTCGATGATGAAAGGAATGGCCGGCCTGGGGATGCGGGACCGCATGAAACAGCTGCAGCAGCTGCAAAGCGGGATCACCAATCCGGGGGCACGGCTGGGCAAGGCGAAGGGCGACACCGGGAAGCGGCTGACGGCAGATGAGCGAAAAAGCTGAAAAAACTGCGAGAAAAGGATGCTCGTCGCCGCAGACGGCAGACCCGCGACTGACCTCAGGCAGGGCTGCCCGCCAGGCGGCTGGCATTCCGGCACGGGTGCCCCTTGGGTTCCGGCCGCGAGCGTGTAGGCTAGAGATCTTCCACCGAAACAAGTTTCCAAAGTTTCAAGACGAGTTTGGCGCAGGAGCAAACGACCGTGGCCGTGGTGATTCGGATGAAGCGAATGGGCCGCACCCATCGCGCGTTTTTCAGAATTTGTGCCGCTGATAAGAAGAGCCCCCGCGATGGACGGGTGATCGAGGAGCTCGGCACGTACGATCCGTCCGTTCCTGAAACGGATGCCCGCTGCGCTCTGAGAGGCGATCGGGTGGCCTACTGGCTTTCCGTCGGTGCGCAGCCTTCGCCGAAGGTCGGCGTGTTGATCAAAAAGTACGGCATGAACGGCACCCATCTCAAGCAGATGGAAGATGCTCGCGCCCGTCTGGCGATGCCCCGACTCGTTCCCGAAGCGGGCGAGCCAGTGTTTGTGCCGGAAGAGAAAGTCCCTGAGGCACCTGCTGCTGAGGCACCTGCCGCTGAGGCACCTGCCGCTGAGGCACCTGCTGCTGAGGCACCTGCTGCTGAGGCACCTGCTGCTGAGGCACCTGCTGCTGAGGCACCTGCTGCTGAGGCACCTGCTGCTGAGGCACCTGCTGCTGAGGCACCTGCTGCTGAGGCACCTGCTGCTGAGGCACCTGCTGCTGAGGCACCTGCTGCTGAGGCACCTGCTGCTGAGGCACCTGCTGCTGAGGCACCTGCTGCTGAGGCACCTGCTGCTGAGGCACCTGCCAGTGAGCCTGCTGCGGATGCGAAAAAGTCGGAGTGATTGAGGAAGCCCTTGCCTGAGTTCCGGCTATTTCGGCGATGCGGATCGACGTTCTTACCCTGTTTCCTGAGCTGTTTGCCAGCTTCCTTGAAGGAAGTCTGCTTGGGGCTGCGCGGAAGCGTGGGCTGCTCGACGTTCGTCTGACCAACATTCGTGATTTCGCTGAGGGTGTGCATCGACAGGTGGATGACCGTCCCTTCGGTGGCGGGCCTGGAATGCTCCTGATGCCCGGGCCCGTTGTGTCGTGCGTGGAGAGTGTGCAGGGTGAGCCGGCTGCCGATGGACAGCCCGCTCCTGGGCATCTGGTCATGCTGACGCCGGGCGGCCGGCCCTTGACGCAGGAGGTCGTCGAGGAACTCGCGGCAAAGGACCGACTCGTGCTGTTGTGTGGCCGATACGAGGGATTTGATGATCGCATTCGCACGGTGCTGCAGCCCGACGAGATCTCGCTTGGCGATTTCGTTCTCTCGGGTGGCGAGGTTGCAGCGATGGCCGTGATCGACGCCGTCAGCCGACTCGTTCCAGGGGTGCTTGGCGACGCGGAAAGCCCGCGTGACGACTCGTTCTCTGGAGAGGGGCGGTTAGTGGAAGGTCCCCAATACACCAGGCCTCGTGAGTTTCGTGGACACGCCGTTCCAGAGGTGCTCCTGTCGGGCGACCACGCCGTCATCCGCCGGTGGCGGTATGAGCAATCCCTGGAGGCGACCCGCCGCCGTGGTGCCGCAGCGGCACTGTCGTCGGTTGCCGCACCTGCCCCGTAAACGTTTTTTTCCGCATCCTCAGCGGGCGAGAGGCCTTTGCTGAGAACCTTCGAGTTTCAAGGAGTTTCTTGTGAGCCAGCAGCTGCTTGCCGAGGTCGAGGCCTCGAGTCTGAAGAGTGAGAAGCCCGCGTTTGATATTGGCGACACAGTCGATGTCCACACCCGGATTCTCGAGGGTGAGAAAGAGCGGATCCAGATTTTTAACGGCGTGGTCATCGCCATGAACGGTTCCGGGACTCGCGAGACATTCACCGTCAGGCGGATCGTGGCGGGCGAGGGTGTTGAGCGAAAGTTTCCCGTGCACTCGCCGAAAGTGGCGAAGGTGGAGGTGAAGCGGTCGGGCGTCACGCGTCGCGCCAAGCTCTACTACCTCCGCGATCGCGTTGGCAAGGCGGTCAAGCTCCGCGAGAAGCGGGTTGACGCCCCTGTCGCCGCTGCCGACAAGCCCAAGGCGACTGGCAAGCTCCGTGGCCGAGCGAAGAAGCGGAGTTCGTAGCGGTGACGGCTCCGGGCCGGAGGTGGTTTGGTCGACTTGGTCGAGCCACCCCGTCGGGAGTCGACCCGCGGCACGACCTGGGAAAGCAGGGCGAGGACCTGGCGGCGTCCTACCTGCGGAAACTCGGCTACCGGATCATTGCCCGCCGAGAGCGGGTGCTGCGGGGCGATCTCGACATCATCGCGTTGGACGATCGGACCGTCGTGTTTGTCGAGGTCCGCACCCGCAGTGACACGCTCCACGGCCATCCGGCGGAGACGATTGACCGTCGCAAGCAGCGGCGAATCGCGACCCTGGCCAATGCCTACATTCGCCGTCATCGACTTGAGGACTGTCGGGTGCGGATCGACGTGGTGACCGTCACGCTCGAAGGGGCGGACGGAAAGCCGGAGGTGGAGCACTTTCAGGACGCGTTTGAAAGCCCCTAGCTGTCCGTGGAAAAAGCCATCCATAGCCTTTTTTCACTCAAGCGACGCCCCACAAAGCCGAGTTTTTTGGAGATCGCCGGTCACCGCATCCTACGGCGGCAAACGTGTTCCACAGTCTGCGAACCGCGGGGCCTCACCCGGCGGCTGCCGCGAGCAGAGAGCCGAGTTCCTCGGCCTCGCGAAACGACCGCAGCACGCCTTCTGGCAGCTGGCGGCGAAGCTTGATGAGGCGATCTGCGAGGCTCTTTCTGCGAGGCTTGCCGGCGACTTCCCTGATGGCGATGGCGGCCACCTGTTGTGGGAAGCGACGGGCAACGGCCGTGTAGATCTCGGGATCCTTTTCTCCGGAATCGCCTATCAGCACGAAGCGGCGGCCAGGGAAATCGGCCAGAATCCGCTCGATCGAGCGACGCTTGGACCGCTTTTTTGAAGGCAGCCGACCCAGCGGTGTGGTGTCTTTGAGCCGAAACAGCGAGAGGTGCATCGATCCGGCCGGAAGGCCGGAGTCTTCGAAGAAGCCAGCCAGGCAGCCGGCGAGCTGCCAGGGGCTCGCTGAGACGTAGTGGAAGGCGGTGCCGGCCGCGTGCCATTCCTTGTAGAGGTCCACCATGCCCGGCACTGGGCGAAACTGTCGCAGGAAGGTGTTGGCCAGCAGCTCGCGACGGTCGCCAACGTTGGTGAGTTTGACAGTGTCGTCGATGTCCGAAATGACGGAGAGGCCTTCAGCGGGGATGCAGTGCAGGCGGCCCAGGCTCGACGGGCTACGGCAGGGCAGCGTCGTCGATTCACCCGCTGGCGACGGGGCATCAGGCAGCTGCAGCGAGGGGCTCAGATACCGCTCCTGTGCCTCGAAGGCATCCAGTCGCGCCTGGTAGCTGACCCAGCGGGCAGGGCCTGCAGGGGCGTCTGTGGCGGGCGCGAGGTCGGCCGCGTCGAGATCAAAGGAGGTCTCAAAGTGCCCCAGGCGGTCGGTGATGCCCGCCTCAATCTCGTGGGAACCCACCTGAAGAAGAACACGGCATCCAACGATTCGCTCGATCAGGAACGCACGGACCCGCGTCTGAAAGATCGGGTCGCTGCTGTGGCCAGGCTCGATCTCGAGCAGCCGCCGCAGCACGGCCAGGGCAACCGACGACCGCCGGCTCGATTCCGGCAGTGGCCTGGCGATCATACCGGCAGCGTTTACCCGCCAACGATTGCCGCTGGGAAGTTGCCGAGCGTAGGTCGAAAAGCAAGCGATCATGCCGTAGCAGTCTCCGGCGACATCGGGGCTTGAGTCGCGCCGCGGTGATTCTACAATCATTGTTCGCTGCCGAAGGCCCTCACGAGGTTTTCTCCACCATAGTTCGCGCCGTGGGAGGGGTTGTGGCTGCGGACTCGACTGGAGATGAGCAGAGTATGGGTGTTAAGAAAAGTGGCAAAGGCCGACGGAAACTCGGTCAGAAAAAGCGTCGTATGCGGGCTAAGATTCGGCATCGCAAGCGATAGCGAGTTCTGCTCTCTTTCGTCGCCTCTTTGCGTGAAGGCCACGCTCCGTGGGGCCCAAGCCGCCGCGGTGAGTCGAGGCTGGCTCGGGATGTCACGCGCGAACGCGGGACGATTCTTGAGGCGTCAGACGCCCTCTCCGGCCGTTCCGTGAGCACGATCGTCGGCACGATCGGCATAGCTTCGCGCCGTCTGCGTGCGGATGGCACGTTCTGCCTCCGTGGCTTCGTTTGCCCCGCAAACGCCGTGGGGTAGTGTTGCCTGGCCCATGAAGGCCAGACCTCTCAACGGGGCCCAGGCAGGCCTCTGCGATGCTGTCCAGAGAGGTTCTTCAGTAGGCACTTCGGGCCGGGAGAGACTCAGATGAGGACGATGTGGCAACGGCGGCATCTGGCCGCATGGACACCGATTCTGCTGGTGGCAGCAGCTGCGACGAGTGGCTGCAAGTCGCTCAACGAGAAGTACATTGCCATGGAGGTCTGGAAATACGAGCGGTGCTTCGGCCATCCGCCTCCAGGTTTCGTGGGAGCGCCGCCTCGACAGCCGCCCATGGCCGCACCCGCGATGCAGCCCTGTGCTCAGGGAGTGCCCTATCAGCCGATGCAGCCAGGATGTGATGTCTGCGCCGGAGCGCCGCTGCCCACCGGTTCGCCGATGGTCGTGCCGGGGCCGACTGGTGTGGGAATGACCTCGAGCCGGCCGGTGGTGATCTCCGACGAGGTGGTGCTGCCGTAGGGGCAGCTCTGCGGTCGAGCGTGTGGCGATCAGCCGAGGGTTTCGTCTGGTCCGGGGAAGCGTCGGGCTTCGACATCGTCTCGCCACTGGGCAAGGGCCTCGGCGATCAGTGTTCCTGCCGAGGCGTAGGTTCGCACGAAACGCGGCACCCTGCCCTGCGAGAGCCCAACGAGGTCGTGAAAGACGAGCACCTGGCCCCGGCATGAGGGGCCCGCCCCGATGCCGATGGTGGGGATTGGGAGTGCCTCAGTGATCTCGGCCGCGATAGCTGCCGGCACGCATTCGAGCACCACCGCAAATGCCCCGGCCTCCGCGGCGGACTCGGCATCGCGAAAAAGCTGGTCGCGGTCGCGTTGCATCCGGTAGCCGCCGAACTGGTGGACTGCCTGGGGACGCAGCCCGACATGCCCCATCACCGGAATCCCAGCTGCGACGATGCCGGCGATGACCTCAGCCTGTCCGGCGGTTCCCTCGAGTTTGACCGCCTGGCAGCCTGTTTCCTTGAGCAGCCTGGCGGAGGCCTCGATCGCCCGCAGGTTGCCCAGGTGCTGCAAGGGAAAAGGCAGGTCCACCACGACGAGCGATCGTTGGCAGGCTCGGGCCACGATCTCACCGTGGTAGACCATCTGGTCTAGCGTGGCCGGGATGGTCGAGTCGTGGCCTGCCACAACCATCGCCACGCTGTCGCCGACGAGGACGCAGTCGATCCCCGCCGCATCGACCAGCCGGCCGGTCGGCCAGTCGTAGGCGGTGGCCATCGTAATTGGGCGGCCCTGTTCCATCGCTTTGCCGAGGTCGGTGACCGTAACGCGTCGGTCGCGGCGTGGGGCCGGTGGGTGCGGCATGCGATGAGATCCTCGTCGGCGGTGTGGGCTCGGGCAGCGGCCAAGCAGCGGGGCTGGGCAGGATGGAGAGAATACGCCCGTCGGTGCCAGGACGAAACGGACACCAGTCGACTTCCAGCCGTGAAAGACCGATTTGGGATGATCGATTGATTGATCTTGCGGGAGGGCTCAGAGCCCCTATACTCACAGGGCTCCCAGGCAAGGAGGCCGCCCCGGCGTGGAAAAAGGTGGTCTGTCGTCGACATGACCGTGTCGTCGATATGGTCGCCGAAAGCACGGCGGGTGGGCGGCTAGGCAGTGGGTTTCCTCTCGCCCTTGTGCGGCGTAAGATTCTCACTGACGAGTTGTGTCAGGTTCGCTCGAGCTGTGCAGATTTCTGACAGATTTCTGTGTGTTCGGGTCCGACGGCATGCAACTGCGGGTGTAGCTCAGTTGGTAGAGCACCACGTTGCCAACGTGGTTGTCGTGGGTTCGAATCCCATCACCCGCTTTCCTGCGATCATGTGCCTGGGACATTTTTCCGGGGCGTAGAGGTGGTGTTTGCCAGAGTGCCCGGTCGGGCCCGGGGATCAAGGCCGGGCAGGCTTTGGCATACGGAAGACAGTATCATGCTCGAAGCGGTGGCATGATCGCCTCTGATGGCAGTCTGCGACCAGCCAGGCGAGTGCTGCTGCGATTGTGGCAGGGCTTCGTTCTTTGGTATGGGTTCCTAGCTGCATGGCTTTCTCCACAATCTGTGTGCCCTCATCCTCGATTTCGATTCCCCCTCTCTTCTCCGTGAGTGACCATGTCGGCTAGTGATTCCTCTTCGTCGTCGTCCACGCTCGATTCTGCTGCTGACCAGCTCGGTGATGAGATGGCCGCGGCCGCGCCGCTTGCTATCGAGGTCGATGTGACCTCAGTGTCGACCTGTCAGCGTCGGGTGAAGGTCACGATTCCCCGTGAAGACATCGATCGCTACCGGGAGGACGCTGTCAAAGAGCTGGTGCCGACCGCAGCGCTGCCAGGGTTTCGTCCCGGCCGTGCCCCACGGGCGCTCGTCGGGCAGCGGTTTAAGACGGAGCTTTCTGATCAGATCCGCACCAAGCTGCTCAGCGATGCCATGGAGCAGGTTGCCGAACAGCAGAAGCTGGCGCCGATCAGCGAGCCCGATCTCGACGTGGGCTCGGTGCTGCTCCCTGAAGATGGGCCGATGATTTTTGAGTTTGGCATCGAGGTGAGGCCGGAGTTTGAGCTGCCCACCTGGAAGGGACTCTCGATCGAGCGGCCCAATCGTGAGATCACCGACGAAGACGTCGAAGAAGCTCTGGGGAACCTCCTGCGGGAACGAGGTCGTCTGGTCCCCAGCGAAGCCTCGCCCGCGTCTGGTGACCTCGTGGTGGCCAGTCTGCGGTTTCTCGACGGCGACAAGGAGATCTCGCGGGCCGATGAGCTTGAGATCATCGTGCGGCCGAAGGTTTCGTTTGCCGATGCGGAGTTTGATGGATTTGAGGAGCTCGTGACGTCTGCCAAGGCAGGCGACAAGCTCTCCGCTGAGGTGACGATCTCTGACGAGGCCGCCATCGAAGACCTCCGTGGCAAGCGGGTGACGATGGAGCTGACGGTGCTTGAAGTGAAGCGGCTCGAGCTTCCTGAGCTGACGCCGGCGGTGGTTGCCGAGCTTGGTGCTTTTGAATCTGAGGAAGAGCTTCGCTCGGCTGTGCGGCAGCAGCTTGAGAGCCGACTCGACTGGCACCGCCGTCAGCGGGTACGGCAGCAGGTTGCTGAGGCACTGACGGCGTCGGCCAGCTGGGAGCTTCCTCCGGAGCTGCTCAAGCGACAGAGCCTGCGGGAGCTGGAGCGGGCGATCCTGGAGCTGCGGCGAAGCGGCTTCGACGACGACTCGATTCGTCGCTACGTCAATCAGTTGCGGCAGAGTGTGATGGCGAGCACCGCCCGCTCGCTGAAGGAGCACTTCATCCTGGAGCGGATCGCCGAGGAGGAGTCGATCGCTGAGACCGCTACCGACTACGATGAAGAGATCCGAGCCATCGCCACGCAGACTGGCGAGTCGCCTCGTCGCGTGCGGGCGAACCTCGAGAAGCGAGGTCTGATGGACGTTCTTCGGAATCAGATCATTGAGCGAAAGACGATCGGCCTGATCGAGTCTGAGGCCTCGTTTACAGACGTGCCGTTTGAGTTTGAGAAGCCCGACGCCGATGCCGTCGATCACGCTGTGTGTGGCGTCGCGGCCGGCGAAGAAGAGATTCCGACCGCCAAGCATGCCGAAGCTGGCACCGTCCGCGGTGGGCGACGGTAAGCACGGTCCTCAGCACCCTTCATTCCGATCAGACTGCGAGAAGAAAGCACCGATGCAGTATCTCCCGACCGCCTCCCGCTCCGACAGTCTCGTCGATCCCCGGCTGTCATCTGCGCACCGCGACTACCAGCGGCAGCGGACAATGACCCTGGGCGATCTTCTTCTGGAGAACAGGATTATCCTGCTGCAGGGAGAGATCTACGACGGCAACGCCAACGAACTGGTGATGAAGCTGCTCTATCTGCAGAGCGAGAACCGCCGCAAGGACATCCATTTCTACATCAACTCGCCGGGCGGGAGCGTCACGGCCACGATGGCGATCTACGACACGATGCAGATCCTGTCGTGCCCGGTGGCGACGTACTGCGTTGGGCTCGCTGCCAGTGGTGGTGCTGTGCTGCTGGCAGGCGGCTCGAAGGGCAAGCGGTTTGTATTGCCTCACGCCAAGGTGATGATCCACCAGCCCTATGGCCAGGTTGGCGGGCAGGTGAGCGACATCGAGATCCAAGCCGACGAGATTCTCAAGACGCGGGCGGTTCTCAACCAGATCCTCGCTGATCATACCGGGCAGCCTCTCGAGCGGATCGCCAAAGACACCGACCGCGACCGTTACCTGACCGCGACCGAGGCCAAGGAGTATGGCCTCGTTGATGAGGTGCTTTCCAAGCCTCCAGTGGCTGACGAGGAAGAGGCTCCCTGACAAAACCCAGTGACTGCCCGGTGCGGGCCCGCGGTGATGCGGCCGTGCTTGATGCCTTCAGTCACCAGTCGGTCAACCAACGGCCACATCTCCCACCTACGAGAACGAGCATGCCCCTGATCCCCTACGTCATCGAGAAGAGCGGCCGCGAAGAGCGGGCGATGGACATCTACAGCCGCCTGCTTAAGGACCGCATCGTGTTCTTGGGAACGCAGGTCAATGACGAAGTGGCCAATGCGATCGTCGCGCAGTTTCTGTTTCTTCAGTCCGACGACCCCAAGGCAGACATCCACCTCTACATCAACTCTCCGGGCGGAAGCGTGACGGCCGGCCTGGCGATCTACGACACGATGCAGTTCGTGACGTGTGATGTGGCCACCTACTGCATCGGTCAGTGCGCGTCGATGGGCGCGGTGCTGCTGACGGCAGGAGCCAAAGGCAAGCGACGGGCGCTGCCCAACTCGAGGATCATGATTCACCAGCCGCTTGCTGGCATGCAGGGAACGGCGGAAGAGATCATGATTCACGCCAAGGAGTTTCGGAACATCAAAGACAAGCTCAACACGATCCTTCTGAGGCACACCGGTCACCCCTTTGAGAAGGTTGAGGAAGACACCGACCGAGACCGGTTCATGTCGGCGCAGGAGGCGCTCGACTACCGGCTGATCGACGAGGTGATCGAACACATGCCCGACGTGAAGAGCGTCGACTAGGTTCTGGGGCCAGATGTGGCCTCATCAGCATCAATCGACCCCGCGCATGGAGGCGCGAGATGGCAAACTGCTCGTCAGGGAAGGCAGCAGGTAGCGCTACAGCAGCGTTCGTCGTTGCAGTGCTGGGGTGCATGCTTGTCGGCTGCCAGAGCCACACCCTCAACAGCCAACTGCTAGAGCGAGAACTTCGCCTGCAAGAGGATCAGATCTATCGCCTGCAGGATGTGCTCGATGAGAAGTGTGCCCGGCTCGAGTATGTCGCTCAGGAAAACGCATCGCTGAAGCGGCAGCTTGGCTACGGCGACGCAGCGCCGGCGAAGACAAGGGGGCCCCAGCGGGCGGCCGATCCTCCGGTGGTTCGAGCAGCGGGCCTGCGTTTGTGCCGCCTACAATCGAGCTCTCGGATCCGGCTCCGCCATCCACCCTGCCTCCTCCAGCGGCCCCGCCAGTGCTTGAGGGTGTGCCGCCGCTGCCACAGGGCTCGCCCGCAGGCAGCGGTGTGGGAGGCGGTGACGCGCCGCCGGCAGTCAGCATGCTGCCAGAGATGAGCCTGCCGGCAAGCGATCCCTACGAGCCTGGAGACTTTCGGCCGGAGGCCGCAGCCGACGCCCTGCAGAGCGGTGATGACGGCCCGAGCTTTGCTCCGACCTTTGTCTCGCCACAAGCAGCCGCTCCGGAGCTCCTCGATGAGACGGTCCGTCAGGCCTCTACCCTGCAACGCTCGCCTAGCCGCGACGTGAACAACGACATCCAGCAGCTCTCTTTCCTGGGTCCGGTCGACACTGAGGCTGTGGCGGTTACGCCCCCGTCGACCAATGCGACCATCGAACGGATCGTGATCAATCGAGACGAAACACGAATCATCGATACCGATGCCAATGGGGTGGCAGATGGCTTGACGCTGGTTTTTGAGCCCCGAGATTTTGAGGAACGGCTCGTCAGTGTGGCTGGTGATGTGGTGATCGAGGTCCACCAGGCAGCTGCGGCGGCACCTGTGGCGTCGTGGAGCATTGCTGCGGCCGATGCTGCAGGCACCTTCCGCAGCACCTCCCGCAGCCGGGGCTTTCGCTTCCTGCTCCCCTGGAAGGATGGCCCGCAGCGGGGTTTTGCCGGCATCGTTCACGTGCGGCTTCGATCCCCACAAGGCAGCGTGCTTGAGGCGGAGACACCGATCAGCCTTCCCTGACGATGACGTGATGCACTCAGCCAGTCTAATGCTCCCCGAGCTGCGCAAGCGACGAAAGCCACGATGCCATGGAACAGAACCGTCTCCAGCCGACGAATCATCTGGAAGACGGGCCATTCATGCAACTGGGCAGGCCGCCTGAAGACGACCTGCCCAGTGGTGTGGAGCATCGCGAGAACAGCGGTCGATCAGAGCCCCTTGCTCTCGAGGAAGCTCAGCAGATCTGCAACACGGTTCGAGTAGCCCCACTCGTTGTCGTACCAGCTGACGACCTTAACAAAGTTGCCCAAGCCGATCGTCTCGATCGCCGAGAAGATCGAGCTGTGCGGATCACCCCTGAGGTCTGTGGAAACAAGCGGCAGTTCCGTGTAACGAAGAATACCCTTCAGCGGACCTTCAGCGGCCTCCTTCATGACGGCATTGATCTCGGCGGGCGAGGCCTCCTTGTTGAGGATCGCCGTAAAGTCAACCACGCTCACGGTCGGGACCGGCACGCGGAACGCCATACCGGTGAACTTACCTTGCAGCTCGGGGATCACCAGACCAACGGCCTTCGCGGCACCCGTGCTCGAAGGCACAATGTTGATCGAGGCCGCACGAGCATCCCGCAGGTCCTTGGCGGCAGTGTCGACCGTCCGCTGGCTGTTGGTGAAGGCATGCACGGTGGTCAGCAGGCCGCGGTCGATGCCAAAGTTCTCATGCAGCACCTTGGCCACCGGGGCAAGGCCGTTGGTGGTGCAGGAGGCATTCGAGATCACATGATGCTTGGCGGGGTCGTACATCCCGTCGTTGACGCCGAGCACAACCGTCAGGTCTTCATTCTTGGCAGGTGCCGAGATCACGACCTTCTTGACGCTGTCCCGCTTGTGGGCCACGGCCTTGGTCGCATCGGTGAAAAAGCCGGTGCTCTCCACGACGATATCGACATTCTCGCTGCCCCACGGAATCGTGCCGGGATCCCGCTCAGCGAAGACCTTAATCGTGCGTCCTCCCACCACGATGTCACCGCCCTCTGCAGCAACTTCAGCCTTCAGCGGGCCGTAGTTGGAGTCGAAGGCGAGCAGGTGCGCATTCGTTGCAGCGTCGGTCAGGTCGTTGATGGCAACGACTTGCACGTCGCCGTCGAGGCCGAACTTCTCGAAGATGGCGCGGAAGGTAAGGCGGCCGATACGACCGAATCCGTTGATGCCGACGCGAATGGACACGTGAGGACTCCTGTGGGTTTGGTGGACGGCCAAACTATACAACGTTTCCCGGGGCCTGCTCAAACGAGGCCCGTCATCCGCGGACGTGGGCCCCGCTGGTGGCCGCTGACCGCGGCCCTCGCTGTCGCGCTCGCACTTCTCTCATGGTCCGAGATCGCTCGGGCCCAGCCCCTCCCGCCGCGGGCAAACCCTGCCGATCTCGACGGCGCTCCGCTGCAGGGCGACGACGATCCCGACCGCAACTCGTCGCGTCCCTGGACTCGGTTTCTTGCCCGGGCCTTCTCCGATCCGGTCAATCCGAGCACGTCGCTCGAGCCGCCAGATATCCGCGCTCCCGGCCCCGACTCCTCCGACTTCCCCAACAGCCCCTACACCCTCCCCCGCGGCTGGAACTACCTCGAGATGAGCCCGCTCACCTACACATCGAGCATCAACACGATTCAGTCGCAGAGCTACAACTGGAACTACCTCCTGCGGATGGGGCTCACCGATCGCGTCGAGTTTCGCCTCTTTGGCAACGGCCTCTCCTGGCAGGCTGCTGGCCTCGGCCAGCCGGAAACAACCGGTTTCGCGCCGCTGGTGTTCGACACGAAAATCCACTTCTTTGAAGAAAACAAGGAAATGTTCATTCCGGCAACTGGCCTGGAGGTCTACATCCAAACTCCCTGGGGCAGCCCCGCCTTCGACGCAGGCACGCAGCCGGGGATCACCCTGCTCTTCCTCAACACCCTTCCCTGGGGCTGGGAGGTCAACTGGAACGTAGGCCTCGCCTCCTTCGAAACACCCGACGGCGGCTTCAACTACACCGACACCGTGCAGTGGTCGTTTGCTCGCGGCATCACGGAGCACACCTCGATCTTCCTGCAGGGCTTTCAGAATCAGGCGGCCCTGCCCCGGCCAGCCAGCCAGACCGTGCTCGGCGGCGGCATGGTGCACAACATCAACCGCCGCTTCACCGTCTTCGGCAGCTTCAACGCGGCGACCAATAAAGCTGGGCCGGCGACGACCTACTACATCGGCGGTGCGGGGGCCTTTTAGGGGTCGCTCGGGGTGAGCCCAAGCCGATTCGCCGAGCGTTCGGGGTCGCTCGGGGTGAGCCCAGGCCGATTCGCCGAGCGTTCGCTTCGCCATCCTGGCTTCGCTCACTCGTGCATTCTCGCTTTCGCCCTCCGGGCTGCGCTCGACTGCAAGGCCGGCTCATTCGGCCCGGGCTCACCCCTCGCTTACGGTTTAAAGGACGGCCTGTTCGCCGCTTCGCGGCGATCTGCGGCCGGGGCTCGGGGACGAGGGCCGGAGGCGGATTGAACGGGACGGGTCTTCGGGTGCCGGAGGCACCTCGGCATAGCCGAGGCCGCTTTGCGGCCCGAGGACCCGTCCCGCTTGCGTGTGTATTCGCTTCGCGGCCCGAAGACCCGTCCCGTTCAGGATCGCTTCGCAGGCGTGAAGCGACTCTGGTTTGGTATCCTGAGGACCTATGGCAGATGCGGTGATTCAGCTTGAGCGGGTGCAGAAGGCGTTTCGGACGCCGGCCGGGGAGATTGTGCCGATCCTCGATGTGGATCGCTTTGAGGTCGCCGCCGGCGAGCAGGTGGCCCTGGAGGGCCACAGCGGCTCTGGCAAAACGACGCTGCTCAATGTGATTGCTGGCATCATGCGGCCTGATGCCGGGAGCGTGGTGCTCGATGGAGTTGATCTGGCGAGGCTGCCTGAGGCGGCTCGCGACAGGGTTCGGGCTGACCGCCTGGGCTTGGTGTTTCAGCAGTTCAATCTGCTGCCAGGCTTCACCGCGATTGAGAACGTGCTCGTGGCGATGGCCTTCTCGTCGGTGCGGCCGGATCGCAGTCGGGCCGAGGCCTTGCTCGCAAGCGTGGGCCTTGCCCACCGGCTCTCGCACAAGCCCGCGGCCTTGAGCGTGGGCGAGCAGCAGCGAGTGGCAGTGGCGCGGGCACTGGCCAACCGGCCTCGGGTGATCCTGGCCGATGAGCCGACCGCGAGCGTCGATCCAGGCCATCAGCAGCAGGTGGTCGACCTGCTCAAGCAGACCTGCGAGCAGGAAAACGTGGCGCTGGTGGTGGTCACCCACACGCCTGAGGTGGCCGAGCAGTTTTCGCGGCGGGTGCGGATCGAGTCGTTCAACCGAGTGCTGCAGCAGCTCGCCAAGCCCGGCTCTGTGGCTGAGGGAGGCGACGCATGACGCTCCTGGGAATCGCCTGGCGAAACATTCGGCAGCGGTCGCTCACCAGCAGCCTGACGGTTTTCTCGCTCGCTCTCGGCGTGGGCCTCGTGGTCGCCACGCTGATTACCGGTGGCATCGTGCGGCAGGCGTTCGAGTCGGGAACGGGCCTGGGCTACAACATGATCGTGGGAGCCAAGGGCAGCCCACTGCAGCTGGTGCTCAACAGCGTCTACTACATCAGCAGGCCGATCGAAAACATTTCCTGGGAGTTTTACTCCGAGTTTCTGCCGGCCTCCCGTCGCAGCGATGGCGAGGATGGCGACTTCGCTGCGAGTGTTGCGGTCGCCGTGCCGATCTGCATGGGCGACTACTACCGCGGCTATCGGGTGATCGGCACCAATGCCGACCTGTTTGGCAAGCTGCAGCGGAGCCGCGGTCGCAGTTTTGAGTTTGCCGACGGCCGCAACCTCGAGGACGCGAGTTTCTTTGAAGCGGTGCTCGGTGCCTCCGTCGCGGCTGAGACGGGGCTTCGCGTGGGTGATGCGATCAAGCCGACCCATGGGGCTGATGACGGCCCAGAGCATGACCCGTTCGTCGTCGTTGGGGTCGTGGCCGCCACCGACACGCCGATCGACCGCGGGGTGTTTGTCAACATGGAGGGCTTCTATCTCCAAGAGGGGCATGCCAAGCCGCTCGACGATGACGACGAGGAGGCCGCGACAGCTGTCGTGGCGTCGTCGGAGCAGACCGACGGCCCCGCCCCCTTGCCGGAAGCCCAGCGGGAGGTGACGTCCATTCTCGTGAAGACCGCCAGCCTGCCTGGGCTGCCGCCGGAGCTGACATCGATGGGGATGCGGTCGGTGATCAACGAGGGCTCCGACGGCCAGGCGGTGCTGCCGATTGGGGAGATTCGTCAGCTGCTCGATCTCTTCGTCTGGCCGCTGGAGCGGCTGCTGCTGCTGATCACGGTGCTCGTGGTGATCGTCTCAGCCGTGGGCATCCTGGTGAGCATGGTCGGCTCGTCGCTGGAGCGAACGCGGGATGTGGCCATCATGCGAGCCCTCGGAGCCCGCCGCTCGCATGTGCTGCTGACGGTGCTCCTGGAAGCGGTGCTCTTGGCAGGCTGCGGAGGGTTTGCTGGCTGGGCTCTGGGCCATCTCGTGGTGGGGGCGATTGGCCCCTGGATTGCGACCAACGCCGGGGTCTCGGCCAGTGTGCTCTCGGCGGCCCCCGGAGCCGAACTGCTGCTGGTGCCCTTCCTGATGGTGTTGGCGGTGGCCGCAGGGCTGCTGCCGGCGATCGTGGCCTATCGCACCGACGTGGCCCGCTGGCTGCAACGGGGCGGATAACGGCTCTGCGAACGACCTCGGCCTCAAAGGCCACCGCTTTCTGGCAAGGGGTGCGCTCTGAAAAAGCATCGCACCAGTGGCAGCGGTGAGACGGCCGATGGCCTAAAATAAACGGCCACCCGCCTTGGAGATTTTTCATGATTCTGCTGCATCACCGCACGTCGAGTTTTCGCACGACGCTGACGCTGGGGCTTGTCGTCGCTGTGTCGGTTTTGCCTGGGATCGCGAGGGCCTGCCCGTTTTGCTCGGCGGTCTCACTGACGTTCTCGCAGGAGATTGAGCAGAGCGCGGCGGCTGTCGTCGCTCAGCTCGTGACGCCGCCACCCGCCTCCGCGCTGAGCCCAGTGGCCGACGGACCGCTTCCCAAGGGCATCTTCCAAGTGGCTCAGGTGCTCAAAGGGGCAGAGTTTGTCGAGCAACAGGCGGTCGGCGAGATGACGCAGATCGAAGCGATTCTTCTGGAAGACAAGCCGGTTGGCTCGCTGTTTCTCCTGCTGGGGATCGAGCCGCCGCAGCTGATCTGGTCGAGCCCGATCGCGATCAACCAGCGGGTGGTCGACTATCTGCTCAAACTGCCCGCCCTGCCGGTGAGCGGCCCGGATCGGCTGGCGTTTTTTCAGGAGCATCTCGAAGACCCTGATGCGATCCTCGCCCGCGATGCCTACGACGAGTTTGCCGTGGCTCCCTACGACGATGTCCGAGGCCTGAAGGATCGGATGGATGCAGCGAAACTCCTCGGCTGGATTCGTGATCCAAACGTGCAGGCCAACCGCCGTCGGCTGTATGCCACGATGCTCGGCGTCTGCGGCACCGAAGAAGATGCTGCGGCGATCGCCACAATCCTTGGTGATCACTCAGGCGACGAGATCAATCCCGATGTGCGGACCGGCCTCGACGCCTTGATCGCTTGCTATGTGACGCTGCGAGGTGGCGAGGGGCTCGACCTTGTCGACCGGCTGTTTCTCGAGCGGAGCGAACGGGACGTGCCCTTCACCGAAACCTACGCAGCCGTGATGGCGCTGCGGTTTCTCGGTGAGGAGAGCGAGATCGTGCCGCGTGAACGGGTGCTGGCATCGCTGCGGTTGTTGCTGGCTGAGCCGAAGCTGGCCGACCTGGTGATTGCCGACCTTGCCCGCTGGCAGGACTGGTCGGTCATTGACACTCTGGCAACGCTGTTTGCCGAGGCTGGCACCGACAACATCTTCGTCCGCGAACCAGTGGTGAACTACCTGCGGGCCTGCCCGCTGCCGGAGGCTGCTGAGGCCCTTGCCCGCTGCGAGGCGATCGATCCCGAGGCGGTCCGCCGTGCGGCCACGCTGGCCGGCTTTGCCGGAGGCTTCGCGCCGCCCAGCTCGGCGGCGGCTGCCGCTGACTCGGCCAGCTCGGCGGCACCCGCCGCTGACTCGGCCAGCTCGGCGGCTGCCGCTGACTCGGCCAGCTCGGCGGCCGATGAAGACCTGGTAAGCCAGGTTCCCCCGGTGCTGGCCGACACCGATGCCACCGACGACACACCGGCGATCGATCCTTCCATGCCTTCCGTGGCCGTGGCGGATGCAGCAGCGGCGACCGACGGGGCTGCTGCGGCAGAGACGCGTTCGTCCGCCACGAACACCGCTGGAGAGACGCCCGAGCCCCCCATCGCCTGGGGCCGTTGGTTGATCTGGGCTGCCATCGTGGTGGCTGTCGGACTGCTCGCCCGTGTGGCGATGCGGCCACGGGCAGGGGTAACGCAGTCGTAGGAATAAGTGCCGGCAGGTGGGAGATGTGGCAATGGCAACAGGACTCTTCGACAACGTGACAAACCCCGACCTCAAGCGGTCTGGACCGCAGGAGGTCGGGGACTATCGCGCAGTCAGTGGGTATGCAATCGGCAGTCTTGTGCTCGCGGTCCTCTCGCCGCTGGCCTTTGCCGACTGGTGGCTGGCTGTTGTGCCGGTGGCTGGGATCATCGTGGGCCTCGTGGGGTGGCGGCAGATCGCCACGCGGCCCGGATCGCTTGTCGGGTCGCCGCTAGCCATCAGCGGGGTCGTGGTCTCCACCGGCATGCTGATCGCAGGCCTGACCATGCTCACACAGATCTACATTGCCGAGCTGCCCGAGGGCTTCATCCGCATCAACTATCGGATGCTTCAACCGCTTGAGGGCGATCCGGCAACCGCCGTGCCCCCGGCAGCCTACGAAGCCGATGGCAAGGACGTGCTGCTCAAGGGCTACATGTATCCCGGCAGCGAGCAGGAGGGGATTGTGCAGTTTCTCCTGGTCCGCGATCAGGGAGACTGCTGCTTTGGTGGCAACCCGAAGATCACCGACCGGGTGCTGGTGACGCTCGGCGATACACATGGGATCGATTTCACCCCCAGGCTCGTGAAGATCGCTGGCCAGTTCACCATTCGACCCGCCGGGTCGCCGGAGATCGACGGCGGTGTGCTCTACCACCTCGAGGATGCCTTTGTCCGGTAAGCGTTTCTCACGGAGTTGCAGCGGGCCTTCATGGCTGCTGCTGGTGATGCTCACGGCCCTGCTGATGGTCGGCTGCAGGCCCGCGCCCGACACAGGCGATGCTGAAAGTGCGTCACCAGCCGGCGAGATGACCGGCAGCGAATCGCAGGACGTGACGTCGGCGGGCCCGACCGCGGGTGGGCAGGCGGCCGCGCCGCCTGCAAAGCCCGGCCGGCTTCAGGACCTCTCCTTTGATGACGTGAAGTTTGAGATGGGTCAGGGAGACCCCTTCACGAAAGCATTGCTCCCGGAGGCGATCACCACGCTTGAGGGCGGGCGAATCCGCATCCGCGGCTACATCCTGCCGAGCTTTCAGCAGGATGGCATCACCCAGTTTGTCCTCGTGCGAGACAACATGGAGTGCTGCTTCGGCCCAGGTGCCGCGCTCTACGACTGCATTGTGGTGCGGATGCTGCCAGGCCGTAGCACCAGCTTCTCCGTCCGTCCGGTGGCGGTCAGTGGCGTCTTTCATATTGAAGAGCTGATCGGGCCCGATGGCCGTCACCTCGCGATCTACTCACTCGACGGTGAGGATGTGGAGTGAGCCGGCTGGCGGTGGCGATGCTGTGGACGCTCGCGGCATGCGGGGCTGCAGCCCGCTGCGAAGCCTGCCCGTTTTGTGGGGCGGTGGGGCAGCCGCTTGCCTCGCGGCGTGATGCTGCTGCGGGCGTTGCGGTTGGGGAGGCTGACGGGCCAGCCCGTTTGCAAGCGGATGGCGTGATGACCCAGCCGTTTCTGCTGCGGCAATGGCTCTCCGGCACGCTGCCACTTCCTCAGACGCCGCTGACTGCGAGTGTGACTGCTCCCGTGCAGGGAACGGCCGCGGTGTTTGTAGGCCGTGGTGAAGATGGCGATGATCGCCGAGCCGCGACCGCCATGCAGGCGGACGAGACACGGCTTGGCTACCTGGCAGCGGCGCCTGCTGTTGAGGAGCCTGCAGCAAGACGGCTGCGGTGGTTTGCCCGTTGGCTTGAACATCCTGATCCGGTGGTTGCCGAGGATGCCTTTGCCGAGTTTGGCCAGGCATCGTTTGAGGCCGTTCGAGAGGCGGCCGACGCACTGCCGGCGGCGAGGCTGCGGGGCTGGGCTGCGGATCCCGGGATCGATCAACAGCGGCGAGGCTTCTACGGGCTTGCCTTGGGGTTGGTGGCCGCTGCCGATTCAGGCGAGCGGGAGGCCTGCCGGCAGGTGCTCTTCGATGTGATCGAGCAGCCGGCGGATGACTTCCGGGCCGGCTTCGATGGCTGTCCTGGCTGGTGTGCTTGTGGCGGACGGCGAAGCGGGGCTTGCAGCGCTGCGTGCCCGCGGGCTGCTCAAGCCTTCCGCTCGGCCAGTGGAGAAGCGGCAGATGCTCGCGGTGCTGCGGTTTGCCTGGGAGAGCCTCGGGAAGGAGATTCCCCAAGACCGCGTTGCGGCGGCCACAGCAGAGCTGCTGCAGAGCCCGGTTACTGCAGCTGAGGCCACCGTCGACCTCGCCCGCTACCGCTGGTGGGCTGCCGTCGACGAGGTGGCGTCGCTGTGGATCGAGCTTGGCGACGACGACCCGCTCGTGCGGCGGGCGGTTGCCGGCTATCTCATCGCCTGCCCCAGCCCCGAGGCGAAACGCCACGCAGCCGAGATTCGCCGCCTCGATCCAGATCGCTTTGAGCAGGCCGTGCAGGCCGCTCGTCTTCCGCTGGCCCGCTGACGGGCGAGGGGTTGCGTTCGCTTAACTACCCGTTGCCGTAGCGTCAGCCGTTGGCGTTGGCAGCAGCTGCGGATCGTCCGTGGCTGCGGCCGGTGGTTCGGCGAGCGTGGGGCCTCCGCCGATCGGAGCAGGCACCTCCTCAAACCGCGTGCCGCTGGAGGGACGCTCGCGGGTGGCGGGGTCGAGGGGCTCAAGCTGCTGCGGCCTGGCATCAGCCCCGATCGATTCGAAGTTTTGCGTGATCGGCCCACGGCTAAAGACGCCGGGCTGCGAGTGGCCGTAGTCGAGATAGATGCTCGCGTCTCGCTGCCGAGCGCGACGGTGAGCATCGAAGTAGGCCTTGGCCGGCCATGGGCCTTCGGCCAAGAACACCCCGTTGTATTCGAGCAAAGAACCCTTGCGGTAATGCAGCTGGGCGATCGAGCGGTTGTAGTCGATCAGCGAGCGTGCATACGACACCTCGGCGTCGGCTAGCCGTCGCTGAGCGTCGAGCAGCTGATCGAAGGTGACGGTGCCGGCATCGTAGGCTGCCTGCACCGCTTCCACCTGACGGGCCGCCGCCACACGGCGATTGAAGTTGGTCTGGGTGAGGGCAAAGTTGGTGTCGATGTTTCGCACTGCCTCGACAAGAGCATGCGAGACCTCAAGCTCTTCATCCTGCAGCCGTCGCCCGTTCGCGGGCCACCTGGAGCTGGAAGTTACGAACCGTGGAGAGCTCGCGACGGAAGCCGATCGGCATCAGGAACTGGGCTCCGGCCTGCCACTCCTGGAACTTGCCACTAAACAGGGTTGAGTAGGCGTCGGTGCCGAAGAGTGGGTCGACGCCACTGGCGGCGTAGGGATGGTAGTTTTGGTTGATCAGGTCCTGGCCCATGCCGAGGAACCGGTAGGTGCCAAGCAGGTCGAGCCGTGGAAGCACCAGGTTTTTCGCGGCGACGAGCTCCAGCTCCCGCTGCTTGACCCGCCACTTCTGCCTGCGGAGCTCCGGCGAACGGGAGAGGGCCTCGACGAGGGCCTGCTGCCAGTCGAAGGCAATACGGGCGGTGGTCGGCTCGTCGGATGGACGAATCAGCCTTCCATCGCTCGCCGAGATGCCCATGATGTAGCGGAGCCGGTCTTCGCTGCGATAGACATCGGCAAGCGCCGTCTCCACCTCGGCTCGGAAGAAGAAGTATTGCTCACGGGCCTGGGCTTCTTTGTCGGCCTCGCCGCCACGCGACTGCTCGACGTAGAGGGCATGCACCCGTCGCCAGGCTTCCAGGGCCGAGTCGCGGCCAGCCTTGCGGGCCTCAAGCGCCCGGTAGGAGTAGTAGAGCTCCCAGTACGACTGCTCGATGTCGCTGACCATGTTGCGGACGCCCACCTCAAACTCAGCCAGCGAGATGTCGGCACTCACCCGCGCGAGCAACACGCCGCGGAAGTTGGGGCGGCCGAAGAGGTTGTTGAAGGCATCGGGCCCGGCGATGCGGTTGTAGTTGAGGCCACCACCCTGCAGCAGCGGCTGGTTGAAGGTGAAGTCGTAGTTGGTGGTCCAGGTCGAGGGCACGATCACCTCATTGGTGATCGGATCCCGCTGACGAATCGGGGAGTTGTTGTTGTCGTAGCTGATCAGCTGGCTGAAGTTGAAGGTGGCACCGGTGGCGGTGGTCTTGCGGATGCCCGACTGCCAGTTGCCCGTGTCGCCCTCAAGCTGCTGCTGGAAGATGGCCGTGCCGATACCGCCGACGTTCTGTGGACGGCTCTGGCGGTCCCAGGTGAGGGAGCTGGAGAGCTGGGCATCAAAACTTGCCAGCGCACTCTCAACACCACGGAAGGGATCGGTCTCGACGATGGCGGGGTCGTAGATTGTGGGCGTGGCCTTCGGGAGCAGTGAGCAGCGAAACCGGGGTTCGCCCGTCTGCGGCCGTGGTCCACCGAAGCTGCCAAATCGGCCGCCCAGGTTGCGGAGCACCTTGCCGTTTTCCAGCGAAATGCGAATCGCGTCTTCGAGTGAGAGCTCCCAGATTTCCTCCACCTCAGCGTGCGTGAGCGTGAAGGGCTCGAGAGTGCCGGCGGCCTCATCGAGCGGCTGCTGGTCGATGTCGGGATACTCAAGCTTCTGCACCACGCCGGTGTAGTGCGAGAGGTCGCCATCTTCAAAAAAGTAGAAGGGCTGCCGCGGCGCGCAGCCGCTGGCCAGCATCGCAACACTCGTTATGAAGACTACCGGGATTCGGAAGAGGCGTTGGACCACGGGAGGTATCACTCTCTGCTAGGGCCACGGGCGGAGGCCACCCGACTTGAGCTGGCAATCTGGCAGGCCGACCTTCATGCAGAGGTGCAGCCAGCCGAATCCGTGGGATTGGTATCGGCGCACCGACCGGCAGACTTGGGGCAATCGGCAGGGTTTCCCAGGCCAGGCAGTAAACCGGGGAAGATCAGCTGATTGCAGAAGAAGTTGGGAGGGCTGGGTGGTTTCAGGGCCGCTCGAGAAAGGCTGCCCACCGAGCCGAGGCTTGAACCTGCAGCCGATCGCTCTCGACCCAGGAGAAGCGAGCCGCGGCCCCCTCGATGCCCTCAATCATTGCCAGTCCGTCGGTGGGGCCGAGCACGCTCGTGGCCGTGGAGAGGGCGTCGGCCGTGGTGGCATCTGCTGCGATCACCGTCACGGCCGTGGGCCCGACCACACCCAGCCCCGTGCGGGGATCGACGATGTGGCTGTAGCGGACACCATCGATCATCACCGCCTGATAGGCATCTCCGGAGGTGGCCACGGCCGCATGCACGAGTGCGATGGTCGGCGTTTCGTCGGGCTGCGACGTCGCCGCTGCCTGCCGCCGCATCAGCGGAGGCACGGCGATCCGCCAGTGGTCGCGGCCGGGTGGCGGCCCAGAGACAGCGATATCGCCCGAGGCGTCGATCATTGCGGAGGTGATGCCGCGGTCGGCGAGCAGAGCCATGGCGGCGTCAATCGCATAGCCCATGCCGATGCCGCCAAAATCGAGCCGCGTGTCGGCATGTTTCATTGACACCCGAACCTCCGCGGTCCCCTCGTGGAGAGTCACCGCGCTGCGGCCACTCGCGGCCATCGCTGCGGCCAGCTTCTCTGGGTTGGGCAGCCTGCCCGTCTTCCGAGCCTGCCGCCAGAGGACCGTCAGTGGGCCAACCGTCACATCAAAAGCACCGTCTGTCTGTTCGGTCAGCGCGAGGCTTCGCCGTAGGGTGGTGGCGAGGTCGTCGCTGATGGGAAAGGGCTGCCCCGGCGAGGCAGCCGTGGCCACCATCAGCTGGGAAACCTCGCTGTGGCGGTCGTAGTCAGAGAGCACCCGCTCGATTGCTGCCACGCGATCGAGGGCCGCCTCTCCGGCAGCAGCGGCCTCTTCGACAGAGTCCGCATGCACCGTGACCAGCCACTCAATCCCCATCATCCGCCGAGACGACGTTGCTTCAGCCGCCTGCCCGCTGCTGCAGGCCGCAAGCATGGCGATGGTGGCCGTTGCCGCAAGCAGTAGCCACAGCGGCCTGCCGCCAGTCGACAGCGGCCTGTTGCCGGCTGCGTGGGGCCAGCTGACGTGTCGGTGGGACGTCGGTTTCGGATAGGCTGAGGGCATCATGAATGAGTTATCTCCTGCACAACACGCCGTCCAGCCACCTGCCGTCCAGCCACCCGCCGTGCATGTGGCGTTTGACTGCCAGCCGCTCCGCAGCCTGGGGCGGCTCGACATCCCACTGGATGCCTCACCCCGATTTCGACAGAAACTCGAGCGGCTTCAGGCCGCCATCGGCACCCACGGCACTCGCAACACCTACTATCTGACCAACGCTGTCTGTCGCTTTCAACTGACGAGCGACCCGGCTATTGGCATGATCGAGTTTGCCGTTGAGGGAACGATCTTGACCGATGAAAGCGATACCCATGCCGTTGGCAGCGACCTCACCATCACCCTCGACCGAGAGACCTGCGACTGGCTGACCCAGCCCGCTGTGGAGTGGCTGATGGTTTCGGCGAAGCGGGCGGTGGAAGTGGAGTTTGACCGCTACATCGCTGCAGGTGATCTGTCCCGTGCTGTTGCCCGCCTCGAACAGGAGCAACAGCAGCTCGATGAAGCCGGCGGCTTTCTCGGGATGAATCTCTAGCAGACTGTCGAGAGAGACAACCCCTCGGCGTTTTCGGGTGTTGCCCTTAGGTGGGAAAAGGCCATAGATGGATTTTTCCACAGTCTGCTGGCTGCCTCGGCTATGGCCGCCCAGTCTGCCGGCTGATTTCCAGCAACACACTCTCGTTGTCGGTGCCACGAAGTGGCCAGGCAGCAATCCGGCGGATGCGAACATTTTTCACCAGGCCCCGGTGTCGGGCTTCGCCCTTCTCTGCCTCCCAGCGTGGTCCCTTGATCACGAGCATCCGGCCGTAGCGGTCCGCGAGCGGCTCAAACCAGCCCAGCAGCTTGGCCAGCGGCGCAACTGCCCGGACCACAAGGGTGTCGAAACGAGTCTCGGCGACGATTTGCTGGGCCGGGCGGGCATGCACCGGCACCGTGAGGTCGATCTCACCGATGATCGACTCCACGGCAGTGGCGCGCTTGCCAACACTCTCGGAGAGTTCGACAGAGAGGTCAGGCCGTAGGATCGCCAGGAGCACGCCCGGCACGCCGCCGCCGGTGCCAACATCGAGCAGCCTTTCCCCTGCGGAAAGATGCGGTGCGATTGCCACCGCATCGGCCACATCCCTGGAAACGAATCGCTCGACGTCGGTGTGCCGCGTGAGGTTGAGCCGCTCGTTCCACTGCCAAAGGCTTTCGGCATAGGCGGCGATGCGGGGCACCGCAGCAGGTGCGACCTCCAGGCCGAGCCGATCGCATTCTGCGGTGATCTGGGCCGCGAGGTCGGTCTGGGAGGCGGGAGGTGTGGCCGACATCAGCGGGCCGCCGTTGCCTGGGGAAGCCCGCCACGGTTCGCAGCCGAGAGCGTGCGAACTGTTTCGATGGCCGTCGTCAGGAACGGGTCGTTGGCGGGTTCGATGGCTCGTCCAGCAGCCGGCTTGAAGGCTGTCTGCACGAGCACGTCAGGCTCAACGCCGACATTGCTGTAGGAGCGGCCCTGGGGAGAGAAGAACTTCGCCGTGGTCAGACGCATGCCCATGCCGCCGATGTCGAGCGGGAAGATGCCCTGCACTGAGCCCTTGCCGTAGCTGCGGGTTCCAACGATCGTGCCGCGACGGTGATCCCGAATGGCGCCCGCGAAAATCTCGCTGGCACTGGCTGAGTCGCCGTCGATCACCACCACCAGCGGCATCCGCCAGGTGCCCGCCGGATTCGCAAGATAGTTGAAGTCTTCGTCGGGGCATCGGCCACGCGTGGCCACCACGAGCCCGCGGTCGAGGAAGAGGTCGGCAGCGTCGACGCCGGCGGAGAGCAGACCACCAGGGTTGCCACGGAGGTCGACAATCAGCGATCGCATGCCGGCGGCCTCAAGCCGTCGCAGGGCCGCCTCCAGGTCGGTGGCAGTCGTCTTTTGAAAAGAGCTGATTCGCAGGCCGGCGACACCAGCAATCGGATCGAGAATCCGCACGTCTTCCACGCTCGGCACTTCCACATGCTCACGGCGAACAGTCACTGCCCGAGCCGGAGCGGGAGCCCTGAGGATGGCAAGCGTGACCACCGAGCCTTCCGGCCCCTGCAGGAGCGAAGCCGCTTCATTGACACCCATGCCGCCAATCGAACGACCTCCCACGCCAACGAGATGATCACCGGCCCGCAGGCCAGCACGTTCGGCCGGGCTGCCGCTGATGACATCCACGATCAGCAGGCCATCAGGAGCCGGCTTGAGTTCGACGCCGAGGCCGACGAAGTTGCCATCAATCTGACTGTAGAGGTCGTCGAGCTGTCCGCTTGTCAGGAAGGCTGAGTATTGGTCAAGGCCACCCATCGCCGCCGCTGCAAACTCCATGATCGTCACGGCTGCCGGAATGCTGAGCGTGCGTTCGGTGGCCTTAGCGATCCAGTTCACCATCATCTCGGCGTCACGGTGAGTGACGATCGCCCGACGGGCAAGGATGTCGGCAGTCTGTTGGCAGGAGAAACGAATGCGTTCGGCGGAAGGGGCGACACCGACAAACCCGAGGAAGCCGGGATCGTCGAGGGCCGTCTCCATCGCCAGGCAGCCCCGCTCGACAAGCTGGCGGAAGTCAGGTTGGTCAACATGGTGGGAGCCGATTCGGCCAAGCAGTTCACCGTAGAGGCGGGAGGCCTCCTGCTCCTGCATTTTTTGCAGCTTGCCGCGGAAGTTGCGTTCGCCATACCGTCGCTCGATATCGCAGTGGATCGAGGCGATGTCGTAATGCCGGCGAACCTCAGGAGTCAGGCTACCCGCCCGCACTTCCGGCTCATAGAGCCGCACGATCTCGTGCCAACGGCCTTCGCTCGCCAGCAGCGTGGCCCGTGAGACGATGTCGTCGTGGGGCGCGGGACGTGCCGGCTGGGAGGGGCGAGTCAGGGCGGACTCTGCTGCCGTGGTGGCAGGCCCGGCCGGAACCCAGCGAAGCGCCGGAGCGATGTCGGCAGCGTGAAGTGTGAAACTGCCGCTGAGGGAAAGGGTGACGGCAGCGACCAGACTGGAGAGCCACCAGGTCCGTGGCTGAAACGTCGGCTCTCGGGGGTCACGCGTCACAGGGGCGATCCATTCGCGAGGCTACCGCTGATTCCAGGCGGCATCGGCGCGGTCGCTCCTTTGACCGCTTGCGATTATGGATCACGTCTGAACGCCGGTCAAAAATGTCAACAGGCCAAAGCGTGTTTTTCAGGCCTGGATCGCGGTGGACACCTCCGATTGAAACGGATGCGACGGTCGATGTGGAGCGGTGGGCGATGGGCGGCAGAGAGCTCTTCGCGGCCTTGATCCGGAATCGCCGCCAAGCAGCGAACGGACAGCGGTGGTATCATGTAACCACGCCGCCCGTTTCTTAAAGGTGCTCTGTGGGCTCGAGCGAACTCTCCGTCGCCGACAACCTCGATTCTCCTGGGCTCCCGTTGCCTGATCCTGCCGATCCGCAGGTGACGCAGATGCTGCTCGAGCGGGTTCGGCAGGGCGACACGGCAGCCATCAACGGGTTGCTTGCTCGGCACCGCGAGGCGATTCGTCGCCTCATCGCTGCCCGCATGGACCGTGGTGTGCAGAGCCGTGTCGATGCCAGCGATATTGTTCAGGATGTGATGATTGAGGCGAATCGTCGGCTTGGTGACTACCTCGCCAACCCGGCGATGCCGTTCCGTCTCTGGCTACGACACATGGCCAGAGACCGCCTGATCGATGCCCACCGCCGTCACCGTGTGGCTGCCAGCCGGAGCGTCGACCGCGAGGTTTCGATTCATGAGGCGGGGCCCAACGATGGGATTGCCCCGGCAGCTGCCGAGGCGATGGTCGACCGCGAACTGACGCCGGCAGCCGCGGCGACCTGGCAGGAACTGCAGCGGCGGTTTGCTGCAGCGGTCGACAAGCTCGACGAGGCCGATCGGCAGATTGTGTTGCTGCGGCACTTTGAGCATCTTTCCACGGCTGAAGCGGCCGAAATGCTCGGGCTTTCCAAGCCTGCGGCCGGCATGCGGTATCTGCGGGCAATGCGTCGACTGCGAGAGCTGCTCGATGGGTGCGACTGACACCTCGCTTTTTTGCCGCTGATCAGGGTGGCTCCACACCGCCAGAGGGCGGTCTACGATAGTGCAAGGGTGGTTGCCGCCCGCTGATGGCATACGTCTGCACGCGAGCAACCCCCCTCACACCCAGCCCGTATTTGCCCGAAAACGCGATGATGTCACCAGGCCTGCACCACTCTCGAGCCGTTGCCGAGCCACTGACGGCTGAACAGGAGGAGCGGCTGGCCGAGGTGCTGGATGAACTCGGTGAGCACGTCGGGGGGGGATTTGATGCGGTGCAGGCGGCCGAACACGAGCATCCCGACCTCGCCAGCCATATTCGTGAGCTGTGGGCAGCGGTCTGCCTGACCGATGCGGTGGCCGAGCAGTCCGCGATCTTTTCGCGGCATGCGTTCGGCGATGAGACGCTGTCTCTTTCTCCAGGCGGTCATGGATCGCTCGCTGCCCGCGAGCATCAGGATGCTCTTGGGTCAGATGGCCGTGGCAGTTTCGTGCCCGGCGTTTCACCGCTCCCGGCGACGCTCGGTGAGTACGAGCTGATCGAGGAGATCGGCCGCGGCGGTATGGGGGTGGTCTACAAGGCCACCCAAAAGAGCCTCGGTCGGACCGTGGCCATCAAGATGCTGCTGCGTCGGGATCTCGCCAGCACTGACGACATTCGTCGGTTTCGCAGCGAGGCCGAGGCGGCGGCCCAGCTCGACCACCCTGGGATTGTGGCGGTGTATGAGGTGGGCGAGTGGGACGGCCACCCCTTCTACAGCATGCAGCACATTGAGGGCACGACCCTTGCCCGGCTGCTCGCTGAGGGCCCGATGCCCCCGCGGGAAGCGGCCCGACTGCTCGCCGTGGTGGCTGAGGCGGTGCAGGTGGCCCATGCCCGTGGTGTGCTGCACCGCGATCTCAAGCCGTCGAACATCCTCATTGACCGTGAGGGCCGGCCGCATGTCTCCGATTTCGGCCTCGCCAAGCGGATCGAAGCAGACATGTCCGTGACCCACACCGGGGCGATCGTGGGCACTCCCTGCTACATGTCACCGGAGCAGGCCGCTGGCAGCCGGGGCGATGTGGGCACCACCAGTGATGTCTGGAGCCTGGGGGCGATCCTCTACCAGATGCTCACGGGCCGCCCGCCGTTTCAGGCATCCAACCCGATGGATACGCTTCTGGCGGTGCTTGAGAACGATCCGCCAATGCCTCGTCTGATCAACGCTTCGGTCAATCGCGACCTGGAAATGATCGCGCTGAAGACACTGCAGAAACCGCAGGAACTTCGGTATAGGTCGGCAGCGGCCCTCGCGGCAGACCTGCGGTGTTTCTTGAGCGGAGAGCCGATTGCCGCCCGTCGCGGTGGCTTGGCCGACATTGCGGCGCGGCTCTTCCGCGAGACGCACCATGCGGTCGTGCTGGAAAACTGGGGCCTGTTATGGATGTGGCACTCGGTAGTCGTGCTCACGCTTTGCGTGATCACCGACGTTTTAGCCTGGCAGCAGATCGTCAGCCGCTGGCCCTACTTCGTGCTCTGGGCGGGTGGTTTGGCCCTCTGGGCTCCGATCTTCTGGGCGATTCGCAACCGGGCCGGCCCGGTCACGGCGATTGAGCGGCAGATCGCTCACGTCTGGGGTGGGGCGATGATCGCGAGCGTGATGCTCTTCTGGGTGGAAGACTTGCTGGGGACGCCCGTGCTCACGCTCTCTCCGGTGCTGGCGCTGCTGGCAGGGCTTGCCTTCTTTGTGAAGGCCGGGATTCTCTCGGGAGCCTTCTACGTGCAGGCCGCCGCGCTCTTTGCCACGGCGCTGGTGATGTGCCTTGTCAGTGACATCCAGCACATCGTGTTTGGAGCAGTCAGCGCCGCCTGCTTTTTCATTCCTGGCCTCAAATACTTCCGGCAGAGAAGCCGTGGCCAGTGAACCGCGGAAGCGACAAGCTTGAACACGCGTGCCCAGCCGAGGATGCTGAGGCGATGGACCGAGGCCTCGACTTTTCTTCCAGTTGGCTCAGCCGATCCGTGTGCCGCTTTCGTAGACGGCCGCGAGCCGAAAGGGGCGGGCAAGGTTCGTGTTGTCGAAGACGATCAGGGCCGACGCATTCTTCACGCGGTGATTTCGAGCACTTTGAGGATGTAGTCGCTCGGCGGGATCCTGCTTGCGATGGGCGATCTCAAACAGGCCCGCCATGTCCTGGCTCGCGGGCTGATCGATGCGCCCCAGCAGCCCTCTTGGTGCCGCGTGGGACTGGCGGCCATCGCGCTCGCCTGCGGCGACGTCGTCGCGACGGCCCTCGAGCCGCTCGCGCTGGGATGGTTTCAAGACCAAACGGCTGGGCCGGGCCGATAGAGGTTCCTTTTTTTAGCGACGGCGGGTTGCCATCGCGAAGGTGTCGAGCGGCGGAAGTCGGCTGGGGTGACCGATTGCGGTGAGCTGGCCTGGCCGCTCAGCTACCGCGAATGTGTCGCCCAGTGGCGAGGCTCCCACGATCTGCCGCTGCTGCTGCAGCGGCAGATGCCGGAAGAACATCTCCGCATGCCCCGGCCCTACAAGCGTCGTCTGCGTGGCGCTGCACAGAGCGCTCACCAGCAGTCGCCGGGTGATGTAGGTGAAGAAAACACGCATGCGGCACCGGGGGAATGATCAACGCCTTGTCGTGGGCTGGAGAGCAACTGGCTGGCTGCCCTGGGCCTCGGCTGGATAAAACGCGGCCCACACAGGGTTGTGATCAGACACCTCAAGGGCGGCTTCTTGGGAGAGCCCAAAGGTCTGTTGGAGGTCGAGCACGCCCCAGCGGCCGAGGTATTCAGAGGTTGCCGGCAGGGAAAATACGAGATTGTCGTAGGTCTTCGTGCCGCGGGTGTTGGTGGTCACCCCGTCGATCGCCCAGGCAAGCCCGGGGATCGGAGCGAGGGGCTGAAACTGAGGAGGCCCGGCGTTGAGGTCGCCGAGCATGATCACGTCGTCTTCATCAGGACGGGCTGCCTGCATGCCGCGAAACACGTCGCCCAAGGCAGCGAGCTCCTGCGGCACCTCGTCGGGATCGGTGTGGGTGTTGACCAGCCAGAAGGTGAAGGCCATGTGCTCAGGGATAATCCGCGTGCGGAAGCGGACGCACAGGGGCGGGCGATGCAGCCGATCAGCCGGATCGGGAAATACGGCTGGCGAGGCCAGGTCGACCTCGATGCGGTCGGTGTCGTAAATAAAGATGTATTGCTCTTTGCTGTTGGTGCGACCTTCTCGGGGCCCCACGATGAAGTGGTAGCGGCCGCCCGTGGCATTCACCTGCTGCACAAAGCTCGGCACGATCTGGTCGTTTTTGCTCCGCAGTTCCTGGATGGCCACGACGTCGAACTGCCGCACCACCTGGGCGAGCACGTTGACCACATGCGGCTTGCTCATCTTCGACTCGCCAAACACCTGGATGTTGAAGCTGGCGATGAGAACCGCATCCCACGGCTTCGCCACAGGCTGAGCCGAAGCTCCCGCCGGGCAGACGACGATCAGGCACCACACGATCAGTCGCAGGACCGATCGGCGGAGGCAAAGCCGCGGCGGTGGAATGGGGGAAAATGTGTGCACATCTTCTGTATCGGCGCGCACGTCCACCGATCATGCTGCCGATTCTCTGCAGGCTGCATGATCCGGTCAGGCCGTGCAGGGAGCGCATCCGGTGCAAGCTGTAGGGACAGCGGAGGCCGAGCGTTCGGGGGCGCTCGGGGTGAGCCCGGGCCGATTCGCCGAGCGTTCGGGGTCGCTCGGGGTGAGCCCAAGCCGATTCGCCGAGCGTTCGCTTCGCCATCCTGGCTTCGCTCACTCGTGCATTCTCGCTTTCGCCCTCCGGGCTGCGCTCGACTGCAAGGCCGGCTCATTCGGCCCGGGCTCACCCCTCGCTTACGGTTTTAAGGACGGCCTGTCCGCCGCCTTCGGCGGCGGTCTGCGGCCGGGAGCCGCAAGCGGGACGGGTCTTCGGGTGCCGCAGGCACCTCGGCTTTGCCGAGGCCGCTTCGCGGCCCGAGGACCCGTCCCGTTCCCCTGGCAGGCCGCTCTAGCCTGCGAAGGCCAGGATGGCTTCGCAGGCGTGAAGCGAGACGGCCTGTCCGCCGCAGCAGCGGTCGGTCTGCGGCCTGGGGGAGCGGAGGGCTCAGCGTGCGGGCAGCTCGTCTCCGAGGCCGGCGATGGGGAAGGTGGATGAGGGCGTGTGCTCGCGGGTCATCAGGGCTTCGAGTCGCTTGACGATGTTGGGATGCTCGGCGGCGACGTCGTGGGCTTCTGAGCGGTCGGCCTCGAGGTCATAGAGCTCTGTCGGGGCCGGGCCTTTGCGGAGCTGCTGTCGAATCGCCTTCCAACGGCCGGCCAACACGCACTGCTGGCCGCCGTAGCCGGCAAACTCGCGGTAGAGGAAGGGTCGCTGGGAGCCTGGGAGACCGGGGACGTTGTCTTCTGTTATTTGGGACATCAGGCTGAGGCCATCGACCTCAGCAGGGATATCTGCTCCGCAACCAGCCGCTTCGAGGATGGTGGGCAGCCAGTCTTCAAAGCCGCTGATGAACGGGCTCTCGCTGCCGGCGGCCACATGCCCCGGCCAGCGGACAATGGCGGGCACCCGAATCCCGCCCTCGTAGAGCGAGCCCTTGAGGCCCCGCAGTTCGCCGACGCTTGCGAAGAAGTCGACATCCACCTCATCGTTGAGATGGGTTGCCCCGTTGTCGGAGGTAAAGATCACCAGCGTGTTGTCGGCAACGCCGAGCGTGTCGAGTTCGTCGAGGATGCCGCCGACTTCGCGGTCGAGCCTCGAGATCATAGCGGCGTAGGCTGCCCGCGGTGTGAAGTGCGGCGTGTAGCCGCCGCCAGTCCGCGTGAAGGGCGGATCGTTCCAGCCGAGTTCGAGATACGGAGTGAGCTCGTCATCCGGGATATGCAGGGCGACGTGTGGAATGATTGAGGGATAGTAGAGAAAGAAGGGGCCATCCTTCTCTGCGCGGAGGAAGGCTAGAGCCGCCTCATAGATGCGGTCGGGGGCGTAGTCGCAGCCTTTGAAGGCGTCGTAGCTGCGGGGGTCGGCCGGGTCGGCGCCGTCGGCAAGGCCGGCATGGCCCGGCACAGCGGGATCGTTTTCAAGGCGGATGCGACGGTCGTTGTCCCAGAGATAGTCGGGATAGTAGCTGTGGGCGTGGGCCTGGCAGTTGTAGCCAAAGAAGCGATCGAAGCCCTGCCGCAGCGGTTCGCCCGGGGAGCCCGGTCCGCCGAGGCCCCATTTTCCAAACGCCCCGGTCGCGTAGCCTGCGTCGTGGAGCAGTTCCGCGAGGGTCACCTCCGCCGCAGGAATCGGATACTGTCCCTCTGGTGGCGTCGATTTGTTGTCGCGGACGATGGCGTGACCGGGGTGTTTGCCCGTCATCAAAACGCACCGCGACGGCGCGCAGACAGCGTTGCCGGCGTAGTGCCGTGTGAGCCGCATCCCTTCGCTGGCCAGGGCATCGAGCCTGGGTGTGCGAATCTTCTCCTGGCCGAAACAGCCGAGCTCGCGATAGCCGAGGTCGTCTGCGACGATCAGCACCACGTTGGGTGGCCGCGTGGCAGGTGGCCTCGGCTCATCGCCGTGAGCGAGAGCAGCCAGAGAACCAACTGCGAACGACAAAGCAAACGACGCGGCCAGGGTGGAGTGCCTGAGCCAAGAGCAGCAAAAGGAAGGGATGTTCATGGCGTGAGTATCGCCTCCCGCAGACAGCGACACCAGCATGACGATCAGGGCCACCTGGAAGTCTGTCTGGGAGGTCTGCCTGGGAAGATTGTGCGGCTGGATCCAGAGGCCGCAAGCGGTTTCTGGTGAACCAAACCTCGCGATCCCCGTAGCAACGACGGTAGACTCGAGGTGAGGCAGACCGCTGAGGGTGCGCACATGCACGCTTCTGAACAGCGGAAAACACCTGAAGGCTCTGTGGAGACGACCGTATGGCTCGAGGTGATAGGCTCGCTGCAGATCGGCGTCTTGCCGGCTATGGTCCCACCTATGTGCACTACGGCATCGATCTCGGCGATGGCACGGTCGCGCACGCGGGGCCGCACCGCTTTGAGAGGCTCTGGGCCGGTGGGGCAGTGGTGCGGACGAGCCTCGAAGAGTTTGCCAAGGGCGAGTCGGTGCGGGTCGTGCAGCAGCCGCCTGCCGCGTTTCCGGCGGAAGAGGTGGCCCGGCGGGCTGAGGAGCACATCGGCCGCGACGGCTACTCGCCGGTGACCGACAACTGCGAACACTTCACCACGTGGTGCGCCACCGGCGTGTGCCACAGCCGGCAGATCGACATCATCGCTGCCCGCGTTGGCCGGATGGCTGGCAGGGCCTCAGCGGTGATCAGCTCGCAGACGGTCAAACGTGGTGTCCGTCATGTCTCGGTTCGCACCGCCGTGGGCACCACGGCTCGCATCGGCCTCAAGGCCTTCATGCCGGCGGTGCTCGTTGCCGAGGGTGTGGCGATGGCAGTGGAATGGAAGGCCCACCGGGCCGGCCATAACGAGGAGGCGTGTAAGCGGGCCGGCGATGCCGCCGGGCTGGCAACAAGCACGTGCACCTTTGCGGCTGCGGGAGCCATTACCGGGCCGGTCGGCGCCGTCGTGGGTGCGGTGACGGGCGCGGCGGTTTGGGCCGGTGGTTCGCTGGCGTCGAAAACGGCGGCATGGGCCGGCGGCCGAATGGTCTCCGGGGTCTCGAGCCTGGCGGTGCGGCGTCGGGGCAACGCCTGATCGCTGTGGGTGCGGGCCCTCTACAAGACCGGTGGCGGCACCGACGCGATCCAGCCCTCAAGGGGATCGAGGCTGCGAGGAAGTCCGTAGCCGCGCAGCGTTGCCGCACGGGCAGCCTGGAGACTGCAGATCACAGCATCGAGCAGGTCGCCTCGGCCATCCTCGATGATCCGTTGCCCCGTACGTCGGTTGACCTTGAGGCGAACGCTCAGGCCCGCGGTGCCGCGGCAGAGGCCGGTGAGGATCTGCTCCCGATTGGCCTGCCGCTGGGTTGTCCAGGCCGCTGGCGTGTCGCTCTTATAGCTGCTGCGGCAGACAGCTCGCGCGGTGAACGCGGGGTAGGCCTCCAGGGCGATCTTTGCCGAGACGCGTCGGGGCGGGCTCGCTGAGGGATGCCGATGCGCAGGAAACACCAGCCCGGCGTCGAGCATGCGGCCGATGCCCGCGTGCATCATCCAGGCCACCGGCGGGTTGGTCCACCGCATCGCCGGGCTTGAGCCGGCGGGCCTGTCAGCCTTCCGCCAAGCAAACTTCGCTCCCGGCGGTCGCGCATTGCACCATTGCCGGAAGACCTCGCGAAGTTCGTCTTTCGGTCGGCCGCAGTAGAAGCGGACAAACGCAGCCCAGTCGGTCGGCCAGCCCTCGTGCTCGATCAGCGTTCGCGGCTGGCCGAAGGGGAGATCAAAGCCGCCAAGCCAGCCGCCAGGCTCGGCGAGGAAGGCCTCAAACGCATCGAGGCTGGGGAGTTCTCGGATCTCCTCAAGCTGGTAGGTCGCTGGGCCAGCTGTGGCTCGAAGCCGGCCGACGGCCACGGTGATCGGCTTGCGGGCCGTGGGGGCTGAGGAGAAGTCGACGCCAAGAATCTGCTGCTCACGTTGCATCGTCTCTCCGTGCAGTCGTGGCGTATTTGCTATAGTCGATCGTTATGATCAGCTTCGGCGACACGGCGACACCTCGAGAGGGCAGCGGACCTGTCCGCAACGTGCTCGGTGGACCTTTAGCGGTCTGTTCGAAGGCACCGCTGACAGGGTTTTTCCGCGACGGCCATTGCCGCACCTGCCCTGACGATGTGGGTGTGCACAGCGTATGCGCGGTCATGACGCCTGAGTTTCTTGAGTTTACGGTGAAGGCTGGCAACGACCTGGTCACGCCCCACCCAGAGTGGAACTTTCCTGGCCTTGTCGAAGGCGACCGCTGGTGTCTCTGCGCTGCCCGTTGGCTGGAGGCCTACCGAGCTGGTGCCGCTCCGCCAGTGGTGCTCAAGGCCACCAGCGAGAAGACGCTCGAGGTCGTGCCGTTTGAGCTCCTGCAGGAGTGCGGCATCGACAGCGAGTAGGAAGAACTGCAAGCCACCACCCGAGCCTGCGATACGCTCGGGTGGCAGCTGCAGCTGAGACCTGTCTGAGCGAGGTCGTTCGCTTACTTGGCCGACTCAAACTCAGGCTCTTTGCCCTCGTAGGCCCGGTAGAGATCGAAGATGGCCTCTTCGAGCGGCCTTGGCGGTTGTGCCATCGGCCGACTGCTTGCACTTCATTGCCGACGTGATCACCGTGTGGGTCGCCTTGAGCTGCTCGACGTAGCGAGGGGAATCGGCTTTGATCCGCTGCGCGAGGAAGTAGGCCTGCATCGTGTCCTGCACGCGGCCGGCGTGCTCTTCCTTCGTCATCACCCAGCGGGCCATTTGGTTAACCGACTGCGCGGTCGGCTGGCCTTCAGCGAGCAGCTCGTTGAGCTGAGCCTGGGCCTTGGCAATCGTCTTGGCATCTTCCAGCAGCTGCTCAAACCGCAGCTGGTCGCCGTAGATTCCACAGGGCACTTGGCAGTGAGCAAGGGCAACCGACGGAGCCGCAAAGCCGGCAACAACGATGGCAAGGGCGGTCACTCGGGAAAGGGTTCGAAGCATGAAAGGTATCTCCTGCGGTGCGGTGGCAAAAATACAACTCGGGGAGCCGCAGGCTGCGGATCTCCCCGAGTCGCAGGATAGTCTCTCGTCACGGGCCCCCAAAACGGAACCCGTGCAGCAGGGCGACCTACCACCACCGCTGAAACGGCTCGTAGATCCGGAGAGTCAGCAGCAGCTCGCTGGCCGAATACCGCTCTCGATAGGTGAAGGGCTGCTGAAACACCTCTGCCACCGCGGTCGATTCGTCAATCGCAAAGAATCGGTAGCCGAGGTCGATCGTCGCCCGCTCGGTGAGGTTGTAGAAGACACCGCCGCCAGCCTGCCAGGCAAAGTTGGTGACCGGATCGTTGCCCGTGTAGACCGACGCCAGCCCAGTGCCGGAAATGGTTGATCGATACCCGCCGCTGCCGAGGCCACCGCCGGCGTAGAAGCCGAGTGACTCATACGGCTGGTAGTCGCGCCAGACATTGATCGTGGCCGACCAGATGTCGGTGGCTCTCAGGGTGAGGCTGCCGAGGCCAGGCTGCGAATCTGTGGTGCTGATCTGATCGCGGCCGCGTCCTTCAAACTCCACCCGCAGAGCCCCCATCGGGCGATCGAAGGCGACGCCAATCGTGCCGCCCGCGGTGAAGACCGACTCATTGGAGATCGCGGGTGTCTGTGGATTGTCGTCGTCGAGCGTGGCGAAGGTTGCCCCGACGATGCCGCCAACATACGGCCGCCACGGCGGCAGCAGGCCCCCGGAGCGGCGGCCTGTTGAGCTGCAGCTGACGCTGTCGCAGCCGACCGAATCACACCGCGACGTGTTGAACGAGGAGGCCACGCTCTCGAGGAAGCTGGCCAGAAGGACAGGACTGGCGGCCTTGGCCTCGGTTTCTGCGACGAGGCTGGGCTCCTGGCCGTCACCCCGTCCGAGCAGCTCGAGATTCTCATCAAGGGCAGCGGCGATCGTCGGATCGAGCGCCGTTGGGGCGGGGGCCGCACGCTGCTCAGCACCGTTCGGCGTCTGGTAGGCCTCGTGCCAGTCGGCCCGGGCCGCGGATCCTGCGATCTGGAGCGTGCTGAGCAGAGCCAGGCACAAGAACGTCTGTCTGAAGAAGATGCGACGCATAGGACGCCCCCGCTTGGGTGTTCGCTTCCGTAGAACCGTTTTCCTTGACCTATCCGGTGTTATCGATCGGCGCAGCGCACGCGATTTCTGCACGACATCCAGAACAGGCCGCAGGGTTTGCGCGACCGGAGGTCGTTGAGGGCTTGAGCAGCCCCTTGCAGAAACAATCAGACGTAGGGTGTCTGCCCCTTGCTGGCCTGCGAAAACGCCACCAGCATCGTGGCCACCGCATCGCTGGCCGCGTCGAAAAAAGCCTTTCCTTTCTCCCGCGTCGCCTGGCGAGGGTCTCCGCAGCCGGTGTCGGGATGCGTCTGCGACCACGGCCGTGGTGTCCAGACCCCTGGCTGCGAAATCGCCTCAATCGCAAACGGAACGGTGCGGCCGTCGCCGGCTTGCTCCATCTCCACCAGCTCGCCGTGCAGGTGCAGCACCAGCGACGTCTCGAGCTCGCCCGCATGGTCGCCGGGGTCATGAAACGTCGCCCGCAGCACCTCGGGGCAGAGCTGCCAGAAGTTGACGACAACAATCGTGGCCCCGGTCTCAAGCATCACGTCGCGGACCAGCGGAGCGAAGGCATTGCCGCCGTGGCCATTGAGGAGCACCAGCCGGTCGATGCCCTGACGGACGAGGCTTTCCGTCACATCCCGCAGGATCGCCAGCGCGGTCGTCGTGGAGAAGTGGATCGTGGCCACCTGGTCCTGCTGCTGGGCATTGTTGCCGAAGGGAATCGCCGGCAGCAGGATCGCTTTGCTCCCCTTCGCCACCGCCCGCTCGACCGCCGCTTCGGCAATCGCCATCGCCTCGATGACATCGGTGCCGTGGGGCAGATGCCAGCCGTGGGCCTCCGTCGCTCCCCACGGCAGCACGGCGACGTTGGGCCGATGTTCGAGCAGCTGTCGGTAGGTGGCCTCGTGGAGGACGTGCGGTCGAGGGGCTGGCATAAGGGAGCTCCTGAGGGGTCTGCGAGGTTCTACCAGGTTCGGGGTGGGTCGCTCGGGGTGAGCCCGGGGCTGCCCCTCCGGACGCTCACTGCGGGCCCTCCAGGCCCTCGCTCGCTCGGATATCCGCTTCGCTTTGGTGGGCCGCTCGGGGTGAGCCCGGGGCTGCCCCCCCGGACGCTCACTGCGGGCCCTCCAGGCCCTCGCTCGCTCGGATATCCGCTTCGCTTTGGCCCTCCGGGCGTCGCTCGCTCCTATACGCCGGAGGGTCAGCCCCGGGCTCACCCCTCGCTTACGGGTTTAAGGCCGGCCTGTCCGCCGCCTTCGGCGTCGGTCTGCGGCCGGGGGTGGGGACGAGGGCCGACGTGCAAGCGGGACGGGTCTTCGGGTGCCGCAGGCGGATTGAACGGGACGGGTCTTCGGGTGCCGGAGGCACCTCGGCATAGCCGAGGCCGCTTTGCGGCCCGAGGACCCGTCCCGCTTGCGTGTGTATTCGCTTTGCGGCCCGAGGACCCGTCCCGCTTGCGTGTGTATTCGCTTCGCGGCCCGAGGCCCCGTCCCGTTTCGTCCGCGGTCGCTCTAGCCTGCGAAGGTCAGGATGGCTTCGCAGGCGTGAAGCGAGACGGCCTGTCCGCCGCAGGAAGCGGCGGTCTGCGGCCGGGGCGAGGCGGGGGATGGTGTAGCGTCTTGGTGGCGAGGGTAGGCTGGCGGGCTGTTTGTGGGTGTGACGAATGCGAGTGTGTGGGGAGGCGATGAGATGAGGGCGTGGGTGCAGTTGTGGGTGGTTGGCCTTGTGGGTGTGGCGGTCTGGGTGGCGGAGGCTGCGCGTGGCGGCGAGCCGCTGGGCTTTGCCGTGTCTGCCACGCTCGAGGAGTTTCTCGGTGAGCCGGTGTTTGTGCCGATGCAGCAGCTCTGGAAGCAGCGGGGTGGCTGGGGGGGCGTGCTGACGGCACCGGATGGCACAGTGCTCGCGTTTCGTTCACCGGGGGGCGGTGAGGTTCGCCGCAGCCATGACGGCGGCACGACCTGGGATGAGCCGATGGCGATCGACGCCAGCGGTGATACGGGCAAGGCCAATGGCGGCAATGCGATGGTCGACGAGACGACCGGCGACCTGCTTTACGTCTGCCCTCAGGAGAAGTGGCTCTACCGCAGCGGCGACTCAGGGGCGAGCTGGGTTCGTGAGGACATCACCGTGCTGCCGGATCAGCTCGGGCTCGTGCCGGGGATTGAGGGTGCCGGGGCGATGCAGTGTGGGATCACGCTGGCCTTTGGCGAGCATCGCGGCCGCCTCGTGAGCCCGGCCCGCATCATGGGGCCGGAAAACTCCAACGATGTTGCCTGGCGGCCCTACCACTACTCGACGGCGATCACCAGCGATGACCACGGCAAGACCTGGCAGACAAGCAATCCCTTCCCGGTTCTTGGCACTGGCGAAGCGGCGATTGCCGAGCGGTCTGATGGCACGCTGCTCTACAACTCCCGCGAACACATGAGCCGTGGCAATCGCTTCTTTGCCACGAGCTACGACGGCGGCACGCTCTGGATCGAGGCTCGCCGAAGCGCGGAACTCCCCGACGGTCCTCGCGGCACGTCGTATGGCCTGATGGGCGGCATGCTGCGGCTGCCGATCGCCGGTCGCGACATCCTGCTCTTCAGCAACTCCGACACCGACGCAGGCGCCATGCCGGCGCAGACAGGTGCCTCCATCGCTGGTGGTCGCGAGAAGATCACCGTCTGGGCCAGCTTCGATGGAGGGGCATCCTGGCCGGTGAAGCGGCTCATCTCCGACGGGCCGAGTGCCTACTCGAATCTCGGTGTGGGCCGCAGCGGCACGCCGAGTGAGGGTCGCATCTTTGTGATCTTTGAAGGCGGCCCCAAGGGAAGCCATGCAGCGGTGCAGGTAGCCTCGTTTAATCTGGCCTGGCTGCTCGACGGTAAGTCTCTGCCTGAGTGAAAAGCCCAGCAAGGCTGGCATCAGCGAGCCTGCGACCGAATCGTTGAGGCAGCATGAGGCCACTGCTACCTTGCAAGAGTTGCGTCGGCTGGTGAGGGGGCGGCAGCCCCGGGCGAGGGGCAGAGGCCTCTCTTCAATACGCCCGTCGACGACATGGACGTGCGGCGGTTTCACCGCCAGCGACATCCGCGATTGCGGGGATCCATCCTCACACCCTTCGTGACGCTCCGAGGGAGGTCTGCTCATGCGAATGCGTTCTGTCTGGCGGTGCGCGCCCACCGCGCTTGGCTTTTGTGTTCTGGTGCAACTGATGGTTTTCAGTCGCCCGCTTCCTGCGGGCACTGTCTGGAACTACGACTTTGGCAGTGGGACAGGCTCGTTCACCGCCGGTGTGAGCACGTCGTTTCTTCCTGCCCCTGCTGCCGATGGCGGCACCGCTCGGGTTCGCATCGGCACCGGTGGCGGACAGTTTGCCCTGGTCAATCCTGGCTCAGGTCTTTCATCGCTCGTGGGCACGGCCTCGACAACCACCTCAGTCAACAAGTTTTCGATCTACGACTTCGCCGGCACGGGGCTGTTCACCCTGGATGCGGAGCTGACGTTCCACGGTGGTGAGAGCGGCTCGTGGTATCTGCTCGTCGGCAACGGCAGCCGATTCAGTGACAACAACAGCTATTCGAACGAGGAGGTGTTCGCAGGCCTGCGGTGGGACTTTGGCACGGCCGGCTCGCTGGCGACAACTCGCCTTTCCTCAAGCGGGAGCTGGCTGACGACGGGCGTCCCCACGATGGCTCAAGACACCACCTACCGTCTGAAGATCCATGCCAACAACACCGCGGTCGCGGTCGATCATGCTGGGCAGACCGTCGCTCCGGGCAGCTGGGATCTGTTTGTGGACGGCGTGCAGATAGCCAGCGGCCTTGCCAAGGCGGGGCTTCCTGATGGCATTGCGATCGATTCGTTCATGTTCAACGGAAGCAGCTCTGCTGGAAACGCCGCCGCGCTGACGGTCAGCTCGGTCGGCTATGCCAACGTGCTGGCCCCTGAGCCCGAAGCGTGGGTGCTGCTCACGATCGCGGCAGGCTGTTGCGCCGCTGCGAGCTGGAAGCGGAGCCGCTCTCGCCGCCGGCTGTCGCCCTGAGGCACTCGAACTGGCCTACGGCCATCGTTGTGGGTGTGCTACAAGCCAGCCTGCGGCACGGCAAGCGTTGTGCCAGAGCTCCCGGTTTCAGACCTCTCGGCCACGGAGTCGCCTGCTATGTGGCGAAGGTTTTCCCACTTGCTGTCGCTCCTGTTGGTGTCCACCGCCACCGTCGCGTGTGCGTTGAACCCGGTCAGTGTGGCGGCCGAGGCAAGCTGGGAAATGCGGGTGGAGAGCTGCGTCTTTCGTGATGGCCAGGAGCAGCCGATTGGCCGCAGCCTGGCCCTCTTCACCAACGATATCGTCTGGGATTTCCTGGAGCTGCCAGACGCCGACGGCCAGCTGCAACTCGCCGAGATCGTGCTCCACGACCCGCTGCGGGAGCGGACCGTGCTGGTTGATCCACGACGGAACGTGAAGGTGGAGCTCGACAAACTCAAGCTCGACCGGCTGCGGGTGTCGCTCGCCAGCTGGGCCCGCGGCGCCGACGATCCGGTCATCCGTTGGGCAGCAAGCAGCAGTGTCGAGGAAGGCATCCACCATGAACACGACGACAAAAAAGACGACTCCGCGGTCGTGCTCACGGGCCCCAAGGTTCGCTATGTCGTGCGATATGAGAAGGCAGCCAGCCCCAAGGCAGCGGAGAGCTACCAGCGGTTTGCGGATGTCTCGCTGCTGATTAAAGCGCTCGTAAACCCAGGCGGACTGCCGCCCTATCCCAGAATGGCGATCAACCGCCGCCTTGCCCAAGAGGCTGCGATTCCCAGCAACGTGACGCTGACCCTTGCCGGCGACCTGCCGTTGGTGGGTGGGCTGCCTGGGGGTGTTGGTGAGAAGGTGCTTCGCAGTGAGCACCGCACCCATTCGAGGCTGCTTGCTGAAGATCGCCGAAAGATTGCCGACGCGTCAGCCCGCGTCGGCGAGTCGTCGATCGTGTCGTTGGAGGGCTATGCTCATCCGTCAGCCGAAGCAGCGGCTGGTGTGGCCCGAGATCCGGCCGACGGCGGCTCGGTCATCCGGTAGCCCGCGGGCCCGGCGTCTTCTTATGTCATTCGAAAGCTCCGCCAACCCGCTGCCGGCAGAGCCTCGCCGCGGAAGGTCGTGGGGATGGTGGATGATGGTCTGGAGCGGCCTGCTCGTTCCGGCTGGCCTCCTCGTGCTGCTGCTGTTGGCTCGACAGGCCCCGGAGTTCTACGCCACCGCCGGCGACATGGTGGCGGCCGGGGCTGACGAGAGGGCGATCGAAGCAGTACGGCAGCGGGGAGCAGGCAGGTTTCTCTCCAAGATTGCTGCCCTCGCGTCGGATGTGGGCCGACCTGGCGAATGGTCGACCGTGATCGGAGAAGATGAGCTCAATGCCTGGCTGGCGGTCGATCTGCCCGCCAATCATCCCGATCTTCTGCCTGCCGGTGTGGAGGACCTGCGGGTACGGTTTGCCAGCGGTGAGGTGTTGCTGGGCTGTCGGCTCGGCGGGCCGCTGGCAGGGCTGGCCTGGACTGAGGTGCGGCTGCGGCTGCGGGAGGCGAATCGTCTGGCGATGACCGTCGAGCAGTGCCGGATGGGGCTGCTGCCGCTGCCTGCTGGCATCGCCTCGTCGCGACTGGCGCACGGGTTTGAGCGAGCCGGCCTGCGATGTGAGATGCTGCGGATCGACGGCACGACGGAGCTCATCGTCCAGCTCCCGGCTGCTGAGATTCGTGGTGAAGGGCCAGAGGCTGTGAGCTGGTGGCTCAATGGCTTACGGCTTGAAGACGGCGAGGTGTTCCTCACCGGGATCAGCCGTCGCGTCGACGGCGGCCGTCAGGGCGACGAACGTTGACAAGGATCACTCTCAATGTCCACGCGAACCTTCCTCGGAGCCGCAGGCACCGTACCCACTCAACGAGGAGCGGCGAATGAGCGATAAGGCAGGCCAGCGATGCGATCGAATTCCGGCGTCGCCGCTGGGCAACGATGTGTCGCTGATGGTGACCAACCTCGAGGCGATGCTCGCGTCTCCGAGCTATATCCTTGCAGCCGACGACCACGAACTGCTCGAGCGGGAAGAGATGCGGAGCGTGCGGATCATGCTCGAGCTGCAGAAGCCCGAACTGGCTCTGCAGGAAGAAAAGATCCACTCGACCGTGATTGTGTTTGGGGGCACACAGATTGTGGAGCAGGGGGCTGCGGAACGACGGCTCGCTGATGCCAAGCGGGCAGCCGCTGCCAAGCCGGCCGACACGGCCCTCGCCCGCGAGGTGGCCCGCAGCGAGCAGCTGCTGGGCCTGAGCCATTTCTATGACGAGGCCCGCGAGTTTGCCCGGCTGGTCTCGATTGATCATCAGTGTGAAAGCCGTCGCGACTTCGTGGTGGTCACTGGCGGCGGCCCAGGCATCATGGAGGCAGCCAACCGCGGCGCCTTCGATGTGGGCTGTAAGTCGATCGGCCTCAACATCCGCCTGCCGTCTGAGCAGCATCCCAACCCGTTCATCACACCAGAGCTCTGCTTCCAGTTTCGCTACTTTGCCATCCGCAAGTTTCACTTCATCCTGCGGGCTGCGGGGGTCGTGCTCTTCCCCGGGGGCTTTGGCACGCTCGACGAACTCTTCGAGGCGCTCACGCTGCGGCAGACCCACCGCATGCAGCCGGCGCCGATCGTGCTCTACGGTCGCGACTACTGGAAAAACATCATCGACTTCCGTCGGCTGGCCGACTTCGGTGTGATCGCCGACGCCCATCTCGACCTCTTCACCTATGCCGACACGCCCGAGGCCGCCTGGCGAACGATCGTCGACTTCCACGAGCGTCAGCAGAAGGCTCAGAAAGCAGAGCCTCTTCCTGAGGCCATCGAGCACGAAGACGAACTCAACCCCTAGCAGACTGTGGAACACGTCTGCCGCCGCAGGATGCGGCGACCCACGACCCCCCAACCTCGGCTTTTTGGGGCGTCGCTTGAGTGGGAAAAGGCCATGGAGGGCTTTTTCCACGGACAGCGAGACCAGCCTGACACGCAGCAACGGAAAGACACGCCATGCAAGATCCACTCGACTTCACGCCAGGAACGATTCCCCACACGGGCCGCGTGGCCCTGGTGACTGGCGGTGGCCGGCGGGTGGGCCGCGCGATTGTGCGGGCCCTGGCCGCTCGCGGCTATGCGGTGGCAATCCATGCCAACTCGAGCCTGGCCGAAGCGAGGGAAGCGGCGGCAGCGCTTGAGGCTGTTGGCATTCCAGCGCTCGCCGTGACAGCCAACCTCCGCGACGAAGGCCCTGTGCGGGCGATGGTGCACCGTGTGGCCGACCACTTCGGTCGGATCGATGCGGTGGTCACGTCGGCGGCGATCTGGCACCGGCAGCCGTTTGAGGCAGTGACCGCCGATGATCTTCGTCAGCACTTCGATGTGAATGTGGTGGGCAGCTTTGTCGTCGCCCAGGAAGCGGCGATGACGATGATCGACCAGGAGACTGGTGGGAGCATCGTGTGTGTCGGTGACTGGGCCGTGGCCCGGCCCTACCGCGACTACGCCGGCTATTTTCCAAGCAAGGGTGCGATTCCTACGATGACCCGAACGCTGGCCGTGGAACTGGCGGCCCGCAATCCACGGCTGCGGGTCAACTGTGTGCTGCCGGGGCCGGTGATGCTGCCGCCGGATCTTTCGGCCGAGGAACGGGCTGAGGCGGTGGCTGGCACGCTCGTCAAACGCGAGGGCACGCCAGAGCATGTGGCCCACGCGGTGCTCTTTCTCATCGAAAACGACTTCGTGACCGGCGTCTGCCTGCCGGTCGACGGCGGCCGCACAATCGCCTGAGCCTCACGAGGGCCAACGCGAGCTCGCGGCTGAACTGCCCGTGGCCACTGCGGTCGGTGCCGGCTGTCGTGTGGGCAGGTGGATTGAGAACACCGAACCGACGCCCGGAGTGCTGACCACATCGACGGAGCCGCCGTGGGCCTGCACGATGTGCTTGACGATGGAGAGCCCGAGGCCTGTTCCCCCAAGCTTGCGGCTGCGGGCCCGATCCACGCGATAGAACCGCTCAAAGATTCGGGGCAGGAACCGCTCGTCGATGCCACAGCCCTCGTCGGCGACGGCGATCGTGATCTGCTCGCCAGATAGCGATGCGGCTTCATCCGAGGCAACGCGAATCCTCACCGTGCAGCCCACGTTGCTGTATTTGATGGCATTGTCGATGAGGTTGATCAGGGCCTGCTCCAGCAGAGGCGGGTTGACTGCAACGACCACCTGCGGCTCACACTCGACATTCACCTTGATCGACCGCTCGTAGGCCCGCAGCTGGCAGCTGCCGATCGCCGCAGCAATCACATCAGCGAGGGCGACGGTTTCCAGAGAAAGATCGCTGCTCTCCTCGATGCGTTCGATGCGTGAGAGGGCCAGAAGATCCTCGATGATCGCTTCGAGTCGTTCCGCCTGGCGGGCGATGATCGTGAGGAAGCGGCGGGCGTCGACCTGATTTTCAACAGCTCCGTCGAGCAGCGTTTCCACGAATCCGCGGATCGATGCGGTCGGTGTCTTCAGCTCGTGAGAGACGTTGGCGACAAAGTCGCGGCGGATGTTCTCCAACTGGCGAAAGTGTGTCACGTCGTTGAGCACGATCACCGCACCATGGTCGTTGCCACGGGAGCCACGCAGGGCGGTGCCACGCACCAGGATTGTCCGATCCCGGTTGCCTTCGCGGAGTAGCAGGTCGTCTTCCACAGTCTCCTTGCAGTTGATTGCCCGCAGCACGAACCGCCGCAGATCGGGATTCCGCACCACCTCCTGCAGCGGCCTCAACAGCACTTTGCCCGGCTCGATGCCGAGCAATGTGGCAGCGGCCGTGTTAATGCTCAGGAGACGGTGCCGGTTGTCGACGGCCACAACGCCCTCCACCATGCTCGCCAGCACCGCTTCCTGCTGCGAACCCTGCCTGCCGATCGTGCGGGCTCGCTCAAGGAGCTGGTCGCGAAGCCCTTCCACGGCAGCAGCGATCGTGCTCAGTTCGGCGAGCTCAGATGTCGGGATCGAGGTGTCGAGTGAGCCACGGGCCAGCCTGCTGGCGGATCTGGCAAGTTTTTCCACGCCCGTAGCCGCTCGCTTGGCCACCACATAGCCGGCCGCCACTGCCACCACCGCCGCGGCCAAGAAGCCAAACAGCAGCGACTTCTGGCTGGACCGCAGGCTTCGGTCGAGCTGCGTGGTGTCGCAGGTGACGCGAACCACCCGGTTGCCCTCCACCGCGACCGCCAGTGTCAGCACCCGCGTGCCCGCCTCCGCATCGTACCGCCCGCTGCGACCCTCCGGGGCACCTTGACGGACCGCCGCGAGCGCAGGATCGTCGCCCTGTCGTGCTGAGGAACGCGGCTGGTCGGCTGCCCGCTCGGGCTGTTCGGCCGCCTCGCGATTTACCAGCGGAAGGAACGAACTGCCGTCGGCAGCAAGCAGCTCGAGCGTGAGGCCAGTGGAACGACTGAGCCGCTGGGCCGACGTCTGCCAGGCGGAGATCGCATCGGCATCCGCAGCATCGCGAGGCATGGTTTCTGAAACCATGCGAGCGACATCTTCCATCCGACGATATTCACCGACGTCGGAGAGCCGGGCGAGTTCTACCGATGCCAGCCAGGAGACGACGACAAGTCCTGCCACCACCAGGCCGCTCCAGCCCGCGAAGAGATGCCAGACGAGTCGTTTTCGAGGCATGGACCGACGTCGACAGCGGGCAAGGGATCAGGGCCCGTATCGGCTCACGCACGAAACCGGTACCCGACGCCGCGAACGGTCTCGACATACGAGCCGAAGCGGCCGAGCTTCTTTCGAAGCCCCGCCACCTGAACATCCACGGAGCGTTCTGTAACAGGATAATCCTCACCCTTCACCGCGTCGACGATCTGCATGCGGGTGTAGGCCCAGCCAGGCCTCTTGGCGAGGAAGGCCAGCAGCGAAAACTCAGTGTAGGTGAGCTCCAGCGGCTTGCCGGCCAGGGTCACCTCATGCCGTCCTGGGTGAATCGACAGTTCGTGGACATCGATGGTCGTTTCCATCTCCGCAGCCCGCTGCGACTCCTGCCGGCGGAGCAGGGCTTTCACGCGAGCCGCCAGCACCCTGGGGCTGAAAGGCTTCGTAATGTAGTCGTCGGCTCCTCGCTCAAGACCTCGCACCACGTCGCTCTCCTCGCTTTTGGCGGTGAGCATGATGATCGGAATGTCGCGAGTCTTGGCGTCGGCCTTGAGGCGGCGACAGACCTCCAGCCCATCGACGGCCGGCAGCATCAGGTCGAGGACGATCAGGTCGGGCGGCTGCCGCCTGGCGTGCGAAAGAGCCTCCTCGCCTGTCGAGACACACGACACGCTGTATCCCGCTTTGGTGAGGTTGTAGCGGACGAGTTCCAGCAGGTCGTCTTCGTCGTCAACAACCAGGATTGAGGTGGAAGCGTCTCCGCCGGAAGAAGGTGGCAGATCACTCTCCCGAGGCAACCCAGAAGAGCCAGCCCCGGAAGTCACCGCAGCCCCGGTCCGACCAGCTGGTGCCGCTCGCCCAGCGGGCCCTCTCAAGTCGCGGGCAAAGGCAACGATCGACTCAGTCTGGAAAACAGACATCGGCTGCGAGCTACACAGCGGGCTGAAATACGAGCCGTCAGCAGCCAACGGTCGCCGGGATAGCACGACTGCCACGAAGGAGGCCTCCTGCGAAAGATCTGCTCTACCAACGTCTGGAGTTTAGATCACCCTCGAAGCGGCCTGGATGAGTTTTCCATGAGCCTCCCCGGTTGCAGTGGTCCGGCTCGGTGGGCGGCAAAAGTCTCGTCGCTGGGCCAGGATAGGCCAAACGCTCCTCGAGCGTTCGCCGACCCACCTCGCCTCCCCGGTTGCAGTGGTCCGGCTCGGCGGGCGGCAAAAGTCTCGTCGCTGCTTAGGAAAACAGCAGCTCGACGTCTTCGGCGGTGAGACTGGCGGCCATGCCCTCTTCGGCCCGCACGATCGATTCGGCGAGTTCTCGCTTGCGGGCCTGCAGGCTGACGATCTTTTCTTCGACGGTGTCGCGGGCGATCAACCGGTAGGCAAACACAGGGCGGGTCTGTCCGATACGGTGGGCACGGTCGACCGCCTGGGCTTCCACGGCGGGATTCCACCAGGGATCAAGAATGTAGATGTAGTCGGCCGCGGTGAGATTGAGGCCTTGGCCGCCGGCCTTCAGAGAGATCAAAAACAGCCGGCAGTCGGGGTCTTCCTGGAAGCGGTTGACGCGAGCCTGGCGGTCGGTGGTTCGGCCGTCGAGGTATTCGTAGGTCATCCCCTTGGCATCGAGGTGCTGCCGGAGAATGGCCAGGAAGCTTGTGAACTGACTAAACACCAGCACCTTGTGGCCTTCGTCGGTCACCTCATCAAGCTGACCGAGGAGCGCCTCGAGCTTCGCGCCGGGCTCGCTCTTCTCGGAATGGTCGATCAGGCCGGGATGGCAGGCGGCCTGCCGCAGCCGCAGGAGGGCTTCGAGCACTGCGATTCGCGAGCGGCCGATACCCATGCGGTTGATGCGGCCGGTGAGCTCTTGACGGTAGTGTTCGCGGAGTTCGTCGTAGGCTTTCCGCTGCTTGGTGCCGAGCTCGACGACGAGCGTCTGCTCGGTCTTCTCAGGCAGGTCGGTGAGCACCTGGTCTTTGGTGCGGCGCAGCAGGTAGGGACGCACTGCCCGGGCCACGATGTCGGCGGCCGATCCTCCGCGGCCACCGGCGAGGAACCGTCGCAAACGGGTGGCAGTGCCAAGCTGTCCAGGATTTAAGAACTCAAAGATGCTCCACAGCTCGCCGATATGGTTTTCCACAGGCGTGCCGGTGACGGCCAGGCGGTGCCGGGCCTTGAGCAGCCGGCAGGCTTTGGCCGCCTGGCTGCCGGCGTTTTTGATCGTCTGGGCTTCGTCGAGCACGACGTAGTCAAACTCCTGCTGTCGGTGCTCGACAGCATCGCGGCGGAGGGTGCCGTAGGTGGTGAGGATGATGTCGGCGTCCGGCAGCGCGTCGTTGTTTTCTCGGCGGGCAGCGCCGGTGTGATTGAGCACCGTCAGCTGCGGTGCGAACCGCGCCGCCTCGTCCATCCAGTTGAAGATCAGGCTTTTCGGAACGACCACCAGCGACGGCCTGTGCCCGAGGCCCCCAGCAGCCACCTGCAGCCGACGCCGCAGAAGCATCGCCAGCACCTGGATCGTCTTGCCGAGGCCCATGTCGTCAGCTAGGCAGCCACCCAGGCCCATCTTTTCCAGGAAAACGAGCCAGCCGAGGCCCTCCCTTTGATACTGCCGCAGGGTGCCCTTGAAGCCCTCCGGCTCCGGCTCAGGCTGCGGCCGCTCGCCACTGGTGAGCTCTTCGCGGATTCGCTCAAAGGCCTCATCCACCCGGATGCTCGGCTGGCTGGCCAGCAGCGCGTCGAGCAGGGCTGCCTGCATGCGGCCATACCGCAGCCGGCCATCCTGCTTCTGGGCAAGAGCCACGAGCGGCTCAAGCTGACCAGGCCAGTCGTCCGGCAGAATCCCCATCGACCCGTCGGAAAGTTCCACGGCCCGATCGCCGCGAGCGATCGCCTCGAGCAGTGCCGGCATCTCCACGCTCGCTCCACCGAAGTCGAGCGTGCCGGAGAGTTCAAACCAGTCGATGCCGCTGGTGACGTGCCAGGCCATGCTGCCGGCGGGACGGTAGCGACGGCCAGCGACCTCGACTGCCCAGCCGACAGCCGCGAGCTGAGCGACCGAGGCATCGAGCCGCTCGCGGGCGATCTCGACATGATGGCCCGCTTCAGCGTCTTTCGGGCTCAGGCCACCAAACCGCGGCAGTTCCGCGATGGCAAACTTCTCAGCCTCCCGATCCCGCAGCACCAGCACGCGGGCGGCTGCATCGACAGCACCACCCGCCGGATCGTCGGCCTCGACAAAGATTCCGCCGTACTCAAACCAGATTCGGCCCGCGAGCCGCACCCGTTGCTGCCGGCGGCGGCGGGTGCCCGAACCATCCGTCTCCGTGCTTACCGCGGGTGAGTCGTCGAGCACAAGCTTGGGCCGGGGCTGACCCGATTCAATCCGCCAGCCGGTCCAGGAGGGGAGCACCAGCCGCGGGGGATTGGCGAGGCTCGCGAGCTGTTCGATCAGGCCATCGATGTGCTGGCCGGGCAGATCGATCGGTCCGCGTCGCTCAAACTGCTCAAGCCAGCCGACATCGTTGCCCAGATCGACGCGGGCAAGCCGATCGTCAAAGACTGCGAGGCCGCATCGCAGGATCGCGCGGGCAGAGCTGAGCGGCCGCCGCTGGCTGCCCTGGGTGAGCATGCCGTCGAGCGTGGCCTTTGCAGGGCGTTTGGCAGCGGGCTTCTCACTCTTCTCGGTGAGGCTTGCCTCCTCTTCGCTGCTGATGGGAGCGTCATCGGGGCCAACCACCAGCGAGAACTGCCAAGGCCGGCTACCGTCCCATGCCAGTGGAATCGCCAGCTCCGGGTTGCGGCGGGGTTCCGGCTGAAACAGCAGGCGGCCGCGTTCGCAGAGCCAGGCCAGCCGGGTGGCAACAGCAGACTCGTCGATCAGGATCCGGCTCACCTCCGACGTCGCCACGGCCTCTGAAAGTCCACGGTCGATCACGGCGCTGCTGCCGAGGAGCTCAGCCAGCACTGCCCGCTCGTGGGCATCGAGCTGCTCTCGCACCGCCGCGTCGATCACCACGGGCTTAGGCCGCCCTGTGGCGTTGCCGGCCACGTCCACGGCGATCCTCGCCGGTGTCAGCAGCACGCCCCGGGAGTCGGTGGAAGCGTTGATGTCGAGCAGAAAAACCAGGCCACCACTGCCGCGACGGGCATCACCGAGGGTGAACGACCGCGTCCGCACGGCAGGCTCCACAAGCCGCCGCCGCGCCTCAAGGTCGACCGACCAGGCCGGCTGCCGACCTGAGGGCCAGTGATGGCGAGGCAGATCGACTACAGGAGTGATCGGTGGCGTGTAGCGTTCGCCGCCTGCGGCTACCTCGTCGTCGTCGGCCGCGGGATCATCACCCTCATTCTCGCTGTCGCTGGCAGACGGCTCGCTTTTGTCGTCGCCAACGTCGAGCAGCTCTTCTTCGTCGGCATCGTCGTCAGCGAGCACGTCGAGCTCGATGGGCGTGTGTTCGTGGACGCCGGAAAAGAAACCTCGGCGGTCGACCTCGAGCAGCACGGCGGCGAGTTCGGCGCAGGGCAGCCCAGCCCGTCCGCGGCGACTCGTGCTGCGGCTCTCGAGCGTCATTCCGCCGCGTCGCGTTGCCGAGAGCTCAAGCAAAACGTCGTGGGTGGCGCCACTCTCGTCGGTGACCACCGCCTTGACCTGCCCCACACGCGGCGACGAGACCTTGACGGGACGGATTTCCTGACTGGCCCGTTCGAGATCGGCAGGCTCAAAGAGATGGAAAAGACGTTTTGTAAGGCTGGTCATGCAGGCAGGGTCGAGCGGGGCGGCCAGTCGGCTTGAGCGGGGAATCCGTCAGTCTAGTCCCACCGGCTCTGAACACCAACGGCGTGTCGTCGCAGACGTGGAACACGTCTGCCGCCGCAGGATGCGGCGACCGGCGACCCCCCAACCTCAGCTCTTTGGGGCGTCGCTGGAGTGGAACAGGCCCTGGATGGCTTTTTCCACGAACAGCTAGCTGGCTGCGGTGGTGGTGTTGCCGCTGTTTTTCACGGTGGCAATCAGCTCAAGCACATTGTCGACCGGCGTCAGCGGCAGCACGCCATGCCCCAGATTGAAGATGTGGCCTGGCATGCCGCCCGCTGCCTGCAGCACGTCGAGCGTCCGGCGACGAACCGTTTCGCGGTCGCTGAGGAGAATCGCCGGATCGAGGTTGCCCTGCACCGCACGATCTGTGCCGACAACCCGCCAGGCGTCGCCCAGATCGATCCGCCAGTCGATCCCAATCACACTCCCGCCTGCTTCAGCCAGCAGCGGAAGCAGCGACGGGTTGCCAGTGGCAAAGTTGATCACCGGCACGCGAGCGGCTGCTTCGCGAATCGCTTCCGCTGTGTGTGGCAGCACATAGCGGCGGTAGTCTGCAGGGCTCAGGCAGCCGACCCAGCTGTCAAACACCTGGAGAATCTGAGCCCCGGCCTCGATTTGGGCCAACAGATACCGGCTGATGCCGCGAGCCATCCGCGACATCATGGCGTTCCAGGCACCCTCGTCGCGATACATGACGGTTTTCGTGCGGCTCCAGGAGCGGCTCGTGCCGCCCTCGATGCAGTAGCCGGCCAGTGTGAACGGGGCACCCGCAAAGCCGATCAGCGGCAGGCCAGGATTGAGTGCTGCCCGCGTTTGCCGCACGGTCTCAAACACAAACTCAAGCGACGAGAGATCCTCAAGCTCCTGCAGCCGGGAGAGGTCGCGGGGGTCGAGCAGGGCGTTGTGGATCACCGGCCCACCCCCCACGGGGTAGTCGAGGTCCATCCCCATCGGTTCGAGAATCGGCAGCAGGTCGCTGAAGATGATCGCCGCATCCACCTCCAGCCGCTCCACCGTGGCGATCATCACCTCGGTGGCCAGCTCTGGTGTGGTGCAGAGCTCCTTAAAACTCACCTTTTCCCGGACACGACGATACTCGGGCAGATAGCGGCCGGCCTGCCGCATCAGCCAGACCGGCGTTCGTTCGACGGGTTGCCGCCGACAGGCCCGCATCACCAGGGAATCGTGCCAGGGTTCCGAGGATTGTGCGGAATGTGGGGGCTGGTCGGGCATGGCGAACCTTGAGGAAAATCCTGCGTGAAGGGGGCCGAGAGTGATCAGAAAAAAGCCGGCTCTCGCGGCATCGTTGCCACTTCTCTGTTTTCGGCGGCGAGGCAACTACAATTAACCTGCATTTGAACCAGCGTGGAGACAACACCGGGAATGAGTGAGTTTGTAGCAGGCATTTCGGTGGTCTGTTTCGCTGCGAGCTACGCGGTGGCACTGGCCTGTGAGGCCTCGCGACTCCTCTTTCGCTCGGGAGTACGCGGTGCGGCGATGGTGGGCTTTGCCGTCGCTGGCCTGCTCGCCCATTCGCTCTTTCTCCTCTGGCGGGCGTTCAACGAGCCGTCGGTGCCGCTCTCGAGCGAGTTTGACTGGTATCTGCTGGCTGCTTGGCTGCTTGCGGGCGGTTCGCTGTGGCTCACGCTGGCCAATCCGAAAACACCCGTCGGCCTGTTTTTTTTCCCGATCGTGTTGCTTTTGATCGGCCGGGCTGAAATGTCGAGCCGCGAGCCGTTTCCGCAGAGCCCAGCCACGCAGGCCTGGGGCATGATCCACGGCAGCTTCAATCTGGCCGCCAGCGTGGCGGTGGCGGTGGGGGCTGTGGCCGGACTGATGTGGCTGATTCAGGCGGGGCGGCTCTCCCGAAAAACCACGCCAGTGCGGGGCTTTCGTATGCCCAGCCTGGAGAAGCTCGCCGCGCTCAGCAGCCGCAGCGGGCTTGTTGCCGCGACGACTGGATCGGCGGGCTTTCTCTCTGGCATCGTGCTCAATGCGATCACGCAGCAGCATGGGCTGCTGGAAACGGTGCCGTGGAACGACCCGGTGGTGCTCCGCATGGGCCTGCTGGTCGCCTGGCTTGTGGTCGCTGCTGTGGTCTCGCGGCTGCTGGTGCGGCGGCCTGAGGGCCCGCGGGTGACCGCGTGGCTCTCGCTGGTCAGCCTCGTGGTGCTCGCGGTCTCCATGACCTGGGGGCTTGTGGGTACAACGCGGCATGGCGCGCCGCCCCCGCCTGCGGTTCCTCAGGAGGACAAGCCATGACGCTTGCCCTGCTCGGCGCCACCCACCGCAGCGTTCCGCTGGCCCTTCGCGAGCGGCTGGCCTTCACCAGCGATCAGGCGATCGAGGCGATCGGTCGCTTTCGTGATTCCTTCCCCGGTCGCGAGATCGTGCTCCTCTCCACCTGCAACCGGGTGGAGCTCTACACCGCCGGCGAACAGGACACGCCTCCGCCAAGTGGCGAGGAGATGCTGCGGTTTCTCGCCGAGTGCCGCGGCATCGACGCCGGCGACCTGGCAGGCCACCTCGACTCTCATGTTGACCAGGCGGTCGTGCGGCATCTCTTTGGTGTGGCCAGCGGCCTCGACAGCATGGTGCTCGGTGAGCCCCAGATTCTCTCGCAGGTCAAACAGGCCTGGGCCATGGCCCGCGAACGCGACTCCACCGGCCCGCTGACCAGCGAGATGTTTCAGTCGGCCCTGCGGACGGCCAAGCGGGTTGCCAGCGAAACGGCCATCGGTCGCGAGCGGCTCTCGATCCCCAGCGTCGCTGTGGCCGACTTTGCTCGCGGTGTGTTTGAGCGGTTTGACGACAAGCGGGTGCTGCTGCTCGGCGCCGGCAAGATGGCGGCCGAGACGCTTCGCTATCTCCAAGACGGTGGCGCCAGGCACGTCGTGCTCCTCAATCGCAGCCGTGAGCGGGCCACCGAGCTGGCGGCCAAGCTCGGCGGTGTGGCAGTCGACTGGTCGCGGCTCGACGACGAGCTGGCCATGGCAGATCTTGTCGTCAGCACCACCGGGGCCAGTGCGCCGGTGGTCGATGCTGCTCGCTATGCGGGAATCGAGTCCTCCCGCGGTGGCCGGCCGCTCGTTGTGCTCGATCTTGCCGTTCCCCGTGACTTTGATCCTGCCATCAACAGCCGCCCCGGTGTCTGGCTCTACTCGATCGAAGACCTCGCCGCTGCCTGCGAGGCCAACCGCCGCAAGCGGCAGCGAGAGATCCCAGCAGCCCAGGCGATCGTCGAAGAAGAGACCAGCCGCTTCATGGCGGAGCTCTACCATCGCCACACGCGGCCTGTCATCGAGCAGCTCCGCGCTGGCTGGAACGAGACCGGCGAGGCCGAGCTCGAACGGCTGTTTCGCAAGCTGCCAGCGCTCGACTCCGACGCCCGCCTGGAGATCCGCAAGGCGTTTGATCGCTACGCCGCCAAGCTCTTGCATCGGCCGCTGGCATCGCTGCGGCACGAGAGCTACTCGGGGCCACCGCACGGGCTGCTCGACGCCCTCAAGCGGTTGTTTCACCTTCAGGACTGAGTGAGAAGCCGGCCTGCGGCCGGGGGATGTGCAAGCGGGACGGGTCCACGGGCCGCGAAGCGGCCTCGGCGGAGCCGAGGTGCCTGCGGCACCCGCGGACCCGTCCCGTTTCATCCACGACGCTCTCGCCCTTCGGGCTTCGCTTGCTTACGCGAGGATGCCGCGGACGACGTGGCCGTGGACGTCGGTGAGGCGGAACTGGCGGCCCTGGTAGCGGAAGGTGAGCCGCTCGTGGTCGATGCCGGCGAGGTGCATGATCGTGGCCTGCATGTCGTGTACGTGGACGGGGTCGGCCGTGATGTTCCAGGCGTAGTCGTCGGTCGCGCCGTAGACGTGGCCGGGCTTCACGCCGCCGCCGGCAAGCCACCAGCTAAACGCGCGGCCGAAGTGGTCGCGGCCCTTGGGGCTCGCCGGATCCCCCTGGCCAAAGGGTGTGCGGCCAAACTCTCCACCCCAGGCCACGAGCGTGTCGTCGAGCATGCCCCGCTCCTTGAGGTCGAGCACGAGCGCGGCCGACGGGCCCTGCGTGTCGCGGCACTGCACCTCCAGATGCGTAAACAGGTTGCTGTGCTGATCCCAGCCGGCGTGCATCAGCTGCACGAACCGCACGCCCCGCTCCAGCAGCCGCCGCGTGACCAGGCAGTTGTAGGCAAAGCTTCCTTTGGTGTGCACGTCGGGCCCGTAGCGGTCGAGCACATACTGCGGCTCGTCGGAGAAGTCGACGAGTTCTGGCACGCTCGCCTGCATGCGGTAGGCCATTTCATACTGCGCAATGCGAGTGTCGATTTCGGGATCGCCCGCGTCGGCGAGATGGGCAGCATTCATCGCGGCAAGGTCGTCGAGCAGCCGTCGCCTCCCCTCGCGGCTCACGCCCGGTGGATTGGCGAGATAGGGCACGGGATCGCCGCTGTTGCGAAACTTCACGCCCTGATAGCGGCTGGAGAGAAAGCCGCTGCCCCAGTAGTAGTCGAAGAAGAGCTGACCGCAGGTCTTCTCCTTGTCCGACGAGGTCATCACCACGAAGGCCGGCAGGTTGTCGGTTTCGCAGCCGAGGCCGTAGCTCAGCCAGGCCCCCATGCTCGGCCGGCCAGGCACCTGGCTGCCGGTCATAAAAAACGTCACACCGGGGGCATGGTTGACCGCCTCGGTGTGCATGCTTCGCACCAGGCAGAGCTCGTCGGCGATGCCGCCGATCGCCGGCAGCAGCTCGCTCATCTCGATGCCAGCCTTGCCGTATTTCTTGAACGGCTTGATCGACGGCACGCATGGCCACTTGGCGTAGCCGCTCGACATCGTGGAGAGCCGCGTTGCCCCGCGGACGCTCTCCGGGATGTCTTCGCCAGCCCGCTCGCGGATCACCTGCTTGGGGTCGAAGAGGTCGACATGCGACGGACCGCCTCCCTGCCAGAGCATCACCACCCGCTTGGCCTTCGGCTCGTGGTGCGGCAAGCCGGCCAGGCCGGGCACAACCGCTTCCGTGGCGGGAGTCAGACTGCTGCGGGCATCCCGCGCGAGCAGCGAGGCCAGAGCGAGGGAGCCAATGCCGGAGGCGGTCGAGCCGAACAGCTGCCGGCGGGTCGCGCGGGCACGGAGGGCGGCCGTGTCGTGCCAGAGGGAGTGGGTCATGTGTTGGGTGTTCATGCGGATTTCGTTGACAAGGTGGCAGGGGCTGCAATCGGCTTCTGTTGGGTGTTGGTTGTGGCTTGGTTGGCGTCCGTCTCCTTTGGCTTTGTGGCGACGTTGAGTTGGTGTCACTCGCGGGTCAGTGCTTCGTCGAGGTTGAGGATCGCAAGGCAGACGGCGGTGAGGGCGGCGTGATCGGATGGGGCGAGGGATTCATCGCGGGGGCTCTCGCCGACAGCGAGCAGGGCGGCGGCGAGCTCCGGGTCGGCCTGGTAGAGCTCGGCCTGTCGCTCGAGGGCGGAGGTCAGCGTGGCCAGCTCATCATCGCCGGGGCTGCGGCTGAGCACGAGGCGGAAGGCGGCGGTGAGCTGCGCAAGCGTGGTGTCGTGGGCGAGCATCACCTGCTGGGCGAGCACGCGGGCTGCCTCCACCCAGGTCGCATCGTTGAGCGTGGTCAGAGCATGCAGTGGTGTGCTCGTGCGGCTCGCCCGCACGGTGCAGGTGCGGCGGTTGGCGGTGTCGAACATGTTGGCCGGGGCCACGGTCCGCCGCCAGAAGGTGTAGAGGCTGCGGCGGTAGAGGTCGCTGCCGTGCGAGGCTGGGTAGGTGAAGTCTCGCTCTTTGGTGATCGCCAGCGACTCCCAGATCGCATCGGGCTGGTAGGGATAGACGGGCCGTCCACCGACCGCCGGCTCCAGCAGCCCTGCCGCTGCCAGGGCCGCATCTCGCAGCAGCATCGACGGCAAGCGGAAGCGACTGGCTCGGGCATGCAGCCGGTTCTCGGGGTCGGCTGCCAGGAGCTCGGGCGTCACCCGGCTGGCCTGCCGGTAGGTGGCGCTGGTCACGAGCAGCCGGTGCATCGCCTTGGTGCTCCAGCCGGCCTCGCGAAACTCCACGGCCAGCCAGTCGAGCAGGTTCTTATGGATCGGATACTCACTCTGCACGCCCATGTCTTCGGTGGTCTTCACCAGCCCGGTGCCAAAAAACATCTGCCACATGCGGTTGACCTGCACGCGTGCGGTCAGCGGATGCTCCGGCTGGAAGAGCCACTCGGCGAAGCCCAGCCGGTTGCGGGGAGCGTCGTCGGGGAGCGGCGGCAGGAAGGCGGGCGGCTCGAAGCTGAGCACATCGCCAATCGGCGAGAGATACTCGCCCCTATCGAGCACGCGAGTCTCGCGTGGCTGGTCGTCGCTCATCACCATCACGCGAGGAATCTGGTCCTTGCGGTAGCTGTCGAGCTGTTGTCGGGTGTCGGTGAGGCTCTTCGATGCGGGCAGCTCGCCGATCGTCTCCGGCCCAACAGCCTTGTCGAAGTGGGCTCGTAGCTGGGTTTCAATCGCAGCCTTTTGCTCATCGCTTCGCTCGGCGTCCGGCACCGCCAGCAGCGTGCCAAGCTCGTCTGGAAGACCGGCATCAGCGGGGCTGCCGTCGGCCAGCAGCCCCTTCTTCCAGGCCGCAAAGGCGACGTTGGCGACCGGGGCGATCTCAGCTTCGAGCCCTGCGATGCGTGTTTCAAACTCCCTGATCCTGGCAGTGTTCTCCTCTGTCGGCAGCTCAATCAGCGGCGGGGCAACCCGGACACGTGAGGAGAAGTAGCTTGGCGTCCCCACTTCCGGAACGCGGTTGAAGAGGTCGAGCATCTGGTAGTAGTCGACCCTGGTGGCAGGGTCGTACTTGTGGTCGTGGCACTGCGCGCAGGCCATCGTCAGGCCGAGCCAGGTGGTGCTCGTTGTGTCGACGCGGTCAAAGAGATTGACAAATCGCTGCTCTTCGGGGATTGCCCCACCTTCGCCGTTGAGCAGATGGTTGCGGTTGAAGCCGCTGGCGATTCTTTGCCGCTCAGTTGCGTCGGGCACAAGGTCGCCGGCGAGCTGTTCGATGGAGAACTGATCGAACGGCATGTCGGCGTTGAGGGCAGTCACCACCCAGTCCCGCCAGATCCACTGCCAGGTGTCGCCGTCTTGTTGAAAGCCGTTGGAGTCGGCATAGCGGGCGGCGTCGAGCCAGGGCAGCACCATCCGTTCGCCGTAGTGTGGGCTCGCCAGCAGCCTGTCGACGAGCTTCTCGTAGGCGGCAGGGTCGTCGTCCGCCACGAAGGCATCGACGTCGGCAGGTGTTGGCGGCAGGCCGGTGAGATCGAGCGAGAGCCGACGGATCAGGGTGGCCCGGTCGGCCTCCGGTGAGGGGGCAAGGCCCGCGGCTTCGATCTTCTCAAGCACGAAGGCGTCGATCGGGTTGCGAATCCAGTCGGCCCGCTGCACAGCCGGCAGGGGCGGCCTCACCGGAGCCACAAACGCCCAGTGTGGTTCGTAGTCGCCGCCTTCGGCGATCCACTGCTCGAGCAGCCGCTTCTGGGCGTCCGAGAGCCGCCGGTTGGAGTCGGGCGGCGGCATCAGCACATCGGCATCGCTGGAGTGAATCCGCTCCAGCAGCGTGCTCGCGGCAGGCTCGCCGGGCACAACGGCTCCAGCGTCGACCGCGGCCTCGCGAACATCCAGCCGCAGGTCAGCCTGCCGCTTGGCGGCATCCTGGCCGTGGCAGTAAAAGCAGTTTTCCGAGAGGATCGGACGAATGTCGCGGTTGAAGTCGACCGGGTCGGCTCCGCGGCTGATGGCGGCACCGCTGGAGAAACCGGCCACGGCGAGGCAAGACCGCCAGACGGAGGCCCCACTCGTAGCGAGCGGTGGCCAGGGGATGATCGCCTGGATTCAAAGCGTGAGCAGATCTGCTATCCATGCGAGCATCCGATCCTCGTGAGGGACCTGGCGAAGGTGAAGCACACCCCCCGCGTCGCCGACTTCATCGCCGAGCAGGCCGATGCTGCTCTGACGCATCGAAACCGTCGGCGAAGCCGCGGACCAGAACTGTCCAATCGCTGTCCAACCACTCTTGGTCGGCCTGCTCTGGTCGATCGGCGGGAAAACCCTGACCACTTGGTATTTTAGCTTCGTTTCCTCTTCCCGGCCAATCAGACGCCCCGGACGTTCTTCTCATGCCGCTGCCTGCAGCCTGCGACCTTGGAATCGTTGGTGCGGGGGCCGCGGGTCTGTTTGCCGCCATCCATGCGGGCCGGGCGGCGGGCGATCGCACGCTCCCGCTCTCGATGGTGGCTGTCGACACCGCCCGCAAGCTCGGTGCGAAGATTCTGGTCGCCGGCGGCGGCCGCTGTAACGTCACGCACCACCGGGTCGACGAGCGGGACTACGCCGGCAGCACGCCAGCGGCGATCCGCAAGGTGCTGAAGCGGTATGGCGTGGCCGAGGTCGTCGAGTTTTTTGCCAAGGCTGGTGTGGAACTGAAGCGGGAAGAGACCGGCAAGCTTTTTCCGGTTTCGGATTCAGCCCGCAGCGTGCTCGCCGCCCTGCTTCGCGAGACAGCCGCCGCTGGCGTCGAGGTGGTGCACCCGGCGCGTGTCGCGTCGATCACACGGGAGTGTGCAGGCGACACAACGGGTTTCCAGGTGACCACTGAGGCGGGCCCGATCAGCGTGCGGCGGGTCATCCTGGCCAGCGGAGGTCGATCACTGCCCAAGAGCGGCTCCGACGGCTCGGGCTTTGCGCTGGCCGCCTCGCTCGGGCACACGCTCACCGAGCCGATCCTGCCGGCGCTGGTGCCGCTGGTGCTTGCCGATGGCCACTTCATTCGCAGCCTCTCCGGGCTGACGGTGCCGACGAGGCTCACGCTCACGTCTGCCACGGGGAAGCGTCTGGCGACGAGCGAGGGAAGCACGCTCTGCACCCATCAAGGTCTCTCGGGGCCTGCCGTGCTCGACATCAGCCGCCACTACCTGATGGCCCGCCATGCCGATGTGGGCATGCGGCTGCTGATCAACTGGCTGCCTCAGGTGACAGCCGGAGAACTTGAGGCGGCGCTTCGCGATGCCCGCGGCCGCGGTGGGCTTGCTGTGCTGCGGCCGTATGTACCTGAGCGGCTGGCCAGGCAGCTCTGTGAGGAGGCGGGCTGCCCATCGGCTGGCGACATTCCAAAGGAGCCGCGGCGTCGGCTGGTGCGGCTGATCTGCGAGATGCCTCTGCCGGTGGTTGGCGACCGCGGCTTCTCGACTGCCGAAGCGACCGCTGGGGGCGTGCCGCTGAGCGAGGTTCGCCTGGAGACGATGGAGAGCCGGCTCTGCCCTGGGCTGCATTTTGCCGGTGAAGTGCTCGATGTTGATGGCCGTATCGGCGGCTTCAACTTCCAATGGGCATGGGCGAGCGGCTTCGTTGCCGGGACTTCGGCGGTGGCAGCGCTGGCAGCGGACTGCTCACAAGAAGCCGCGCGGCCGCCTCGGTGACCTGCTCCACCGCGATCTCGTTCATTGAGGTTTCGCCCAGCGGCCATCGCAGCGGTGTCGGTGAGCGGTCGGATCGCCACTGCTGCAGGCGGTGGCCGAGGCTGCGACGGAGGCTGCCGCCTCGCACCACCTCGCAGGCTGTTCCCCACGGGTGCCATTGATTGGGATCGCTGGGGCCAAAGAGCACCACCACCGGCGTTCCAAACGAGGCGGCCAGGTGGGCCAGGCCGGTGTCGACGCCGAGGTAGAGATGCATCGTCGCGAGAAAGGCTCCCGTCTCGTCGAGTCGCAGGTCTCGGGAGAAGTCGTGGACATGCCGGCGATGCCTGGGCTGCATCATGCCGCGAATCGTGTCGTGGGCCGCAATGTCGCGGGGAGCGCCGCAGAAGCAGATCTCACAGTTTCGCTCAGCCACGAGCCAGTCAGCTGCGGCCGCCATGCGGTCGAGCGGCCACTCGCGATTGGGGTTGGTTGCCTTGGGGGCGATGAAGACCCACGGTCGTTCGGCAGGGAGCCTGGCGGTGACCTCGGCTGCCCGGCGAGTGGCTGCGGGTGAGGCCCAGTTTTCGTTGTGGCCATCGTCGACCGCGATGCCGTCGTCTCGCAGCAGGTCGAGGAAATGCTCGGCCTCATGCCGGCAGCGATCGATCGAGACGGCCCTCGTCAGCAGCGGACGGCGGCCTTGGAAATCACCACCGACGCGATGCGGGATGCCAGCCAGCCAGACCAGCAGGCCGCTGGAGAACGACCGCTTGAGCAGATAGGCACGGGTGTATCCTCGGGCTCTGAGCCGGGCGGCGTTGTCGAGGATCGTGTCGAGCGACGTCGGCAGCATCCCGCGGGCCCGCGTCGGCTTGTGCCAGGTGATCAGCTCGTCTTTGTAGGGACACTCCGCGAGCACCGAACCGCTGCCAGCATCGACGAGGACATCGATCGTGGCCTCGGGAAAGCCGGCTCGCAGATTCCGCAGAAACGGAATCGCCATCAGGGTGTCGCCGATGTAGCGGTTCCGCACCACGAGGATTCGCTCGTGCCGCGAGTCAGGCGACGGAGGATTCAGGCGGCCCATGCGATCTCCTAGCGGGCGAAGCCCACGAAGAAGCTGAACAGCTGCTGACTGTCGTCGGGGGCGTAGGCCACTGGAACGGCGAAGTCGAGGGCGATCGGAGCCGGGCCCATGGCGGGAATCGTGATTCGCAGACCAAAACCGGGCGAGACCCGCATATTTTGGATGGAGACGTTGCTCTCGACAGTACCGAAGTCAGTGAAGACCACGCCTCGCAGCGAGTCGTCGGCAGTGATTGGAAAGAGGTATTCCACTGTGTTGAGCCACTGAAACGGACCACCGATGATCGCCCCGTTTTGACGAGGACTCGCCCCACGAAACACGAAACCGCGGAGGGTGTTGTAGCCACCAGCAAAGAAGTTGTCGTAGGCCGGCGTGTCGGGGCCGCTCATGCCGAGCACCGAGCCAACCGACAGCACATGCCGGCCGGAGCCGTCTGGCCGCTCGTTGAGCAGGAAGTATTGGCGGGCCTCGAGCACGCCTCGCGGATAGACGAAGGTTCCGATCACCTGCTCAAACTCGAAGGTCATCAGGTGGCCCTGCGTCGGCAGGAAGGGGCTGTCGCGGGTGTCGTGAATGATGCCACCGGAAAAGCCATACACGCTGTTGGTGCCGAGCATGTCGTCGATGGCTGGAGCCTGCACGCGAGGATCAAACACGTCCACGCTCTCACCGCGGAAGCCGGCGTTGACCGAAAGGTCAGGTGCGAAGGCGAACTGGTATCCCAGGCCGACACGGCCTCCCACGCGGCCTTCTGCCCAGTCAAAAAAGTAGCGTGTGAAGTAGGAGGCACTCGTGGAGAGGCCGATGCGGGTGTCGAAGAGATAGGGCTCCTGGAAGGTGGCCGTGTATCGCTGCAGCTCGGTGCCTGGGGCTGCTTCCAGACGGAACCGCTGGCCAGCTCCGCGGAAGGCGGTGCCGTTGCGGATGTCGTCCCAGGAGGTCGGCAGCCGGAAGAGGTCGAAGTTTTGCTCGTCGATCACGATGTTGCCGACGAGGCCAGCATTGGAGTTGACGCCGGCACCGATCATCATCCGGCCTGTCTGGGTTTCTTCGGCATCGATGTCGACGATCACGTAGGGCTCGTTGCCCGGGAAGACTGGCGGCGGCTGATTGGGGAAGCCTGCCCCAGGAAAGGGCTGGCCTGGCAGCGGCTGCACGCCCGGCACAACGCCAGGGGCAAACCCCGGAGCAAACCCCGGCTGGGCTCCTGGGGCCATCGGCGGCAGCGCACCGCCATAGCCCACGGCAGGTGGAATCCCGCCTGGAGGCTCCACCTGGCCTGGTGCGGGCAGCTGTGCCACGCGGGGAGCGGGAGGCACCGTCGACTGGCCGTAGTTGATCGTCTCCGGGCCTGTCGGTGCCAGCGGAGAGCCACCGTAGACCGGCTGGCTGGCGGGTGGCTGCTGGCCGTAGGGCTGCTGCGGAGAGAACGGCTGGCCACCGGGGCTCTGCCCTCGCCAGATGGTGCCGGTTGCCAGCGAACCGTTCTGCGACGCCGACGACTCGCCGCCGCGTTCACCATCATCGCTGGCGGGCTGCGACTCGCCATACACCTCGGGCTCGGCTGCCGTGCCCTCCAGGACAAGGTCGATGACGACGTCCTGGGGCTCGCCGTCGGGGCTCTGCCCGCGGAAGCCAGGCTGACCAGCGAACTGGGTGTCGGCGGCATCGGGCTTGGAAAACACGATCCGCGGACCTTCGCCCTTGGCAGGGTCGTTGAGAAACAGGCTGCTCGACTTCAGCCGCCGCTCGTCGTCGCGGAGCTTGCGAATATCGAGGATGTCGCCGGGCCGCAGCGAGAGCCGATTGAGGATCGTGCTGTGCCGGGTGTGCGGATGCTCCCCGCCGATCCGCACGTTGATCTGGCCGACGCGATACCGCTGGCCCTCGGTGACGTTGTAGACAAGGTCGAGCTGCCCCGGCTCCTCAAGAAACCGCGGATCGGCGCGGATGTCGGCAAACACGAAGCCGCGGCCGCCGTAGATGTCGCGGATCAGGCCCAGGTCGGCGTCCATTTTCGACTGATTGAAAAACTCGCCGCTGGCAAGCTTGATGTCTCGCTCGAGAAACTCTCCTTTGAAGCGGGTGTTGCCCACGAAGGAGACGTTTCGAACCTTGTAGCGGGGGCCCTCGCTGATCACGAAGGTCAGGAACGTCCAGTCGCGGATCGGCCCATGGACGACCTCGATTTCTCGGCCGACTCGAGCCTGAAAGAAGCCGAGGCTGCGGTAGTAGGCAGTGAGCATTTCCACGTCGGCATCGACTTTCTCGCGGTCGATGTCGCCGCCGAGCAGCCAGAAGACGCCGGGCTTGCTCTGGATCTGGGTTAGCAGACGGGCGTCGGAGGCGATCGAGTTGCCCACGAAGGTCGTCCAGAGCGACTTGCGTGCTCGGCCTTCGTCGATGAGAAACACCGCGCCGCGGTCGCCCGGCTTGTTGCCCTCGACGGTGGTCACCTTGGCCGCGTCGTAGCCCTTCTCGTGGTAGTACGACTCGATCTGTCTGCGGGCTTCTTCGACGACGTAGGGGTCCATCGAGTCGCCCACCTCGATCTCGGCTTTCTTGCCGAGCGTCCGTGTCGTCACCCGCTGGTTGCCCAGAAATCGGACGTAGCCGAGCATTGGCCGCTCGACCACCTGAAAGATGACGACGATGCCTTCAGACACTCGCACATACTTGGGATGGACGTCGACAAACTTCCGGGAGCGATGCAGGCTGCGAACATCCTCCTCGATCATGGAGGCGTCGAAGATCTGGCCAGCCCGGGTCTGCAGGGTGGGCAGCTTGGAGACATCGGTGACCTCGTTGCCCTCGATCCGCACCTCGACAATGCGGTTGGCTTCCTCACTCGCCGCGGTAGCGTCGGTGGGTGCCAACGGCTCGACGCCGGGGCCTGGGAGTCCGCCACCGCTGGCGGCAGCAGGCGGGCTGTCGGCAGCAGGTGGTGGTGGAAGCTGTGCGGCGGCCGTTGTCGCCGTGAGTGCAGCTGTGGCGAACACAACCATCACCACACAAAGCAGTGTGGCAACGTGGCTCGGCACGAACCGCGGCATGATCGGATGGAGAGGGCGCATGTGTGGCGTCGGCAGAGGGAGCGTCTTTCTCGGGCCCAGTGGGGGCGGAGAGGAATACTGAACCGGTCGCTCACACCACAACCCGAAATCCGGCAGGGCAAGGGCGATCGTGGCCGGTTTTTTTGCGGTGGCCACCCCAGCGGCTGCGACGCGGTTTTCCAGGGTTCCCCAAAGTGCCGAAAACCTTGACCGTGCTGGAAAGTGTCAGGTACGTTCGAACAGAGTGATGGCTGCACGCTGTTGCCATTCCCACCCGCCCTCATGGCCAGACCAGTTTGAGGGGCCATGCAGCCAGGGATGTCCTATGCCTCCCAAGATCATCGATCTGAGCAAGACCGACGATCCTCGGGATGTCGTGCATCTGGCGGTGCAGGCACTGGCCGAATCGCGGGCCGTGATCTTTCCCACCGAGACCGACTACGTCGTGGCGGTCGCCGCCCGCCGGCATGGTGTGGAGCGGATCGCAGACCTGGCGGTCAGCCGTGAGGGCGAGCCGCCGCTCTCGCTGGTGGTCAAGAGCGTCGACGAGGCCCTCGACTGGGCTCCCCGGCTGGCAGGTAGTTGGGCAGCGGATCGCACGGCGATGCTGGCCTGGACCGGTGAGCCTGATCGTTGCCGACGACCATCCTGAGAGCCTCGTGCACCGGCTGCCGGAGGCGGCGAGGCGGAGTGTGGTCGGGAATGGGAGGCTGCGACTGCGGGTGCCTGGCCATCCGCTGCTGGGCGACTGCCTGAGGCTGCTCGATGGTCCGGTGGCGGTTGCCGAGCCTGATCCGGCAGGCTGGGGCGTACCTGTCACCGCGCACGAGTGTCTGGAACGCTGTGGTGAGGAGATCACGCTGGTGCTCGACGACGGCCGCACCCGCTACGCCCAGCCACCCACCACGATTTCCGTCGATCCCTCGAGCTTTCAGGTGGTGCGGCCGGGCGTGATCGCCGAGGAGTCGATTCGCAGGCTGGCCAGCCTGATGGTGCTCTTTGTCTGCACCGGCAACACCTGCCGCAGCCCGATGGCTGAGTCGCTTTTTCGCGACATGGTGGCCAAGCAGCTTGGCTGCCGACCCGATGAGATTGAGTCGCAAGGGGTGGTCGCGGCCAGCGCCGGGATTGCCGCCTGGGCAGGCGGCCGGGCGAGTGGCAACGCGGTGGAGGCGATGGAGGAGCGGGGCATCGACCTGACGTCGCATGCCAGCCAGCCGCTCAACGACGATCTCGTGCGGCAGGCTGACCTGATTTGGACGATGACCAACTCCCATCGGGCGGCGATCACGTCGCAGTTTCCCGAGGCGGCCCCTCGCGTGTCGGTGCTTTCGCCGGATCGCCGAGATGTGCTCGATCCGATCGGGGGTCCGCTACCGGTGTATCGCGAGTGCGCTCGGCAAATCCACGATCATCTCGCAGCGAGGCTGAAGACACTCGATCTTGGCCCGCAGCGGGGGTAGATTCGTCGGCGTGGTGCTGCGGCGAACGGCCGCGGACGGTCGCATCTCGGAAGGGGATCGTATGCGGATCGCAATTGGGAGTGATCATCGAGGGGTCGAGGCCCGTCTCCGCCTTATTGGGCTGTTGGAGCGGCTGGGCAATGAGGTCATCGACTGCGGCACGGACGGTACGAATCCGGTCGACTACCCCGACGTGGCCGCGAGTGTCGCCAATCGCGTCAGTGACCACTCGGTTGATCGCGGGATCCTGCTGTGCTGCACTGGCGTGGGAATGGCGATCGCTGCCAACAAAGTTGCCGGTGTGCGGGCAGCCACCTGCCACGACGAGGTGACGGCCGAAATGAGCCGTCGCCACAACGATCTCAACGTGCTCTGCCTGTCGGCCGAAATGATCGGTCCTGAGGTGCAGGACAAGATGATCCAGACCTGGCTGACGACGCCTTTCGAGGGCGGGCGGCATGCCCGTCGGGTGGAGAAAATCTCCGCCCTCGAAGTGGCCTGCGGCGAAAAAGCCCGGGAAAAGGCAGGCTGACAAGGCAAGGGCGGAGTCCTGGGGCGGCCGCATAAAATCGTCGCTTCGTACCGATCGTGCCGTTGCCCTGCCCCTCGGGAATCTCACAATTCGCTGGCGGATTGATTGAACCGGGAAATGCCGTTGCTATCGTCGGAATGAGGTGGCATGAGCCGCCGAGATTCCTGAGGAAAGCAGCCCGATGCCGATTGCCCGCCATCCGAGTCCTGAAGACGTCGACTGCCTGCTCCGCAACGCCGAACTGCGGGATCAGATCGAGCCGTTTCTCGACGAGTCGATCCACGAGATCGATTTCTCGTCGATGCCCACGGCTGTCGAGAACCGCTTCCTGGAGTCGATGCTGGCCTGGGAGCAGGCGCCAATGGCCCCTATCGCGCGGTGGTTCACACCGCCGCTGGCACTGCCTCCAGCGAGCCTGCTCGAGGACCATGACCTGCGGGAGCGGCTCTGGGAAACGATCGAGCAGCTCTTCTCCAAGCGGGTGGTGCTCGACTACGCGGACCACCTCAGTGATCGTGAACTCTACTGCCTGATTCGCCGGGATATTCTTCCCGCTGCCATTAAGCAGGTCGACCTGCCGGACAACTACTTTCACTGGGATTGCAGCGCCTGCGACAGCGAAGACGCCACCATCTGGCTGACCTACTACGCCTCAGAGGCTGAGCGGCAGCAGTGGGCCATGGAGACCGGAGGCGACGTGCCACCGCGGGCGGTGCCCCCCTACCCGCGAGCCCTGCCGGCGGCTCCGGTCTGAGCGGCTGTTGCGCGACCTGCTGAAAGGTGGTGGACGGCGACGCTTTCCCCGCGCGGGGAATCTCTTTCCAGTTCCCATCCGAGGCAATCCGGGGCGAACGGGCTGCAATCCGGCTCTCAGCATCGTTTTCTGGCGCTCTCTCATTTGGCACTGGCTTTGCTCCGTAGGAAGATGAAGGGTCTCGGTCTTCTCGCTTCCTGTGAGGTCGTGTCATGCGAGTGTTTGCTCTGTGCTCTGCTGTGGTTCTCGCGGTGTGTTCGACGGTGACGCAGCCCTACGCGTCGGCGGCAGAGAAAGGCGAGACACTGCGGACGGAGACGATCTCTGCGGGCTCGCGGTATCTCACCGAGATCGGCCAGGCAGAAGACGGCAGCTTCTCTGCCGAGGTGGGCCCAGCAGTCACTGCGCTTGCCGATCACCGGCTTGTTGCGTACGGGCACGCCGGCGGATGCCGAGGTCGTCCGCCGTGGGCTCGACTACCTGCTCTCGTTTTCCCAGCCGACCGGTGGCATTCATCCGGCCGACTCTCCGTATGCCAACTACGAGACGTCGATTGCCGTGATGGCGTTGGTCGCCGGCAACGTCGATGGGCGGCACGACGAGACGATTCAAAAAGCGGAGATGTTTCTCAAGGGCCTGCAGTGGGATGGCGGCGAGTCGATTGAGCCGTCTGATCCGGCCTATGGTGGGGCTGGCTACGGCAGCAAGCAGCGGCCAGACCTCTCCAACACCGCTTTCTTGGTTGAGGCCCTGCGGGCCGCGGGGGTTGCCGAAGACGACCCAGCGATCCAGCGGGCCCTGGTGTTTGTGTCGCGGACGCAAAACCTCGAAGGTCCGGCCAACACGATGCCGTTTGCCGCCAAGAATCCCGACGGCGGCTTCTACTACACGCCCGCCAACGGCGGGGAGAGCCAGGCGGGTGAGACGCCAAATGGTGGCCTGCGAAGCTATGCCTCAATGACCTATGCGGGCCTCAAGAGCATGATCTTCGCCGGCCTCGATTCAGAGGATCCCCGCGTGCAGGCGGCCGTCGAGTGGCTGCGAAAGCACTACACGTTTCAGGAAAATCCCGGCATGGGCGACGCGGGGCTGTATTACTTTTTCCAGACTGCTGGCAAGGCCCTCGACGTGCTGGGCGACGATGTCTTCATCGATGCAGAGGGAGTCGAGCATCGCTGGCGAGAAGAACTCGTCGCAGAACTCGCCCGTCGGCAGCAGGACGACGGCTCCTGGGTCAACGAAAATCCCCGCTGGCTCGAAGGCGATCCGAATCTCGTCACCGCCTACGCGCTGCTCGCCTTGGCGGCCTGCCAGGACTGAAGCCACAGCCAGCTCGCAGCGGCCCGGCTCACCACTGATGGTGCACGAGCGGACGGATCAGTTCGTCGTACACCTTCTGCACGCCCGCCATCGTGTCTGCGGAGAGTGGGGCAAACGCCGACGCCTGGGCGTTGGCCCGCACCTGCTCCGCCTGGCGAGCGCCGGGGATCACGGTGGAGATCCCGTCGTGGGAGAGAACCCATGCCAGGGCAAACTGGGCCAGGCTGGCTCCCTCAGGCACCAGGCTGCGGAGCCGTTCGACCGCGGTGAGCCCTGTCTCGTAGTCGACGCCGGAGAAGGTCTCGCCCTTGTCGAAGACCGCTCCCTGCCGGTTGAAGCTGCGGTGGTCGTCGGCTGGAAACACCGTCTCGGCCGTGAAGCGTCCGGAGAGCAGACCACTGGCCAGCGGCACTCTGGCGATCACTGCGACGTTGCGACGGGCTGCCTCGGCGAGGAACCGCTCGGCGGGCTTGAGCCGGAAACAGTTGAAAATAATCTGCACGCTCGCCAGGCCGGGATATTCGATCGCGGCCAGAGCCTCGTCGACCTTCTCAACGCTCACGCCATAGTGGCCAATCTTGCCGGCGGTCACGAGGTCATCCAGGGCAGCAAAGACCTCGGGGCGGCCGTAGACCTCACTCGGTGGGCAGTGCAGCTGCACGAGTTCGAGTTGCTCGACCTCAAGGTTTTTCAGGCTGCGGTCAACGAAGGCGGAGAGGTTTGCCGCGTTGTAGCCTTCGGTGGTGTGCGGTGAGAGCCGTCGGCCGGCCTTGGTGATCACATGAAGTGGCTCGCTGCGTTCCCGACGAAGCCGAGCGATCAGCCGCTCAGAGAGGCCGTCGCCATAGACATCGGCGGTGTCGAAGAGAGTGACACCCTGATCGACCGCAGCATGCAGGGCGGCCATCGACTCCTCCTCGTCCGCCCCTCCCCACTGGCCGCCTCCAATACCCCAGGCCCCAAAGCCAATCTCAGAAACCTGCCAGCCGGTTTTGCCAAACGTCCGATGCGTCATCCCACTCCCTTTCACTGCCTGTCCCGCGAGGCCGGTAGTCTACAGTCAGAGTGCAACGCTATCAGGCAGAGAAAACGGAGCGGAGATGCGAGCCGACGCTGAGCAATCGATGCCGTGGTGGTGGGACCCGCGGGCCTGGCCGCTGGTGATGTCGGGCGTGCTGCTGATTGTCAGCGGCGTTGTGCATCTGCTCGTCTGGGCGATCGACGGCGGGCCGTGGGAAGGGCCGGTCACGTGGCGGAAGCCGATCCTGTTTGGCATCTCCGGCGGCCTCACGGCGATCTCGGCAGGCTGGGCTTTTGCCAAGCTGCCGCGGCGGCGTTGGGATCGGCTGCTCGCCTGGAGCACCGCGGTCACCCTCACCGTGGAGGTGGCCCTGATCGATCTCCAGCGGTGGCGGGGCGTCGCCAGCCACTTCAATCGCTCAACGCCCCTCGACTCGTTTCTCTACGACGCGATGGGCGGGCTCATTGTGTGGGTCACGCTGGTGTCCGCCGATCTGATGCTGCGGTTTTTTCGCAGCCAGGTCGGGCTGCCAGCAGACATGCTGCTGGCAGCCCGCAGCGGCCTGGTGGCACTCGTGTGGAGCTGCGTGCTCGGCATCTGGGTGAGCGTGCACGGCGACATACAGATGATGGCGGGAATGCAACCGGAGCGTTTTGGTGCGGCCGGAGTGCCCAAGTTTGCCCATGGAGCGGTGATCCACGCCCTGCAGTGGCTGCCGATGCTCGCCTGGGCCGGCCGGCGAGCGGGAATCGAAGAGCGGCAGCGGGTGCGGCTGCTCGCAGCGGCCAGCCTGGGCACCTTCCTGCTGGCTGCCTACGCACTGCTGCAGACGGTCGCCGGTCGCCCGCGGGTGGATGGCTCGCCGCCTCTGGTGGTGTTGGCTGTTGCTGCGGCGGGTCTGCTGCTCTGGCCGACGGCAGTCACGCTTGTGCGGCTTGTGGCTGGTCGTCGACGGCAATCGCCCGCTTGAGGCTCATGCGGGCGGCAAGATGCACAAGAAAGCCCACTGGGCCGGCGAGGAAGGTGAGCAGCAGCGCGAGCGACCGCAGCGGCCAGGGAATCTGCAGTCTGACTGCATCGCGAGCGATCCAGGCTCCCACCACCATGTCGAACACGAGGTAGTGGGTCCAGGCTGCCGCAAACGCCCAGTCGTTGCTGAAGAGTTCTTGCAGCCCTTTGAGGGTGGAGAGATCCTCGGGCATCGGGCCTCCCACAGCGACCTGCCAGCCGAGCACCACGGCATAGCCGCAGGCGAGCACTGCGGGCACCAGGATCGCGCAGAGCGAGTCCCGACACGACCCGCCAGCCAGGGGCGAGGAGCAGCGCGATCCAGGCCACGAGGGCAACGGTGTTGGTGACCTGGAAAAAGGTCTGGGCCATGGGAAAGCTCGCTGGCTGCAGGTGGGCGGGGTGTGTGCTCCCCCGCAGCATCAGCCCGTCCTACGGTCTTCGTCAAGCACTGCCACCGCCGAAGCGGTTCGGCCATCCTCACAGTGGCGGTACAACACATGTGTTTGGGCAGGGACTCTTCGTTTTTCGGGAGACACATCATGGCAGGGTTCGTGCGAGAAGCGCGCGTGGAGAGAGCTGTTTGGCGGACGATCGCAGCGGCTGCTGGGGTGCTGTTTCTGCTTGCAGATGGACCTGTCGGCCAGGTGCAGGCTGCGGAGATCGAGAAGTGGGTCGACGCGACCGGCAAGTACACGATCGAGGCCTCGTTTGTGGGCGAAGTCGGCGGCGTGGTCACTCTTCAGAAGGCGAACGGTGACGAGGTGGAGGTGCCGCTGGCCAAGCTCAACACAGCCAGCCAGGAGCGTGTGAAGGAGCTCCTCAGCATGGCCGACGACAACCCATTCAAGCCAGCCGGCAGTGAGGAGATGAGCCCGTTTGAAACCAAGGAGCGATCGGGGCCCTCAGGCGGCCGGCCGTCGGTCAGGTCGCGTCGCAGCGGAGACGATGAAGACGACGGTCCTTCGGGCCCACCCCGAGAGCTGCAGGTCGATCTGCAGCGTTCGGAGCTGATCGCCAGCGTTGGCGGCGGGAGCTGGAAGGTGACGCTCGGCGAGCCGGTCGCTGGCATCGCGGAGCCACGCCCAACGGCCTTTCCTGGGAAGTCCAACTTCTTTGAGAAGGTGCTGGAGATTGCCATCTCCAACGACCAGCGGCACGCGCTGGTGGTCACGACGCTGGATGAGCCGAAGCCGGAGGGTTCGCTGAGGCTTTCAGTGTGTGACCTCGAGCGGGGCAAGGCGACGACTGCCGCGAGCACCGGCCGGATGGCGCCGCTTGCACTGCACAACGACGGTGAGCATGTGATCATGCGGCGAGCTGAGTTTGGCTTCGGCAATGCCGACCGGCTGGAGATCTGGCAGCTGCGAGGACGTTCGGTCAGAAAACTCGTCTCTTTCATTCCCCACGACGACGCCCGCAATGGGAGCCGCGACGTGCAGTGGGCACGGTTTCTCGGCGACGACCGATTTGTCACGTCTGGCAATGGCATGCTCGTGGTCTGGTCGTTTCCCGACTGCGAGCCGATTGCCAGGCTGCCCGCCGGTGGCCGGCCGGCGCTGAGCCCTGATGGCAGGCTGATTGCCTGGTGCGACGGGCAGAACGTGGGCATCTTCGATGTTGAAGCCATGGAGGTGGTCGCCCAGCAGCCGACGCCTGACCGGCTCCACGACCCGAAGGTGGCCTTCAGCCCCAGCGGTAAGCGGCTGGCCTGCATTGCGCAGGATCGGCTGCTGGTCTGGAACACTGAAAACGGCGACACGATCCAGGACATGAAGGTGCCCAGCGTGCACATCTTTACCGGCATCGACTTTCCCGACGAAGACTACGTGCTGGGCGGCAATCAGTTTTTGATCGGTGTGGAAAACCAGGTGCTGCTATGGACCTACTCCGGCCAGCAACAGGTGACGACGGCAGGTCCGTGGACCTACTTCGGCACGTTTGAGGATCAGACTGGCGGCCTGCTGCCGATGAAGATCCCGCATCCGGGCGCCATCAACATGCTCGCGAAGGCCTCCAGCGATCCCAACCTGTTTGTGCTCAAGGAGGGAACTCGGGTGCGGCTGGATGTTAGCGGTCTGCCCAACGTCGCCGAGCAGAACCGGGCGATTCAGGGGCTCGTGAAGCGGGTGGCTGCCAGCGGCAGTGTGGCGGAGCCAGATGGCAAGATCGTGCTCGTGGCCAGCGTCGAGGGGCCGACTCAGGAAACGCTCTCGCTGCGCAACTCCGGCGACTACACGGTGCAGAAGTATGTGACGAGGCTGAAGTATGTCTACGAAGGGCAGGTGCTCTGGCAGACCTCCACCTCCAACGTCCCCGGAGGGCCGGTGATCTTCTTCAACCTCGAAGACGGGGAGAACATCGGCGACTGGCTGAAGAAGCGGGAGAAGCCCGACTACGAACTCTTCCAGCGGGTTGAGCTGCCACGGTTTCTCCAGAAGCCCAGTGGCCAGGGCGGCCGGCCGAGCCAGTCGATGACCATCGGCACCTCGAAGGTGACCAGCGCCGGCCTGAGGTAGCCGCAGCAGGCTCGACATGGCGAGGTGTTGGCTGGCGCACGCCGCTGATGCTGAGGATTGCTCGGCCCGCAGTGCCGACGCGTGACGCTACACTCATGGCGACTGGGGGAGAACGAGCTGCTGCGGAAACGTGGTTCCGTCTCACCGCATGCGGACATGTTCAAGGAGCCACCCGATGGATGAGGAGCCTGTCGAGTCGCGGCAGAAGCCGCCAGCACACCCACCCAGGCGACAGAAAGTGCACCGCCTGGGGATGGCCCTGTTCATCGCGTATGTGGCGATGTACGCGGGCTTCATGGGGCTTGTGCTTGTCTGGCCCTCCGCCCTGTCGTGGCGACCTGTGGCTGGCGTCAACCTGGCGATCCTTTCGGGGCTGGGCCTGATCGTGGCGGCCATTGTGCTGGCTGTGGTGTTCATGCTCGCTGGCACGACGGAGGACGATCATGCTGTATGAAGCCTCCGTGACCGCCGTTGTGATCTTTGCCGTCTTTGTTGGCGGTGTCGTGGGTTTCTCGTTTTGGCTCGGCCGCCGCGGACAGTCGGCCACCGGCTACTACGCCGCCCACGGGCAGGTGCCCTGGTTTGTCAACGGCATCGCCTTCGCCGGCGACTACCTTTCCGCTGCATCATTTCTCGGCATCTGCGGCCTGATCGCCTTCAACGGCTACGACGGCTTTCTCTACTCGATCGGCTTTCTGGCCGGCTGGATTGTGGCCCTGTTTGTGATTGCTGAGCCGATCAAGTCGCTCGGCAAGTTCACCTTCGCCGACGCCCTCGACGCCCGCTTCAACAGCCGGGGAATCAAACTCGTGGTGGCGATCTCCACGCTGGTGGTGAGCATCTTCTATCTGATCCCGCAGATGGTTGGGGCCGGCGACCTGATCACGCCGCTGCTGGGTCTGCCGCACACCTGGGGCGTGATTCTTGTGGGGGCCACCGTCACCTGGATCGTGGTCACCGCCGGTATGGTTTCCACCACCTGGGTGCAGTTCATCAAGGGCTCTCTGCTGGTCATCGTCTGCGGCGTGCTGGTGGTGATGATTCTGGGCCGCGGACTTTCGGTCAACACCGCAGACCTCACCGAGCAGGTGCGGACGGTCACGCCCGACGGGCAGGTGCTGATCGATGGAGCGGCCCAGAACGCCGATCACGATCTGCGGCCCGTGGGCAGCGTGCTGGCTCTTCCAGATGGCAAGACCACGACCGGCCCGCTCGGGCCGCTGTCGTATCTGGCAACGCTTGAGGATGCGACGGTGGTCACCTGGAGCAAGCGGGTGGAAACCGATGAGGCCGGCACCCACACCACCTTCTATCCCGTGGAACACCGCGGCGGCGAACTGCTCGTGCCCGGCGGCTACTTCAAGGGCCTTGGCGACGGCACACTCGTCGGAAAGCTCAACTTCGCAAGCCTGATGCTCGCCCTCTTCTGCGGGACGGCGTCGCTACCCCACATTTTGATCCGCTACTACACCGTCAAAGACAGAGCATCGGCCCGTAAGAGCACCGTCGTGGGCATTGCCGCGATTGGCGGCTTCTACGTGCTCACGCTCTACCTCGGCCTGGCTGCCATGACGAGCAACTGCCTCGACCCGACCACCTCCAACATGGCCGCCCCCCTGCTCGCCAAGAGCTTCAACGAGACGCTCTTTGCGATCATCTCGGCAATCGCCTTCACGACCGTGCTGGGCACCGTCAGCGGGCTGATCATGGCCGGCAGCGGTGCCGTGGCCCACGACCTCTTGGAGAACGTCTGCGGCTGGCAACTGACCGATCACGAAAAGGTCCGCTGCGGCAAGATTGCGGCTGTGTTTCTCGGGATCGCAGCCATGGCCCTGGGCATCCTCTTTCGCAACTTCAACGTCAGCTTTCTCGTTGGCTGGGCCTTCAACATCGCCGCCAGCGCCAACCTGCCGGCCCTGGTGATGGTGCTCTTCTGGCCGAAGACGACCAAGCAGGGCGTGATCACGGCGGTCAGCGTGGGCATGATCGCGTCGCTGGGCTGGATCCTCCTCTCAGCCGACACCTTCGAGAAGGTCTACGGGATCTCTGGCGACGCTTCGCTGGTGCCATTTAGCCAGCCGGGCCTGGTGACGATCCCTCTTGGTTTCGTCACGCTGATTGCGGTCTCGCTGATGACGCAACGGCGTGAGGCGGCGGCGTGAGGCAGCGGGGTGAGGTAGCGGCGAGCCGCTTTGGTGGGGTCGCTCGGGGTGAGCCCAAGCCGATTCGCCGAGCGTTCGGGGTCGCTCGGGGTGAGCCCAAGCCGATTCGCCGAGCGTTCGCTTCGCCATCCTGGCTTCGCTCACTCGTGCATTCTCGCTTTCGCCCTCCGGGCTGCGCTCGACTGCAAGGCCGGCTCATTCGGCCCGGGCTCACCCCTCGCTTACGGGTTTAAGGACGGCCTGTTCGCCGCTTCGCGGCGATCTGCGGCCGGGGGGAGGCGGCGGGGCGCAGCTGGATGGGGCGCGCAAGCGGGACGGGTCTTCGGGTGCCCAAGGCACCTCGGCTGTGCCGAGGCCGCTTCGCGGCCCGAGGACCCGTCCCGTTCCCTCCTCGCTTACGGGTTTAAGGACGGCCTGTTCGCCGCTTCGCGGCGATCTGCGGCCGGGGGCGGGGGACGCAGCTGGATGGGGCCGCGCAAGCGGGGAGGGTGCGGGTGCTGCGC
>JAGYJY010000009.1 GCA_018401745.1 Pirellulales bacterium | reverse complement strand
TGTTGAGGATGGCCTGTTCGCCGCTTCGCGGCGATCTGCGGCCGTGGGCTACGGAGGGCTCTGCGTGCGGGAAGTCGGGGAGCAAGCGGGACGGGTCTTGGGGTGCCGGAGGCACCTCGGCGGAGCCGAGGCCGCTGTGCGGCCCCAGGACCTGTCCCGTTCAATCCGGTCACCTACGGTCCACCCCGCGGCGGGAGGCGGCGAGGTTAGCAAGCCTTCAGCAGCCTCTGGCTTCCTAGCGGGCGCATGAAAAACCCCGACTCTGCCGAGCCGGGGTTTCAGTGGTGGTTTGGTGTGGTGGTTGTTCGGTGCGTGGCTCAGGCTGCCTTCTTGGCGGCGGCCTTGCGGCGGCGGTAGCTGGCGATGGCGAGGCCAGCGATGGCGAAGCCAGCGAGGGCGAAGCTCGAGGGCTCCGGCACGACCTGGAGCACCTGGCCGTTGACCGTGCCGCCGGCGAAGTTGGCCGTCGCGGGGGCGGTCTGCAGGACCCAGTCGAGGCTCGAGACGTCGTTGTAGTTCACTCCATTGTAGGTGGTGGATCCGCCGGCATCCTTGAGGAAGTAGTTGACGGTGGCGTCCTGGAGCAAGCTGATAAAGTTGCTGCGGGTGTCGGTGAAAAAGCCGCCGCGGAACTGATCACCGAAGGTCAGGCTGTTGACGTTGAGGTAGATGTTGATCACGTTGGCGGAGGTCATGGCGGCGTCGAAGCCCGTGGCTGCCGTCAGACGGATGAGGTCGTTGCCGCTGTTGGTGGCATCGGAGTAGGTCGGGTCGGTAGCCGTGAACTCCAGGTCAAAGGACGTGTTGGCCGAAGGGTCGAGGCTGCTGAAGGTGAGGATGCCTTCGTCGGGCGTGGTGCCGTTGATGCCCGGTGCGACGGAGCCTGCTCCGGCGATGCTGCTGGTGCTGATACCGTTGCCTTCGAACGTTGCACCGGCTGCCACCGTAGCGGCGCTCGCGATGCTGCCGGTCAGCGAGAACGTGCCGGCGGAGACGGTCGTGGCTCCCGTGTAGGTGTTGGCACCAGAGAGCGTCAGCTTACTGCTCGCCAGCTTTGTGACCGCACCCGTTCCGGAGATCACGTTGGTGAAATCGCGGACGTCGGAGCGATTGAAGCTGAGTGTGCCATTGTTGGTCACGTTGCCGCTGAGCCAGCCGGCGGTGCCGTTGTTGCCGAGAGCGAGCGTGCCATCTTCGATCGTGATCGGGCCCTGCTGGAAGTTGTCGACGGTCACCGTCACGGTGCCAGTGCCGTTTTTGGTGTAGCCAACGCTTGCTCCTTGAGCGGAGAGGCTGCCCCCGACCGGCGAACCAACCAGAGGTGTGGTGTTGCCGTTCGTGCCCACCTGAAAGTTGCCCAGGAGCGTCACACCGGCACCGGAGAGGTCGAAGTTGACAACGCTGTTGGTGGTTGTGGGTGTGATCGACGATCGCCAGACCCGCAGCCCGGACGTCTGGCCGACCAGATCCAGCGTGCTGCCGGTTGCGGTGGTCCGACCCCAGGTGTTGGTGTTGAACAAGCGGTTGCCGTCACCGAAGTCACCGCTCCACGACCCGTCTGTGGTGGACGTGCCGTTGACGAACACGAAGGCATCGTCGGAGTCGTAGGAGCCGACGACATGCGTCCAGGTGCCGGGGGTGATCCGCGTCGAGGCCTCGAAATCGACTGCGGACGGGCCGTTGGTGTTCTTGTAGAAGAGGCGGTGGTTCGAACTCCCGGCGTCCCAGACCGTGTAGAGGGACATGGAGTTGCCAAACGCATTTTCCAGTTGGACGATGCCAGCATCGGCTCCCGAGCCGAGGTTGACCCAAGCCTCGATCGACATCGCACCCGAGCCGACGGCAGTGCCGTCAAAGGTGGGGGCGTTGAAGTAGGAGCCAGCTCCGAGCGTCGAAGCCATGTATTCGCTGCCAGGCGTCCACTGAGCGGCCGCGTGCGGAGCGAAGACGGCGAGGGCCACGATGAGCGAGGCAGCCTTGACGGCGTGGCGGGCGAGGCGGCGGGCGGTGTGGCGAAGGTGGCTGGCGACGAGCATTTCTGTCTTTCCTCAAGGCTTCCGGGTGAACGGAAGAAATGGGGAAGCAGATGCCGTGCCAAAAGGTGCGCAGAGGCACAAAAATCTCACGCTCACCACCCGTGTGAGGGCTATTCCCTCCTGAGGTGGGTGAATTCCCGGCAAAAATGCAGGTCTCACTCGTCTGGTGAAGCGATCACCAATGTGGTGATGCACCTCACCCGTCTGGTGATCACCAAAATGGTGAATCACCACAATGGTGAGACATCACCACAACGGTGGCGTTCTCACCAAAATGGTGAGATCGGCCCGCTCCGGGAGCGCATTGGATGGCCTCAAGGGCCTCATCCGCCCAAATTCGCCTACAACACAGCCAAAGCACGGTTTTCAAGCCATGCCAAGCCGCGCAACTCACCCAAATACCCACGCAGGGCCCTGGGAAGCTGCTCTCTAGGTGTTTGGACGCCTGTTTGTCGTGTCACCAACTCCGTGAAATGGGTTCAAAAAATCTGCTACGGAGAGGACGGTGCACGTCGCGTGCCAAAAACCGTAGAAATGTGGTGCGTCGATGCTTTTTTGCGGAAAACGTCGGCGCAAGCGGGACGGGTCCTCGGGCCGCGAAGCGGCCTCGCCTGCGGCGAGGTGCCTCCGGCACCCGCGGACCCGTCCCGTTTCGTGAGTCTCGGGCATTCGTGAGCGAGAGGCATCGTGATTGCAGGAGTGCTGATGCTATGATGCTCTCATGCGAACCACGATCACCCTCGACCCCGACACGCTCACGCTCCTGAAGAAGGAGATGGTCCAGAGTCAGGTGAGCTTCAAGCGGGCTGTAAACGACGCGATTCGACGCGGCTTGGCTGGTGGGCCGCCTGCGGTCCCCGCGGAGTTGGCGTTCATGCCCTTTCGCTCCGACTATCAGCCCGGTGTCGACCGTCGGCGGTTGCAGCAGTTGGCCGACGAGATGGAGATCGATGAGGCAGCCCCCGGCACCCGTGAGCGATGATCATTCCCGACGCCAATCTGATCATCTACGCCCACAACGAGGCTGATCCGGACCACGCCGCCGCGGCCGTCTGGTGGCAGTCACTGCTCACTGGACGGGATGATGTGGGCATTCCTGTGGTGGTGATGCTCGCGTTTCTGCGTCTGACGACCTCGTCACGCGTGCTAGCGCAGCCTCTCTCCGTGGATGAGAGCTGCCGGCGGGTGGAGGCGTGGTTTACAGCTCCCGTCGTGCGGCTGATCTCCCCAGGGGGTGGCCATGTGGCGTCGCTGGTGACGTGCCTGCGGGCGGCAGGGGCAGGTGGGGCGCTGACCACCGACGCTCACATTGCGGCCCTGGCCCTTGAGTATCGGGCCGAGATCCACACGGCGGACCTCGACTTTGGTCGCTTTCCCGGCGTTCGCTGGAAAAACCCGCTGCCGCGGCGGTGAACGCTCAGCGGCGGCGGCCGGCGAGCCGCATCACCACCCAGTAGAAGACGGGGGTGAAGAAGATGCCGAAGACGGTCACGCCGAGCATGCCCGAGAAGACGGCGGTTCCCAGGGAAACCCGCATCTCCGCCCCGGCCCCCCGGCCCAAGAGCAGCGGCACGACCCCCAGAATAAAGGAGAGCGATGTCATCAGGATCGGCCGCAGCCGGTCGGTGGCCGCCTGCAGGATCGCCTCCTCGCGGGGCACCCCCGCATCTTCCCGCTGCTTGGCAAACTCCACGATCAGGATCGCGTTTTTCGCCGAGAGGCCGACGAGCACCACCAGGCCGATCTGCGTGAAGATCGTGTTGGCCATGCCCGCCACCCAGACGCCGGTGATCGCCGCGAGCAGGCACATCGGCACGATCAGGATCACCGCCAGCGGCATCGACCAGCTCTCATACTGAGCGGCAAGCACGAGAAACACGAACACCGTGCCGAGCAGAAACACAAACGTGGCGGTGTCGCCAGCGAGGATCTGCTGCAGGGCCAGCTCCGTCCACTCGATGTCCATGCCGGGTGGGAGTGTGCCCTTGCCGGCCGGCGGGGGGCAGCGAGGGCCTCGAGCAGAGCGATTGCCTCGCCGGAGCTGGTGCCCGGCAGCGTGCCGCCGGAGATGTCGGCGGCGGGATAGAGGTTGTAGCGGGTGATGATCGCGGGGCCGGCGGTGTCGCGGATCGTGGCCACCGCCGCCAGCGGCACCATCTCGCCGGCGGCGTTTCGGACCTTGAGCCGCTGGATCGCCTCTGCGGCCATCCGGAAGGGGGCATCGGCCTGCACCTTGACCTGCCAGTTGCGGCCGAAGGCGGTGAAGTCGTTGACGTAGGCTCCGCCGAGAAACACCTGCAGCGTGCGGTTGACCTCCTCTAAGTCGATCCCCTGGGCCTTCACCTTGGTGCGGTCGATGTCGACAAACAGCTGCGGCTGGTCGGCCCGAAAGCTCGTGAACACGCCCGCGAGCCCCGGCTGGGCTGCGGCAGCCTCGACGAGGGCCCTGGCTGCGGCATCCAGAGCCTCAGGCCCCTGGCTGGTGCGATCGCGAACCTCAAGCTTGAAGCCCCCGGTGCGGCCGAGGCCGTCGACCGGCGGCGCTCCGAAGGCCACCACCCTGCCCTCGCGGATGGCGGCAAACTTCGCGCGGAGCGCTCGAAGCACCGCATTGGCCGACTTCGTGGCATCGATCCGCCGCTCGGTGAACGGCTCAAGCAGCACAAACATCCCGCCGGCATTGGACTGATTGACGCTGGAGACGAGCGAGTAGCCGGTGACGGAGATCACGTGGGCGACGCCGGGGGTTTCCAGGGCCATCTGCTCCAGCTGCCTGACCACCGGATCGGTCCGCTGCAGGCTCGCCCCTTCCGGCAGCGTGCAGTCGACGATGAGGTAGCCCTTGTCCTGCTCGGGGATGAAGCCGGTGGGCACGCTCGTGAAGCCGAAGTAGGTCAGCCCCATCAGGCCGAGATAGACCGCCATCACCACGATGCTCAGCCGCACCAGCCTGCCGACGGCGGCGCCGTAGGCGCCGGTGGTGATTGCAAAGAAGAGATTGAAGACGCGAAAGAAGGCCGCCAGCAGCCGGTTGACCAGCGGAGCGGCCAGCCAGCCCGCACCGCACCCGGCGGAAAACACCGTCAGCCGCACGATCCAGCTGAGCAGCTCCAGCGACAGCCCGCCCTGGAGAGCCTGCCCGGCACCCGCTTCGGGAAGACCGCCAGGCAGCAGGCTGCCCGCCGCCACGACCGCCCGGTCTTCGACCAGCCAGATCGCCAGCAGGCCGGCCAGCAGAGCCACGCCCGCCTGCGGCAGGGCCTGGCGAGCGGCAGCCGACCGGGTGTGTGCGGCCGACTCCTGTTCGTGGCCGCGAAAGAGCACCACCGCCATCGCCGGCGAGAGCGTCAGCGAGTTGAAGGTGGAAATCACGGTGCTGGCGGCAATCGTGAGGGCAAACTGCTTGTAAAACTCCCCGCTGATGCCCGCGATAAACGCCGTCGGCACAAACACGCTGACCAGGGCCAGCGACGTGGCAATCAAGGCCCCCGAGACCTCGCTCATCGCCTTCCGCGTCGCCTCTCGCGAGGAGAGCCCCTGCGAGAGCCATCGCTCGACGTTCTCCACGACCACAATCGCGTCGTCGACCACAATGCCGATCGCCAGCACGAGGCCAAACAGGGAGAGGTTGTTGAGGGAGAAGCCGAGGCCGGCCATCACCGCCAAGGTGCCAACGAGCGAGACCGGCACGGCGAGCATCGGGATCAGCGTGGCCCGCCAGTCCTGCAGGAAGATCAGCACCACGAGAAATACAAGCACGACCGCTTCGAAGAGCGTCTTGATCACTTCTTGCACGCTCTCCTCCACAAACACCGTGGTGTCGTAGTTGATCGCGTAGCTGAGGCCCTCGGGGAAGTCGCGGGCAAGCGCGGCCATCTCGCCGTGGATGGCCTTGGCGGTGGCCACCGCGTTGGAGCCGGGCAGCTGGAAGACGGCGATCGTGACCGTGGGCTCCCCGTCGAGCCGGCTGGCCATCTCCTCGTCTTTGCCGCCGAGCTCGACCCGACCGATGTCGCGGATCCGCACGATGCCGGCAGAACGCGCGGGCCCTTCTGCGGAGCCGCCCTCGCTGGCCTTCACGATCACCTCGGCAAACTCTTCCGCCGTTGGCAGCCGGCCGGTGGTGTTGATCGGCAGCTGAAAGTCGACCACGCCGGCGGTCGGCTCACTGCCGAGTCGCCCAGCGGCCACCTGCACGTTTTGCTCGCGGAGCGCCCGCACCACATCGCCAGCGGAGAGGCTGCGGGAGGCGAGCTTGTCGGGGTCGAGCCAGATCCGCATCGCGTAGTCGCGGCCGCCGAGAAAAGCGACGTCGCCCACGCCAGCAATCCGGGCGATGGCATCCTTCACCTGCAGCGTGGCGTAGTTGCTGACATACAGCTGGTCGTAGCGGCCGCCGGGCGAGGTGAGGTTTACACACAGCAGGATGCTCGGCGACTTCTTCTTGACCGTCACGCCCTGGCGACGCACTTCTTCAGGCAGCTTGGCTTCGGCGATGGCGACCCGGTTTTGGGTGAGCACCTGCGCCTGGTCGATGTCGGTGCCGAGGGTGAAGGTGACGTCGATCGTGGCGATGCCATCGCCGCTGCTCTTGCTCGAGACGTAGAGCATGTTTTCAACACCGTTGACCTCCTGCTCAATCGGCGTGGTTACGGTGTCGGCCACGATGCTCGCGCTCGCGCCGGGGTAGACCGCCTGAATCGAGATTGTCGGCGGGGCGATCTCGGGATACTGCCCCACCGGCAGGCCAGCAAGTGCCACCAGGCCCACGATCACGATCACGATCGAGAGCACGCTGGCAAAGACGGGCCGGTCGGCAAAAAAATGGGAGAACATGCTCAGGCGTCGTCGGGTCGCACGGTGATGCCGGGACGAACACGGGTCAGGCCGCTGGTGATCACGCGGTCGGCCTCGCTGAGCCCCGCATCGATCACCCGCAGCCCCTCGCTGAGAAAGCCGAGGCTGACCGGCCGGATCGCCACGCGGTTGTTGTCGTCGACCACATACACAAACTTGTTGCCCTGATCGGTGCCGATTGCCCGCTCAGGAACGAGCAGGGCCGACCGCGGGTCGCCAAAGGGGAGCCGCGCCCGCACAAACATGCCCGGCATCAGCAGCCGCTCGGGGTTTTCCAGCACCGCCCGGCAGCGGACCGTGCCGGTTCCCGCGAGGACGGCGATGTCGACAAAGTCGAGCACGCCCCGCCGCGGAAAGCCCTCGTCGGTGACCAGCTGCACGTCGACGGGGATCGCCAGCTCCTTAATGTTTCGCCACTCGACAGTCTGCTCTTCCGTGTCGGCCATCTTGGCCGCCGCCCGCTGGCGGGCGAGGATCACCGACCGCTCGTCGGCTTCGAAGACCACATAGACCGGATCGATGCTGGCGACGGCTGTCAGGCGGGTGGCCGAGGCTTCGGTGCCCGAGACCAGCTCGCCCACATCGACAAACCTCCTGCTGATGCGGCCGGTGACCGGCGAGGTCACGCGGCAGAAGGAGAGGTCGAGCTCTGCCTGGGCCAGCTGCGCCTTGGCTGCGGCGAGCATGGCGGCGTTGGCATCCCGCTTGGCGACGGCGATTTCATACTCCTCTTGGGTGACGGCCCCCTTGGGCAGCAGCTTCTCCTTGCGGACGACTTCGCTCTTCTGCTCAGCCAGGATCGCCTCCTGCTTGGCAACCTCGGCGGTGGCGGAGTCGCGGGCGATCTCGAAGGGCCGCTCGTCGATCGTGAAGAGGAGGTCGCCATCGCTCACCGCCTGGCCATCGGTGAAGTGCACGGCCGTGACGAAGCCGGAGACACGGGCCTTGATCTCCACCTCGTGCACCGCCTCGACATTGCCCGTGAAGACCACATGGTCGAGCACCTCCCGGCGGACCGGCTGGGCGACGCTCACCTCCGGCGGCGGCAGCTCGGCGATCGGCGGGGGCTGCCGCGTGCAGCCGACGAGCATCAGAGCCACCGAGACGAGAGCCCAGCGGTCATTTCTTCCCCTCATGGCGGGAGCCCGAGGAGGTTCAGCGGCTCCCCGCGCACGCAGCATGGATCGGCTGCTGCCGATGTCTCGCGTGTTCACCCGGAGCAACACCACCATACGCCACATGCCCTTCCTGCTGTCTGTTCGCACCTCAGAGAACGCGTCGACTCTACCAAGCCAGCGGCCACGGCGACGATCAGCCCCGCCACAGCGATACAAGTCGCGATCGCGTAATGCGATCGTCGCGGGTTGCCAGCGGGTAGCCACTGGCCCTTGCTGTCGCCACGATCAGGCGATCAGCGGGATCGTTGTGGAAACGAGGCGGGAGCCTGTTCATCTCGCTCACACTCGCTGGGGTGATCGGCAGCACTTCAACGGTACGCGGACTTGCGGCGACGGCGAGCCATTCTTCCAGAGGAAAGGTCAGCTGCAGCCGGCCAAGATGGACGAGCAACGCGACTTCCCACAGACTGATGTCACAGATCAGCGGGCGTTTCCCCGGCGGGAGCGTGTCGAGCACCTGCCGCTCGCGGTCTCGCAGACGCTGGTCTCCGAGGAGCCACCAGACCCAGATGTGGGTGTCGAGGAGCGGGCGGGTCATGGCAAGGCATCGCGGGTGGATGGAGAGAGCGTCTGGGACAGCGCGTCGATGTCTCCCTCGGCCACCACCGGCGCGAAAGGATCGCCGCAGAGCGTTCCCGACCCGAGCAGCTTGAGCCAGGGGCGTTCGTCTTCTGCGGGCAGCACACGGGCCACGACGCGGCCGCGTTTGAGCACGATCAGCTCCTCGCCGGTGTCGGCAACCTGATCGAGGAGGCTGAGGCAGCGAGCTTTAAACTCAGAGGCATTGATTCTCATGTGACCAGTGTACATGACCGGTGTACGAGGGCGAGCTTTTTTTGCGTTGCGTCTGCCGGGATGGTGAGGCTGCGGTGGACATGCGTTGCGTCCCTGGTGGAGAATCTTCCGAGCGTCTCTGAGGGGAAGGGATGGCCGGCTCGCCGGTGGCCCTGCACACGCGTTTCCGAAGCGATTGGAAGGTTGCTCGCCATGCCAGATGCTCTCGGCTTTTCACCGACCCTTGTCGGTGCTGCTCTGCTCGTCGGCCTTATGGTCGTGATCGTTGTCGTGCGGTCGGTGTTCTCGGGGAAGAAGAAAAAAGATTCCCTGATCGACACGTCGCGGCTGGTCGATCTCTCGGAGCTGCCTCGACAGGAGGAGGGGCCATTCGACCTGCGGGTGCAGAATGTGCCGGGGCGGCTGGGCGTGGTGGTGTTTGCACCGCTGGGAGGCGTTCGGCCGCCGAGCAAGACCGACACCTTCGCTGTGCTCAACACGCTCGTGCCGGGGCTCGGTGCGGTGGCCCGCCGGGATGAGCCGCTTGTGCAGACGTGGCCGAAGCAGGTGAGCGTGACCGGCTTTGCCAATATCCTCGCTCGCCATCTGATGGTTCCCGGCCGCGATCTCACCGAGACCAACTGGTGCCTGCTTGTCGGCAAGACGAAGCGGCCTGATGGGCTGCTGCTGGTGGGCCTGGCGATCGGCATGGAGGCAGCCAACCGCCTGGGGGTGTTGCGACTCGCCGACGAGATGCAGTGGATGCAGTTTCTGCAGGTCGATGCCCGGGCGGGCTGAGCGCGGACAACGCTTCTCGTGTGGCCTCTTGAAAAACCAAAACGAGGCACGTTGACGCAACGGAGAGGCCGGCCAATGGCACTTCCGCAACGGTCTTCCGGCTCGGCGGGGCTTCGTTGGCAGGGGTAAGCCTTACCAGACCCGGGTGAGGTCGACGGTGGCCTGGGGGGCGACCTTCATGGTGATCGCTGTCGTCTCCACCGATTCGGTGTAGCGATCGCCCTGCAAGACCAGCTGAAAGACCTGATGGTCGTCGGGACTCACGATCCAGTATTCCGGGATCCCCGCGTTTTCGTAGAGCTTGCGCTTGGTCTCGAGATCGTGGCGAGGATTGGAAGGGGAGAGGATCTCCACAACCAGGTCTGGAACGCCCTTGATCTTGATCGGGGTCATGATGTGTTTTCGCGCTCGGGTCACGATCACGAGATCTGGCTGCACGATGTCGTGGTCGGAGAGCTGCAGATCGACGGGGGCGTTGATCACCTTACCCAAATCTGCCAGCTCGATCTGCGTGTAGAGCTGAAACTGGATGTGCCGTGAGACTTCCTGGTGGTAGAGATTCGGCGCGGGATTCACGAAATGGTCTCCGTCGATGATCTCGTGCCGCTTCCCGTCCGCTGGAATCGCCGCGTACGCCGCGTAGTCCCACCGCGACTTCACCCGCTTTTCGACGGTCGACATCGTCTTCCCTTTCCGTCTGCTCACGAAGCGGAAAAACCCAGCGTGGGCACCACTACCCACATGATTGAGTGTGCAAGCGTATACTTTTCTGCAGCATTGTCAAGCGAGCTCAGGCTCAGCCCGAGCGGACCGCGGGGGAGAGCCCAGCCTTCGCGTGGGAAACCCTGTGACCGCGGCAACCATGGGCGGACCGGCAGGTGGACGGCATAAGGAAACGGCTGTGCACTACACACGGGACGCAGCGGTTCGCCAGCGGCATGGAGGCAGCCAACCGCCTGGGGGTGTTGCGACTCGCCGACGAGATGCAGTGGATGCAGTTTCTGCAGGTCGATGCCCGGGCGGGCTGAGAGCGGACGGCTCAAGCAGTCGACCGGGAGCCCTCGGCGAGGCCCGAGTTGCCTCTTCGACCATCTCAACGGGCGGCGTATGAACGCACACCCAGGGCTCGTAAATTTGCACAGTAGAAAGACGCAGAAATGCTCATTAGAAAGTTGCGATTCTGCACAGTATGCTAGTGCTTCATGCAGGAAAAACGGTATATACCTCGTGTTTTGGATGCGGAACTCGCGGGACTGTTGGCCGCCGTGCCGGCACTCACGCTTGAGGGCGCGAAGGGTGTTGGCAAGACCGAATCGGCAGCACGTGTTTCGGAAACCATCAGGCGGTTTGACGTCCCTGCCGAACGCGAAGTGGCTTCGGCGGATCCTGATCTGGCGTTGCAGGGAAAACGGCCGCTGCTCATCGATGAGTGGCAGCGACTTCCACCCATCTGGGATGCGGTCAAGCGAGCAGTCGACCAGGGTGCCGCAGCCGGGAGCTTTCTGCTGACCGGATCCGCGAGCCCCGGGAATGCCGGCACCCACTCAGGCGCGGGCCGCATCGTCAGTCTTCGCATGCGACCGCTGTCGTTCTGCGAGCGGGAGCGGGAGATGCCGACCGTGAGCCTTGCGGAGCTGCTCAGCGGACAGCGGCAGCCCGTCGCTGGAGTGAGTCGCTCTGCGCTGCGTGACTATGTCGAGGAGATTCTGCAGTCTGGGTTTCCTGGGCTCCGAGGCCTCACCGGGCGGCCGCTGCGGGCGCAGCTCGACGGCTACCTCAGCCGGATCGTAGACGTCGACTTCGAGGAAATGGGCCTGCGGGTGCGTCGGCCAGAGCTTGTTCGGCGTTGGCTGCGGGCCTATGCCGCAGCCACGGGAACCTCCGCGTCGTATGAGACGATCCGCGACGCTGCGACCGGAGGGGAGGGGAACAAGCCGAGCCGGCAGACGACCCGGCCCTATCGGGACCTTCTTGAACGCCTCTGGATCGTTGATCCGGTGCCTGGCTGGATCCCGAGCAGAAATCCGATCGCCCGACTGGCCCACCCTCCCAAACATCATCTGGCCGATCCGGCGCTGGCAGCGCGGCTTCTGGGAGCGACCCCCGAGACCCTGCTTGCCGGAGAAGCGGCTCAGCAGCCAGGCAAGGGACCACTGGTGGGAGGTCTGTTTGAGTCGCTCGTCGCGCTGTCAGTTCGGGTCTATGCCCAGGCCAACGAGGCGCGGGTCGGCCACCTGCGGACGTATCGCGGTGAGCGGGAAATCGACCTCATCGTCGAGCGGGCAGACGGGAAGGTCTTGGCCATCGAAGTCAAGCTCGGGGGCTCGATCGATGATGCCGATGTGAAGCATCTGCACTGGCTGAAGCGAGAACTCGAGGACGACCTGCTCGATATGGTCGTGATCTCAACCGGGCCACAGGCCTTCCGCAGACCCGACGGAGTGGCAGTCATACCTCTGGCGCTTCTTGGGCCGTGAAGCCGCCTCCCTCGCCGCTCGGGCTCAGCCGGCCCACACACGATGCATCGGCCGCCTTTCTCCCGCCTGCCGCAGGGTTTCACAACGAGTTTGCATGGCGGGACGGGCGTGGCTACGTTAGATAAAGATTCTCGATTCGATATCCCTCCCGAGACACGCTTCTCGTCGCACCTCTCTCTACGGCAGCCGCTTCCGCACAGCATGTGTGCGGTTTTCTCTGCCGGTGTGACCAGCCTTCTCGCCAAGTTTTGTGCTCGTGGTTTTGAGGGTTTGGGCAGTTCAGGCTTTCGTGGTGTGGTTGCGTGCGTCGCACCCCGCTGCGGCTGAGTGATCGCCCGTAAACCTGAAAAAGCCGAGAAGAAAGCACAGAAGACAGCCGAGAAGAAAGCCAAGCAGGTTTCCCTCCTGTAAGGCGGCGGTCATCTCCGGTGCGAGGAGCGAGCGGTGGTGCGTTGTTGGAGAGGTGGTCGACCCGCGGCCCCCTGATGCCTTCACTCCCCACCACACCGTGCCCCTTCGGCAGGCCGTTTCGGCCCGGTTGCTGGCGACGCGTTGGCTGGCTGGCAGTGGTGATGCACACGCTGGTGGCTTCGGGGCTGCCGCTTCCCCTCGGAGGACTGACCGATCTCACCATGGCTGTCGGTGGCGAGGATGTCGCGGCTGCACGGCTGGCGGCCAAGGACCGCTCGCAGCCCTTCCCCTGCCAGAGCAAGCCCTGCGGCTGCAGCTCAGCGACGCAGTGTTTTTCCTCCTGCTGCTGCCACACGCCCCAGGAGCTCCTCGCCTGGGCCCGTGCCAACGGGCTTGAGCCGGCGGTGCTGACGGCGCTTGCGCATCGGGTCGCTGCCGAAGACCGTGCACCAGATTCTCCGTCGCCGCCAGCGACTGAATCCCAGCAGCAGAAGTCGTCGTGCTGTGCGACCGAGCCGGCGGATCCACCGGGCGAGGCGAGCTGCTGCTCGGCCGACACAACGCCCGAGCGCGAGATCCCGGTGACAGCGAGCGAGCATCAGCTGCCGGGCCCGTGCTGTGCCGGCACCACAGCGGCATCGCCTTCACGCTCGTCGCCGGCTCTCCCCGCTCTCCACGACCCAGCCGAAATCTGTTCTGACTACGAATCGCTCGCCGCCACACCGCCTGCCGACCGACAGGGTCTCCTGAGACCTCGGCGGCCGCGGCCAAGCCTGACCGACGAGCCCGAGTCTGGCCGCCGCCGCACCGTCGTGCTCTCCGCGATGCTCGCCTGCGGCGGGATTGCCAGCGGCTGGCTGAGCGGAGGCATCGCCATTGTTGTGCCTCTGCATCCGGCGATGACCCACGCCGGGCTCGCCTCCACCGGCACGATTGCTCTCGTCGATGAGTCGTCACCGACGGTCTTTGCTGCTCCTGAGCTGCCTCCTCCCCGCGGTCTTGCGGTCTGAACCTTTCGCGGCACGGCGGAGCTGCCAGCTCCCTGCTGCTGCTGTTTTCACCCAAGGTTCCAGCGCGGGCGTTTTCACCAGCAGACGTGTGTCTGCGGAACGCCTCCGCGGAGAGAGATCCAGACAGATTCATTCATCCAGCAGAAAGATCGATCCATGACAACGTTCATCGTGAAGAAGGTGTGTGCATTCGGTGCGGCTGTGGCAGTGGCGTGTGCCACGTGGGGCATGCTCAGCGGACAGGCGGCCCGTGCGGGCGAGATCTCGGCGATCCCAAGCCCGATGGCCCAAGGCGGCATGATCATGCCGACGTTTTCGATCATCAATGCCGACAACTTCGGGAATCCGACCACTGGTCAGCTCTCGGTGAGTTTTTCTCCAAGCGTGCCACAGATGCAGTCGCTGGAGCAGTGGAGCCCTGGCAGCTGGTTTGCGACGGGAGCGACTTGGCGGGCCGACCTTGGGTCGCCGGCTGGCGTGGGTGGAACGCCTGCGGCCAATGCGGGAGCAGGAGACCTCTTCAGCAGTCGGTACGGCTTTCAGTTCACCGCCGATGGCACCACCACAGCGTTTGTGCCCGCTGGGAAGTCGCTGGGCATCCGGCTCACGAGCGTGTCTTCGCCACTGCTGGAATCCTACAACTACGACGCGGGCCTCAACCTCTGGGATCCGATCTTCACCGCAACGAGCCCCACGAGCGGCTCGCAGGTGCTGTGGGATGGCACGATGTGGCACAACCTGTTTGTGCTTCCTGCTGCTGCCCCCGGCGGCACCTACACCGCCGATTTTGAAGTCTTTGTGGCCAACACAGCCTTTACGAGCACGACGACAGGGAAGGCGCAGTACGACGCTGCTGCGCTCACGGCAACGGCGGATGCGAGCTTCACGCCAGCGAGTGTGACCTACACCTGGGACGTGGCCGCGGTGCCGGAGCCCTCGACGCTTGCCATGCTCGCGACGGTTGCTGCGGGTGCAGGCTTTGCTGGCTGTCGTCGCTTCCGTCGTCGGCAGGAGGGCTGAACATGCAGGGCATCACCGGCCTCCGGGACGGGGTGCGCTCGTGGAGCAGAGTCGGCCGTTGCCCGCAGCGGCAGGTCGACTCGGCTCTCCGAACAGCCCCCGGTTTCACCCTTGTTGAACTCCTCGTCGTGATCGCAATCATCGGCGTGCTGATCGGGCTCCTGTTTCCCGCGGTGCAGTCGGCCCGCGAGGCCGCTCGGCGGATCGAGTGCGCGTCAGCCATGCGACAGATCGGGATCGCCTTCCATCTGTACCTCGATGTGCACAACGGGGAGTTCCCCAGGTCGCAGCACAGCTCAGCCAAACACCGCGAGCCGGGCTGGGCGAAGTCGATCGCCCCGTTCATCGAGGCGGGCAACTGGAAGACCGCTGATGACTGGACGGCGGTCTTCAACCAGGCCTACCGCTGCGCATCGCGAGAGGAAACCGATCCGCGGCGGTCGACCTACGGGATGAACGTTTCATTTGAACTCGACCCGAGGAGCGACGACTACGAAGGCCGACCCGCGACCTGGCGGACGCTCCAGACGATTCGCAAGACCACCCGTACAGTCCTCGTGGCGGAGGTCAACCCCGAGTCGTATGCAGACCATGTGATGTGCAACTACTGGGCCACCATCAAAGACGCTGAGAACGAGATCGACCACAAGCGGCACGGCGGCGTAAGCAACTACCTCTTCGTCGATGCCCACGTGGAGCCGCTTGCGCTCACCGACACCTTCGATCCCGAGCAGAAGATCAACCTCTGGAACCCGGCGCTGGCCCGGTGAGGGCTGAGCGGTGGAGCCTCATTCCCGTGGGCCGACCGTGATCTCCGCAAGGGCGGTCATGCCGAGGCGGAGCTGCGGAGGCGGGTCGGTCAGCTCGACGCTCACCGGATACTCGACCACATCAGGCGTGAGCCAGCTTGTCGGCACCGGGGCCTTGCCAATCTCCAGCACGCGGCCGCTGCAGACCTGCTGCGGCAGGGCGTCGAAACTCAGCGACACCTGTTGGCCAACCGCCACGCGAGCGACCTGCGACTCGTGCACCCGCACCTGCACGCGGAGCTGCGTGAGATCGGGCATCGTGAGCAGCAGCTGCTGCTGGCGAACGGCGGTGCCCGCAGCGAGCGGCTGGCTGTTGCGGGACGACGCCGGCCGGGGGTGGGCCACCAGGCCGCCACGTGGCGCGGTGACCCGACAGGCCGCCAGCTGCTTTTCCATCGCCGCCAGCCGCGACTCTTCGGCCGCAAGCGCGGCCTTCGCTGCTGCCAGTGCAGCCTCCGCCGCGGCGAGGCGACCGCGGGCCTCACGGCACGACCGCTCCTGCTGCTCACGATCGAAGGCCAGCTCATCGTGGCTCAGCTCGAAGAGCAGATCGCCCTCGGCGACCAGGCTGCCATCGTCGGCAAGAAACACCAGCGGGTGCTCCCCGGGAAGCGGGCTGCGAAACTCAAGCACCTCAGCGGTCTCCACCACGCCCTGCTCAAAGATGTGCTCGCTGGTCCGCTGGGCGAGGCTGCGGGCGTCTTCTGGGCTGAGCCCGGGAAGGCCCGGCGCTGGCTCGTCAGGGCCAGCCGCGACGGCAGCCGTGGCTATCCAGCCAGCCGCCAACCAACACACAATCCGCAGTGCCGAAACGACGCCGTTCATCGAGGGCTCCTCTCTGTCTGCTCGAGCTGCTCAGAGCCGTCGAGCGTGGTCACAATGCGAAATGATCGATCGTCGTGCCGCCGCGCAAGCAGCTGCTCAAGCATGGCGGAGGTAGCCGCCAGCGTGTCGAAGCGAGGCACCAAGAGCTCGATCCGGCTGAGCTCTACCCGCTCGACTTCGAAGCCGCCCGCCTGCCTCGTCACCGTCTGCGTGCCATACCGCGACCGCAGCGTCGAGAGCGGCAGGATCAGGTCGAGCTGCTGGGAGGTGCTCTCGGCCGCCAGCACGCCGACAATCAGAAAGGCGTGCCGGCCGGCGCGAACGGTCTGGCCGACCGCTGTGCCGGTAGGAAACAGCAGGCCTGCAAGACGGTGCCCCAGCACGCCGACGCTGCGACGGTGCTGCACATCGTCGGCGGTCAGAAAGCGGCCCTCGGCCAGCTGCGGCGGATGGAGGATGGCGTAGTCGTGGGTGGTGCCAAAGAGCTGCGCCTCGGCCGCGCGTTCGGCAACGCGGACCTGAGACTCGCGCGTGCGGATCGGCACGGCCCGCTGGAGGGTGGGCAGCGTCTGCACAATGGCGGCCAGGTCGTCGTCGGTGATGCCGTAGGCAGCGACAGCGGCCCTGCCGCCCTGTGGCTTGACGCTTTCGACGATGATCAGCGGCCGCTGCTGCTCACCGCCGGCGTGCGGGCTCTCCTCCGCTTCGGCCGCCAGGGACGAGCAGAGAAGGCTGCAGGCCACCGCAAGACCCAGCGAGCGAGCTGCAGGGAGAAGCATGATCGTTCCCTTGAAGTTTCAGGACTTCTGCTGTCGTCCGTTTCCTGCCGTTGCGTGTGGGAGGCGTGCCGTGGGGTGCGTGAGCCTGGAAGGGCCGCAGGCCGTGCGGTTTCTGCCGGCCTCGCAGCACGCGGAGCGACGCGGGTTACACTGGCAGTGGACGTAGGGCTGCTTGTGGAATGCCCCGGAAAACCATGAGGAAAGTGTGTGGCTGTGGCTGACGAATCGGAATCGCTGTTTGGGAACCGGGTGACCGTGGAGCAGGTCGAAGAAGGAGCGGAGCTTGCGCCGAAGTTTGATGCGGCCGGCTTCATTCCCTGCGTGACCACCGACCACACCTCCGGTGAGGTGCTGATGGTGGCGGTGATGAACCGCGAGGCGCTCGCCAAGACGATCGAAACCGGCGAGGCCCACTACTACAGTCGCAGCCGGCAATGCCTCTGGCACAAGGGGGCGACCAGCGGCCTCGTGCAAAAGGTGGTCGAGATGCGGATCGACGACGACCAAGACTGCGTCTGGCTGCGGGTCGATGTGGCCGGCGGCGCCAGCTGCCATGTCGGCTACCGCTCCTGCTTCTACCGCAAGGTGCCGGTGGGCGAGCAGCGAGCCGCCGGAGCCGCGCTTGAGTTTCTCGAAAGCGAGAAGACGTTTGACCCCAAGGCGGTCTACGGCGACGCCCCCAACCCGACGCAGCTCTGAGCCTGGCTGAGGTCGCTACGATGCCTGTGGCGATTGACATGTGCCAGGCTGCGGCAGCTGGTGGCACAGAACCAACCCCTCCGCTGTGCGAGACCTCACTATGTTTGACAATCCAGAGCGTGGCGACGCGACAACGCAGCTGGCCCTCGTGCGGCAGCTGAAGTTTTGCGCGGGCCACCGTCTCTATCGCCACGAAAGCAAGTGCGCGTTTTTCCACGGCCACAACTACCGGGTCGACATTGAGGTGGTGCCGGCAGCGGGCGGCGGCGAGGTCGACGTGGTGGGCCGCGTGATCGACTTCTCCTTGATCAAGCAGCGGATGCTCGGCTGGCTCGATGCCAACTGGGACCACGCCTTCCTCGTCTTCGAGGAAGACGAGAACGCCCTGGCCGCAGTGCGGATGGTGGAGCCGACGAAGTACTTCGTGATGCCCTGGAACCCGACCGCGGAAAACATGGCTCGCTACCTCCTGGAGGTGGTCGCGCCCAATGTGCTTGGCAATCTCGGCGTGGTGGCCCGGCGGGTGGCCGTCTGGGAGACAGACGAAGCCTGCGCGGTAGCGATCCGCGGCAGTGCTTGCGAAGACACCCCCGAGCTGGCTGCCGCGGTGTGCGTCGATAGCCGATCGTGAGGCAGACCGGGCTGCGGTGTGGCGGGGCTGCGGTGTCGGTGGCCGTTTCCCCGTTCAAGCTCCACGTCGGATCAGCGACGCCGACACTCTCACAAAACAAGGACCGAGCGGATGAGCGAGTCAGCAGACGGTGGGATGTTTCCTGGCCGGTTTCCTGCCACGCGGCTGCGGCGAAACCGGCGGCATGCCTGGCTGCGGTCGCTGGTGGCGGAGACGCGGCTTGCGGTGGAAAACCTGATCTGGCCGCTGTTTGTGCACGATCTGGCAGAGCCCGAGGCGGTGCCGGCGATGCCGGGAGTGTCGAGGCTTTCGATCGAGGGCATTGTCGACGCGGCTGCCGAGGCGCGGAGCCTGGGCATCCCAGCGATCGCCCTCTTTCCCGTGATCGACCCGAGCCTGAAGACACTCGACGGCAGCCACGCTGTCGATCCCAACAATCTCGTCTGCCGCTGTGTGCGGGCCCTGCGGCAGGCCCACGGCAACGAGATCGGCATCATCTGTGACGTGGCCCTCGATCCCTACACCAGCCACGGCCACGATGGGCTGCTGGCCGATGGCCAGATTCTCAACGATGCCACCGTTGAGGTGCTCACCCGCCAGGCCGTGACGCTCGCAGCGGCTGGCTGCCAGGTGGTAGCGCCGTCGGACATGATGGATGGCCGCGTGGGGGCGATCCGCAAAGCCCTCGACACGCACGGGCATGACGATGTGGCGATCCTTTCCTATGCCGCCAAGTTTGCCTCGGCCTTCTATGGCCCGTTCCGAAGTGCCGTCGGCAGCGCTGCCAATCTCGGGGCCGCGGATAAGAAGACCTATCAGATGAGCCCCGCCAACAGCGACGAGGGGCTCCGTGAGGTCGCCCTCGACATCGCCGAGGGGGCCGACATGGTGATGGTCAAGCCGGCGATGACGGCGCTCGATGTGATCCACCGCGTGAAGACCAGCTTCGGGATGCCCACCTTCGCGTATCAGGTCAGCGGTGAGTATGCGATGATCCACGCCGCTGCAGCTGCGGGCATGCTCGACCTCGAGGCGGCGATGCTCGAGAGCCTGCTCTCAATACGCCGGGCGGGAGCCGATGCCGTGCTGACCTATTTTGCCCCGGCTGTGGCGAAGCGGCTCGCCTCGGCGAGTATCCGCTGATCCGCCTCAGTGGCTTCTTTCAGGATGCACCCGGACCTCCCCCCTTCCCCAACTACGGCGTGCTCAACGAGTCGACCGTGGGCATCAACTGGTGGTGGAACCGCTTCACCCGTGTGTCGTTCAACTGGATCCGCAGCATGCCCAACCTGCTGGGCTACGGGCTGGCCCCGTTTGGCATCTTTGGCACCCGCTTCCACATCGAGTTTTAAGTCGGCAGACCGTTTGGGAGATAACGGTCATGACACCAACGCTGTGGGGTTTTTGGCTGGCTCTGAGCGGTGATGTAAGGTTCTTGTCGCCGAGTCACTCGTGCTGTGCATCTGCACCGCTGCGGCGATTGCCAGTCCTCAGGTTGTGCGAAACCGTCGGCTGATGACGGCCACAGCCAACGAGGCGGTGTATCTGGTCGGTGCGCTCTTCTTTACGGAAGAAGAAATGATCGACGAGCTCAACCGACGTCGCTCATCGCGATGATCAGCCGTTTGGCGGTCGAAAAGCGACCAGCCGCTTGGGGTTTGTTTCCAGCCGCGGCGGCGATGGGTGGCCCGTGTGGGCCAGGTCGACGCCGTAGGGGATCGCGGGAAAGACCGCATCGAGGCATTCGCGGATGCTCTTGGGCCTGCCCGGCAGGTTGACGACAAGGGCTCGCCCGCAGATGCCGGCAGTCTGCCGTGAGAGGATGGCCGTCGGCACAAACTGCAGCGACACCTGCCGCATCAGCTCGCCGAAGCCGGGCAGCAGCTTGGAGCAGACCCGTTCGGTGGCCTCCGGGGTGACATCCCGTGGAGCTGGGCCGGTGCCGCCGGTGGTCACGATCAGGCAGCAGCCCGCCTCGGCCATCTCGCGGATGCTCTGGGCAATACGATCGATGTCGTCTGGCACGATGCTCGCGTGAGGCTCCCAGGCAGAGGTGAGCACCTCGGCGAGATACGCCTGAATCGCAGGCCCGCCCTCATCGGCATATTCGCCGCGGCTGGCCCGGTCGGAGACGGTGAGGATGCCGATGCGGGCAGCGGGGTGTGGTGACGATGCTGTCATGAGGGCACGGCCAGGTTCTCGCGGAGCGTGTCGGCTTCGCGGCGAATAGTGGCGAGTTCGGAGGCGTCTTTGCGGTCGACGTTTTTCAGCTGCATCGTCATCCGCTGGTTGGAGCCGAGCAGCGTGCGGTGCCGGGCGAGGAAGTCCCAGTAGAGCGTGGTGAAGGGGCAGGCCTTGGGGCCGACCGCCTGCTTGGGGTCGAAGCGGCACTGGCGGCAGGCGTTGCTCATGCGATGGATGTAGGCGCCGCTGGCGCAGTAGGGCTTGGAGGCCATCACGCCCCCGTCGGCATACTGGCTCATACCAAGCGTGTTGGGCAGCTCCACCCACTCCACCGCATCGACATACACGGCGAGATACCAGCGGTGGACTTCCGCTGGATCGACGCCAAAGAGCATCGCGAAGAGCCCCGTGACCATCAGCCGCTGGATGTGGTGGGCGTAGCCATACTCCAGCGTCTGGCCGACCGCATCACGCAGGCAGGCCATCTCGGTGTCGCCGGTCCAGTAGAGGCTCGGCAGCGGCAGCTCCGCTCCCAGATGATTCCGCTTCTCATACTCTGGCATGAACTGCCAATAGACCCCGCGGACATACTCCCGCCAGCCGAGCACCTGGCGAATGAAGCCCTCGGTCGATTCGATGCCCGCCGCCCCATCCCGCCAGGCTTCTTCCGCCGCAGTGACCACATCGCGTGGGTTCAGCAGCTTGAGGTTCATCGCGGCTGAGAGCCGGGCGTGGTAGAGCCAGGGCTCGCCGGTCCAGATCGCATCCTGATAGGTGCCGAAGCTCGGCAGGCGGTGCGTGATGAAGTCGGTGAGGGCCGCCTTGGCGTCCTCGGGCGTGACCGGCCAGTCGAAGCGTTCGAGGCGGCCGGGGTGCTCGGCAAAGCGGCTCTCGACCAGGGCCAGCACCTCGCGGGTGACCGCGTCGGGTGGAAAGCTGACGGGCTGTGGCAGCGTGCCAGGGCCGCTCTTGGGAAAGGCACCGCGGTTGGCGGCGTCGAAGTTCCAGGCTCCGCCGGCTGGCTCGCCCCGCTCCATCAGCACGTCAAACTGTTTGCGGAGCGGCCGGTAGAAGTATTCCAGCCGCAGCTGCTTGCGGCCGGCGGCATGCTCGGCAAACGCTGCGGGCGTGGAGAAGAAATGGCGGTCGGAGCGGATTTCAAGCGGCAGGCCGAGCCGATCGGCCGCGTCGCGGAGGCTCTCCCGAACACGCCACTCGCCAGGCTCGACCACAATCAGCCGCTCGGGCGACTGCCTGGCCTTCCCGAAGGCCTTGATGCTGGCGGTGAGTGCCTCGGCGAGGCTTGCCGGCTCGCGGGCGGCCTTGCTCGGCTTGAGCTCCCGGTAGTCGACGCTGATCCCCCGCTCGCGGAGCCGCTCGCGGAAATGCCGCATCGCGGAGAGAAAGACCGCGATCCGGGCCTTGTGCGTCCAGACATGCTCCGACTCCTCGGCCACCTCCGCCATCCACACCGCATCGACCGCGGGATCAAAGCCATCAAAGGCAGCAGACGCCCCATCGAGCTGATCACCGAGCACGAGGAGAAGGTTGCGGGGCATGGTGCGGCCTGGGCTGGTGGTGCTCTGCGAAGGACACGGTGAAACCTCCTGCAGGATAGCCACGCTGGGCGTGTTCGGCTCACGCCCCCGCAGCGGCGAGCTTTCGCAGCAGCTCTTCGGTCTCTTCCCAGCCGATGCAGGCGTCGGTGATCGACTGGCCGTAGACGAGGGCTTTGGGATCTCGGCAGTCCTGACGTCCTTCGATGAGATGGCTTTCGATCATCGCGCCGACAATCGGTGAAGATCCACCGGCTCGCTGCTGGAGAATGCTCTGCACCACCTCCCGCTGCCGACTGTGATCCTTGCTGCTGTTGCCATGTGAGCAGTCGATCATCAGCCGCTCATTGACACCCGCCTTGTGGAGGGCGGCAACGGCCTTGGCGACCGACTCGGGATCGTCGTTGCGGCCATGGTCGGAGCCCCGCAGGATCAGGTGGCAGTCGGGGTTGCCGGTGGTTTCCACGATGGCCACCATCCCCTGCTTCGTCACCGAGAGAAAATGATGACTCTTGGAGGCCGCGCGAATCGCGTCGATGGCGATGCCCACCCGGCCATCGGTGCCGTTCTTAAAGCCGACCGCGCAGGAGAGGCCGCTGGCGAGTTCGCGGTGGACCTGACTCTCGGTGGTGCGGGCGCCGATCGCGCCCCAGCTGACGAGATCGGCGATAAACTGCGGTGTGATCGTGTCAAGAAACTCGCAGCCCACTGCCAGATCGAGCCTGGCGATGTCGACCAGCAGGCCGCGGGCGGCGTGCAGCCCCCGGTTGATGTTGAAGCTCGCGTCGAGCTCGGGATCGTTGATCAGCCCCTTCCAGCCGACGGTTGTCCGCGGCTTCTCAAAGTAGACCCGCATCGCGATCTTGAGGCTGCCGGCAAGCTCGTGGGCCAGCGGAGCGAGCCGGGCGGCGTAGTCGCGGGCAGCGGCGACGTCATGGATTGAGCAGGGGCCGACCACGACCAGCAGCCGCGGGTCGTCACCCCGCAGGATCGCCTGGATCTCCTCGCGGTGTCGGCTGATTGACGTGGCCAGGTCGTCGGTGACCGGCATCTCCTCCAGCAGAATCGCAGGCGGAATCAGTGGCCGAAGTTTCTTGATGCGGAGGTCGTCGGTGCGGGGATGAGTCCCGATGTTGTCGAGCATGTGTTCGCGGCAGGGATGAGAGAGCGGGGAGTCGAGCGAGGCCGCCGCGACCGAGGCCTCATTATGTCCGCGAGGGCTGCCTTGCCAACGGCCGCCGCCAGCTCGGGGCCTCTTGGGTTAGCGACTCGCGGGAGCGGCCGCATCGGGCGAGAGCGGCCGGCCGACCGGGGCGGGGAGCGTGCTGCCTTCCTGGCGATAGACCACCTCGCCTCCCACGATCGTCAGCTCCACATCGATGTGGCGGAGGGCATCAGGCGGTGTGGTGCGTGGGTCGGCGGCGAGCACGACGAAGTCGGCGAGCTTGCCGGGGGTGAGGCTGCCTTTGCGGTGGTCCTGGTGGGAGGCGTAGGCGCTGCCGAGGGTCCAGGCGCGGATCGCATCGAGCACGCTGAGCCGCTGGGAAGCCCCGTAGACTTTGCCCTCGGCACTCGTGCGGGTGACCATGCTCTGGATCCGCAGCATCGGCACCGCAGCGCTCACCGGCGAGTCGCTGTTGCCCGCGATCGCCACGCCAGCGGCCAAGGCTGAGCCGTTGGGATGCATGAAGTCCCACCGCCAGCTGCCGTAGGCCTCCATCTTGTCGCCATGCTCCCAGATATAGGAGTGCGGCGCGAGCACGATGCCAAGCTCCTTGATCCGCGCCACCAGCTCATCTGGGCAGACGCTGGCGTGTTCGATGCGGTGGCGGTGGTCGGGTCGGGGAGAGCGGGCAAGCACCTCTTCGTAGGCATCAAGCACCATCGCGATCTCCCGGTCGCCGTTGGCGTGGATGCATGCCTGCAGGCCCGCCTCGTGGATGCCGCTGATGCGGTCGATCAGGCTCTCCAGGGATCGGCTGGGTGGGATGCCGTAGTAGTCTGGCCGGTTGTCATAGGGCTTGGAGAGCCAGCAGGTCTGGCCGGAGAGTGAGTTGCCCTGAAACGTCTTGATGCCGCCGAGCTGAAGCCAGTCGTCGCCGCGGCCATGGTCGGCGATGATCTGCTCCAGTTCGTCGATTTCACCAGACCGAAGCATCGCGTAGATCCGCACCTGTCGCCTGGCGGCCTGGGCTCGGCGATACCGCTCGACGGTGGCGAGGCTCGTGCCGGCATGCTGGATGCTCGTGATGCCCGCGGCGAGGTAGTCGTCGAATCGGCGATGGAGGGCTTTGATCCAGGTGGCGGTGTCGGGCGTCGGCCGCTCCGGGCCGGCTCCCTTGACGATGCCAACAGCCGATTCCCGCAAGACACCGTTGGGCCTGCCGTCGGCGTCGCGATCAAACCGGCCTCCCTTGGGATCTGCTGCGTCGGCATCGATGCCAGCCGCCTTGAGGGCCAGCGAGTTGCAGGCGGCAACATGGCCGCTTGAGTGGCCGATCAGCACCGGGTGCTCCGTGGAGACGCGATCGAGGTCGTCGCGGGTGGGATGGCGGCCGAGCTTGGTGTCTTGATAGCTGCCTCCGCGAACCCACTGGCCTCGCGGCGTGACGGCGGCCTTCTCGCGGAGCCGGGCCACGAGCGCATCGATCGTGGGCGTGGCGGCAGGACTGCAGTCGATCGTGCCCCAGGGCGACATCTCGTCGTAGAGCGGCGTGGGGTGAATGTGGGCATCGTTGAAGCCGGGCACGACCGTCGCGGCCGGCCGCCTCGATGACCTGCGTGTCGGGGCCGATCAGCTGCCGCATCTCCTCGGCCGTGCCGAGAGCAACAATCTCTTCGCCGCGGGCGGCGAGCCCTTCAGCCGATGGCTGCTGAGGGTCGAGCGTGATCAGGTCGTCGGCAATCACCACGAGGGTGGCAGGCTCGGCTGAAAAGCCGCTGCCCGCACTGAGCACGGCGACGGCAGCGAGGAAACCGCAGGCGAGGCTGCTGATGCCACCACCACGGCCAGGCCAGCAGAAGGGTTGCGGTGTCCTGGCGTGCGGTGTGAAGGCGGTCATGCGTGGCGGCTCCGAGTGTGTTCGGAGGGATACCGTAGCCTGCCTCTGCAAAGATCGCATGAGGGCGGACACGAAGCGGAACTGCCGGTTCGCCAAGACGCCGCTGGTCGGTTGCCTCAGCCGCCGCCTGGGCAGGGCGGCGCGATGGTCTCGCGGACCCGGTCGCGGTACTGCCTGCCGGCGGTGACCACGGTTTTGAGCTCCGCCTTGACCATCTCCGCGTCGATGGGGTCATGCTCAAGCACCTCGTGCTCAAGCGCTTCGATCCGCTCGCGAAACGCAGCGGCAGCCTGGGAGGTTTCGGCGTCGACGGCAAACCCCCGGATCCAGAGGCCGACCTCGGTGCGTCGGATGAGATCTTCCAGCGCGACGATCCAGACCTCGGTGCGTCGGCGATCACCAGCGAGCGCGGCGGCGTGCACCTCGGCCTCGGTGAACTGCAGGTCTTCCAGGCAGGTCCGCGGAGCCGGGTAGTAGAGGTAGGCCGCCCCAACACTGGCGGCCACGAGCGCGCCCACGAGCACCGCACCGAGCACCGGCGGCGGCACGATGATGTCGAGGCTGTCGTGCCTGGCGGCAGCAGTCGGCTTCGCAGTTGAGAGCTGCGTTTCCCACGAGCTGTGTGGATCGAGTCGCCGCACGACGCTGCCACTGACCACCACCGCCGCCAGCAGGCCCAGGGCCGTCCATTCGTGAGCCGGCACGCGGTCGGAGAGCAGCGTCCAGACCTGCCGGGCTGCATCTGGCGTCGTGGCAGGGAAGGGCATACAGAAGGTGTCGAAGGCGTGGGTGTGATCTTCTGGCGGCGAGTCGCGAAAGGAGAGCGGCCGCTCGATCGCCATGCTCACCGTGAGCACAACGGCCAGGAGCACCCCGAGCCAGGCCGCCGCCTGCTGCCATCCCCAGGCCCGCCAGGCCCAGGCGATCAGGCCCAGGTTGAGCCCTGCCCCGACCGAGAGCAGTGTGTAGGCAGCGCCGACGGAGTTGCCATGATCAAACATCGAGCCGATCTGCGTCATCACGTCGGTGGGCGTGAGGTAGGCGGGCAGGCCGATGGCCATCATCTGCGGGGCTGCCCACGGGTTGAAGGCCTTGGCTGACTGTTGCAGGATGCCCGCGGGCAGGGCGGCGGTGAGCAGCCCAACGCCGAGCACGGCCACGGCTGCGTAGCCGAGCGTGGGGCCGGCCGCTTCCCGGAGGCCCGTGAGCGCAAGCACCGCCAGCCGTCGCCAGCCCGGGGGCGTGGCGGGCTCGGGTGGCAGATCACTCGTGTCGCGCCGCCAGAGGCGATCCTGCACGATGCCCGTCAGCGAGACGACGGCCATTGACGCCGCGGCAAAGCCGAGGATCACCAGCGGATGGGAGAGGGTCAGCCCGTAGAGCAGCGAGATCGGGTTGAACAAGGGGGCCGACACCGCGAAGGCGAGCACAGCGCCAGCCGACAGGCCCATCCGCCGCAGCTCACGGGCGATCGGAATCGCCCCGATCGAACAGACCGGCAGCAGCATGCCCATCAGCCAAGCGCGGGCCAGCGACCCGGTGCTGCCAGAGGCCAGCAGGCTGCGGATCCCCTTCCCGCCCACAAGGTTGCGAAAGACGGTGGCAACCAACAGGCCGCAGAGGATCGTGGGTGCGGCGTGGGCGATCGCCGAGAGCATCCGATAGCCAGCCCCAAGGGTGAGTGATTCAAACAGACTGAGCGGATTCACGGCAGGGTCCTCGTCAGGTCATCACGGGCACGGCGACGTCGGCCAGAACACCATCGAGCGTTTCCCGCAGCTGCTCGGCAGAAAGCCCCAGCCGCACCCCGAGCACAGGAGACGCCATCAGCTGCACGTCGTCGGGGATCACATGCTCGCGGCCTTCCAGAAACGCCCAAGCCTGCGAGGCGCGTTGCCAGGCCAGCAGGGCACGGGGGCTCGGCCCATGGGCTGAGCCCAGCCGCCGCCGGCACGCTCGGCCAAGATCGACGATGTAGCCGGCGACCGACTCGGCCACCTGGATCTGGGCGACCTGGGCTTGCAGCCATTCCAGTCCAGCCCGATCGAGAGGCGGCTCGGCTGCGTCGTCAGGCTCATCTGCGGCAGAGGAGGTGAGCATGGCGATCTCATCGGCCCGCTCCGGGTGACCGATGTGGATCTTCATGGTGAAGCGGTCGAGCTGTGCCTCGGGCAGCGGGTAGGTGCCGAGGTGTTCAACCGGGTTTTGCGTGGCCACGACGAAGAAGCTTGGTGAGAGCCGATGGCAGGTGTCGTCGATCGTCACCTGGCGTTCGCTCATGGCTTCCAAGAGCGCGCTCTGTGTGCGGGGCGTGGCCCGATTGATCTCATCGGTCAGGAGGACATCCGCAAACACCGGGCCGGGTCGAAACTCAAACTCGCGGGTCTGTTGGTTGAAGAGCGTGAAGCCGGAGATGTCGGTGGGGAGCAGGTCGGGGGTGCACTGGATGCGGGCAAAACGTCCGCCCGCGAGATCCGCAAGGGCCTTGGCCAGCGTCGTTTTGCCAAGGCCGGGGGCATCCTCAATCAGCAGGTGGCCGCGAGCGAGGAGGCAGGCCAGCGCCAGGTCGCAGGCGTCGTCTTTTCCCCGCAGGGCTCGCCGCAGCTGCTGCCGCACGCTGTCGGTCGTTCGCTGGGGCGAGACCGAGGGCTCGAGGGTTCGTATCGTCATGTCCGGAATCCTTCAGGCATGCTGGCAGCAGCCAGCCGTGGAAGCGTCAGTCGCCGCAAGCGGCGATGGGGCCGGCCGTGGCCGCTGCGGAGCGCGGCCAGTGAGACCGCTCCTTCGGCGGCACGGGCGAGCTGCCGGTGGTCTTCGGGAGCTCGGCATTCTCGGCCGATGCCGTAGGCCCGCTCCTCGACCGCGGTGATAAACCCGCCCGCCTCATCGCAGGCGGCCACATACCATCGCCGTGCGGTCACATGGGGAGGCCGCGGACAGCCGGCGAGCCAGGCTCGCCACTCGAGGAGTCGCCAGGTGGCTCGCAACGGGCAGCGGCCGCTGCGGAGCAGGGCCAGCCGCCAGAGGACCGTCAGCAGCCGGTCGGTGAGTGTCCGCCAGGTTGCCGCCACCACCGCCATGATCAGCAGCAGCCCGCTGGGCACCGGCTGCACAAGCCAGGTGGCCATCGCGATGAAGCCCGTGGCCACAGCCTGCCCGATGCTTCGCCATGTCCACGGCGGCTGCCGCAGCGAGTAGTGCGGCGTCGCCTCGACGGGAATCCACTCTCCGGTGGTCGTCTGCACCTCGCACCAGAGATGGCCGCTCCCGCCATCGGCCACCGCGCGGCCGGTGAGCAGGTCGCGGTCGGCTGCGGAGATCCAGAGGCCCTCGGCCAGCCGCGTTGTGTAGCCGAGCTCTCGCAAGAGCAGCGTGGCGGCGCTGGCGAAGAGGTAGTCGGGGCCGCGCCGCGATACGGTCAGAAAATGTTCGACGGCATGGTCGCAGCTCGGCGGCACGCGGGCTTCGGGGTCGAGCAGATACTCCTGTCGCAGCCGCGCGACCACCTCTTGGGCGGGCTCCCAGCTGAGGGACTTAAGGTCGCTCGCGGCGGTCTCGATGCCCCAGCGGCGGAAGATCAGCTGCGGCCAGTGGGTCTGCTCATCAGGCGGCAGCCGCCGCATCGCCGGCAGGAGGTCAGCCGGGAGCGACCGCGTGCTGCCGTCGAGGCCTCCGGCGGAGCTCTCGAAGGCGATCACGGTGCTCGCGGGCACGGCCACATTGCGGAGCGCTGCAACCTCATCGTCGACGACCTCATAGAAACTCGGCTGTTCGATGCGGTCGATCTGCAGCCCGCGTGTGCGTGTCGGCAGGGGGAGGGTTTCACTGCGGAGGGTGCCGATGACAACCTCGTGGTGGTCAGGCCGGCCCGCTGCTGCGGCGTGTCCTGCGGTGGCTTCGCCTGTGGTCTGCTCTCGCCGCCAGTGCATCCAGCCATCTCCGCTGTGCACCAGCTGCGTCGCTGGGCTCGGAGTGTCGTCGGTGCGCCAGACATGGCCATCGAAGCTGTGCAGCACCTCCAGCCGCAGGTGCACCGGCAGCGGGCCGCTCACCGCCACCAGCGACCGGGCCGCCAGGTCGTCGGGCGACTGCCGGCGGCGGGGAGGCCTGCGGAGGGTGGAAAACTGCCGGCCTGCATGATTGCTCTCAGCGGGCTTGGTCTCGGGCTCCGTCACCGACTCCGATGGCAGAGCGACGGCCGGGCTCATCTGCCGGCGAGGCGGTTCCGGCTCACCGTAGAGATCGTTGAACATGTCATACAGCGACGGCTCTTCGCTGGTGATGAAGAGATCAGAGTCCACCGGCCCGGTCGCCTCCGGGCTCTCGGTGGCGGCCACGAGCTGCTCGCCATCGCCGACCCCATCGTGGGCCCAGGGAAAAGCCCAGCTGTCACCGCCGGACAAGGGCATGAAGCCGGCGAAGGCCTGCCCGGTGCGATCGGTTGAGCGGCCGATCCAGGCAACCACCGCGACCACGAGCAGGCAGGCGGCCAGCTGCGTCGGCCGAGGGACCGCGAACTGCCGCTGCGGGAGCGGCATGTGGGGCTGCGGGAGGGAGCGGCGGCTGTTGCTGACCAGCAGGCCGGCTGCCGCGATGGCGTAGATCGTCTCAGCAGCCCAGGCTCCCGGATGCTCAACCACGATCGTGGAGAAGGTGACGAGAAAGACGGTGATGCTCACCGCCAGCGAGGGCCTCGCCACGGGTCGTGCCGGTGGCCACCAGCGCCAGCAGCGTGCCGCGGAAGATCGCCATCAGCAGCTGCTCCGGGCTGCCTCCGCCGGGAGCCATGGCCGCGGTGGTGCCGACGGCCGCAGCCATCACAGCGGCAGCAGCGAGCATCCGCCCCAGGGCTGCACCCCAGCGGCCAACAAGCGGCGAGGCAGCCAGCTGCTGTCGGGCGGTCGCAGGAAGCAATCGGCCGAAGAGCCAGCGAGGACCGACTCGAACGACCACCGCAAAGCCTGTCCAGAGACAGCCACCAGCCAGGGCCCACCACACTCCCTGGTCTGGCAGCAGGAGGCCACACTGTTCAACTGCGATCGCTGCGACGATCGCCATCCAGGCGGTCAGCCCAAACCGCTGCCGCTCAGCGTCGCTTGGTGTCGGGGTCATGGCCGATCTCCGAGAGGCATGCGTCGAGCAGGCGGGGGGCGTCTGCCGTTGCCGGCAGCAGGATCAGCCGATCAGCGGCGTTGGCTGGGCGGATCGTCCGTGCGCCGGCATCAGCGTCTCCAGACGCCAGGCCGATCGTGAGCCTGGCCGTGCCGGGTTGCAGATCAGGGGCTGAGCACCGCCGCTGCTGCTCGACCACGCCTGCGGGAGCGATCAGAAGCTCAAGGTCGTAGCCGCAGCGGGAGCTGGGCTGGCCGGCTGCAGCGGGGGCAGGGCTGCCGCGAACTGCCGGCAGCTCCAGGCAGGCCAGCGTGTCGAGCGCTTGCTCCAGCGAACGCGGATCGCGGACACGCGTGCTTCCCTCGTGCGAAACCAGGTCGCAGCACACACCCCGCTGGGCCCAGGCTTCGACCACGCTCGAGGCGATCACCACAGCCGCGTCCAGAACGGCGGAGGCCTCAGCAGGCGGGAGCTGCGGGTCGTGCACCGCAAGCACCAGTCGCATCGTTGGCGAGCCATTGCCGGGCCGCTCGCAGACGACGAGGCGGTCGCGACGGGCCGTCTGCGGCCAGTGGATCTGGCGGGTGCTGTCGCCCGGGCGATAGTCGCGGCTTCCCAGAATGTCGCCGCAGCCGCCGAGCACTCCTTCGCTCGGTTCATGCCCATGCCGCCGAGGTGCCACCAGCGCAGCCGGAAAGCGAATGGGCGTCGTCGGTGGCCGCACGATCACCGCTCCGTCGAAGGGAATCCTGCGACCAGCGGTGACAAGACCAAAGGGCCGGTTGGTGGCCACGCGGGGAGGGCTGCTCGGAAATCGGCCGCGTCGCTCCGGCACGAGGGTGACCAGCAGCAGCCTGCCGTCGCGGCGGCTGGCGGCGACGCGAGCGGCGGACCATTCGATGCTGCTCTCATCAACCCAGCCCGCGGTGTGGCCCTCAAGGGAGACCTCGGCCTGGATCGATTCCCCCACACGACACCGCTGCCGGTCGAAGCGGCCGCGGCCCCGCAGGCCAATCACGGCCAGCCAGGGGGCGGCGGTGCCGATCAGGATCGTCGCCAGCAGCCCGCCGGCCATCGGCAGGGCCCGCGGCGTGGCGGCGACGACGATCACCAGGCTGCACACAGCTGCTGCCGCAAGCAACACCAGAGGCTGCCGGATGAAGGCATCGATGGCTGTGATCGCCCGCGGCGGAGGCAGCAGCGAGCGACGCGACGGCGCTTTCAGAAAACCGGCTGACATGCGGCACGCAGGGTGGAGGCAACGGAGACGCGACAACGCTCCCCATCACCATTAACGCACCACGCCCTCTTATGCAAGAGAGTTGCACAAGAATGCTGCTGGCACCTATCGCCTGCTCACGGGTGCAGCGAGCCCTCGTCGACCTCGGCGGTCCGCTCGTCGGCGATTGTCTCCTTGTGCCGCTCCAGTTCTTCGAAGACCGTTGTGATCTCCTGCCGAGTGGCCTTGAGGGTGGCGTGCATCGCCATGATCAGCGCTGCGGCTTCACGGGCCTCGCTGGCAAGCTCGTCCATGGGCGTCTCCGAGTTGTCGAGCCGCACAAGGATCTCATCGAGCCGCGACTCCTTCTCTTCGTAGCTGAGCGTCGCGAGCAGGTCGTCGGGATTGTCGCCTGCAGTCGTGCCGGCTGTTTTTTCGCCATCGTGTCTTTGCTCCCTTCGAAATAGCGGGTCTGCTTAGGTGGTGGGCGGGGTGGGCTGGTCGGTGGGGCTGGGGCCTGCTGCCGTCGACTCAACCTGGCTGACGAGCGAGCCGTCGGCGAGGGTTGTGGTCAGCCGCTGGCCGGGCTCGAGGCTGCGAATGCTCGTGACCGGCCGGCCGGATGCATCCCGAACAAGGGCATACCCCCGCCGCAGCACATGCTCCGGCTTGAGGGTCTCAAGCCGCAGCGTCCGCTGCGCGAGGCGACTGGCGGCTGCGTCAATCGTGTGGACATAGCGGGGCAGCCGCAGCCGCTTGAGCAGGCTGGCGAGCTGCATGCTGCGGCGGTCGAGGCTTCGCTCGCTGGCTCGGGCAGCCGCCTGGCTGCGTTCGATGAGCTGGCTGTGGGCATCGCGGGTGCGGTGCAGCGTGCCGGCTCGCAGGGCGGCGGCCGCCTCCGAGAGCCGACTGTCGCGGGCAAATGTGGCCTGAAAGGCCGAGGCCCGCAGCTGTGAGAGATGGGTGGCGAGCTGTGATTCGGCGAGGGCCAGCAGCTTGCGGCTGCCTTGGGTGAGGCCGATGCTGCTCCGCTCAAGCGTCCGTTCGGCCAGCTCGATCGGCCGCCTGGAGAGCGTGTCGAGCCGATCGGCGGCAATCAGCAGGCGGTCGTCGAGCCCGGCGATCTGCTGCACGAGGGCTTCGGCCACCGCGGTGGGCGTCTTATACGAGGTGTGGGCCACATGATCGGGCACGCCGGTGTCGATCTCGTGGCCGATGCCCACCCAGACCGGCACGGGCATCTGGGCGATCCTGCGGGCCACCGCCTCGTTGTCAAACCAGGCGAGATCGACCTGTGAGCCGCCGCCCCGCACGATGGCCACGAGGTCGAGCGGAAGCTGCGAGAGGTCGTCGAGCGCCTGAAGCACGTCGGCCTCCAGCCGCTCTCCCTGCATCGCTGCCGAGGCGAGGATCACCCGGAAGCTGTAGGGGCTCTCGGCAATCGTCCGCAGGAAGTCGTTGGCGGCAGCTGAGCCGGCGGCGGTGATCAGGCCGATCGTCAGCGGCGCCGCAGGAACCGGCAGACGACCGTTGAGGTCGAGCAGCTCTTCAGCAGAGAGCCGCTCAAGGATCAGCCGGCGGTTGCGGTCGATGTGGGCCTCGCCGAAGGTGGGGTCGACCTCGTGAATCTGCAGCGAGAGGCCGTGCACCTCGTGGTAGATCACCGAGCAGAGCACGCAGATCTCGCGGTTGCCTTCGAGCAGCTCGGTTGCCCCGGCCTGCTCGAGCGTGCGGCGGATCTCCGTGAGGCTCGATCGCCAGATCACGGCGTTCATCTTGGCCACGGTCTGGCCGCCTTCATCGACGTCGAGCAGCTCGCCGTAGAAGTGGCCTGAGCGAGCCGCCGACCGGGCCACCAGCTGCGCCCGCACCCAGAACCGCTTGGCCGACACCTCCAGCAGCAGGTCGCGGATGCGGCCGGTGACAGCAGCCAGCCGAAAGATGCGTGGCGGTTGGGAAGGAGCGTCAGGCACGTTGGGTTCCTCGCGAAGGGGTGGCGAGTGTACCAAGCGTGAACATATGATCAAAGCGGGGCTGCGGGGAGCTGGTCGCCCGCGGGCCGTCGCACGATGGCTGTTGCACCAGCCGGACGTCCGTCCCGCACGCCGAGCACTCCGGTCATGCTCTTGTCGCGGGCATGAGCCTCTCGCGGCAGGCTGGTCGCTGTGAAGAACGTCCCGAACACCGGCGGAATCTCCTTGACGACAGCCCGCAGACTGACGCCCTCTCGTTGGAGCGCCATGTCCAGTGAGTCGTCGTCATCGGGCTCGGATCGGAGCACACGATCCACCAGCGGCAGCCAACGCTCGCGAAGCCTGTCGGAATACGGGTGACGCTCGTCGAGCCAATGGCGGAGAAGCTGCTCACGTTTGGCTGGATCCCGCCAGAATCGTCGCCCGTACTCCAATCGCGACTCGTCTTGATACAGAAGTCTCCGCATTGACGTGGTGCCATCTGTGGAGGAGTTGGCATGAGCGAGGTTACGTCATGCCGAGTTGCTTGGCCCACACGGCGTGGGCCCGATCCCGAGGCTCGTTGCGTCGCAACTTGGGGACGAGGATGTCGAACGGGGCTGGAATCACAACACTCATCATACCGTAGGTCCGCCGCGTCGCCCGGCTTTCCCACCCTTCGGGAAACTCCTTCAGGACCGAAGCGGGAAGAAGGTTCACGTGCCAACCGTGGGTCTGCTCAAACTCACTGCCGATCAGGGCGTCGTAACACATCCACGCCAGAGCGTCCGAATCAGTGACCGGATCGACGTCCATGCTGTTCTCCGGCAGCGGAACATCCAACCCTCGCTCGGCGGCATGCCACAACAAGGCAGCCGACCCGATCAGCGTCATCGATGCCGATTCATCGAGAGCGTCCCCCCACTCCACGAGCCAATCGACGACCTGCTGCGGCCGGGAAAGTTCTCGACGAGGCATAGGCCGTCCGTTCAATCCGAAGGGGAAACGATTCAGGCCTTCCCTGCGGTGAGAAGAGCCCAGCCAGCCGTACTTCGACAGCCATGTCCGCCGACGCCGTCGGGCACACTGTCGAGAACAGAGGATTATGGCCTGCCAAGCCGATCTGTTGGCGTGGGGCGAGGCAGGTGGTAGGTTCATGCAATCGGGGTGCACATGGAGGTGTGCTGCGACATCATCTGTTTTGCCTGGGGTGTTTCTTGCTCGCGGTGGCTGCTCGGCAACCGGTGTTTCGGACAGCAGTTTCAGGAACTGGGAGAAAGCCATGGCCGTTGTAAACCTTCCGTCGCCTGTCCGTTCAGGGCGTGGTCTGCCAGTGCGGCCGCGGGCCTTCACGCTCGTCGAGCTGCTCGTCGTGATTGCGATCATCGGCACGCTGGTGGGTCTCCTGCTGCCTGCCGTGCAGTCGGCCCGGGCGGCTGCCCGCCGCACCCAGTGCAGCAACAAGATTCGCCAGGTCACCCTCGGCGTGCTGATGTACTCCGACGCCCATCGCGGCCGCTTCCCCAGCGGCGAGCATCCCGGCCATGAAGACCACGACGACGACCACGACGGCCATGCGTTGTCGGCGGAGGACGACCACGACGACGACCACGATCACGACGACGAGGGCCATCACCTCCACTGGATCGGTGCGATCGGGCCGTTCGTGGAGCGGGTCGACTCGATCCGCATCTGCCCGGACGATCCGCTCGGCGACCTGAGGATGCGAGGGATGCCCGGCTCGGGCCTTGCCTATCTCGATCCCTTCTATCCCGATGAAGACGAGCGTTTTACGCCCAAGACCAGCTACGTGGCCAACGGCTACTTCGCCTTCAGCGACGAGCCGGGCACGCCGGGCATTCGCTCGCTGGAGCAGCTCCGGGCTCGCTCCAAGACGATCCTGCTGTTTGAGAAGTTTTCAGACCTGCGGGTGCTGAGCGATCCGCACCTGCAGGAGGAAGAGCTGCTCGGCCCCCACTACGACCACACACATTCGCCCGAATGGTTTCATCACTATCCCGAGCGTGAGGAAGTGCTCGAGGAGATCGCGGCCGACATTCAGCTGGCCCGGCACGGCACTGGCAGCCACTTCGCCTACGCCGACGGCCACATCGCAGTGGTGCAGGGAGAAGCGATCGTCGACTGGGTCGACCGCGGCTTCGACTTCGCCCGGCCGCAGTAGGCGATCGATTGCGACGGCACTGTTCCGAAGATACAAACGCAAGGAGCGGGTGTGTCCCGCGCCGTTCGTTTTCCGGGAAGTTCATGGGCCACCGCAGCCGTGTGCACGGCATCACCTGCTGGATCTCGCTGATCGGCTACACGCTGGTGGCTGGTGGAATCCCACTCCCTGCCGGCGTCGCGGGCGGACCGGAGCGGGGTGGAAAAGACTGCTCGATCCCGTTTCCCTGCATGCAGAGCCCGTGTGGCTGTTCCACCGCGGCACAGTGCTATGCAAGCTGCTGCTGCCACACGCCTGCCCAGCGGCGGGCTTGGGCAAAGGCCCGCGGGCTGGGTCCGATCGTTGAGCAGCTACTGAGGCTTCGCGGAGAGCCACCGCTGCTGCAGCCGCTCGCAGGCAGCGATGAGCCGACCTGCGAGTCCGCTGGCGAGGGGGCTGGCTCATGTTGTTCCGCTGCACACAGCGGCGACTCCTCGGCCGCGCCGGTCGAGGCAGATCAGCACCCTGACGCCAACGAGAGCGACGATGACTCTGCTCACACCACGACCGTGACGCTGCGGGCGATGCTGGCCTGCGGCGGCATCGTGGCGGACTGGCTCACGGTCGGTGCAGGACCACCACCGCTGCCGGTGGCCGAGGTCGTGCGCCTGTCTCCGGCGAATGAGTCGATGACGACGATCGACGAATCCTGCATCTCTGTGCGTCCGGCTCCGGATGCTCCTCCTCCCCGGGCGGTCTGAAGGCGTTTGTTTCGGCTTTCAGATTGAGACCCCAGACGGCGGTGTGTGCTTGCGCCCGCAAGCCCGTGCGGCTGGGCGTCGTCCCATGCCTTATGAGGAGGTTTCCGTGATCACTCTGCGCAGATGGTGTGTCCCGAGCCGGGGGCACACGGGGAATCGGTACGGCTTTACGCTGGTGGAACTGCTGGTGGTGATCGCGATCATCGGCGTGCTCGTCGGCCTCTTGCTGCCGGCGGTGCAGTCAGCCCGTGAGGCCGCCCGGCGAATCTCGTGTGCGAACAATCTCAGGCAGTTCGGGCTGGCCGTGCACAACTACGAGAACGGCCGACAGCGGCTGCCGCCAATCGGGATGCAGGCGTCGAGCCAGTGGGCCTTTTCGGTGCAATCGCTGATCCTTCCGTTCGTCGAGGAGGCCAGCCTGCAGTCGTTGGTCAACTTTGCCGAGCCGCTGATGCTGGGCGCAGGTGGCTCGCAGACCCTCAATCCGGTGCAGGCGCAGCCCGCGGCCACGGTGGTGCAGATGTTTCTCTGCCCGTCCGACGGCGGGCCCACGGCCTACCAGGAAAACACTGCAACCTGGGCCCCAACCAACTACATGGTGAATATCGGCAGCGGCTGGACGACCGCTCTGCGGGCGATCACAAACCCCAATGACGGCGTCTTCTGGTATCTGTCTGATCTTTCGCTTGCGGCGGTGCGCGATGGAACCTCGCACACGATGCTGTCAGCGGAGGCTGTCCGGGGAGCCGCCGACGATCTGTCGGGGCCGCGGCCGGTGGCAGACCGCGACCGCTACTACGCCCAGCTTGGCGGTGGGCCGCCGGGGGCTGGCACCGACAACGCGGCGGCCTGCGATGGAGCTTCCACCTGGCATGGCCGACGCGGCACCGCCTGGCTGTGGGGCCGTGAGTTTTCCACCTGCTTCAATGCCGCCCACACCCCCAACGCCGACGCCCCCGACTGCAGCCGCAGCGGGGCCGGCGCCTTCAAGGCAGCCAGCCGGCATCCAGGCGGGGTGCAGTCGGTCTTCCTTGACGGATCGACCCGCTTCATCAGCGATGGCATCGGCCTTGCCGTATGGCAGGCGGCTGCGACGCGGTCTGGCAGCGAGACAGATCGGCTGCCGTAGTCGTCAACGAGTCAATCGTCGCGGCCGCAGGCGGCCGTGGCGACAGTTTTCTTAGGTGTCGAGTTTTCTTTGAGATTCAAACAGAAAAAGGAATGAAACGATGAACGGTTTTTCAACGCATGCGGGGCGTCTGGCCGTCTGGCTGGCTGTGTTCTGTGTTCCTACGATCAGCCAGGGGCACGATACCTGGGTTCAGGCATCTGCCCGTGCTGTGTCTCCCGCGGACGTGGTGCATGTCTCGCTGATGCTGGGCAATCACGGCAATCACCACCGCGACTTCACGCTTGCCGGGAAGCTCTCGTCGCTTGATGATGCGACCGTCGAGGTGATCTCACCGGAGGGCCAGCGGACCGACCTGATCCCGGGCCTGATCGATCTTGGATATGCGCCCACGGAGGGGTATTACGCTGCCCGCTACATCCCTGGGGTCGAGGGGCTGCATGTCGTTTCCCACACGCTTGACACGCTGCATCGCACCACGCGGGCGGTGAAGAGCGCAACGACCTATTTCCTGGCCTCGGAGTCGCTCGATCAGCCACACGATCCGAGCGAGAGCCTGCCGGGGCCGCTGGGCCATCCGCTGGAACTCGTGCTGGAGAGCCATCCGGTTCTCAGCTGCGGTCCGGGCATGCCGATCTCTGTGCGGCTGCTGTTTCAGGGCAAGCCCGTGGCTGATCAGGTCGTGAGCTTTATCCCGCGGGGAGCCACGCTCGCGGAGGAGTTTGATCCTGAGTATGAACGCCGAACCGACGCCGAGGGCCGGTGTCAGTACACGCCTAAGGAAGGTACGCTCGTGCTCGCAGTGACCCACTTGGTGAGGCCTGAGGAAACCGGCGAGGGATATGACAAGACAGCCTACGCGGCCACGCTTGTTGTTGATGTGCCGCAGCGGTGTGTGTGCTGCGACTGAGGCTGGTGGTCGTAAGCGGGCGACCCAGGCATCGCTATATTCCTGATGGAAGCCTGGTTTTGGCGGATTCCGCATTGCCGGCTGACGCGGACGAGCCATAAACAGCCTTCTCAATCCCTTTGGAGTCAGTCTGCCCATGTTTCAGGTGATGTTTCCGATGAATGTTCTGCGTTTTGCGGTGTGTGCCGTCAGCCTCGTTGCCGTGTGTGTGTGTGCCCGTCCTGCGGCAGCACAGTCCGCCAAGCAGCCCAACATCCTCGTGATCTGGGGGGATGACATCGGGCAGTTCAACGTCGGGGCCTACAACCTCGGCATGATGGGCTACAAGACACCGAGCATCGACCGCATCGCCCGCGAGGGAGCACTCTTCACCGACTGGTACGGTCAGCAGAGCTGCACCGCCGGCCGGGCCGCCTTCATCACCGGCCAGTCGCCGATCCGGACTGGCCTCACGAAGGTCGGTCTGCCCGGTGCCCCCGAGGGCATGCAGAAGGAGGATCCCACGATCGCCACGCTGCTGCGGGCCCGCGGCTACATGACGGGCCAGTTCGGCAAAAACCACCTCGGCGACCGCGACGAGATGCTGCCCACGAACCACGGCTTCGACGAGTTCTTCGGCAACCTTTACCACCTCAACGCCGAAGAGGAGCCGGAGCACCCCGACTACCCGAAAGATCCTGCCTTCAAGAAGCGTTTCGGCCCGCGGGGTGTGATCCACTCCTTTGCAGGGGGCGCGATCACCGACACCGGCCCTCTCACGAAGAAGCGGATGGAGACGATCGACGAGGAGGTAAACGAAAAAACCTTTGCATTCATGGAGAAGTCGAAGGACTCCGGCAAGCCGTTCTTCATCTGGTGGAACTCCACAAAAATGCACATCTTCACGCATCTCGCGGAGGGTGTGTCGGGCAAGACGGGCCTGGGCATCTATGCCGACGGCATGGTGGAGCACGACCGCCAGGTCGGCGAGCTGCTCGCCAAACTGGACGAGCTGGGCCTCTCCGAGAACACGATCGTGATGTATTCAACCGACAACGGTGCAGAGGCCTTCACCTGGCCCGACGGTGGCACGACCATGTTTCGCGGAGAGAAAAACACGCAGTGGGAGGGGGGCTACCGGGTTCCTTGTGCGATCAAGTGGCCGGGCGTCATCGAGCCGGGCACGGTGATCAACGAAGTCGCCGCCCACGAGGACATGCTCACGACCCTCTGCGCCGCTGCCGGCGACACCACGGCCAAGGAAGATCTCCTGAAGGGCCGGCGGATCGGTGATCGCTCTTACAAGGTCCACCTCGACGGCTACGACCTCGGCCCGGCGCTGCGGGGCGAGGCTGCGTGGCCTCGTAAGGAGTTTCTCTACTGGACCGACGACGGAAGCGTTGCAGCACTCCGCTACGGCAACTGGAAGGCCACCTTCCTCAAGCAGCCGGCCCATGGGATGCATGTCTGGCAGCAGCCCTTCGAGGAACTGCGGGCCCCCACGCTCGTGAACCTGCGGATGGACCCCTTCGAGCTTGCCCAGGACATCGGCATGGACTACCCGCGGTGGTACCTCGAGCACATGTTCATGATCGCTCCGGCCGGAGCCTACGTCGGCCAGTGGCTGCAGAGTTTCAAGGAGTTTCCGCCGCGGCAAAAGCCGGGCAGTTTCAACCTCGATCGCGTGATGGAGGCGGTCACGGCCACTCCGGGCTCGGCCCGCTGACGACTCGAGCGGCTGCGGGGCGTCTTGGGGTGGCGTGCTGAGCAACGCAGGCGATCCTCGGGCTGTCCCCGCTGCCGTGCCGGGAATCAAGACGCTGGTCAGCTGCGTGCCTGCCGCAGCGTGGCGGAGGGCAGTTCCGCGAAGTGGCGACGGTAGCGGGCGGCGAACCGGCCGAACTCCCAGATGCCGTGTCGCGTGAGCACATCGGCGACGGTCGCATCCTTGGGGGCTCCGGCGCGGAGGTCGCGGCGGACGGCGTGCAACTCCCTGAGCATCAGATACCTCTTGGGCGACACGCCGAAGGACTCTTGGAAGGTTCGCAGCAGCGTGCGGCTGTTCGTGCCAAGATGGCGGGCGAGGTGGCTCGCGGTCGGTAGGACTGCCGATTGATCGATGAAGGCCATCGCCCCGCGGACGATGTCATCGCGGCTCAGGCGAGGCCGACCCAAGGCGGGTGACTTCTCGAGCGGTCGTGCCAGACAGGCCGAGGCGGCAGCGGCCAGCTCGCGTCCAGCGACGTGATGGGCGGCAGTGCCGCCAGGTCGGCCAAGCAGGTTGGTCACGATGCTGCATGCGAGCCGTTTGAGCTCGGGCATGCCCGCGGCGTTGCGGGCAATCCAGGCCGATGGCCCGAAGCCATCGAAGGGTAGGGCGATCGAGCACCAGGTGTGGGCTACCTTGCGGACGTGGATCCGAAAGTCGGCATGCCGAGGAATCGCGAGGATCGCGTCGTCATCGAACTGCTGGCCGTTGACGACGTGTGCCGTGGCATGCGTCAGCGGCACGAAGAGCATCGTGCCGGGGTGGGCATTGCCGCCGTAGCAGATGTTGCCCCCGCCTTCGAACGCAAGCTGGACCGCCACCTCGCCCAGGTTGACCCCGCCGAGGGTCCATCGTCGAACCTCAACAGACTCGCAGGCCAGCCGCAGGCTGGCCCCGCTGATCGCATCTCCCCAGGCATCGAAATCGTCGAACGTCTGCATCCCCCCGCCCAGCCTCGCAAGAAGTCACCGCCGCCTCCCGACACGATCCAGGTCTTGAAGCTGTTGTCCCGCGGGCAGACAGCGTATCTGACGACAGCCAGCCTGACGACGGCCAACCCGCTCAGGGCTTTCTTCGCTGGAAAGCGATCGGCTGGGCATCGGTCGGCCCACCGGCGAGGGTGAACTCAAACGCATCGGCTCCCTGCGAGGTCACCTTGGCGATCAGGGTTCCGGCCGAGTCACTGTTGAGCGAGATGGCATCGCGGGATGTCTCGATCATCCCTGCAATTTCCAAGGGCTGCTGACCGGCTGCCGCGGCCTTCCACGTGAACCGAGCGTCCTCACTGATCACCAGTTCGATGGAGTCGTTGCCGACGGTGGTCGCGATCCACGTGCCCACGAGATCGGTTTCCGGGCCGGCCTGGGAGGCCACTGCGGGCGGATCGACCGGCTCTCGCTCGCCTGCAGAGGGCGAGGAGGCCGGTCCGTCGGTGGAGGGTGCGATCGCCTGCAGCAGTCTTGCGGCAACGACGTCACCAGGCTGCTTCGCCACCACGAGCCGCAGCTCTTCGGCTGCCATCTCCGCGTGGCCACCGACCAGGTAGTGGTATGCCAGCACGAAGGCCCCGGCCGCACTGTCGGGGTTGCTCGCGGAGAAGTCCTCGAGCTGTCGCAGCTGCTGCGTGTAGTCGTCGACCGAACCATAGAGACTGCTCATGGTGGTCCAGTCCATACCAGGGGCCACCGCCAGCACGGCGTTGAGCGTGGCGGCCGCCTCGGGATAGCGGCCCAGGGCGAAGAGCGCCAGTGCCCGCACCTCATGGATCACAGAGTCGCTGGGGGCCTCCCGGACGGCCTGGTCGCAGTCTGCCAGGGCCGCGGCGTAATCCCCCTGCCTGAAGGCGGCGAGCGCCGCGTCGACGCTCGCGTCGGATGGAGATGCAGACTGGGCGGATTCGCTGATGGCGGTTCCTCCCTGGACGACGCTCGCGTCGGTCAGGTTCCCGTCGTTGGTCACGTAGTTGTTGACGACCACGGGTTCCGCATAGTCATACGGCGACGAGGCCACGACGGCCGCCGGAAGCTCCGCCATGTACGGATTCGCATAGCCAGCCGCGCCGTAGCCCCAGCCCCAGCTGCTGAGTGTCGACGCCAGGCCCCAGCTTGCCGCGCCGGCTGCAAAGGGCGCCCACCAGCCACCGTTCGAACCCCAGTTGCCCCCCCAGCAGCCGTTGTACCAGCCGCCGTAGTGCGGGTTGACGTAGCCGTTGTTCCAACGGTTGGCCCAGCCGCCGTAGCCATACCCGTTGTCGAAGCCATACCCGGGCAGGCCCCAGCCGCCCCCGACGTTGACGTTCGTAAAGTTGTTGTTGTGAGTCCAGTTGCCCAGCGCGACGTTGCCGCTGCCGATGGTTCCACTGTTCCAAAGGCTGTTGCCGTCACCGATTCCGGGGCGGTTGCCACCGATTCCCGGTCGATTGCCGCCGAGGTTGGGCCGGTCGCCTCCGATCCCAGGACGGCTCGGGCGGACATCCGGACGGTTACCGGCGATGCCGTCGGGCAACTGGCCAGGGAGTGTGGTCGGCCGCTGCACGCTTCCCAGCCCTGGACGATTCCCACCGCCGCCAGGGCGGTTCGACACGCCTGGCGTGGGAAAGGACGGCCTGATCGTTGGTCGGTTTGCCAGTCCACCGCCGACCTGTCCGGGGAGTGTCGTTGGGCGATTGCTCAGCTGGGGCCGTGATCCGCCCGGTCTCGTGGCTGGCTTCGTCGCGATGCCCGGCTGCGGTCGCATCGAGCCCAGCCCCGGACGAGCAGCGTTTCCGCCCGGCCGAGCCCCCGGCAGGCCCGCGGGCCGTGTCAGACCACCGGCGGCAGGAAGTGATGGCCGATTGGCGGCGCCCAGGCTTGGCCGTGACATGCCCCCAGGCTTCTGCAGACCTGGTCGAGCGATGCCGCCCGCTCCAGGCCCACCCGGTTGTTGAGGCCGCATGGTCGGCCGCTGTGGCATCGGCCGGGTCTGCGGCATCTGTGGTCGCGAGGGTCGGGCCATGCCTCCGGCTGGACGAGACACAGCTGGGCGTCCACCTCCGCCGCCCGGGCGGGCGTCGGCCCTCGACGCGAGAAGACCGGCGGCCAGGCCGCAGAGCCCGAGAAACAGCACAGCAGAAAATCGCATGAATGATCTCGAAGGGGGCGGAGAAGGTGGCTTCCTGGAAGGGTCACTTCGCCACTTGTGGCTGGGGAGGCTTGCGGGCGATCGTCAGTTCAAAATCCGGTTCCTCGACGCCGCCGATCGTCCGCTCGGTGCCGCGGACAACGAAGTGGTCTGTGTCCTTAACGGTGATCAGGAGCGTTGCCGACCCGGCGGTTCCGTCAGGCAGGGAGGCCTTCGAGGAGACGACCCAGCCCGCATCGCTGGGATCCCAGCGGCCCTCGGTAAACCCGCCATCCTCGTCGAATGTCCAGGACCGCAGCTGACCGGCCACCGCATCCCAGCCAATCCGCTGGGTGCTTCGCGACTCGCCGGCGCCGGCCGCCGACATCGTGTAGTCGCCGATCAGAAAGCTGCCATCGTCGCTCCAGCGAAAGGAGATCTCCGTGCGGCCCTCGGGGCCCTCATCGACCCAGTCTCCCAAGATCCACCCCAGGGCCTGCAACGCCTCCTGGGGCGTGGGCAGCGGATTGTCGGCGAACTCGCGGTAGGACGCGATCGGCCACCGCGTGCCCTGCCTTGCACGAACCGCGACGTACCGAACCTGTGCGATCTTGCCGTCGGCGTCCGTGATCCGCCGTTGCCCTTCCTCGACCGCCAGGGATTCACCCACGGGCCTTGCCGAATCGACGAGCATCTCGAGCGTGGCGGCCGGAAAGGTCTGAAAGAAGTCGGCAAACAGCTCTGAGATGGCAGCCTTGCCTTGGTGCACGGTTCCGGCCTCGTCGACCAGTTCGCCATTCTCGAGAAACATCGACCCGAGGGCTGCGGCGTCGCCGGCGTTGAACGCCTTGACCGTAGCCTCGGATTCACGAATCACTGCCGCCTCCAGTGGCGACAGCTCCGTTTCGAGAGCGTCCGCCGCCGTGGTCCTCGTCGCTGCACTCAGCCAGGCGGCCGAGAGGATCAGGCCCGCGATGATCGGCCATGTGCGGGAGGCACGTGACAAACCGATACCCGAGTCAGAAACGCTGACGGTGTTCCTTCGCATCGCTGTGCGCGACATAGTTTCCCCTGACATTCCGTGGAAGCCCGGCGGCTCCGAGAGCCGTCGACGGGCAGCACCTTCTCACTCACTCACAACGCTAGACGTTGTAAGTCGGCCCGCAGCAGCGTCTATGCAAAATCGGAAAAAAAGGTTCTGCAGGCCAGGGTAGGTCTCGCCAGCGCCCACGGCCCTCGAAACCGGCGGTGCAGTCGACGCGAGCCACCTCGCCTCCGTTGCGACTGCACGCCGCGGCTCAGGCATCATGGCTGATCGATCTCGGCGATGAACCGCATCGAGCCGGTGTCACGGCGACCAGGCACCTGCCTGGCAGGACTGCACCAGGCCTTCGAGCCCTCTGAGCGGCTCGGCGAGCCGATACTGTTCAACCGCTCGGGCATCGGGATCGACGATCCAGTATTCCGTCACGCCTTCTCGCTGGTAGAGATTTTTTTGACCGCCATGTCGTTCTTGGCGGTCGAGGGCGAGAGAATCTCCACCATGAGATCGGGCGGATCGTTGATCTTCGCGTGCGTGATGATCACGAGCCCGCGGCAGGTAGCCTAAGCGATCTCGCTCGTTTGCATCGGTGAGTTGCTGTGCGGCATGTCGTGCGACCGCCAACCCGCCTGATCGATCACCACGGTCAGGCGTCGCTCGCCTTGGCGGACTGGCGGCGAGCGGTGCAGTACGGTGTTGGCATGGGTGGGATGACGGAAGCCCTTGAAGAAAACAAGTGAGCCCGCTGCGGCCTGGTGGATCGTGTCGGGGCGGTCTCGTTGGATGTATTCGGTTCCCGGACCGACGTAGGTTGTGAGCATCCGCACAAGCACGTTGTCACAGTGAAACTTCGGGCACGACTGCGCAGCGGCTACTTCGAACCGGACCTCAATCCGCCGCCAGTCGAACACAGCAAGCATGCCGCAGACGAGGCCCAGAATGTCGTTAGCAATCAAAGCTCGCTGGTGGCGGGACTGACCGATCGACAGATCGGCAAGCCCGCGAGAGATCTTGATCGCGGCTCCCCGGGCAGACGTCGTGAAGCGAACATCCCGCAGGTGGCTGTCTGCGATCGGATTGCCCTCCAAGTGAAGCGATCGGCGCAGCTCGACGACGTCTGTGTTGGCGGCACTGATCTTCGCGACGGTGTGGTCCGACCAGCCGTCAGCTCGACGGATCAGTTGCGATAGTTTCACCAGTTGCCTCCCAGCCTTGCAGCCTCGTTGAGATCATCCGAAGCGGTAGACAGACACAGCGCCACCGCTGTCACCGACGGCAAGCAGGCGCCCGCCGGTCGACCAGCACACCGCAGTGACATCGTCGTTGAGCGGAATAGAGGCCTCAGGGTCGATCGCCGTCGACCTCGCCGACGACCTCGATGCCCACGCTCGTGACCTGTTCGTCATGCTCGTGATAAGGTTCCCAGAATACGGATCAGATCCCCGCGAACCGTGCAGCAGATGCAGCCGTTGTTCATCTCGAAGATCTCTTCTTCAGCGCCGATGACCAGTTCGTGGTCGACGCCGACTTCCCCAAACTCGTTTTCGATGACGGCGATCCGTCGACCATGCTGCTCGGTCAGGATGTGGTTGAGCAGCGTGGTCTTGCCAGACCCGAGAAAGCCCGTCAGGACGGTCACGGGAACCCGTCGTGACGGGTCGTTTGTGAGTGGCTGTGTGCTGGCAGCGGATGAGGAAGCGGTGCTCATGGAGCGTCTCCGGGATGATGGACTGTGCGTGCAGGAGAGTTGGCTGACGAAACAGCCGCCGGTGCTGGCCCGCAGCAGTTGCCGTGATGCGTGCGGGCAGCAAGGGTTGCATCAGGGGGCTGTGCAAGCACGGCAGTGACGTCGTCGGCGGAGAGGTCCGCAGCCGGGCAGGCGACCTTCCAGGTTTGAGATCCACGTCCGTTGAGAATCGCGATCACGGTCTCTCTGGGCGGGCAGCCTGGCTTATGGCAGGCGAGCTCAGTGACCAGGACTGTTGAGCCATCCGCGCAAATCGACTGCTCAACCCAGCTGCGGACGTCGGCAATGGCCCGGGCCAGGTCTGAACGGTGACGGCCAACATCGAGCATCAGGCCACCTCGCTGATGGAGGGCCTGCCCCAGCGACTGCGGGTATCCCGGATGGCTGCGCGAAGGCCATACGCCAGCAGGGCGACGACGACCGCGGTGGCGGCTGCAAGCGCGGCATGCTCAGGCATGGTCTCCGGCTCGATCACGACCACGTCAAAAAGGTTGATCTCCACGTGGTGGGCAAGGATTGGCGTGAAAGGCATTGCAGGTCTCCAAGGAAATAGTCATTGGGACGAAAGGGGTGAGAGCGTGCTGTCGGTTGGCCAACGGCGGCAGTAAAGGATATCGTCTCTTATTGCTCCTGCAAACAAGTTGCAAAAAAAGAATCACCGTTTATTTTCACTGAGGCGAGAGCGGCACGGCACGGCACGGCGAGCGTGAACTGGCTGGCACGTTGCACGAGCCACACGACATAAGAACACACATCCGAGGAACCAAAGTCTGATGAAGCGTTTCACACTCGGTCCAGGTGCACGGACGAAGCAACTCCCTGGAGGCCTCGGTGAGGCTTTCTCGCTGGAGGCCGGCAGGCCGCGCTCATGGCAGGGAGGCCATGGGCAGGTTTGGTCGGAACCTGAGCAGATTGTGAAGGCGACCGTCGTGATCGCGATCATGATTCTGACGAGCGGCTGCGAGGGACGAGCAACCCGCCGTGGACCGTTCTCCATGGCGAGCGAGCCGAAGGCAGAGCATGCTGCCGTTGCTCCTGACGCCCACGAAGCGGCGGCGGCCGAGCTCAGTCAACTGCCCACGTTCCGTGATGGAGTTGCGAGGCTGATCGAGCTCGACACCGCAATCCGTGAGGCAGCCGAGGCTGGCATGCCTGAGGCTGGACACGACGCCCTCCACGAGATCGGCATTGTGCTCGAGGAGCTCCCTGAGCTCGCGAAGAACACGGAAACACCCCTCGATCTCGCTGCCGTCAAGCGAAGTAGCAGCATTCTCTTCGACGCCTATTCGCGGATCGACGAGGAGATGCATGGAGGTGAGGGCTCAACCTACGCCGAGGAGTCGCAGGCCATCGCTCGCGAGATCAGCGGATACCGGGCCTTTCTTGTGGAGCATGCCACGCCTTGAACCGGAACCGCAGTCTGTGGCTTTCCGCGCGTGTCGATCGAGAACCCGCTGTTCTCCCAGGCAAGCATGTCGGCGGCCGCGGCGGCATCGAGTTCTCTTCGCCAGAGGATCTGTGCCACCGCCTGGCCCCGATGATAGGATCCGCACGTGTTGCTGTGGGCAGTTCGCATGCTGCCGGCGGTCATGGCGGCTCCAGATTCGGCGAACCGACTCGCCGCCACCTTCTGAGTTGATGCCGTGGCCGAACCAAACGTCCCCTCTTCCCCGCCTGCCTCGGCCGAAGGCCAGCGGCTGGCTGACTCCCGTCACACGCCCCGGCCCTGGAAACTCTGGGGGCCGTATCTCGCGGAGCGGCAGTGGGGCACGGTGCGGGAAGACTATTCGGCCGACGGCGACGTGTGGCGATCCTTCCCCCACGAGCATGCTCGCAGCCGGGCCTACCGCTGGGGCGAGGATGGCCTGCTCGGGATCGCCGACCATCAGTGCCGGCTCGCCTTTTCGCTCGCGCTCTGGAATGAAGGAGAGCCCGGTCAATGGCACTTCCGCAACGGTCTTCCGGCTGACGGACCGCCCTTGAGCAGCGAGATTGGGCGTGTCGGCCGTCCGGTGTCGGTTCGCCGAGGTGTGTGAGGATCTTCCGGATCGGCCCCGGCTCCGTGATGAACGCGATCAGCCGAATGTCACCGCCACACCGCGGGCACGCAAAGCGGAAACTCCTCCCCCGGCCGTGACGGCCGGGCCGGCAGGAATGCCGGCGGAGCATCACACCCTGTTTCGCCAGCAGCCGGCACGAACACGCCGTCGGTCACGCAGGCGTGGAGATGCACATGGCGGTTGAGTGCCGAACCAAATCGATGCAAAACGGAGATGTCACCGAGCCGCGGGCGGGCGGATGCGGGGGCGTCGACATCTCTGGTGACACCTGCCGCAGCGCAGAGTAGCCGCCCGCGCCCGCCGGACCGTTGCCCTCCCCAGCTGACCACTCCGTGCCACCCGTTGCCGAGTAGGCGTTGGGGAGCAGCCGCGGACCGACAGAGGAGACGGCTTTTTCGTTTGCAATATCAATCTTTCTTGATATTTTTCGCATATGAAATACATTGAGCTGACACGGTTTGTCGGCGGCCTTGCGTGTTTCGAACTGCCGTTGCTCGTGCAGGCCTTTCCCGACCGCCGGCCGACGATCCTGCTGCAGCTGTCTCGCTGGGTGAAGGAGGGGAAGGTTGTGCCCCTGCGACGCGGCATCTACACGCTGCCGGATGACACCCGAAGAGTTGCTCTGGATCCAGCGTTGCTTGCGCAACACCTCTGCAAGCCCTCCTACCTCAGCGGGCTGTGGGCGCTGGGCTTCCACAACATGATTCCCGAACGCGTTGTGGTGCACACAAGCGTGACCACGCGTCTGCCCGCCCGTTACGAGAATCCGTATGGCGTGTTTGAGTATCGCCACATCAAGCCCGTGTGCTTCTTCGGATACGAGCAGACCCCGTATGCGGGAAGTTCTCTGCTGGTGGCATGCCCTGAAAAGGCGCTGCTCGACCACTGGCATCTGACCAGCGGCGAGTGGACTCGGGAGCGGATCGTGGAGATGCGCTATCAAAACACCGCGACGGTTGATCCACTACGGCTCAAGGCCTATGCCGAGCGTTGTCAGCGGCCTCGACTCGAGCGCGCGGTGGCGCGGTGGAGCGAGTGGGTGCGGGATCACGATGATGGCGAGGAGATCCTATGAAAGACGTAGCGCTCGCGCTCGCCGCTGCAGCACCCGACCGGGTGCAAGCCCTCAATGCTCTTCGCGAGTATCTCCAGGCCCTGGTGCTGCGATCGCTCTACGAAGCGGAGGCCTTCCGGTGCATCGCCTTCGTGGGGGGGACCGCTTTGCGGTTTCTGCACCAGCTGCCTCGTTTTTCCGAAGACCTTGATTTCTCACTGGTGGAAGCGGAAGGCTATGACGGTCGCGGCTGGCTGTCGCGCGTGAAGCGGGACCTGTCGCTCGCAGGCTTCACGCCCGAGGTCACGTGGAATGAAAAGAGAACGGTCAACTCCGGGTGGGTGCGACTGCGCGGGCTCCTGCACGAGGCGGGGCTCTCGTCGCTGGCTGAGGAGAAACTGGCGATCAAGGTGGAAATCGATACCCGGCCACCCGAGGGCGGGCGGTGCGAGCGGCAGATCGTCACGCGGCATGTCTCGTTTCTGCTGCAGTACCATGATTTGCCATCCCTCATGGCTGGAAAACTGCATGCGGTGCTCAGTCGCCGTTACACCAAGGGGCGCGACTGGTACGACCTCATGTGGTACCTCTCACAGCGGCCTCCTGTAGCGCCCAATCTGCCGCTCTTGCAGCATGCCCTCGATCAGACGCAGGGGCTGGGAAAGGTGGAGGCCGCGCAATGGGCGGAGCTGACGAGAGCTCGGCTGTTGGCAGCAGACGCCAAGGCTCTGCTCGACGACGTCTCGCCCTTCCTCGAACGCCGCCAGGACGCCGCCTTGCTCACCGAGGACCATCTTCTGGGGCTTCTGTCGTCGT
>JAGYJY010000008.1 GCA_018401745.1 Pirellulales bacterium | reverse complement strand
GAAATACCGCGGTGAGGTTTCGGAAAGGCTGCTCGCCAGCGCGAGCAGCGCCTACCTGGCTCGACCTCGAACCTGCCGGTTCGAGGCTGTCCGAGTGAGTAGCTCCGGCAGGGTCACAACCGTCTGAGCGATCGCCCGTCTGGCGTTTACCGTGCACAGGTCAAGCAGTGGGTTCAGTTTGAGCGACCGCCAGCCGTCCGGGTACCAGAGGAACTGGCGTTGCGGCGTGGCGGTCTTCACGAATGGGTGAGGAGTGTTGCGGCACTGAACCACCTGCTTCACCGGCAATCCCTCGTGCTTTCGCAACGCCCGTCCAGCCATCTGAACAGTCGGCCCCTTGGCAGACGGTCGCACCCACGCAGTCTTGATGGACGGGTCGTCAAACCCTTCGGTGAGGACGCAGCAGTTGGCGAGGACCTCGACCCTGCCGTTCCGGAACGCCGCCAACTGCTGCTCCCGGTCGCTGCTCCCGGTGACAACCTCGCAGGAAATTCCCCGCGCTCTGAGCCTGCGTTGGAAGTCTTGGCACTCGTTGACGGTGTGGAAGAAGAAGATCGACTTGCCCCACCGCTCCCGGTCGGTCGCGAACGTCTCCACGAGCGGCTCAACGTGCCAGTGGGGGAGCGTGAAGTGGTCAAACGGAGCGAGGTAACCGTCTTGAATCAGTTGGTGGATGCCTGTGTCTCGTACCACCTTGTCGAAGCAGAGCCGGACGTGATCGGTCCGGTAGGGTGTGGCGGTCAGCCCAAGGATCCACCGCGGTTGGATGACGTTGTGGAGGTGGCTCGCGGAGTTTGAGGCGTCGTGCTGGCTCTCGTCGCAGACGAGAAGATCAAGGTCGGTGGGAGGACTCCTCTCGAAGAGGCTGACGGTGGTCATGTCGACGCCGATGCCGTGGCGGCGGTTCTCGGCCACCGCCTGGTCGAGCAAGTTCCGGCGCATCGCTACCCAGCCGACCCTGGCGCCTGTGGCTTCTTGGAGAGCCTTGGCGATGTGGAGGCCACAGACGGTCTTTCCGCTGCCCGTTGGCGACTCGATCATCACCGACCGGGCCGCCGGCTCGAGCTCGTCAGCGCCGTTCCTGTATGCCCCGAGGAACATCGCGACAGCTTTGCTGACGAGACGCTGTTGGTAGGGGCGGAGGGTGCAGGAGGCCTTGCGGAGCATGGCGTGGTTCCGGGAGGAGCGGGGCTGGTGCTCCTCTGTTGCACCAATACTGCCGCCCGGGAATACCCAAGTGGCTCTCTTCCATCGCCGCTTCCGCGTTCTCCTCCGTCATGAAAGTGCCGACGGTTACTTTTTACTGGTTCTACTGTCTTCGCAGGCACGAGTGCGCTCGGGGCGACACGTGTGGCGGCCTGCGAACGCTCCAGGCTGTAGTGCCAGAACCTTCAAGCAGTTGAGCGGGGCCTAGAAGAGCAGCTTTCCGGTCTCTTTGCTGAGAATCCATCGCCTGTCTTCAAAGTCGTAGTTGCCTTCGTTGCGGAAGAGCATCACGTGAACGCCTTCGGGAATGTGCTTCAGAATCTCTGGCTGGTCATCAACGTAGATGGTGATTAGCTTTTCCCTGAGGACCGTTGCCTTTTCCTCGAAGCGATCGACCAGTACCACCTCATCGAATCGAATGTTCCTCTGCTCAAGGTCTGAAATCGCCTTGCCGCGGTCTTTGCGGTACGTGACCACGACGACGCGGCCGGGCCACGAGTGCGTCCAGGCAGAGAAGAATTCGGGGGCGTCCGTGATGACTCCATCGAGGTCAAGGCCGAGCGCTGGGGGCGTGGCAAATGTCTTGGAAGAGCTGTCCATAGGGGAATGAATCCTGTCTACGTGAGAGGAACGGTCTTGGGCTGCCGGCACTTCCCTCCGAAGGGCGACACTGTTGGCTACAGGGCTTCACAGAATGCGACCAGCTCCTCTGCCAGTTTTGCTCCTCCTAGCTCAGAGGGCTCTATCGGGGACACCGCAGAGAAGTCACCGTCTTCGGTGAACACGTCCCTCAACTCAACGACCTCGAATCCGTGCCTGCGGGCGAGTCTGCTCACCGAATCGTTAAACATCGACAGCGCTGCGAAAGCGGCGGTGTTCTCTTTGGTGGTCTCAAATGCTGGCGCGTTGTAGATGGTGCAGACCGCGACGGGGCACCGAAAGCCCTCCAGCCACGTCATGAGCAGTTCGTAGCGGCGATGGAACTCCTCCTGGGCCGCCCGCAGGACCTGCAGGGCAGAGGCCACTTCCGTGACCGGAAATGAGAGGAGATGCGAGGCCTCGAGCGCGTCATTCCCTCCGGCACTCACGGCGATACAGGTTGGTGTGTCTTTCACGCTTGAGCCAGTTGAGTCTCGACATCGAGAAGCCGACCGCACCGTCAACGGCCTCGAGGGAGACCTCCCAGCCTCGAGGGAGAGCTTTGGTCAGGTGCTGCGTTACTGCCTGCCCTGGCGGAACGTAGATTGCGTTGTCGAAGATGGAATCGCCGACGAGGACGAGTTTTTTCAATGTGGCTCTTCCCTCTGAGTGGTTTGCTGGAACGGGAACACCAGCCCCTGTTCAACCGTCTGGCACTTTCAGCCCGCTTGGTGGTCATTGCAGGGAGACTCAAGCAGATAGTGCGTTCCCCCAACCTCCCACTGTTGCATCAAGAGGCAGGTCGTGAATGGTCGTACGCGTTTGGGGATCGGCAGATTTCCCAGAGCCTGTGTCGAGACCCCTCAAACGCTCGAGTCTGGAGTTCAGGCCTGAGAACGGGGGTTATGGTGTCGCGTGAGAGGCTGACGGCGGGCGTCTGCCTTGGGCTGTGCGGTCTGCTTGGGGGTGTACGGTCTGCCTTGGAGGTACGGTCTGCCTGAGGGTGTACGGTCTGCCTTAGGGTGTACGGTCTGCCTGGGGTGCACGGTCTGCCTTGGAGTGCACGGTCTGCCTTGGGTGTGCACGGTCTGCCTGGGGTGCAGTCTGCCTTGGGGTGTACGGTCTGCCTTGAGGTGAGTGTTGGTTCTGCTTGCTTGCCGTGGTTGGGGCTGTTGTGGTGTGGGCTGAAGTTTGCCGGTTTTGATTGCTTGCAGAGACCACGAGGTGCTGCCGCGTTTCGTCCACAAACCCGTCTCGTGCGCTGGTGCTCGCACTCGACGAGACGTCTGACGCGGGAACGGAGAGACTGTTTGAAATCAGGTGGACAAACTGGACAGCTCGAAAACCACGCGAAACAAGGGGAAAGCAGCGTGACGTGCCTGGGACAGTTGCTGGACAAGACGTGGACACGCGCTCTGCGGAAGCGACGAGGTCGCCTCGAGGGACCGAGACCCCCGGGGAGCTTGCCGAAAGAAAACCGGCGGATGGCGGCGACTGGCTGCTCTTCGCTGACAAGTCGCTGACAAGGCAGCTTCTTCGAAGCCCCTTTGGGCCCTCGGGGACGGCGGGCAACTCCCGAGGGCGGAATAGTGGCGGCGCCATTGCGAACGAATGACGGGGTGCTCTTGCTTCAGCTCGCAAGCTAGGTGGCAAGAGACGATGTCCTGCCGGAAGCGGCGGCAACGCCTGGTCGACTTCGCGCTGTCCGTGGAAAAACCACCGATGGCCTTTCCTATGGCTAGCGACGCCCCCAAAAGCCGACGTTTTTGGGGGCTACCGGTCGCCGCATCTTGCGGCGGCAGGCCTGGTGCACAGTCTGTGAAGGCCGGGCAGTGCGTCGTCACGTTCCGGGAGGCTGTTGTCACGGCGATGTTTCTGCTTCGGGCCCGTTGATGCGGATCATGGGCTTGAGCCGGCGGTAGGTGGCTGGGCCGATCCCTTCGACCTCCAGGAGGTCGGTCAAGCGGGCGTAGGGCCGCTTCTCGATGATCCGGTTGGCGAGCGTTTCGCCGATGCCCGGGAGCCTCATGAGTTCCGTTTGCGGAGCCGCGTTGAGGTCGATTGTGACACCCTCGGGCAGTGCGGCAGACCCCACCGCAGCCTGCAGTTCTCGGGCTTCATCCCGATCGAGCTGCCGCTCCACCGGGAGGCTGGCCCAGTCGGTGTGGGCCCAGATGCCGGCGGCTGCCGCTGCGGCCTGCAGTTCGAGGTCGCCGAGCAACTCGCGGTAGTCGCCGGCCGACTCGCCCTTGAGCGTGCCGCGGCTTACCCCGAAGGCCCTGGCCAGCCCCGAGACACGAGGTGGGCCGCGAGATCCTGGCCATCGGCATCAAACACGAAGGCGTACACTCGCGTGAAGCGGGCATCGCCCCGGGCATCGGCGAAGCTCGTGTGGATCGTGAATGGCCGCGCGAGAACCGCTCGGGTTTCGTCGGTGCCCTGCCGGCCCAGTTCCTTGGCAAACGCGATGGCCGCGGCCGCCTCCGGCTGGACCTTGGTGATCCCGAAGTAGCGACGCTGGCTCCGCAGCCGGCGAGCATCGGTCTCGTCGGTGATGTGGTGTTCAAGGCAGTCGACACCGTAGAGCCGCACGGTGATCTCCTCACCCTCAGGCAGCCGCACCCGGAAGCTGTCACCGTCGGCCCATTCGGTCGGGACGAGCATGCACTGCTCAAGCACCGTGAGGTCCGTCGCCGCGAGGGAGGCCGCGCCACACGCCGACAGCATTGCAGCAGCGGCGACCGCTGCCAGGCGGAGAAACATTGGGCGTCGTCCGTCGCGGTCTTCCAAGCTCTTCCCCGGGGCTCGACGACTACCCGTGTGGGTGACCGATCGGCAGGCTCGTTCGTGGAAGGCCATGCGATACCTTGTGATCACGTGAGTCAGTCACGGGGCGACGGTGGACCGCTTGGGGAGCGTGGGCGGTGCCAGACCGCCCAAAACTTCTGCTCGACAGCGGCCCAGGATTTCAACGTGTATCGGCCACACATAAGACCGTGCTAAGGCGGACGGGGTGGGATTCGAACCCACGAGACGCTTGCGCGCCTGCCGGTTTTCAAGACCGTTCCCGAAGTGAGGAGGCATTCGTAGCATAAAGTGCGAAAATCAAGCCGCAGGCGTCGCTTCGTCGTCGGCTCCGGACTGGACTATGTCAAGACCTTTTTGCCGAATTGAGACACATCCAGCCCTCTGCAGCAGCACCAGGAACCTCAGGATGACAAGTCACGAGCAAGATCTGGCTTGCTCGTCAGCGTATGACGCGAAACGGCTAGCGTTGCACATTATCGCTCGCCGTCACGGCACCATCGTAGAGTTAGATTGTCTCACACCGCTGCTCCTGCACAAGTGGGCCGTCTCGCCGCGACAGCCCAATCGTTGTGACGACCTTTGGAGACGGATGGCCCGGTCAGTCAAACTTACGCAAGCACGTCCGCAGATCTGTTCGAGCGGATGAGCCGCTCCTGAGCTGCGTGCCACGGCTCTTGGTTCCGTACACACGGCAACCGCAACGTCTGCATTCTGCTGTGGAGTGGCGTTTTTCTTGGTGCGGTACGTGGCTCTCCAAGGCGGGGCGGCGAATTCTCGGAGCTATAACCGAAAGTCGTGTTCGGTAGAGGGAAAAGAAAAAGGCGGCGTATCCTGCTGTGACTTGTTCACCAACAGCAGCCCACGACGGGCAGAAAGGATACGCCACCATGCGAGGTTTTACGGTTCGCGGTTCGAGTTGTCCATCAGATCGGAAGCGTGCCAGGAGGCGGGCTCGGCAGGAGGCGATCGAGATGGCACGGGGTGAGCCCCTGGGCTAGGCGATCGCCGATGAGAGCCGGAGTGTGCTGGACGCCTACGTCCGAGAGGGAGCCCGTCAGATGCTTCAGAGGGCCTTGGAGTGCGAAGTGGAGTCCTTCTTGGCGGAACACGCCGACAGGACTGATGAGGACTGATGCGAGAGGCAGAAAGCAGGTCGGTCGCAACGGCTTCCTGCCCACCCGATCCATCATGACGGGGCCGGACCGCTCGAGATCGAGCAGCCGCGAGTACGGGACAAGTCGTTGCACCCCGATGAGCGAGCGACCTTCACGTTGGCGATCCTGCTCCCATCGAACCTGGAATCTCCGCGGGCTTTGATGAGCCTGTTCTTACCCTCGGAGTTTTCCACATCATGTCCCAGAAGCGAAAGCGGCTCTCCGGCGCCGAAAAGATTGCCATCGTCAAGCGGTACCTCGTCGAGCGGGTGCCCATTTCGGACCTGTGCGATCAGCACGGAATCCAGCCCAGTCAGATCTACCGCTGGCAGGCGGCTGTGTTTGAGCACGGGGCCGATGCGTTCGAACTGAAACGAGGCCGAAACGGCCGATCTGCGGAGTCTGCCAAGGACGTCAGGATCGCCAAGCTCGAGGCGGCCCTGGCGCAGAAAGACGCCAAGCTTGCCCAGAAAAAACGAGGTGATCTCGGAGCTCATGGAGGAGAACGTGCTGGCAAAAAAAGCCAGTGGGGAGCTCTGAAAGGACGCTGGGTTCCCCCCGATACCCGCGACGAGGTGATCGACTACGTCAGCAGATGGACGGCTCGCACCGAGGTGCCCGCCAAGCAGATCCTGAGCTGGATGGGCCTGCCGACGAGCAAGGAGCACCTCTGGCGGCACCACTATGGCAGGCCTCATGCCCACAACAGCCACATTCCACGAGACGGGTGGCTGGAGGCATGGGAGAAGCAGGCGATCATCGACTTTCACCGCCAGTTCCCGCTCGAAGGCTACCGGCGGCTGACCTACATGATGCTCGACCACGACGTCGTTGCCGCCAGTCCTTCAAGCGTCTACCGGGTGCTCAAAGGAGCGGGGCTGCTCGACCGAAACCGCTGGGCTCCCTCGAAGAAGGGTACGGGCTTCGTGCAGCCCCTCAAAGCCCACGACCACTGGCATGTTGACATCTCGTACCTGAACCTTGCTGGAACCTTTTACTTCCTCTGTTCTGTGCTCGACGGCTACAGCCGTGCGATCGTGCACTGGGAAATCCGCGAGACCATGAAGGAGCCTGAAGTCGAAACAATCGTGCAGCGGGCACTTGAAAAACACCCTGGCGCCAAGCCGCGGATCATCTCTGACAACGGCCCGCAGTTCATCGCCAAAGACTTCAAAACGTTTATCCGCCTCACCGGCATCACCCACGTCCGCACAAGCCCCTATTACCCGCAGAGCAACGGGAAGATCGAACGCTGGCATGCCACGCTGAAGAACGAGCACTTTCGCGCCAAGTCTCCTCAGAACCTCGAAGAGGCACGGAAGGTGGTGGATGACTTCGTCACCCACTACAACGAAGTCCGTCTGCACAGCGGCCTGGGCTACATCGCACCGATCGACAAACTCGCTGGTCGAGAAAAGGACATCTGCGACAGCCGTGACAGAAAACTTGAGGCCGCACGTGCCAAGCGACTTGGTGCACGGTCTCGGGCTCTCGCAGAGACGGCTCAGCAAGCGGTGCTCATCTGACGTTGCCGTCGGAGGTACACTCGGAAGTGACGTGGGCGGAGGATAGGGCTCCGGTGAGGACCGACCCGAGCGCCGTCCCACGGGCCGAGACCGAAGGACGGGCGGTTGCCTCGCACGGCACCGCCCCGACTTCCCTTCGGGATCGGCACCAATGCGATAAACCTTTGCGGCAGGATGCCGCAACTGCCCTCGGCACGATGCCGCGATCCGTCCCTTACGAAAAGCACGCCAGATTCCAGTTCACGGTGAACCAAGACAGACTCACCGGCGAAATGCGGCATCGGTTGCGTGACCCAGCGTAAGAGTACCTCCTGGCAATCCCCTCGGGCGAGCACCGCTTTGATAGGCGGGGGCACCCCGAAAAAAGTCGTGACAGATCGTTCAGATAAACACCGCTCGAACCGTGCTGCAGCGTGTCCTTCCGGCAAGCCTGCGATTTCTGAGCTGAGCCGCACGCGGGAGGGCGTCACTGCCCGGAGCGCCGCTGCGTTCAGCGGCTTCGGAGGCGGACGGCGAGAGTCAACCAGCGGCTACGCACGCCAGTCGATCACGATAGTTCCACGGCATCCACTCCGCTGGATCAGCGGCGACGTCGGCTGCGTGCCGGTGAAGAGCGGCCAGGTATTCGAACGGATTGCCGCCGTTGAGCTCGCAGGTGTGGATGAGGCTCAGATACAAGTCGCCCACGGCCGCACCGTGTTTGGTCTTGAAGAACAGGGCGTTCTTGCGATGCAGGATCGCCTTCTTCAGAGCCCGTTCGCAGATGTTGTTGTCCAGCGGGGCGCCGGCCACGCGGAGGAACAGCGTCAGCTTCACCCAGTGTTTGCGAAGATAGTTGATCGCTTTGCCCAACCCGGAGTTTGGCTCCACCAGCTTCTGTTCACTCTGCCGCTTGAGCCACTCTCGCAGCCGCTCCATCGTCGGGCCGCTGTGTTCCTGATGGAACTGCAGCCGTTCCTCGGGAGTCTGATGTTTCTCGCGTGCCACCTGGTCGTTGTGGTAGACGACCTGAAGTGACTCCAAGACATACCGGCACTCGGTCGGGAAGTGCTCATTGACATCCACGAACTGCCGCCGCGCATGTGCCATGCAGTTGGACAGAATCGTCTGGAGTTCCGGTGATCGATTGCGGGACAAGGCATCGCACATCTGGATCGGAGGCGGCAGGTCGGTCGCCCGGCGGAGCAGGACATCCCGAAGATTCTCACCGGCATGCTGTCGGCCGCTGAAGAACAGCGCGATCTGCTTTCCTTCACTCGTGGCGACCACCCCGGTCGTGAACAGCCCCGTGCGATCGGGCCCAACTGGGTCGGCGGCGTCGATCACCGCGGCTTTTGCCCGCTCCCCCATCAGCTCCAGGATCTTGACCGTCGTGTCGTCGTTGTGCAGTACGTTGCCCTGAGCTGCCTGGCGAATCAGCTCATCGTAGGCGGGCTGAATCAGCGACGAGGCCTCGGCCACGATCTCCCACTGTGTGGAGGACGGCAGCGGCATGCCCAGGTTCTCTTGCAAGCCGTCGAGCCGGTTGAAGGGCAGGCCGTTTCCGTACTTCAGCAGTGCGACCATGCTGGCCACGGAGGGATCGTACTTCTCGAGGCCTGCCGCCTCCGGCGGCTTCGCTGTGAACACTTCCCCGCACAGGCCGCACCGGAGCTTCTCCAGTTCGTAGATCGTCACCTGCACCGGTGGCTGGCCGGTGAAGCGAAGCACGATGCCGCTTTGCGGCTGTCCGTAGAGCGTTCCGCGGGCACAGGAGGGGCAAGGGGCACCGGCTGAGAGCGCTTCATGTGGCACGCTGACGCGCTTCGCCCCGGGATAGTCCTCGGCGCCGTTGCGGCCATGTCCCTTCGACTTCGGACGTGCCTTCGTGGAGCCGAAGGAGGCTCCGCCGCTCGCTTCAGGGCTGACAGGCGAGGGCGACTCGGCAACGTGGCCCGTCACGGCCGCCGTCTTCTCCGTCTCCGCTCCGAAGAGCAGCTTCCGTAGGCGGGCAATCGTCGTGCTCTTCTGGTCAATCAGCTGCGTCACATACGCATACGACTTCAGCGCCGCGACAAGCGTCTGGATATCCTCTGCCGCCAGCTCACCCGCCTCGAGCCGCAGTACCAGCGCCTCCAGTTGAGCGTTATCCAGCTCGATGATGTCGGGAGCGGTGCGCGAGCTCATGGAGAGATGGCGTAACCCATCACGGCCAAGCCACGCAAGATCATCTGGTGTGCGTCATGAGGCTGACGGCTAACCGCCAACGGCCCGCCACGCGGGAGCCGCCTTCGTGGCCGATGGGTCTCCGGCTGAGAGCAGCACCTGCAGCTGATGAGCGGCGAGCGACTGAGCACCCTGGCCTGCGGCGCTTGGCCACCAGCGAAAGCAGCCTTCGCTGAGCCGCTTGTGGCAGAGCCAGTACCCTTGCCCGTCATACACGAGCACCTTCACCGCCGTGGATCGCCGATTGCGGAAGGCGAACAGCGCGCCCCGCAGCGGATCCTCGCCGAGCGACTGCTTGCAGAGCTGCACCAGGCCATCGATCCCCTTGCGGAAGTCGACCGGCTCGATCGCCACCAACAGCCGCATCTGCGGCGTGATCTGCAGCATCACCGGGACTCCCGGAAGCTGCGGACGAGCGACGCGAGATCTGGAACCTGCCCCGCTGGAAGCCGGACGCGAAGCGTTGCCCCGGAGGCATCGGAGAACTCGATCTCGCAGGGGCTCGGTGATGGAAGCGGGCCAGGCCTCAGCTCCACGAAGGACGGAGCCAGGCTCGGACTGCCCGCTGCACAACTGCGTAGTGGCTGCTCGGTCAGCCGCTCCTTCAGCGCGTAGTAATCGAGCTTGAGAACTCCAGCCGTGCGGCTGACCCCGTGACAGCAAGCCAGTCCCTTAGCCAGAGTCCAGAGTTGCTCAGGAATTCGCTCGCCCTTCACCCTCTTCTGTCGCCACCGCTCGAACCGCGTTGCCGCCTGCGAGAGATCCAGTGCCAACGCCTGCCGCTTCCGCCCAGCCATGCCTCAACCTCACGTACGTGCCGATGAACCCGGTCACGCTAGCAAGATTGAAGGGGCATTCCACGCAGGCTTGCCGGAAGGACACGCTGCAGCCTGCGATAAATCTGCTGCCAACGCCTGCCGCTTCCACCCAGCCATGCCTCAACCTCGTATGCGTGCCGATGAACCCGGTCACGCTAGCAAGATCGGAGGGCCATTCCACGCAGGCTTGCCGGAAGGACACTACCTGTCGACTCTAATGGATCGCTTCTCCAGGAAAATACTCGGCTGGACTTTGGGAAATGACATGACGGAAAGCCTGGTGACGAGCTCATTGAAGAAGGCGATATCCGCTCGACAGCCACCAAGAGACGTCATCCACCATACCGACCGCGGAGGCCAGTACGCAGCCACCCGATATCGTGCGATTCTCCGGAGAGCATCAATGCGCCAAAGCATGAGCCGAGCAGGCGACTGCTACGACAACGCATTCATGGAATCCTGTTTCGGAACAATCAAGGTTGAACTCGAGATGACCGAATACCAAACGTACCGGATGGCATTGAAGGATATCGCCGAGTACATCAGGTACTACAACATCGAGCGGCGGCACTCCTCGATTGGATATCTTTCACCAAGCCAGTTCGAAGCCGCGTCAGCCCGTTGAGCTAAGCAGTCGCGTGGCCCCCAAAATCCAGGCCACCTCAGTCGCTCCTGTCTTCCATACGAGATTATCTCTGGAGATGTCTCCCGACGCGGCGAGCCGCCTCATGTCAGCTGCGCTGAAGGGACCGAGTTTCTCGGATCCTTTACGATAAAACCATTCGGACGCCATGACTTGTGGCTCCTTGATGAAATGGCATTGAAGCCGTCGGTAGTCCTGGAGGAGTATTCCGTTTTGCTTGGGAGAGACACCAGCCGCTAGGGGGTTGCGTGCGGGTCGCGAGGGCTGGTTCTTGGGATGTGCCCTTGTGGCGCGCGCGTGTCCGTCGGGTTGTCACCGGGACGGTTTGTAGTCGCTTCCTTGCTCATTCTTTTCGCTTACTGGGGTGCGGTCAGTGTCGGGGCCACTTCCGCATGCCAGCCTTCTTGGCCTCCAGATCACGCCGGGTTTGAGCAATTGCCGCGTCTGCCTCTACCCGTTTCTCTCTGTCCCTTTCGAGTGCCTGCTGTTTCCGGGCAGGGTTCCTCAAGGCGAAATAAACGCAGATCCCAATAACAGTGAGAAACGCTAGCAGGGTTCCTAGCAGCGACCCGAAGAGCAAGAGAGGCATCTTCGTGAGCGCCGCGACTGCGTTGGGCCGGTCAGCGAGGAAGCACCGCAATCGCTTCGGCACCGAGATCACCCACTGCCGCACCGGCACCGGAGGAATGACATGATCGACAAAGTGGGCGGCCGTCTGGGCCATGTGGCGGCCGTTGCACGAAGGGCAGACGCCACGGCCCTTGCAGGAGAATGCCACCACGAACGCCTGGCCGCAGCCTGTGCACCGGCCGCGGGCGAATCCGAAGCACAGCAGCCCGCACTCGAGATAGCCGCGGAGCTCGTCCTCGACGTATCCCGGCACGGGCCGCTCCCCGGCTTCCCGCCAGGCGAGCCAGCTCTCAAGGTTCTCAGAGACGACCTTATGGAGCGGCGTCTTGTCCGGACGAAGGGCTTCGACCGGCTGGCCCGGGAAATGAAAGTCAGCCGCGGCATGGTCGTCAGGGCGTACGACTACGCCAACCAAGATGAAGCCGCTGCCGCCGCCCGCGAGGGTCGCAAACCGACCCGTCCACCATACCGTTGGAGCGATGAGGCGCGGAAGGCCAAGCGAAAGCTACCGGCATGAAAAAATTAACGCCCCTAGTCACGAAGGGCGTCGGCGAGTTATCCAGCAATCGTTGGGTGCTACGCAGACCAGCACCACTATTGGTTCCATGCGAAAAGGATGCACTCTCGACAAAGATCCCGACGCTATCTTAAAATCCATCTGGCCGGAGGGTTACTCTCCCCGTCACCCTATTAAGGAAGTTCCGAATGGCTATTTGCCCGCATTGTGCTGAAGATATCAAGCCGCAAGCCAGAAAGTGTCCTCATTGCACAGGAGACATAGCAAACTGTCCAAAGTGCAATGTACTGGTCGCTCCCGTTTGGACAACGAAGCGCACCAGCATGTTCTCCTGGGACGAGTCACCCATGGCGCTCTGTCCGCGCTGCAACAAGCAGCTAGCCGGACCAAAGCCGAGTTGGCTCTGACATGTCCTAGCATTTCGCACTCAAATTATGCATCGCCCTTTAAGGTCTACATGAACCCTGGAGGGAGCCGCGATGGCAGATGCACGTACCAGTGGCGTTGATGCGGGGCGGCATGGGTGCAGATGAAAGGATAGCCCGGCCAATGGCACTTCCTCAACCATTTTCGAGCTGATGAGCGGCTCGTGAGTCGTTTGCTCCAGTCTCCCGGCCCGCACCAAGCCTGTCCCTGTCCGCCTGCTTTCCCCCTCTGGAGTGGCGTTTTTCTCGTGTCGGCGCGGTGTCTCTCCGAGTCCGGCGGCCTCGGGGCTTTGTCGTGACCTGGCTGGCGGAAGCGGTCAGAGGCTGTGGATGTCGATCGCCGGCAGCTCGTTTGGCGACTTCTGAAAGATGTTGACCGGCTTGGATTTTCTGTACCAGGCGATATGAGGGTTTAGGAACAGGTCAGACCAAGGGATCCAGCGTGTGCGGCTGGAACCGAGGCCTTGGCCGAGGTGGAAGCCGCACACGCGGCGGCGAACTCGACCGGGGTCAGGTAGTCCAGCGAGCTGTGGGGCCGCTGGGTGTTGTAGTCGTCTCTCCAGGTGGCCGTGAGGGCCTGGGCATCGCGGACGCTGTCGAAGATCTCCATCGCAAGAAACGCCTCCTCAGCAGAATCTGTGGGTACTTTCCGGCTCTGGCAGCCTGCCAAGTGTGTGATACAGGGCGATTTGGATGCCTTCGTACGTCCGGAGCCCATACGCTCTTCTGATAGCCAGTTTTGTCTTGCCGTTTAAACCCTCGACTGCGGCCGATGAAATCGCTCCTTTTGCATGGAACCAGTTCGCGAGCAGGTGCCGGTGGCGCTGCAGGCTCTTGGCGACCTTGATCATCGGCTCGAGGCCGCTCTCCGTGGCTTGCTCGCACCATGAGTCGAGGAACTTCACGGCCCAGCCGCCCCTCGTGTAGGTCCAGAACTGCTGAAAGACCTCGCGAAGCAACCGAGCCTTCACGCTCTTGAGGTTGTACTTGACCAGCTCATCCAACTTCGCAGCCTGCGGTCCCGTCAGATTCTCCGGCCGCTTGAGCAGGCACCACCGAGAGTGCTTGAGGATCTGCTCCTTGCCATCTCGCTGGAGCTCCGCAGCCTCAGCGCGTCGGACCTCATCGATCGCGGTGTTCATGTTCTTCATGACGTGGAAGCGGTCGAGAACGTTGACGGCCTTCGGGACCTGCTCGGCGATAACGTTGAGATACGCCTTGCACATGTCGCTGGCCACGAACTGAATCCCCTTCCGTGCTTTCTCCGACAGAAACTCGAAGAACCCTCGCAGGCTCTTCTCGGTTCTCCCCTGGGCGATCCACAGCAGCCGCTTCACGTTGCCATCAATCTGATAGACCAGCGTCAGGTACGAGTTCCCATTCGTCCAGCTGATTTCATCGACACCGATGGCCTCGATGTCCTCGAGCTCCCGGCGAGCGAGGCCCCACAAAACCGCGTGTTTTACCGAGCGAAATACGGAGTCCCAGGTCGTTCCGAAGGCCTCCGCCGTCTCTTTCCAGGAAAGTCGCTTGGCCCAGCGGGCGAGGAACCAGCGATAGCTTGTCGTCAGGTGATTCTTGCCATCACACCAGGGCACCTGCTCCACCTTCACGCCGCACCGCCGGCAATCCACACGCCGCATCGCATAGACGAAGAACACCGCGATGTTCCAAAGCGGCACGTACTGAAACCGGCGAGGCGACAACCGGTCGTACGTCGGCCCCTTCTTCCCGCACCCCGAGCAGATCGGCCGCCCGTTCGCTCGCGGGACGATCTCGACCTGGATGACCGCAGGTGTCCCTTCCACTTCCAGGATCTCGGCCCGCTGGTAGACGAAAGACTTGAGCGGCTCGACTCGATTGAGAATACTCTTCACAAGCATCTTGCGGTGGCTCCGGCTGAGGGGCTGTCTAGACAACCGCATCTCTACCCGAAAGCGCCGCTCGATGCTCTCTGTGCTGCCCCGCAGCCGGGAAACCGGTGCTGCACCAGCCGCCGCCGCCGCCGGTCCCCACGTCGACCTCGCCTCTCGCTGCCGCATTCACCCCCATGCACAGCAGCCCCAGATCCGGGCTGCCTCGCTACGAAATGCCAGCAGCCCGGCCTCCCCGCAGGATGCCTGCTGGTGAATCCTGGAACTCCCGGCATGCCGCAGAACAGCGTTCCAAGACGCCGAATTCGCCCACAGATTCTGCGGAAGAGCCCAAGAAACTCGTCCCGGAATCGGCTGTGGAAGCTCTCGGCGTAGCCGTTCTCCCATGGGCTGCCCGGCTCGATGTAGAGCGTCTCGACCCCGACACGGTCCAGCCAGTGACGCAGGGCGTCGGCAATGAACTCCGGGCCATTGTCGCTTCGAATGTGGTTCGGGACACCACGGATGGCAAACAACTCGGCGAGTGTATCGATCACGTCCTCACTCGTGACTCCTCGGTTGACTCGCAGGGCCAGGCATTCTCTCGTGTACTCATCAACGATCGACAGCCACTTCAACGGGCTGCCGCTCGCGGTGCGGTCAAAGACAAAGTCCCAGCACCACACGTCATTCGGGCCCGCCGCACGTCGTCGATGGCAACCATTCTCGCTCGTTCCCAAACGCCTCTTTTTCCGCTTTTTTACAGGCACTTTGAGCCCTTCACGCTGCCAAAGACGAAAGACACGCGACTGCCCCGCCCGCCATCCTTCCCGACGAAGGAGCCGGCCGATACGTCGATACCCAAATCGAGGAAGAGACCTCGCCAGCTCAAGCATCCGCTTCACCAGCGAGCCTTCATCCTCACGAGGCTTCCCTTTGAATCGCTGACTGCTCCGCGGCTGACCGAGAACCTTGCACGCCCTTCGCTCGGAGACGCCGAACTTCCTGCGAAGCACGACGACCGCCGCTCGTTTCCGGGAAGGGCTTACCAGTTTCCCTCCGCGAGGTGCTTGAGCATCTGATTGTCCAAAGACAGGTCGGCGACGAGCCGCTTGAGGCGATCGTTCTCGTCCTCAAGTTGCCGCAGCCGCTTGGCCTCTTCGCACTTCATGCCGCCGTATTGCTTTCGCCAGCGTGCAAGCGTCGCCTCGCTCACCTCCAGAGTCTGCAGCACGACCGCCAACTCCTTGCCGGCGTTCAGCATCGCGTCTGCGTCACGCAACTTCGCGACGATCTCCTCCGGCTTGTGCTTCTTCCGTCGTCTCTTCGTCATCGAAAGTCTCCTCGCCGCAAGGGCAGTAGACCTTCATATCGACTGGATCAGGATTTCCAAACCAGGCCAGCGACAGCAGCCACTGGGGTGCCGGGGGTTTGGGTGCCTCATCGGCCATAGACAACGCTTCCTTGGGCTCAGGGCATTGAATCCCTTTCCTGACGGGAGTAGTTTTCATACAAAATGTTCGAGACTTGCGTGTTATATGGAGGCGATCATGATTTCTTTCGCATCGCGGCTTGCCTGCGTCGCATTCCTGATGGGTGGCATGTCGGTCCTTGCTCAGAACGCCGCGACCGCCCATAAACCGCTCGACCCCGCGATGGCGGCATTTCTCGTGCAGAGCGGCGGTGGTCGCCTCGTGATCCCCGACCTGAGAGTTCTCTCTCCGGAGATCGCCGAAATTCTCGGTCAGTTTCCCGGCGATCTCCTGCTCGACGGCGTCACCGAGATCGATGAAGACGTCGCAGCGAGCCTCGCGAGTCACATCTGCGAGTCGTGGCACTCCAGTGCCAACTGGATCCGTGGAAACGTGCAGTACCCGATCCTGACGATGAATGGCGTGCAGGAACTGAGCGACGATGCGGCGGCAGGGTTGGCCGAGCACCCTGGCCGGATCGAATTGCGGGGCTTGCGCACACTGACCTCGCTCCCGCTGGCCACAAAACTCGCCAGCCACGCACCGGCGACCGATGCCACCAAGCCGCAAGAGCCCAAGAACGGGAACGGGAACCCCTTCTCGAATGGATATGTTGATGCGTTGTCCGATCATGCCGAGCAGGTCCGGCTCGACCGGCTGTTTTACTTGCCCGGAAACCCTCTGCATCTCGACCACCTAGGGTCGTTGACGGCCCCCGTGGCTGCGGAACTCGCGCGGCACCGCGGATTTTTGTCGCTGAATGCACTGAAGGTGTTGCCGGACAAAGTCGCCATTGCTCTCGGTCGGCACTCCGGTGGACTTTCGCTGAACGGCCTCACCGCACTCTCCGAGATTGCAGCGGAAGAGTTGTCGGCAGGGGACGGCGGCCTTTCACTTTGCGGTGTCGCCTCGTTCACGGACCAACAACTGGAATTTCTCGCTGAGCACGAGGGAGAGTTGCGGTTGGACGGGATCCGTAGCCTGTCGGACCGCCAGGCAACGCTGTTGGCAAAACATGAAGGGAGCATTTCCCTCGGCAGTTTGACCGAGGTTTCTTCCGCTGCATTGACCGCACTCCTCAGCAAGCCGAAGGCCGCGGACTCGTGGATTCGCCTCGATGGACTTCGCTCCCTGCCGGCTGAAGTCGCCGGCGTCTTGGGTGGCTGTGAATGCAACGTGTCTTTCTGCAGCCTGCCTACCATCTCGCCCGCTGTGGCGGCGAGCCTGGCGGCCGGCGTCGGAGCCGTACGGCTCAATGGCATCACCACGCTGCCTCCCGAGATTGCGCAGTGCTTCGCCGGCAAAGACAAGGCACTCGATCTCGACGGCCTCCGAACGTTGCCTTTGGAACTCGCCGACTCCCTGGCAGATCACCGTGGCCCGCTTTCCCTCGATGGCGTGCAATCCCTGTCGAGGGATGCGGCGATGGCGTTGTCGAATCATGAAGGCCCGCTTTCTCTCAGGGGACTCACGGGCATCGAGGATGACGTCGCGCTCGCGTTATTTAGATCGGAAATGCCGATCACGGTGGGTAGCCTCGACGGCATCAAGGAAACCGGGGCGAAGGCCGTGGCCGGGCATCTCGACGCGGTGTCTCGTGGATTCAATAGACACCTTCGCAAGATGGGCCTCGAGCGGAGCGCCGACATCAACGACGTCGTGGAAGTTGAGGATGAAGAGACCGGCGGTGTGGCACTGGCCGTGAGTGTTCGCATCGACACTCACTTTCGTGAAATGAACGAAGCCGAGCGACCCGACGGGCCGCTGGTCCTCACGCCTGAGGTTGCTCGTCTCCTGGCAGCCTGTGATGGACCATTGATTCTCGACCACCTGGAAACACTCGGCGCAGATGCCGCCCGACAGCTCGCCAAGCACCGGGGCACGCTCGCCCTCAACGGTCTCCGCACGATCGACGACGCAACGGCATCCGCGCTCGGCGACCATCGAGGCCGGCTGGTGCTCGCCGGCATCTACACGCTAAGCGAAAGGGCGGCCCTGGCGTTGTGCCGCCACAAGGATGTCGGCGGGAAATCGCGGCAGCACGAAAAACAGTTCGGGTTTTATTTTAATGATCGGAACGACGCGGACTGCGACCTCCAGGTGCCGGGCCTCGTATATGTCATCACGGAAAAAGCCGCGAACGCGCTGGAAAACAGGACGGGGCTTGGATTTCTCGAGGATTCATTCGAGCCCCTGCCGACCGGGGAAGAAACGCCGCTGCCTGTGCAGGGCATTCCCGGCTGGTTGTTCTGAAAGCGGCTACGGCTTGGGCGCACGTTCGCCCACCCGCACGAGCCGAAAGCCGATGAACGGGCTGGCCGTGTCCGGCTGACATCCCGGGCCCCGAAAGTCGGCACTCGTCGACCGGTCATCTCCGGGCCACGACGGATCCGCCACGCCGCGCACGCCGCGACGCCCGCCGGCAAGCACGGCGTCGTTCCACTCGCCGAGGCCCTTGGCAATACCGCACACGCCATAGCACGTCTCGTCGGCCGTTGAAAACGCGTCATTGCCCCCGGCATACCGCCAATACCCGGCCCGCTTGTCGCCGCCGCGAAAGTAGGCTGCCTTGTACCACTCATCCTCGGACGGCAGCCGAAAGACCGCCGTCGACTCGGCCACCGGGGTTGCACTCCCGCGGGCTCACCGAGGAGGTACGCGCCGGTTTCGGTATCGGCCTCGACGGTGCCACCGTTGTGGAGCCAGTTGGCTAGGCGGACTGCGGCGAACCAACTGACGAAGTTCACCGGTGCGTCGGCCATCGACGCCTTGATCTCATACCGAAACGCGCCAGGCCGGCCGACCTGCCGAATGCCTCCCTGCCGCGACGAGGCCATGCCCTCGTGAAAGAGGCTGGTGTCGTTAGTTCGCCCGCGACTGCTGGTGTTGAGGAAATCGGCATACTGCAGGTTCGTGATCGGGAATTTTGAAACCTCGAACGAACTCGTCACGGCACCGAAGCCGGTGTTGTCCGACCTGTTTCGTGGGTCGCCGATCGACACCCATTCGCAGTCGATTCCCGGCGTGCCGACCGCCTGCGACAAAGCCGCCTCGATCGACCGCTTCGCTTCGGCAGCGGCCGCCGCCACCGCCGCAGCCTGCTGCTCGATCTGATCGGCCTTCATCTTGTCGATGGCCTTCTGCGCGTCGGCTTCCGCTTTTCGCTTGTCTTCCGCCAGGGCGAGGGCCGCCATGGCCGCATCGCTTGCCGCTTTTTCCAGTTTCGCCTTTTCGGCCGTCGCCATCTCCCTTTCCTGCTGTGCGATTCGGGCGGCCACCTCGGCTGCCGCCTTCTCCTTGGCAGCCTGATCATTGCGCATCTTGAGTTCCTTCGCTGCCGCCTTCGCGGTCGCGAGTTCCTGCTTCAATGCGTCCTGTGCTGCGGCGGCATCCTGGGCCACGCTCGCGGCCGGCGGCGGCTCGACGGCCACGCGCGCTCGCTCCGCCACGTCAACCGGCTTTTGCCGGCCTGACGAAGTAGTGCAGGACCGCCCACGCCATCGCGACGCTCAAGACCGTGGCGATTCCTGCGGCGATGAGCCGGGGCGTGCCGCTCCCCGTCCGCCGGGCCGGCTGATACGGCGCGGCTGGCGAGCGAACTCGATCGGCCCCGTCGCTGCGGGGCTCGTTCCCGATCAGGCCCACGAGCCGCTGCGAGAGCACCGCAAGATGCCTCTCATAAATGGGAAACGCATCGAGCCAATGGGACGTGCTGATGAAGTATTCCATCGCCTTCGAAAGCGGAACGTTTTCAATGCGAAAGGGGATGACGGGGATGTTCTTGTTGATTGCCCGCTCCACCTCGCGCACCACCTGTCCGGACTCATTCGAGTTGGCGGAGAAGATCAGCACCATCGCCTTGCTGGAGGACAGCGCATCGATGATGGCCTCGCCCCAGTTCGCCCCCGGGAGGATGTCCCGCGGCGCGATCCAGCACCGGATGCCGGAGGCTTCCAGCGTCGCACACACACCGTCTGCGACGGCCTTGTCTTTCGACGAATGACTGATGAAAACGTCGTGGGGCATCGTGCAAAGGATAGCCCGGCCAATGGTACTTTCTCAACCATTATCGAGCTGATGAGCTGATGAGCGGCTCGTGAGTCGTTTGCTCCAGTCTCCCGGCCCGCACCAAGCCTTTCCCTGTCCGCCTGCTTTCCCCCTCTGGAGTGGCGTTTTTCTCGTGTCGGCGCGGTGTCTCTCCGAGTCCGGCGGCCTCGGGGCTTTGTCGTGACCTGGCTGGCGGCAGCGGTCAGAGGCTGTGGATGTCGATCGCCGGCAGCTCGTTTGGCGACGTCTGAAAGATGTCGCGGTCATCGTGGACTTGCGCGAGCTCGGCCCAGTCGGTGGGCGGGCCGCGCGCCGGCGAGATCGGCGGCGGTTCGAGTGGTTCACCCAGGTGCGTGAGGATCTTCCGGATCGGCCCCGGCTTTGTGATGAAGGCGATCAGCCGGATGTCGCCGCCACACGCTGGGCACGTGCTCGTGATCACCCGGCAAGTGGTGCCCACCCGCTTCGACTGCACGACGGTGGAGCAGGCGGCGGTGATGTAACTCGAGGGCGAGGTGAAGGCCCTGCTCGATGAGCGGCTTGATCCAATGCCCGATGGATACAACGTCGGCTTCTACGCCGGGGCCGCCGCTGGGCAGACCGTTCCGCATGTGCATGTGTACATGAGGCGAGGCCTGTGGGGGGAGTAGTGCCAGCACCGTGCCGGCCCCCCGAAATGCGTTGGTAGAGACCTCTGGTTCGCGGAGCCCTCTACCCGTCCTCGAGCTGTTCCTCGTCTGTGAGCGTCAGGAACGACGGGAGTTGTTCGACGGCCTTCTGGAGTTCGGTGCTGCCGAACACTGAGTACACGTTTGCTGTCAGCGCTGGGGTTGAGTGCCGTGCCAGCTTTTGAGTAACAACCAGAGGCACGCCAGCCAGAACGAGCTGCGTGATCAGCGTCGTTCGCAGGGCGTGAAAATCGACCCGACGGCCATCCTTTTCGGACGTGATCCCGGCCTCAGCCAAATCAGCGGCCAGCATCTTGGAGGTTGCTCCCCTTGACCGGGAACACCGGTACCCCAGCTGGTTTGTCGACGAGCCATGCCTTCAGTTCGGCAGCAAGGTCGGTCCGAAGCGGTAAGGCGGCCATCCGTCGATTCTTTGCGTGCCGCGCTTCGACCCGGACCGACGGTGTCGCTCCCCGGAAATCGAAGGACTCCGGGGTGAGCGAGCCCAGCTCGTTGCGTCGCAGACCGATTGTGGCCACAGTCCAGTAGGCAAGCCTTCTCACCGGTCCGCTCATCAGGCACCTCTGCTTGGGGCTCCCCCCAACAGTATCGAGGAGCTTTCGCAGCTCTTCCGTTGTAAGCGAGCGGCGCTGCAATCGGCGGTCAGCCTCGACGTTCACCGCAAGGGTTACCCGCTTGAAGGGGTCTTCGGTGACGACACCTTCGCGAAGGAGGAAGCGCCCAAATTGTCGAAGGTGAGCGGCGTAATGCTTCCTGGTTTGAGCGGACATCGCGCCCGATTGCTGTTGTGCGGCAAGCCAACCCTCCACGTCTGCCCGCTGGAGGTCGCCAATGCGGGTTGCAGACGTTCCGGTGAATACGGCTCTGAGCCGAGCGATTACCAGCGACACATGGGCCGTTGTGCACCCCTTGGCCCGGAGATCGGTCCGGTAGGGTGTGGCGGTCAGCCCAAGGATCCACCGCGGTTGGATGACGTTGTGGAGGTGGCTCGCGGAGTTTGAGGCGTCGTGCTGGCTCTCGTCGCAGACGAGAAGATCAAGGTCGGCGGGTGGGCTCTTCTCGAAGAGGCTGATGGTGGTCATCTCGACGCCGATCCCGTGGCGGCGGTTCTCGGCCACCGCCTGGTCGAGCAGGTTTCGGCGCATCGCTACCCAGCCGACCGTGGCGCCTGTGGCTTCTTGGAGAGCCTTGGCGATGTGGAGGCCACAGACGGTCTTTCCGCTGCCGGTTGGCGACTCAATCATCACCGACCGGACCGCCGGCTCGAGCTCGTCAGCGCCGTTCCTGTATGCCCCGAGGAACATCGCGACAGCTTTGCTGACGAGACGCTGTTGGTAGGGGCGGAGGGTGCAGGAGGCCTTGCGGAGCATGGCGTGGTTCCGGGAGGAGCGGGGCTGGTGCTCCTCTGTTGCACCAATACTGCCGCCCGGGAATACCCAAGTGGCTCTCTTCCATCGCCGCTTCCGCGTTCTCCTCCGTCATGAAAGTGCCCACGGTTACTTTTTACTGGTTCCACTGTCTTCGCAGGCACGAGTGCGCTCGGGGCGACACGTGTGGCAGCCTGCGAACGCTCCAGGCTGTAGTGCCAGAACCTTCAAGCAGTTGAGCGGGGCCTAGAAGAGCAGCTTTCCGGTCTCTTTGCTGAGAATCCATCGCCTGTCTTCAAAGTCGTAGTTGCCTTCGTTGCGGAAGAGCATCACGTGAACGCCTTCGGGAATGTGCTTCAGAATCTCTGGCTGGTCATCAACGTAGATGGTGATCAGCTTTTCCCTGAGGACCGTTGCCTTTTCCTCGAAGCGATCGACCAGTACCACCTCATCGAATCGAATGTTCCTCTGCTCAAGGTCTGAAATCGCCTTGCCGCGGTCTTTGCGGTACGTGACCACGACGACGCGGCCGGGCCACGAGTGCGTCCAGGCAGAGAAGAACTCGGGGGCTTCTGTGATGACTCCATCGAGGTCAAGGCCGAGCGCTGGAGGCGTGGCAAATGTCTTGGAAGAGCTGTCCATAGGGGAATGAATCCTGTTTACGTTAGAGGAACCGTCTTGGGCTGCCGGCACTTCCCTCCGAAGGGCGACACTGTTGGCTACAGGGCTTCACAGAATGCGGCCAGCTCCTCGGCCAGTTTTGCTCCTCCTTGCGCGGAGGGCTCTATCAGGGACACCGCAGAGAAGTCACCGTCTTCGGTGAACACGTCCCTCAACTCAACGACCTCGAATCCGTGCCTGCGGGCGAGTCTGCTCACCGAATCGTTAAACATCGACAGCGCTGCGAAAGCAGCGGTGTTCTCTTTGGTGGTGTCAAATGCTGGCGCGTTGTAGATGGTGCAGACCACGACGGGGCACCGAAAGCCCTCCAGCCACGTCATGAGCAGTTCGTAGCGGCGATGGAACTCCTCCTGGGCCGCCCGCAGGACCTGCAGGGCAGAGGCCACTTCCGTGACCGGAAATGAGAGGAGATGCGAGGCCTCGAGCGCGTCGTTCCCTCCGGCACTCACGGCGATACAGGTTGGTGTGTCTTTCACATGAGCCAGTTGAGTTCTCGACATCGAGAATGACCGCACCGTCAACGGCCTCGAGGGAGACCTCCCAGCCTCGAGGGAGAGCTTCGGGTCAGGTGCTGCGTTACTGCCTGCCCTGGCGGAACGTAGATTGCGTTGTCGAAGATGGAATCACCGACGAGGACGAGTTTTTTCAATGTGGCTGTTCCCCCTGATTGGTTTGCTGGTTTGCTGGAACGGGAACACCAGCCGCTGTTCAACCGTCTGGCACTTTCAGCCCGCTTGGCGGTCGTTGCAGGGAGACTCAAGCAGATAGTGTGTTCCCCCAACCTCCCACTGTTGCATCGAGAGGCAGGTCGTGAATGGTCGTACGCGTTTGGGGATCGGCAGATTACCCAGAGCCTGTCTCGAGCCTCGTCAAACGCTCGAGTCTGGAGTTCAGGCCTGCAAACGGGGGTTATGGTGTCGCGGGAGAGGCTGACGGCGGGCGTCTGCCTTGGGCTGTGCGGTCTGCTTGGAGGTGGTGCGGTCTGCCTTGAGGTGTACGGTCTGCCTTGAGGTGTACGGTCTGCCTTGAGGTGTACGGTCTGCTTGGAGGCGTTGGTTCTGCTTGCTTGCCGTGGTTGGGGCTGTTGTGGTGTGGGCTGAAGTTTGCCGGTTTTGATTGCTTGCAGAGACCACGAGGTGCCGCCGCGTTTCGTCCACAAACCTGTCTCATGCGCTGGTGCTCGCACTCGACGAGACGTCTGACGCGGGAACGGAGAGACTGTTTGAAATCAGGTGGACAAACTGGACAGCTCGAAAACCACGCGAAACAAGGGGAAAGCAGCGTGACGTGCCTGGGACAGTTGCTGGACAAGACGTGGACACGCGCTCTGCGAACGATGCTCGGGGTGGTCGTGCTTCCGCTCGCAAGCCAAGGTGGCAAGAGACGATCTCCTGCCGGAAGGGGCGGCGGCGCCTGGTCGGCCCCAGAAGCTGTCACCGTGGGAAAGTCGCCGGTGCCAGACCGCCTAAAACCTCTGCTCGACAGCGGCCCGGGATTTCAGCGTGTATCGGCCACACATAAGACCGTGCGAAGGCGGACGGGGTGGGATTCGAACCCACGAGACGCTTGCGCGCCTGCCGGTTTTCAAGACCGGTGCATTCAACCGCTCTGCCACCCGTCCGGCAATGCCCAACAGTCTAACCGCTGCAAAACGCAGGGCATCCCCAGGGCGGCTTTGACGCGGTTTGCCGGCTTTCGTAGAGTCTGAGCGTGGCCGCGGGCGATCCGGCGGCAGTTTCTGTCTTGGAAAGGATCAGTGGTTATGGGCGGCATCAGCAACCGCATGAAAGAGATCAAGCGTCGTCGCCATCGTCGGCAGAAGGTCGAGCACTTCAAGAGCAAGCTCGCGAAGGCCTCACCCTCGGAAAAGCAGGTGATTGCTGAAAAGCTCCGCAAGCTGACCGAAGGCTGCGACACGCTGATCGCGGCGATGGGCCTCGAGGCGAAGTAGCCTGTTGCCCTTCGCTGGCAGGCTTAGCTGCTTGCCGCGAAGGTGAAGCCATCTTGCACGAAGTCGATCACGACCTTGCTGCCCTCGGGGAATCGCCCCGAGAGCAGTTCGCTTGCCAGCGGGTTTTGCAGCTGCTGCTGGATGACTCGCTTGAGCGGACGGGCCCCATAGGTTGGGTCGTAGCCGAGCCGTGCGATCTCAGCGACAGCGGCTGGGGTGCACTCGACCTCAATGCCAGCCCTCAACGCCTGTTTTTTCAGGTTGCTGACCTGGATGGCAACGATCTTCTCCAGATGTCGCTCATCGAGCGGATGGAAAATGATCGTCTCGTCGATCCTATTGAGGAACTCGGGCAGGAAGTGGGCCTGCAGCGATTCTTTCACCGCGTTGCGGACTTCTGCATCGCTGCCGCCTGATCTGGCGATCTGCTGGATCGCCTGGCTGCCGACGTTGCTGGTCATCACCACAATGGTGTTGGTGAAGTCAACCGTGTGGCCCAGGCTGTCGGTGAGCCGGCCGTCGTCGAGCACCTGGAGCAGCACGTTAAAGACATCGCGGTGGGCCTTCTCGATCTCGTCGAGCAGCACCACGGAGTAGGGCCTGCGGCGGACAGCTTCCGTCAGCCGGCCGCCCTCCTCGTAGCCGACATAGCCGGGAGGAGCGCCGATCAGGCGGGCCACGGTGTGCCGCTCCATAAACTCGCTCATGTCGACGCGGACCATGGCGTTTTCGTCATCGAAGAGCACCTGGGCGAGGGCCTTGCAGAGTTCTGTTTTTCCAACGCCCGTGGGGCCCAGGAAAATAAACGAACCGATCGGCCGATTTGGGTCTTGAAGGCCGGAGCGGCTGCGGCGAACCGCGTTGCTGACGGCCTCGACTGCCTCATCCTGGCCCACGACGCGTTGATGAAGCCGTTCTTCCAAGACGAGCAGCTTGGCTCGCTCAGTCTCCACCAGCCGTGTGACGGGGATGCCGGTCCAGGCGCTGACAACCTCAGCGATCTCTTCCGGCCCGACCTCTCGCCGCAGCAGCCGCTTGTGCCGCTCAGGCTTGTCGGCCTTTGCCGGCTCGCTCTCCTCCTGCTCGGCTCTGGCGGCGAGGCCCTTCCGTTGCTGATCAAGCTCGTAGAGCCGCTGGAAGAGTTCTTCGCTCACCGGCTGGCCTGAGGCCTGACGGTCTTTGATCTCCACGCTCGCCTTCTCAAAGGCAAGCTCCACCTCGTCGAGCTGCTTGCGGAGTTCTTCGGCGCTGCCCACACCGCTTTTCTCCGCCTCCCACTGCTCGCGGAGGCTGGCAAGCGTTCGCCGCAGTTCTTCAGATTCCTTCTCGATCTCCGCGAGCCGATCCTTGGCGTGCTCTTCGGTCTCTTCAGCGAGCTGACGGGCCGCCAGCTCCAGCTGCACGAGCCGCCGCTGGACCTCGTCGATCTCTCCAGGCACGCTCTGCAGCTCCATCGCGATCCGGCTGGTCGCCTCGTCCATCAGGTCGATCGCCTTGTCCGGCAGGAAGCGGTCGGCGATGTAGCGATGGGAGAGCTCGGCGGCCGCCACGAGCGCTGAGTCTTTGATCTTCACACCCTTGTGGTGGGCCTCGTACCGCGGCTTGAGCCCGCGGAGAATCGCGATCGTGTCTTCGACGTTCGGCTCGCCGACCATCACTGGCTGAAATCGCCGCTCAAGGGCGGCGTCTTTCTCGATGTGCTTGCGGTATTCATCGAGCGTGGTCGCGCCGATGCAGCGAAGCTCGCCCCGGGCGAGGGCCGGCTTGAGGAGATTGGCAGCATCCGAGCCACCTTCGGCGGCCCCTGCCCCGATCATCGTGTGCAGCTCGTCGATGAAGAGGATCACGCCGCCGGCGGCTGCTTCCACTTCCCGCAGAATCGCCTTGAGACGGTCTTCAAACTCCCCGCGATACTTCGTGCCGGCGATCAGGGCTCCGAGATCGAGGGCAATCACCCGCTTGTTGCGAAGCGTCTCGGGCACATCCGACTGCACGATACGGAGGGCCAGCCCTTCGGCAATGGCCGTCTTCCCCACGCCCGGCTCGCCGATCAAGACCGGATTGTTTTTAGTGCGACGGGAGAGCACCTGGATCACGCGGCGAATCTCGGAGTCTCGGCCGATGACCGGATCGAGCTTGCCCTGGCTCGCCCGCTGGACGAGGTCGATGCCGTATTTCTCCAGGGCCTGAAACTTCCCTTCCGGGCTCTGGTCGGTGACGCGTGAGCTGCCCCGCACGGCCTGCAGGCCGGCCAGCAGCTGCTTCTCGTCGATGCCACCAAGCTGCAAGACACTCTTCGCTTTCGAAGGCGCTTTCACCAAAGCCAGCAGGAGGTGGTCGGTCGAGACAAACTCATCTTTCATCCCTTCCGCTTCTTTGGCCGCCTGCTCAAAGACCTTCATCAGCTCTTGGTCAGGCTGAGGCTGAGCGCCGCCAGAGACCTTGGGGAGGTGGGACAGCTCGGCCTCGACGACCCGCTCGAGGTGGCCCCGGTCGACACCGATCTTCTCCAGCAGCGGTCGCACAATCCCCTCGTGCTCGGCGAGCAGCGCCTGCAGCAGATGCACGGGGGTGACCTGCGGGTTGCCCCGGTCGGCGGCCAGGTCGACTGCACGCTGAACGGCCTCTTGGGCCTTGATCGTGAACTTGTCAAAGCGGAAAGCCATTGCTCACCTCCAGCGGTTGCTGAAACGAAAAGTCCAAAAAAAAGCCGCCGTGAACGGAGGCCAGCTCCGGCACACGGCGGCTCGGAATGGCCTCAAACCTACCCGTCTTTCTTGACCTCAAACTCAGCGTCGATCGCGTCGTCTGCCGGCTTTGCAGCCTCGCTGCCTGACTGCGGGGCTTCGCTGCCCTGCTGCGCTGCCGCCTCGTAGAGCACCTTCGAGAGGGCATGCGTGGCCTGCTCAAGCTCGTCGTGGGCCGAGATGATTGCGTCGGCGTCGTCGCCCTTGGCCAGCTCGCGGCACTTGGTGACTGCCGACTCCAGCGGAGCCTTGTCGGAGGCCGAGAGCTTTTCGTCGTTTTCCTTGATCAACTTCTCGGTCTGGAAGCAGAGACTCTCAGCCTTGTTCTTGGCCTCGGCCAGCTTCTGCTTCTGCTTGTCTGCTTCGGCGTTTTGCTCGGCATCTTTCTGCATCCGCTCGATCTCATCCTCGGTGAGGCCGCTCGACTGCTCGATGCGAACTGTCTGCTCCTTGTTGCTGCTGAGGTCTTTGGCGCTCACGTTGAGGATGCCGTTGGCATCGATGTCAAACTTGACCTCAACTTGCGGAGTGCCGCGGGGAGCCGGCGGGATGCCTTCCAGATTGAACTGGCCGAGCAGCCGGTTGTCTTTCGCCATCGGCCGCTCACCCTGATACACGCTCACGGTAACGGCCGTCTGGTTGTCGGCCGCGGTGCTGAAGACGTTTTTCTTGTCGGTCGGAATCGTGGTGTTTCGTTCGACGAGCTTGGTGAAGATGCCGCCTTCGGTCTCGATGCCGAGCGAGAGCGGGGTCACGTCGAGCAGGAGCACGTCTTGCACGTCGCCGCCGAGCACACCGCCCTGGATCGCCGCACCGAGGGCCACGACCTCATCGGGATTGACGCCCTTGTGGGCCTCTTTCCCGAAGATCTTCTTGACGAGCTCCTGCACCTTGGGGATGCGGGTCGAGCCGCCGACGAGCACCACCTCGTCGATCTGCGATGGACTCAGCTTCGCGTCTTCCAGGGCCTTGATCACCGGGCCGCGGCACCGCTCGATCAGGTCGTCGGTGAGCTGCTCAAACTGGGCACGGGTGATCGCCTGCTGCAGATGCTTCGGCCCCGAGGCATCGGCCGTGATGAACGGCAGATTGATGTCGGTGCTCTGAGCGCTGGAGAGTTCCTTCTTGGCCTTTTCGCAGGCTTCCTGGAGCCGCTGCAGGGCCATCGTGTCTTTTCGCAGATCAATGCCCTGTTCCTTCTGGAAGGCATCGGCCACGTGGTTGATCAGCTTCTGGTCGAAGTCGTCGCCACCGAGATGCGTGTCGCCGTTGGTGCTGACCACCTGAAACACACCATCCTTCGAGACGTCGAGGACCGACACGTCAAAGGTGCCACCGCCGAGGTCGAAGACCACGATCCGCTCGTCCTTTTTCTTATCGAGACCGTAGGCGAGGGCTGCGGCCGTCGGCTCATTGACGATTCGCGACACCTCAAGGCCGGCGATCTGGCCAGCATCTTTGGTGGCCTGACGCTGGGCATCGTTGAAGTAGGCCGGAACCGTGATCACCGCCTTGTTGACCTTGTGGCCGAGGTAGGCTTCCGCGGCTTCTTTGAGCGCCCGCAGCACCTTTGCCGAGATCTCTGGCGGCGTGAACTCTTGATCGCCCGCCTCGACCTTGACGTAGTCTTCCGGCCCGCCGACGACCTCATAGGGCACGATCTTCTCTTCCGAGGCCACCTCGTTGTGGCGGCGGCCCATGAATCGCTTGATCGAGGAGATCGTCCGCTTCGGGTTGGTCACCGCCTGACGACGGGCCTGCACCCCGACAAGCGTTTCCCCTTTGTCGTTGAACGCCACAACGCTCGGAGTCAGACGGTCGCCGTCTTTGTTGGCGATCACCTTGGGGTCGCTGCCCTCCATGACGGCCACCACCGAGTTGGTGGTGCCCAAGTCGATGCCGATAATCTTCTCGCCTTTGGGGTTGGCCATGAACTGCTCCCTCGTGGGTTCGGGTCCTGTTTGCGGTTGGCTGCTGAGCCTGCGGTCGCGTGGCCGGCTCGGGCAGTGAAGTTCACGTGCAAAGGGCGTGCCAGCGGCTGGTGTTTTCAGGATTTGTGATCAGAAAACATTCCACACCCGCCGCAAAAGCGTGTGTTTACGGGCTTCCGCGGCGAGTTACAGTTGAGGGGCCTGCCGCTGCCCCGACATGGGCCCCGCATTGCGACTGCCATTTTGGCCGTCCCGGGAAGAAGAGGCGATGGCGATGGAGCGTCAGCTCGATGGCAAAAACACCTCGAAAAAAGGCAGTCTCGCGTTCCAAACTGCCGCAGAAGTCAGAGCCGCACAAGCCGAGCGAGGATCCGCTTGGTGGCCTGCGGCAGGAGCTTGGTGGCCTGCGGAAGGAGATCGACGGGCTCGATCGCGAACTCGTCGGGCTGATGAACAGGCGGGCGGAGTGCGCGCGGGAAATCGGTCACATCAAGCAGTCGCACAACCAGCAGACCTACGATCCCTCGCGGGAGGAGATGGTGCTCGGCCGCGTTGCGGAGGCCAACGCGGGGCCGCTGTCTGACGAAAGCGTGAAGGCGGTGTTTCGCGAGATCATCAGCGGGTCGCGGGCGATCGAGCAGCACCTGCGGGTGGCGTATCTGGGGCCAGCCTGGACGTACAGCCATCTCGCCGCGATCCACCGCTTCGGCACCTCGGTGGAGTTTGTGCCGGTGGCGAGCATCTCGGCGGTGTTTGAGGAGGTGAACTCCGGACATTCCCACTACGGCGTCGCCCCGCTGGAAAACTCGACCGATGGCCGCATCGCCGACACCCTCGACAACTTTGCCCGGCTGCCGGTGAAGATCTGCGCAGAGGTGCCGCTCCGCATCCACCACAACCTCCTCGCCGCCTGTGATCGCACGGAGATCGAGCAGGTTTTCAGCCGGCCGCAGGCGCTCTCCCAGTGCCGCAACTGGCTTGCTCGGCATCTGCCCACAGCTCGGCTTGTGGAGGTGACGAGCACCAGCGCCGCTGCTGAAATGGCCGCGTCGACGCCACGCTCGGCGGCGATCGCCAGTCGCCAGGCAGCGGTGCACCACGGGCTCGATCTGCTCGCCGAAGAAATCGAGGACATTGCCGGCAACTCCACCCGCTTTGCCGTGATCGGCCATGCCGATTCGGGCCGCACCGGCCGCGACAAAACGTCGCTGATGTTTGAGATCGAGCATAAGCCAGGTGGTCTCGCTGATGCGCTCGCCGTTCCGAAGAAGCAGAAACTCAACCTCACCTGGATCGAATCCTTTCCGATGGCAGGTGAGGAACGAGGCTATGTGTTTTTTGTGGAGCTCGAAGGCCACCGCACCGACCCTCGCGTTCGCCGGGCGATTGCGTCGCTTGAACGCCGCTGCCGCAAAGTGGTGGTGCTCGGCTCCTACGCGATGGCGTCGGCTGTTGGCTGAGCACCCCGCCCGTGAGCGTGGACGGCTTTCGGCTTTTCGCTGCCGACTTTAGGATGGTCGCTCAATCCCCTAGGAGCTCCCACATGTCGCGGACGTCGATCGTCGCCGGAAACTGGAAGATGAACCTCGATCGAGCGGGCTCGATCGCCCTGGCGAAGGCCGTGGCCGCAGGCCGTGCACAGGCAGGCGGTGTCGATGTCGTGCTCTGCCCGCCGAGCATCTACCTCTCCGCAGTTGGTGACGCCCTGGAGATTTCCGCGGGCGTGAGCCCTGCGGGCGTTGGCCTGGGAGGGCAGAACATGTGGGATCAGCCCTCCGGTGCCTTCACCGGAGAAATCTCCGCAAGCATGCTCGTCGACATGGGCTGCCGCTACGTGATCCTGGGCCATTCCGAGCGGCGGACGCTCCTCGCGGAGACCGACGAGCTGATCGCTTCCAAAGTGCGGGCCGCCTTGGCTGCCGAGCTCACCCCGATCGTCTGCGTCGGTGAGCAGCTCGCTGAGCGGGAGGCGGATCGCACCCACGAGGTGGTCTCTCGCCAGGTGCGGGGATCGCTGGCGGGCCTCACGGCAGACGACCTCGCGAAGGTGGTGATTGCCTACGAGCCCGTGTGGGCCATCGGCACCGGCAAGGTGGCCACGCCCGAGCAGGCCCAAGACGTGCATGCCCTGATTCGCTCGCTGCTGGCGGAGCTTGCCTCGCCGGGCATCGCCGACGGCATTCGCATTCAATATGGCGGCAGCGTCAAGCCGGGCAACGCGGCCGATCTTGCCGCGCAGCCCGATATCGACGGAGCTCTGGTCGGCGGTGCCAGCCTTGAGGCAGATGGCTTTCTGGCAATCGCAGCGGCATTTCGGTGATCGCGGTGGACGCTTCCCGCCGTGATTCGATACGCTTCGACCACACGTGATCCCGCGACGGCTGACCCTGCGACGGCAGCCGGCGTGGATTCTCTCCCCCCACGGTTTCCCTCATGATCATTTTCGTCCGCTTTCTGCTGGGCTTTATGCTCGTCTTCACGGCTCTGTTTCTGATCCTGCTGGTGCTTATCCAGCGAGGCCGCGGAGGCGGGCTGGCCGGTGCACTTGGTGGCATGGGGGGGCAGAGTGCCTTCGGCGCGAAAGCTGGCGACGTGTTTACGAAGATCACGATCGGCGTCGCGGCGTTTTGGATTCTCCTGTGCATCGTGGCCGTCAATGTGCTCGGCCGACAGCAGTCGCTGCTCAGCGGAGACCTCGGAGGAGCAGCGCCGATCACGGTCGATGAGTCTCTCGATGGCGATGCAGACAGCGCGGCGGCGGGCGACATCGAGGCCGCAGGCTCCGGCACTGCCGAGACCGTTTCCGAAGAGGCCGCCGCGGCTCCTGCCGAAAATCCCTCAGGGGAGGATGCTGGCTCCGAGGCTCAGGCTGAGCCCGCTGCCGACGGATCAGCAGCGGAAGCGGCTGAGGCTCCAGCAGAGACGACTCCGTCAGCTGAATGACGACCGGGACACGCGGGCAGCCTGAATCAGAGGGGGCGGATGGCAACGAGCATGAGCGGCTGTGGTGAGGCGACGTGCACCCGCGAGGGCACGACCTGCCGGGCCGAGGTGCGGGCTGTCAACAACCGCTTCTTCAAACTGACCACGCGGTCCCGCGAAGGGCTCGCGATGTTTGAGGCCAGAATCGAGGCCGTTCTCCGCGAGACGATCCGTCGCGGCAGCGTGCATGTGTCGATCGACTTCTCTGGCCGCAACGCACCCTGGCCGCCGCCAGCTCGATGTCGATCAGCTCGAGAGCTATCTCTCCGATCTGATGGCGTTTTCCGAAAGCCGGGGCCTGCACATCCCGCCGACGGTGACCAGCCTGCTCTCGCTGCCGGGAGTCGTGGTGGAGCAGCGAGCAGATGCTTCCAGCCTGGAGCGGCAGTGGCCGCTGATCGAGGAGACCCTGCGGCAGGCAGTGGAGAGCCTGCAGAGCATGCGGGTTGCGGAGGGGCTGCGATGACGGCCTCCATTCACAGCTGGTGTGGCGAGATCCGCCAGCGGGTGGGCGGCATTCGGCAGCGGCTTCCCGAGATGCTCGATGCCCACCGGCAGAAGCTTCGCGACCGGCTCGAGCGGGTGCTCGATGGCCACCCGGAGGCGGTCTCTTCGGTCGATCTTGCCCGCGAGATGGCGATCATCGCCGACCGCACGGATGTCGCTGAAGAGCTGGTCCGGCTGGAAAGTCATGTCGACCAGGTTGAGCGGCTTCTGGGCGAGGAGAGCCCTGGACGATCGCTCGACTTTCTCGCGCAGGAACTGGCTCGGGAGGTCAACACGATCGCCTCCAAATCGGCGGACGTCGCCATTTCACAAACGGCGGTCGATCTGAAGTCGACGGTCGAGCAGATCCGGGAACTCGTGCAGAATATTGAGTGACACTGCGGGACTGCGGTGTATACTCGCCGGAAAAACGGTAGGGAACAGATGTCCATTCATCCAGGAAGGCTCGTTGTGATTTCCGGCCCCTCAGGCGTGGGCAAGACCACGATTCTGAGGATGCTGCTGGAGCGGCTGCCGGAGTTGATCCCAAGCGTGTCGGCTACCACGAGGCCTCCGCGGGCTGGCGAGCAAGACGGGATCGACTACCACTTTCTCCCTTCCGATGAGTTCGCCCGTCGTCGCGAGAATGGTGAGTTTCTCGAGTGTTGCCGGGTGTATGGCCGCGACTCCTGGTATGGCACGCTCGTCGATGAGGTCGCTCCTCGGCTGGCAGCAGGCCGCTGGGTGGTGTTGGAGATCGATGTGGAAGGTACACTTTCAGTGCTGGAGCAGTATGCAGAGGCGGTCACCATCTTCGTGGAGCCGTCTCATCCTGAGCAACTCGACGAGCGGCTGACGCGTCGTGGAACCGAGTCTCCCGAAGCGATTGAACGAAGGCTGGAGGTGGCCCGAAGTGAACTCGGGCAGGCGCATCTCTATCGCCATCGGGTGGTCAATGAGAACGTCGATGAGGCGGTTGGCACGATCGTGAGCATCCTGCGTCAGGCAGGGCTCTCTACGGCCTGTGGTGCGGACGACGGTGGTGCGGACATGAAGAGTGGAGAGCCGCGAGCCGGCCAGGTTTCGGAGCGAGCCGCTTCGGCCAGCGCGGTCTCTCGGTCGCCACAGGCGTGACAGGCTGGTGAGCCATCCCCGGCAGCGGGTGGTTTCGGAGAGGGAGTCTGAGGGCTGTTTTCGAAGAGCGTGTGTAAGTTATTTTTGGTTTTGGAGTTTACAGGCATGATTGACGAGTTGCGTGAAGAAGAGATCGTCAACAAGGTTGGCGGCCGATTCAAGCTCTCAACGCTGATTCAGAAGCGGATGGTGGCTCTCAATGCAGGTGGGCGGCCGCTGGTCGACATCAAGTCGGACGACAAGATGCAGATCGTGATCGAGGAGATTCGGCAGGATAAGATTTTTCTCGACACGTCGAGCAATCTGCGGATCACCGGCGAGTCGCCCGAGGCGGGTGGGCCGCTCGACTTCGATGCCTCCATCCTCTGAGTTTGGCCGCGACGAAGCCGCTCGTAAGCAGGCGGTTTCGCCTGCCGATGGGTATCCCGCGCTTGCAGGCCGCGAGGTCGTCCTCGGAGTGGCGGGTGGCGTGGCGGCCTACAAGGCCGCCATGCTGGCGAGCCTCTTGGTGAAGCAGTCTGTTGGCGTGACTGCGGTGCTGACTGATGCTGCCACCGCGTTTGTAGGGGAGGCAACATTTGCCGCGCTGACGTCGCGTCCTGTGGCCAGCCGGCTCTTTGACCCCGGGCGACATCCGCTCGGCGGCCACATCGAACTGGCTGCAGGGGCAGATCTCGTTGTGGTCGCACCGGCCACGGCCGATTTTCTGGCAAAAGCTGCTCACGGTGTGGCTGACGACCTGCTGACCACGCTCCTGCTCGCGGCTGAGTGCCCAGTGATCCTCGCGCCCGCGATGAACGCGGCGATGTGGGCGAAGCCCGCCGTGCAGCGGAACGTGCGGCAGCTCGTGGAGGATGGCCTCGGCATCATCGAGCCAGTCAGCGGCTGGCTGGCCTGTCGACGGGAGGGCGCTGGCCGCATGGCGGAGCCCGAGGCGATCGCCAGCGAGATCGCGCGGGTGCTTGCCGGTGGTGAGCTGCCGAAGCCCGGCGTGTCGTGAACGATCAGCTGCGGAACACGTCATGGCTCACATTCTGCTAACGAGCGGCCCCACCCGGGCCTACCTCGACGACGTCCGCTACCTGAGCAACGGCTCAAGCGGCCGCATGGGGAAGGCGCTGGCGGCGGCGGCCCTCGAGGCAGGCCACCGCGTGAGCATCGTCAGCGGACCGGTGGCGGTGGATTATCCGCAGGCCGCGCGGGTCAGTCGGGTCACGACAACACGCGAGATGCTCGAGGCGAGCCTCGCCCTGCTGCCAAAAGTAGACGGTGTGATCGCGGCAGCCGCCCCCTGCGACTTTGAGCCGGCAGCCCGCCAGCTCGGCAAGATTCCACGGCATGGCCGCGGCCTCACGCTGCGGCTGGTGCCGACGGTCGACATCGTGGCCACCCTTGCCGAGCGGGTGCGTGAGCTGCAGCCGTCGGGCCGTCGGGCCTGGTGCGTCGCCTTTGCGCTGGAGGTCGGCGGAGATCGCGAGCGAGCGATTGCCAAGCTCCGCCGCAAGCGGTGCGATCTGATTGTGGTCAACGATATTCCAGCGATCGAGGCAGCCCGCACAGCGATCTGCGTGCTCGATGCCGAGGGCGAGGTGGCCACAGCCGCGGGCACAAAGACGCAGGTAGCCCGACGGCTGATCAGGCTCTTTCAGCAGCGGCTGATCGACCGCGCTGTGTGAGAGGGCTGGCCTGCAGAACAGGCCCGAGACGGCGGCAACCGCGGCGGGAAAGCCCCCTGCCGAAACTGGCCGGTCGCATCGTATGATGCCGATGCCCGCAGGAGCGGCGGAATGCAGCATCTCCGTATGACTGCTGCCGACCTGACACCCCCATCCCTGGAAGCGACATGATCGACGTTGCGGTGCTCGGTGCGACGGGCTACACGGCCCTTGAGCTGGTGAAGATTCTCCTGCGGCACCCCGAGGTGCGGATCACGGTTGCCACCAGCCGCCAGGAAGGCCAGCCGCCGATCTCCACCGTGCATCCGTCGCTCGTGGGGCGGCTGGAGATCCCACTGGAAGATCTTGAGCCAGCGGAAGTGGTCGCGCGGGCGTCGTGCGTGTTTAGCTGCCTCCCGCACACCGCATCGGCCTCTGTGGTGCCCGCCCTGCTCGACGCGGGCGCGACCGTGATTGACTTCAGCGCCGACTACCGGCTTGACGATGCGGCGACGTATCTCGAGTGGTATGGCCTCGAGCATGTCGACCCGTCCCGGCTCGGGCAGGTGGCCTATGGGCTGCCCGAACTCTTTCGGCCGTTGCTCAAGGATGCCGCGCTCGTCGCCAATCCGGGCTGCTATTCAACCTCGGCGATCCTGCCGCTGGCCCCGCTGGTGAAGGCGGGGCTGATCGAATGTGACGACATCATCATCGACTCCAAGAGTGGCGTCAGCGGAGCGGGTCGGTCGCCGAAACTGATGACCCATTTCCCTGAATGCAACGAGAGCATGTCGGCCTACAACGTTGGCCGGCATCGCCACACTCCGGAGATCGAGCAGGTCATTGCCCGGCATGCCGGCTCGCGGCCCGAGGTGATCTTCACGCCGCAGCTTGCCCCGATGGACCGGGGCATCCTCTCCACGATCTATGCCCGGCCCACGCGAGCCGTGACCGAGGCGGAGGTGGCGGCGGTGCTCCACCAGGCCTACGACGCCGAGCGGTTTGTCCGCGTGGTTGATCACCTGCCAGCCACGAAAGACACCGTCGACACCAACTTCTGCGACATCACCGTGCGGGTGGTGCGGGGCCGCATCCTGCTGATCAGCTGCCTCGACAACCTCGTCAAAGGGGCCGCAGGAGCTGCCGTGCAAAACTTCAACTGCGTGTTTGGCCTGCCGGAAACAGCAGGCTTGCTCTAGAGACCGCTGCACTCAATCGTGTGTGCATTTCGCGGGCTCCCGAACTCCCTCCTCCACTCACTCCCCCGGATCCGCCAGCTTCCATGCCGATCGCTGAGACCCCCTTGCAGCTTCCCGTTCCTGACCTGCCTGCCGGCTTTCGAGCGGCTGGTATTCACGCGGGCCTCAAACGCAATCCCACCCGGGAGGATGTCGCGCTGTTTGTCTCGGACAGACCAGCAACGGCCGCGGGCGTCTACACCACGAACCTCGTCTATGCCGCTCCTGTCGCTTACGACCGCGAGCGGACGCCGGGCGAGGGCTTTCGAGTGATCGTGGTCAACTCCGGCAACGCCAACGCCTGCACGGGCCCCCGCGGCCTGGCCGACGCCGAGGCGATGGCGGCAGCCGCTGCTCACAGCGTGGGAGCAGCAGCCTCGGAAGTGCTCGTGCTCTCCACGGGTATCATCGGCGAGTTTCTGCCCATGCCCACGCTGCTGGCCGGGATCGGTCAGGCGGCGGAGCTGCTGAGCGACGACCAGAGGTCTCTGGTGTTGGCTGCCCGCGGCATGATGACCACCGACACCCGTCCAAAACTCTGCGGCTCAACCTTCATCGCTGGCGATCGCTCGATTTCGATCACAGGCGTCGCCAAAGGGGCCGCGATGGTGGGCCCGCGGATGGCGACCATGCTCGGCATCGTGCTCACGGATGCCCCGCTGGCGGTGGACGACGGCCAGCGGTTGCTTCGCCAAGCCTGCGAGGAGACGTTCAACTGCGTCAGCGTCGATGGCCACACCAGCACGAACGACACCGTGCTCCTCCTGGCCAACGCTGCGGCCGGCGGCTCCTGCCTCGAGGGCCACGACCTGGACGAGTTTGGCCGGCTGCTCACCGAGACCTGCCGGACGCTTGCCCGTGAGATCGCCGACGATGGCGAAGGGGCCACGCATGTGATCCGAATCGACGTCACCGGCGCCGCCAGCCGCGATGCCGCCCGCCAGATCGCTCGCACCGTTGCCGACAGTCCTTTGGTGAAAACCGCGATCTCGGGCGCCGATCCCAACTGGGGCCGCATTGTGTCAGCCGCGGGCTATGCGGGAGTTTCCTTCGCGGCCGACCAGCTCACCCTGCACGTCAACGGCACCCTGCTCTTCACGGCCGGCGCTCCGGTCGCCTTTGATGCGGTCGCCGTGTCGCAGTCGATTCGAGACAACCGCGAGACCGAGATTCGGCTCGAGGTGGGTGACGGCCCGGGCACGATCCGCTTTTATTCCAGCGACCTGACGGCGGAATACGTGCATCTGAATGCGGATTATCACACCTGAGGGTGGGCCGCTCGGGGTGAGCCCAGGCCGATTCGCCGAGCGTTCGGGGTCGCTCGGGGTGAGCCCAAGCCGATTCGCCGAGCGTTCGCTTCGCCATCCTGGCTTCGCTCACTCGTGCATTCTCGCTTTCGCCCTCCGGGCTTCGCTCGACTGCAAGGCCGGCTCATTCGGCCCGGGCTCACCCCTCGCTTACGGTTTAGGGACGGCCTGTTCGCCGCTTCGCGGCGATCTGCGGCCGGGGAAGGCGGGGCTGGGCGGGGTGGGGCGTGCAAGCGGGACGGGTCTTCGGGTGCCGCGAGGCACCTCGGCTTCGCCGAGGCCGCTTCGCGGCCCGAGGACCCGTCCCGTTCGTTCTGTCCGCTGCAGGGCGGCCTGCGGCCGGGAGTGGGTGGACAGGGCCGAGTGGGGTCGGCGGCGTGCGGTGCGGCGGGCGGTCGAGCGGGACGGGTCTTCGGGTGCCGGAGGCGGTTGAACGGGACGGTCTTCGGGTGCCGGAGGCGGATTGAACGGGACGGGTCTTCGGGTGCCGGAGGCACTCGGCAGCGAGCCGCTTTGCGGCCGAGGACCCGTCCCGCTGCGTGTATCCGCTTCGCGGCCGAGGACCCGTCCCGCTTGCGTGTGTATCCGCTTTGCGGCCCAGGACCGTCCCGTTCCCGTCATTGACAGGAAAGTGGAGGCTCGGCGGGTCGGCGAACGCTCGAGGAGCGTTTGGCCTATCCTGGCCCAGCGACGCGACTTTTGCCGCCTGCCGAGCCGGACCACCCGCGCGCGGTCTTCCCGCTCACGTCGTTGGCAGGAAATGCATCGCTGCGGCAGGGACAGGCGGTGGAAAGCGGGTTTGCCTGCGGCAGCGGGTTGACGAGGAATCGGTAGAATGCTTCTCTTCACTCTCTTACGTCCGGCGGGCTTTGAGCCTGCGGGTGGCTTGTTATGAGAATCCGCACATGCTTTGCACAACAGTGTTTTTTCCCCGGCGACGCGATCGGTGGAGTGACGTGAGCCTGCTTTCGCGGTGGGCCGCTGGGCCGCTTGTGCCCGTCGCGAGCTCCTCGGGGGATGACGACGACGACAGTGTCGATGAGGGCACGATCGACGATCCTCTCGAAGACGACGAGAGCGACTTCGACGATTTTGATGACGATTTCGACGACGATTTCGAGGATGAGCCCGACGATCCAGACTGGGATCATCCCGACGAAGAGACGCCGGAGATGCCGCCTGGGAAAAAGAAGTAGGGGCCGCGTCTCTGTTGCTGGATCACCCGTGGTCGACTGCCGGTCGGCCGTTCCGCGAGCCGATGGACCAACATGCTGCATCTCCACGACCAGATTGAAGAAGCCTCTCAGGCGATTTCCAGCCGCTGGGCCCTCCAGCCCGCTGTCGGCATCATTCTCGGCAGCGGCCTTGGCAGCGTTGCCGAGCAGGTGACCGAGCGGGTGGTGATTCCTTATGAGGAGATCCCTCACTACGCCAAATCGACCGCCCATGGCCATGCCGGGCAGCTGGTCTGTGGTCTGCTGGAAGGCGTGCCGGTGGTCGTGCTTGAGGGCCGCATGCATGCCTACGAGGGCTACCCGCTCGACCAGATCACCCTGCCGGTGCGTGTGCTCAAGCGGCTTGGCGGGGAGACGCTGATCGTCACCAACGCCTGCGGCGGCATGAATCCGCACTACAGTGCTGGCGACATCATGGTGATCGATGACCACATCAACCTGATGAACGGCAACCCGTTGATTGGGATCAACGACGATCGCCTCGGGCCCCGCTTCCCCGACATGTCGGCCCCCTACACGCCGGAGTTTATCGATCGAGCGCTGGAGATCGCCCGGCAGGAAAACTTTGTTGCCCACCGGGGTGTCTACGTGGCGGTCACGGGGCCGAACCTGAGACGCGGGCGGAATACCGCTTCCTGCGGACGATTGGAGCCGATGTGGTGGGCATGTCGACGGTGCCTGAAGTCATCGTCGCGGTGCATGCCGGGCTGAAGGTGCTCGGCCTCTCGGTGGTCACCGACATGTGCCTGCCGGATGCCCTCGAGGAGGCGAGCGTGGAGAAGATTCTCGCAGTCGCCCGGTCGGCGGAGCCAAAGCTGAGAGCGGTCATCACGGCGATTGTTCGTGATGCAGGTGCGGCGGAACTATAGGACGCGTGATGTTCGAACCGGTTCGCGGTAAGCCAGATTTTCCCGCCCTTGAAGCGTCGATCGCCGAGCTGTGGAAGAACGCGGGCATTCCTGAGAAGTCGCTCGCGCAGCGGGCAGACGGCCCGTCGTTCGTCTTTTACGAAGGGCCGCCCACGGCCAACGGGATGCCCCATCCCGGCCACTGCCTGACCCGCACCATCAAAGACATCTACCCACGCTACCGCACGATGCGGGGCCAGTTCTGCCGTCGCAAGGCAGGCTGGGACACGCATGGCCTGCCGGTGGAGGTGGAGGTCTGTAAAGAGCTGGGCATCCACTCCAAAGAAGAGATCGAGGCCTACGGCGTTGAGCCCTTCATTCATCGCTGCCAGCAGAGCGTCTGGCGGTATATGAAGGAGTGGGAGTCGCTGACCGAGCGGATCGGCTTCTGGATCGATCTCTCGGAGGCCTACGTCACCTACCACCGTTCCTACGTGGAGAGCGTGTGGTGGGCGCTGGCCGAGCTCTTCGACCGAGGGCTCCTCTACCGCGGCCACAAGATCGTCTGGTGGTGGGCGCAGGGCGGCACGGCCCTGTCGTCTGGGGAGGTAGGCCAAGGCTACCGGCAGGTTGCCGACCCGAGTGTGTTTGTGGCCTTCCCGCTGCTGGATGAACAGGGGCAGCCGACCACGCGGAGCCTCGTTGCCTGGACGACCACGCCCTGGACGCTGCCGGCGAATCAGTTTGCGGCGGTCCGGGGCGACCTGGAGTATGCCGTGCTCCGCTGTGCGGAGACGGGGCAGGAGTATGTGGTCGCGGAGCCGCTGGCGGCGAGCCTGCTGGAGCGGCTCTCCAAGGATGCCTCCGCCGGCATTCCGCACGAGCTTACCGAGGTTGCTCGGCTCAGTGGTGCCTCGCTGGTGGGCCAGAGCTACCTGCCGCCCTTCGACACCTTTCGCGCTGCCGGTGCTCCCCCGTTGCCGCGTTGCTCGATGGCGGTGAGCAGCCGACTCGCCTGGCGGGTGGTCAACGCCGACTTCGTCACGACCGACGCCGGAACGGGCATCGTGCACGTGGCGCCGGCCTTCGGCGAGGTCGACTTCGGTGTGTTGGTCGCCGAGCAGGCCCGCTTTGTCAGACGGAGCCGGCCCCACGCTTCTCAACCCGGTGGCGGCAGACGGCCGCTTCACCGATGCCTTCCCGATGGGCTCGGGCCGGTTTGTCAAAGACTGCGATCGCGACATCGCCCGCGACCTGCGGGCCCGCGGGCTGCTCGTACATCAGGAGCAGTATCTCCACGACTACCCCTTCTGCTGGCGGGCCGACAACGACCCGCTGATCCAGTATCCCCGCGAGAGCTGGTTTATCCGTACCAGCGGCTTCCGCGAGCAGATGCTGGCCAACAACCGGGAGATCAGCTGGCAGCCTGAGCACATCCGCGACGGCCGTTTCGGCAACTTCCTGGAAACCAACGTCGACTGGGCCCTCTCACGGGAGCGGTATTGGGGAACCCCGCTGCCGATCTGGGTGTGTGAGGAAACGGGCAAGGCTGAGGCCGTGGCCTCCTACAACGAGCTGCTCGCCAAGCCCGGGGCCACGGGCATGGAGGTCTTCGAGCAGGCCCGCCGCGAGAATCCCGAGCTCTCCGACGACCTGCGGGTGCATAAGCCCTACATCGACGCGATCAGCTACGACTCGCCGTTTGCCGGCGGGGCCCGCATGCGGCGGGTGTCCGAGGTGATCGACTGCTGGTTTGACTCAGGCGCCATGCCGTTTGCCCAGTGGGGCTGGCCGCACCAGGGCCACGACGACTTCGCCTCGCAGTTTCCCGCAGACTTCATCTCAGAGGCGATCGACCAGACCCGCGGCTGGTTCTACAGCCAGCTCGCCACCAGCACCCTGCTCTTCGGCAGCCGCGGTGAGGCTGAGATGACCAGGCCACTGCCTGACGGCGCTGCGCTGCCACACGCCGACGCCCCGCACCCCTTCCGCAGCTGCATCGTGCTGGGGCACATGCTCGGCGAAGACGGGCAGAAGATGAGCAAGAGCCGCCGCAACTACAAAGAGCCGGCGGAGATCTTCAACGCCTACGGGGCCGACGCCCTGCGGTGGTATTTCCTCGCCGGCCAGCCGCCCTGGACGAGCATTCGCTACAACGAGCGGGCGATCCGCGAGAGCGTGCCGGAGTTTCTCCTGCGGCTCTGGAACGTCTACTCGTTCTTCGTGATCTACGCCCGCATTGACGGCTTCAACCCTGGCGAGCTGACGGACGATCCGGGCTGCCTCGACCACGCCTCCTTGCAGGCCGCCCGTGGCTTCCGCCCGGCGAGCGACCGCAGCGAACTCGACCGCTGGATGCTCTCAGAACTGCATGCCACAGCAGCAGCGGTGGTCGAGGATCTCGATCGATTCGACCACTTCGCCGCCGCTGGCCGGCTGCACGGCCTTGTCGATGCGGTGAGCAACTGGTTTGTCCGCCGCAGCCGCAGCCGCTTCTGGGCGTCCGGCAAGGCTGATGGCGGTGCCGACTCGTGTCCCGACAAGCTCGACGCCTACTGGACGCTCTATGAGTGCCTGATCGAAATCAGCAGGCTCTCCGCCCCGTTCGTGCCGTTTGTCACCGAGGCGATCTGGCAGAACCTGGCGGTCGCCGCGTTTGGTGATTCCGGTGGCTGAGAGCGTGCACCTCTGCGACTACCCCACGGGCCGCCGCGAGCTCGTGGATGAGGATCTCGCCCGTCGTATGGCAGTGGTTCGCGACATCGCCTCGCTGGGCCGGGCTGCCCGGGCGTCGGCCAAGCTGAAGGTGCGTCAGCCGCTGGCCAAGGTTGAGGTCATCCTTGCCGACGGAGCCGATGCTGCCGACACGGCCTGGCTTGCGTCGCATGCGGGAATCGTCTGCGACGAACTCAACGTCAAGGCGTGTGAAATCTGCCGGGATCCGCAGCGGTACATCGACCGCTCCGTGCAGCCGGACCTCAAAAAGCTCGGGCCAAGGCTTGGCAAGAACCTTCCCAAGGTCCGCCAGGCCATGCAGAAAGCAGACGCCGCGGCCCTCCTTGCCGATGTTGCCTCGGCAGGAAGTGTGACGCTCACGCTCGACAATGGCGACACCGTCTCGCTCACCCGCGACGACCTCATCGTTCGCACCACCGCCAAGCCCGGCTGGGCAGCTGCGGAGAGCGACCGGGCCGTTGTTGTGATCTCCGCCGAACTCACCGAAGAGCTGATTGCTGAGGGACTCGTCCGCGAGGTGGTGCACGCCGTGCAATCGAAGCGGAAAGACCTCGACATGGAGTTTACCGACCGCATCGAGCTCGCCTTTGCCACCGAGGCCGCCCCGCTGAAGTCCGCCCTCGAGCGGCATCTCGACTATGTTGCCACCGAAACACTGGCCACGTCGGCATCGTTTGGTGAGCTGGCCGATGCCGATCGAGAGGAGCTCGCGGTGGATGGCCACCCGCTCACGATCAGCATCCGCCTGGCTGCGGGAGCCTCCGCAGCGGAGGCCTCGTCGTGATGCCAGCTGCCGCCAGGCTGCGGCTGGCCGTCTTCCTGTCTGGCAGCGGCCGCACACTTGAAAACCTGCTCACCTGGATCGCCGACGGCCGGCTCGACGCGGAGATCGTGCTCGTGGTCGCCAGCCGGGAGGACATCCGTGGCACGGCAATCGCCCGCAACGCGGGGCTCGTCACGCAGGTGCTCGACCCCCGCCAGAGCAGTGCTGCCGATGTCAGCGATCGGGCCTTCGCCGCCTGTCGCGAGCAGCATGTCGATCTCGTCGTGCTTGGCGGCTACCTGCAGCTGCTGGCAATCCCTGCTGACTACATCGGCCGCGTCGTCAACATCCACCCCTCGTTGCTGCCAGCTTTCGGCGGGAAGGGTTTTCATGGTGCTGCCGTGCACCGGGCCGTGATCAAACGCGGCTGCACGGTCTCCGGCTGCACCGTGCACCTCGTCGACGAGGTCTATGACAACGGGCGGGTGCTCGCCCAGCACGTCGTGCCGGTTGAGGCGAGCGACACCCCCGACACCCTCGCCGCCCGTGTCTTCACGGCCGAGTGCCAGCTCCTTCCCACAACAATCCAGGCGATTGTCCGCGGCGACCACGGCGCCCTGCCGCTGCCGCCTGGTGTGCCGGTGGCTCGGTAGGGTGGGTGGGCCGCTCGGGGTGAGCCCGGGGCTGCCCCTCCGGACGCTCGCTGCGGGCCCTCGCAGGCGGCCTGCGGCTCGGCTCGGATATCCGCTTGCGCTTTGGCCCTCCGGGCGTCGCTCGGCTCCTGTACGCCGGCGGGTCAGGTCCCGGGCTCACCCGCTCGCTGAAGCGCTTTGCAGGCCGGGCCTGTCCGCTCGCGGACGCGGCGGCCAGCGGCCGGTCAGCCTCTACGCAAGCGGGACGGGTCCACGGGTGCCGCAGGCACCTCGGCTGTGCCGCGGCCGCTTCGCGGCCCGCGGACCCGTCCCGTTCACGGCGCGGTACCCGCGGACCCGTCCCGTTCACGGCGCGGTACCCGCGGACCCGTCCCGTTCACGGCGGGCGGCACCCGCGGGCCCGTCCCGGGAAGCGGTCTGATTGTGGCCTTTTTTGGTGGTTTTCTTTCTTGCGGGTTTTTGTGGGCTAGATTTGGGGGCGACGGGAGGCCGCAGGGTTTGCGCAGAGTGCGCAGTGTGGTGGCGAGCCACGTTTTTGTTGCTTCCTGGCAGTCGTTTGTGAGTTTTTGATTGAAACCATGCGGGACGCGATTGAAAACGGTTGCAAAATGATCGCGTTGAGTCATGCTGGTGGCATTCGGGGTTTCACCATGCCAGCACACTCCCAGCAACGGCGGCACCGCCTCACCGACCTGATCCGCGTCCGCGGCTTTGCGTCGCTGGACGAACTTGTCCGCGAGCTGGCGGTTTCAGAATCGACCATTCGTCGCGATCTCGACTTCCTCGAGGAGCAGGGCATCGCTCGGCGGACGCATGGTGGAGCCGTCTATCGCGGTGGCCGAGCCCGAAGCTCGAGGAGTTTGACCAGCGGCAGCCAGCCAACTGGGCGGCCAAGCGGGCGATCGCGGCTACCGCCGCCGAAGAAATCGAGGATGGCGAGACCGTTTTGCTCGATGGCGGCACCACCACCTACGAAGTGGCCCGCCAGCTTGTCGGCAGGCCTTTGCAGGTGGTCACCAACAGCCTGCCGGTGGCAAACCTGTTCGTCTCGGAGTCGCGGACTGATCTCGTTCTGCTCGGGGGCTACGTCTCACCCAAAACAGGCGTCTGCCTCGGCCCCTACGCCAACGAACTGCTCGGCCGGCTGCACGTCTCCACGACCGTGCTCTCCGCTGCCGGAATCGCCGAGGAAGGCCTCTTCAACGCCCATCTGCTGCTGGCCGAAACCGAGCAGGCAATGCTCAAGGCTGGCAGCCGCGTGATTGTTGTGGCCGACAGCTCCAAGTTTGGACGTCGGAGCCTGACGCTCGTCTGTGGGCTCAGCGATATCAACTGCCTCGTGGTCGACGAGGGCCTCGCACCGCCATGGCGGAAGAAGGTTGCCCAGGCCGGTGTGCGGTTGGTGACCACGCCGGTCAGCGATGACGACGCTGACCTCTCCACTCTCTCCACGTCTCACGGTGAGGAGCCTGCCGCATGAGTCTTTCCCTGCCCACCATGGCCGCGGGCCTCGATCGCTCCCAGGTCGAACGGATCGTTCGTGAGATCGTGCTCCGCTCGCACGAGCCGCCGCCATCGCAGCAGCCCGCCGGCGAGCCGAAGCTCGTGGTCAGCATCTCCGCCCGGCACTGTCATCTAACTGATGCGCACGTTGAGAAGCTCTTCGGCCCTGGCAGCACGCTCACGCCGCAGAAGAGCCTCTACCAAGACGGCTTTTATGCCGCCGAGGAAACCGTGATGGTGGTCGGGCCCAAGCGGCGAATGCTGCCGACGGTGCGGGTGCTCGGCCCTACGCGGAAGGCCTCGCAGGTGGAACTCGCCTTCACGGATGCGATCTCCCTCGGCCTCACGCTCCCAGTTCGCGCCAGTGGCAAAATCGCCGGCACCCCAGGCTGCGTGCTCGTCGGGCCAGCTGGGGCGATTGAGCTTTCCGAGGGCGTGATCCGTGCCGAGCGGCATGTCCACATGAGCCACGCCGACGCCGAGTTTTTTGGTGTCCGTGACGGCGACCGCATGAGCCTTGTGATCAAGGGCAGCTGCAGCACCGTGTTTCGCGACCTGCTCGTGCGGGCCGACGCGACGAGCAAACTTGAGGTGCACATCGACACCGACGAAGGCAATGCTGCCGACCTCGACCATGCGGAGAGCGTGGAGCTGATTCGGCAGACGTAAACGATTCATGGCCGTCTTGCCGGCGCGTGCCGGCACGGCCGCCGGGCACCCGCCCGGAGGTTTGAGTGGAGCGGAGTTCAGGAGCAGCAGATGGCAAAAAACATCGAAGCCCTCGGCATGATCGAGACGAAGGGGTTCGTCACGCTCGTCGAGGCAGTCGACGCGATGATGAAGGCGGCCAACGTCACCTTCCTCGGTTGGGACAAGATCGGCAGTGCCCTCGTGACGGCATTTGTCTCGGGCGATGTGGCCGCCGTGAAGGCAGCAACCGACGCCGGGGCAGCGGCAGCCGGCCGGATTGGCGATGTGGTCAGTGTGCAGGTCATTCCACGTCCGCACGATGATCTGCATGTCGTGCTGCCCGTCTCGTTGCCCGGCGCTAGCGACTGATCGCCTGCCTGGGTGGTGTTGAAATCTCATGTTCTCTTCTTCAGGAAACAACTCATGAATACGGCTATCGGATTGATTGAGACCAAGGGTCTGGTGGGCCTCGTTGAGGCGACCGACGCCATGGCCAAGGCGGCCAACGTGAAGGTCCTCAAGCGGGTCAGCATCGGCGGCGCGTTTGTGACCACCGTGGTGCAGGGAGATGTGGGCAGCGTGCGAGCGGCTGTGGAAGCCGGTAGCAATGCCGCGGCGCAGGTGGGCGATCTGGTCGCCAGCCACGTGATCCCTCGTCCAGCGGAGAGCCTCACGGCAGCGTTCTTTTCGTGAGACGCCTGTCGCTGAGCCATCACGGAGGAGACGACTGTCGATGAAGATCCTTGTTGCCAACCTCGGCTCCACGAGCTTCAAGTACCGGCTTTTCGACCTGCCCGACGCTGCGACGTCGGCTGGGGCGGAAACAGAGCTGGCACGGGGCGGCGTGGAGCGGATCGGGGCTGCGGAAAGCCGTGTCTACGCCTCAGCGGGCGAGGCGGTGCTCGAAGCGGTTCAGCCCGTGCCCGACCATGGCGTCGCCCTTGAGGCGGCTCTTGGGCAGCTCACAGGGGCGGGCGGTCCACTCAGGGATGTTGCTGAGGTGGCCGCGGTGGGCTTCAAGGCGGTGCATGGCGGAAGGGCTGGGGGTGTCACCCGCGTGACACCCGAGGTGTTGGCAGCGATGGAGGAAATGGCCGAAGTCGCTCCAGCCCACAATCCACCCTACGTCAACGCGATGCGAACGGTGGCCGCCAGGCTGCCCGGCGTGCCGCTGGTGGCAGCGTTTGAGACGGGCTTCCACGCCACCATCCCCACCCGCAACGCGCTCTATGCGGTTCCGACCGCATGGGTCGAGGAGCACCTGGTGAGGCGATGGGGCTTTCATGGGGCCAGCCATCGCTATGTCGCCGGTCGGCTGCAGCAGCGTGTGCCGGCGGCCGCAGGACGCCCGCACCGCGCGGTCTCCTGCCACCTCGGTGGCTCAAGCAGCGTCTGCTGGCTCCGGGACGGGCAGAGTGTGGGAGCCTCGATGGGCATGAGCCCCCAGTCTGGGCTGCCGCAAAACAACCGGGCCGGTGATGTCGACCCCTTCGTGCTCCGGCACATGGCAAAGGCCACTGGCCGCTCCTTCGACGACCTGCTCAATGAGCTCTCGTCGCACAGCGGGCTGGCAGGCATGTCGGGCACCTCGGGCGACATGCGGGACCTCGAGGCTGCTGCCGAGGGTGGAAGCCAGCGGGCGGCCGATGCGATTGCTGTCTATGTGGCTGCCATTCGCCACTGGCTCGGTGGTGGCCTCGTCGAACTCGGCGGGCTCGATGGACTCGGCTTTGCCGGTGGGATCGGCGAGAACTCCCCGCTGGTTCGCGAGGAAGTCTGCCGTGGCCTGGAAGACCTTGGCATCCAGCTCGATGCCGAAGCCAACACCGCCGGCAGCGGCGAGCGGCCGATCCATGCGGCCGGCAGCCGCGTGGCGATCTGGGTCATTCCCACCAACGAAGAGATCGTCGTCGCCCGTCAGACTCGCGACCTGCTCGCAGCCAACTGAAACGAACCTACTCACCCGAGGCCACCGATGTTCATTGCACGCGTCACCGGATCGATCATCGCCACGCAGAAAGCGGCGTCGATGACCGGCCACAAGCTGCTGATCGTGGAGCCCTACCGGCTCGCGGAGGCAAAGGCCAACGGGGCGGGCCGCGACCGGCTCGTGTCGACCGGCCGCACCTTCATTGCCGTCGACGCCCTGGGGGCGGGCGAAGGTGAGTTTGTGCTGGTGACCCAAGGGTCGAGCGCCCGCATGACCCCCGAAACCAAGACGCTGCCGATCGACGCGGTGGTGATCGGCCTCGTCGATGCGGTGACGGTCGAGGGCCACGATGTCTTTTCAAGGAATGCCTAACCCATGTCTACAGCCACCATCGATCCCCACAGTATCGCCAGCATCGTCCGTCAGGTGATCGCTGAAATCGGCCAGCCATCGGCTGCTGCTGCTCCGGTCGCAGGGCCGGTGGCCAGCGGGTCACTCGCCGGTGCCAACGGCGTTTTCTCCAGCGTTGATGAGGCCGTGCGGGCCGCCACCGATGCCTTTGAGCAGCTTGAGCGGCTCGGTGTCGACGGCCGCAAGCGGGCGATCTCCCACATCCGCCGCATCGCCATCGAAGACGCCGAAGAGCTCGGCCGCATGGAGTTTGCGGAGACCAAGATCGGCCGGCTCGACCATAAGATTGAAAAGCTGGGCGTTCTCGGTGAGAAGGTGCCGGGGGTGGAGTTTCTTCAGAGCCAGGTCTTCAGTGGAGACCACGGCCTCGCCGTGATCGAGCATGCTCCCTTCGGCGTGATTGGTGCGATCACGCCGGTGACCCATTCGCTGCCGACCATCGCCTGCAACGCCGTCAACATGATTGCTGGTGGCAACACGGTGGTGGTCAATCCGCATCCCAGCGGCCGTCAGGTGGCCGCCGAGGGAGTGCGTCGCTTCAACCAGGCGATCTATCGCGACCTCGGTGTCGACAACCTGATCACCCTTGTGGCTGAACCGACCCTTGAATCGGCCTCCGAGCTCTTTGCCCATCGCGGTGTGAAGCTGATCTGCGTGACCGGCGGCCCGGCGGTGGCTCGGGCGGCCCTGCAGTCGACCAAGCGGGCGATCGTGGCTGGCCCCGGCAACCCGCCGGTGGTCGTCGACGAGACGGCCGACCTCGACCGGGCAGCTCGGTCGATCATCCAGGGAGCTGCCTACGACAACAACCTGCTCTGCATCGGTGAGAAACAGGTCTTCGTCGTGGCGAGCGTGTTTGACGCGATGATGGCCGCCATGGAGCGGGCCGGTGGCCTTCGCCTGACAGCCTCCCAGGTCGATGCCCTCACCAAGCGGGCGATTGTGATGGCGGGCGAAGGCGAGCATCGGCACCCGGTGCCCTGCAAGGATCTCCTCGGCAAGGATGCGGCCCTGCTGGCCAAGGCGGCTGGTGCGACGGCCGACGAGCGGCTGGAGCTTGTCTTTGGTGAGACCGACCTCGACAACCCGTTTGTGCCCACTGAGCAGATGATGCCCTTCCTGCCGTTTGTCCGCTGCCGCACCGTCGACGAGGCGATTGAGCGGGCCCACGAGAGCGAGCACGGCTTCCGCCACACCGCGATCATCCACTCGACGAACGTCCGCACGATGACGCGGATGGGCCGCCTGCTCGACACCACCCTGTTTGTGAAGAACGGCCCGAGCGTTGCAGGCCTGGGCCTCGGCGGCGAGGGCTACCTCTCGTTTTCCATCGCCACGCCGACCGGCGAAGGGGTCACCACCCCGCTGACCTTCACCCGGCAGCGGCGGTGCACCCTGGTCGACGACCTCCGCATCCTGGGCAGCCCCGACGCGGTTGCCTGATTCCACCGCCTGCCCCCATGGGCCCGGCCCCGGTTTGACGACCTGAGACCTCACCCTTCCCCACGTTTTTCATCATGCAGCTCGCCCACGTTCTCGGCACCGCGATCGCCACCGTGAAGCATGCGTCCCTTGAGGGGCGTCGGCTGCTGGTGGTGCAGCCGGTCATGGCTGATCGCACGACGGCCGACGGCGACCCCCAGCTGGCGATCGATACGGTGGCGGCGGCGGTGGGCGATCTGGTGGTGATCACCAGCGACGGTGCCACCCTCCGCGGGCTGCTTGGCAGCGACACCACCCCAGCGCGATGGAGTGCGATTGCCCTGGTCGACTCCCCTGCTCTTCCCTCACAGATGTAGTCCTTGATGCCTGCCGCACCGAACACACGCATGCCGTCGACCGAGCTGGAGCAGCTCGTGGCCCGCATTGCAGCCGATGTGGTCCGCCGGCTGACGGCCGGTGCGGCATCGCACGGAACCTCGCCGCCCGCCGCCCCCGCAGCCGCCTCGATGCAGGCGGCTGAGCCCCCCGCTGCAGCTCCCATGCTGGCGGAGAAGGTGGTGGTGCTTGCGAGCGTGGCCAAACTCCCTCGCGACCTTCGCGAGGTGACCGTGCGGCATGATGCCGTGCTGACGCCCTCGGCCCGCGAGTGGCTCACCGACCGCCGGATCACATTCCGGCGGATGGCTCAGGCAGCGACCTCGGCGGCTGCGGAGGCTGGGTCGCCAGCCTTCCTGGTGGCCGCCTGCGATCTGCCTGGCCGTTGTGTCGCCCAGGCGGCGGCCGTGGCTCGCGCTGTTCCGCACGGCCAGCAGCTGCCAGCGGCGGGAATCGCCAGCCTTGTCGACGCCTTTGCCGAGGCCGCCAGCCGCAGCGGATCACGTGGCCTCCTGCTTTCTCCGCGGCCTGCGGCTGCCGCCTTGATCGCCAACCGGAAGCGGACGATCCGGGCGGTGGTGGCCACGGGCGTTCGCGACGCGCTGCAGCTTGCCCAGGAGTGTCGGGCCACGCTCGTGGTGGTCGACCCGAGCCGGCTCGGCCCCGGAGGTCTGCAGCGGCTGGCTGTGGAGTTTGCCAAACAGCTGCACCAGCCACTGCCCGCCGATCTGGCTGCAGCCAGCCGCCCCTGCAGCTGCAGCAGCACCGCCCAGGAGGCCACGCCATGAGACTCGCCCGCGTCATCGGATCGGTCACGCTCTCCCAGGCCCACCCCGCGATGCGGGGAGGCATGCTCCGCATGCTGGTGCCGCTCTCGGCCGACGACTTGGCAGCCGGCGATGGCCCAGCCGAGCCGCTGGTCGCCTGGGACTGCCTCGGGGCTGGCGTTGGCCAGCTCGTCGCCTTCTCTGAGGGGGGCGAGGCAGCTCAGCCCTTCCGGCCCGAGATGCGACCGGTGGACGCCTTTGTGGCGGCGATCATCGACCGCCTCAACCTGCCCCTTCAACCCTCAGAACCGGCGCAGGCGGAGTGATGTGTCTGCGTTTCGTGATCGCCACAAAGACCGCAAGCAAAAAAGTCGTGCAGAGTTGAGTGCTGGGCAACGAGCCGACCCAGCCAACAAACACAAACAGATCCCCCCAGAGATTCCACAAGGAGTATCGCAGTCATGGCAATGCCAGCCGGCCCCACCACCGACAAGCCGCTTTCCAAGCTCAAGGAAGAAATCTGCGACATCGGCCGCCGGATCTACAACAAGGGCTTTGCTGCCGGCAACGACGGCAACATCTCATTTCGGCTCGGGCCCAACGAGGTGCTCTGCACGCCGACGCAGATCTGCAAGGGCTTCATGAAGCCCTCCGACCTCTGCATTGTCGACATGGAGGGCAAGCAGCTCGCAGGCCATCGCAAGCGTTCGAGCGAAGTGCTGCTGCATCTGACGATCATGAAGGAGCGGCCCGACGTGAAGAGCGTGGTGCACTGCCACCCGCCGCATGCCACGGCGTTCGCGGTGGCCCGTGAGCCGATCCCGCAGTGCGTGCTGCCTGAGGTCGAGGTCTTCCTCGGGGATGTGCCGATCACCCGCTACGAGACGCCCGGCGGACAGAAGTTTGCCGACACGGTGAAGCCCTTCGTGCAGAAGAGCAGCGTCGTGATCCTGGCCAACCACGGCACGGTCAGCTTCGGCGAGAGCGTGGAGAAGGCCTACTGGTGGACCGAGATTCTCGACGCCTACTGCCGCATCCTGATGCTCGCCAAGGATCTCGGCCGCGTCACCTACCTCTCCAAGAATGAAACCCAGGAGCTGCTCGACCTGAAGAAGCAGTGGGGCTTCAAGGATCCTCGGCTCACCGACGAACTCGCCGACTGCGACATCTGCGCCAACGACGTCTTCCGCGCGAGCTGGGGCCAGAGCGGCGTCGACCGCAAGGCCTTTGTGCCGCCACCGGCCATGCCCGCCTCGGCTGCGGCGCCGGCTGTTCCGGCAGGGCTCGACAAGGAAGCCCTGGTGAAGGCGGTCACCGAAGAAGTCTGCCGTCAGCTGGGCATCGGCAGCTAAGGCTGCAGCGGCCCTTCGGGTGGCAGCAGCGAAAGCGACAGACACAACACAGAGCACTTTGAAACAGAGGAATCGAGCCCATGAAGGTCGGGATCATTGGAGGCGGTGGGATCGTTGGTTCGTCGGCAGGCTTTGCCCTGCAGCTTGGCGGCGTTGTTCATGAGATCGTGATCGTTGACGCCAATGCCGATCTGGCAGACGGCCAGGCGCTCGACATGCTCCATGGCACGGCAGCCGTGGCCGATCAGGCGATCTATGCCGGCGGCTACGAGAGCCTGGCCGATGCCGATCTGATCTGCATCACTGCCGGCCTGCGGCGGAAGCCCGACGAGAGCCGGCTTGCCTTGATCAACCGCAACGTGGAGCTCTTCCGCACGATCCTCGGCAGCCTGACCTCAGCGGGCATGCGGAGCGACGCGATCGTGCTGGTGGTCAGCAATCCCGTCGACATCCTCACCGCGCTCGCCGAGCGAGAGCTCTCGCTGCCGCAGGGGCATGTGGTTGGCCTAGGCACCCTGCTCGACACGCTCCGCTTCCGCAGCCTGCTGGCGATGCGGCTTGGGGCTCCTGCCACGCAGGTGTCGGCCGTGATCCTCGGCGAGCATGGCGACAGCATGGTGCCGATCTGGTCGAGCGCGAGCATCGGCGGCCTGCCAATGGAGAAGTTTCCTGGCTTCACGACAAAGCTCGGCGAGGAGGTCTTCCTGCGGGCCAAGACGTCGGGTGCTGAGATGATCAAGAAGAAGACCGGTGCCGGCTTCGCCGTCGGCGTGTCGATTGCCGAGGTGATCCACGCGATCGCACTCGACTCAAAGCGGATCCTGCCGGTCTCGACCGTGCAACGGGGCTGCTACGGCCTGCGGGACGTCGCCCTCTCCGTTCCCACCGTGGTGGGCCGTGGCGGAGCCGAGCGGTGCCTCGAGATCGACCTCTGGCCCAAAGAGCTCCAGGGGCTCAAGCGGAGCGGCAGCGTGCTGATGGAAACCCTCGGGCAGGTCCTCGGGAGAGGCTGAGCCGCCAGCTGGTATGCGGGCTCCGCGCACCAGTCGCGGTCGTCATCGCGGCTCATGAAGCCGTCGGTGCGTGTCCACGGGTGCTTGTCCTCGCTAGCAGACTGTGGAAATAGTCCGCCGCCGCAGGATGCGGCGATCGGCAACCCTGAAAACCCTCGGCGTTTTCGGGTGTTGCCCAGGTGGAAAAAGGCCTTGGATGGCTTTTTCCACAGACAGCTAGCCGCACGAATCATTTACTTGGGCGGTCGGTGTCGCTTTTGGCATCGAGAAGTCGGTAGCGGACGTCACGAATGGCGGCCACCGTGCCGTAGCAGGAGATGCCCAGAGGCTTGGAGAGAAACACCTCTGGGCGAATCGAAAACTCATGGCCATCGCGCGGCTGATCGACCAGCTGCTCATCGCCGATCCAGCAGCGGATCGCGTCTTTTCCGACTTCGATCGTGATGCGATACCACTTGCCCGTTTCAAACTCCTTCCATTCGGTGGTGTCGTTGTGGGCCGCATCGGCTCCATCGATGCTGGAGAGACCGACCACGCCTCCGCCCCAGCCGCCGACGATGAAACTGCACGGCTCTTCACCCACAGGAAAGGTCAGCCCGCAGAAAAAGTCGTAGCCGTCGACGCGGCTCGCCTCGAGGGTGATCGCGTAGCCGTCTTTGGGAAACTCCTGCTGCCAGGTGATGCCGCTGAGTTCTGAGCCGCGTTCTATGCGAATCGCACCTTCCTTCACCGAGACTTCTCCCTCGCCGCCAAACGCCGTCGATTTCCAGCCTGCGAGGGTCTTCCCGTCGAAGAGAGGCTGCCAGCTGTCGGTCGCTTCCGCAACGGCCGCCGGCTGGTCGTTGCCGGCTGCGGAAGGCTCGTCGGCCTGGCAGAGCGTCGGGCCGATGCTCAGCGTGGTGATCGCCACCGCGGTAGCGGCTGTCAACGCCGCAGCAGACAGCCGTTTCGTAGGCAGCCATGCGAAGTCGCTGAGGCAGCGGCCCGACTCAACAGCGATCCTCACGGCAGCGGCCCGTCGCCTCTGCTGCCCACAGACGTTTGCACGCATTTCAGCCCCCTCGTGTGCGATAGTTCCGGCCACGGCGTTACCACCGTTGCAGCTCAACTCCACGAGTGTCGCGGAGGAGCGCTGCGGCTGTCCAGTCCGTGGCCTTGGGGCGCGAGACCGCTCGCCGATGAGGTTGGCCGCCTGAGAACCGGATTTGCCGGCCACGAATGCAGCGAGTGCTGGCCCCGCGAACTTTGGCTGCAGGCCGCCGATGTGGGAAGGGTGAGCGGAAGGTGCCTTTGAGGGCAGTTAGCGTGGTGATGCCGGCGGGTGCTGCAGCTGGACGGCGGTTCGCAGCAGCATGTCTCTCGCTCGAGCGATGCGTCGCGCGCGATCGCGAACCTCGGCGGTCTGTCGCCTCATTCTCAGCAAGCCGAGCCGGAGTTGAGCCGCCATGATGATTCTCACCGCATCGTGGTCGTAGCCGGCCAGCCCAAGCAGCGAGGCGTCGTCGTCAAACTCACCCCACTGTCGAGGAGGCGGCTCCATCGTGTCGATCCCGAGTCGCCCTCGTCGCCTCCAGGGGGCAGCGTCGTCGATGTCGATGAGGGCTTTCTGCCCGGTCTCGTGCGATTTTTCGCCGCTTTCCTGACCGTCAAGAGGGCTGGCTGATCGCTCTGCCGGAAGCCGCCGGCGTGCTGCCAACCGGTCGTCAAGTGCTGGAATTCCCCCGCTTAAGCTCTGCCGCGAACGAACGTTGATGTTCATAATCCCCACCCTGCGGTCGACACGTCCTACTTTCGTAGGCGAGAATCAGGGCGGGGAGGGGCAACTTTTTTAAGGGCATGCCATCGCTCCCTCACCAAACCGATGGATTTCCCGATGCAGCAGCACGACCGAACGTCGGGCACGAGCAGCGTTCACCGGCCGGCCAGCCGAGATTCCGGCGTGCTTGCGGATGAGATTGCCGGCTGCCTTGAAGAGATCGCGCTGGGCAACCTCGAGGCTCGCGGCCGCGTCATCGAGCTGTGCAGCGAGCGGCTTCACCTCCTCGCCCATCGCATGCTCTCCCGGTTTCCGCGGGTTCGTCGCTGGAACGACACCGACGATCTCTTCCAGGCTGCGGCGATGCGGCTGCATCGCGCCCTTGCCGACACGCAGCCGACATCGGCCCGTGGCCTGCTCGCGCTGGCCGGCACGCAGATGCATCGTGAGCTCGTCGACCTGGCCCGCCGCTCCACCAGCCAGGGGGCGTATGAGGCCAATCACGGCACCAACGTGATCGGCGAGGATGATTCCGGCGGGCTGCAGCACGCGGTTGATCAGGCTCCGGCTCGCCAGGAGCCGCTGGAGCGATGGTCGGCGTTTCATGAAGCGGTTGAGCAGCTTCCACCCGACGCCCGCGAGGTGTTTGATCTCGTCTGGTATATGGGCGCGAGCCAGGAGACCGCGGCCGCCGTGATCGGCTGCTCCACGCGAACGATCAAAACGCGATGGCGGCAGGCACGGCTGGCAGTCAAAGCCGCCTTGGATGGCCGGCCGCCCGAAGGCTGACCGCCACTGTGCAGTGGTCCGTCGCAGCGGTCCGTCGCATGCTGGCGACCGAGACCGACTCAGTCGCTCGTCAGGCCCAGCTGCTCGGCAAGAAATGTCCAGGCCAGCGACTGCATGAAGGCCTGCTGCTTGTTGGTCGCTGCGCCTCCATGGCCTCCCTCGATGTTTTCGTAGTAGAGGGCCGGATGCCCCAGCTGCTTCCAGCTTGGCCATCATCTTGCGGGCGTGCCCAGGATGCACGCGGTCATCACGAGTGGAGGTCAGCAGCAGCGTGATCGGATAGGCCGGCCTCGCGAGGCCCCGCTCCTCGACCTTGTGGTAGGGGGAGAAGTTTTTGAGAAACGCCCACTCCTCTGGCTTGTCGGGATTGCCGTATTCCTGCATCCACGACGCCCCCGCGAGCAGCTGGCTATACCGCTGCATGTCGAGCAGCGGCACCTGGCAGACGGTTGCAGCGAAGAGCTGCGGATAGCTGGTGAGCATGTTGCCCACCAGCAGGCCACCGTTGGAGCCACCCTTGACGGCCAGCTGCGCTGGCGTGGTGATGTCCCGCTCAATGAGGTCGCGGGCGACCGCCGCGCAGTCCTCGTAGGCCCGCAGCCGGTTGGCTTTGAGCGCGGCCTGGTGCCAGCGAGGGCCATACTCGCCCCCACCGCGGATGTTGGCGATGGCATACACCCCGCCCTTCTCCAGCCAGGCCTTGCCAACAAGAGGGTCGTAGCGCGGCAGGAGGGAGATCTCGAAGCCACCGTAGGCATAGAGCACCGTGGGACTGCCGGATGGCACGGCTGCGTCGCCCGCCCCTGCGCCTGCGAGCTTCTCGGCCGGGCCGATCAGGAAGTAGGGAACGCGGGTGCCGTCATCGCTCGTGGCGAAGTGCTGCTGCACGCTGAGCCCTGCGGTTTCGAAGAAGCTCGGCAGCTCCTTGAGGGGCTCCGTCAGGGCTTCGGGAGAGGCCAGCGAGCCCAGCGCGAGTGCGGTCGGCTCGAGGAAGCCAGTGGTGGTCACGAAGACCTCATCGGACTCGTCGGCGTCGACGGCACCGAGGCTGACGGTGCCGATCTCCGGACCTGCGGCGAAGGATGCGGTGGTCTGACACCGTCTGGCGGATCAGAGCGATGCGTTCGGCGGGCGACCCCGTGTCGCAGCCGCTGAGGTCGATCACCTCCACCCGGTTCTTCACGTCCGCCAGGATCGTCAGCGCCAGCGCGTTTTTGGTGAAGGTCGCTGCGGCCAGGGCCTGCCGCGCATCGGGTTCGAAGGCCACAGCCAGCGGACGCTGCTCAGGCGGGACCGTGCCACTTTCGGCCGCCAGAAACGACTCCAGGTCTGCCAGCAGCAGCGTGCCGGCCTGATAGGTGGTGCCGCCATGCTGCCAGGGCTCGCGGAGCTCCACCGTGAGGAGGCCGCGGAAGATGCCCTTGGATGCGGAGTCGGGCACCTCAATCTTCCGCAGGCGGCTATCGGCCTCCCGCACAAACATCTCGTCGGCGTAGAAGGACGGGGTCCTCCGCACGTAGTCCCGCTCGTAGCCAGGGGAATCGTCGTGGAAGGCCGACACCGACATGTCCTGAGGGCTGCCCTCAAAGACCACGGTCGCATCGGCCAGCGGTGTGCCCCGCTGCCACAGGCGAACGGTGCGTGGGTAGCCGGAGTCGGTCATCGAGCCGGGACCGAAGTCGGAGGCCACGAAGATGTGGTTGTCGTCGATCCAGCTGACCGAGCCCTTCGCCTCGGGCACCTCAAAGCCATCATCGACAAACTGCTTCGTCGTCAGGTCGAACTCGCGGACCACCCTGGCGTCGGCACCGCCTCTGGAGAGCTGCACGAGGGCGCGGCTGCAGGCAGGCCTGAGCACCTTGGCGCCGGCCCAGACCCAGTTTTCATCTTCCTGCTGACCGAGGGCATCAAGGTCGAGCAGCACCTCCCAGGCAGGGGCGTGGCGACGGTATTCCGCCAGCGTCGTCCGGCGCCAGAGGCCTCGCGGATGAGTCTTGTCTCGCCAGAAGTTGTAGAAAAAATCGCCCCGCTTCGTGACCGCGGGAATCCGCTGGTCGTCGTCGAGAATCGTCTGCAGCGTCGCCTCAAGGCTGGAGAACATCGGGCGTTTCGCCAGCTGCTCGAGTGTCTGCTCGTTGCGTTGCCGCACCCAGGCCAGGGCGTCGTCGCCGAGCACCTCTTCAAGCCAGAGGTGCGGATCGTCACTGGTGGTCTGGTTTGTGGCGGGCATCGGCGTCTCTCCAGTGGAAGCGGTGTCGGCTGCGGCTGCCACGGCAGGGGAACTCCCGAGTGCCAGCAGGGCCACAGTCAGCACCCGTCGCAGGCTCGCGAGACCGTGAAACGAGTTGGCAGACCGGCTGCTTGCATGAAGAATGAACATGCGTACACTTTCTGTGGCGTGGTGGCGATTGTGCGACGGAATGTCTCCGTCTGCGGAAGGTCCAGCCGAGGGGCAATGTAGCCCATCTCGCCGCCGCTGTTGTGCCAGGGAGAATGATCATGCTTGCGAAGCTTCAAACCTTTTCGATGCTCGGCATTGAGGCAGTCCCCGTCGATGTCGAAGTCGACGTCTCACACGGGGCCCTGCCTGCAACCGTGCTTGTCGGCCTTCCCGATGCGGCGATTCGGGAAAGCACCCATCGGGTGGCCCGGGCGATGATCAACTCCGGCTTTCAGCGGCCGCAGGATCGCATTGTCGTCAACCTCGCTCCGGCCGAGTTGCCCAAGCAGGCAGCCACCTTCGACCTGCCGATCACGCTGGGGATTCTTGCCGGGAGCGGGCAGTTTGAGGCGAAACGCTTCGACGACTACGCAGTCGTAGGGGAGCTCTCGCTTGAGGGCACCACGCGGCCGGCTCGTGGCGCTCTTTCGATGGCGATCGCTGCGGCCCGCAGAAAGCAGCTCCGTGGTGTGGTCGTGCCGGCGTCGAGCGCGGTCGAAGCGGCGGTTGTGGAGGGCGTTGAGGTGATTGCGGTGGCCTCGCTGGCGGAGGCCGTGGGCTTCTTTTCGGGCGACCTGCCGCTCGCCCCCACGCCTCCCCGGCTCGACGAGTGGTTCGACCGCTTTGCCCACTACGACGTCGACTTTGCCGACGTCCGCGGGCAGGAAGCGGCGAAGCGTGCCCTGCTCGTCGCCGCCGCCGGCGGGCACAACGTGGCGATGGTGGGGCCTCCTGGTGGCGGGAAAACCATGCTTGCGCGGCGGCTGCCTACGATTCTGCCGCCGCTCTCACCGAGTGAGTCGGTGGAGACGACCAGGATCTACAGCGCGGTGGGCCTGCTCTCGGCCGGCCAGCCGCTGCTGGCCACGCGGCCGTTTCGCGCTCCCCATCACACGATCAGCGAGCCCGGTCTGGTGGGAGGCCGTTCGATTCCCATGCCCGGTGAGATCAGCCTTGCGCACAACGGCGTGTTGTTTCTCGATGAGCTTCCGGAGTTCAACCGCCGCACGCTCGAAGTGCTGCGGCAGCCGCTTGAGGAGGGGGCCGTGACCATCTGCCGGGCCCAGGCGAGCAGCCGGTTTCCGGCCGACTTCATGCTGGTGGCAGCCTTCAATCCCTGCCCGTGTGGCTATCGAGGCGATCCGCGGCGCGACTGCCAATGCTCGCCGCCGCAGGTGGAAAAATACATGGGCAAGATTTCGGGCCCTCTGCTTGACCGGATCGACATCCAGCTGGAAGTGCCCGCCGTTTCCTATCGCGATCTGGCGGCCAGCCGGGCTGGAACGTCGAGCGCGACGATGCGCGAGGTGGTGCTGGCGGCCCGGGCTCGTCAGGCCATGCGGTTTGGCACGACCGATTTCGAGCGGTCTGGCGACGGCTCTGTCAGCACCGGATCTGCCATACCGGTGTCCGGTCTCGTGGGGAGCCTGCCGGTGCGGTGCAACGCTCGCATGAATGCCCGGCAAATTCGGCAGTTTTGTCGCCTTGATCCGGCGGCACGTGAGCTGCTGCGGGCAGCTGTCAGCGACCTTGGGCTCTCAGCCCGGGCCCACGACCGCATCCTCCGCGTGGCGCGGACGATCGCCGACCTCGATCAGCCGGCGACCGCAGGCAGCGATGATCTCATCGGCCCCGGCCATGTGAGCGAGGCGATCAACTACAGGCTGCTCGATCGCTCGTTGTGGGGCTGACGGCGTGGGGCTGGACTTGGCGTCAGCAGGGCTCGCATGCAAGGATCGCCCTGTGTCGAGGAGGCCTCGGCCTAACGATCCACATGCGATGAGTGCCGTGAGCGACATCTCAGCCACACCCGGTGATGCACCAGCGATTGTTGACGGTCGGAGCCGCGGTTCGCAATCCGACCGCTGGACGCGGCCCTTGCTGGGGCTCGCCGCCGGCTTGCTGGTGGCTGGAGTGCTGGTCGCTCCCTTCGACCTGACCGTTGCCGCCTGGTTTCGCACGTCGCGGCTGCCCGGCGACCTCGGCAAGGCGGTGATGCTCTCGGAGGTCTTTGCCCACGGTGTGGGAGCGGGGGTGATTCTGCTCACGGTGTGGCTGCTCGATGAGCGGCTCCACGGAGGCCAGGGCCGCCGCCGCCTCACTGGTGTGGTGCTCGGTGCGTTTGGGGGTGGGCTGGTCACCGATCTGATCAAACTGATGGTCGATCGCGTGCGGCCGAGGGCCCTCGACTTTTCGGCTGTGCAGACAGCCCTGGGAACGTTTGCCACCCCCGAGGGCATCGGGGGCTCTGATCTCCACAGCTTTCCCTCAGGACATTCGGCGGTGGCTGCGGGCTTGGGCTGCACGCTGGCGATGCTGCACCCCCGGGCTCGCTGGCTGTTTGCCGGCGTGGGGGCGACGGCCTGCTTTCAGCGGATCGCCGCGTCCGCCCACTACCCCAGTGACGTGGCCTGCGGTGCCGCGCTCGGGGTGGCCGTGGCTGCGGCCTGCGCCGGAATGGTGTCCCCCCGGGCCGCGGGCCCTCAGCCGACAGCCCTCGGCAGCGAGTCTGCGTAAGCGGGGATTTGGGCCGCGGAGGATTCTTGCGGGCCACCGCCGTGTGCTACTCTGGGCAGAGATGGATTCGGGCGACGGCAGTCGCCTTCAGGACCCGAGAGGACATCATGCCCACAGCCAAGCGTTCCACGGCCACCGGCAAGCGTGCGGCCGCAAAGAAAACGTCGGCAAAGGCCGCTGCAGCTGATGCCGGGGAGCAAACAAGAGCCGAGCAGGCCAGCGACGAGAGCGAACCGATCGCCAGCGAACCGCTGCCGTCGTCAACTGAGGGAACTGCCGCGGTGTCCAAGCGGGTTTTGCTGGTCGACGACGATGCGGAGATCGTGGAGTCGATGCGAACGGTGCTGGAATCGAGGGGATACGAGATTCTCGTGGCCCGTGATGGCAATCAGGGCCTGGCAATGGCCGAAAGCGAAGACCCCGATCTGGTCGTGCTCGACATGATGATGCCGAAACGCAGCGGGTTTCTCGTGTTGGAGAAGCTGCGTCGCAGCCGGCCGGTGCCGGTGCGGGTGATCATGATCACGGCCAACGAGGGGAGCCGCCACAAGGCCTATGCCGAGATGCTTGGCGTTGATGACTACATCCGCAAGCCCTTTGCGATGGACCGTCTGCTGGAGAGCGTGGATCGGTTGCTGGCCAACTGAGACGCTTCACGGCGGACAGTTTTGGCGAGAAAATGCAGAGCCTGGGTGAGCTGCGGGTGCCTGGGGAGGCGGCGGCGAGTCCGTCGGAATCCTGCGATTGACCCGTTTTCCCAACGGTCATAGATTTCGACGCCACGCAGGTGGGGCCGCAGTGTGGGGCCTCGATGTTCGTGTGCTCGCGTGCAGGTGATCGAGGCCTCATGTCTTCCGCCGACAGATCTCTGATCGATACGGCAGCGTCGCTGGCCTCTCATCGCGGCAGTTCCGAGGGCGCTGGCGGCAGCCCGATGCCGCGGACCCCTGCTGGTGAAGGCCCTCACTTTCGTGATGACCAGAAGGAGCAGATTCGCGAGGCGACCGACATCGCTGACCTCGTCGGCAGCTATGTGTCGCTCCGCCGCCAGGGCCGCAACCTCGTGGGGATTTGCCCATGGCACGAAGACTCCCGGCCGAGTCTGCAGGTCAATGCCCAGCGGCAGACGTTTCGCTGCTGGGTCTGCAACATCGGCGGCGATGTCTTCAGCTTTCTGATGCGGATGGAGCGGCTCGAGTTTCCCGAGGCTCTTGAGCAGCTCGCCGCCAGAGCGGGCATCGAGCTGCGGTCGCAACGCGGCGGCCAGGCCTCGGAGCGGGGCCGCATGCAGCGGACGCTCACGTTTGCGGCCGACTGCTTTCGCCGCTGCCTGGAGTCGTCGCAGGAGGCCGCCGACGCCCGGGCGTATCTTGCTGGCCGCGAACTCTCGCAAGAAACGATCCAGGCGGCTCAGCTTGGATTCGCTCCGGAGCGGTGGGACTGGCTGATTTCCCAGGCGGCCAAGACTGGCCTCGGGCCGCAGGACCTGCTGCGGGCCGGTCTTGTCGTGGAGCGGTCCGACGGTCGCGGCTACTACGACCGATTTCGAGGGCGAGTGATCTTTCCGATCAGTGACGTGATGGGCCGCTGCATCGCGTTTGGCGGACGCGTGCTCCCCTCGGCGACCCAAAACCCGCAGCGGGATCCGCCTGCCAAATACATCAACTCTCCGGAAACGCCTCTCTTCTCCAAGAGCAACACGCTCTACGGAATGGACGTGGCTCGCCAGGCGATCTCCGAGTCGCGTCGGGCGATCGTCGTGGAGGGCTACACCGACTGCCTGGCTGCCTGGCAGGCGGGGGTCAGGGAAACGGTGGCTGTGCTGGGCACGGCACTCGGACCGCGGCATGCGCAGCTGCTGCGTCGCTACGCCGACCGCGTGGTGGTGGTGCTCGATGGCGATGCGGCCGGCCGACGCCGGGCCAACGAGGTCCTCGATCTGCTGCTCGCCGAGCCGGTGGATCTGCGGATCGCTCGTCTGCCCGCCGGCATGGATCCCTGCGATCTCCTCACCGGCGAAGGTGCCGAAGCCTTCCGGGCGGTGGTCGACTCCGCCGTGGATCCGCTCGATTACCGGCTCGATGAGGCGGTCGATCAGCTTCCTGTTGGCGCCTCCGACACCGCCTGCCTGACGGCGGTGGAGAGCGTGTTGATGGCGGTCGCGCGGGCATCCTCGGCGGTCAAACGCCACGGTGGAGATGTCTCGCAGTTTCGTGTTCGTGAAGATCAGGTGGTGGCCCGACTCGTGCGTCGATTTGGCCTCGACCGCGGCGTCTTGCGGGCCCGCATTCGGGATCTCGCCGAGTCCAGCGGCCGCAGGAGCGGCGGAAGCGACGAAGCCTCTCGGCAGCGGCGGCCTGTCAAACGCGAGTCCCTCCCGCCTTGGGATCGCGAGGTGCTCGAGGTGCTGGTCAGCGTGCCAGAGGGGGCTGGCCTCGTGATCCGCGAGGTGCCCGCCGACGACCTGGGCTCCCAGTTTGGCAGGACCGTGCTGGAGGCGGCCCGGCAGCTTTTCCACGAGTGCGGTCGGGTGGAGCTGGCAGGCCTTTTTGATCTCTTGCCTGATCCGGAGATGCAGAGTCTGCTCGTGGACGTCGACGAGTCGGCAGCGGCCCACCGGGGCATCGCGCCGCCCGAGCGACTCAAACAGCTGAGCGAAGCACTCCGGCTTCGCAGCGTTCGCCGCGACACCGAGCGAACCAGCCGGATCCTGAAAACACAGAGCCTCGACGCAGACGCCGAGGCAGCACTACTCGAGCAGATCGTCGCCCAGCGGCGGCTTGCTCAGGGCATGTCCGATCCCAAGGAGGGGTGAAGGATGCCCGGCCCAGGCCGATGCCATTTCGATTGGGATGGCAAAAGCGTGGGTGACGGTATGATGGCGAAGGAGAACACGCCGATGAGTCACGACCCTTCAACAAGCTGCAGCGACCATGATCTGCAGGCGTTGATCGCGACCGGCACGGCCCAGGGGTATCTCACGTACGATCAGGTCAACACCTACCTCCCAGACGAGGCTGTTGATCCTGAGAAGATCGATGCTCTGCTCGTGGCGCTCGAAGAGCGAGGCATCGACCTCGTCGACACCCCGCCCCCGGAAGCCGTTCGCGCGGAACCGCCTGCTGAGGCGGTCCTCTCCGCTGCGAAGCCCGTTTCCGAAAAGCCCAAGCCCAAGGCGAAGTCCAAGCGGGATGAGGCGATCACCACGCCGCCTTCCAATGCGGGCAACGACCCGATCCGCATGTATCTCTCGCAGATGGCGGAGATCCCGCTGCTCTCGAGAGACGAAGAGATCGCCCTCGCGAAGCGGATCGAAGTGACGAGGAAGCGGTTCCGGCGGGCGATCCTGGGATGTGCCTACAGCCTGCAGACCACGGTTGACACTCTCCACAAGGTCCACGAAGGCAAGCTGCCGTTTGACCGTACCATCAAGGTGTCGCTCACCGAGCGGCTGACAAAAGAGCAGATCCAGTCGCGGATGCCGCACAATCTGGCCACGCTCGATCGGCTGATGCAGGAGAGCAAAGCCGACTTCCGCCAGCTGATCAGCACCAAGACGTCCAAGGACGAGGCCGCATTGGCACGTCGGCGTTTCCGTCGGCGTCGTGGCAAGTCGCTGCAGCTTGTGGAAGAGCTGAGCCTGCGAATGCGACGCGTTCAGCCGCTGGTGCGGCTGCTTCGCGGGATGAGCGGGCAGATGGATCGGCTCCAGCAGGATCTGCGGACGATCCGCGCTGCTGACGACGAGGCTTCCGCTGCGTCACGAGACGATATTGCCGACATGCGGAAAGAACTCCGCGACCTGATGCTGCTGACGCTCGAGAGCCCGCGGTCGCTGAGGGCCCGCGTGGCTTCGCTTGAGCAGCTGCAGAAGGATTTTGAGGCGGCCAAGCGGAATCTCTCCGCCGCCAATCTGCGGCTCGTTGTGTCGATTGCGAAGAAATACCGCAATCGTGGGCTGTCGTTTCTCGACCTCATCCAAGAGGGCAACACCGGCCTGATGCGGGCGGTCGACAAGTATGAGTATCGCCGCGGCTTCAAGTTCTCGACGTATGCCACCTGGTGGATTCGGCAGGCGATCACCAGGGCCATCGCCGATCAGGCGCGGACGATCCGCATCCCGGTGCACATGATCGATGTGCTCTCAAAGCTGCGGTCGACAGCCAAGAAACTGCTGCACGATCTCGGCAGGGAGCCGACCTACGAAGAGATCTCGCAGGCAGCTGATGTGCCTCTTGAGGAAGCTCGCCGCGTGCTCGACATGGGCCGGCAGCCGATGAGTCTCGATCGCCCGATCGGCGAGAGTGAAGACGCGAGCTTCAGTGAGTTTGTTCAGGATGAGGCCACGCCCACCCCGGTGTTCTCGGCAACCCATGGGCTCCTGAAGGATCGCATTGAATCCTTGCTAAAGACGCTCACCTATCGCGAGCGTGAGATCATTCGGCTGCGGTATGGCCTCGGCGATGGCTACACCTACACGCTCGAGGAAGTTGGGCGGATCTTCCGCGTCACTCGCGAGCGGGTGCGGCAGATTGAGGCCAAGGCCGTCAAGAAGCTGCAGCACCCTGTTCGCTCGAAGCAGCTGGAAAACTTCTTGGCGTCGGGTGTCGGCTGACCACGCCTTGTCGGTGCGGCAGCCTCTTCAGCATGGAGAGGCTGCCGGGCCGGAGGCGACGCCGGCATGTGATGGTGCCAGTTCTGGCCGCGAGGCGTATGGCGGCTGCGTCTCCGCGATCCCCGTCGGCAGGTGATGGGAGCGGTGTCATCGATCTGGTAGGATTTGCCCAGCGGAGGCTCGCGGGTCTCCTTTTTCCTGGGGAATCCTGCCATGGCCACGACTTCGGTCACCAACACACTCCGCACACTCCACCGCCATCATCAGCAGCTGTCTGATTTGCATGGTCGGCTGGAGGCAGGGCCCCGTCAGGTGAAGGCGTGCAAACTGCAGCTGGCCACGGCTGAGGCGAGCCTGGCGGAGATTCTGCAGCGTGCCAAAGGGCTGCGGATGCAGGCTGACCAGAAACAGCTGCAGCTGCGATCGGCTGAACAGAAGATCGTCGACCTTGAGGGAAAGCGAAACGCCTGCAAGACGAATCGCGAGTATCAAACCCTTGAAGAGCAGATCGCCGCCGATCAGATGGCGAGCCGGGTGCTTGAGGATGAGATCCTGGAACTGCTTGAGCGAGCAGATGCGGCCAAGGCGGAGGCCCCTGCGGCCGAACAGCTCGTCTCTGCTGCCCGCGAGCGGCTCTCCGGCAAGGAAGCCGTGGTGTCGCAGGAGAAGTCTGAGATCGAAGGAGAGCTGACCCGCGTCGGGGCCAGTCTGGCGGAGGCCGAAGGCGAGTTGGCAGCAGACGTCCGCAGCACCTACGACCGCGTGGTGCGGGGCAAGGGAGCTGACGGTTTGGCTGCCGTTGAGGGAGAGAGCTGTGGAGGGTGCTTCCAGAAGATCACCGGAAACATGCTCTCAGAACTGATCCTCGGCCGACTTGTTGCCTGCCGCAGTTGTGGCAGGCTGTTGTATTCGGGCGACACACGATCGTCTGCGGAAGACGCGTAGATCGCGTCTCCTTTGTCGCGACGCACGGCTGGTGCGGGTTCTCGCGATAGCACTGTTGAGATTTACGCTCTCGTGTGAGAGCGCACTGAGGAGAGAGAGATGTCTGATCGCATTCCCATGACCAAAAACGGCTACGACAAGCTGAAGGCTGAGGTCGATCACCTTGAGACCGTGGAAATGCCCGTGGTTGCCAAGCGAATCGCCGATGCCCGGAGTGAGGGTGACCTCAGCGAAAACGCCGAATACCACGGGGCTCGCGAGAGTCAGGGCATGCTGCAGGCCAAGATCAACGTGCTCCGCGACAAGCTCGCCCGGGCGGTGCTCGTGGAGCGGCCCAAGGAGGCGACAGGCGAAGTGGTCTTCGGCGCGACGGTGGTCGTGAAGGATCTCGACTTTGGCGACAACGAAGAGTTTGTCCTCGTAGGAGCTGGCGAGGAAGACTACGACGCCGGGAAGATCAACGTGGCGAGCCCGCTCGCCCAAGGGCCTCCTCGGTCGAAAAATTGGAGAGACCGTCGAGATCGAGGTGCCGGCTGGCACGAGCCGTTTTGAGATCCTCGAAGTGCGATTCGACGAATGAAGCGGCCGCACCTCTCAGCTTTCGGGCAGCAACCCTTCCCAGAGCACGGAGCCGATCCGCACCATCGTCGACCCCTCGAGGATGGCCTCTTCAAAGTCGCCGCTCATGCCGAGCGAGAGTTCGCCACGTACATGACCGGGAGTGGTGGGTGGAGCAAACAGGCTCTGCAGCCGGTCGCGAGCCTCACGAAGCCGGGCAAACTGTGTTCGCGGTGAGTCGCCCGGCCGGTCAGGCCTGTCAGCCATCCCCATCAAGCCGCACAGCTGCATCGCACTGCTGGCAGCGACAGCCTCGGCGAGTGGCTCAAGCTCGGCAAAGCTGACGCCCGTTCGGCCGGGATCACTGGTGAGATTGACCTCGATCAGCACGTTGCAAGACGTGCCCGATTTGGCGGCCTCCTCCGAGATCGCCGTCGCCAACCGATGGCTGTCGAGTGAATGCAGCAGCGAGAGCAGCGGCAGGGTGCGGCGAAGTTTGTTTCGCTGCAGGTGGCCGATCATGTGCCACCGCGGAGTTTGTGGATGGCTGGCGAGAGCCTCTGCTTTTTCCCAGAGCAGCTGCGGGCGGCTTTCGCCGAGATCACGAAGGCCGCAGTCGACGAGGCGGGCAGTGTCGTCGGCAGACACGTATTTGCTCACGCCGACAATACGCACATCGTCTGGATTTCTGCCCGCCCTGCCGCAGGCATCGGCCACGCGACCGCGAACCGCAGCGAGGTTTGCTCGCAGTCGGGCGGTGCGGGGGTCAGCCGCTTCGGCAGGGGCTTGAGAAAAAGCGTCTACCATTCGGCCATCTGTGAAACGAGTCCGTCGTCGCCCAGCTTTGCCCAGCCGAAAGAAGCTGGAAAGGTTGCAGCCGAGGAAGGTACGGTTGCGGGGTTCGTCGAGCGACCGGTAGAGCAGCCACTGGGTGAGTGCAGCCTGGATGCGGAAGCCGGCCGCCTGCTCGGGCCGCAGAATCACGCGGGTGTCGGCGACCGTCAGCTGCCGCCAGGTGACCTGGGTGCGAAAGCGGCGGGCTTCCAGGTCGACCCAGACCGGCGCGAAGAGCCGTCGCACGGGCGACCGCTGTTCGAGCTGGATCGCTCGGCTGCTCGCCTGCCAGCCCCAGGTGTGTTCTGTGTGTCCGCAGTTCCACTCCGGCAAGGCCAGCGGCATCAGCATCGCCTGGGGCTTGGTATCGGCGATGGTCAGCTCGCGGGTCTCGGCGGCGGCTGTTACGTCGCAGCCAGCCGCGACCGGCAGGCTGCCTCGGTAGGACAGGCCCGTGGGAGCCTGGTCGCCGCCAGCGTCGACCACCGCATCGGCCAGCAGCATCACGCGATCCGCTCGGCCAAGCAGCAGATGCCGCTCAAGCCGCAGGCCGCCGGTGAGCATCGCGGCAATCACCAGAAGGGTGACGTCGTCGTCTTCCTCGTGGTGGCTGACGGTCCAGGGTCCCTCGGCGGAGAGGCGTTCACGTCCGGAATGCACCTGCCACTGCCATGGGCCGTGCAGAAGCATCCGGCTGCCAGCTGCCACCTCGAGGTGTGGCTGCTCGCTGCGATAGTCGAGCAAGACCCGCATCGGCCGCCCCTGCCAGCTGCTGCGAAGCACGATGACTGCTGCCTGGCGATCATCGAGGTTGAGGTCGACCGCCCCAGCTTCACGCTTGGGCCGCTTTTGCGATGGGAGCCGAAGCAGCGACGCCGCCTTGCGGACTGCTTTGCCGCCGTGGCGGGCGGCGGCCTGGACGATCGCATCACCGAACACGGCCGGGAGCCGTGCCGTGTCGCTTGTCGGGACTGGCTTTCCGCCAGGGCCCAGCAGCCGCAACGCGGCAGCGATCGCTTTCTTCCAGCGTTGCTCAGCCTTGCGGGCAAACGCCTGCTTTGCCTTGGCCCCCTTGGCGGCGGCTGCAGCGGTATCTCGGATGTGGGTCCAGCGGGCAACACGGCTGACGACAGCCGCTGAGTCGTCGAGCGACACGACGCCTGAGGAGGTGACGAGTCTCATAATCTCCGCCTCGCAGGCGGTCCAGACACTCGCCTCCGCCAGGCTGCGTTGCTTGCCGGTTCTCACCTGCAGCAGGCGGCTCGCCGCGAGCACGAATGCACCGCCGGCGGTGTCGCCATCACTCAGGCGGGCCTCTGCCTCGTCGGCCTCGGCGAGCAGCGTGGCTTCCAGCGAAGCGGTGCTGCCGGCATGCTTGGAGCCCTGCCGCCAGGCAACGACCCAGGTGGCTGCTTCGAGCAGCAGCAGGCCATCGGCCGAGCCCGTGTCAGCGTCGGCCAGCAGGGCTGCAACGGCCGCGTCGATCCGCCCTGCCCGCTTCGCTGAGCCAGCCGTGGCCTGGAGTCGCCGAGCGAGCTTGGCACACTGCTGCCGATGTGCCGGCACCGTTGCCCGCAGAGCCAGAGCCTCAAGCCGGCGACTCACCAGCGACTTGCCAGGACGCCACTGCCGGGCTGTGCGTGGCTGTGCCGTGGCCTCCGCCGCTGGCTCTGCTTCGTCTGCTGTGGGGTGGGCGGCTTCGGGTGCTTCGGTCGTGCCGGATGGCATCGCTTCTCTCCTCGCGGGGGCAGTCGCGACGTATGGTACAACACGGCAGCCGGTGGCAAGGGGACAGCGAGGCCTGGAGGTGCGGTCGGCATGGACGGAAACACCACGATGACTGTGCGACTGCGACGTCACACCAAGCACGCTTTGAGGGGCCGGCCAGCCGCGAGAACCGTGGTGTTCTGGTGGCGATCGCTGATGCGTGGAGCGGCAGTGGTCGCTGTGATGAGCGGCCTGATCCTCTGCCCTGCTCTGGCCCACGCGGACGACGAGGCCTCAGCGGAAGCGACCGCGGCTCCTGATCCGCATCCCGAGATGAGCCGGCTTTCGCCGACGGAAAAGGTCTGGCTGGATCGTGACGCCGGGCAGGTGGTGGTCGGCGGTGAGGTGGCGCTGCAGCGGGGCCAGATTGAGTTTTTTGCCTGTCCGCGGCGTACGAAAGAGCACGAATCGGTGGTGGTGGTCGATGCGTCTGCGCGGCTGGTGCACACCGGTCTGTTGGCGATCGGCATGCAGCCCGGAGAGCCGGTGCAGTTCGCACCGGAGTATCGTGCCGCGCGAGGCCCGCAGGTGCGTGTTGAGGTGCGGTGGACCGATGCCGAAGGCAAGCCTCAGAAGCGGGATGCCAAGGACTGGGTCCGCAACACCCGCACAGGCAAGCCGCTGGAGACCGACTGGGTCTTTGCGGGCAGTTTGTTTTGGCGAGACGAGGCCACGGGCGAGGAATATTATCAGGCCGATGGTGGCGACCTGGTCTGCGTGTCGAACTTCCCGACCGCGATGCTCGACCTGCCCATCGCCAGCTCGCAGTCCAACGAAGCGTTGCTCTTTGAGGTCTTCGACAGCCGCGTCCCGCCCCGCGGCACGCCAGTGGAGCTGGTCTTCTCGGCCGTCACGGCGGATGGTCGTTGAGCTGCGGTGCTCGCTGCGATGTGCTTCACACACTGCAGTGGGCCAGAATCTCCGCTGGGCTTGCCACGTAGCCGGTGTAAAAAGGTCCGAACTCAGCGTAGCGGGCGCTCGCCTCGTCAAACCGCATCGTGTAGACGATCTCTTTGAGATAATCGGGCCGGCTGGCCCAGAGGGTGACACCCCATTCCCAGTCGTCGAGGCCGACGCTGACGGTGATCAGCTGGGAGACGCGGCCACCAAACTTCATCCCGCTGCGGCCATGTTCGGCCATCAGTCGGGTTCGCTCTTCGAGCGGGAGCGAAAACCAGTTCTCCCCGACCTTCCGCTTTTTGTTCATCGGGTAGAAGCAGGCGTTTGGCCATGAGGGCAGATCGGGCTCGATGCGGGCCTTCCGCATGCCGGCCTCACGAGCCGCGTAGCCCTGCACCTTCGCCTTGAAGGTTGGGCTGTCGCGGGTTTCCCCTTCTTCGATCAGCCGCTCGCCATACTGCTCGGCATTCGGCAGATACTCGCTGACCTCGGTCAGGCCAATAAACGACCACGAGGGCGTCATCGCCGGTCCCAGCGGCCCTGCCATCAACCGCTGGTGCACCGCCTCCACACGCAGCGGCGAGGGGTCCATCAGCATGACGGCAAAATCAGCCTTGTGGCCCGGCACGATCCAGGTCTGCAGCCGACGCACTGCCGTGTCGCCTTCGTTGGCAAGGGCCGCCACGAAGGCCTCACCGCCAGCGCGACGGGCCGCTTCGGGCATCGCCGCGAGTTTGTCGCGGTCGAAACGGTAGAAGAAGTGGCTGACATGCCAGCCATGCGACGGTTCCAGCGACACCTCGCTTGCGGTCGCAGGAGCATGGCCATGGGCGTGGCCTCGGGCTTCGGCTGGTGGGGTCGCGGGCCGCGACGGCGATGTGTCGGCGGTGGCCATGGCAGAACACTCCTGGAGGAGACGCACGGGGTATCAAGGATGTCACTGACCACGATATCATGACGGCAGGGGTTGCCCAGGGAACGTTCCGGGCACAGTGCCCTCGGGTACAGTGCCCGATGGGGCCCAATGGGGCAAGCGCAGCACCGGTAAACGCCAGCGACACAGGAGCAGCAGATGGGACAGGCCATCGTCGATCCGGATGAACTTCGCCGATTCGCGGCGCGTCTCAAGCATTTCAGCGGCGAGGTGATGACGCACATGCAGACCGTGCAGCGGCAGCTCCAGCATCTCGGCTCGACCTGGCGCGACCAGGAGCACCAGAAGTTTTCCGAGGAGTTTGAGCAGCAGCTTGCCACCTTCGGGCGTTTCGTGGAGTCGACGGGCGAATATGTCCCCTACCTGCTCCGCAAAGCGGAGCGTGTTGAGGAATACATGCAGCAGCGTTGAGTGAAACGCCGCAGCTGCTCCGCTTCATACTCAGCAGGAGATTGCCTCCATGGCAGGCCAGGCCGAAGTCCGTTCGATCGACACGCTTTCTTTCGTCAAGGCGGCGCTGGCCACCTTTGCGTATGAGTGCGGTCAGGCCTTGTCGGAGGTCGAGCTGGAGGGCCGCCGCGGCGTGGAGTGGATCACCGTCGATCAGGCCGGCTACTGGAAGGCCGAAGTGCGGCGGCGCGGCGAGAAGGTCAACGAGGCGATGAAAGACCTCGAGAAGTGCCGCACCTTCAAGAGCACTGGCGACGGCCCACCGGCCTGCACCGAAGAGAAAAGAACCTGGAAAAGGCCCGCCGCCGGCTGCAGGTGGCCGAGGAAAAGGCGGAGGCCGTCCGTCATTGGACGCCGATCGTGCAGCAGCAGTTTCGCGAGACGGGTGTGCGGCTCGTGCACTTCCGCGAGGTGCTCGATGTCGATGTGCCCAAGGCGATGGCACTGGTCGAACGGATGCTCAAGGCCCTCGAGGCCTACCGTGAGATGTCGGGCCCTTCCGGTGGAACTGCTGCCGGGGAGACATCCGGCGAGGGCAGCATGCGTCGCTCGCTCGACGAAGACACCAAGGCCGCTGAGAGGGCGTCAGGTGCCCCAGCTGAGCAAGCCAACACGGCGGGAGGCGAAGCATGAAGGCGGGCAATCTCGCCAGTGGCGCGTCGAAGCTCGCGCTGGCCGTCAAGCAACTCGATATCAAGTGGCAGGCAGCCGAAGATACCTGGCGCGATCAGACGGCCAAGCAGTTTCATAAAGACTGCATCGAGCCGCTGACACCCAAAGTCAAAGAAACGCTTGAAGCGCTCGGCCGGCTGGCCGAGGTGCTCTCCCGTGCGTCACGTGATGTGAGTGAATACGGAGGGGAATGACACCGCTGCCGTGAGCCCTGCTGCGTCGGAACGTCCGGCTCAGTGGTGAATGCGGGGCTGCAGTCAGCAGCCGGGAGAGAAGCATCGTCCGCGAAGGCAGCACACTGTGCCGAGCGACGCGCGAGACCGACGACAGAGGAGAGCCGATGGCCGATTCGATGGACGAAACGACGACTTCGACCACCACTGCTTTGGCTGAGGTGGCTGGTGCCTCCAGCTACACGCCCGACGCGATGCGGGCCGTGATCGCGTCGCTGCGGGAAGAGGCGGCCACCCGGGCAAGCCTCGAACGGACCATCGTGGCCGACTTCGAGAACGGCTGTGAGGCGACGAAGCAGGAGGCGGATCGGCTCATTCAGGAAACCATCGATCGCTACGACGACAAGATTGCCAGCACCAAACGCGAGTTTGAGGAACTGCAGCAGCGGATTGAAAAGCAGTATCGCGACTCTGAGGTCTCGGTCGGGCGGCAGCGTGATGCGAAGGCTGCCGAGATCACGCGACAGGCTGAACAAAAAAAAGAGCAGCTGAAGGAAGACGAGCATTTTGCGGAGAGCACGGAGGCCGAGTCGTTCAAGGAGCGGCGACGCGATCCGGGCAAACTCTTTGCTCGAGACTCACAGCACCTCGAGACCTACACGCAGGACTTTGCCAAACTCCGTGAGAAGTGTTTGAAGATTCTTGCCGAGCGGAAAATCGATGGAGCCGAGTCAGCTCCGCCAGCTGCAGCCGAGCAGGAAACTCCCTGCCCTCCGGCGGCGAGATCCTCGCCCATGTGAAAGAGCTCCATCAGGCGGTGGTTGACGCGGTGAAGAACCTGGCGGGCCTGACGGCAGCCAAGGCGGGTGCTGGGATGCTCAACGTCTTTGGCAGGACAAAGCTCCTGCAGGAAGCGTCGCAGGCGGCCTTCGCCGAGCTGGAGCGAGACTTTCAGCGTGCAGGCAAGGCGCTGGCGGCAGCGGCTGCCTTTGTCGCTGCCCGCCGCGATCAGCAGCAGGCGTCGCTGGAAAAGACCTACAAGGAGGAGGTTGCACGGCGGCAGAAGAAGCTCGCGGCAGACATCGAGACGTTGACCGCCAAGCGGGATGCCGAACTCGCCGCGCTGGAGGCCAAAGCGGCGGCAGCGGTGGAGTCGGCAGCAGCCAAACGCAGAGAGCTGCTCGAGCAGGCTGGCGGCACCTATCCGCCTGCGATTGAAAAGCTCGAAGGGCAGCGGGCCGAGCGAATGGCCACCATCGAGACCAAGCGGGATCATCGGTTGGCCGAACTCGAGAGCCGGCGGGCGAGCCGTTGGCAGGACATGGTGGACCGCTGGAAGGTGGCCCGGGAGTCGGCCACGGAAATAGTGCGGCAGGCTGCCGAATACGACGCGGCGGCCTTTGCCGATTGGGACCGTCTGGCCACAGACGATGCGGCCTTCCCCGCCGACGCGCCGGTGGGCCTCCGGTTTGGGCAGCTGGCGGTCGCGCTTGAGAAGATCAAGGGCGGTGTCTCGCCCCATGCGGAGCTCAACGCCTACGGTCCGACGGCCTGGCAACAGCCGTCGATGACCCCGTTTCCCGATGCAGCCTCGCTTCTGATCAAGACATCAGCCGGCCAAGCCGACGTGGCGTCTGAGATGATGCAGGCGATGATGCTGCGAATCGCCACAGGCATCCCTGCCGGCCAGACCAGGTTTACGATCATCGATCCAGTCGGTCTCGGCAAACACTTCGCTGGTTTCATGCATCTGGCTGACTACGACGAGCTGCTGGTGAACAGTCGCATCTGGACTGAGCCCACGCAGATCGAGCAGCGGCTCGCCGACATCACAGAGCAGATGGAGCTTGTGATTCAGAAGTATCTCCGCAACGAGTATGCATCAATCGGTACCTACAACCAGGATGCGGAGGTGCCGGAGCCGTATCGCTTTGTCGTGGTGGCCAACTTCCCGGCCAACTTCACCGAAACCTCCGCCCGCCGCCTGATCAGCATTGCCTCCTCCGGAGCCCGCTGCGGCGTTTCCACGATCATCTCGGTCGACACGAAGCAGCAGCTGCCGGCCAACTTCAGCATCGACGAGCTGGCCAAATACGCCACCGTCCTCGATCTGCAGGATGGCCGCTTCCGCTGGAGCGACCCTGAGTTTTCCAACTGGCCGCTTGCGGTTGAGCAGTCGCCTGGCGACGACGTGATGACGAAGATTGTCCACAACGCCGGCCGGTTGGCGAAGGCCGCCAAGCGGGTGGAGGTGCCGTTTGAGCGCGTAGCGCCGGAAGAGGGCGACTGGTGGACTGGGGATAGCGGCGACCAGATTGATGTGCCGCTGGGCCCTGCTGGCGCAAAGAAGATGCAGCACATGAAACTTGGCAAGGGCACGAGCCAGCATGTGTTGATTGCCGGCAAGACAGGTTCTGGTAAGTCAACGATGATGCATGCGTTGATTACCAACCTCGCGTTGACCTACAGCCCCGACGAAGTGCAGTTCTATCTCATCGACTTTAAGAAGGGCGTGGAGTTTAAGGTTTACGACCACTACAAGCTTCCACATGCCCGCGTGATCGCGATCGAAAGCGAACGCGAGTTTGGCCTCTCGGTGCTGCAGCAGCTCGACAGCGAGCTGAAGCGACGCGGCGACCTCTTTCGCGATCTCGCTGTGCAAAACCTGGCTGGGTATCGGGCTTCGGGCCACCCCGAGCCGATGCCTCGCATCCTGCTGATTATCGACGAGTTTCAGGAGATCTTCATTGAAGACGACAAGCTCGCTCAGGATGCCTCGCTGGTGCTCGACCGCTTGGTGCGGCAGGGGCGTGCTTTCGGCATGCACGTGCTGCTCGGCTCACAGACGCTCGGCGGCTCCTACAGCCTGCCCAGGAGCACGATGGGCCAGATGGCCGTGCGGATCGCTCTGCAGTGCAACGAGGCCGACAGCTCGCTGATTCTCAGCGAAGACAACTCAGCGGCTCGGCTGCTCACTCGGCCCGGTGAAGCGATCTACAACGACGCCAACGGCATGGTCGAGGGCAACAATCCGTTTCAGGTGGTGTGGCTTGGCGACGAGCGGCGGGAGAAATACCTGGGAGCGTTGCAGCAGCTCGCGGCGAGGCGGCCTGATATCGAGCCGCTATCGCGGATTGTGTTCGATGGAAACCAGGCTGCCGATCCAGCGGGCAACAGCCTCCTAGGCGACCTTCTCAGCAAAGGCACGGCCGAAAGCGGCCTGCTCGATGCCAAGGAACTCGCTGTGGCCATGGCCTGGCTGGGGGATGCGATCGCGATCAAGGATCCGACCGCCGCTCCCTTCCGCAGGCAGGGTGGCTCCAACCTGCTGATTGTCGGCCAGCGTCAGGATCTGGCGACGAGCCTGCTGGCGATGGCGATGGTGGGTCTGGCGGCGGGCCACGATCCCTTCCCTGGCGGTGGCCTCGGCCGGCCGGCCCGCTTTGTGCTGTTTGAGCCAGCGATTGCTGAGGAGCATCCAGAGACGATGCTCGCCCAGTTCGCGGATCTGCTGCCGCACCGCATGGAATGTGTTGGTCGCCTCGGTGTTGGCGATGCGATCGAGCGGATTGCTGGGGAAGTGCAGCGGCGGCTCGACGAGCAGGTGCTCGATGGCGATTCGATCTTCGTGGTCGTTCGCGACCTTGCTCGGTTCCGGGAGTTCCGCAAGAGCGAGGGCGACTTCGGCTTCTCCTTCGGGAGTGAGCAAAAGCTGGGGCCTGCCCAGCACTTCATCAACATCCTCAAGGATGGCCCCACCGTGGGCGTCCACACGATCGTCTGGTGCGACTCGCTGACCAACCTGATGCGGACCTTCGAACGCGGAACGCTCAAGGAGTTCGAGCTCCGCGTCTTGTTTCAGATGAGCGGCAGTGATTCGAGCCAGCTGGTGGAAACGCCGATTGCCAGCAAGCTTGGTCCTCAGCGGGCGCTGTTCATCCACGAGGAGACCGGCACGCTGGAGAAGTTCCGGCCCTACGCTTTTCCGCAAGGAGAGTGGCTTGCTGGCGTTACCGAGGCGATGCGGGCTCGGCCGCAGGGCACACCTGTCGACGACCCGCCTCCTCCTCCGCCCAGGCCGGCTGCCAAGCCGGCCGCTGACGACGGCGAGTCGTTTAACTTCACGTCGTTTCTTGACGACCCGCCGCCGCTGGAGAGCCCGCCTCCAGCAGACACGCGCGAGCGCGACAAGCCCGCCGCCGATGGCAGCAGCTGACCGCCCCCAAAGCCGAGGTTTTCGGGGGTCGCCGGTCGCCGCATCCTGCGGCAGCAGACGTGTTCCACCGCCTGCGAGTCGTCGTCTGCTAGTCGTCGCTGGGCCGTCTGCCGATACGGATGGGGATCGTCAGCGGGCTGCCATCGCGGATCACGTCGAGCTGCACGACCGTGTCGATCGGAGCTCGCGTGAGCAGAAGCACGAGCACCGCAGGCTCCGCGATGAGCCGGCCATCGAAGCCCACAACGATGTCGCCTTCGGCAAGCCCGGAGCGTGCTGCTGGCGAGCCGGGCTCAACCCGAAGCACGACCGCACCGGCTGGCGTGTCGAGGCCCTGAGGAAGCCCCCGGAGGGCGATCCCGATGTAGCCACGCTCCACATGCCCGCGGGCGAGAATCTCTGCGGAGACCTTGCGGGCAGTTGCGCTCGGGATCGCAAAGCCAATGCCACGAAAATCGCGGCCCACGATGGCCGTGGTGATGCCGACGATCGATCCATGCACGTCGACGAGCGGGCCGCCCGAGTTGCCAGGATTGACCGCGGCGTCGGTCTGCAGAAACTCCTGGAAGGGATTCTCCAGCACACCGCGACGACCAGTGCCGCTGACGATGCCGTAGGTCACCGTGCGGTCGAGGCCAAACGGGTTGCCGATCGCCCAGACCATTTCGCCCACTTCCAGACCGCTGCTGTCGCCCCACTCCGCGGCGACGAGGTTGTCAGCGTCGATCCTCAGCACGGCCAGGTCGCTGGCTGCGTCCGAGCCCACGAGCTCGGCATCGAGCTCCCGTCCGTCGGCCAGATTCACCCGGATGGCGTCTGCCTGGGCCACCACGTGGTAGTTGGTCACGATCACGCCAGAAGCGTCGACAATCACCCCGGAAGCAAGCGTTTCATCCGTGGACGACGACGAATCGACGCCGCGGAGGGCGTTGATCTCGTCGGCGAGCGTGCGGATTCGGCGGGTGGCTTCCACCTGCACCACCGCCGGCCCCACGACCCGCACGAGCGTCGTGAAAAGTTTGCCCACTGCCGCCAGCTCGGCCTGGCCAGCCGCATCGCGAATCGCCGCCAGCTCGGCCCGTGTGCGGGCATACTGGATGCGGCCGACGAACGACGGCCAAACGAGCAGGGCAACCAGGATCGCCAGGCCCACGGCGAGGATGGCAGTGCGGCTGGTGGGCTGCCAAGGCGATGGGCTGGCGGGCTGTGACGGCATAGTCGCTCTCTTCGCGATCGATTCTCAGCTGGCTGCCACGCCACACTGAGTGCTGAGCGTACCATGGTCGCTCGCCGAGAGGGGCGCCGCCGTTATCGCGTCCCGCGGGACTTTTTGTGATAGGCCTGGCCCTTCTTCCGCGGCTTGCCGACGGCCGGGCCTCCTCGGCCGCCTGAGCGGTGCCCCGCCCCGTGAGCTGAGGGAAAGCGGCTCGGACGCTGCGGTGGGCGACCGTGGCTGCGACCCTGGGGCCGCCCGCTGAACTCGTCGACCGTGTCAGCTGCCGGTGCGGGGGCGAAGTGCTGCAGGATCGCCGCAGCGACTTCCGCCGGTGGATGTCCCTCGGCAACAAGCCGCTCCGCAAGCCGGGACTTGGCCGGGAACGGGCCGGCAGCGAGTGTCTCGCGGAGGCGAGCCAGGAGGGCATCATCCCGCCGCGCTGCTACAGCATCGGCGGTTGGAATCTGCTCACGGCGGATGGTCGTCTTGGTAAACCGCTCAATCGCTCGCAGCTTGTGGATGCCTCCGCCGGAGACGAGCGTCACTGCCCTGCCGCCGCGGCCTGCACGCCCTGTTCGGCCAATGCGATGGACGTAGTCTTCGGCATCGAAGGGTAGGTCGTAGTTGACCACCAGCTCCAGGTCTGTGACGTCGATGCCCCGCCCGGCCACGTCGGTCGCTACAAGAAAGCGGAAGGCGGCCTTCTTGAAGTTGTCCATCACGCGAGTCCGCTGGGCCTGGGCCATGCCGCCGTGGAGCGGTTCGGTGGAGCAGCCTCGGGCCGTCAGGGAGTCTGCGAGTTCTTCCACCATCCGCTGCGTGTTGCAGAAGATGATGCCGCTGCGAACGTCGTGAAACTCGATCAGCCGCGACAGAGCGGCCAGCTTCTGATGGTGGCGGACCTCGTAGCAAACCTGCTCAACCAGAGCAGGTCCGGTGGCCACCTTTTTGGCGATCGTCACCGTCTGCGGTTCGCGGGAATGCTGCCGCACGAGCGCCTTCACAGGAGGCGAAATCGTCGCCGAGAAAAAGACCGTCTGGCGTCCTTCCGGTGCGGCGGCGAGCAGCGTCTCCACATCTTCCCGGAAGCCCATGTCGAGCATCCTGTCGGCCTCGTCGAGGATCAGGATTCTGACCGACGAGAGGTCGAGCGTGCCACGGGCCAGATGGTCCATCAGCCGCCCGGGTGTGCCCACGACCACGTGCGCACCCCGCTTGAGTTCGGCAAACTGCCGCTCGTAGCTGGCTCCACCGTAGATTGCTACCGACCGCAGCGTCTTGTCGAAGGCGGTCAGCTTGCCAACCTCATCGGTGATCTGCGTAGCGAGTTCGCGTGTGGGCGCGAGCACAAGTACCTGGGTCGAGCGTTCGGCCGAGTTGACCTGCTCGATCGCCGGGATGCAGAAAGCGGCGGTCTTCCCCGAGCCGGTCTCGGACTGGCCGACGACGTCGTGCCCGGCGAGGATCAGCGGGATCGATGCCGCCTGAATCGGCGACATGTCCGTAAATCCCATGCGGTCGACCGCTTTGAGCACCGCTGGCGAAAGGCCAAGCGACGCAAACGATCCGCTGACAGCAGGGGAACTCACTGGATCCTCCCGGGGCACGACAGCCTGAGGCATCGGGGCAGGCCGCTGGGTGTTCCTAATAGCGACGTCCGCCACCGAACCCTCCGCGTCCACCACCACCACCACCGCCACCACCTTCGCGGGGCTTTGCTTCGTTGACGGTCAGCGACCGGCCATCAACCTCGCGCTCGTGCATGCCGCTGATCGCCTGCTGCGCTGCGTCTTCAGACTGCATTTCGACAAAGCCGAAACCCTTGCTGCGGCCGGTATCGCGGTCCTGAATCACCTGTGCGCTCACCACGCTACCAAACTCGAGAAACATCTGCTCAAGCGATTCGCTCGTCACGCTGTATGCAAGATTCCCGACATAAAGTTTCTTACCCATGAAACACCATTTCCATTGAGGATGGCCCGATTCACTTTCGGGGCCACATCGAAAGAGCCAGAGATGGCAGCTCGCCAGAGGGTGAAGGCGAGCAAAAAGAAGAGGCAGAGCGTACGCCAGCCATGCGTCAAGGAGCTTCGTCAACAACCGACACGGCAAAACATAGGCGAAATCGCGTCAAAAGCAAATGGCACCTCTGCTCTGCCCGGCGAACGGTGGGCACGACGCGATGTCAACGTCGTACAGTGGGAGAAAGGAACAGAACTCGGAACGAGGTTTTGAAGTCCGCACCGCGGGTTCGTGTGATGCCATCGAACAGTTTTCCCCCGCCGTCGCGATGGGCCCCAGACGGGCTCGTGGCCGTTGGCGGGCCGCTCACGCCCGATCGGCTCAGCGAGGCCTACCGCCGGGGCGTTTTCCCCTGGCCTGTTGACGAGAGCCCCCAGGGACTCCTCTGGTGGTCGCCCGACCCGCGGGCCATCCTGCTGCCAGCGAGCCTGCACATCCCCCGGCGGCTTGCTCGCACGCTCGCCAGCGGGCGGTTTGTGGTCACCGCCGACAGCTGCTTTGAAAAAGTGATGGAGGCCTGCGCCACGGTTGGCGACCGACAGGAAGCCACCTGGATCACGCCTCAGATCTGTGATGCGTATTTGCACCTGCACCACCGCGGCGTCGCGCACAGCGTGGAGGTCTGGCGGGAGGGGTGGCTGGTGGGAGGCCTCTACGGCGTCTGCCTGGGCGGAATGTTTGCTGGCGAGTCGATGTTTTCCCTGGAGAGGGATGCCTCCAAAGTGGCCCTTGTTCGTCTCGTGCAGGCGTTGCATGCGTCGGGCTGCATGCTCTTTGACGTTCAGGTTGCCACAGACCATCTCGCCCAGTTTGGGGTGCTGGAGGTCGATCGCGACGACTTCCGCCGCATGCTGGCCTTTGCAGTGACGGGGCCAGACTGCTGGCCTGCCACGCTGCTCGCGCTGGCGTCGGCCGGGCCGCTGAGGCTGAGGCGAACGTCAGTCGACCGGAGGCAGCCCGGCGGCCAGTCGCCTGAGCAGGTCGAGCGCTGTTTTGGCCGCTCGCGAGTGCCGCAGCGATCCTCCGCCACCCAGCAGATGGTCATGCCGGCAGGTGTCGTGGGGTCCGACGACCGCCATCGGCAGCCACTCGCGGCCCTCGGCATCGCTCCGCACGTGTCCCACAGCCACCGCGGCGGTGGCCTGCAGCTCGCGGCGGCAGGCTTCGGCCATCTCCACAACATCGATCCCGGCATCACCGGTGCCGAGCAGGCGTGAGCCGCGAAACACCCTGGCCTGCTGGCGATGGTCCGCGTCGGCAAGCAGCATCGCCACGCGGCCGACGGTGCCACCCTCGCAGACGGCCACCCGCAGATCGCGAGTCTGGCAGGCCCGTGCGGCGGCATCCTCAAGTTCGTCCTCTTCCTCGCCAAACACGAGGTCGCCAAGGCACGCACGGATGGTGGCTTCGACTGGGGCGATCGCTGCCAGGCAGGCGGCCTCGTTCGGGCCATGGGCGGCGATCCGCAGGGTGATCGTGGCCTCGTGGGCGGTGATACCAACAAGAGGATCGCGACCGCGGCGAACCAGGTCGGGGAGCATCGCTTCGATGGCACTCTCCCCCGCACCGAAGCACTTCAGCACGCGGAATCGCATGGTGCCGCCCTGCGGAGCCATGGCCAGGATGGCCGACCGAACCGTGTCGTCCCACATGCGGTACATCTCGGACGGAACACCAGGAAGGGCGAACACCCGGCCCAGCGACGCCGGCCCAGGCGATGCCGGCAGATCGATACCGGGCGCAGTGCCGGTCGGATTGGGGATCATCGACGCCGTGTGGGGCAGCATGGCCTGCAGCCGGTTGCTGTCGGCCATCGGGCGGCCGCGGGAAGCAAACATCGCTTCGATCGCTGCGAGCGCCTCGGGCACGAGTTCCAGGGGCTCGTCGGCCACCTGGGCGAGCACCTCACGGGTGAGGTCGTCGGCGGTCGGCCCGAGGCCACCGGTTGCCACCACCACATCGGCTCGCATCCGCGCCTCTCGGAAGGCCCGCACGCCATCCTCGATGGTATCGGGCACCGTTGTGTGGCCCGTCACCCGCATGCCGAGCAGTCCCAGCTCGCGGGAGAGCCAGCGGCTGTTGGTATCAAGCCGCTGGCCGGTTGTCAGTTCGTCACCAATGGCGATGATTTCGGCCTTCATGCCGTGTGTCTCCCGCGTGCCTCGCTGATCCCCTCGTTCGCTCTACCATAGCCGGCGAAGGCCTCCGGTGGAGCCGTGGCCTCGGCGGCGGGGGATGGAGCCGTGGCTGCTGCCCCCCTGTCTCTTTCGCTACTGGTCATGCTGTCTGCATCGGCAGACAATGCCACCATGAAACTTGGAGTGTATGGCTGGGATTCGCAGGTGGAAGCGATCGTTCGCGCGGCCTGCCGCGAGGGCATGCGGATCGGTCCGGGCTGCTTTCTGCCCGCGGACGGTGGGGCTCAGGCCTGTGGCGGAGCCGTGGCAACTGCGGACTCGTGGGAGGCGCTCGTTGACGAACAGGCCTGTGATGCGATCCTCGTCGGGGCTGAGGCCTGGGACGATGCCCGCACCGCAGGGCTCCGCCACCTTGTGCAGGCCGGACGTCCGCTGGTGATTTCACAGCCGCTGACCCTGTCGATGCTCCTTGCCTACGAACTCGACATGATTCGTGCCGACGTGGGCGGCCCGCTGGTGCCCTTCTTGCCCGACCGTCAGCATCCGCTGATGAAGAGACTGGTGGATGCCGTTGAAGGTGGGCTCGTGGGCGTGGGGGGGCTGGGCCGCCTGGAGTCGATCGGTCTTGTGCGACGGCTGCCGCTGCGGTCAAAGGAGCATGTGCTTGCCTGGCTGGCTCGTGATGCCGACCTCGTGCGGCTGCTGATCGGCGACCCGCAGCGGCTCTCCACGCTCGCCGGCGTTTCCACCGATGCCGCCTATGCCTCGCTGACGGTGGAGTTTGGCGGTGAGGCCCAGGTTCCGGCTCGCTGGCAGGTCGCTCGCGGCGACATGCCAGCGGCAGAACTGACGCTCGTCGGCGAAGCCGGCCAGATTCGCGTGACCATGCCCGAGAGCACAGCGGGCCCCGCCGTCTGGACGTGGCAGGACCTGGAAGGCGTGGAGGAGGCCCTGCCCTTTGACGGCGGTGAGGTGATGCTCAAAACCCTCTGTGAGAGGCTGGCCTGCGGAGGTGCTGCCGTGAAATCGCAGGCTTCCCTGCCCCCCCCGGCTGCCTGGGCGGATGCCGCCCGTGCGATCGAACTCGCCGAGACGGTGCCCCGCAGCCTCGCCCGCGGCAGAGCCATCGACCTGCATCAGGAAGAGTTTTCCGAAATGGGAACCTTCAAGGGCACGATGGCGTCGTTCGGCTGCGGCCTTGTGCTGGTGGGGCTGCTGATCCTCGTGGTGGCCACGGTGATCGGAGGAATCGCCCACGAGGCTGGCTGGGCCTTGGGTGAGCAGCTGATGTCGGTCTGGCCGTTTGTTGTGCTGGCGGCCCTCACTGGCTTCCTCGCGCTGCAGCTGCTTCCCCTGCTCGTGCAGAGGCCGAGCTGACAAAAAATAGCTGGCGTTTCAGCGTGCCGGCCGGAAGGCGGGTGGGTCGGGGGGAGTGGGCAATTTCTCCCGCTCGGCGTCCCCCCCGGTGATATCGCCAGCCGTCTGGTCCGATTCTTGTGTTGGGGGCCACGGGTCGCCCCGTGGCTCTGCTCCCCGACAAAGAATCTGCCTGCCATGCCGCGACGTCAGCCCTTCCCTGCGCGACTCGCCCGTCGGGTCGCGAGCGTTCGTGCCACGATGGTGAACGCGATGCTCCTGGGCCTGGCGTGCTGCGTGCTGCAGCCGGTGGCTGTCGCCGCGGAATCCCGCCGCACGGCGATCGTGGATGCGATCGCGTCGCAGCGGGATGCGGTCGTCAACATCCACGGCCAGAAACTGATCTCAAGCGAAGGGGATGAGCCCAAACGCGTCAACGGCATGGGCACAGGCGCTGTGATCGATAGCCGCGGCTATGTCGTCACCAACTACCACGTCGTCGAGGGCGTGGAGCGGATTGAGGTCACGCTCGCGAGCGGGGCGACCACCTCCGCCACCCTCATCTCGCACGACCTCCGCACAGACCTCGCCATCATCAAAATCAGTCCGCCGCACCAGCTCCAGGTCGTTCGGATCGGCACGTCGAGCGATCTGATGATTGGGGAGACCGTGCTGGCGCTGGGCAATGCCTACGGATACGAGCACACGGTGACCAGGGGGATCATTTCGGCCCTGCACCGATCGGTCGAGGTGAGCCGGACGCAGCGGTATGACGATCTGATCCAGACCGACGCGAGCATCAATCCTGGCAACTCTGGCGGACCGCTGCTGAACATTGACGGGGAGATGATCGGCGTCAATGTGGCCGTGCGGGCCGGAGCCCAGGGGATCGGCTTTGCGATCCCTGTCGACAAGGTGCTGGAAGTGGTCTCGGAGCTGCTCTCGGTGGAGCGGCTCGACCACACCTGGCATGGCATCGTGGCTCGCCGCGACCTGCAGGGGGGCGCGGTGGTCACCACAGTGCATCGGGCCAGCCCCGCGGAGCAGGTTGGCGTGCGTGCTGGCGACCGGATCGTCAGGATCGGCAATGCGATGGTGGCTAGCCAGCTCGACATTGAGCGGGCCCTGCTCGGCCGTAAGGCTGGCGAGCGGGTCAACGTGGAGGTGGTTCGTGCCGAAGGCCACGAGCAGATCGAGCTGCCGTTGGCGGAGCTGCGGTCCGATGCCGTCTCCCCTGATGAACGCTGCTGGCGAGAGCTGGGCCTGCGGGTTGAGGCGATGGCGGCGATGCGGGTTCGGCAGCTGCAGAACCGCTACCGGGGAGGGCTCGAGGTTGTTGAGGTGCGGGCTGGTGGGCCTGCCGATGAGCAGGGGATTCAGGCCGGAGACATCCTGGTGGGCCTGCATGTCTGGGAGACGATCCGGCCAGAAAACGTGACCTACGTGCTCGATCGAGCGCAGCAGGAGCGGTTTGGCCCGCTGAAGTTCTACGTCTTGCGAGGCCGCGAGACCCTCTTCGGCCACCTGACATGGGACACCATCCGGCGGTAGATTTGCAGCTGCGGTTTAACCAGTTGCAGACGGTCAACGCCGGGAGGGTTTGTGGAGCAGCAGCTGATCGACTGGCTGGTGGCGAAGCTCGCTGCCGACCCGCGGCTGGATGTGCCCAACGGCGACGATGCGGCCGTGCTTAGGCCGCCTGCGGGCCGACGCACCGTGTTCTGCACCGACATGCTCTGCGAGGGAGTGCACTTTCCGTCAGCCCCCGACTACGACCCGAGGGCGGTGGGGCACAAAGCGATCGCCGTCAACCTCAGCGATCTCGCGGCGATGGCCAGTCGTCCGGAAGCGGCCGTGGTCTCGGTCTCGCTGCCACGCAGTGGTGGGCAGAGCGTTGGAGAGGCGCTCTTGGAGGGGATGCTGGCAATCGCGACGCGGTTCGACGTCGCCCTCGTCGGCGGCGACACCACCTCCTGGGATGGGCCGTTGGCGGTCAATGTGGCGTTGCTTGGGAGCGTCGCGGCGGGCCGCCTCTGGAGGCGGGATGGCTGTCGGGTGGGGGACGTGGTGCTCGTCACGGGTGCGGTGGGCGGGAGCCTGGCGGGCAGGCATCTCGCCGTGGAGCCGCGTGTGAACGAGGCCAGGCTGATCGCCGACACGGTCGCTGTGCACGGGGCGATCGATATCAGCGACGGCCTCGCCCTCGATCTCTCGAGGATGATGCAGGCCAGTGGATGTGGAGCCGAGGTGGATCTGGCAGCGGTGCCCATCCATGCCGATGCGGTGACAGCCGCGAAACTCGATCCCAGCGGCGGCACACCCCTGATGCGGGCGCTGGGCGATGGCGAAGATTTCGAACTGTTGATCAGTCTGGCTGCCGACGACGCGGAGCGGCTTCTGGGTGCGATCGCAACTGGGCGTCTCGCAGGCTGGCCGGGCACGCCCCTGACGGCGATCGGACGCGTCGTTGCCGATCGCGGCCTGGTGGCCGTTTCAGAAGACGGCCGCCGCACGCCCCTGCCTCCCTCCGGGTATCAGCATGCGTTCACCTGACTCAACGGGGGAGCGGCCCGCGAGCGCCGTTGTCAGCTGCGCTGACGAGGTAGCTCTCGCCAGGTTTGCCATGCGTCTGGCGGCGGCCCTGCCTCCGCGGGCGATGCTTGCCATCGAGGGCGACCTGGGCGCTGGCAAGACGACCTTTGTGAAGAAGCTCGCGGCAGCTGTCGGGATCGACCCATCAGATGTGACCAGCCCGACCTTTACCCTCGTGCATGTCCACGAGGTGCCGCCGGGGGCTGTTGGCAGCCAGCAGCCATCACGACTGGTCCATATCGACGCGTATCGCCTCACAGGTATCGACGATCTGGCCACGATCGGTTGGGAAGAGATCCTGGCAGGCGAGGGCTGGCTGGCCGTGGAGTGGCCCGAGCGAATCGCTGCAGCCCTGCCTGACGAACGGCTCGGCATCCAGATCGAGATCACCGGGATCTCATCGCGGAGGCTCCATCTGGAGGCGACCTGCCCCGCCCTCCACCAGGCGGCAATGGCTGCTGCGGCGGGCAGCGGCTGAAGGCCACACGGCTCGGCTTCTTGCTGGCCGCTCGCAGACTGTGGCACACGTCCGCCGCCGCAGCCGTGCGTTCAGGCTGCCGTGCGGCCCACCCTCGCCGCAGCGACCGACGCGAGCTCGCTGGCGATGTCGGTGTGCAGCACCTCCTCAAGCCGTGCCAGCGCCTTGGCCACGGGCACACCGTCGAGCAGCCTGTGGTCGGCCAGGATCGTGACAAGGCTCCGGCCTTGGTCGTCGAGCGGCCCATACGTCAGGCTCGTCGTCAGGGGGCTTGGATGAAACCGGTTGAAGGCGGCGTGGCTCGCGAGGGTGGACACGCTGAAGGTTCCCATCCGCTTGGGCCGCTTGCGAGAAGTTGAGTGCAGGTTCCACCACAGCACGCTTCGCCGCAGCCAGCCGGGCAGCCGGGCCAGCTCCTGCTGCCGGCGAAAGACCTCGTCTACGGGGGCGGTTGTGCGGTGCTCGATGGCCGCCTGCAGCTCCGTGAGTGGCTGCCGGTCTGGCGACGGAAGCTGGGCCCAGAAGAGCAGATCGGCTCCATCGATCGAACGGTTGATCGAGAGGGTGGCCACGCTCTCACCGCTCGTGGCTTGCCGTGGCCAGAAGCCCGGCACATACCAGCTGCGGAGCGGCGGCATGTCGCGGGCGACGATGGCGTAGGCCTTCACGAAGATCGCGGCCCAGCCGATTCGCGAAGCGGCCGCAGCCCGGGCGGCAGCAAGCTCGTGCAAGGCGATCAGCCGCTCCACGGGAAAAAACGGCACGCGTCGGGCCGCCGATACCACATCGCAGACCAACCGCCGCTGGCGGTTGAGGCGGGAGACGCTCAGGCGATCTGGGGAGCGAGACATGGCATGTGTGTACCCAGCCAAACGCCTCTGCGGCAATGGGGAAAACAGGCCAGAGTGGCCCCGGCTGGGGCAGTCTCGCCGTGGGCAGGTAGACTCCTGGCGGCCGGTCGGCGGGCGGTGTGCCTCGCTGCCGGAGTTTGCCAAGGAGGCGGCGCGTGCGAAGTCAGCCTGAATCCACACTGCTGGCGGTGATCGACATCCAGGAACGGCTCGCCAGGGTGGTGCCCGGATGTGAGGCCGTTGTCGAGCGGACCGTTCGCCTGGCGCGGGCTGCTGAGATGCTTGGCGTTCGTCGCGTGCTGACGGAGCAGTATCCCAAAGGGCTCGGCCCTTCGCTGCCGAGCGTGGCCGCCTGCATGCCACCTGCGGAAGAGAAGCTGGCCTTTAGCGCTGCTGGGTGCGGATGCCTGGCGGTCGAGCCGGGAGGCGGCATCGAGTCGGTCGTTCTTGCCGGGCTTGAGACGCACGTCTGCATTCTGCAGACAGCCCTCGACCTGCTGGCCCGGGGGCTTGTGGTGTTTGTGGTGGTCGATGCAGTGGCCAGTCGGTGTGCCATCGACCATGAGACCGCCCTCCGACGCCTGGAGTGTTCCGGAGCGGTGGTCACCACCAGCGAGGCGCTGCTCTTTGAGTGGTGCCGCGGTGCCGACCACGAGCGGTTTCGCGAGGTCCGCGGCCTGATCACGGGAGGGTGAGACCCGGCTCCTCGGCTGTTGCGGAGTCGGCCGGTGCCTCCGCTGCGTTTGGCGGGGCGGCAGCCGCCTCGCGGTGCGGCGAAACCTCGCGGAGATCGACGGGCTCGGAGACTGGCCCAGCGGTTGCGAGCTGCTTGAGCGTGGCAATCTTTTCAGCCATGCCCTGCTCGTCGCGACGCTCCTGGCCCGGAGCACTGCCGAAGGCGATGGCCATCCCGCTCGCATTGACCAGCTCCCAGCTGCCATGCTGCCCCGCTGTCACCAGCCGGCACTCCACCAGGTCCAGCGGCTGCCACTCCGGACGGGTCACGGCCACAACAGCCACCGCCTGCTCGACCACGGGATCACCCCAGGCCGCTCCCGCTGGTCCTTGGGGGAGTGAGCTGACCCCAGCCACGACCGGATAACTGGCAGCCTCCTCCGGCGTGAAGCCATCGCTGGGCAGGACGACTCCCTCACCGTCGACGGGCAGGAGGCCGCCCGGAACGCGGACCATCGCCACAGGCTCCCGGCAGGTGATCGTGACAAACGCCGCGGCCGGACTCTTCACTTCCACCCGATCCACTGAGCGGACCCACGGATGCACATCAAACGCTCGTGCGAGCCGTCGGGCGAGCTCCGGGTCATCCAGCGGAAGGCTGGCATCGAGGCTGGCGTCTCGCAGGGCTTCGGCAGCGATATCCACGTTCACCCAGTCGGGCTGCCCCGTGAGGATCACGTTTTCAGGCCGCAGGAGAAACTCCGGCTGCTGCCGCACGTCGGGGCCGAACCGCTGCCAAGCAAACCCTCCGGCGACAATCGCAGCGATTGCCACCGCGAGCACACCCAAGCCTGAGCGACGCTCTACGACGAAGGAGCCCACTCCGCCAGCGGGCTCGGTTGCCGCCTCAGGCTGTCGGCGACCTGCCTGTCGCATCGTTACCAGACCTCGATCTGGGGCTCGAGGTCCACGCTGAGGCGGTCTCGCACCCGACTGCGGACCTGTTCGAGCAGGCTGCGAACGTCATCGCTTGAGCACTGCGGCTTCGTGACGACAAAGTTGGCGTGCGACGAGACCACGGCGGCGTTGCCAACAGCGCATTCCTTGGCGGCAGCCTGGCTGATCAGCGACTCGGCGGTACTGCCCGGTGGATCTTTAAACATCATCGCCACGGTGCGGACACCGGAGGGCTGGTCGGCCCGCTCCATGATCCACTGCTTCTGCATTCGTTTGGTCAGCGTTTCGGCCGGCTCCTCTTCCAGTTCTAGCCGGCAGCTGAGGATGATCGTGTCGTCGAGGTTGCTCCATCGCGACGCAAAGCTCAGGTCGCTGCCGCTGCGAACGTCCAGCTCGCCTGTGCGGGTGAGCACGGTCACTTCCCGGACATGCTGACTGATATCACCGGCTCGGCCCCCCGCGTTGCCGACGAGGGCGCCGCCGATTGTGCCGGGGATGCCGACAAGCGTCTCCAGCCCGGTGAGGCCGGCCTGCACAGCCGCGGTCACAACATGGACGAGTTTCGCACCGCCGCCCGCCAGAATCGCAGACCCGTCAACACGGATCTCACAAAACTCTGGGCCGGTCAGCCGCACCACCATCCCGTCGAAGCCAGCCGAATCGATCAGCACATTGGAGCCTCCGCCAATCACCCGCAGCGGCATGCTGAGTTGGTGACAGCGGCGAACGATCTTCGTGAGTGCCCCCACGTCGACAGGCTCACAAAAAAACCGGGCCGCTCCGCCGATCCCGAGCCAGGTGTGGCAGGCCAGCGGTTCGTCGGTCGACACGGCCAATCCCAGATCGTCAAAACAACCCGGGAGAGCCGGGGAGGAGTCTGGCGAGGCGTCGCCATGCTGTGAAGTGGGGTCTGTCATCGAGGCACTTTCCGAGTCGTCTGCCGCAAGGGGCTCCCGTCTGCGATCCGCTCCCAGGGCGGGGATGCTGCTGGAGAGCGGTTGGCATGATTGTGCGGACGCAGGGCGGTTGCGTCCACTCCACTCGTCAGGCTGCCCGTCGCCAGTCGGTGGTCCATTCCGGCGGGCAGGCCACCCGAAACCAGCCTTCGGTGAGCATCTGAGCCGACATCCGTTCGCCTGAGGGATCGACGGGATCGGATCCCCAGTCGTGGTGGCCAACGACCACCAGGCAGTCTCCGCGACCCAACTGCGAGAGCGCACGGTCGAAGCCGGCAAGAAAACGGGTGCTGTCGTCGGTGGCTTTTCGGCTCAGCTGCTGGGGTATGAGGATGCAGTCGTCGCACCATCGCAGCAGCCGCGAGCTAAACCTCGAGCGACGCCCACCACCTTCGAGGGCGTCGGCGACGTTGGTATCGACCGCTGCCACGAGCCGGCCGTGGCCGGTGAGATGCCTGAGGCTCGCGAGGGTTGAGGCGAGCTGATGGCCGCTGGATGGCTGGTCGAGAAAGCAGGCGAAGTCTTGGCCTCGGTCGAGCCTTTCCAGCCTGCCGGCAACGCCACCAACAGCTTCGAGCCCGCGGGCGATCGTGGCCAGCGGCACGCCGTGGGCGATCCCGATCGAGGCGGCGGTCAGGGCATTGCGGGCATACGACGCGACAGGGGTCGACACCGCGACGGGCATCATCTCCCGCCCTGTTCGCAGGAGGAACGTCTGGCCCGCAAGGCTCCGCTCCACCGGTGAGGCTGTCAGATCGGCCGGCGTCCGCAGGCCGGCCAGCAGCGTCCGGCCTGGGTGCCGTGCTGCCGCTGCCGACACCGCCGGGTCGTCGGCATTGCCCACCAGGCAGCCATCCGCAGGCAGGCTGGCGAGAATCCGTTGCTTGATCGCGTGGTAGGCCTGCTTGGAGCCGTGCAGGTCGAGGTGGGCTGAGGCGAGATTGGTGAAGGCAACAGTGCCGCACGAGATGCCCACAAGCGCCTGATGAGCCAGCATGCGGCTGGAGACTTCGATGATGGCGTGGCTGCATCCGCTGGCGATGAGCCGCTTGAGCCAGTGCACCATCTCGTGCGGATCGGCCAAGTCGGCGGGAGGCTCGGCCTCGATGCTGCCTGCATCAAGGCAGCCAAGGTCAGACAGGATGCCCACGCTATGGCCCGCTTCTGCCAGCACAGCGGCCGTGAGCCAAGCCGTGGTCGTCTTTCCGCTGGTCCCGGTAATGGCAATCAGGTCGAGGGCTTGGGCAGGATCGCCAGCAAGCCTGTGCACAATCTGCGTGTAGGCGGCGGTGGCATCAGCAACCACGCACAGCGGCGCTCCGAAGGTTGGCACCATCCGTTCGGCCACGACACCACTGCATCCACGCGCGACCGCCTCGGAGACAAACGCGTGGCCGTCCCGCTCCTGGTCCATCCGCGCGACGAACACATCTCCAGGTCCGCAGCGACGAGGGTCGTCGTAGCAGCCGGTGGCGAGCACGTCGTCGCAGGCAACAAACCGAGGGTTGGCGAGGGTCTGAGAGAGTCGCAGCCCCGTGGGCCGCGGTGAGCCTGTGGGGCGGTTGCGGCTGCGGCGTCGCGGTGGGCCAGCGGGGCGATCATCGGGCGTGTGGTCGTCTGTGTTGCGAGTCATCCGGCGGGGCCTCCTGCCCTCTGTCGCTCTCGATGAGCGGTGTCTTCATCGGTTGCGCGGCGGAGGACATGGCTTCCTCCTTGAAGCCAGCGAGAACCCGCCTGCGGCTGCATTAGTGCCGGGTTCAGAGCGAGGGGTCAAGGTCGCTTTTGATTGGCTGGAAAACCCCTGGAAGGCTGCGATTGTGACCGCTGGGCCCGGCCCGTTAGGCTGATGATTGCGGCGGTATGCGTCGCTGTGGCACGGTCATCGATGATGTCGCCGCGACCAGGACATGGCTTGGCAACTTCATGATTCGACAGAGTCAAGGCCTTCGGCAGGCGATCGTTTCCTCGGCGGATGGCCTTCTGCCAGCCCTCTGGGTGGGCGAAGCCCGCTGCTGGCCAGCCCCCCGAGAGGCAGCCGCTGAGGACGAGATGACGCTTGCGCTGGGCTGGGCCAGGGAGCGGATGCGGGTCGTTGCGGCGGCGAGCCCAGCCGCAGCGGCCCAGGCTGGCCCGACAGACCCGCCGGCGGTGATTCTCCTGCCGCTTCCCTGGTCTGGGGCCGTCCGGGAGCCTGAGCTGGTCGAGCTGTCGCGGCAATGGCCGCTGGCGGAGCTGGTGCTGATTACAGGAACCGCAGTCGACGGACGACGCAGACGGGGGCCGCTGTTGGCGGGGGCGTTGGCGGTTCCCTGGTATGAACTGCCCGGCCGCATCGGCCTGTGGTGCCGGCAGCGGCAGGAGGGGGTCGGAGAGTCCTTGGGGAGGCCGGCGACCTGCCGCCGAGAAGATCGGCTCCTCGCGGGCATTGCGGCCGCCGGTGAGTGGCGACAGCCGGGCATCCAGGTGTCGGTGGCTGCCGGGAGCCGTCGCCTGCTCGACGGCCTGGAGATGCTGGCGGTTGCTGCAGGCGTTCGCGTGATCAGCCGACACCAGGGAAAGCCCCCGCTCTCAGCTGGCGGCGACGTTATTCTCTGGGATGTGGGAGATGTGCGGGATGTAGACCTCGAGCACATCGCCCGCTTGCATGAGGCGAGACCGTCTCTGCCTCTGCTGCTCTTTGAGGGGTTTCCGCGTGGTGCCACCGCCGCTGCGGTGAGGCAGGCGGGCGGGGCTCACGTCCTTGGTCAGCCGCTTGAGGCCGACGTACTGGCGGAGACGCTCCGCTGGGTGTGTCGCCCACTGCGGGATGATCTTGGTGGCTCAGCAGTCGCTCGCTAGAGTCCCTGCCTCGCCCAGTCGGTTGCTGGCCTCCCCTGCCCTGCTGTGATCTCCGTGCACCACCAGACGTTGTCGACATCGCCCCACCGTTTTCTGCTGACGTTCGCCGTCGTCGTGACAGCCGGCGCGGGGCCGCTTGCAGGGTGTCGCCACATGGCCATGGTGGTCCCCGAAGGCTGGCCACGGGAGGTGTTATCGGACGATCAGCATGCCGCTCCCCAGCGCACGGTGATCGAGGCTGGGCAGCTCGTGATCCATGCCGACTTTCCACTCGCCACTCGCCATCGCATTGTTCGGGAGCTTGAGCAGCTGCGGGTGGACGTGAGCGACCGGCTCGCGCTTCCGATCTCCGATGAGCCGATTCACCTCTATCTCTTCGAACATCGAGAACGCTACGAAGCCTATGCCGCGGCCACGTTTCCAGGCTTTCCCTCGCGTCGCGCCTTCTTTGTGAAGTCCGACACCTCGCTCTCGGTCTACGCGCACTGGCAGGATCGCATTGCCGAAGACCTTCGTCATGAAACCACCCATGGCTACGTGCATGCGGTCGCTGGCAACGTGCCGCTCTGGCTGGATGAAGGGATCGCGGAATATTTTGAGCTTCCCAAGTCGGATCGACGGGTGCACCGCGAGCATGTGGATCGGCTGGCGGGCAAGCTGCTTGAGGGCACATGGCAGCCCGACCTGCAGCGGCTCGAAGCCTGTGTCGATGCAGGCCTGCTGACGCAGGACCACTACGCCGAAGCCTGGTGCTGGGTGCACTGGCTGCTGGAGACGTCGGCCGAGCGACGTGTCGTCCTGCAAGACATGCTCGCCGAAACCCGGAGAGATCCGGCAGCGGCTCCGCTTTCCGTGGGGCTGGCCCGCAGCGAAGGCGGGCTTGCAGCGGCCAGCCAGGATCTGGTGGACCATCTGCTGCAGCTGGAAAAGCAGGCCACTGGCCGCTGACGCACGCGGCATGGCGAGGCTGAGCCATCCCCTCAGTCGGCCGCGGTCGTGGCCTGCGGAGGCTCGACTGCCACCTGGGGCTCGCGATAGATGGTGCCCAGGCAGGTCGTCTCGTAGCCGAGCTTTGTCAGCAGCCCTGTGGCGGCGGTGTTGGAAGCCTGTGCATGGGCTTCGACAACACTGATACCTTCGCTGCCGAGGTCGTGCATCGCTTCGGCGAGCAGATACGAGGCAAGCCCTTCCCGCCGTCGTTCAGGAACGACCTGGAGATCGAGAAGGCCAGCAGCGGCAACGCCACAGGCGGCGGCCATTGGCTGCATGTCCCAAAAGAGCGCTGTCGCCAAAACGGTCGTGTCGCGAGCGCGAAGGTCGTAGCGACGCAGGCAGATGCCAGCGGTGAGGGCTGCCTCCCACCAGTTGCGGCGATCGGGCTCATCGATGGCCGTGAGCTGCGTGGAGCGGCGGATCGCCACCTGCACGCGATCGATTGGCGAACGGAAGCCGACGAGCGATCGCCGTGCCACGACGATCCGTTCGTGCTCGAGAAACCCCAGCGTCTGAAAGCTGTGCTGCATCGCCAGCGACGAATCCAGAATGCCCGGGAGGTCGGCACCGCCGTAGAGGCCCAAGTAAAAGCCACCGAGCGTCGGGCCGCCGCCGGCAAACACCGTCGTGGCACCGTGCTCATGCAGATACCTGCGGCCGCTCTCCACCAGGCCCGCGGCAACCAGGCCAGCCTGCTCATGCGGGGGAACGACGAGCATCACAATCGAGCCGGAGGAGCGGTCGAGCGCCGTCCGCTCGAGATTGGGGCCGAAGCCCGCGTGGGCGAAGCCAAGAATGGTGCCGTCGTCGTCGGTGGCCACGATCAGGCCATGGCGGTCGAAGTATGGCTTTGAAAACACGGCCGTTTCGAGGAGCGCCGTCGTCATCGGCTGGATGGCCAGCGGACCGAGGGCAGCGCTCTGCCAGAGAGCGGCAAGCCGTGGCGGGTCTTGATTGCGGAACGACCGAAAGCGAATCACGACCGCTCCACTCGAGAATCTTCTTCGGAGACAATCGACGTCGGCAGGCAGACGAAGAGCTGACCATCACGGTCTTCGATCGGAAACGACTGCTGCCGCACATTGGCCGCGGTGCAGTGCTGGCCTGTGGTGGCGTCATACTCCCAGCCATGCCACGGGCAGGTGAGCGTCGTTCCGCAGAGCGAGCCCTGGCCGAGCGGCCCGCCCTGGTGGGCGCAGAGGCCGTCGAGGGCGTGCCAGGAGCCGTCGATGTTAGCGATGGCGACGATCCGGTCGCCTGCCAGCTTTTCGATCGCAGTTCCCGGCGGGCACTCATGTGCGGCCGCCACATGAATCCATTCAGCCATACGCTCTCGCCGTGATTCGTTGCTCGCGTTGTTCGGTTTCCCGCACCACGCTGCCTCCGCCCTGTATGAAGCCGCCAGGCATCAAGCCGCCTGTCGACGTTTTGTAACCTCCGGCGGGGCACCCCGCCAGCGGTTGTGCACCCACCAATACTGCGCCGGCACGCGGCGGATGGCACCCTCCAAGAGCGCGGTGTACCACTGCGAGAGGGCCTGGTTGTCGGCCGCTTCGGGGCTGCCCGCAGCCGGATCGACCAGCCCTTCGAGTCTGATATCGAAGGCGAACAGGCCACCGCGCCGGGTGGCCGTGAAGACCATCACCGGGGCTTCCGAGGTCAGGGCGAAAACGGCAATCGCTTTATGGACGCTCACGGGGCGGTCGAAAAACTCGACCCAGCTGCTCCGCGGGCCTGCGGCCTGGTCGCCGAGCAGGCCGAGGGCTCCGTTTTCGGCAAGCACCTGCGTGACATCCGGGGCACTTCCCTTTTTCGGAAGGATCCGCTGGCCCCGCGACTCACGAAAGCCGGTCACAAACCGGTCGAGCAGCGGATTGTCGAGTTCGCGAGCGACCGAGAAGGTGCGAAACCCGAAGACACCAAAGAGATACGCGGCGAGCTCGAAGTTGCCGTAGTGGCCCGAGAGCACGACTTTGGGTCGATCCGACCACATCGTCCGCACCACCTGCTCCATGCCGTGGATGCGAAGGTGCCGTCGCCAGGTGGTCATGTGGAGCACGCGGTTGGCGTGGGCGATTTCGATCACCATCAGCAGCAGGTGTTCCCACATCCCGCGGGCGGTTTCACGAATCTGATCGATCGACCAGTCGGGGAAGGCCTTCTGGAGGTTGTCGCGGACGACCGTGCGGCGGATGCGGAGCCGATTGGCGAGGATCACGGAGAGCTGCCGGGCGAGCCGCTCGCTCGTGCTCCGCGGCATCGCCTGAATGACACAGATCACAACGCGAACGGCGATGTAGACCGCTCGGTCGATCGCCCGCTGTCGAAGGGTGCGTGTCATCCGCCTTGCTGCCTCTCCATTGCCGAGCGACGCTGGTGCCGGGTTGCTGCGGCGGTCGTCCCTCGCCTGTTGTGCCTGTTGTCGGCCTTCCGCGAGCAGTTTCACGAATCGCGCCGTTTCAGGCCAGCCCGCTTTCGGGGCTTTGGGCAGACAAGGCAGGAGTGGGCCGCCCCGCGGTGGCACGCGAATCAGCCTGCGGGCAGCTGTGCCATCGCTGTCGCGAGCCCCACCGCGTTGAAGCCGGCATGCAGCGTGATGCTCGCCAGCAGCGAGCCGGTTTGGCGGGTGAGGAAGCCCGCAGCCACGCCAAAGCCCACGAGCGGAATCCAGCCGAGGCCATGGTCGACATGCGCCAGGCCAAAGGCGGCCGCAGAGACCGGAACCGCCGCTGCGGGCGCGACTCGCTCAAGCCAGCCCTGGAGCACGCCGCGAAAGAAAAACTCTTCCGCGAGCGGAGCCACCAGCACGGCCGATGTGGCGGTCAGCAGCAACGCGCGGGGCCCGCGGTCGGCAGCCAAGAAATCGAGAATCGGATGGTGGTAGGGCACGATCTGGTTGAGCAGCCCCGCGACAATCAGCAAGGCCGGGGTGACCGCCAGCAGCATCAGCAGCCCCACGGCGATGTCAGCGACGGGCTTGCCGCTGGAGAGCCGCAGCGGCAGCCAGCCCTGGCCGCGAACCGCTAGCCAGGGGATAGCAATCGCCAGCGTTGTCAGCGACGCCAGGATGCTCGCGGCCAGCTGCTGCCACACGACGGTGCCCTCGACGAGTGGCCGCGGGAGCAGCAGTTCTGCCGCGACCACCTGGCAGGCCAGGTGCAGCAGGATCACGGCAGCGACGTCGGGGCCTGCCCAGGGAGGCGTTGGGCGGGGCCGCGGCTTGAGAAGCCCTCGGCCTTTTCCCCACACGAGTGACGCTGCCGCCAGTCCGCTGACCACAACAGCGACGATCGCCACGACGTCAGCGATTGGGGTCGCCTGTGCTGCACCAACCGGCTCCTCCACGCGGGCAGCGGTTGTGGCTTCCTCCGTGCCGCCCGGCTGCTGACTCATGCTGCCGTGCCTCCGGTCAGCACACGCCTGGCGGCCCAGAGATACTCAAGGCCCGACCAGATCGTCAGCAGGATGGCCGCCCAGGAGACCGCCAGGGCGATCGTCGGCAGGCTGCTCTCCAGGCTCTCGCCCACGCCAGCGGCCAGGCCGCCGCGGACAACAAGATCGGCTGGGATCGCGACCGACTGCACGACCATCTTGAGCTTGCCAGTGAAGCCGGCTGAAAAATCGATTCCCTGCCGCTCCATCTCGCCGCGGACGCCCGTCACGACCAGCTCCCGCACCACCACCACCACGGCCATCCAGCCCACGATGGCGACCGGCTCGCCGTTGCTTGCAGGGGTTGCTGCCAGCATCACGTAGCTGCCACAGATCAGCACTTTGTCGACGAGGGGATCGAGCACCCGGCCGAGCACGCTGATCGCGTTGTAGCGGCGGGCATACCAGCCATCGACCGCGTCGGTGCTTGCCGCCAGCACAAACGCGGCCAGGCCCCAGCCCCACCACTGCCAGCCCAGCAGCACAAACACCGCCGCAGACACGAGCAGCCGGATGCCCGAAATCACGTTGGGCACCGTGAGGATGTCGGTCGACGCGGTTGGCTTGGCGGTCATCTGGAGCCTGCGGCAGAAGGTCAGGCGGGCACCCCAGCCAGATCGTAGCCGCTGGAGGCGACGATCTCGACCGGAAGGATCTCGCCTGCAGCGACCGGACGATCGGGCTGCGGGGTCAGGTAGACGACGCAGTCGATGTCGGGGGCGTCGGCGGCGGTGCGGGCCATCCAGACGTCGCCACGTCCCTCCGCCGCGGCCTGTTCCGAAGGCATGTCGATGATGCACGGCAGCGTGCGGCCCACCTGGGCAGCCGCATGGGCATGGGCGATGCCCTGCTGCAAGGCCATCAGCTCGTCCCGCCGGGCCTGCTTTTCCGCCTCGGGCAGATGGCCATCGAGCTTCGCCGAAGGCGTGTCGGGCTCGAAGGAATATGTAAACACACCGAGCCTTTCAAACTGCCAGCGGTCGACAAATGCCAGCAGCTCATCAAACTGCTCGCGGGTCTCCCCTGGGAAGCCCGTGATAAAGGTGGTTCGCAGCACGAGGTCGTCGATGCGGTCGCGGAGTTTGGTGAGCAGCTCTTCGGTGGCGGCTCGCTTGACCCGGCGTTGCATTCGCTTGAGCACTGGGTCGCTGGCATGCTGCAGCGGCATGTCGAGGTAGGGCAGGATCTTGCCGCTGCCGGCGATGGTGTCGATCAGCCGATCGCTGAAGTGGATCGGATAGAGATACATCAGCCGGATCCACTCGATCCCTGGAACCTGCTCAAGCATCTCGAGGAGTTCGACCAGGCGGGGCTCCCCATACAGGTCGATCCCGTAGTAGGTCGTGTCTTGCGCCACAAGCACCAGTTCTTTGACGCCGTCGGCGGCGAGCTCCTGGGCTTCGCGGATGACCTCTTCCAGTGGTTTGGTGGCATGCTTGCCCCGCATCTTGGGGATCGAGCAGAAGGTGCAGGTGCGGTCGCAGCCTTCGGAGATCTTCAGGTAGGCCAGGTGTCGCGGGGTGACACGCAGCCGGCCGGTGTCGACAAGTGCCGTGGCGGGTGCCGGGCGAAAGAGGCTCCGCTGCTCGGCCAGGCCGCCCACGAGCCGCTCGGCGGTGCGGGCCACCTCGTCGCGGGAAAACACGCCAATCACGGCATCAACACCGGGCAGTTTGTCGGCGAGCGCGTCTTTCTCCCGCTCGGCCAGGCAGCCGGCAACGACAACGCCGCGGGTGCCACCAGCAGCCTTCAGGTCGAGCATCTCGTGCACGGTGGCATACGACTCCGCCCGCGACGACTCCAGAAAGCCACACGTGTTGACCACAACAAAGTCGGAGCCCTCTGGCCGGCCGACAAGTTCCCAGCCGTCCTCGCGGAGCAGGCCGAGCATCCGCTCGCTGTCGACCAGGTTTTTTGGGCAGCCGAGGCTGATCACCGAAAACGTGCCCCGCTTGGGGGCCGACGATGGCGGCGAGGCGAGTGGACGGGCATCGGCAGATGGGTCGATGACAGGAAGCTGCATGCAGGCCTCAGCTGGAGGTGGCCGCGGCCCGACCCTCGATCAGCTTGTCGAGCTCCGCTCGAAGCCGCGGCAGGATTTCGTCGTAGGCGAAGGCACCAAGCTCGGCGCTTCGCTTCTTTAGGTTCACATGCGTGGGGCCGCACCACAGGCCCAGGTCGGCGTCGTCGGTCTCGCCCGGGCCGTTCACGCGGCAGCCCATCACGGCGATCGTGATCGCATGGTCTTTGGCGTATTCGGTCATCCGCTTCACCTCTTCGGCAAGCTCGATGAACGCCTCGTTTTCCACCCGGGAGCAGCTCGGGCAGCTGATGATGTTGATGCTGTCGCGGCCGAAGTCGACCACGCTGCGGACGCGGCCAGCAGCGATGTCGTCGAGAATCTGATGGGCCGCGGCGATTTCTTCGCCCTTCCGCGAGTTGGGAACGGTGAGCGAAACCCGCACGGTGTCGCCGATGCCGCGGCTGATCAGCTGCTCAAACGCGATGCGGGTTTTGATGATGCCGTCTGGGGGCATGCCCGCCTCGGTCACGCCAAGGTGCAGCGGAATGTCGGGCCGCTGCTCGGCAAACCGCTTGTTGACCTCGATCACCTTGGCGGGGTCGGAGTCTTTGAGCGACACGGCGTAGCGGGTGAAGCCCAGCGAGTCGAGCAGCTCGCAGTGCTCAAGGGCGCTTGCCAGCATCGGCCCGATCGAGTCGTCTTCAGCAAACAGGGCTTTCTTCTCGGGGTCGACGCTTCCGCAGTTGACGCCGACCCGCAGGGCGCAGTCGTGCGCGGCGGCGATGTCAGCGATAAACTTCACCTTCTCCTGCCAGGGCTTCTCCCGCTCGTGGTGGTAGAGGTGGCCGGGGTTGTAGCGGAGCTTGTCGACATGGGGAGCGACCTCGGCGGCAAGCCGGTAGTTTTCCTGCAGGTCGATCGCCAGGTTGGCCTCGCTGCCTCCGCGGATCTCCGGCAGAGCCGCGGCATCTTTCTTGCTGTCGACCGCGATCCGCACGACGCCGGCGCCGACCGCATGCAGGGCGTTGACCTGCTCAAGCGTGGCGGCCACATCGGACGTATGCGTGGCCGTCATGCTCTGGGCAGCGATGGGGTGGCCGGCACCGATGCTGATCGAGCCGATACGGACGCTGCGGGTGGGGTTACGCTGGATCTCGACCAAGGCCGGCTCCTTCGGCTGGGGGCAGATCGGTAGGCTGACGCTCTGCTTCCACGATACCAGCGCCCCGGCAAACCGGGGAGGCGGCCGTGGGAAAGCCCTTGTGGCGACCGAACCTCCGTTCTCTCCGAGTCCTTTTTTAGCCTCCGGTGCCTGCATGCGCTACGACCCTCTGCTCCACGTTGTTTTGCACGAACCTGAGATTCCGCCCAACACAGGCAACATCGCCCGCACCTGCGTGGCGATCGGTGCCAAACTCTGGCTGGTCGAGCCGGTTGCGTTTCGGCTGGATGATGCATCGCTCAAGCGGGCGGGGCTCGACTACTGGCCAGAGCTTGAGTGGGAGGTCGTGGCCGACTGGCCGCGGCTGCTCGAACGGCTCGGCGAGCGGCCGACGTGGCTCTTTTCGGCCCGGGCGACGCGGCCCTACACCGACGTGACCTTCGGCCACGGTGATGCCGTCGTGTTTGGCAGTGAGACGCGAGGCCTGCCGAAGGAGCTGATGGCTGGCCATCAGGAGCAGCTGCTGACAATCCCCTCCCGGCCGCAGGTGCGGAGCCTGAATCTTTCCAACGCCGCGGCGATTGTCTGCTACGAGGCCGTGCGTCAGTGGGGCGGGATCGCGTCGGGGATGGCGGCGGTCACGGGCGGGCTGGCCGGTGGGAGTTCGCCATAGAGCGGCAAGTGTCGGTAGTAGACCTCGAGCATGCAGGTGCACAGACAGGTGGCGTAAAGCCGGCCCCCCACATCGCCCCACTGGTCGTAGGCCGGATCCCAGCTGCCCTTCTCGGGGCCCGTTGAGATCTGTGCTGCGGGAACCCGGCTTTGCAGCTGGGCATTCCACCGCTGCCATGGGCGTCCGCCGAGGTGGTGGCAGACCTGGGTGATGTAATACCAGGCGTAGATATCTTTCTCCCAGGCGGGCGACTCGTTTGAGCCGAAGTCGATCGTCACGCTGTCGAGCAGGAGCGCAGTGCCAGCGGTCAGTTCGGGGGCGTCGCGGGGGCTGCCGAGATACTGCCGGCAGAGGAGACCTTCCGCGGTCAGGGCAGGCCGGAGTTTGAAGCCGCGGTTGTGGCTGTTGATCTGATAGCCGTAGCCCTGCTCGGGGGAGACAAAGACACCGTCGAGAAAGCGGCCCACCGCTTGGTAGGCCGCCGGAGCTGGAGCGAGGCCCGCCATCTCGCCGCTCTTGAGCGCCATCACAAACCAGCCGGTGACCGACATGTCGCCCACGTCGTTAGCCTGGCCCGTGGGCAGCCGGTATTTCCAGCCGCCGTCGGGCATCTGGGCTCGCTGAGCAAACTCGACCGCCCGGCGAGCGGGCACTTCCAGCGACGGGTCGCGGGTCAGGGCAAACAGCTCGCAGATCGCAATCGTCGCCTGGGCCTGGGCATACATCGACTGCTGCTCGAGCATCTGGCCGAGGTCGAAGCGGCCGTCATCGCCCTGCGAGGCGACGAGCCTTTGGGCAGCCTTGCGGACAGCCTCGCGAAACGGGCCTTCGTCGGTGGTGTTGCCGGCACCCTGCAGGGCGAGCAACGCCATGGAGGTCGCGGCCAGGGCGTTTTCCACGCGTCCGCCGTCGCGGTAGGGCCCCTGCAGGCTCCACGACCCGTCTCGTCGCTGCTGCCGCACCAGCCATTCCAGGGCCCGCACCACCGCGGTTTCGGTTTCAGCGCTGCCCCCATGACGTCCCAGCAGGTCCGCTCGCCTGGCTGGCGACCGGCCAGCGAGCAGTTCTTCCACCGCCGGGGCTCCAGCTTCGGGAGCCACCTCGCTCTCGGCTGCCGCCACGGCGACCTCGGGCTGGACGGCGTCGGTGAGCTCGGGAGGAGCTTGGGTGGCCGTGTCGTCGGCGAGGGTTTCAGCAGGCGGTGTGGGCTCAGTCTCGCTCTCCGCCGGCTCCTCGTCGGGCATCGTCTCCTCCGACGGCTCTTCCACGTCTTCGATGACCACGTCGGCCTGGCTGCCACCGGGGTCGTCGCCGAGCGTGGAAAAGGCGAGCTCGAGGGGCGGGAGCGGCGACGAGCGTTCACCGACCACGAGAATCGCAAAGGCCAGCAGCAGCAGGGTGTGCACGATCAGGCTCGCGCTGGCTGCTTTGACGTGCTCGAGCAGCTGATCGAAGCGGTTGCTGCTGGCTCCCGCGAGGACCGCTGCCCTGGCGGGCCCCACCGGTCGCGTGGCTCGCGCGGGCTGCGTGACTGACTGCGGCGGATGGCTGTCGGCTGGGGCCATGGGAACGCAGGCAGACCGCGGATCGGCCGTTAGCTGGGTGAAGTGCAGAGAAAACCGGCCCCGACGATCGAGGCCTTCTCTTCTCATGATGATGAGGGTATAGTTCTGTTGTCGACATTGCTGAGAGCAGTTTTTGACTCTCATCTCTTTCTTCCGCGGAGGTTTGTGCACCAGCCGCGGAATAAACCGAAGTGATGGCTTTGGGGTGTCGATAGCGAAAGAACGCACAATACTCCGAACAATGGACGCGGGGTGGAGCAGCCCGGTAGCTCGCGAGGCTCATAACCTCGAGGTCGCAGGTTCGAATCCTGTCCCCGCCATTTTTACGCCTGCAGGGCCCTCCTGGCCCTGCAGGCTTTTTTTTCGCCGGCCCTCCAGGCCGGCAGACGTCGCTCGGTGCGAGGGTTGTCTGCAGTTCCGCTAGGGCCCTCCTGGCCCTGCAGGCTTTTTTTTCGCCAGCCCTCCAGGCCGGCAGACGTCGCTCGGTGCGAGGGTTGTCTGCAGTTCCGCTAGGGCCCTCCTGGCCCTGCAGGCTTTTTTTTCGCCGGTATCGCCTGAATCAGCCGTGTTTCGTCAGCAGAAATGCTCGCTGGTTTTTCAAAACATCGCGGTATCATTTGGCCCCCGAATGGCGGCGGGGTTCCCCAGGATTTCGTGAGCGATGCCTCCAATCGACCTTTCGCAGCTGCACCTGGGCCAGGTGTCTGTCGACATGATTGTCCCCCTGCGGCACCGAATGCTGCGGCAGAATTTGCCCTTGGAGTCAGCACGGTTTCCAGGTGATGATGCCGCCGCTACCCTTCACTTCGCTGCCTCGGATTGTGGCATTCCGGTCTGCTGCCTGACCTTGATGGCGGCAGAATGGGAAGGTCGTGATGCCTGGCAGCTGCGGGGGATGGCAACCGCTGCGGAGTATCACGGGCAGGGCGTCGGGCGACGGCTCTTTGCGTATGCGTTCTCCGAGGCAAGGCGGAGAAACGTGGACTGGCCGATGTGGTGCAATGCCCGCGTGTCTGCGATTGGGTTTTATCAACGGGTTGGCTGGGGAGTGGTTTCCGATGAGTTTGAGATCCCGCTGGCTGGCCCTCACGTAAAAATGGTTTATCGCGGGGAGTGATGTCCCTGCGGCTTCGCGTCGTTGTTCTCAGAGATCGTTCTATGAAGCGTGCTTCGTCTTTCGTCGGCCGGGTGATCCTGGCGGCTTGCATGTGCGGTGTGTCACTTCCTCGTGAGAGCCGTGGTGAGGCTCCCATTCCTGGTCTGCCTCCCGACTCAATGCCTGTGCACGCCTCCGATGGCCCGTTCCACTCGGAAGCCTCGCTCAACACCTTTCTCGACAACTGCGGCTACGAGGTGGGCTACTACGCTGTGGAGCTCAACGACGACCGCGTGATGGAGAGGTTTGCCGATCGCGAGGTCTGCCTGGCCAGCATGGTGAAGGTCTTCTGCCTGACGGAGCTGTTTCGGCAGGCTGAGGAAGGGCTCGACCTCGACGGCACCGTCATCCTGGTGCCAGGCCACGGCAAGCAGACGCTCCGCGAGGCGGCTGACTTGATGATCGGCGTCAGCGACAACCCGGCCACGCACGCTCTTGCCGACTTCCTCGGCCGCGATCGCGTCAACGCCATTCCCAAGCTGCTTGGGCTTGAAGGGGTTTCCGGCAATGCGCTGCCGACGGAAGACCAGCTGCACACGGTGCTCGACGAGCGGATCCGCGGTGATCGCGAGGGCGAGCGAGGGCCTGCCGATGCACGGCACGGCCCGGGCTCTGGCAACGTTCTATGAGCTGCTTTCAAGGCATGAGGTGCTTTCTCCGCAGGTCAGCGGCGAGCTCCTGGCTTTTTTTGAGCGGCATCCCAAGCCCTTCTCGCGCGACTACAGCGAGGCCTTTGCCTTCGGCGGCAAGGGGGGCAACATCCTCTGGACACGCCCGCCGCGGCACTACTCGATGATGGGCTGGGGGCTCTTGCTCACCGATCCCCATCATCAGCCGGCGAGGTTCAACGTTGATCCCGTGCTGACGACGCGGCAGCGGGGCCCGATCGTGCTGTGCGTGTGGGGCGAGTGGTTTCCGCCGCAGATGTCGCCTGAGGATCAGCAGGCATTTCTCTCACTCGTGACCGATTCGCTCATTGCCACGCTTGAGGCGCCGCGACGAGCCGCCAAGCGGCTTGAGCCAGCGATGATCCTCCAGCTCTAAGCCGGCGGCCGGGGGCGGGCCGCAGGAAGCGGCGACCGGCGACCCACAAAAACCTCGGCTTCTTGAGGCGTCGCTTGAGTGGAAAAAACAAGGATGGTTTTTGCCACGGACAGCTAGCCGCAGCCACACCCGCCGCAGCCGCTGTGTTGTTTCAGGGCAAGCCGCGCTTCGATGGCCCTGCTGGTAGGGGTGATCGCCAGGCCGCCCAGGGCCGTGCAGCGAAGTTCGCGGGGCATCTGCTCAGAAACAGCTCGGGCTGAAGCCACAACCTCGTCAAACGGGATCACTTCAGCAAAGCCGGCCAAAGCCATGTTGGCACAGGCGAGGGCGTTGGTGGCAGCCATCACGTTTTTGCCGAGGCATGGCACCTCGACCCGATTGGCGACCGGGTCGCAGATCAGGCCCAGCATGCTCTGCAGCGCCATGGAGGCGGCCGCCAGCGACTGCTCGAGCGTGCCGTCGGCGAGGGTCACCAGGCCTGCCGCAGCCATCGCCGCGGCCGACCCCCTCGGCTTGGCAGCCACCCACCTCGGCAGCAAACGACCAGGCCGACGTGATGAAGATCCCGATCAGGCCGGCGGCAAGCAACGCCTGTGCCATCGCCTCGTCATCAAGGCCCCGCTTGCGGGCCACGACAATCACTGCAGCCGGAAGAGCCGCGCAGGCGCCAGCCGTGGGTGCCGCCACGATCACCCCCATCGAGCTTTTCACCTCCATCAGGGCTGTGGTCGCCAGCACGATCTGGTTGAGGGTGTCGTCGCCGAGCAGGCGGCCGGCGGTGAGCGCCGCCTGAAACGCCGGGGCCTGCGCCGGCAGCACCCGATCGTCGTAGCGGGTGCCGGCAATCCCCTCGTCGATTGAGGCTTGGAGGATCCGCACGATCTCCAGCATGCGGGTGAGCACCTCATCCTCGCTCAGGCCGCCCCGCTGGCACTCATACGCGATCGCATGCTTCCACAGCGGCAGGCCCTCGCCGCCATCGGCCGCCAGCAGCCTGGCAGCAGACGTGAAAGGGGCGGCGGTTCCGGCTCCGGAGAGCACGGGAAGCACCGCGGCGAGCTGTCGAGCCCGTGTGGTAAGCCCAGCGGCCTGCAGAGCGGTGATTGTGGAAGCCGGCAGCGGCGTGCGGCTGCGGACCTGAACAAGCGGACCGGCAATCCGGCGGGGAAACGCTGTATGCACCTCAATGGCCTCGCAGATGCCCTCCGGGCTCGCGTCGCGAAGCGTCGTTGTGAGTCGCTCCACGTCGCCGGGCGAGCGGCACCAGAAGAGCGTCTCGTGAAAGTCGCCATAGATCGAGAGAAGCAACTCATCGATGGCGAGCACCTCGATCATGCCGCCGCCGGTGGAGATCGCTCGCAGCGTGTGGCTTTCGCCGTTGCGAGAGAGGGTCAGCCGGTAGGTGTTGGGGTGCGGATCGCCGACGTCGACTGTGACAAACGTCACCTGGCAGCCAGCTGCCTGCAGCGCATGCTCGGCGTCGGGCAGGCGGCTGTCGCTCGCCTCCCAGCCGAGCAGGCCGCCAAAGAGGCCCATGTCGGAGCCCTGCGAGGTGTGGGTGGTCGGCAGCGAACCCGCCCGGTCAAACTCCACGAGCACCGCTTCTGGCAGGCCGCCAGCCAGATCGCGGGCGAGCCTGCCGATTCGCAGGGCCGCCGCGCAGTGGGAGCTCGATGGCCCCCGCATGACTGGCCCGATCACGTCGTTAAAAATGCTGGCGAGCATGCGAGAACCTCTGGCGGAGGAAACCAATGCCCCGGCGGTGTCGACCCGTCCACGAATCGCTGTCGGCGGGCCACGCAGGAGAAATGTGAGCAATCGGTGTGGGGCCGCGGGATGCCCCGCTCTCCGACACGTCTGAGCGTATAGTATCGCCAGCCTGGCATGTTTCGGCCCAGTCGACACGGGCCGTGGTGCCCGTGCCGTTGCCGCACGCCGGCCTCATCCGGTTTCTCAACGCATGGATCCTGGAGCCCTCGAGAATGCCTGCTCTCATGGTTTTGCCCCTGTTCTGTCGCCTTGTTCGGTCCTTTTCCTGCGTCTTCCTGGCTGGAGCGATGCTCGTGTCGTCTGCTGCTGCCAAGGCTGAGGTGCCGATGATCACCGCCCATCGTGGCGCGTCGCACGACGCTCCGGAAAACACGCTCGCAGCCTTCCGGCTGGCCTGGGATCAAAACGCCGATGCGATCGAGGGCGACTTCCGGCTCTCGGCTGATGGCGAGATCGTCTGCATCCACGACGCCGACACCAGGCGGACCTGTGGCGTGCAGCTGGTGGTGGCCGAGACGCCCTTCACGTCGCTGCGGGATCTCGACTACGGCCGCTGGAAGGCGGAAGCCTTCACCGGAGAGCCCTGCCCGACGCTCGCCGAGGTGCTTGAGGCGGTGCCTGCCGGCAAGCAGTTTTTTGTCGAGCTGAAGACCGGCCCAGAGATCGTTGAGCCGCTTGGTCGGCTGCTCGACGAGCGGCAGGTCAACCTCGATTCGCTGGTGATCATCGCCTTCGACCAGCAGACGGTGGCTGCGTGCAAAAAGGCACTCCCGAACGTGAAAGCCCACTGGCTGACCGGCTTTAAGGAGACCGCCAAGGGCTCGGGCGAGTGGCTGCCGACAGCTGCCACGATTGCCGAAACCGTGGCTCGCTGCGGTGCCGACGGCGTGGGCATGCAGGGCCGACGCGAGGTGATCGACAAGGCGTTTGTGGCGGCCCTCACGGAGGGCGGCGTGGGCGAGTTTCACGTCTGGACGATCGACCAGCCGGGTGACGCCCGCTACTTTGCCGACCTCGGCGCGATCGGCATCACCACCAACAAGCCGGCCTTCATCCGTTCATCGCTGGAGCAGGAATAAGAGGCCGCGCGGTCAGGCGGCCTGCAGCAGTCCTCGCAGGTAGCCGAGAGCAAACAGCTTGCCGAGCATCTCGTAGCCCGGGGTCTCGTTGGCTTCGCCAGCCATCGACGGAGCATGGTCGGGCCGCATGGGCCCCTCGAAGCCGACAGCCTTAAGCTCACGGATCACCGCGGGCATGTCGATCTCGCCGTTGTCGTGCCAGGTCTCGGCGAAGCGATCGGCGGTGCCGCGAACATTGCGGGCGTGCACAAAACGGATGTGCGGGGCGAGGTCGCGGACGCCGGCAACCAGGTCGGCCCCGGCCGGGAAGAGCGAGCCTGTGCAGTAGCAGATGCCGTTGGCTGGGCTCGGGGCCAGCTCGACCACCCGCCGCAGGGCTGCGTTGGAGCCGATGATCTGCTCCTGGCCGCGAATCACCGGCAGCGGAGGGTCGTCGGGGTGCACCGCCAGCGACACGCCGCAGGCCTCGGCCACCGGGAGCACGGCGTCGAGAAACTGCGTGAGCGTCTCCCAGAGCTGTGCCGCGGGCGTCTGCTGGTCGGGGCTGCCGTCAGCATCGGTGACGTTGTGGTCGATCCTTCGCGAGATCAAAGGCCGTGGCCAGCGATCCGCCTCGCTCAGGCGAGCTGCAGGTTGTGCGTTGCCAGTCTTCGGCGGGCATCCAGTTGTAGCAGGCGACCTGCAGCCCAGCGTCTGCCATGTCGCGGAGGAGAGCCTGGAAGCCGGCAAGCTCCTTCTCCCAGCCGGGCAGCCGGTGCACAAGCCGGCGGTGCGGGATCTTCCGCTCGAGCACCGTCAGCCGCATGCCTGCGGCCTCCACCTTTCTTCGGGCGGCACGCAGCGGCTCAAGGCCCGGCCCCGGGTAAGGAAGCACCACCTCCTCGACGCCCGCCTGTGCCGCGAGGGCCAGATTTCGTTCGGTAAACGGGTTGACGAGCATGGCCAGCTTCATGGACGAACGCCTCGTGGTGGGGATCACTTCAGACGCGGCTCACTCGCTCGGTCCGCCAAGAAAACCGTGGTAGCGGGCCATCCAGTAGGGCAGCAGGTAGACCGTGCCGCTGGCAAGCGTCCGGCCATCGCCGCCGCTCTCGGGCCGCCACGGGTTGTGGTTCCAGTGGTTGAAGTGCCGCTCGTCGACGGGGATCACCCGGCCGGTTGTCCGCAGAAAACGGTCGCGGACGTCGATGCCGTCGCCTGGCACCCGCATCAGGTCGAGCCGGTCGGCGTTGTGATGGGCCCAGTTGAAGCGGTCGAGGGAAAGCGACGCAGGGTGGCGATGCTCTCGTCGAGCCAGCCGGCGTCGGGCGCCAGGCTGCTGGTCGACCAGGGGTCGGTGTGCTCGTGGCCGATGCCAAACACGGCGTAGCAGAGGTTGAAGAAGGGGTTTTGCTCTGGGGCCTCCAGCTGCCAGGCCCGGAAGAAGGCCAGCCGGTAGCGGTCGCGAAGCTCGCTGTCGGGCTCGTAGGCGAGCAGGTTGTAGAAGGCCATGAAGGCCATCTCATCATCAGACTGATTGCCGCTGCCGATCCCATTTTGCAGCTTCGGGTTCATCACGTTTTGGTGGTAGCCGTGCTCGTCGCGGAGCATCGCGGCGACGTCGAGGTAGCGTCGGTCACCAGTGATGTGGGCCGCCGTTGCCAGGTAGGAGAGGATGCTCAGTGAGTTGATGCCGCGCTCTGTGGCCCAGACGAGATCATGGTTGAGCGACTCGGGCGCGTAGTTGGCCCAGCGGGTGGGCCCGGCGTGATCGTGCATGCGAAAGCCGTGGCTGATGAGATGCTCGATGTTGTCGCGGACAATCTCGCGGACCCGCTCCTTCTCAGCCTCGGTGTCGGCCACCAGGTCGTAGTAGAGCCCGTAGAAGAAGTAGTGGCCGTCGAGTTCGTCGGAGCTGGTGTCGCTCTTCCACCAGTAGCGGCCATCGGCGGTCGTGGGCCATCGCGGCTCGTAGACCCGCCAGAGTGCATCGCCTTCCTGCCGGCTCCGCTGCTGGCCAGCGAGCGTGGAGCCAGGCCGCTGGTTCGGGTCGGGCTCGGTGGTGGGAACAACGGTGCGGGCGATGAAGCCGCGAGGGGCGGGATGGCTGCCGCCGCGCGGGGCGATGCTCAAAAACCGCAGGGCCTCAAACACCCGCTCGGCCCGCCGCTTGGCTTCCGGGTCGCCGGTCGCCCCATACGCGAAGCACTCCCCTGCCCCATACATCGAGGTCCACAGCCCGTCGTTGTCGCTGTCACTGACGGACAGCCCCGTGGTGCTGCCGGGCGTGGGCCCGTGGGCCTCGATCACATAGCCAAACTCGGTGCGGCGGTTGTGCTGATCGAGGACGGCCTGATAGCGGCTGGCCTTCTCCGCGAGCGTCATGGGGGTGAAGGTCAGCCGTGCCAGCCCGCCGGCCGTGGCCACCCAGGCGTTGCTGCCGTCGGTCGCGATCGCCCGCACGTCGTCATTGGGAAGCCACCGCAGGCCCTGGCGGTAGGCCCAGTGATTCCCGTCGTAGTGGATCAGTCCGTGGGGCGTGCCGAGGAAAAGCCGGCCGTCTGCTGCCACCGCCGCGGCGGTGAAGTCGGTCCGCGGCAGGCCGTCGGCCGGAGTGAACAGGGAGACCGTGTCTTCACGCACGTGCGCGACGCCGTGGGTATCGGCCACCCAGAACCCTCCGGCGGGGTCGGCAACAACCAGCGGTTCATGCGGAAGCCAGGCATACCTGCCGTCAGCAAGTTGCGAGCTGCCGAGGTCAGCAGGCACCCGATCGCTCCAGGGGAGCGAGGCGATGGTCGGGCCCGTCAGGCTGGCAGGCTGATCGCGGGCAGCGGTGGTGCTGCCCTGAAGAGGCGGCGGTGACGCCACAGGCTGCCAGGCCGCGGCGTCGGAGTCCTGCCGAAACCAGGCATCACCGATCTGCACGAAGAGCCTGCCGGCGTCGTCGAGCCCGACACCCTGGACGTCGTTGCCAGGGAGCCCCTCGGCCTCGCTGAGGAAGGCCCGCGTCTCCTGGCCAAAGGGGGTGTCGGCGAGCACCTCAGGTCGCTCTTCAGCGGCGGGAGCGGCAGTGCCGCCGCCGATGCCACCGAACGCAGCCACCAACCCACCGACGACCACTGCCGTAAGACACCGCATTCGGAGCTGTTCCTCTTTGCCTGTTGGTTGCCTGTTGCTGCGCGTTGGCTGTTGGCGGCTCGTTGCCGCGGTCACCCGTTGTGTGTGATCGACTCGATCTTGCCGTCGCGAAGGCTGATCACCGTTTTCGCGCGGGCGGCGATATCAGGCTCATGGGTGACCATCACAATCGTCCGGCCGGCGTTGTTGAGCGCATCGAGCAGGTCCATGATCTCGAGGCTCGTGGCCGTGTCGAGGTTTCCGGTGGGTTCGTCGGCCAGGATCACATGCGGGTTGTTGACAAGGGCTCTGGCAATGGCCACTCGCTGCTGCTGGCCGCCAGAGAGCTGGTTGGGGCGGTGGCCGAGCCGCCCGCTCAGGCCCACGAGCTTGGCCAGTCGCAGGCAGAGCTCCGGGCCGTCGGGATTGGCCGGCCTTTGATAGGCCAGCGGCACCGCGATGTTTTCCACCACGCTGAGCTGCTGAATCAGGTTGTACGACTGAAACACGAAACCGAGGTAGCGGCCGCGGACACGGGAGAGCGATTCATCGTCGAGCGTGGCGACATCGTTGCCGCCCAGGAAATACTGCCCAGTGGTCGGCCGGTCGAGGCAGCCGAGCAGGTTGAGCAGTGTGCTCTTGCCAGAGCCCGAGGAGCCCATGATCGCCACGAAGTCGCCCTGGTGGAAATCGATGGAGACGCCGGCAAGCGCCTTCACATCCTCCCCGCCGAGCCGATAGACCTTGGTCACATTCCGCACGCTGGCCACCACGTCGCGGCCGGTCTCCGGGCGATTCTCTGTGGCAACACTACTCATGGCGGAGGGCCTCGATCGGGTCCATGTTGGCCGCCCGCCTGGCGGGGTAGATGCCGAAGATGATGCCCACGCCCACCGAAATGCCAAACGCGGCCGCGATCGACCATGGAGCCAGCAGCGGCTCAAGATCGCGGATGTTTGGCGGCAGGCTGCTCCAGACCTCTGGGAACAGCTCCGAGATCGTCCGCCTCACGAGCGCCACGGTGGGGCCGCAGAGAAAGCCAAACGCCACGCCGAGCAGGCCGCCGGTGCCAGAGAGCACGACCGTCTCCCAGAGGAACTGCTGCACGATTTCCCCCTTGGTCGCCCCGAGGGCTCGCCGGATGCCGATTTCCCGCGTTCGCTCCGTGACGGTCGCCAGCATGATGTTCATGATTCCGATGCCACCAACGAGCAGCGAGATGCCCGCGATCAGCAGCAGCAGGACGTTAAACATCGTCCGCAACGTCTCTGCCTGCTCAAGCAACTCTTTCGGCACCACGACGGCGTAGTCGAGCGACTTGTGGTAGCGGCGGAGCAGATCGCGGATGATGTCGGCGGAGGAGTCGACCGCCTTCATGTCGTCGACCACGGCGGTGATCTGATTGAGTTCCACCGTTTCATTTTGGAAGGTCCCTCCGCGGACCGTGATCACCCGATCGCCAATGCGGGCTCGGAAGGTGGAGAGGGGGATGTAGACGTCTTTGTCGTATTGGCGGGCAGCCAGGCTGCCGCCGATCGCGGCTGAGGCGGTTCGCTGCTCGGCCACGCCGATGACCACGTAAAACTCATCGCCGATCTGAACGGCACGGCCAACAGGGTCTTCGATCGGAAAGAGCCGCTCGGCTACCTCGTAGGCCAGCACCGCGACGTTGTCGAGGTACTCCATGTCAGCAGCGGAGAGCGGTCGGCCCCGCTCGATCCCCAGCCGGTTGATATCGAAATACTCGGGCGTGCAGCCGACGAGGGTGGCATCAATCGCAAACTCGCCATTGCGGACCTCGCGGTTGATCTCCCGCATCGGCATCGCTTTGGTGATCGTGGGCACGTTGGCGAGGATGCGGTCGTAGTCGTCTCGCAGCAGGCCGTAGGCGATGCCAGACCGGCTGCCCGACTCGCGGTTGGCCTCTTCCGTCGGCTTGATCGAGCGGACGATGATGCTCGTCGCACCAAGATTTTTGATCTGCTGCTGCGCCTGGTAGCTGACGCCCTCGCCGAGGGCCACGAGCCAGATCACGGCCGTCACACCGATGAGAATGCCGAGCACCGCTAGGGCCGAGCGGAGCTTGTGCAGCAGCAGACTGCGAAACCCGAGGCGAAGTTGCTGGAGAAAGTTCACGCGGCACTCCCGAGCGGCGATTTAGGCCTGGGTTGAAGGCTGCTGACGTTGCTGGCCCTCACCGCCCCGCTCGCCGCCCCCCTGACCACCGCCCTCGCCCTGCGGCCTGCCGCCACCACTTCCTCGGCGGCCCTGTCCGTCGCCTTCACCACGCTGCTCAGCTGGCTCTTCACCAGACTCCTCAGCGTCGCTCTTGCTGGGGCCGTCGCCGAGCAGACCCCTGGGATAGAGAAAGACGGTTTCGCTCGGTGAGAGCCCCTGCGTGATCTGCACCAGCTTGTCGTTGCTCAGGCCGAGCTCCACTGGCCTCCGCTCGAAGCCATCCTCGGTGCGAACGGCACAGACAAACTCGCCACTCTGCTCAATGACGGCTGCCACCGGCACGGAGATGACGTCGTCGAGGTCTGCGACGAAGATCTCCACCTCCGCCGTGAAGCCTGGGCGAAGCTTCTCTGTACCGCCGTCAATCGCCACCTGAACCACATATTTTTCGCCGTGGAAAACCAGTTGGTTTCCGGGCGATTGGCCACGGCGGTCACCTCACCACCAAACTCTCGGCCCTGCACGCGAATCTTGGCCTTCATGCCCGGGCGAATCTTGTCGACCTTGGCCTCGTGCACCTCCACGTCGGCCCGCATTTTGCTCAGGTCTGGCAGCTGCAAGATCACCTGCCGCTCGCGGACGAGCGTACCTTCCTTGATCTCCGCTTCGCGATCGCGGTTGCGGCCGTTGGCATAGATCACCAGGCCGTCTTTGGGGGCGACGATCGTGCACTGCTCGAGCTGCGCGGTCAGCCGGTCGAGCTTTGCCTTTTCCAGCTCGAGGGAGGCCTGCTCGCTGTCGAGCCGGGCGGCAGCTGCGTCGCGAGTGCTCTCAAGCTCTGTGATCATCTTTGGCTTGGTGAAGCGGTTGAGCACATCCAGGGAGATCTCGGCTGTGCCCATGTCGAGCTCGGCCCGATCGACGGCCGACTTCTGTGCTTCGAGCTGCTGCGGCGTGATGTAGCCCTTGCGGAACATCCGCTCGCCGTACGCCAGCGTGTTGCGAGTGGCCTGCAGCCGCTCGGTGGCGGCTGTGACATTCGACTCCGCCATCCGCAGTTCTTTTTTGAAGGTGCCCTCGGTGTATTCCTCAACGGCGATCACAGCGGCGGCGTGGTCCTTTTCCGCCTGGATCATCGTGGCCCGCGCCTTTTCGTAAGCGATCTTCTGGGCCGAGACGTTTTCGGCGATCGTTGACGAGTCGAGGCGAACAAGCTCCATGCCCTCGGTGACCTGCGCACCGTCATCCACGAGGGAAACAATGGTCGCCCCCCGCGACACCGCAGGCAATGTCGACGTTTTCCGCGCTCACAAGGCTGCCGTCCTCGGTCACGGAGACCACCAAGGGCCCTTGCGCGACTGTGTGCGAGGGCATCGTGTCGAGGGCAGTGGCATCTTCGTCAGCCCCGAGGTAGGGCTTCAGATAGGGGTAGGCCGCCACGCCCCCGGCCACGACGGCCACCACCATCAGCAGCCGCCAGGGCATGCGAAAGCCCCGGCGGACAGGGGCGGCGCTCGCCTCAGAGGCCGGCGCCCCCAGGATGTCGGCAATCGCGGCAGCGTCTGCGCGGCCGGAGGGCGGCCGCGATGGCGGGTCGGCGAGGGCACTTGATGATGAGTGTGTGTCCAGCATGACTGTCCCCTTCATGGAACAACGAGTCGCTGTTCCTTGCGTGGCCGGAACGAACCTCCGTCAGCGCTCGCGGATGGCTGGTGAAGACGCTCCAAAGTTCTTTCGACCATTATCACCGCTCAACTCCCCGAGGTCGAGGTTTCTCAGGTTTGGTTGAGTCGGGCAAAGGCTGCCGGGGGTTGGTCAGGGGGCAGGCAGGAAGGATGGGATCAGGCTGGCCCAGGGCTTTTTCCGCTCCTCCTCAGCCGAGGCGGGCAGCACCCTGGAGTCGACTTCCGGCATCATTCCCGGGGGGATCGGCTGTGGCGTGTCGTCTGCTTCCTTGGGGGAATCGTTGACCGGCGGCAGCGACCGGGCGGCCACATCTGGAAGTCGAGCGGGCTCGCCATCAAGAATCTGCACATCCGCACCACGCGGAAGCGGCGGCGGAGGGGCCACCTCTTCGAGGTGGTCGAGCCATTCCTGCGGCACGCTCGGCGGCAGCGGCAGCTCGTCTGCGGAGGCCCGTTCGGCCGTCGAGAGCGGCTGGTCAACCCACATGCCATCGTCGGTGAGCTGCATCACTCCAAGCTGCTGGGCGAGCGAGGCGCGGGTGGCCAGGTAGTTGATCCAGATGCTCGTCAGGGCGTCCTGGGAGCTGCGAAGGTCGTTGAAGGCGTAGATCAGGTTGAGCGTGGCCGTGGGGGAGAGCTGGCCGGCAGCGGCGTCGGCGATCGAAGCGGAGCCGTCGAGGCTCGGCGGTGGGGGCGGGTCGGCCGGCTGGCTGAGCGTGAGCCGGGTCTGATCGACGCGGCGGATGGCAATGATCACGGCCCGCCGCTGGGTCTCCAGGTTGCGCTCGTCGAGTTCGAGCTGCCGCAGCGACTGCCGCAGTGAGAGCTTGATGTTGTCTTCGTAGGCGATCTGCTGCCGCCGCACCTGCTGATACTGGATGATGGCCTGGCGAAAGTTGTTGCGTTCGCGGAGCCGGGTCAGCGGGGCGTCGAAGGCGATGCTCGCGCTCATCCCGCCGGCGGGGCCTCGGAGGCGGGCCGGATTGACGCCGGTGGACTGCAGGTCGCCGTCGATGACGACGTCAAGGCCAGACAGCAGGGCCATCGCGTTGAACTGAATCAGCCGCCACTGGTCGACCAAGGCAGCGCGGTTGTTCATCCAGTCGAGCCGGTTGGCCCGGGCAATCTCAAAAGCCATGTCGGGGTTGATCCGCTCCGGCATGATGTTGATCGCTTCCACCCGAGCTCTCGCCTGGATCAGCGACATCTCATCGACCGATGCGGCGATCTCCGAGACCAGCTCGACGATCGCCACAGAGCTCGGGCGGAGGTTTTCGTCGGTCAGGCTCGCCGCGAGCTGTTCGATCTCGTCTTCGGCAGCGTTGATCTGGCCGAGCAGACGCACGAGGTCGTCGGAGAGCAGCCGCATCTCGCGGTCAAACGTTTCGCGTTCGGTCGGCCCGCAGGCCCGCCAGGCGAGCTGCTGCCTCGTCGGGCACCTGCTGAAGGTCGGTCCGGACGTCGGCCGCCTGCTGCTCGACCCGCTCCCGCAGGGCGTCGAGGTTGTCGAGGGCGGCTGCGACCAGCGTGCGACTGAGCTGGTCGCGGATCTCCTCGGTCTGCGGCGCTACCTGCTCTTCGAGCAGCTCCGCATCGCCTGCCTCGCCGCCGAGCGGCGGCGGCAGCGGAGCAGGCTGGCCCTCAAGAGCCGGAGGCACGAGCTCCAGGGCCTCGGGATCATCGCGCAGTGGATCCTGCCGCGGATCCTCGGTTTCCTTCAGCGGCTCAGCGGCCCCAAAGGAATACACGCCGAGGAAGTCGCCGATGTCGTTTTGCAGCAGCTGCATCTCTGGGCTGATGAACTGGAATCGCTTGATGAAGCTCTCATCCAGGACCATCGCCGTGTCGGACGGGAGATTGAGCGTGCGAACCTTGAACGACTCAAACTGGTTGACCAGCGAGGTCTTGGCCTGCAGCAGGCCAGCTCGACTCGTCTCCACGCTCTGACGCAGCTGGTCAACCTGGTCGATGCCGACAAGGCCTGCCTCGAGGTTGGCATCGAGCAGGGCCAGTGCCCGCTCTTGGCTGGCCAGGTTCTGCTCGGCGTTGCGAATCTGCTGCCGCGTCTGCAGGAGCCCGTAGAAGCCGCCGACATTGCCGGCACCACCGCCCGCGAAGCCCGCACCGCCCGTGCCGCCGCCTGCCGTGTTGAGGCCCACGCCGTTGCCGCCGAAGAACACGCCGCCGATGTTGCCGAAGCCGCCGATGCCCGTGCCGGAGAAGCCCGCGAAGCCGGTGCCGCCCGCAAAGCCACCGCGACGTTGCAGGCCAGGAGGCGAGTTGCCTCCAAACACCACCTGCAGGTAGAAGCCCTGCCGATAAAACTGCAGGCGGCGGAGGTTGGCCAGCAGGGCCCGCTCGGCGATTGTCAGCGTTTCCAGAGCGATCGAGCGGCCGGCATTGCGGAGCAGCGGCTGCACGAGGTTGAAGTTGAGAATCGACACATTGGCATACTGATCCGGCCCGGCAAACTGCCAGACGACCGAGTTGAGCAGGCCCACGACTGCCTCGCCTGCCGTGGCGAAGTAGCGGCGAGCTTCCAGTCCGGTGGCCGTTGTCCAGCTGGTGGCCGCACCGAGCGGATTGAGTGGCCCTCGATTGCGGTAGGTTGTGTCGTTGCCCCCGTAAAACTGCACGTCAAAGCGAAACCGCTCGGTCGTGGTGTCGAGCGCGGAGAGGTAAAGGGTTTCGAGCTGGTCCTGCCAGTCGATTGAGTTGACGTAGGCCAGTCGCACGGCCGACCGCTCGTCGAGCACGATGGCACCTGAGTCCGAGACGTCGACAACCTCGTGGATGCGGGCTCGCCAGGCAGGGTTGTCGAGGGTGGTGCGGTCGCCGTTGATGTGCCAGCGGGGAAAGCCCCACTTGCCGTCGATGCAGTGCATGTAGCGGTGCGACGTGGGATCGTCTGGCGGCATCGGCGGAAACACCTGGTTGTAGGTGTCGTAAAACCGGCTCCGCTCGTCCTGCCGCACGTTGTAGCTGGCCGGAATCGCCCAGCGGGGGTCGCACGACTTTTCGGCCAGCAGGGTGCTCACCTCGCGGTCGGCTTGAAGGTAGTACTTGCCGCGAGTGCAGCCGCTGGCTGCGGCGAGCACGACAAGCGACAGCACCACGAGGTGGCGGAAACCAAGGTCGTGCATCGTCTGGGGTGCGTGCATCATGAGTGGTGGCGAGGCCCCTCGTGGTGAGCTTTTCCCGCGGCCTGGCTCACATCCCTTGGGCCGGGATGGACAGCCGCCCTGGTGGTCTATCGGCGTTCCGGCTGCGTCGTCTTGAGCGGTTGTGCGGGGCGGGGGGGATGCGCAAGGCTTTTGGAATGCGGGGGAAAAACGGTGCAGGGGGAGCGTGCGGCCGGCCGATACAAGCGACGTACATTCCCCACCCTGCAGGGAGCCGGAAATGGTCCACAGAAGGCCCTGGCCATGTCGTGCGACAGCAGTTTTTCTCGCCTGTGCCACCGTGCTGGCGTGCGCAGGCATCACGTTCGGGCAGGTGGGCCTCACCAGGCAGCCCGATCCGCTTGGCTATCCCGAGTCGCTTGGCGATGAGGCCGACAGGCGGGCGTCGGAGGCTGCCGGCAGCATCTGGCCGCCGCAGAAGCGGGTGGACGAGCCCCAGGTTCCTGGCGGATTCGATCCGGTGCGGGGGCCTGGCTATTCAGAGTCTCCAGGCGAGCTGCTCAGTTTCGGTCAGGAGCCCGCTCCGGCCTCTCGATGCGACTGCCACCTCGTCGATCCAGCCTGGATGGGGCCGGGAGAGCTTTCGTATCACCTCTCGCCTTCGAGCATGCCCTGCAGCCGCGACCACACCCGCGTGTTTCGCAACTGGCTGCTGGGCCGCACCTGGGTTTCTGCGGAGTATCTGGTCTGGGCCACGCAGGGGCAGTCGGTGCCGCCGCTGGTGTCGTCGAGCCCGATCGGCACAGCGGCGTCGGATATCGGCGTGCTGGGCGCCCCGGGCACCGAGCTTCTCTTTGGCGGCGGCGGTGTTGACGGAGTGATGCGGTCGGGTGCTCGGCTCACGGCCGGCTACTGGTTTACGCCGCGGCAAGAGCAGGGCATCGAGGCGAGTTGGTTTGGGCTGGAGACGGCCACCGAATCGGAGGTCTTTACCACCATCGGCGGGGCCCCGTGGCTGGCTCTGCCCTACGTCGATTCGCTGACGGGCCTGCCGGCGGCGGTCGTGCCGATGGCGGGGATTCCGGTCGATCCGGCCGATGTGCTCGAGCAGCAGATCGCCGCCTCGGTGACCACGCAGTTTGGCAGCGTGAACGTCAGCTATCGGCGGAACCTGCTCGACAAGGAAAACTTCCACCGTCGCTATCTGCTCGCTGGCTACCGCTACCTGATGCTCGACGATCGGCTCTCGGTCGACAGCAGATCCTTTGTAGCGAACGCCGGCGGCTATCCGATTGCCGGCTCTTACACGACCGACAGCTTCCGCACCTTCAATCAGTTCAATGGCGGGGAGCTGGGCCTCGTCGAGCGGTGGTGGAAGGATCGCTGGAGCCTGCAGGTGCTCGGCAAGGCGGCCATCGGAGCGACGCAGATCGGCACGGGGATCGGCGGCTCAACGACGACCACTGAGATTGTGCCGATCGATGGCGTCGATGTGGAAGCAGTCACTGGCAGCGTCGGCAACGGCGTGCTCGCCCAGCCCACCAATGCCGGCAACACAAAGGCCTACTTCGCGGGCATCGGCGAGCTCGGCATCACGGCCGACTACGCCCTCTTCTCACAGTTCCGCGTCAACGTGGGCTATTCGCTGATCTATTGGACGACCGTGGCCCGCGTCGGCGATCAGGTCGACCCGTCGGTCAACCCGACGCAGTTCGGCGGCAACCCCCTCGTCGGCCCCGCCGCCCCCACCCTCAACCTCTCCACCACGGGTTTCTGGGCCCAAGGCGTGAATGTGGGGTTTGAGTATCAGTTTTGATGCCAGGGACCGCTACGGGCACCGCGTCACTAGCTTGTTGAGGTCTTTGCCCGTGGTGGCCCCGCTGCCGACGAAGACAGCATCGAAGCCTTCGTCGAGCACTGCGGCGAGGCTTGGAGGCTCCACAGTTCCCTCGTGACCTTCTTGCAACTCCCGCGGCGTCGCTCTTGGAGCGATGGCTGCCGCGTTGAAAAGATGAGCAAAAAGAGCTGCCGCAGCGGGGGCACGCTGTCATCTGCGGGGTGGGTTGTCGTCGCGGCTGGGCAGGCTGACGCCCTCTGGGAGAAATGCCACGGCGCGGTCGTTGGCGAGCGCCGCTCCTGGCGTGCTGCGGCCGGCCTGCACGAGCTCATCGAGCAGAAGAAGCAGCTCGGCGACCTGCCCTGGATGCTCCTCAGCGAGGTTGGTCGTTTCCGCAGGATCATCACCGAGGTGGAAGAGCTGCAGCGGCGGCAGGCCCTGCTTTTGGGCTGCGGGCTCCTTGGGCTCGCTCCACCCGCCGCTGCCGCGGCAGAGGCAGAGCTTCCAGGGGCCCTGCCGGATCGCAAACGAGCCGTCGATCGAGTGGCTGATCAGGCTCGTCCGCTCGGAGTCGCCCCTGCCCGTGAGCACCGGCAGCAGGCTGAAGCCGTCTTCCCCGCCCTGCTCTGCCGCTGGCTGCCCCGTTAGGTCGGCAAGCGTCGGGTAGATGTCAGTCAGGCAGGCGAGCGCAGCGGTGGTCGCGCCGGAAGCGATGCGGCCCGGCCAGCGGGCGATCAGCGGCACACGGTGGCCGCCCTCGTAGATGTCGGCCTTGTGGCCACGGTAGCCGGCGCTCGGGTCGTGGCTCTTCTCTCGCAGCAGCTCGAAGTTGGCCTGCGGCGAGCAGCCGTTGTCGCTGGTGAAGATCACCAGCGTGGTCTCGTCGAGCCCAGCCTCTGCAACGCAGTCGAGCAGCTTTCCCATCAGGTGGTCGACCTGCATCACGAAGTCGGCGTAGGGGTTGAGGCCGCTGGCATCTTTGAACGGAGGCAGCGGCACGATCGGGGTGTGCGGGGCTGGCAGCGGCAGGTAGAGGAAGAACGGCTGGCCCTCTTTGGCGGCGGCCGCCCGCGACTCCACGTAGGCCGTCGCCTTGTCGAAGAGATGCGGCAGCACTTCCGGGATCTGAAAATCCGCTCCGATCGGCCCCGTGCGATACCAGCCGTAGCGGTCTTCCTTGGCGGTCACACCCGCTTCGCGGTCTGGCTCGGCGGTGATGCGGCCGGTGTCGACCCACACATAGGGCGGCATGTCGAGCGAGCCACAGTGGCCGTAGTAGGAGTCGAAGCCGTTGATGTCGGGGCCGTTTTTCACGGGCTTCGTGAAGTCGATCCTGCCGTCGGACGTCGCCCAGTCCCAGCCGAGATGCCACTTGCCGATCATCGCGGTGTGGGAGCCGGCGGCCCGCATCAGGTGGCCGAGCGTGGGCCGCTCTGCCGGAATCAGGTGCTCGCTGGTGCCGCTGAGCACGCCCCGGGCCAGCCGCGATCGCCAGTTGTAGCGGCCGGTGAGCAGGCCGTAGCGGGTGGGCGTGCAGACCGAGCTGCTTGTGTGGGCGTCGAGAAACGTCATCCCCTCATCCGCCATCTGCTGCAGCCGCGGGGTCTGGATCTTGCAGGCCGGATTGGTGGGGGAGATGTCGCCGATGCCGAGGTCGTCGGCCATCACCAGGATCACGTTGGGCGGCTGGGCGGCTGCCAAGTCCGCTGAGGCAGCGAGCAGCCAGCAGACGCAGGCGATGAGGAGAGCAGGCAGCGACGCAGGGCGCGTGGGCATGGCGGGGCTCCGCGGAGCGAGGCGATCAGGGGGCCAGGGACGGACGGTTATAGTCGCTGGTGGCGGCTGATGTGGGTCGCTCGGGGTGAGCCCAGGCCGATGAGCCGAGCGTTCGGGGGCGCTCGGGGTGAGCCCAAGCCGATTCGCCGAGCGTTCGCTTCGCCATCCTGGCTTCGCTCACTCGTGCATTCTCGCTTTCGCCCTCCGGGCTGCGCTCGACTGCAAGGCCGGCTCATTCGGCCCGGGCTCACCCCTCGCTTACGGTTTTAAGGACGGCCTGTCCGCCGCTTCGCGGCGGTCTGCGGCCGGGGTTGGGGACGAGGGCTTCCCAGCGTTCGTAGGCCGTGGCGAGGTCGCCCCAGACGGAGAGTGGGCGGCCGTCTGGGCCACGTGCCGACCGTTGCAGGACGGACAGACGCCGCGGCCCTTGCAGGAGAAGGCCACGACGAAGCCCGTGCGGCACGTCATGCAGACCGCGCGGGCGAGGCCGAAGCAGAGGAGCCCGCCGGCGAGATAGCCGCGGAGTTCGTCCTCGACGCATCCCGGCACGGGCCGCTCGGCCGCTTCCCGCCACTCGAGCCAGCTCTCGAGGTTCTCAGAGACGACCCTGTGGAGCGGCGTCTTCTCGGGCCGGCGCCGCTCGTAACGGCGGGACGCCGCGGAACCCCCGTGCGGGCGGCGTCGGCTTCGCGCTGGAAACCCAGTGACCGCGGCGACCATAGACGGACCGGCAGGTGGGCGGCGGGTGTA
>JAGYJY010000007.1 GCA_018401745.1 Pirellulales bacterium | reverse complement strand
CACGGGCGTGCCGGCCACGATGTTCGCCGCGGCCGAGGCGGCCCGCGACGAGGGGTTGCTCGGCGTCGTGCTCGACCCGCTCGCCTGCGCCGGCACGCTCGTGCTCGCCGGCATCTTCTTCGCCCGCCCCTTGTGGAAGATGAAACTCTACACGATGGCTGACTTCTACCGGGCGAAGTACGGCACGGCGGCCGAGGTGGTAGCCGCCTGCATCCAGGTGCCGGCCTACTTCTCCTGGATCGCCCTGCAGTACACGGCGCTGGCCCGGATTCTCGAGCTCTACTTCGGCCTCCCGCTGGCCACCGGGATCGTGGTCGTGGCGGCAATCACGCTCGTCTACACGCTCATCGGCGGAATGTGGTCGGTGACACTCACCGACACCGTGCAGATCCTCGTCGCGCTTGTCGGCCTGGTGGTGCTCATCGCCGCCACGCTCTCCGATGCCCGGCTCGGCGACGGGGGCCCGCTCCGCGGGCTGGCGGTCGTGTCGGCCGGAGTGCACGCCCAGGGAATGGTGACGCTCGCCCGGGCGATGGGCCACGAGTCGCTCGCGTGGTTCGGTAACCGCGACTACTGCGGCGACGGCCCACTCGAGGGTCTGGCCTGACCGCTCAGGGCGGGGGCCCGAGTCCTGCGGCGGCGGCCGCCGCGTCGAGCAGGCGAGCGAGCTATCCCGGCACCGGGCGAATGCGAGCCCGGGCAACTCGCCTCGCGGAGGGGTCTCAAGGCGGGCTGATCCGTGCCGGATGGCGCCCAGCCCTCCCGCGCCGCCTCGACGGGCCCCGGATTCGCTTGCTTGCCACCGAGCCTTGCGAACCGCTGGTGGCGAACGGCTCCGCCCCGCGGATAGTGTACGGCCGTTTATGTTTGCCGTCCACCTGCCGGTCCGCCCATGGTCGCCGCGGTCACAGGGTTTCCCGCGCGAATCCGACGCCGGCCGCATGGCGGCCCCGCGGCGTCCCGCCGCTACGAGCGGCGTCGGCCCGAGAAGACGCCGCTCCACAAGATCGTCTCCGAGAACCTCGAGAGCTGGCTCGCCTGGCGAGAAGCCGCCGAGCGGCCCGTGCCGGGATACGTCGAGGACGAACTCCGCGGCTATCTCGAGTGCGGGCTCCTCTGCTTCGGCTTCGCCCGCGCGGTCTGCATGACGTGCCGCACGGGATTCGTCGTGGCCTTCTCCTGCAAGGGCCGCGGCGTCTGCCCGTCCTGCAACGGCCGCCACATGGCCCAGACCGCCGCCCACCTCGCCGATCACGTCATCCCGCCGGTGCCCGTGCGGCAGTGGGTGATCTCGGTGCCCAAGCGATTGCGGGGCATGCTCGCCGACCGGCCCCGAGCCGTCGCCGCCGTGACGGATCGGCTCGCCGATCTCGTCCCGCCGCCGCGGAAGCACCGGCATCGGTATCACGGAGTGTTTGCACCGAACCACAAGCTGCGAAAAGCCGTCACGGCGCTGGCCATCGGGAACATCGGCAAGCGCCGCGAGGCCGCTGCGGGCGGGCATGCGACCGGCGGGCAACCCACGGAAGGCTGCTGCGACGCGAATCAAAAGCCCCGCTCGCACGACACCTCCCGGATTGCGTGGGCGAAACTCATGGCCCGGGTGGGGGAGGAGTTTCCGCTTGAGTGCCCGAACTGTGGCGGCGACATCCGGCTGATCGCGTTCATCACCGAGCCGGGGCCGATCCGGAAGATCCTCACGCACTTGGGCGAACCCCTGGAGCCACCGCCCGTCTCGCCGGCCCGGGGCCCACCCACCGACTGGGGCGAACTCGTCCAGGCGCATGACGACCGCAATGTCTTTCAAGCGTCGCCCGACGAGCTGCCGGTGATCGATATCCACAGCCTCTGATCGGTGCCGGACGCGAGGTGAAACCAAAGCCCCCAGGCGGCCGAAATCGGAGAGACTCCGCGCCGACGGCAGAAAAATGCCACTCCAGGGGGGAGGACAGACGCTCCGGGAGCAGCTGATCAGGTGCCGGAAAACCCGGCACCAGCCTCACCAGCCGTCCATCGACTCGGAAATGCCTGTGCGCATGGTTGTGGAAGTGCCATTGGCCGGGCTATCCTTCGGAGCCGCGGCCTGGGCGCTTGGTTGCTGGATCAAGAAAAACGTCCTCGCCGCCTGGGCCCGCGACCGTCTCGCCGAAAGGCTCGAACGTGAAGACGATGCAACCGTCCTCGCGGAACTTCGGAAAGCGCTCGGAGGCGAGAACGTCCAGCCAGCCCGTGGCGAGCCCGGCCGTTGATCGTGAAACCGGTACGTTGCGACGGCTGTTCAAGACATCCATCTGACTCGACGCGAGATCCTGGTCCGCAATGGCAAGGGAGCGAAGGATCGGCTGACGATTCTCCCTGAGTCACTTGACGTTCCGCTGAAGGAGCATCTGAAAGCCGTCAGGCGACTCCACGAACGTGATCTGGCGGATGGTTGGGGCCGCGTCGTTCTGCCCGATGCCCTCGAGCGGAAGTATCCAAACGCCCCGCAGGAGTTTCTCTGGCAGTGGGTGTTTCCGCAGGAACATCGGTGGAGAAATACTGCGACGGGCGAGCAGGGGCGGCATCATGTCGACGCCTCGCTCGTGCAACGGGCGGTTCGTCGGGCGGTCTTGGGGGCGGGGCTGACCAAGCGGGCCACCTGTCACACCTTTCGCCATTCGTTTGCCACGCACCTGATCGAAGCTGGCTACGACATTCGTACCGTGCAGGAGTTGCTCGGTCACCGTGACGTGAAGACGACGATGATCTACACACACGTGCTCAATCGTGGCCCCGCAGGCGTCCGAAGCCCCATGGACGGTCTTTGAGAGGGGCTCTTTATGCCGGTCCGCAGAAGAACCCCGGTCGACGGTGGCTCGGCGACGCAAGGTGTTGGCGTGAAAAGGCTTACGCTGCCATCGCAGGAAACGTCAGCGGTGTCTTATACTGACAGAATGAGTGACGTCCGCCTCTTACGCGGACCAGCCTAAACACTGTTCGGCAACAGGAGAAGCGGAGTTGTTTGCGGCCTATCGGGTTGAAGCCGTTGGAGCGAACCTGTCCCTTGAGGGGCGCGATGCAGGGGGCGGCGTTATCGGTTTCTATAGTCCCGGTGATACCCAACCCGTTGCCACAGCCCAGTCGCTGATGGAGCTCATGCAACCCGCCAGGGCCTACCTCGGGAATGATCCGGAAGCCTGCTTGTATCTGACTGACGGCGATGGCCGCGTCTACCAAGTGCTGATTTGCGAGAAGTACCATCAAGCCGTCGAGCGAGCCAACCTCCGCACCGCCATCGCCGCGGCCGTGCTTCTATTCTGCGCAACCTGCCTGCCAGCAGCTGCCGGTGTCGGCGGCTGGGCAGTGCTGGCGTTTCTGTCCGTGTCCGCTTTTTATGCTGTGATTTTGCGTGCAGGACTTTTCAATGTGGTTGAAGGAGCTATCTGCTGCGAAATCATTCTGATCCTGAGCTTGATTGCAATTCAAAATCTGAAGTAGGTCGCCAGATAGGCGAGCGCACTGGAGAATAGGGACAGTGTTTCCTATGGTTTGCTGCGTCACCTTGTGAAGGCGGGGTTGTTTGCCGCAATGCTATGGCCCAGTCGGTTCGCTGATCCCACACGTCATGAACCAAGACATGCCGAACAAAGCCTTGCAGCAGAATCGCGATCAGCTCGTGCGGTATTGAGAATCGATTGGCTGCGATCTGCTGAAGGCAGCCGTTCCGCGCGATGCGTGACGCGACGAAGGAAGCCAGCCCTGCTCTTCCGCTATCGGGCGACCTCAACTCTGTCAGCCATTGAAATAGAGATGCTGTGGGGCTGCGTCGGGCGGCGATGGGCCGGATGGCGGGCCTGCTCTGAGGGGCCAAAGGGGCTGATGCAGCGTCGAGGCGCCTGAAGCCAGCCGTGCTGGTCATTCCTCCCGATGTGAATCCGTCGTCGCCCTCGTCAATCGGCGTGCCGCCTCAACCTGCGGGCAGGCCGCTGTGGCGTGCGGCCCTGATGCCCCGGTAGGATTTCCCTCTGTGAAGTGGGTGGCCTGCTCCATCTGGATGGGACGCCCGGAACCACGCGATGCAAATGGACTCGCGGGCATCGTCGTGCGTGATGGTTGGCCCGTGGGCCGCGAGCCGCTGATCGCTACCGTTCTGCGCGTTCGCTGCTCACGACGACGGAAATCCATTTCCTCTCTTCCGCGATCGGGCAGTCTCAACTCTGCTCAAGCTTGAGATCGAGATGGCGGCAGGGTTGCTGGGGACGGCTGGCAGCGAGATGGCGACTCAGCTTTGAGGCCTGAGAGAAGTTGGAGTTGGGTCGAGGCGCCTGTAGCGAGCCGTGTTGGCCGGGCCGCCCGATGTAAATCGGCCATCGCCCTCGTCAACTGCCGCTGCCCCGTCAACGAGCGGGCGATCCGTGTTGGCATGCGACCCCAGCGCTCGGGTAGATTTACAGGCGAAGGTAGTGGATGCCCGTCCGAATGGAAGGTTCGCCCAGAACAACGCGATGCAGCGGGCCCGCGATGACGTCAGGCGGGATGGCTCGTCCCTTTGTCGCGAGCCGCTGATCGCTACCGTTCTGCGCGTTCGCTGCTCACGACGACGGAAATCCATTTCCTCTCTTCCGCGATCGGGCAGTCTCAACTCTGCTCAAGCTTGAGATCGAGATGGCGGCAGGGTTGCTGGGGACGGCTGGCAGCGAGATGGCGACTCAGCTTTGAGGCCTGAGAGAAGTTGGAGTTGGGTCGAGGCGCCTGTAGCGAGCCGTGTTGGCCGGGCCGCCCGATGTAAATCGGCCATCGCCCTCGTCAACTGCCGCTGCCCCGTCAACGAGCGGGCGATCCGTGTTGGCATGCGACCCCAGCGCTCGGGTAGATTTACAGGCGAAGGTAGTGGATGCCCGTCCGAATGGAAGGTTCGCCCAGAACAACGCGATGCAGCGGGCCCGCGATGACGTCAGGCGGGATGGCTCGTCCCTTTGTCGCGAGCCGCTGATCGCTACCGTTCCGCGCGATGCGTGACGCGACGAAGGAAGCCAGCCCTGCTCTTCCGCTATCGGGCGACCTCAACTCTGTCAGCCATTGAAATAGAGATGGCGTGGGGCTGCGTCGGGCGGCGATGGGCCGGATGGCGGGCCTGCTCTGAGGGGCCAAAGGGGCTGATGCAGCGTCGAGGCGCCTGAAGCCAGCCGTGCTGGTCATTCCTCCCGATGTGAATCCGTCGTCGCCCTCGTCAATCGGCGTGCCGCCTCAACCTGCGGGCAGGCCGCTGTGGCGTGCGGCCCTGATGCCCCGGTAGGATTTCCCTCTGTGAAGTGGGTGGCCTGCTCCATCTGGATGGGACGCCCGGAACCACGCGATGCAAATGGACTCGCGGGCATCGTCGTGCGTGATGGTTGGCCCGTGGGCCGCGAGCCATTGATCGCTACCGTTCGGGACATCGAGCAACGCCATTGGAACGGCCATCCTCGAAGCTCGGTCGACGTAGCCATGCCTGAACTCAGTCGCTTTTACGGAATCATCATCCGCATGTATTGCGAACTGGGGCCGCACCACTCACCCCATTTTCACGCCTATCATGGCGACGATGAGGCCGTGTACGGCCTTGACCCCATAGAGTTGCTCGCTGGGAGCCTGCCCCGGCGACAAGCTAGACTGGCGGAAGCTTGGGCCGAGTTGCATCAGTCGGAGTTGGTTGCCGATTGGGGCCGGTTGCAGGCCGGATCAGAACCCCTGCCGATTGACCCGCTTCCGTAGGTGCCGACATGATTCACGCTCTTCATCGCGTCACCGATTTCCAGGTTGTGGGTCCGCATCGCCTGCGAATCGCATTCCGTGATGGCTTGGTACGTGAAATCGATTTTCGGCCGGTCCTGGCCGGATCTATGTATGGCCCTCTCCGTGATCCGAATCTCTTCGACCAGGTTCGGCTGGATCCGGAGGTCCATACCCTAGTGTGGCCGAACGGCGCCGATTTTGATCCGGCTACTCTTCATGATTGGCCTGACCTGCTCCCCGCAATGAAAGAGCGTGCGAGGTCATGGGAGTCCGAGGGCGTCCCGAACCAAGCGATGCAGCGGACTCGCGATGAAGCCAAGCGTTGTGGCTGAGCGATTGGTCGCGAGCCGCTGATCGCTACCGTTCTGCGCGTTCGCTGCTCACGACGACGGAAATCCATTTCCTCTCTTCCGCGATCGGGCAGTCTCAACTCTGCTCAAGCTTGAGATCGAGATGGCGGCAGGGTTGCTGGGGACGGCTGGCAGCGAGATGGCGACTCAGCTTTGAGGCCTGAGAGAAGTTGGAGTTGGGTCGAGGCGCCTGTAGCGAGCCGTGTTGGCCGGGCCGCCCGATGTAAATCGGCCATCGCCCTCGTCAACTGCCGCTGCCCCGTCAACGAGCGGGCGATCCGTGTTGGCATGCGACCCCAGCGCTCGGGTAGATTTACAGGCGAAGGTAGTGGATGCCCGTCCGAATGGAAGGTTCGCCCAGAACAACGCGATGCAGCGGGCCCGCGATGACGTCAGGCGGGATGGCTCGTCCCTTTGTCGCGAGCCGCTGATCGCTACCGTTATATCTGTGGTAAGATACCTCCATGATCGACATAGCCCAGACCCTTACCGAACTGACGGCCCTGCCGATTCATGATCGACTACGCGTGGTCGAGTCGTTGTGGGACAGCATCCCGCCAGACTCGCCAGTCGAGGTTTCTCCCGAACAGCGGGCAGAACTACAGCGGCGAATCGCCGCTCACGAGCGGTCGCCCGAGCAGTTGCTCACATGGGACGAGGTTCTCGATCGCCTGCGGGATAGTCGATGAAGTTCGTACTTCGGTATCGCCCCGAAGTCGTCGCTGATCTCGATGCCGGGCGCAGGTGGTACGAGGAAAGGTCCGCTGGGCTCGGCTCGGACTTCGTTGTCGAGTGCTCCGAGGCCCTCGCTCGGATTCAGCGAAATCCGGAGTGGGTAGGCGTCGATGCTTCTGGAGTACGATCTCTCCGCATCCGCCGCTTCCCGTATGTCATCCACTACCGTATCGAAGGCGAGATGATCGTGGTCTTCGCGATCATGTTCGGCGGCCGCGATCCATCGGCGTGGCAAGGGCGGATATAACCAAGCGATGCAGCGGACTCGCGAAAGAGTTGGGCGGTGTGGTTCGCGTAAGGTCGCGAGCCGCTGATCGCAGTCGTTAGGCCATTCACAAAAAGGAAACGAACCATGAAGCGTACATTGTCTTGGATCGGCGGACTGTTTTCTCAGACTAAGAAATTACAGCGGAGGCGCCGGGGCATTCGGAAGCGATTTAGCGTTGAGCAACTCGAATCTCGTCAACTGTTGACGGGCGACTTACCGACCGTTATCGACGCGATTGATGCTCCGCCCGTGGCAGCGGTTGTGGCCCAGCAGATCGCCCCTTTGCAACAATCGCAACCGGATAGTGTCGCTCTAGCAGCAGTCGGCGGCTTTTTCCAAGGGCTCGGTAACGGCCTCTACAACATGGGCACTGGCGTCTACAACTTGGGCCATGACCTTGTTACGATGCCAATCGACCTAGTTGGCACCACGGTTTCATCGACTTACCAGCCCATCAGTTACTACGGCCAAACTTCGCAAGCGGCGATCCAGAATGGAACCCCGTGGTACTACATCTCTGGTCAAACTGCCATCAACGCCGGAACGTTAGGGACATACGGCCTTGCAACGACTGGATATCAGTACTATCAGACCGGAGAACCAACCGCATTTCAACAAACTACGGGAGCGTTTGCTTTTACGGTCTTCGTGGCCTACGGAGTTCAGCAATATACGAGCCCGGCCAATGCCGCGACCTACAATCTTGGTGGAACTGGATCGCCAGGCGAGCCCGTCGGTGTGATAAATGTACAACCGCCTGGAGCACCGATTCCACCGGAACCCTATATCATAGCCCCCAGCAATCAACTCCCCATCGCGCCTGGATCTGGAAACGTAATTGTCAATAACTCGCCAATTTCTCCACAAGCTGGTGGAATCACCGGGCCGTACGGTCCTCTAGGCCCACCCTACATGCCAAACCAGATATCAGGCATCGCGACGGGCGGCTACACGATTACCATAACGCAAGGCACCTCGGTACCTGGGATACCGACAGCTGGTCAAACAGCTGTTATTAATGTCGTACCACCGGGATCTCAAGTCGTTGTTTCGCCAGTTCCGCCTTACGCAACGACCGTTGTCATCACAACACCAACGCCTCTAACGACAACTGTCGCGCCTTTCGCTCCGATTATAAGTCAAGGCCCGAATCCACAACTGGTTCCGTAATCCAAGGCGTGCAAAGAAATGCAATCACAAAAGCATACGGTTCGTACGTTTCAATGTACTCAGCGAGCAGGCTCTGACGAGTGGCTAGTTGCGTTCAACGACCGTTTTTCGTTTCACGCAATCGCGTCGAAATACGACTTGGATTCGCTATTTTCCAGATTTTCGACTGTCGTACTGGTCGGTGTCTTCGACTGGAGTAACTATAGTCGAGATGTTTTTCGAGATATGGCGACCGACGATACTTGGTTCTCAGATCGACAAATTGGCGTTGGCGTTGTTTGCCTTGAGAATCCCGCTCAACTCGAGTCCATTAACGGTGCAGCTCATGCAAAGTACATGCATAGCAATACGGAACCAATGCTCTTTCGTTTCGTCGAGGGCGAATTGAAATCGACTTTGGCAGGTCCGCAGCCACTTGTGGAAATAAAGCGATGGCTAGAACCTGAATAGTACTGCGTAGGCCTAACAAAGCGGTCAACCGGAGCCGCCGATCACACGGCTGTTGAGGTCGTAGACTTTTTGGCGGCGGCCCGGTTACCGCCGTCGTTCTGGCATGAGAAGGACCGATCGCGGTGATTCCCGGTGAGCGTCCGCCCCTTGCGGTGTGGGAGTCGCTATCTCATGGACGCCGCCCGTGTCCCGCTCCCGTGGCCCTCTCGACCGCCCTGCACCCTCCAGGAGCCGAAGTCGCGGTGATTCGCTAAACTAGAGGGTGAGAGGTACCCATGTCCGTCGATATCCAGATTGAGTCCCTGTCGGTTGCCGAGAAGGTACAGCTTCTCGAGAGCGTGTGGGAAAGCCTGTGCGCTCACCCGGGCGATGTGCAGTCACCCGAATGGCATCACGAAGTGCTTGAAGAGCGCAGGCGTCGGCTCGAGGATGGTCGCGCGACGATCGCCTCCTGGACCGATGCCAAAGCCCGGTTGATGCAACTCGGCCAATGATGTTCGTCAGCATTTCCTCTGATGCGGAAGCTGATCTTGCCGAGGGCTATTGGTTCTATGAGCGCCAGTCGCCCGGGCTCGGCGACTACTTCCGCAGTTGCCTTATCGCGGACATCGAATCGCTCGCATACTATGGCGGGATCCACGAGAAGGCGCATGGGTATCTTCGTGCCTTTTCGAAGCGGTTCCCATTCTGCATTTTCTACAGCCTGACCGGGAGTATCGTCTTGGTCACGGCTGTCATCGATGCTCGTCGCGATCCGCTCTGGGTTCGCAAAAGGCTCGAATGACAGGGCAGTGTCGATCAGCACTTCAAAACCGGCCACCCATCAGCACTCAAAACCGACCACCGCTGCAGGGGGGGGTGTATGTCGAAAGGATCGTGTTCTTCGGTCCTGATTGCAAGGGAATCGTCATTTTGTGGCGGATGTTCCGGAAGTGCCGGCGGATTTTGTTCGTGTTTTGCCGGTCAGCACTTTGGACGGTTTTGAGGGAGCGTCGGCAGCGCGGTTGCGGAGCCGGTAGCTACGTCCCTGGAAGCTGATGATCTCAGCGGTCTCCAGGAAGCGATCGAGGATAGCCGAGGCACTCGGCACATCACCGATCAGCTTGCCCCAGTCCTCGAGCGGTCGGTTGCTGGTCATCAGTGTGCTCTTGACCTGATGCCGCCTCAGGATGATCTCGAAGAAGTATTCGCCGCTTCGCTTGGGCAGCTGCTTCATGCCCATGTCATCGATGATGAGCAGGTCGGGCTTGAGGTAGCGAGCAAGGGCCTTGTGGTCTTCGTCGATGGCTTCCTCATGGAGGAAGTCACGGACGACATCGAAGATCGAGCGATAGAGCACGCTCCGCCCCTGCTTCACCGCGGCATACCCGATGGCCTGAGCGATGTGGGTCTTGCCCGTGCCGGGAGGCCCCATCAGCAGCGCATCCCGCGGCTCATCGAGGAAGCGACACGTGGCCAGGTCAAAGACCTGACGTCGTGGGATCGCCGGGTTGAACTCCCATTCGAACTGATCGAGTGGCTTCAGATCACGGAAGCAGGCGAGCGTAGTTCGGCGTTCGAGCTTGCGATGATCACGAACGGCAACCTCGTCTTGGAGAATGAGTTCAAGGAAGTCGAGGTGTGTGAGTCTGTTGGCCTGGGCTTCTTGGAGGCGAACATCCAGAGAGCTGGCCAGGCCCGAAAGGCGAAGCTGTCGAAGGGTCGTTCGAAGGTGATCGTTCATCAAAGTCTCCTGAGATGGAAGGCCTGCCGGTATCGGTCACGCGACCGAATCGGGAGGTACTGTTGCACTGTTCGGTGAAGAGGAGTCGGGCTCTGCTGAGGAGCACCCCGGCGAGCGATAGCCGGACCGCAGGCATGCCTGCATGCCGCCGTCGCCCTGTGAGTTCCCGCTCGCAGGGCGATGGTCTTTGCAGGCCACCGTCATGCCTGCGTCATAGCTCTCAAAACCTTCGCCCATGGATGGGCGACTCATCTCCTGGCGATGGATCGCCTGGGCGACCACAGAGGCATAGTCCTCGAGCGGGCGAATCATCTCGTGCTCGCTTAAGAACTCCAGCGGCTCCTGACGGTCGGCCTGGTGACCGATCAGCTGCCGCAAGCTGCGGAGGTGATAGCACTGGTTCGAAAGTGCCGTTTCGCAGGCTTTTTCGAGCGATTCGCAGGTGTGCTTGCGGGTCAGGGCAAGCAGGCCTTGAACAACGCGATGCCCTTGGATGCCTCGTACGGCAACCACCGCCTCGGCCCATGCATGGGTCTTCGGACCGATCGAACGAGTCTTGCCAAGCAAGTACGCGATGCCCTTCTCAAGGCCGTTGATCTTGGCCTCATGAACATGATCGATCGCCGTGCTGAAGCGGCCATGCTCATGCCTGGCATGAACCGCGATCTGCTGATGCTGGTCATTGAAGACCCGCACGGTGCGGCTGTCCCATCGGGCCCAGACCTCCCGCCCGAGATACTCAGGCGGAACGGAGTAGTAGGCCCGGGCAACCTCCACGTGCCCATCTCTGCCAACCTTCCGCCTGGCCTCTTTGAAGTTCTGAAAGCGACCAGATGGCAGTGGCAGAAGCTCTTGCTTTTCGAGTTCATGAAAGACAGCCAGTACCTGCCGCTTGGTCGTCCCATGAATCCGGAGATCAGCGGTCTTCTGCTCCCAGTTGAGCAGGAACTCATTCTGCTCGGAGAGGCTCGTGAACTTCCTGCCCTTGAGAGCGTTTTCTTGGACATAGGCAACGCCGCGTTCGACCTTGCCCTTGTGCCGCGGCGTTCGTGGCTTGGTCGGCAGGACGATCGTGCCGTAGTACCTGCAGAACTCAGCCAGCTTCGGATTGAGCTCGGGGTCGAACCAATCGGCCTTGATGACGGCCGCCTTGAGGTTGTCGACGACAAGCGTGTGAGGAACGCCACCGAAGTGCTCGAAGGCATTCTCAAGGCAGCCGATGAAGTCATCGGTTGATTGGGTGAAGACAGCTTCGCTGTAGCCCTTGCGGGAATGCGAGAGCACAACTCGCAGGACGTGGGTGCGGCGCCGCTTGCCGTCGCTGCCAACAACCGGAGCCCCCATCCCGAAGTCGACTTGGGCCTCGTATCCAGGAGGCACTTCCATCCGCCGGAACGGTACCGACGGGGAGCCATCGTGCTTCTTCAGCAAGCGCCTGACGCTCTCATAGCTGACCTTGGCTGCACCGGAAAACTCGACCAACAGATCCTGGTGAATCCGCTTGGCAGTGAGCCCGCGAGCCCGCTGATCGAGGATCCAGGCGAGCCACGGGGCGGCGGCGTTCCGGCTGCCATTGGAGCCCGCCGAGCCGGTCAGCACTTCAAAACCGTCCACTCGCTCTTCCGAGCCGGCCGGCGAAATCAGCACTTTGGATGGTTTTGAAACCGACTCGGACCCCATCCGGGCGTACCGAGCCACCGTCTCCCGGTGGATTCCCAGCCGCCGGGAGATCTCACGGAATGACAATCCTGCGGATCGCAGGGAATGAATCGTCTGAATAACCGTCATCTTCAATACATTCGCCATAACGGGCCTCCTTCCGCGGCAACGCCGCTAGAAGACCTGTAGGTCGGAATGCTCCGTGAAGATGGCCGGTTTTCAAGTGCTGATCACTGGCCGGTTTTAAGTGCGGACTGACACTGTAAGCCGAGAGTGGTTGAGGCCACGGGCGAAGAGGTCTACCCTAGGCATTGACGATGGCTTGGGGGCAGGTTGGTTCCCCGTACGCTAACCTACGGGGTGACATGAAGGCTCGGATCGCACGAGGCATCAAGCTGGGCCTCTCGGAAGACCACGCTGAGCAGCTCGCCAGACTGCCGCACCCAGAGGACGTGCAAGACTTCGTCAACGCGATTCCGATGAACTTTGAGCAAGACGGCTGGACAGCGCTGTCTGTGCAGGGCGTGCTCACCAGGCAGCGTGCCCAGTGCATCGAAGGGGCTGTCCTGGCGGCCTGTGCCTTGACGATGGCCGGTCGTCCACCGCTGCTGATGGATATGGGGGCGGCAGCGGGTGACGACGATCATGTGATCGCGCTCTTTCGTCGGGGCCGAACCTGGGGAGCGATCTCCAAGAGCAACGGCCCGTACCTCCGTTGGCGCGACCCGATCTACCGCAGTCTCTACGTCGCTCGCGATGTCGTATTTCCCGGAATATGCCAAGGGTCGTCAGAAGATGCTGCGGACCTATTCTGCGTCAGTCGATCTTCGACGGCTCGATCCTTCGCTGTGGGTCACTCGTGAAAAGTCGTGCGTGGAGCTGATCGATCTGCTCACGCGGGCGCGGCACTACCGGCTTGTGCCGAAAGGGCATGAGAGCCGGCTCCGCGAAATCGATGTCGTCGAAGCGGAGGCTCAGGCGATGAACGAATACAGCGATCCGAGAGCGAGCACGCACCGCGATGCTCGTCGGGCAAGCTGAGCTGCTGGCTCGCTCGCTCGGGAGGGGCGGCCTGCTCAGCCCATGCTGGCATCGCCGAGGAGCCGGCGGAGGCCGGTGATGGCAATCTCGCCAAACTGTCGAGGTGGCACCCGCCAGAGTTGTGGGTTGTGCGTCTCGACCGCGATGCTGCCGGCATAGCCGATCTCGCGGAGTCGAGCGAGCAGCGGATCCGGCGGCGAAGAGCCCTCACCGGGCAGGATCCGATCGGCGTCACTGGCCATCTCGCGAGGAACGTCGGCGATATCGGAAAGCTGCACGTGAAAAAGAATCTCCGGCGAGAGCAGCCAGAGATCGTTGGCCTTGCTGGGGCCCACCGTGTAGTGGAACCAGTCGAGGCAGAGGCCGACCGACGCATTTCCCACGTCGTCGATCAGCGCCACGGCCGACTGCAGGTTGTTGGGAAAACTCGCCCGGGCATCAAACTCCAGAGCCAGCTTCACCCCAGCATCGGCTGCCCGCTTGCCCGCCTCGGAGAGGCTCATGGAAAGCCGGGAGAGATCTTCCGCAGAAAGCGGACCAAAGGCATCGCCAGACACGACAAGCACCGGGATGCCCAGCTGCTCAAGCAGCGGAAGTCGCCGCTCGAAGTGGCTCCAGTGTTCGAGCCTCGCGTCGCCCTGGCTCGTGAGCAGCCCCCCCTGAAAACTCGCGGCCACAGGCGTGATGCCTGAGGCGGCAAACAGGTCTTGCAGCTCCGCGACATCGCGACCAGCGAGGGCCGCTTCCGCATGCCCCAGCCAGAGGTCAACGGCATCGCAGTGCCCGGCTGCATAGTCCTCAAGGATCGTCGGCAGGGCCGCATCGAGCGAGCAGACGGTGGCGACCGCAGGCCTCATGCGAGCTTCTCCCTGAGCAGATCAACGGCTTCGGCGAGGGGCACGCGGACCTGTTCGAGCGAGTCGCGATCGCGAAGGGTGACGCTGCGGTCTGTCAGGCTCTGCCCATCGATCGTCAGACACCACGGGGTGCCGGCCTCGTCCTGCCGGGCATAGCGACGACCCACCGATCCCTTCTCGTCATACTGACAGGGCATGTGCCGCTTCAGTTCGCGGTAGAGCTCAGTCGCCATCTCCGGCATGCCATCCTTCTTCACCAGCGGCAGAATCGCTGCCTTCACCGGGGCCAGCCTGGGGTGCAGTTTGAGCACCGTGCGGCTGCGTGGGTTGCCCTTCTCGTCAGGCACCTCATCTTCATGGTAGGCATCGCAGAGAAATGCGAGCGCTGCCCGGTCGGCGCCGGCCGAAGGCTCGATCACATGCGGCACATACCGTTCTCGGGAGATGTCATCAAAGTAGCTGAGGTCTTTGCCACTCCCGCGATGCCGAGGCTTGCCATCCTCGCCCTTCTCGACCACCAGCTCGCCATCCTGCCGGACGAGTTTGCCCTCCATGTGGCTGCGGAGATCAAAGTCGCCGCGGTGGGCAATGCCTTCCAGCTCACCAAACTCCCCTTCAGCGAGAAAGGGAAAGGCATACTCGATGTCAGCTGTGCCAACCGAATAGTGGGAGAGTTCGTCGGCGTCGTGCTCGCGAAGCTGCAGTTTGCCCTCGGAGAGACCAAGGTCGAGATACCACTTCCAACGACGGTCCCGCCAATACCGATACCATGCCGCCGACTCACTCGGCTTGCAGAAAAACTCGATCTCCATCTGCTCAAACTCACGCGAGCGGAAGGTGAAGTTTCGTGGCGTGATCTCGTTGCGGAAACTCTTGCCGATCTGCGCGATGCCAAACGGCACCCGCACCCGTGAGGTATCGAGCACATTTTTAAAGTTGAGAAAAATGCCCTGGGCCGTTTCCGGCCTGAGGAACGCCCGGTCTTCGTCGCCGCCGCTCGCGAGCGCCCCGATCCGCGTCTCAAACATCAGGTTGAACTCGCGGGGCTCCGTCAGCGTGCCCGGCTCGCTCGCCTCCGGCGCCAGCGCCTCATCACGAGAGGCGTTTCCTGCGAGCGGAACGAGTTCACCCTCCCACTCGATCTCACCCACCTGCTTCGCCCGCAGCCCAAAAAACTTCTGTGCCCGCGCCATGGTGGCAGCCACACCCTCCTCCCCGGAGGCGTCGGTCACGATGAACACCCGCTTCCCGCGATGGCTGGCAAACCGGCCGAGCAGATGGTCGTAGCGATACCGTCGCTTCGACTCCCGGCAGTCGACGAGCCAGTCGTGAAAGAGGTCGAAATGCCCTGAGGATTTCCAGGTCTGCGGATGCATGATGATCGTGCAGTCGAGCCCGGTCATCTCATAGGGCCCGGCGGCACCCGCGAGCGTGGCCAGCTCGTCATGGCCGCTGACCATGTCGTGCCACCAGGCGTTTTTCAGGTTTCGCTTGAGCTCCACTCCCAGCGGACCGTAGTCCCAGAAGCCGTTGAGGCCGCCGTAGATTTCGCTCGACTGAAAAATGAACCCACGCCGCTTCGCAAGCGAGACGATGCGGTCCATACGGGTTTGGTCGGAGGGCTGTTTCATGGCGGGGAGTGTAGTCGGAGGGGCCGGATCGGGTCCATGACGAACCGCTCCGGGCCGCTCGGGGGGAGCCCAGGCCGATTCGCCGAGCCGGACCACCCGCGGGCGGTCTCCTCATCATTGACAAAAAAGTGGAGGCTCAGCTGCTGAGGGGGAGCAGCCTGTCTTTTTGGGGCGTGAGGATGGGAATCGTGCTGAGGGAGTCGAGGGCGGCGACGATGGGGAGGTCGGCGTGCATGCCAAGGGCCACGATGCGGCGGCCGCCTGGGGTGTCGGCGAGGGAGGCTGCGAGGGCCTCGTTGGAGGCTGTGCCTGGCTGCTGCTCCCCGCGGGCGTCGCGGAAGCGAGTGAGGGCGGCAACGGCGGCGTCGTCGAAGGCGTCGTGGGGAAACCGGTCGGCGGCAGCGTCGAGGATCGCTCCGGCGCCGAGCAGGTCTTCCTCTGCCAGCTGCCGCTCGACGCCCGCGCAGACGAGGTGGACGGCCGTTTGATGCTCGACAGCTGCTGCCCGGGCGGCAACAGCCACTGCCGAGCGGTTGACGAGGCAGCCGATCATCACAACGGCAGCCTCGTGGCAGGCCGCGAGGGCTGCGGTGCCGTTGGTCGTGGTGAAGACGATCTGGTCGGCCGGCGACACGTTCTGGCGTGTATTCCCGCGGAGAGTTGCCCAGGTCAAAGCCTTCAATGCGGATGCCGCCTCGTTCGCCGCCGAGGAGCGTGCCCTCGCCAAGGCTGCTTGCCCGTTCACGGGCTCGTTCCACAGATTCCACCGGGAAAACGCTGGCAGCACCGTTGGCAACCGCTGTGGTGATCGTGGTGGACGCCCGGATCACGTCGATCACCACGGCGATGCCTCCCGCGACGGCCGCCGGCGGCATACCATAAAAGCAGGTGTGGCAGTGCCAGGAAATGCTCACTCGTGAGAACTCCTCTCGCTGGTGTGGTGGCAGGTTCCAGCCGTTTTCGGCCTGACTGCAGAGCGTTTGTCCCAACTGAGGTTGTTGCGTGCCCCAGCAGATTGACGGAAGCGTGTGTGGGGAATCAATGGCTCATCCCAAGGTCGACAAAAGCGGCGAACGAGTGCGGGGGATGTTTGCCGAAATCGCGCCGCGGTATGACTTTGCCAATCGCACGCTTTCAGGGGGTATCGACGTGCTCTGGCGACGGTTCACCGTTCGCACTGCACCGCCTCCGGCTTCTGGAGCGATGCTCGACCTCTGCACCGGCACGGGCGACTTAGCGATTTCGTACGCTCTGAATGCGGGGCCTGGGGTGCGGGTCGTGGGCGCTGACTTCTGCCAGCCGATGCTCGATCATGCCGTCGTCAAATCGAGGCGGAAGGGGCTTCCGGTGGAGTGGGTGGAGGCAGACGCGATGGCCCTGCCCTTCCCGGCTGCCTCGTTCGATCTGGTCACCGTGGCCTTTGGCTTGCGAAACATTGCCGACACCCGCCAGGGGCTTGCCGAGATGGCACGGGTCACGCGGCCCGGCGGAAGGCTGGCGATTCTCGAGTTTTCGTTGCCTTCCAATCCAGTCGTGCGGGCCAGCTATCTCTGGTATTTCCGCAACGTGCTGCCACGACTGGGCAATGGCCTTGCCGCAAACGGCTCCGACGCCTACCGCTACCTCAACGAAAGCGTCGAGGAGTTTCCCTCAGGCGAGCGGCTGGCGAGCATCGTTCGGGAGGCAGGCTATGAGTCTCTTGCGATGCATCCACTCACTTTTGGCATCGCGACGCTCACGATTGCCCATCGCTGCGGTGATGCCGCAGCAGTCAGCCAGGAGGGCTAGTCGATGGCTGTGCATCTTGCTTCACTGCTGGCGCTGGTGCGATTCAGCCACACCGTTTTTGCCATGCCGTTTGCCCTGATTGCGGTGCTGCTTGCCTGGAGCCTTGCCGGGCCGGGCTCGCAGGGGCCCCTGCCCGATGGCTGGCTGCTGCCGTTGGTGGGCGTGGTGGTCTGCATGGTGTCGGCCCGGACGGCTGCGATGGCGTTTAATCGCCTCGTCGACCGTGACGTCGATGCCGCAAACCCACGGACAGCGACGCGGCACCTGCCGGCTGGTGAGCTGACCGTGGGGCAGGTTGTGGCGTTGGTGGCAGCGTCGTCGCTCGTGTTTGTGTCCGGAACGCTCCTCTTCCTGCCCAACTGGCTTCCGCTGGTGTTGTCGCTGCCCGTGCTCGCCTGGCTGCTCGGCTACAGCTATGCCAAGCGGTTCACGATGCTCGCCCACGTGTGGCTCGGGGCAGCACTGGGAATGGCGCCGGTGGCGGCCTGGATTGCCATTCGCGGTGAGGCGGTGCTGGCAGACCCGACGGATCTTGTGCCCGCGGTCGTCCTGGGCCTGGCGGTGATGCTCTGGGTCTCTGGCTTCGACATCATCTACGCCTGTCAGGATGCCGGCTTCGACAGCCAAGCGGGGCTCCATAGCATTCCGTCCGCCCTCGGGGTGCGACGGGCGTTGTTGGTCGCTGCCGTGCTGCATGGCGTGACGCTTCTGCTCCTTGCCTCGCTGCCATGGACTGTTGCCTCTCTGGGGCCTATCTACTGGGTGGCGCTGGGGGTGATCACCGTGCTGCTGGTGTGGGAACATTCCTTGGTCCGCCCAGACGACCTTTCACGCGTAAACGCCGCGTTTTTTACCGCGAATGCGATCATCGGAGCGGTCCTTCTGGCAGCGGTTGGGTTCGATGTCTGGGGCTGAGGTGAGGTCGTGTTGCCCCGGGTTCCGCTCTGCGGTTATGAGAGTGACGAGGAGTTCACTGCCGACTCGTCGCGGGCCCGCAATCTGTGAACGTCTCTGCGAAACTAGGAAAGCCGAAGCCATGATTCGAAGCGTGTCACCGTCCCTGGATCCGATTCGCGAGAAGGTGGAAGCGGGCGAGCGGCTGAGCGCCGCTGAAGCAGAGAGCCTATGGGATGAGTCGATCGACCTGCATGAGCTTGGCCAACTCGCCAACCTCGTGCGGGAACGGAAAAACGGCAACCGCTGCTACTACAACATCAATACCCACCTCAATCCCACCAACATCTGCATCTACCGCTGCACGTTTTGTGCTTTCCGCGCCGATCTTCGCGAAGATCGCGGCTATGTGATGAGCGACGAGCAGATCCTTGAGCGTGGCCGCGAGGCGGTCGAGAACGGCTGCACTGAGATGCACATCGTCGGTGGGCTCCACCATCAAAAGCCCTACGAGTGGTATCGCGACATCGTCGCCATCCTGCACGAGAACTGCCCCTCGCTGCACCTCAAGGCATGGACGCCGGTTGAGATCAACTGGTTCTGCCATCTGACCAAGCGATCGATCCCCGACATTCTCGAGGAGCTGAAGTCGGTCGGTCTCGGCAGTCTGCCCGGTGGCGGTGCGGAAATCTTCCATCCCGAAGTTCGCGATAAGATCTGTGAACACAAGGCCGACACGGAAGAGTGGTTTCGCATCCACCGCGCGGCCCACGAACTCGGTCTGCGGAGCAATGCCACCATGCTCTACGGACACATTGAGAATGCGTATCACCGCACCGACCATCTCCTCCGCCTGCGTGAACTGCAGGACGAAACAGGCGGCTTTCAGACATTCATCCCGCTGGCTTTCCATCCGGAAAACACTCGCCTGGCGTCGATCGGCAAGCCTACGGCGATGATGAGCCTGCGGACGATGGCCATCTCGAGGCTCGTGCTCGACAACTTTGACCACATCAAGGCCTACTGGATCATGCTCGGCATCGGCACTGCCCAGGCGTCGCTTGCGTATGGTGCCGACGATCTTGATGGCACTGTGCGGCACGAACTGATCTACCACGATGCTGGCGCCACCACCCCTGAGGTGCTTTCGGTCGAGCACATCCAGCGGCTCATCCAGGAAGCCGGCCGCGAGCCGATCGAACGCGACACGCTGTACCGCCGCATCGAGCGGCACGAGGGACAGTGGAAGACGGGCGAGCAGATCGTAACGGTGGGCTGACGAGCTGCGCGGCGAACCGGCCTCGCCCCTTTACGACGGCCCCTACCCGATTCCCCCTAGGTCGAGTGAATCGCCCCAGCGGCGGACGACGAGTTTGCGGAGTCGGGCGAGTTCGTCTCCTTCGAGGAAGGGATTTTCGGCCAGGGTGGCAATCGCATGCTCTCGGGCCTCGATGGCCAGAGCGGCGTCGCGAATGATGTCGGCGAGGCAGAGAGGCGGCACGCCCGACTGTTTCTTGCCGACGAGTTCGCCAGGCCCGCGCTGGATCAGGTCAAACTCCGCCAGGCGAAAGCCGTCGGTCGTGTCGACAAAGGCCTCCAGGCGAGGGTGATCCTCCTTGACGGAGGTGACCGCGGCACAGATTCCTCGCGTGGCCCCTCGGGCCACGCGGCCTCGCAGCTGGTGCAGCTGGGCGAGCCCAAAGCGGTCGGCGTCGAGAATCGTCATCAGCGTGGCTTCTGGCACGTCGATGCCGACCTCCACAACGCTCGTGGCCACGATCACATCGAGTCGGCCGCGGCGGAAGTCGTCCATGATCGCCTGCTTGACGTCGGACGCCAGGCGGCCGTGCACAAGGCCGAGTCGAAACGCTTCCAGGGGCCCATTGGCCAGTTCCTCAAGTGCCGAGGCGATGCTGGCCAGGCCCGCTTCCGACTCTTCCACCGCGGGCACAACGACATAGCCGCGGCGGCCTTCGCGGAGCTTGCGGCAGTAAAAGCTCCACCAGCGGTCGAGCTGCTGTGGGCCCACGCGGTAGGTCTGGACCGGCTGACGGCCGGGGGGCTGTTCGTCGATGATGGAGAGATCAAGGTCGCCATAGACGGCGTGGGCCACTGTGCGGGGAATCGGAGTCGCGGTCATCACAAGGGTGTGTGGCTGGCAGTCGTCTTGCTGCAGACGGGCCCGCTGCACGACTCCGAAGCGATGCTGCTCGTCGATGACCACCAGCCCGAGCCGGTGGAAACGTGGAGGGGAGGCCACGAGCGCCTGCGTGCCCACGATCAGCCGGGCCTCACCCTCGGCAATCCGCGCGAGCGTGGCGGTGCGCTCCGCCCTGCCCTGCCCGCCGATCAAGAGCGTGACACCGCCGCTGAGTGCCTGGCCGGCGGTGTCGATCAGTTCACGCCCGGCAAGAAGCCGCTCGAGCGTGGCGACGTGCTGCCGCGCGAGAAGCTCGGTGGGAGCCATGATCACCCCCTGGTGCCCCGTCAGGGCGGCAGCGAGGAGGGCGATGACCGCCACGGCGGTTTTGCCGCTGCCGACGTCACCCTGCAGGAGCCGCTGCATCGGTCTGCCGCTGGCCATGTCGGTCAGGATTTCACCGGCGACTCGCCGTTGGGCCTGGGTGAGCGGAAACGGAAACACGCCTTCAATGCGGCTACGAAGGTCTGGAGCCACATCAATGCACGCTGCCCGATGGGTGACCTCCGACTGCCGCCGGTGGAGCCGCAGGGCGAGCTGGAGCATGTAGAGCTCCTGATAGATAAACCGCCGCCTGCCGGCTTCAATTTCCTCTCGGCTTGCCGGAAGGTGCACCGCGCGGAAGGCATCGTAGATGGGCAGCAGCGAACGGGCCTCGAGCTCGTCCGGTCGGAAGGTTTCCTGGAGTAGGCCTTCCACGGCCGCCAACGCTGCCCGCACGCCCATCCGCACATCCGACTGCCGCACGCCCTCAGCCAGCGGGTAGACGGCGAGCCACGGAGACGACTCCGCGTCTTCATCGGCATCGAGATACCGAATCTCTGGATGGGCCATCTCAAAGCAGCCGGCCGACTGACGGGCCACGCCGGCGAGCACCACGCGGCTACCCACACGAAACCGCTTGGCAATGAAGGGCATCCCAAACCAGATGCCTCGCAGCGGGCCCCCGTCGGTCTTCAGCAAGACCGTCACCATCGCCTTCCCGGTGACCGTCGTGCGGGAGCCGATGTCGACCACCTCACCGGCCACCGCCCCATGCTCACCGGCGACCAGGGTTTCGACGGTGTGGCTGCCGGTGAAGTCCTTGTAATCGCGGGGAAAGTGCACGAGGGCCTGTCGCACTTCCACCAGCCCCAGCCGGGCCAGTCGTTCGCCGCGGCGGCTCCCCACTCCCGGCAGCCGCTCCAGCCGCGCCCGCAGCCCCAGATCGCGATGGTCAGCCGATGGAGCCGATGGTGTCGGCCCTGACGGTGGCCCATCACCGGCAAGGCCGGGTTCGACCGAGGTATCCGGCGAACTCATCAACGGGTTCCTCTGTCGGGGTGACTGGGGACGTACGCTCCGGCGAGGAGCTACCGGCCCTCGCCACTGATCAGATCGCGGTAAGCCTGCACCGCCATGCGGTCGCAGGCCTCATTCTCGGGATGGCCTGAGTGGCCGGCAACATGGCGGAATCGCACGTCGTGCACGCAGGCGAGGCGATCAAGCTCCCGCCAGAGGTCTTCATTTTTGATCGGCACGAGCCGCCCGCGTTCTTTCCGCTTCCAGCCCTGCAGCTTCCATTTTGGCAGCCACTGCGAAAGCCCGGTGCCCACATAGACGCTGTCGCTCACGAGCTCGACCCGCGTTCGACGAGTGAGTCGCGCGAGGCCACGGACCACGGCCGTCAACTCCATGCGATTGTTGGTGGTTTCCCGCTCGGCGCCGCTCTCGCTGCTCTCCTTGCCCGTTGCGGGGTGTCGCAGAATAAAGGCCCAACCACCCGGCCCGGGATTGCCGCTGCAGCCGCCATCGGTGAAGAGCACGACGTCGGTGGTGGTGGGAGGCTGCTGCTGGCTCATCGTGCTGGACATGCAGAACATGCTGGTGTGTGACTGGTAGGTGCAGGCTGCGTGGCCTGCCGGCAGGCCGCTGCGGTGTGTGGCGAAGGATAGCCGTCAGGCCACCACGCCGCCCGCCGCGGACTCGGATGGTATCGCATTCGCCGGTGCGGCGGCACTCTCCCCGTACCGCGGTGGAGCCTCACCGCTTCTGCCCGGATCGGTCGCATGCTGCGCGGAGAGCCTTGATGGGAGCCAAACGGTGAACGTGCTGCCCCGTCCCAGCTCGCTGGCGAGTGAGACATCGCCTCCCAGCAGGCGGCAGAGTTCTCGCACGATCGAGAGGCCGAGCCCCGTGCCCGAAAACTCACGGGTCATCGCGTCTTCGCCGCTGCGGAAGAGCCGGCTCTGGCGAAACTTCTCAAAGATCACCTGCTGCTCTTCATCGGCGATTCCCACGCCGGTGTCTTCGACATCCATCACGAGCATGCCACCGCTGCGGTCGGAGGGGGAGCGTTCGAGGCTGGCGCGGACCTCGATGCGGCCGCCTTCCGGGGTGAACTTGACGGCGTTGGAGAGCAGGTTGGCCAGGATCTGCTGCACCTTGCCCTGGTCCTGGACAACGGGCCCAATCTCGTGGGCCACCGTGAAGTCGACATCGATATTCTTCCGCTCCGCCAGCGGCCGGACCATGTCGCACTGGGCTGAAATCACGCCCTCAAGCCGAAACTCCGTCGGCCGAATCGCCATCTTGCCGGCCTCGATCTTGGCGAGGTCGAGAATGTCGTTGATCATATCCAGCAGCATGCGGCCGGATGAGCGGATGTTTTGCACATACCGCTTTTGCTTCTCTTCCAGTCCGGCGATGCCGCCGAGCACATCAGAGAAGCCGATGATGCTATTGAGCGGCGTTCGCAGTTCGTGACTCATGGTTGCCAGGAAGTCGCTCTTGAGCCGATTCATTTCGTAGAGGTGCATGTTGGCCTGGGCCAGCTGGTCGACCTTGGTATCGAGATCACGGTTGACCTTGAGCAGCTCGTCTTGAGAGTCAACGAGCCCTCGCAGCATGCGATTGAAGGCTGTGCCGAGATCCTCAAACTCATCGCCGGTGTGAATCTCGGCGCGGGCAGCCACGTTGCCTTTGCGAACCTCGTCACTGACTTCCCTCAGATGCTTCAGCGGCTTGACGATCACATAGCGGACAATCGCGTAGGCCGCGAGCATCGCCAGGAAGACGGTGACGATGGCCGTCGTCAGCAGAATAGCCCGATTCCAGTTGATGGCGTTTTGGGTTGCGGAGTCAGGGATCACCACTCGCACCACGGCCATGAGCTCGTTCTCCGCCAGCCGCGGGCCGGGCGGGCCGACTGGGTTGGTGGGGCCGCGGTGTTCGTGGCAGATCAGGCAGCTCGTGCGGGCGCGGATCGGCTGGTAGTAGTGATACTCGGCGTTGTCGGGGGTGTGAAACTCACGATACTCTGCGGTGTCGGCAGACAGCACCGCCGTGCCCGCACTCGCCTCCGGCAGCATGCCGCTGTTGGCGTCGGGGTCAGCGAAGTAGTCGAGGACCGCCGAGTCGAGAGAGGTGTAGCCTTGCAGTTCATCGCCGGCTGCATCGGGCCGGAGGATCTTCCAGGTGTAGGGCTGGCTCTGCAGCTGCTGGCCGAGCGTCTCGATGAGCGTGGTGTATTTCTTGTCGGCTTCGAGGGTCTTCCAGTGGTGGTGCAGCATCACCGCGTCGACGAGATGACGGCCGGTCGTTCGCGTGCTGGTGAAGACGAGGTCTTCGGTGCGGCTGCCATACCACCAAAAGCTGCCTGTGATCAGCAGCAGCAGGCAGAGCCCGAAGAGGAAGCGGCACTTCCTCTCCAGGCTGGTTTCGCCCAGGATTTCCTTAAATGATCGGTATGACATGCTCGTTTCCCACCCGGTATCGTACCGCTGGGTTCGACTGAGCAGAAAGATGAGTCGTTTCGAGGGCGGCAGCGATCGCATCGCGGTGGCCTGCAGGCGGCGGCGGAATCAGGCACAAGCCATCGTGGAATGCGGCAGGTAGAAAACCGATGAAAGAGCGATCACGGAGCGGCTTTTGGCGACAGGTGGCCATGCAGCATGTGCCCCATGCAGCCATGCTTCCGCATGAGCGGTCTGACACGCACCGAGCCAGGCTGCGGTATCACGGCCTGCTGATCTTCTTGGGGCAGATCGCCCTGATCCTGTTGGTGCCACTTTTTGATGCAGGGCAGCGGCTCACGCCAGGTGCCTATGTCGTTGTCGGCATGGCCGTCTCGGTCGCCAGCGTCTTGCTGCTCGGCTACCGCCGCCTCGCCATCGTGCTGGCCGCCCTGAGTACGGCAGCCTGCTTGTGGGCCACCTTCCACATCGTCACCGACCGCGGCGTGCGGCTGCTGCCGATGACACTTTTTCTGGCGATCTACCTGATCTCGGTCGTCCTCTCGATTCTGCAGGCTTTCAAGAGTGGTGTGACAGGCACCCAGCGGATCTTCTGTGGAGCGGCGAGCTTCATCATGCTCGGCTTCTTCTTCGCCGCCGTGCACGCGATGATCGGAATGTTTGAGTTTGCCTCCTACGTGCTGCCGAAGGAACTCGAGGGCGACCGCATGGTCCGTTGGGCTGACTTCATCTGGCTCTCCTTCTCGACGCTCACCACCTCCGGCTTTAGTGACCTCAGCCCGATCGGCTCGTTCCCACTGATGATCGCGACGCTCGAAGGCCTCTCGGCGATCCTCTTTCCAGCCACCCTGATCGCCCGCATTGCCTCGCTGCCGTCGGATGATCCCGGCTGATGCAGTTCAGAGCATTTCCACAGGATCGACGTCGACAATCCAGGCCACGGAATCTGGAACCTTCAGCCCCTCGATTGCCAGCCGCACGAGGCGGCGGAGAATCTCGCCATCTGGTCCCTGGACCTGCAGGTGCCACCGCCAGGCGTCTCGCAATCGCTCGATCGGAGCAGGCGCTGGGCCGAGCACGCGAATGCCCGCAGCCTCCTCGGCGGCGGCTTCAATCTGCCGTCGCAGCCGACTCGCGAGGTGTTCGGCCCACTCCCGAGCGGCTGTCTCGTTGCGAGAACGCACGACAAACCGCACCACCTGGCCGAACGGCGGGTAGCCCAGGGCCTCGCGAATCGGGAGCTCATGCCGGACAAAGGCCTCGTAGTCGTGGACGGCCGCGGCGCGGATCGCGGGATGATCTGGTGTGGCGGTCTGGACAACGACGCGGCCCCCCTTGGGCCCGCGGCCACTGCGGCCTGCAACCTGCGTGATCAGCTGGCAGGTCCGTTCGGCGGCTCGGAAGTCGGGCAGGTGGAGCGCCGCATCGGCGTAGACCACGCCGACAAGCATCACCGAGGGGAAGTCGAGCCCCTTCGCGATCATCTGGGTGCCAACGAGGATGTCGGTGTGGCCGTCGCGAAAGGCATCGAGCGTTGCTTCGTGACTGCCGCGACGCCGCATCGTGTCGGCATCCATGCGGGCCACGCGGGCCTCGGGGAAGGTGCGGGCGACGCGGTCTTCCAGTCGCTGTGTGCCGCTTCCCCGCAGGGCCAGCCCGGCCTGCCCGCACTCGCTGCAGACTGGCCGCACCCGGATCACCCGGCCGCATCCGTGGCAGATGCCCCGGCTGCCTGGCTGGTGCAGCGTGAGGGAGAGATCGCACTGCGGGCAGGTTACGGAGTGGCCGCAGGCGTGGCACTGGATGTGGGTGGCGAAGCCGCGGCGGTTGAGCAGCAGAATCACCTGTCCGCCCGCGTTGAGCGCCCAGCGAATGCCCGCCTCCAGCCGCGAGCTGAGGTCGCCGGCGCGACGTGGTGGGCCGGCGCGGAGATCTACGGTCAGCACGCCAGGGAGGTGGGTGCCGCCAACCCGCTCTGGCAGTTCGGCCATCCGCCACTCGCCACGAAGGCATTTCTGGAAGGTTTCCAGGGCTGGGGTCGCGGAGCCAAGCACGAGCGGAATCGATTCCCGGCGACACCGCCACTCCGCCACGTCGCGGGCGTGGTAGCGAGGGGCCGTGCTCTGTTTGAAGCTCGTCTCGTGCTCCTCGTCAATCACCAGCAGGCCCAGCCGCGGCGTGGGGGCGAAGACGGCGCTGCGAGCTCCCACAACCACCCCGACCTCACCGGCAGCGATTCGCTTCCATTCGCGGTGCCGCTCTGCTGGTGTGAGGTGGCTATGGAGAACGGCCACGCGGCCGAAGCGGCTGCGGAAGCGGCCGCAGGTCTGCGGTGTCAGGCTGATTTCGGGCACAAGCACGATCGCCTGCTTGCCGTAGCGGAGGGTCTCCTCCACCGCCTGCAGATAGACCTCGGTCTTGCCGCTGCCCGTCACACCGAACAGCACCACGGTCTCATGGCGGCCCTCTCGCATGGCATTGCAGATCGGCTCGAGTGCGGCCGACTGTGCCTCAGAAAGCTGCGGCGGTTCGTCGGAAGAGGAGCGTGGCGGGGTGTCGCTGGGGGCGGGCACTTCCACCAAGAGCCCTCGCTTCACCATGCGGGTGACAACCGCACGGCTTGCCCCAGACCGGTCGGCCAGTTGGGCAGCGGTCTGGGGCTCGGTGGCAGCGGCAAGCACATTCGCCTGGGAGGGCGTGAGCCGGGTCGCCGGGGCCGACTCGGCTGCGGGCCTTGTCGCCGCGGGCATCAGGTACGGCTGCTCGCGGCTCCCAGCGGCCTCGCGAACGCCTGCAGGGAGCACGGCCTCAAGCACCTCGCCATGGCGACACAGCCACCGCTCACTCATCCAGGCGGTCAGCTCCAGCATCACCGGCGAAAGGAGCGGTCGCTCATCTTCGATGTCACAGACGGCCTTCAGGCCCGAGCTGGGAACGTTGCGAGTGGCCACCGCCACGCAGTAGCCCACGGTGGGCCGATTGCTGCGGCCGAGCGGCACCCGCACTCGCTTGCCCGGCTCAACGCGTCCGGCGAGCTGTTCGGGGACGAGATAGTCCAGCGGGCGATCGAGTGGTCCCGGCAGCACGATGCTGGCCACGACCGCCAGATGCCGGTCGTCTTCCTCCCAGGCAGGCCCGTTCACGAAGAGCTGCTGCTGCGGCGTATGCTGGCTCATCAGGCCCGGCTCCCTGCGGAGGCTGGGGAAGGCAAAAGATCGACGGGAGGAGGAACCATGCGAATCGGCATCTTCGGAGGCAGCTTTGATCCGGTTCACCTCGGCCACCTGATCGCCGCCGAAACCGCTCGCGAACAGGCGGGGCTCGACAGGGTGCTGTTTGTGCCCGCAGCGCGGCCTCCCCACAAACTCGACCGCACCCTGGCTCCCGCTGCCGACCGACGCGTGATGCTGGATCTGGCCACAGGCGGCCATTCGGCGTTTGCTGTGTCGAGCATCGAACTCGACCGTGACGGCCTCAGTTATACCGTGGAAACCCTGCGGGCGTTGTCGTCACGCTTCCCGGCGGACCGCCTGGTGCTCCTCCTCGGCCCCGATGCGGTGCGTGGCCTACCGACCTGGCATGAGCCGGCCGAGATCGCCAGGCTCGCCGAACTGGTGACCGTCGAACGTGAGTCGCTTGACGATGCGTCGCGTCTGCTGAGCGATGATGTCCTGATCGGGCTGCTTGGCAGGGCTGCTGTCGAGCAGCTGGTCGAGAGCCGGGTGCGGATGCCCGCCGTGGGCATTCGCGCGACCAGCATCCGCGGTGCCGTGCGGGCAGGGCGGAGCATTCGCTATCTGGTGCCGGCGTCTGTGGCGGCCTACATCACACATCACGGGCTCTACGCCGAGCCAGACGCCCGTCAGGCCTGACGCTCCTGCAGGCGGGCGGCGAGGGCCCTGCTCTTCGGCTCGTCGGCGGTTGCAGGATCCCCAGCGAGCACGTCGAGGAGCTGGTCCAGTCGCTCCCCAGGCCCCTGCTCCAGATTGAGCAGAATCTGCCGCGTGCCACCAACCACGCAGCCCCCACCGGGCAGGTCGCCGAGCGGCTCTTCGCGAACGCGGTAGCCGAGGTCCGAGGCCAGCTGCATGCCTTCGGCGAGCAATCCCAGGATTTCCGACATCAGTCCAGGCTCCGTGAGCACCACCGGGCAGAACGCTGCCGGCTCAGCCTCGCCATGGGTTCCCCAGCCCAAGCTCGTCCCGCCGCTTGTCGACGGCTTCGCGGTATTCGGTCCAGCGGGCACGCTGCTCAGGGCTCGTGCGGTCGATGATCCGCTTTCGCCACTCATCGCGGCTGCCCTCGTTGCCGCTACGGGCCCAGGGAGGACCGCCCTGCCCGGTCTGTCCGCCGGTCTGCCCGCTTGCGTTTTGAACACCGTTGGCTCCCCCCGGAGGTCCACCAAAGCTGCGGCCATTGCGGGCGAAGGCCGTTCGCATCGCCTCCATCTGGAAAATGTGCTGATCGAGCATGGCCTGCCGCTGTGCCGGGGGCGTTTCGAAATAGCTGTCCATCTGCTGCTGCATGCCGGTGAAAAACATGCGGCCGATCTGCATGCCAGCTGCCGGGCGGAGATGCTCGGGGAGTTGCTCCATTTGGCCACGAATCGAGGTCATCGCTGCGGCCAGCTCGTCGGCGTCGGTCTGCGACATTCCGCCACCGGAGGCGACTTGGCTGTTGGGCGGGAAGAATCGCTCGCGGAGCTGCTCGCCCTGCTGGACGATTGCCAGCACCCGCGGATCAGTCGTTGACGACCACCACCAATACCAGACGCCGCCACCCACGAGCAGCAGCAGCACCCCCAGGCCACCGAGGATGGAGAGCCCGATTCGCCAGCCCTTGCGGCGACCACGACTGTGACTGCTTGAGGAGAGTTCGGAAAGAAACTGGCGGCGGCTGGCGGCGGTGCTCATGGTGGGAGCCTCATACAAACGGCGGGGGAGAGCGGAGAGCGGAGCGAGGACGAATCTGGCATCAGAAGAACGGACACCATCACAGGTTGTCCACGTGACCATCGAGGTAGAGGAAGTTGCGGGCGCCGGCGGTGGGCGCCGGCCTGTCCGGGTCGGGATCATTGAAATCGGTCACGCCGCTGGGGAAGAACGAGATCCCCCCACCGTGGAATCCTTCAAACTCATAGAGCACCCACAGCTTTGACGTCGCCCCAACACTGCCCCTGTAAGACACAGCCTCTTCTCGCGTTTTGTCTTCGAGCCGGCGGTTTGGATATTCGTAGCTCGTTCCTTCATAGCTGAAGTTGAGATACTCCGGCGGCCGGTCAGCTTCCGGAATGGCCATCAGCTTGGCCCGGTAGGTGTCGTGCATCTCCGGCGGCCGCTCGTAGTACATGAAGTCGGATGGGCAGCGGTAAATGGCACGGTTGTTTTCGGCATACGGGCCGAGCACGGTGGCGATGCTCGGCTTGATCGGCCGCGAACCTGGCACGTAAAAGTCGAGTTCCTGGCTCGGAAGCCGAGCGGCGATCGGAAACTTTCCTCGCGTCACTCTGTCGAGATACATCTGCATCGCCAGGCCGACCTGCTTGAGGTTCGATTTGCACTGGATGCGTCGGGCCGACTCCCGCACCGACTGCACGGCTGGCAGCAGCATGCCGATCAACACGCCGATAATTGCAATCACGACGAGCAGTTCCACCAGCGTGAAGCCTCGGCGGTCGCTCTGAGCCCGTTCTTTCTCAGCAGGTGTTGTCATCGCTCGATCTCCCAGAAACCGTTGGAAGCGGAGTTTCTTGCCCGAAGCCGCCTGTTTCTCAGCAAACCGCCTGATCCGCAGCCCTGGGCAGTAAAAGTTGAACGGTCCAGGTGTCGGAAGGATGCACCCGGCTGATTGTAGAGGACCGGCCCGTCTGGCGACGATACGAACCCGGGATGCAGTCGCCTCGTTCGGGCGATGCAGTATACGCCCTCTCAGGGAGGGTTTTCGGCCGCAGATGCGGCAAACGGGCTTCTCGTCGGTATCACCCGGCGGCGGGAGGCCGCACGGCGAGTTGAGCACGCGGGGAAGTGGGACAATCCATGGTGATGCGGGAGGTGACAACACGCGGAGCTGAGGCCGGCAGGTCAGCAGGCAAACCTCCTCATTTTGGCCGTGAGGCCGCTGAGGCGATGTCGCTGCAGGCCGAACGCGATGAGCTGGCCGCGGAGGTCGCGGCCCTCCGTCGCCAGCTGCTCGACATGCAGAAGTCCGCAGGGCTCGGCGAACTGCTCGGCACGACCACCCACGAGTTCAACAATGCCCTCACCACGATCCTCAACTACGCGAAGATGGGCCTTCGCCACAAAGATGAGCCCACCCGCGACAAGGCCCTCAACCGCATCCTCTCCGCCAGCACCAAGGCGGCGAAAATCACCGCCAGTGTGCTCGGCATGGCCCGCAGCCGCAGCACCCGTTTGGAGCCGGTGGGCATCGAGGCGGTGATCGAGGATGCCCTCGTGCTGCTCGAACGCGAAATGATGAAATACCGCGTGCAGGTTGAGCGAGAGTTTGCTGAGGTGCCGCGGATTCAGGGGAATCCGGGCCAGATTCAGCAGGTGCTTCTCAACCTGATGGTCAACGCTCGGCAGGCGATGGACGGGGGCGGGCGGCTGATCCTGCGTCTTGCGGCAGCCCCCAACGGCCAGGGCGTTGACCTCACCGTTCGCGACACGGGCTGCGGCATGACGCCCGAGGTGATGCGGCGGATGTTTGAGCCCAACTTCTCCACCAAAGCCGGCCCCGATGAGACCGGCAAAGGCGGCTCCGGCCTTGGCCTTGCCGCCTGCCTGGAGATCATCGAAGGCCACCGCGGCCGCGTCCGCGTTGAAAGCACGCCCGGCAAGGGCACCGCGATCACGATCCGCTTTCCGCTGGGCTAACGAAATCGGTCGCTCGGGGTCGCTCGGGGTGAGCCCAGGCCGATTCGCCGAGCGTTCGGGGCGCTCGGGGTGAGCCCAAGCCGATTCGCCGAGCGTTCGCTTCGCCATCCTGGCTTCGCTCACTCGTGCATTCTCGCTTTCGCCCTCCGGGCTGCGCTCGACTGCAAGGCCGGCTCATTCGGCCCGGGCTCACCCCTCGCTTACGTTGTACAGGACGGCCTGTCCGCCGCAGGAGCGGCGGCCTGCGGCCGGTCAGAAACCTTGGCTTTCTGACGGGTCGCCTTAGCCTGCGAAGGCCAGGATGGCTTCGCAGGCGTGAAGCGAGTTCGCTCGACTGCAAGGCCGGCTCATTCGGCCCGGGCTCACCCCTCGCTTACGGTTTAGAGGACGGCCTGTTCGCCGCTTCGCGGCGATCTGCGGCCGGGGGTGGCGGTGCATGTGGTGCGCAAGCGCTCTCGTGCAAGCGGGACGGGTCTTCGGGTGCCGGAGGCGGATTGAACGGGACGGGTCTTCGGGTGCCGGAGGCACCTCGGCAAAGCCGAGGCCGCTTTGCGGCCCGAGGACCCGTCCCGCTTGCGCGTGTATTTGCTTTGCGGCCCGAGGACCCGTCCCGTTCCCTTCCCGTCATTGACAAAGAAGTCGAGTCCGGCTCTCGCAGAGTGCCTTCGTGGCCAGCGGCCTACAATCAGCGCAGATTCCTTTTGCACGCGAGGATGCGCCGTATGTCGATCACGAGCCCCCCTGCCCTGCCGACAACCCTTGCAGAGCTCCGCTTGAGTGGCTGGACGAGCCGCACGGTGAAGCGGGAGGTCCGCGACAACTTTTTGCGGATGCTGGCGAGCGGCGAGGAACTGTTTCCGGGCATCGTTGGCTACGACGACACGGTGATTCCCGAGATCAACATATCCTTGCTGGCGGGGCACGACCTGCTCTTTCTCGGTGAGAAGGGGCAGGCCAAGAGCCGGCTGATGCGGCTGCTTGCCCGGTTTCTCGATGAGTGGCTGCCGTTTCTCGATGATCCGGCGATTCCCCTGCACGATGATCCTGAAAACCCGATCACGTCGGCGGGTCGGCGGCTGGTGGGCTCAAGGCCGCCGGAGGAGGTACCGATTGCCTGGTGGCATCGCGACGAACGCTACGCCGAACGGCTTGCCCCTGGCACGAAGTTTGCCGACATCATTGGCGAGATCGACCCGGCCAAACTGGCTGGCGGCGTGAGCATGGCCAGCGAGGAAGCGCTGCACCTGGGGCTGATCCCGCGGATGCATCGCGGCATCTTTGCGATGAACGAACTGCCAGAACTCGACGAACTCGTGCAGGTGGGGATGTTCAACATTCTCGAAGAGCGGGACGTGCAGATCCGTGGCTACCCGGTGAAGTTCGACATCGATGTGATGCTGCTGTTCTCGGCCAATCCATCGACCTACAACCGTTCCGGCAAGGTGATTCCGCAGCTCAAAGATCGCATCGGTGGCGTGATCCACACCCACTATCCCAGGGATCGTGCGGGGGGCATTGAGGTCACCCGGCAGGAGGCCGCAGTCGATCTCGACGGCGAGTGGCCGGTGGCGATGCCGCCCTTCATGGAGGAGATCCTTGAGCAGGTCACGATTGCGGCTCGGAACAGCAAATACATCGACCAGCAGTCGGGAGTCAGCGCCCGGTTTTCCATTGCCAACTATCGCACGGTGGTGGCCAGCGCTCGGCATCGTGGTGTGCGGCTGGGCGAGAAGCGGGCCGTGCCGAGGATCAGCGACCTTGGCCATCTCCCCACATCGAGCCTGGGCAAGCTTGAGCTCGATCTCATGGGGAGCCATCAGATGAGCGAGCGGCAGGTGCTCGAGGCCGTTGTCGCTGAGGCGATCCGCGAGGTCTTTGAGGAGTATGTCGACCGGCACGGGCTCGAGGAGATCGTGCGGGGGTTCGCTCAGGGCGTGAAGGTGGAGGTCAGCGACATGCTGCCCTCCGAGGCCTACCGACGGATCGTCGAAGAGGTGCCCGAACTCTGGGAGCGTGCATTTGAGGTCAACGCGTCGGCCGATGCCGCTGTGCATGCCTCCTGCGTGGAGTTTGTGCTGGCCGGGCTTTACGCAACCGAGCGGATTTCACGCAGCGAGCGGCATGGCCGCACGATTTACGACACCGGTGGCAACGGCACCGGTGGGTTTTGAACCGGAGGTCGCCCCACCATGCCACGTCGCGACACTCTCGGCGGCATTGTTCATGCCTATCAGAAATACGACCCGGTGCGGATTCCTCCGCCGCGGCCGACTGGCAGCGATCTGCTCGGTTCGGTGATGGAGCATGCCCTCACCTTCGGCAACGTCGATGAGCTGACCGATGAGCAGCTCGCCGAGGCGGTGGTCCTCGACCCGGAGCAGATCCGCGGTCTCGGCCCTTCTCTCTCGGCCCTCCGGCAGATGCTTGAAGAGCGGAAGCGAAAGCTTCTCCAGCAGTATGAAACTGAGGCAGCCCAGCGGGCCGCACGGCAGCAGTTTCATGGCGAGGCCCGCGAAGCCCAGCCGCCTGCGCGACATCGCGATGCCTTTGAACGGGCCGTGGCAGAGGAGCAGCTACGGAGGCTGGAGCGTCTTGTGGTATGCCCAAGATGATGAGCGGTCGCGGTTTGCCGGGCAGCTGGTGCGGCTGATGGAGCGGCTGGCGACGGTCTACGAAGTCGACGAGCTGGCGGCCCGCTGGAGCTTTTCCGGGCGGGAGCGAATGAGTGTGCCGCGGGCGGTTGAGGTCAAGCAGGAGCTCGAGCAGATCGAGGACCTGCTGCGGCAGCTTGAGGAGGCGGCGAAAAATGGGAAGGTCGCCCTGATCGACATGGACGCTCTCGGTCGCATGGCCGACGAGGAGGGAGCCAACGCGGCCTTTGGCGATCTTGATCGACTTCGCCAGCAGGTGCAGCAGCTCGTCGAGCAGATGGCAGCCGAACAGGGGCTTGAGAAAGGCCGTCGCGGCTACCGCCTCACGCCCAAGGCGATGCGGGTGTTTCAGGGCAAGCTGTTGGAGCAGATCTTCTCCGCGATGCAGGCATCCCGCACGGGCCGGCATGAGGTGCGTGTCACCGGCGAAGGCGCGGTGGAGCTGGTCCCGACTCGCCCCTATGAGTTTGGCGACTCGGTGGCCCACATGGACATTCCGGGATCGCTGATCAATGCGATGCTGCGGGCTGGTGGCCAGCGGACCGCGAGCGGTCACCTGCGGCTGGAGGCCCGTGACATTGAAGTGCACCACACCCGCAACACGCCGAAGGCCGCCACGAGCGTGGTGCTCGATATGAGCGGCTCGATGCGGCATGGCGGCCTCTACGTCAGCGTGAAGAAGATGGCCCTGGCGCTGCAGGGGCTCGTGCAGCGGGAGTTTCCCGGCGACTTCTTGCAGTTCATCGAGATGGCCTCGTTTGCCAAGCCGCGGGCCTTCGGCGAGCTGATCAGTCTGCTGCCCAAGCCGGTGACGATCTTCGATCCCGTGGTGCGGCTGAAGGCCGACATGGCGAATCCGCGGATCTCCGAGGCAGACGTGCCGCCGCACTTCACCAACATTCAGCACGCCCTCTCGCTTTCCCGGCGGCATCTAGCCCGACAAGACACGCCAAACAAGCAGGTGATTGTGATCACCGACGGCCTGCCGACGGCCCATTTCGAGGGCAGCGAACTGTATCTGCTCTATCCGCCCCACCGCCGCACGGAAGAGGCCACCATCCGGGAGGCTGAGGCATGCCGTCGCGAAGGCATCATTGTCAATATTTTCTTGCTCTCCGGCTGGTCGCAGTCGCGGGAAGATATTCAGTTTGCCTACCGGCTTGCGCAGACAGCCCACGGCCGGGTGTTTTTTGCCGCCGGCCGGGAGCTTGACCGGTTTGTCGTGTGGGACTACCTCGATCGGCGACGATCCATCATCGGCTGAGCTGGCCATGCGCACCACAGCGGAGTATCGCCTGACAGACAGCCCGTGGTTTTGGGGCCTGCTCTTTTCCGCAATGGCCCTTGTGTCTCTGGCGCTCGTCGCCCCCAAATACGACCGTCGGCAGGGCCAGATCGAAGGCCGCTACCTCGGTCGCAGCCAACTGGCCGCCGAGCGGGCCCGCCGGGCCGCGGGCCTGGAGCCGACGAGCCTCGCCGACGATACAGTCGCCATGGACGAGGCTCCCCGCAGCCGACTGATTCCGCTGTGGCCGATTGCGATCGCAGCCGCAGGGGCGGCTGCCACCTGCGGCTGGATGCTGCAACGTGAGATTCGCAAGCGGGCTGCGGCCTAGCAGACCGTGGAACACGTCTGCCGCCGCAGGATGCGGCGATCAGCGACCCTCAAAAACCTCGGCTTTTTGAGGTGTCGCCTCAGTGGAAAAAGGCCATGGAGGGCTTTTTCCACGGACAGCTAGCAGAGGCCGGGCCACCGGTCGCGAACCTGGCGGCCGGCATAGCAGGCGGCGTCGCCGAGCGACTCCTGGATCCGCAGCAGCTGGTTGTATTTCGCGACGCGGTCGCTGCGCGACGCACTGCCGGTCTTGATCTGACCGGTCGCCAGCCCAACAGCCAGGTCGGCGATAGTGGCGTCCTCAGTCTCACCACTGCGGTGGCTGGCGATCGAGGTGTAGCCGCTGCTGTGGGCCAGCTGCACAGCCGCCATCGTCTCGGTGAGGGTGCCGATCTGGTTGACCTTGATCAGGATGCTGTTCGCGATCCCTTCGCTGATGCCGCGGCCAAGTCGCTCGACATTGGTGACAAAGAGGTCGTCGCCCACGAGCTGCACCTTCTCGCCCAGCTTCTCGCTGAGCATCTTCCAGCCCGCCCAGTCGTCTTCGCTGCAGCCGTCTTCGATCGACATGATCGGGTAGCGGCCCGCCAGATCGGCCAGGAAATCGACCATGCCAGCCGAGTCGACCGTCTTGCCCTCGATCGAGTACGTGCCAGCATTCGCGTCGAAGAGCTCCGTGGCGGCCACGTCGAGCGCGATGCCCATCTGCTTGCCCGGCTCATAGCCTGCCGCAGAGATCGCCGCCAGAATCATCTCCAGGGCCTCGCTGCTCGAGCCGATCTGTGGAGCAAAGCCGCCCTCGTCGCCCACAGCCGTGGCGAGCTTCTTCTCTGAGAGCACCTTCTTCAGGGCGTGGAAGGTTTCCACCCCTGCCCGCAATGCCTCGGGAAACGAGTCGAAGCCCAGCGGCATGACCATAAACTCTTGAATATCGAGCGGGTTGTCGGCGTGCGCCCCACCGTTGACGATGTTCATCATCGGCGCGGGCAGCAGATGGGCGGCGGCACCACCGATGTAGCGGTAGAGCGGCAGCCCGCACGACTCGGCAGCGGCGTGGGCCACAGCCATCGACACGCCGAGGATGGCATTGGCTCCGAGCGACTTCTTGTTGGGCGTTCCGTCGAGTTCGAGCATCCGTGCATCGATGCCAGCCTGATCAAGAGCATCGCAGCCCTCGAGTTCTTCAGCGATCTGCGTGTTGACGCTCTCCACCGCCCCGAGCACACCCTTGCCCACGTAACAGCCCTTGTCGCCGTCTCGCTTCTCCCACGCCTCATGGGCCCCGGTGCTCGCCCCCGAGGGCACGGCGGCCCGGCCGAAGGTGCCGTCGGCGAGCGTGACGTCGACCTCAACGGTCGGGTTTCCGCGGCTATCGAGAATCTGACGGGCGTGTACGTCAACAATGGTAGACATGGGCATGGGGCCTCGTGATGCTGGAAACAATGGTCGGTGCGGCGTCATTGTGACCGTTCACTCGAGGTTCGCAAGGGTCGCCCGAGCCAGCGCCAGGTCCGGCTCGGTGGGCGGCAAAAGTCTCGTCGCTGGCCAGGATAGGCCTTTATGCTCCTCGAGCGTTCGCCGACCCACCTCGCCTCCCCGTTTGCAGAGGTCCGGCTCGGTGGGCGGCAAAAGTCTCGTCGCTGGCCAGGATAGGCCTTTATGCTCCTCGAGCGTTCGCCGACCCACCTCGCCTCCCCTGTTTGCAGAGGTCCGGCTCGGTGGGCGGCAAAAGTCTCGTCGCTTTCGGCCATGCTGCAGGTGGCATACGATCCGTGGGTGATTGCTTGCTGCGAAGAAAAAGAAAGGCGCCGTGCGATGTTTACGGGACTGGTGGAAAAGCTGGGCACGGTCAGCAGGGTTTCAGCGGAGCCGCCTGGGATGCGGCTTGTGGTAGATGCTGGAGAAGTTGCCAGCGACGCGACGATGGGAGCGAGCATCTGTGTCGGCGGCTGCTGCCTCTCGATTGTCGCGATCGACGAATCGCTGCTGACCTTTGAGCTGGGCCCCGAGACGCTGGCGAAGACGAGCCTCAAGCGGCTTCAGCCGGGCGGACGGGTCAACCTGGAGCGGTCGCTGCAGCTCTCGGACCGGCTCGGCGGCCATCTGGTGACTGGTCACGTGGACGCCGTGGGGACGCTGGCTTCGCGGGAGCAGGAGGGCGAGTGGGTCACCTGCTGGTATCTGGCTCCGGAGACAGTACGTGCGCAGATGGTCCCCAAGGGCTCGATCACGATCGATGGCGTCAGCCTGACGGTGGTGGATGTCACCGCGGAGGCTTTTTCGGTGGCGTTGATTCCGCACACGCTTGCCGTGACCACGCTCGGCACACTGGCTGTTGGAGATCCGGTGAATCTCGAGACCGATCTGGTGGGCAAATACGTGACGAGCCGGCTCGACGCCTGGCTGGCAGCTGGGAAACTGCCGGCATTCGGCCGGCTGCCTGCCGCGGCGGAGGAGAAGTAGATGACGGAGCATCGTTCACCGCAGGCGGAGACGAGCCAGCCGCCGATGCCTCCGCGGCAGACCGCGGCATACCTAAAGAAGTGGTTTGCCGAGGTCGGTTTTACGATCGACGCTCGCCGAGGGCAGAACTTCCTGATCGACCTCAACCTGCTCGATCTGCTGATTCGCTCGGCGGCGATTGGGCCAGACGATGTGGTGCTTGAGGTTGGTGCCGGAAGTGGCACGCTGACCACCCGCCTGGCCTTGCTGGCAGCCCGTGTCGTGTCGGCGGAGATCGATCCGCGGCTGGCCCAGCTGACCCGTGAGCAGCTGCTGATGCTCGGTGAGGCTGGCGAGAGGGTCGAGCTGGTTGAGGGGGATGCCCTGCATTCAAAGCACCGCTTTGCTGCAGGCCTGCTCGACGCCGTCGAGCGGGCTCGCGACGCCTCGCCGACGGGACGTTTTCTGCTGGTGGCCAACCTGCCCTACTGCGTGGCCACGCCGGTGATCAGCAATCTGCTCGCCCTGCCCGGCCCGTTCGACGCGGCCTGTGTGACCATTCAACGGGAGCTGGCCGAGCGGATCACGGCGCGGCCTGGCAGTTCGGAGTACAGCGGACTGTCGGTCTGGATCGGCAGCCAATGCCGCAGCGAGATCGTCCGCGTGTTGCCGCCGTCAGCCTTCTGGCCGCGGCCGAAGGTGGAGTCGGCCATCCTGCGGATCGAGACCGAGCCCACCCGCCGCCAGGCAATCCCTGACCTGGACCGCTTTCATGCGTTTGTTCGCGACGTCTTCTGCCATCGCCGGAAGCTGCTGCGGGGTGTGCTGGCGCGAATGGCTGGTGGCCGCGATCAGGCGAAGGGCCGGGCGATTGTCGATCGGGTCTTTACCGAGATGGGCCTGGAGCCGCAGGCCCGTGCCGAGGAGATTGCTCCGGATGCGTTCGTGCGGCTGGAGACGGTCTTTACCAACACTGTTTGCGAGTTCGGGTAGACTGCCGGAAGGAAGGCAGGGGGCTCAAAAGAAGGAGGCACACCATGAAGTTCATCGAAATGAACGGTCGCACCCTGATGCGGATGCTTGAGCCCGACGAGGTCAGTCCCGACGAACTGCAGCGAGCAGGCCTGACCGACACCTGCCTGGTGCGGATCAACCAGCAGGGGGACATCGAGGTGCGTCGCCCAGAGAGTTGGGACGTGATTGGTGGTCTCTTGGGCAACTTTGCCCCGCGGTGTGAGCACGCCAGCGGCCGCACATGGGCCTGAGGCCTGCTCCCCGCCTCCCCGTTCAGGGTGCCCTCCCTCTCCGCTCAGTCTGTCTCCGCTCAGAGTCGTGACGGCCGTCGTCCTGCATTAGGCCTGGCATGCTGATTCTGAGGGCACCAGTGAGCTGCCGGAACCGCTTCTGGGCGAGCGGCGGGGGCTGCCTTGAGTTTGCCGGCGGGGGCTCGGCTGCGGATCGGGCAGCATGCGTGGAGGCCTGTTGAGCCGAAACTACCGATTGCTCGGGCAAGGGGTCTACAATGTCTTCCAGGATGAGCGAAGTTGCCGACATCCTTTGAGCCGCACTGGTCTTTGCTTTTCCCCGTCGGCAGCCTCGGAGCCCGCAGACGACGTGAATCCTACCGCACCTGGCGACATTTCGTTCGCACCGACCATTGTCGATCTTCTGCGACAACGGGCCGGTTATCGACCACATGATCGTGCGTTCACATTTTTGGTGGACGGCGAGCAGGAAGAACTCAACATCACCTACGCCGAGCTCGACCGAAAGGCGCGAGGCGTGGGGGCTTGGCTGGCGGCCTCTGGGATGCGGGGCAAGCGGGTGCTTCTGCTCTACCCCTCTGGGCTCGACTTCATCGCGGCCTTCATGGGCTGTCTCTACGGTGGTGCGATTGCGGTGCCGGCCTACCCGCCCCGCAAGAATCGCTCTGTGGAGCGGATCGAAACCATCGCCGCCGACGCGCGGGCCTCGGTGGCCCTGACAACTCGCGATGTGCTCGATCGTTTTGACTCGCTGCGGGCGGCGGCGCCGAGCCTAGAGTCGTTGCTCTGGAAGGTCGACAGCGAACTGGAAGATCACTGGGCCGACCAGTGGGACCGGCCCGACATCGATGGTGACACGCTGGCCTTCCTGCAATACACCAGCGGCTCCACTGGCACGCCGAAGGGGGTGATGCTCTCGCACGGCAACCTGCTGCACAACTCGTTGCGGATCATGCAGGCCTTCGAAATCACCCGCAGCCAGTCGGGTGTGTTCTGGCTGCCGAGTTTTCATGACATGGGGCTGATCGGCGGCATCCTCGTGCCGCTCTACGGCGGGAAGTTCAACGTCATCATGTCGCCGGTCGCCTTCCTGCAGAAGCCGCTGCGGTGGCTGCAGGCGATCTCGAAATACAAGGCGACGATCAGCGGCGGGCCCAACTTCTCCTACGAACTGTGCGTGCGAAAGACCACGCCCGAGCAGCGAGCAGAGCTCGATCTCTCCAGCTGGTCGCTCGCGTTTAACGGTGCGGAGCCGGTGCGGCCGGAAACGATCGATGCCTTCTGCGAAGCCTTCGAGCCGTGTGGCTTCCGCCGGGAGGCGTTCTTCCCGTGCTACGGCCTTGCTGAGAGCACGCTGATGGTGACCGGCGGCATGAAGTTTGAGCCGCCGGTGATTCGCTCGTTCGACGCGACCGCTCTGGAAAGCGACGAGGCGGAGCCGGGCAGCGATGCGTCAACTGGCATGCGGCGGCTTGTTGGAAGCGGTGGCGAGCTTGAGGGGCAGGATGTCGTGATTGTCGATCACGAGACCTTCTCCCCATTGCCCGCTCGTCGCGTGGGCGAGGTCTGGGTCAGCGGGCCGAGTGTGGCCCAGGGCTACTGGAATCGCCGCGAAGCGACTCAGGAGACCTTTGGGGCGATGCTGCTGCTGCCTGAGAACGATCAGAGCGGTCGCCATCCAGGGCCGTACATGCGGACGGGCGATCTGGGCTTTTTTGATGACGGCGAGCTCTTTGTCACTGGGCGGCTGAAAGACCTGATTATCATCCGCGGCCGGAACCATTATCCGCAGGATCTCGAGGCGTCTGTCGAAGACACGAGTCCGGTCGTGCGGGCAGGAAGTGTGGCCGCTTTTTCCATTGAGGTGGAGGGCCGCGAACGGGTGGTTGTCGTGGCCGAGCTCGAACGAGGTCGACGCGAACCGGCCGAGGTTGGCGCGGCGATCGACGCGATTCGTCGTCGGCTCGCCAGCGAGCACGAGATTGCCCTCGAGGGCGTCGTGCTGGTGCGGCCCAACAGCATTCCCAAGACCTCCAGCGGCAAGATCCAGCGGCACCTCTGCCGCACGCAGTTTCAGGAAGGCACGCTCGACGTGGTCGAGCAGCAGATTTCTTGGGGGCAGCCTGCGGATGCGGCCAGCCCTGTAAGCCCTGCTGAAGAGCCCGTGGCCCGCCCCGGAAGCGACATGCCCAGGCTCGCACGGCTGCGTCCGATTGGCGATGCAGGCCGGGCGGGCAAGCCGCAGCGGCAGCTTCCCGAGTCGCTTGTGCAGACGGTCTATGAGCACGTCCGCAAGGTGGCGAAAGAGCGGGCCCGCGATCTCTCGCTCGACACCAACATCGTGGAGCTCGGCCTCGATTCGCTTGAGCGGATGGAAATTGTGGCGGAGCTCGAGGAAACGTTCGGAGGGCGGTTCCCAGAGCAGGTCCTGCCGATGATCGAGACCTGCCGCGAAGTGGCTGAGGCCATCATCGACCATCTGCCCGGTGGGGGGGAAATGCTCGCGGCCGCTGGGGCGTCGGAGGTCAGTGGGGAGATTGCGGAAGAGGCCTACCGGATCGATGCGTTTCCCGAGGTGCGGGCTCTGGAGCAGAACTTCCAGATGATCCGAGACGCAGGTCTAGAAAACCCATACTTCAGCGTCCACGAGGGGATCGCTGGCGACTGCACCCAGATTGGCGGCCGCGAGCTGATCAGCTGGGCTACCTACAACTATCTTGGCATGTCGGGCGAGCCAGAGGTGGCGGCGGCAGGCAAGGCGGCAATCGACCGCTTCGGTACGAGTGCCTCAGCCAGCCGTTTGGTCTCCGGCGAAAAGACGATTCATGTTGAGCTTGAGCGGGCGGTCGCCGATCTCGTCGGCACCGAAGATGCGATCACCTTTGTGGGCGGCCATGCCACCAATGAAACGGTGATCGGCCACGTGATTGGCCCGGGCGACCTGATCCTTCACGACGCCCTGGCCCACAACAGCATCCAACAGGGGGCCGTGCTCTCTGGGGCCCGGAGGCGGGCCTTCCCGCACAACGACTTTGAGGCGGCAGATGCCCTGCTTGCCCAGGTTCGCGGGCAGTATCGCCGCGTGCTGATGGTGGTCGAGGGCATCTACAGCATGGACGGCGATTTCGCCAACGTGCCGCGGTTCGTGGAGGTGGCTCGACGGCACAAGGCCCTGCTGATGGTCGACGAAGCCCACTCGATTGGTGTGATGGGCCGGCGTGGCCGAGGCATCGCCGAGCACTTTGGCATGGATCCCGCCGATGTCGACCTCTGGATGGGCACGCTCTCCAAGGCCTTCGGCAGCTGCGGCGGCTACATCGCGGGCTCGAAGACGCTCGTCCGCTGGCTGAAGTACACGGTTCCAGGCTTCGTCTACTCGATCGGCCTTCCCCGTCTGCAGCCGGTGCGGCTCTGGCGGCAATCGGCCTGCTGCATGAGCAGCCCGAGCGGGTAGCACAGCTGCAGGCCAACTCCGCTCTGTTCCTCGAGCTGGCCGCTGAAGCGGGCCTCGATACCGGCCAGTCGTCGAACTCTGGCGTGGTGCCGGTGATCCTCGGCAGCTCGCTGCTGAGCCTCCAGCTTTCCAGAGCGCTCTTCGCCCGCGGCATCAATGTGCAGCCGATCCTCTATCCAGCCGTGGAAGAGGCGGCCGCGCGTCTGCGGTTTTTCATCACCTCCAAGCACACGGAGGCGCAGATCCGCACCACGGTGGCTGCCATGCGGGAGGAACTGGAAATCATCGCGCCGGAGGTGATTCGGCCTGCTGGCCGAGCAGGCAGCCGGTCTCTTCCGGAGGTTGCCCAAGCCCGGCTATAACCGGGCCATGCCAGCCCCCACGACCACCTCCGCCGAACCCGCGTTGTCGGGACCACGGGAAACGGCCAACCACCGGCTCGTGCTGCCGGCCGATGCCAACCACTACGGCACCCTCTACGCCGGTGCCCTGCTGCAGTATGGGCTGGAAACGGCCTATGCCACGGCGACCCGCGCTGTCGGGCCGGCCGCGAATCTGATGCTCCGCCGGGTGATTGCCCTGGAGTGTCGCCAGAGCGTTCCGGTGGGGTCGCTCGTGGAGATTCGTGGTGCCGTGCTCTCGGTGCGGCAGGGCTATCTGGCCGTGGGCGTGATCGGCATGCCGCTGCGAGGCCAAGAGCTGCCCTGGATGGACGGCCTGTTTGGCTTTGCTCAGGTGGGTCCGGACGGCCTGCCGTGCGTGCTGCCGGTCGAGGTGGAGCCAGTGGCTGCCTGTCCGCTCTGGCAGCCGCTGATCGAGCGGCATGCCAAGCTCTCCAAGGTGCGTGGTGCCACTGCCAGCTGGCTCAACAAAAAAAAACCGCCGCCGGGAGAAACTCCCCCGACGGCGGGCGAACCGTCACGGCTGACTCCGTGACATGGATCGGTTGGTGGTCGCGATTAGTATTTGATCTCGACACCGAAGTCGATGCCGTTGGTGAACACATACTCGTTGCCTTTGTCCTGCGGGGCGATCTGGTTGTAGAAGCCAGGCACGACCTTCGTGTAGGAGTACTTTGGCGGCACTTCCGTGATGCCAGGGCCAGGACCGGTTACCGTCTGGCCGGCCGGGTTCACGAAGATTGGAGCATCTGACGTGTTGCGAGCGACTGACTGTACCGGCTGCACGGTGGTTTCGTAAGCCGTGTTGGATGAGGCCCGTGCGATCTGCGAGAGCCACATGCCTGTGTAGCCAAAGTTGAGTGAGATCGCCTGGCTGACCTTGAACTGCGTGCCAAACCGCCACTCACCCACCGGAGAGAACACGAAGCGGTGCCGCGTCTCGTTGGTGGCATTCACCTGACCTGTGGGGAACAGCTGCACAATCATCGGGCTATTGGGAATCGAAACCACCGTGGTGTTGGTGGTTGCGGTGCCCAGGCCGCCGCCGGCAACCGCCACGTCTACCGAGTTGAGGCCTGCACCGGCGAAGTTGCTTCGCAGGTAGTCGGCACCGGCATTCGCCGGCAGGTTGGCACCGCGATAGATGTTGTTCTGCCAGTTGAAGCCTGCGGTGAACTTGCCGCCTGCCTGCCAGTTCCAGCGGCCCTTCTGCCCCTGGAAAAACAGGCCGAACTCAGGCCCCACCATGTTGTTGGATGTGTAGGTCTCCCAGGCGGCTGCCTGGAAGATCGAGCCAGGGCCTTCTCCCGTCAGCGTCGAGGGAAGATTGCCGGTCGTGATGCCGACCTGCCCTGCCCCGCCAAGCTGGTAGGAGGCGATGTCGCCGGTGCCGAAGACGTTCAGCGGCGTGTTGCCTCCGGTCAGGTTGCCCCCGCCCTGCCCGCCGCCGACGCCACCACCGCCGAACCCGCCTTGGCCACCGCCGCCCTGGCCGCCACCGCCGAGGCCGCCACCGCCGAGGCCGCCACCGCCCTGGCCGCCGCCGCCGAGGCCGCCACCGCCCTGGCCACCACCGCCACCGGTGTTATTGCCGCCGTTGTTGGTGAGCCCGCCGCCGCCGCCAGCCGTCGTATTGAATGAGTTCTGGAAGCTGGCGTAGTTGATCTTATACCGCTCAGCAAACTGGATGAACCTCGGTCCGAGTGAGAAGATGGCCTGCGTGCCGCCCTTTCTCTGCGAGAGCTGCCGGCGAATCGTGAACGCCGCACTACCGCCCTGGAGCGTGGTCTCGTTGGTCTGGTAGAGGGCCTGGGTGATCAAGTGATCCGGCGGCGGGCTGTCGGTCGTTGTCTCGATCGTGACTGAGGCAATCCCTGCACCACCACCACCACCAGTGTTGTTATTGTTGCCACCACCACCGCTATTCCCGAAGTCGACGGTCACGTCCTGGCTTGGAGAGTTGGCCGCAAACTCATTGATCGTGGCAAACTGCTGAGCCTGGCTGCCGAGCCGGAAGTAGGAGAAATCCATGCCTCGTCCATCGTAGGACCATCCGCCTTCGAAGCGGTTGCCCCACGTCATCTTGGTACGCATCCAGCTCGTGTTGAGGTTGGTCTTCAGCGGGTCACCGCCGACGGTGAAGATGGTTGACTGAGGTGCAGAAACCTCAACCTCAGACGTGTTGTTGATCCCGTTGATCGTGGTGTCGATCGTGATCGGGAACTCTCTCTGGTAGTCGAGATAGTCGTTGTTGAGGTCGACGATCGTCGAGGGGGCGATCGGATTGGACGGGATGAGCGACACTCCCGTCTGCGTCTTGGCGACGTCGACCACGCGAGGCACCGTGATGCCCCAGTAGAGACGGTCGTAGTCGAAGTACACGCCATCGCCGTCGTCAGCCCAGATGCTGTACTCGCGGAGATCCGGAGGAGCGAAGAGCTGGAAGTCATACATGTCCTGGTCCGGCAGAAGCGGAATCCAGTTTTCTCCGGCTCGAGCCACGCCGGCCCCGGCCATAGTCAGCATGGCTGCTACGAGGTGCCGGAAGTTCTTCTTCATGCCCATCGCATTGGTTCCTTGGGAACAGGATCCGTTGAGTCCGCTCGTGCGGTTCGCAATGGGTGTATCGGTCGTTCCGATGCGTCGGGTTAACCATTCTTGGTAGAGATTGCGGGTCGTGACTCGTGGGCTGGCAAGATGGGCGGTCCGGGGCGCTCGGGGGGAGCCCAGGCCGATTCGCCGAGCGTTCGCTTCGCCATCCTGGCTCCGCTCACTCGTGCATTCTCGCTTTCGCCCTCCGGGCTGCGCTCGACTGCAAGGCCGGCTCATTCGGCCCGGGCTCCCCCCTCGCTTAAAGTTTGAGGACGGCCTGTCCGACGCTGCGCGTCGGTCTGCGGCCGGGGGGCGACGGGGCTGGTCGGGGTGGCTTTACAGGTGCGCGGGCGGGACGGGTCTTCGGGTGCCGCAGGCACCTCGGCTTCGCCGAGGCCGCTTCGCGGCCCGAGGACCCGTCCCGTTCCTTTCCTTCGCTCGTTGACAGAAAAGTGGAGGCTCGGCGGGGTGGTCGCGGTGTGGACCGCGTTGGCTGCTAGAATAGGGAGATCGAACCCCTTTGGAGGCTGACCGATGGCGTGCCGTGCGATTCGTGTTGTCACCACTGCCCTGCTGGCTGCTGGCCAGGCGATCTGGCTGGCCGGTGGCTTCCCATCCTTCCCGGTTTCCCTGGTTCGTGCGGAGGAATCGCGGGCGGTGGAGGTCGACGACGGCGCCACCTTCTTGCGGATCACGGAGGAGACCGACGGCGAGCCGCGGTCGCTCGATACGGCCGTTGTGCGGTATGCCACCGCCCCAGAGGCCTCAGAAGGGCTCACGGTCGACCTTGTAGCCGCTGTCCATATCGGAGGTGAAGCCTATTACGAGACGCTCAATCGGCTCTTCAAGGACTACGACGCGGTGCTCTACGAGCTCGTGGCCCCGGAAGGAAATCGCGTTCCGAAGGCTGGTCAGAAGCCGTCGGGGGCGATTGGCTCGGCTCAGCAGGGCCTCACGAGCGCCCTCGGGCTGGCGTTCCAGCTCGAGGCAGTTGACTACAGCCCGGCCAACTTCGTGCATGCCGACCTTTCGCCCGAGCAGTTTGACGAGGCGATGCAGAAGCGGGGCGAATCCTGGTGGACGATGTTTAGCAGGCTGATGCGAGAGGGCATGGCTCAGGCACGCCGCAAGTCTGCTGCGGGCGACACATCTGGAGAGCTGGGGCTGGGTGAACTCTTTGGGTTGCTCTTTTCCTCGGACCGAGAACTGCAGTTGCGGCGGATCATGGCCCAGCAGTTCACCGACATGGAGGTGCTGACAGCCGCCTTCGGCGGTGAGAACGGCTCCACGATCATCACCGACCGCAATGCTGCCGCCATCGACGTGATGCGACAGCAGGTGGCCCGTGGCCGGCAGCGGATCGCGATTTTCTATGGGGCGGCTCACATGGCAGATTTCGACGAGCGGCTCCGCAAAGACTTCGACCTGCAGCCGGTGGAAACGACCTGGGTGGAAGCCTGGAACCTGCGAGACGAATAGCCAGCAGGCCGACCCACCAGAAGGCCGCGGTGTTGTGAGGCCACTCGCAGACTGTGGAACGCGTCTGCCGCCGAGGCGATGCTGCTCACCGGCCCGGGGCGGGAACGGGGAGTTTGCCGAAGGCTGGCAGCGAAAGGCACCCGTAGCGGCGGGCTGCCTTGCGAGCCTTCCTGAGGGCCTCGTGGTAGCCAGCAGCGAGGCTCGCGTCTGCGGAGCCCTGACGCGGCGGATCAACGGGTTCGGCAACAAACTCAAACTCCACGTCGCCGTGAAAGCCCAAGTCGACCAGGGCCTCCATGATTCGGTCTAGAGGGAGCGTGCCATCACCCGGCGCCAGCCGTTCGTGATCCGCCGTTGGACCGCCGCGGCAGTCTGCCAGGCTCACAACGATCACATGACGGATGATCGAGGGCAGCAGGCTCAGCAGGTCACGTTGAGCACCGAAATGCCAGAGATCGAGGGCGAGCCCGATGGAGGGATGCCCAATCGTGTCGACAAACTGCCGCGCCTCGACAAGCTGGTTGAAGAAGCCGCATCCCGACGAGGCCGCCGGATGAGTCGGCTTGAGGGCCAGCCGCACGCCATGTTCCTCAGCGATCGGTGCCAGCCGCTCGAGGGATTCCTGCACGAGCCGCCGTGCGTGGCCAAGGGTGTGGCCGCCGCGGCAGCCGGTGTGGATCAGGAGTGTGTCGGTGCCAAGCTCTGCCGCTTCGCAGATGGCATCACTGGCGTCGGTGAGGCTTTCACGAAAGGTGCGTCCGTCGCTGCCGGTGAAGCCACCAGCCCACTGAAGGCTCGACACCCGCACGCCGGCGGCGTCGAGCAGCCGGCGGGCCTCACGCTGCGGGAGATCGGAGACCTTAGGACGCCACACCGAAAGCGCGTCGAACCCATAGCTCCCGAGAGCGTCGAGTTCTTCTGCGAGGTCCCAGCGAAAGGTCGTCCGTTCACTGATTGAAGCTCGCACCATGCTCGAACAACTCCTCGCCGGGTATTTGAAAGCGGCTTCGCTCACAGGCGACGTCGTGTTCACGGCCATTGCATGCCACCGATGTCGGTGGCATGGTTTCCCCGCTACCGACGATGCAGAGTATGGGAGCCGCTTCCTGCGACTGTCCAGACTGGAAGTGGCCAGATGCCAAAAGACCGCAGAGAACTGGAGATCCTGGCGCTGCAGTCCTGTCATGGCAGGCCCCGCGTCTGCCCTTGACAGGCGGCGGAGGACCGGTCGTAAGGTTGCGAATGCGGGTCAGAGCCGCCGTTGAGGAATGACAGCTATGCACGGATCCTCTCTTCATGCTGCCGGAGGGACACTCGTCATCCCGGCCGACGATTTGCACTGGCAGTTTGTCCGTTCGCAGGGGCCTGGGGGCCAGCATGTGAATCGAGCGAGCACCAAGGCGGTGCTCAGATTTCACGCCGCGGCTTCGTCAAGCCTGCCGCCGGCTGTGCGGGCTCGTCTGCTTGAGCAGCAACGACCACGACTGACCGACGCAGGCGACCTCGTGATCACCAGCCAGCGGTTTCGTGAGCAACCCCGCAATATTGCGGATTGTCTGGCCAAACTCAGGACGATGCTCGAACGCGCGGCCCAGCCGCCCCGTCCGCGGCGGCCGACGCGACCCACGCGGGGATCGGTCGCCCGTCGCAGACTGGCGAAACAGCGGCGATCGGACACCAAAAAACTGCGGAAGCCACCGGCCGACTGACGCTGCCGGCTGCAGTGGCGTTGCCGCCGCCGGTCTCGGGGGGGAGGCTTTGGTATACTTCAGAAAGTGCCGTATTCCCGAGACGAAAGGTTCAGCTATGCCATCGCGACGTGAAGCCCGCGATATCGATGCTCTTTTGGCGAGCTGGCCGTTCCGACCGGGAGAGGTCAACGCCCGCATGGTGAAGGCAGCCGGTGGTCGCGAAGTGATCCAGATGCGGGTCGATATGGGGCTCCTGCAGTTGGAGACGGAGTTTCGTCCCGATGGCGAGCGGCCGGGCGGCGCCGACACCTATTTCGACTACCTCGTCGGTGAGGTGATTCGCGAAGGCGATGATTTCGAGCTCAGCGATGAGCAGTGCACGGAGGCCGATCGCGAGTTTGTGCAGTTTTATCACCGCCGCGTCTGCTGGCTCTCGCTGCGTGAATACGCCCGTGCGGCCAAGGATGCCGACCACAGTCTGGCGTTTATGGACTTTGTGCGGGAGCATTCGCCCGACGAGGAATGGACGCTTTCTCACGAGCAGTATCGGCCATTCGTGCTGTTCCATCGCGTGCAGGCCGGGGCTCTGGCCGCCCTTGAAGACGACGGCCCGGAAGCCGCGATCTGCGAGATCAATGCTGGCCTCGACAGGTTTCGTGATCTCTTTGAGGAGTACGACGCGGCCGACCAGTTTGCAGAAGATGAGCTGGTGCTTCGCCTGGAAGAGATGCGGGAGAATGTCCGCAGCCGCTACGACGTCGGACTCACGCTCGATGAGCAGCTCGCCGAAGCGGTGCGAGCCGAGAACTATGAGCTGGCGGCCGAGCTTCGTGATCAGCTGAAGACGCAACCGCGGGCAGCGAGTCTGCCCGGAGCCACCGCGGGGGGCCTGGCTGGACAGTCGAGCGCGGCAACTCGGGGAACGCGATCCGAGGGAGACAGCCGCCGTCGCCTTCACGACGACGAATCCTCATCGGCAGACTGAAATTATTCGCCGTCGAATCGGCAAATTTTTCTCATCCAGGCTCAGAGGCCATGCGAACGCGTGCGGCTGGGCTGGCTTCGGTTGAGGGGACAGGGCGCCCCAGGGGAGTTGTGGGAACTGTTCGGTGGGAGAGCAGGAGGGCTGGGGGGAATGCCGAGCCGCGCTCGGGCTGAAATCGCTTTGGTGCGCAAAACGTTTGGCTTTGGCATGCGATCTGCACCGTTTGGAGAGTGTCTCGGGACGACAACCCCGATCCATGCCAGTGCCAGGAGTTCACCATGACCGCTTCGACCTGCCGTCACGCTGACCGCCCACTTGCCTTCACCGTTGCGATCGGTGATACGGCTCATCAGGTTCGGGCCCACCGGATCCATCCGGTCGGACAGGTGCTTGACGGCAGTCGAGACGGCCTGGAAGCGGCTGCTGCATCAGCGGGGGATCTTGACGACTTCAGCTGGGGGCACGACGTTGGCGATGCTCCCGAGGGCCTGATGATGAAGCCTCGGGGCATTCGCCGTCGCCAGCGTCTGCGGTCGAGTCGGGCAGCCTATTTCCAGACTGCCGGTGGAGAGTGAATCTGGCCGCCGCGATGAATCAGTGGCTCGCTCAAGGTTTGGTGACCTGAATCACTCCATCGTGGGCGATCGCCTTGGGCAGGTCGCTGCTGACGACCTCTGCCCGATACTCGACGTCACCGGAGCTCGTGCCGACCCCTGTCACCTGCAGCTCGACGATCTCGCCAGGGCCGAGCGTTTCCAGAGGAGCAAACCGCACCTCGCCGGCAGCCAGCGACGCGGTGGCACCGCTCGCGGCAACCGGTTCGATGCCGTCGGCAAAGAACAGCACGGCCGTCACATTCGTGGCCGGCTCGCTGCCCGTGTTGCAGAGTTTCAGTTGCCACTCGATGGCCCCACCGCGGCGAGCCTCAGGCAGCGACTCCGTGATCTGCAGCGTGATCGCTGGGGAGGCGAGCTGCGGCGGTGCGTTCGCGCCGGAATCCGCCACGACGGACGGGGGATAGAGGAATCCGTCCACCATCACTGGGGCGACCCTCTGTGCAGTGGCGGCAGGAACCTCGGGCATGGCGTCGAGCTGACGTGGGGCGGCGTCTGCGACCGGATCGACTGCCGGGGCATGCGTCGCGATTTCGCTCTCTGGTGCCGCGACCGCCGGCGTGATGGCAGGTGCCTCAACTGCGGGCGTGGTGGCAGCTGGAGGCTCGGCACGTCTGATCGGCTTGCGAGCCAGAGCAATGCGTGAAGAGATTGGCCGCCGGCCGGAAGCGGCTGTCGCTTCGCTCGACCGCACCGCGATCACGGTGTCGTGCGTTCCCTGGCTGGGCGGAACGGCGGCCTGCAGGCCGCCGCCGATCAGCAGCGATGCCGACAACGTGCTGCCTGCAAAGACTGTCTGCGCCACATGACGAAGATCGACGCCTGCTCGTGGCGTTCTCATGGCAAAAGCCCCCACCGCCTGGTGCTGCAAAAATCCCCAGAGGGTCGTGAGCCGCTTGTGCCGCCCTCGACCGAACCTTCCGGTGGTATCGGTTGCTCGGCTCGGGAACCTTTGCCTTCCTCGGTCAATCCGAACGGTCGCGCGGAAAGGTGGGGGGCAGAGGCGAGCTGGGCTGGCGGGCTGCGCGGCAGGTCTGCCGCTGCTCCGGGAGGCTTTTTCAGCCGACAGATTCGTTCAGGCAGGCGGGCGGCTCTGCGGCCTCCGGTCCCTTTGTGATCTCAAATCCCAGGTCACGGATCATCGCCTCGTCCGCCTCGGGAAGCTGGCCTTTGGTGGTCAGGTAGTCGCCCACAAAGATCGAGTTGGCTGGAAACAGGCCGAGCGGCTGTAGGCTCCGGAGGTGGATTTCTCGCCCGCCAGCGATGCGGATCTCCGCTTCCGGATTGACCAGCCGCATCATGGACAGAGCCCGCAGGCAGTCGCGAGGCGTCAGGTCGGAGGTGTTTTCCAGCGGCGTTCCGTCGATCGCGTTGAGGAAGTTGAGCGGAATGCTCTCCACGCGGAGGTCGCGGAGTTCCATCGCCATCGACACCACATCATCGAGCTCTTCGCCCATGCCGATGATGCCGCCGCTGCAGAGCGAGAGGCCCGCCTCGCGGCAGGCAGCGAGGGTGGCGAGGCGGTCGGCGTAGGTGTGGGTCGAACAGACGTGCTCGTAGTAGCGGCTGCTGGTGTTGAGGTTGTGGTTGACCTTGTCGACACCAGCATCCGCCAACCGCTTGGCCTGTTCGGGCGTGAGCAAGCCCAGGCAGGCGCAGATATTGAGATCGTGCTCCCGCTTGATCTGGGGCACGATGTCGCAGACGGCGTCGATTTCCCGCTGCGTCGGCCCGCGAGCCGAGATCACGATACAGAAGGTTTTTGAGTTTCGCTCTGCTGCCATTCGAGCCGCCTCGAGCAGCTTCGGCGCAGAGAGGAGGTTGTAGCGTGGGATCTCTGCCTCCGAGACCTTTGACTGCGAGCAGTAGCCACAGTCTTCCGGGCAGAGCCCACTCTTGGCATTCATCAAAAAGAAGAGCTGCACGGTGTTGCCGAAGTGGCGATGCCGCACGCGGTAGGCAGCTGCCAGCACATCCAGCAGCTCTTCGTCTGGCGACTCAAGGATGGCCCGGGCCTCTGTGCGGTCGATGCGCCCGTCATTCAAAACCTTGTGGGCGAGCGCATGCCAGCGGTTTTGGGATGGAGGCGACAGTTCGGATGTGGACGAGGCGTGGATCATCGAGGCTGCTCCTTCTCTCCATCGACAGAGGCTGCTGCAGTGGGGCCTTGCCCGGCTGCGGGCCTGGGATCATACCAAGGCTGGGGCAGCGATCGGTATGCCGCTCCGGCTCACGAGTCGTGTTCGCCTGCGGAGCCGAGGGTCGCCAGCAGCTCGGCCATCTCCGCAGCGGCGTGATCGAGCCCCTGTCCGCGAGCCTGCTCGATGCCTTCCCGCAGCGCTCGACGGGCGTCGTCGATCTTTCCGTGGGCCACGAGGATTTGTCCGCTCATCTGAAACGCAGGAACGTAGGCCGGGCTGCCGCGAGCGAGGTCTTCGAGGATCTCCAGGCAGGGCTCCCATTCCCCGTCGGAATCCATGGCGAGGGCTAGGCTGTAGCGGAGAAACACGTCGCCGGGATCCTCCGCGAGCATGGTCTCGATTCGCTGGCGACGCGGGTTGGCGGGTGAGGGGCTCGGCTGAGCAGGGCTCTCGGGCATCACGGGCTCCGGGGCTTTGGGTGGGGGCTGAATCGATTCGATCGGGTGTTCACGGCGTGCCGCTACCGGCCGCCTTGCCGCTGGACGGTCGGATTTCGATCACACGACGGCCATCATCGACCACGGCATAGAGCACCTCGTCGTTGCCGGCGGCCAGCGTGCGGGGCTCATCGAGAGCGAGCACCAGCACTGCGGCAATCGCCTGCCGCCGGTTGCGGAGCGCGGCGTCGAGCCGCCAGAGGCCCGCAGGTTGCGGCGGGTCGACCGATTCAACACTGCCGGTGATCACCCACAGGCGTCCGCTGCCGTTGGTGACGCAGGCGTCGCGGATATCGCGAAGGCCGGTGTCGAGCCGGAGCAGCTCCCAGCCACCGGGGGTGGCATACATCGCCAGCGAGTCAGTGGCAGGGGGTTTCCGGTCGGCTGCCTGCCCCGCGGACCGAGCTGGTGACGAGAATCAGCTCGTCGGCCAGGCTCACCGATGCGGCCGAAACGCCTGCGATGCCTTCGAGCTCCGGGCTATGCCGGGTGCTAAGGCTGCCCACGCGAACGCCAGCCACCGGCGCCCGCAGCACCAAGGGGGTCGTGCCGGAGAAGGCTGTCAGGGCCAGCCAGTTGCGGGTGTGGCTGACCGTCAGGCAGGCCGTCAGCGGAACGGAGGCGTTGGCCGCCTCGGCATCCGTCGTTGCCACCCGCTGCAGCGGCTCCGCGGCGTCGGCAGGCTCTGGGGGAACGGGAATCCGGTGGGTCGTGATGAGGGGCGTCGGTGCTGCTCGCAGAACGGCCACGACACTCGAATCGATGCAGCCGATGCGGCGTCCTGGACCATCAGGAGAATCACCTCTGACCACCACGCGAGCCACACCGGTCGCGTCGCGTCCGCAGTCCATGCTCACCACGGTCGCCCCTCGGCCGACAGGCCGTAAAGCCGCTGTCCGTTGGGGGCCAGGGCCAGGTCGATCAGGCCGTCGGAGGCATCGAGAATGGTGCGGACGCTTGCCGACCCTGTCGGCGACGGGTCGCTGGCTCTGGCAAGAGCCGCCGGCATGCCGAGGCTGAGTGCCCAGCAGAGGGCAACCGTGGCAGCGTGCGGCAAGGAGCCGACGCTGCCAACAAACCGCGTCAAGCGTTCAGCCCTGCGGCACGCCATGGGCCTGCTCCCACTCGTCGATCGCGGCCGCATGCTGCAGGGTGAGGCCGATCGCATCAAGCCCCTCAAGCAGGCTGCGACGGCGGAAAGCATCGATCTCGAAACCTCGCGAGAAGCCCGAGTCATCGCTGATGGTCTGCGTCGTGAGATCGACTGTCAGCCGAGAGGGCCCCGCTTCGCTGCGGCGAAACAGCTCATCGACATCGGTCTCCTCCAGCCGAATCGGCAGGATTCCATTCTGAAAGCAGTTGGAATAGAAGATGTCGGCAAAGGTAGGAGCGATCACCACTCGAAAGCCATAGTCGCCCAACGCCCAGGGGGCATGCTCTCGGCTCGAACCGCAGCCGAAGTTGCGGCGGGCTAGCAGGATGCTCGCGTCGGCCAGTTCGGGAGCATTGAGCTCGAAGTCTGGGTTGGGCGAGCCGTCTGCGAGAAATCTCCAGTCGAAAAAGAGAAACTCACCAAAGCCCGTCCGCTCGATCCGCTTGAGGAACTGCTTGGGGATGATCTGGTCGGTGTCGACATTGGCCCGATCGAGGGCAGCAACGACACCGGTGTGGATCGTGAACGGTTCCATAAGAAGGGCGTGTGTCCTTTCTGCTGCTGCCTCTGGCGGGATCAGCCGTTGTAGTTCCAGCCGCGAATATCGGTGAAATGGCCGTTGATGGCTGCCGCAGCGGCCATGGATGGCGAGACAAGATGGGTGCGGCCCCCCTTGCCCTGCCGGCCTTCAAAGTTGCGGTTGCTCGTCGAGGCACACCGCTCGCCAACCGCCAGGGTGTCGGGGTTCATCCCCAGGCACATGCTGCAGCCGGCTTCCCGCCAGTCGAAGCCCGCCTCTCGAAAGATGCTGTCGAGCCCTTCTGCCTCTGCCTGCCGCTTCACACGGCCGCTCCCGGGAACCACCATCGCACTGATGCTCGAGGCCACGCGATAGCCCCGAACCACCCGCGCCGCCTCTCGCAGGTCTTCGATGCGGCTGTTGGTGCACGACCCAATAAACACGCGGTCGAGTGGGATGTCGGTAATCTTTGCGCCGCCTGCAAGGCCCATGTACTCCAGGGCTCGGGTGGCTGAATCGCGATCGGCGGCGGTTGTCAGGCTGGCAGGATCGGGGACGACAGCATCCACGCCCACCACCTGAGCCGGATTCGTGCCCCAGGTGACCTGCGGCACGACATCGGCCCCATTGAAAACTTCCGTGCGGTCATAGTGGCAGCCAGGGTCGCTCGCCAACAGCTCCCATTTCGCGACCGCCGCGTCAAAGTTGTGCGGAGCAAAGTCGCGGCCACGCAGATAGTCGAACGTGGTTGCGTCGGGAGCGATCATACCGGCCCGGGCTCCCCCTTCGATCGACATGTTGCAGACGGTCATCCGCTGCTCCATCGACAGCCGGCGAATGCACGGCCCGGTGTATTCAATCACTGAGCCTGTGCCGCCTTCCGTCGAGATCTTCCCGATCAGAAACAGCACCAGGTCTTTGGCGGTGACGCCAGGAGCCAGTTCCCCTTCCACTCGTAGTTCCAGCGACTTCGGCTTGCTCTGCCGCAGCGTCTGCGTCGCCAGCACATGCTCCACCTCGCTGGTGCCGATGCCGAAGGCCAACGCCCCGAGAGCCCCGTGGGTCGCCGTGTGGCTGTCGCCGCAGACGATCGTCATGCCCGGCTGTGTCAGCCCCATTTCCGGGCCGATCACATGCACAATCCCCTGGTCGGCATCATCGAGGTCGAACAGCCGAACGCCAAACTCGCGGCAGTTGTTCCGCAGCGTGTCGATCTGCTGGCGGCTGATCGGATCCGCAATCGGAAGACTGCGATCAGTCGTCGGCACATTGTGGTCTGGCGTGGCAAACGTTTTCCCCGGGCGGCGGACTTTGCGGCCAGCCAGCCTGAGGCCTTCAAACGCCTGGGGGCTGGTCACCTCGTGAACGAGGTGCAGGTCGATGTAGATCAGCGGCTGCTCGCCTGCGGGCGCACAGACCACATGCTGATCCCAGATCTTGTCGAGAAGTGAGCGTGGTGTAGCCATGCCCACCACTCTAGCCAGACCCGCCTGCCTCCACCACGCCCACCGCTTTCCCGCGGGCTATGCAGCCTGGCGGCCCAGAATCTGCCTCGATTTGGCATCCAACTCGTCGCGGGAAAGCTGCGTCCATTTCCCCTCAGCCGTCTGCCGGAAAACCGCCGACGTGGGCCTCACCAGCCGCCTCACGAAGAACCACACCCGCTCAAGACTGCGGTCCTCAAGACCACTGGCAACGATCACCATGTCGAACACACCGATATGGTTGCTCACGCGGGCAAGCGTGGCGTCCACCGGCCCCGGCACCAGCTGAACCTGTGCCTGCTTGGTGAGCCTGCGATGGGCCTCTTTCAACGACACCCCGGGCGGGTCGCTGGGAAGCCGCGACTCAAAGGGGTCGATCCCGACATAGCGAACGGGCCGCGACGATCCGGCTCCGAGGAGCCGCTCGGTCCGCTCCAGCGTGCCGACACCGATCTCGAGCAGCCGCTCGACATCATGCTCAAGCAGGTATTTCATCAACACCCGCTCTTCGACCGGCTTCACAAAGTTGTTGAGCCAGATCTTCCCGAACAGCCCGAATGCGCGTCCCATGTCGTTCCCTGATGGCCCCTCTCGTTTCTTCCATGACAACGAGACGCGAGCGTTGCAGGGCGCACCTTCCTCGCACGGCCTGCCCACCCGCTGTCCAGCATCTCCATCGGAAAATGAGGCGGCGGCGCTGAAGCCGCCTCTCGCCAGGGCGTGCGACTCGTCCAGTCCGCAGAATCCGCGAGGGTGGGTCGCTCGGGGTGAGCCAGCGGGTGGCTTTAGCCGGCGTTGATCTTCTTCACGGCAGCTGCCGCGGCGTTCCGCACGGAGCGAGACGGGTCGTCTTCGCTGACGAGTTCCAGTAGCGGCACGGAGGTGGCGGCGTCGCCACCGATTTCGCCGAGGGTGACTGCGGCCTCGAGACGAGCGAGTTCGCGCTCGGAGCGGAGGGCCTTCTCCAGCAGCGGGATCGCTTGCTCGTAGAGTTCTTTGTTTTCGGGCTCAATCTTGAGTCCCGCCCAGGCCGCGACGGTTGCCAGGAGCACGTCGTCGCTCTCTGCGAGCTTTCGCAGGCTCTCGGTTGCTGGGGATGCGAGACCGCCAAACTTGCCCAGTGCGTAGATCGTCGTGTAGCGAACCTCGTCTGGCGTATCGGCGGCCGTGACGATTTCCACCATCGGGCCAACGGCCTTGTCGGCCAGGGAGGCGTCGATCGCGGTTTCATCATCACCCTCTGCGCGGGCCATCGCGCCGAGGGCAAACGCGGCGTCGGCCTGCACGAGCACGTCCTCACTGCCCAGAAGCGTGTCGAGGGCCGGACCGAAGCCGTCGACTGCCGGCGGGCCAATCGTGGCCAGCAGTTCCAAGCCGAGCTGCTGCTGCTCGCCATCTTTGTCAAGCAGGGCCACAAGCGCGGGAACTGCGTCGCTGCCGAGCCGCACGAGTGCTGCCGCTGCGGCTTCGCGAACGGCTGCCGCAGCATCCTGAATGCCGACGGTCAGTTTTGCCGCCAGCGAGGCACGCTGCTCGGCCGAAAGGTTGTCTTCAATGTCAGAGAGCCCGGTAACACTCGCCTGACGCAACGCGGGATTCTCGTCCTGCATGCCAGCCATCAGCTTGTCATAAGCAGCCGTGACTCGCGTGGCGTCGTCAGGATGGATGCGGGCAAGGCCCCATGTGGCAATCGCCGAGAGGAAGGGCACCTCGGATGTCGCAACCGCTTCGAGGGCGTCTGCGGCTTCCGCAGCTCGCAGCACGCCGCAGGCATACACCGCGGCAAACTGCACTGGGCCCTTTTCGCTGCTGGCGAGCGTTGCCAACGGGCCTCCCGCTTTCGCGGCAGCCTCATCACCGATAGCCGCCAGTGCGAGGATTGCCTGCATTCGCTCTTCGGGCTCACCATCGCCGGCCTCGGCGATCTGCAGGAGAGCCGGCACTGCTGGCCCCGCTTCGGGGCCGATTTCAGCCAGCACCACGCTTGCCCAGTAGCGCGACTTCGGCTCTGCCAGCGACTCGATCAGAAAGGGCACGGCGGCAGAACCCGCATCGGCCATCGTGTGCAACGCCGGCATCACCACCGACGGATCTTCATCAGCAAGCTGCTTGGCCACCAGTGGAACAATCATGTCGACAGGCGGCGCGAGCTTTGACAACGCTCGAATGCTCACCCGTCGCACACGGGCGTCTGGATGCACGATTCGCTTCACGAGCGCCTTGGTGGCGTCGGCGTAGTGAGTCTTGGCGGCGTCATCCAGTTCGTCGTTGCTGCGATCGTCGTCGTCACGAACCATGCCAATCGCGGAAGCTGCCTGGGCAGCCACCACCGCATCCTCATCTGCGAGCAGTTTGATCAGCACGGGCATTTCATCGATCGCGTCCTCGCCGATCATGCCGATCGCGCGGGCCGCGTGCCAGCGGACATCCGATCGGTCGGACTCGGTCGCGTCAACGATCTGCTGCAACGCTTCCTTACCGCCGCCTCGTTTTTGAGCGGCCTGGTCGATCATTGCGATCAAGTCTGCCGCCGAGTCGGCCTCGGAAAGCTGCTTCTCCAGCGGCTCCTCTGTTGCCGATTCGGTTTCTAATGTTGCAGCAGCAGCCGCCTCAGTCGCGGGCTCCGAGGCTGCGGGCTCGACGGATTCTGCCGCTTCGACAGCTGGAGCGGGCTCGCTGCTGGTCTCTTCCACGTCTGCCGGGGGAGCGGCCGGCTCCACAGGCTCCTTGGAGCCGCTACAGCCCGTGGCGAACAGGCCGAACGAGAGCGAGGCGACCAACAGGCCAGCCCGCGGCGAGCAGGTGAAACGGTTCAGCGAACACGACAGCATGAGGGATCTCCGCTGGAGGGCGACAGAGAAGTTCGGTCAGGTGATCGGATAGGTGGAGGGAGGGGGAGATTTCCGCTTTTTCGCAATGACCCCTTCCCGGTTCCGAAGTATACTTCGAAAGTTTGTCATCGGCGAAGACCGCCTTGATGGAGCCTTGCTCGAGCGTGGCGAGGCAGAGGAGAAAACAATGCGTGGAGGCCTGACTGTGGAAACCACCTGTCAGCGGTTCGGGGAATCGTCTGGGGCACTTCGAGCTGCGACGACGCGCAGCGACATTCGCGGGCCGCGGCCAGCCGGCGGCCGCAGCCTTGTTTCCGGGATGTGCCTGCTTATCGCACCCCTCGTGGCGGCATTTGTTCCAGCCACGGCAGAGGCACAGTGGGGCGGCTTTGGCAGGATGGGCGGCTACGCCTCCACGGCCCAGCAGGGAGCTGCCTACGGCATGGCCCAGGTGATTCGCTCAGAGGGGTATGCGAACCTGCAAAACTCCGAAGCTGCGAAGAACTGGGAAGATGCCAAGAGCATGGAGATCGACAACCGTGAGAAGTGGACGAACACCTACTTCGACATGCGGAAGACCAACCGTGAGGCCCGTGCCGAAGAGCGGGGCCCGCCGATCACCCAAGAGCAGGCAATCCGGCTGGCCCACAAGCGAGCTCCGGCCCGCCTGACGACGACCCAACTCGATCCGGTGACCGGTCACATCACCTATCCGCTCGTGCTCACCGACACGGAGTTCGATCCGTACAGGGAAAACGTCGACCGCCTCTTCGCCGAGCGAGCCTCGTCTGGCGGCAGCGTCTCCTACGACCAGTTTCAAGAGATTCAAGAGGCGGTCAACAGTTTCGCTGACGCACTCAGGGAGCGGGTCGACAAGTATGCTGCCGGCGACTACGGCACCGCGAGGACATTCCTCACGAGTCTGGCCCACGAGGCCCGGTTCCCCGGTTCGTGATCTGTCGCTGGCTGCTGTGTTGGCTTCCGCCCACGAAGACCGCTGCAGCCAGCACGTCAAAGCTGATGACCGAGCAAAGGCTCTCCGAAAGGGGAGCCTTTGCTTTTCCCCGTTTTGCTTTCGGCGAGGCTGTCTACAATCCCCCACAGGTAATCTGCCAGGCACGGGAAATCCCTTGGTGCGATGCACCAGCGTTGAGAGTCGTGTCCCTTCGGCATCAGTTGCCGCGTGCTGTCTCCACGAGGAAAGAACCTGATGCGAGCGGTTGTCACCGGTGCTACGGGCTTTGTTGGCCCCCGCCTTCTTCGCCTCCTGAACGAGCCGGTCGTGCTCACCCGCAGTCCTGAGCGGGCGAGGGACGCGATCGGCACGCTCACCAGCCGGATCTACGCCTGGGATCCGATGCAGGGGCCGCCTCCGGCGGACGCATTTGACGGGGTCGATACGGTCTTTCATCTCGCCGGGGAATCGGTTGCCGAGGGGCGTTGGTCAGCAGCCCAGAAGGCGCGGATTCGCGACAGCCGCCTGATAGGGACGCGGCATCTGGTGCAGGGAATCGCGGCCCTCGACACGCGGCCGGCGACGCTGGTGTCGGCTTCGGCCGTTGGCTACTACGGCAATCGCGGCGATGCGGAACTGACCGAGACCGCGCCGCCCGCCAAGGACTTTCTTGCCGGTGTGTGCGTCGACTGGGAGGCCGAGGCGATGGCGGCTGAGGCGAGTGGCGTGCGAGTCGTGACTGCTCGCACGGGCATTGCCTTGGGAACTGGTGGCGGAGCGCTCGGCCGGATGCTCACCCCGTTTAAGATGGGCGCCGGTGGGCCTCTCGGCAACGGCAAGCAGTGGATGCCCTGGATCCACGTCGCCGACCTCGCCAGCCTCTATGTGCACGCGGCCACAACGCCGTCGCTGCGGGGAGCGATGAACGCTGTTGCCCCAAACCCTGTCCGCAACAGCGAGTTCACCACAGCGCTGGCAGCTGCTGTTGGCCGTCCGGCGGTGGTGCCAGTGCCCTATTTTGGCCTGCGGCTGGCCTTTGGTGAGTTTGCGCAGGTGCTCTTCCACTCCCAGCGGGTGCTGCCAAAGGTGGCTCTTGAGAGTGGATTCCGCTTCCGCTACCCCCTCATCACCGAGGCCTTGGCCGAGATCATGGGCACCAAAGCCACGGCAGCCTGAGCGGCCGGCTTGCCCACGTCTGCTTTCCTGTCGCGGCATCAGCGGCGGTTTCATTCGCGGTGCGAGGCCCGGGTGAGCCGATCGTGAATGGCCTGCCAGGCCTCTTCCTGGGGGGGGCGTTCTACGATGATGCAGTCGACGCCCGCGGCGTCGAGCTGGTGGAGCGCGGCATAAAGGCTGCGGGCGTAGCTGTCTGCCTCAGCGGGAAGGTCGATGCGATGCAGCCTGCCGGAGCGAGAGCTGTCGGCAAGCGGGCCGCCATCGAGGCTGCCGCAGGTGAGCCAGCCGACCTCCACTCCCTGCCGGAGCTGTTCGCCAACACGCTCGGTGCTGGCGGCCACGACCTCCAGCTGAGCCTTGGGGGCGTAGTGCTTGGGCAGGAGTCCTGGCGAGCGGCCGGCAGGCGTCGTGCCGCCCGGTCCTTCAACCCTGCAGCCGAGAGCAGTCTCAACCGCAGAACGCGAAACTGGCCCGGGCCGGAGGACCCGCGGCAGCTCGTCGGTGAGATCGAGCACGGTCGACTCGATGCCGCGATCGCAGCTGCCGCCATCGAGAATCAGATCGACCGCATTCCCAAGGCTGGCAGCCACATGGGCTGCGGTCGTTGGTGAAATCGCTCCGGAGCGATTCGCGCTGGGGGCGGCCAGCGGCCTGCCGAGGATCCGCAGCAGGCTGGCCGTGACCGGATGCTCCGGGCATCGTAGGGCCACCGTATCTCCACCGGCTCGCACGATTGCAGGCACCACTGCCGCTGCTGGCAGCACGATCGTCAGGGGGCCGGGCCAGTGGCAGGCAGCGCACCGGGCGGCGGTGTCTGGCCACGAGGCGGCCAGGGCCCGGGCGGCCTCGGCATCTGCCACATGCACGATCAGCGGATTTGAGGCGGGCCGCCCCTTGGCTGCAAAGATCCTGGCGACAGCATCGGGATCGGTCGCCACGGCAGCCAGGCCGTAGACCGTTTCGGTGGGGACGGCCACGAGCCCGCCGCCGGCGAGCGTTGCGGCAGCCCGCTGAATCGCAGCGATGCTCGCGGGCGGCAATGGAGTGCCCGCCTGCCAGGCAACGGAAAGAATCTCAGGCATGGGTGCCTCACGCGAACGGTTGGTTTTGTCGACAGCGTTGCAACGACGGGTGATGGGCATCAAGATGCGGGCTCGACGGCGGCGGCGGAAGTCGGTTTTACGTTTTTCGCTGTGGCCGTTGTCGACGACTGTTCCGCCGCCCCTCCTGCTCTCACACGCCCATGCCCCCTGCCCTGCCGACTCCCTCTGAACCCGTCCCGGCAAAGCCTGCTGAGACGCCACTCGTTGGCGTTGTGATGGGAAGCCGCTCCGACTGGGAGACGATGGAGCGGACCGTCCATATCCTCATCGAGTTTGGCGTGCCCCACGAGTGCGAGGTGGTTTCGGCCCACCGCACGCCCGACAAGCTCACCGCCTACGCCAAGACGGCGATCGGGCGGGGTCTGCGTGTGATCATTGCCGGGGCCGGCGGCGCAGCCCACCTCCCAGGCATGCTTGCGGCACAGACCACGCTGCCGGTGCTGGGCGTGCCCGTGCAGTCGAAGGTGCTCAATGGCGTTGATTCACTGCTCTCCATCGTGCAGATGCCGGCGGGGATTCCCGTGGCCACGCTGGCGATTGGTCGCGCCGGTGCTGCCAACGCAGGGCTTCTGGCCATCGCCATACTGGCGACTTCTGATCCAGGGCTGCGGGAGAAGCTGGAGGCGTTTCGTCGGGAGCAGACGGAGCGGGTGATGGCCGACCAGGTGGGAGAACCACTGCCGGACACCGCCCCATGAGTCGGCCGGATTCTTCCAGCTCTGTATCCCAGGGGCAGCCGCCGCGGGAGCTTGAGCAGCCGTTGCTGCCAGGGGCCATGCTCGGCGTGCTCGGCGGTGGGCAGCTCGGTGCTCTGTTTGCGATGGCTGCCCGGCGGATGGGCTACCGGGTCACGGTCATCAGCGATGCCGCCGACGTGCCTGCGGCCAGGCAGGCCGATCGCGTCGAGGTGGTTGACTACCGCAATGTCGAGCAGCTCGCCGCGGTCGCGGCCAGCGTTGATGCGGTCACGTTTGAGTTTGAGAACGTACCGGCCGAGGCTGGCCGGGCCATGGCCGCGGTGACGCGGGTGCATCCCTCGCCCGACGTGCTTGCCACGACGCAGGACCGTGGCCGCGAGAAGGCGTTTCTGAGCCGTCATGGCTTCGCGACCACGCCGTATCGGCTGATCACGTCCCGCGCGGAACTCCTCACGGCTGCGGAAGCCCTCGGCCTGCCGAGCGTGCTGAAGACGGCGAGCTGCGGCTACGACGGCCGCGGTCAGCTGCGGCTTTCGGACCGCTCGCAGCTGGATGCCGCTTGGGAGTCGCTCGGTGCTGATCGGCTCGTGCTTGAGGCCTGGGTCGACTTCACCATGGAGCTCTCTGTGGTCGTGGCTCGCGGCGGTGATGCTGCGACGGCCTCCTTCGCGCCATCGCACAACGCCCACGCCCGCCACATTCTCGATGTTGCCAGCTGCCCCGCTCCAGTTTCGGAGGAGATCGCTGCCCAGGCACAGGATATGGCCTCTCGGATCGCGGCAGCCCTCGGCCTGGTCGGTGTGGCGTGCGTCGAGTTTTTTCTTACCCGCGATGGTCGGCTGCTGGTGAATGAGATCGCCCCGAGGCCCCACAACTCGGGTCATCTCACGATTGAGGCGGCTGCAACGAGCCAGTTTGAGCAGCAGGTGCGGGCGGTCTGCGGCCTGCCCCTGGGGGCGACGGATCAGATGTCGCCCGCGGCCATGGCCAACCTGCTGGGTGAGCTCTGGAGCGACGGCGAGCCCGACTGGGCCGCAGCCCTGGCGGTGCCGGGCGTGCGGCTGCATCTCTACGGCAAGGCCTCCGCCCGTCCGGGTCGAAAAATGGGCCACCTCACCGCCTGCCAGCCCAGCGTCGAAGCCGCGATCGCAGCGGTCACTGAAGCTCGGCGGCGGGCCTGCCGGCAGCCGCTCAGTGTGCCGCTCACTGTGGAGTGAGGCTGCGGCCTTTCCAGCTGGCCTTGAGGCCTGCGGCCCGCCGCACAACGCCGAACCACTGGATGCCAAGAAACAACAGGATCGCCAACGGATGGGCGAAACTGCTGAAAAAAGGTGCACCGAAGCGAACGGCCTCGATCATCCGTGTCACCAGGGAGAACCCCACTGCCGCCAGGATCGCAGCGATGGTGAGTGAGTTGAAAGACCACCACGACCAGCCCACTGCCAGGCCGATCACCAACAGCACCGACGGCAGCACCTGCCCACCAAAGAGCAGGATCGTGGCGGGCACGACCGCCTGTGGCGTCGCCATTCCCTCGGTGGCGTTTTTGGAGAGCCCCTGCAGCACGTCGATGCCGCGGGTGTACATGCGACACTCAGCAATGTCGCTGGCATCAAACAGGTCGGACGTCAGGCCCGCTTTGCGGTAGGCCCTCGGCAGTTTGATGCCATCGTGGAGCGACGCGCGGATGGCGGTATGGCCGCCCGACTGGAGATACGCCGCTCGCTTGGTGAGGAACATCTGCCCGCAGCCGGCGGCCAGCCCGGGGAGAGGCTGCGGCGGCTCATCCCCAAGGGCAGAAATCCCAGCAGCACATACTGGATCAGGGGCAGCAGCAGCCACTCCACCGGCGTGCCAGTCAGCTGCCTGGGAAATCCGCTGGCCAGCGCCACCCCCGACGCCTCGAGAAAGCCGACGGCTCGGCGAAGGGCCTCCGGCTTCAGGGTTACATCGGCGTCGAGGAAGACGAATGTGTCGTGCACGGCGGCTTCGGCCAGCTGGCTGCAGGCATGCTGCTTTCCACACCAGCCCGTCGGCAGCGGGCGGCCGGCGATCAGGCGGACTCGCGAATCCTCCTCGGCAAGACGGCGAACGATGGCTGCTGTCTCGTCCTGGCTGTCGTCATCGAGGATCACGAGTTCGAGCTCGACGCCGTCGCTTGCCAGGATGGCTCTGCAGGTCCGCTCGATCGACGCAGCCTCGTCTCGGGCGGGAATCAGCACCGAGATCGGCTGGCTTACGGCAGGCTCGCGAGGAGCCCGCCGAAACTTGAGCAGGTTGACCGCAGTCAGGACTGCCGGGACTGCGGAAAGCCCCAGGCCAATCACCGCCGAGAACTCGATGAGGGTTGGGGCTCCCACGGTTTAGCGCTGCTCCAGAGTCGTGCCTGTGTGTGACGGATCGAATCGCTTGCCTCGCAGCCGGGCGGAGGCCCAGCGGAGCGTGTCGTAGACGGTCCCGACACCCTCGCGTCCTACGGCCAACGTGCGGAAGGCCGCTGCGTCGCGGGCCATCGCGGCCTCAGCCAGCTGTTCCTGCGTGGCAGCGAGGGCGTCGGTGAGCTGCTCCTGCCATGCATCGGTCGAACGTGCGTCAGCGGTCGAAAGGTCGATCGGTTCGCCAAACGCGACGAGGGCTTCGGGGAGCCGCTCGTTCCAATACGGATACTCCATCGCCATCGGCACGAGCAGCCCTTCACCGCCAGCGGCAACATGGGCGACTCCCGGTCGAATCGGCACTGGCCGGACCCGCGGGTCGACAAACGTGCCTGCCGCGGTGATCCAGAAGATCGTGTCAGTTCGCTGCTGGCTGGCCCGCGCCGAGCGGAGAAACTTCTTTGAGCCCTGCCAGGTGCCGGGTTCGATGCCCAGGAAGCCGATCGACTCCAGAAAGCGGTATTTCCCCAGGGCAGACGCGTCGATCGGCCCGTAGTTGAGCCGCTCTGGGTAGAGCTGCTCCGCCACGAGCAGAAACACCAAGGGATCCCACCAGCCGGGATGGTTGGTATAGACGACAAGCGAGCGGCCGTCGATTGCCGGATGGCTGCCGTCGAGCAGCCGCAAGGCGTGGAAATGGCGGCGGAAGAACCACCGCACATACGTCATGAACCAGCCAAACCGCGTTCGCGAAAACGGGGGGAGTCCCTGCTGATCGTGCGTGCCTGAGACGGCCATGGCGGTTCGACTGCCGCGAGAGAGTCAGGAGGCCATCACCGGCGATGGCTGCGACGAGCGAGACCGCTCCACGAGCCCATCCTTGTCAACACAGTCGGCGGCAATCCACCCCGACATCATCACCATCGGCATGCCTGGTCCGGGATGGGCTGCGCCTCCGGCTAGGTAGAGCCCCTCAACGTCGGGCGAACGGTTGGAAGGCTTGAAGGCCCCCAGAAAACGGCCGTGGCTGGCGAGCCCATAGATCGCTCCGTTGAGCACATGGTAGCGATCGTTGATGTCTTGCGGTGTGAGGGTGCGCTCCACCTCAATGCGGTCTTCGATGTCTTCCATGCCGGCGGTCGATCGCAGCTTCTCGATGATCGTATTGCGGTAGGCCGGCAGCATCTTCGACCAGTCGTGGTGCGGCCGCAGGTAGGGCGTGTGCACGAGGACATAGAGCGCCTCGCCGCCCTCGGGAGCGACCCCAGGCTCAGTCGTCGCCGGGGCGCACACGTAGGCAGTCGGATCGGGAGCAGGCTCACCCTTGCGGTAGATCCACTCAAACTCCTCATGCGGATCACGAGAAAACACAAAGTTGTGGTGCAGCAGTTGCTCGTAGCGACGCTTGAGGCCGAGGTAAAGCACCACCCCGGAGCAGGCCGGCTCATAGCCTCGCCGGCGAAGGAACTTCGCTGCGGTGGGTTGATCGAGCAGCTCACGGTGGGTTCGCACGCTGTCGGAGTTGCTGACAACCGCCGCCGCGGGAATGAACTCACCAGATGCGGTCTCCACCCCGACCACTTTGCCCCCTTCCGTGCGAATCCTCTGCACGGGGCACTCGGTGCGGATCTCGACGCCAAGATCGGTCGCAAGTGCGGCGAGGGCCTCCGGCACGGCCCTGGTGCCGCCCATCGGATACCAGACGCCGTCCCGCGACTGCATGCTGGCGATGCCACAGAGCACCGCCGGTGTGTTTTCTGGGTTGCTGCCAACGTACTGCGTGAAGTGGTCGAACATCTGGGCCGCCCGCTCGTCGGGCACAAAAGCCCGCACCGTGCCGCCCACGCTGTGGCCCGGCCGCATGCCCATGATCTCTTTCAGCAGGCCGAGCGAGAGGCCTCGCTTGCTGTCGAACATGTCTTTCATGCCGCCGACCGGCCGCCAGAAAAAGTAGTCGTCCGACAGTTGGTGCAGCCGCTTGGCAAGCTCCATGAACCGCTCGTAGCCGTCGCCTGCTTTGCAGCCTGGCGCCAGCGTGTCGAGATTCCGCCGCATCTCAGCGACATCGGGGACGAGGTCGAGCGTCGTGCCATCGGTGAAGAAGCTTCGCCACTGCGGATCGAGCGGCACGAGATCGAGTTCTTCGTGCAGGTCGCGACCCGCCTCGGCAAAGACCCGACGAAGCACCTCGGGGATGGTGAGGATCGTCGGCCCCATGTCGAAGCGGTAGCCGCCTTCGGAGAGCACGGCTGCCTTGCCGCCGAGCCATGAGTTTTTATCGCAGAGCGTGACGGCGTAGCCGCGAGCCGCCAGCGTGCAGGTCGCAGCCAGACCGGCCAGGCCACTGCCAATCACCACAACCCGCGACCGCCCCTCGGCAGACCGCGATTCGTTTGCCTTGGACGTTGCAATCATCCCGGTCGATTCCTCGTTGCAGCGGCGACCGCCTCTACCACGGCTGCCGCCGAGACCACGGTAGTTGAGTGTTCAGCGGCAAGGCCACCCGTCATGCTTGCCGTCACGGGAACCCGCGGGCTTGCGGTTTTCGCAGGCACCGCCGCAGCCAGCCCAATGTCGCTCGCAGCCCCGCCGCCCGGCACACCGAGATCATCAAGCAACAGCTGCGTCGTTATCTTTGCAGACGAATAGATCACGGGGAGGCCGCTGCCCGGGTGCGTGCCTCCGCCAACCAAATAACAGCCCTCGAGATCCTCGAAGCGGTTGTGCGGCCGCCGGTGAAGCATCTGCCCAAGGTCGTGTGAAAGGTTGAACGTGGCGCCACGATAGATCTCGTAGTCGTCCTGCCAGTCGTCTGGCGTGACCATCTTTTCGTAGCGGATGCGTTCGCGGACTCCTGGGAGTCCGAGTTTTTCGAGTTGGTCGAGGGTGCGTTCGCGAAAGCCTGCAGCTTCCCGCCGCCAGTCGACGTTCGGATGCCTGTGGGTGACGGGGACGAGCAAATACAGCGTGCTCATGCCCTCCGGTGCAAGCGAAGAATCGGTGACGCAGGCATTCTGCACATACATCGACGGATCCTTCGTGAGCACATGACGCTTCTCGATGTCGGCGAGATTCTCGCGGTAGTTCTCCGAGAGATAGATCGTGTGGTGCGGCACGTCGTCGTAGCGACCCTCGATCCCGAGATACAGCATAAACGTCGAGCATGAATACCGCTTCGACGCGATCGAGCGGTCGTTCCACCGCCGACGCAGGTTGTCGGGCACGAGCCTCGTCATGCACCGGGCAAAGTCTGCATTCATCACGGTGGCATCGGCGTCGTAAGAACCCTCGGTCGTGTCTGCCCCGATCACTCGCCGCTTCTCAAACCGCAGTTTGGTGACGGGCTCTTCGTAGTGAATCTCGACGCCCATCTCGCTCGCGATTCTGGCCATCACCCGCGAGACTTCCCCGCAGCCGCCGATGGGGTGATAGACCCCATGCTCGTATTCCAGAAACGACAGGATCGAAAAGAGGCTCGGGCACCGAAACGGCGACATGCCGAGATACTTCGACTGAAAGGTGAAGGCCAGCCGCACCCGTTCGTCGGAGAAGAAGGTGCCCAGTTCCGCATCGAGGCTCTTCCACGGCTTGAGCATCGGCATCAGCCGCACAAGGTCTGGGCTCGCCAGGTCGAGCCAGCTCTCAAACGGCTGCTGCAAAAACGGGGCAAACCGCTCGAACTTTCGCCGATTGGCCTCCATGAATCTCGTGAAGGAGCCCGCATCGGCCGGCGAAAGTGCCGTGACAGCCTTCTCCATCCGCTCCACGTCGGGCGTGGCGAGCAGTTCGCCACCGCCTCCAAAGGTGATTCGATACTGCGGATCGAGCCGCACCATCTCGACTTCATCTTCCAGCCGACGACCACAGACCTGGAAGATTTCAGACAAAACCTTCGGGTAGAGGAAAAACGTGGGCCCGAGATCGAAACGAAAGCCCTCGCCCGTTTCGATAGTCGAGGTGCGGCCGCCGGGCGTGGCTTGCCGCTCGATGACGCGAACCCTCGAGGCCCGCGTGAGCCAAAAGCATGGCGGCGGCGAGGCCGCCCGGCCCGGCTCCAATGATGTTAACCGTCTGCGTCATCCGCTCTCCCACACGGAACCTCGAACCGTCCTGAGTCCGAGTCCGCTGCCGCCATCACAAGACGACCGCCGGACACTATAGAGAGGCCACGGATGTGGTCAAGAAAAACACGAATCGGATTGCGAGTCCGCCCGCAGGAAACCCTGCCGACGGGGCCTGCGAATGCGTGGACAGGCCGTCGGCATGCCCAGGCCTGGCTTACGGCACGACGTAGGTGACCGGCACTGTTTCGTAGCCGATGCGACGACCAAACAGTCCTCGTCGCACGGGCACGGTGGCCACACCCGGAACTGCGTAGCCAGCCGCCACTGTCGGTGTGTACGCAACGGTGACTGGCACTGCAGCGGTGGAGCTGACAACAGCCGCGGGATAGCCCGCTGGAGCGTAGTAGCTCGTGACGGCAAGTGAACTGGAGGGCACGGCCGCGACAACTGGGCGAGCGACGGTCACTGGCATCGCTGCTGCCGGAGCAAAGCCCGCAACGGGAACCACGGGAGGAGAGAAAGCGGTCACGGCCGCATAGTTGCCGCTCGGGACGTATGTTGAGACGTACGGCCGCGACGTGACGATGGGCTGTGCTGCCACCACCGGGCTGGCAACCATGACCGGCCGCAGGGTGTCGTAGACGATCATTTGGCCGTCTGCGTGGGCCGCCATCCCGCATCCGATCACCATGGCCATCAGCAGCGGAACCCGTGCTTCGAGGCAACCGGATCGAGCCTGATGAGACGTTTGCATTGAGGTTTTCCTATTCTCCCGCGACTCTCAGGCAACGGATGAGCCCCGGCCCACCTTCACTGCTGAGCGTACGTTCAGAAGCGGCTCTTGGCAATGAGCCGAGAGGAGGTCCTGCGGGCTGCAGTCCGTTCTCCGCTCCGGATGCCCGGCCTGAGCCGTCGAGGGAACCTCGGTCGGTCAGCCACGCCATCCACACGATGATACGGCGTTGACGGCGTGTTGGTTTTCCGATGACAACCATGGCGGATGCGGGAAATCTGTGACGGCCCGCAGAGGTCTGGCCTCGTGCGTTGCAGGTGGACACGGATTGACGGATTGAAGGAACGACACCTTGGCTGAACACCCGCGGTCGTCATCCGATTCCGCTGCGGAATCGTCTGCGTTTCGGGACCTGCTGGTTGTGCGGATCCTGACGGTTCTCAACGACAACCTTGCCCGTTGGCTGGTGATTGGGCTGGGCAAGCACGCTGCTGATCAGGTCGGCAGCTCGCATGCGGCAGTGCTGACCATCGGCACGATCGTCTATGTTTTGCCCTTCATCCTTCTGGCCTGGCTCTCTGGCTGGCTGGGCGACCGGCTCGCCAAGCGGACGGTCGTGGTTGCTGGCAAGTTCGGTGAGATCGGGATCGCCATCGTCACCGCGGCTTTCGCTGCCTGGGGCGCTGACGCGGGGCCCTTGATCGCGGGTATTCCGCTCGGCCTTTGGCTCCTGATGGGTGCCACAGGCCTGTTCGCCGTGCAGACGACCCTGCTCAACCCGAGCCTGATCGGCACGATTCCCGAGACCGTGCCCGCAGAACGGCTCGCCTCGGCGAATGGGGTGTTTGCCATGGCCTCGCTCGCCGCCACGCTCGTGGGCATGGCGGCTGGCAACTGGCTGGCCGATCTCACCTGGGTGCCTGCCGGCCAGCTCCCCGAGCCTGGGGAGGGCTGGCTTGCCAGCGTTCCCTTTGCCAACACGCTGCCCGCAGCCTCCGCGCTGCTGGGGGTGGCCGTTGTCGGCTGGCTCGTGTCGCTGCGGCTGCCGAGGATCCCGCCTGCCGACCCCTTGGCTCCCGCCTCCTTGGAACATCCTTGCCAAGACGTTTGACGATATGCGTCGGCTCGCGACGTCGCCGCAGCTCGCCGGGGCGGCGGCAGGGATCGTTGTGTTTTGGGCCGTGGCGGCAGTTGCCCAGCTGAATGTCGATCAATACGCCGTGGAATCGGGATCGACGACCCAGAGCGAAGTCATTCCCTTGCTGGTTTCGCTGGTGAGTGGCATTGGCATCGGCAGCCTGATTGCGGGGACTTTTTCCAAGCGCGGGATTGATGCGGGATCGAAGGTGGATCTCGGTTTTGTGCCCGTCGGTGCGGCCCTGATGGCCATCGCCTGCTTTGCGCTGGCCGTCTCAGGAGGCGGGGTTTTCGTTGCTGGATCCCCAACACTTCGGCTGGTGTTTCCGGTCTTCTGGCTGGGCCTTCTCGGTGTTGGGGCCGGCATGTTTGACGTGCCGCTGGAAGCATCGATGCAGGAAAAGAGCCCACCGGGGCGCCTCGCTGCGGTGCTCGCCTCCACAAATCTGCTTGTGTTTGCTGGGATGTTCCTCGCGTCGCTCGGCTACTACGCACTGCGGGTGCCCGTGGGTGAGGGCGATCTCGCTCGGCCGCTCCTCTCTGCTAGGGGTGTGTTTGCCCTCTTCGGGCTGCTCTCGCTGGCAGAGCTCTGCGTCGCGGTCTATGCCGCCCCCCGGGCCACGCTGCGAATCCTGGTGCGGGGCCTTGTGAACCTTCGCTACCGCTTCTGTGTGCGGCGCGACGATCTGGTGCCCGAGAAGGGGCCGCTGGTTGTGATCGCCAACCACATCTCCTGGCTCGACGGCTTTGTGGCCGTGCTGGCCTGTCCTCGCCCGATCCGCATGGTGGTCTTTGGGCCCAACATCCGCGGCCGCTTCCTCCGCATGCTCTCGGATCAGTGGCAGTTCATTCTCTTCGACCCCAGGCCCAAGTCGATCGGCCGAGCCATGAAGACCATTCAGACGGGCCTCTCCGACGGTGACTGCATTGGAATCTTCTGCGAGGGCGGCATCTCGCGGACCGGCCAGATTCTTCCCTTCAAGCGAGGCCTCGACTGGATCTTTCAACGCATCGAAGCCCCGATGACTCCGCTTTCCATCGACGGCATGTGGGGCAGCGTGCTCTCCTTTTCCGAAGGCACGAGCCTCCTCAAGTGGCCTCGCAGCCTGCGCCGCCGCCGCCTCACGCTCACCTACGGCCCCAGTCTGCCGGCAGGCACTCCAGCATCCGTCGCCAGGCTCGCCATCCAGGAGGTCGCGGCAACGGCGGTCCGCCGCAGAATGCGGACCACCCGTCGTGGTTCCCGCGACATCCCGCGGTGGTGCCGTCGCCACGGCCGCCGCATTGTCGCCATCGACGCTTGTGGGCAACGGCAAACCGGTCGCGAGCAGCAGCGGCAGTGGCAGGCTGCTGGCCTCCTCGAGGCGTTTGATCGGGATGGGATTGGAGGTGTCGATTGGGCTGGCATGGCAGCGACCGCCGAAGCATTCGACGGAGGCTGCGTGCTTCGCCGCAGCGACTCCCTGCTGAGCACCCTGACGGCAGAGCATCCCCTCTCGGGCCCGCTCGGGCAGTTCGCCGGCCCTCTGCTGGGAGTCCATGGAATCTGGGCTGAGCCGCCCGCGACGGCTGACGTCCTCGAGGCCCAGCTTGCCTGTGGCCCCGCGACCGTCTGGATTGCGGAGCCAGGGCAGCTTGTGATCGTGTCGACGGGCAAGGCCTCGCTGCCGACGCAGCTGAGCGTGGTCGTGGCCGTGCTCACTGATGCGGCTGAGCTTCCGGCGTTTGAAGAGGCCGCCGCGTTGTTTTCCCAGGCATGTGGGATCACCCCCGTCGTGGCCTTCGCTCCCGCGGGCTGCGGCGGCCTGCTCTCGATGAACACCCCTCCGACCCGGAATGCCGGCGATCATGAGCTGACCTTGAAGCCGGGCACGCTCGGCCGTGTGCTCAACGGCAGCGTCGTTTGGCCGACGGCGGGCCTCCGGCGATCTCTGGGGCTTGCAGATTGGGCCGGAATGGAGGCCTTCAGCGATGACCAGCCGCTGGCCCTCGGAGCCGGCTTTGCCGGCCAGCGCGGCGACGCCGAAGACCTCGTGGCCCTGCCGCTGGATGGGCTGACCGTTGATCACGACGGGTTTGTCGAGTGGGCCCGGGTGAAAAAGCGATGAGGGCGTGCTATATTCCGAATACTGGGCACCCCTAGCTCAACTGGATAGAGCATCGGTCTACGGAACCGAAGGTTACAGGTTCGAATCCTGTGGGGTGTATTTGCCCTCCCTGCCCTCTTCCGCCACGGCATTGGCGAGTGATCTTGGGGCCTGGCTCTCTGCAACGCTACGCTGCAGTGCATGGATGTGGCTTCTTCTTCTCTGCCGGCCTCGCACGACCCCGCTTCGGCAGTGCCGTCGCTGCGGATTGTCGGCTTTGATCCCGGCCTGAATATCACCGGCTACGGTGTGATCGAGTGCTTCGGTGGCCGCGCGAAACTGGTCGAGGCGGGCTGCATCCGCTCGCGGGGCGAAGGGCTCGGAGAGCGGCTGCTCACGATCCACAAGGGGGTCGTTGAAGTGCTGGAAACATTTCGGCCAGCCGCGATGGCAATCGAGCAGCTGTTCGTGCACGGGCGTTTCCCGAAGACAGCTATCTTGATGGGCCATGCCCGCGGTGTGATCTGCCTGGCCGCCGGCCAGGCGGGGCTGACCGTGCACGACTATCTGCCGAATCGGGTGAAAAGCATGCTCACAGGCAGCGGCCATGCCGGCAAACCTCAGATGCAGGCAGCGGTGCAGCGGGAGCTGGGGCTGGCCCGGCCGCCGTCACCCGCCGACGCGGCTGATGCCTTAGCGATTGCCCTGGCCGATTATCACCTGCGGGTGCGACCGGCGCGGTCGGCGGCTCCCCAACCCCTTTCTGCGAGGCCTGGCCCGTGATTCGTCGAATCGAAGGTGTTGTCGAGCGGGTGGAGCTTGACCGCGTCGAACTGGCCGTGGGCCCGTACGTGCACGAAGTGCTTGTTCCTGAGATTGTCCGTCGCAGCCTGCAGCAGCGGCTCACGCAGGCGGTGGCCCTGCACACGTTGGAATACCTCGAAGGCAATCCCGCCCGCGGTAACCTGGTCCCTCGGCTCGTCGGCTTCCTCTCCGAGGTGGAGCGGGAGTTTTTTGAGCTGCTCTGCGAGGTGGAGAAGGTCGGCGTCCGCAAGGCGCTGCGGGCGATTGTGCGGCCTGTCGCCGAAATCGCCGCGGCGATCGACGATCAAGACACCAAGCTGCTCGCGTCGTTGCCGGGCATCGGGGCGGCCACCGCGGAGCAGATGGTGGCAAAGCTGCGGCGAAAGATGCCGAAGTTTGCCCTCCTCGTGGCCCGGGACACACCGGGCGATATCCGCGGTTTGGATGTCTACGGCGAGACCTACGACGTGCTGCGGTCGCTCGGCCACTCAGAATCTGATGCTCGGCGGCTCGTCGAAGCTCTTCGCAACGAAAAGAAAAAGGTTCGCGACGTGCAGGAGGCGCTTGAAGTCATCTATAGACAGATGCAGCAGCCCCGCTGACATTGAAGGAGGCCGATGCATGCCGCAGGAGCCGCCGGATGGACGCTTCCATGACCAGTTTTCGCACACCATCGATCGAGGGAGAGGAGCCGTCGGAGGGCGACGACCGCGACCTGCGGCCGCAGCGGATGAGCGAAATGGTCGGGCAGCGGGCCACCTTTGAGCGGCTCTCCATCGCCGTCGACGCATCGCGAAAGCGACGCGAGGTGCTCGGCCACATTCTGCTCGATGGGCCTCCCGGGCTCGGCAAAACCACCTTTGCCACCTGCATTCCCAACGAACTCGGCGCAGCGCTCCAGATCGCCAGCGGTGCAGCCCTGGCGGCCCCGAAAGACCTGCTGCCCTACCTGAGCAACGCCGAAGAAGGGTCGGTGCTCTTCATCGACGAAATTCACAGGCTTCCCGCGGCTGTGGAGGAGTTTCTCTACCCGGCGATGGAAGACTTTCGCATCGACATCACGCTTGGCGACGGCGTGTCGGCCCGCACCATCAACATGCCGCTACGGCCGTTCACGCTCGTTGGGGCAACCACGAGGCCCGGACTGCTTTCCGCCCCGCTGCGGGATCGGTTCATGATGCGGGAACACCTGGAGTTTTACACCACCGACGAACTTGCCGAGATCGTCCGTCGCTCCGCGGCCAAGCTCTCGATGCCGATGGACGACGTGTCGGCAGGAGAGATCGCCCGCCGCAGTCGTGGCACGCCGCGGCTGGCCAACAATCGCCTTCGCTGGATTCGCGACTACTCCACCAGTCGGGCCGATTCCATGCTGGATATCGGGATTGTGCAGGCGGCCCTCGACATGCAGGGGATCGACAGCCTCGGCCTCGATGCCTTCGACCGCCGGTATCTGGAGACCATTCATCGTGTGTTCGCCGGCGGTCCTGTGGGAATCGACGCGGTCGCCCACACGATGAGCAGCAGCCCCGACACCCTCGAAGATGACGTGGAGCCCTACCTGCTGCGGTGCGAACTGATCATCCGCACGCCGAGAGGCCGCCGGCTCACCCCACGGGGCGAGGAGCATCTCGGAGCGACGCCCCGCGGAGACAGCCAAGGAAAGCTGTTCGACGGGGGGTGACTGGCCCTGATTGACGCAAAGGCCTTCCGCGGGCTACGCTTCAAGGCTCCCCGGGGCCGACGCCCCGTGAAGCGGCACTGCCGCTTTGATCGCTTCTGATTTCCCTTCGATTTGAGAATGTTCTGATGGCCGTTCCCAGGCGACGTCAAACCAACCGCAAAACCGGCTCGCGTCGGTCGCACGACTTCATCACGCCGAAGCAGCTGACGTTCTGCCCGAACTGCGGTAAAGCAGCTCGGACGCACCGCGTTTGCGACAACTGCGGCTACTACATGGGCCGCATTGCCGTGAAAACGGCTGAGTGAGAGAGGGTGAGCGGCCACGGTGATTGATTCGGTGCAGGCAGATTCGCCTCGGGATCCTTCTCCTGAAGGAATCGCGGGTCCTCCCGGGCCTGCCCTGCTTTTTCCGGGGCAAGGCGCCCAGTCGGTTGGGATGCTCGGCTCGTGGGCCGATGCGGATCCGGCCTGCCAAGACCTCTACGACCGAGCATCGGCCATCCTGGGCTACGATCTCGCCGAAGTCTGTCGCAATGGGCCAGCCGACAAGCTCAACACGACCGCAGTCAGTCAGCCGGCGCTGCTGGTCACAAGTCTGGCAGCCCTGACGATCCTTGAGGGACGTGCCGATTCTCCGTTGCCGCACATTCGCATGGCAGCCGGCCTCTCGCTCGGTGAATACACGGCCCTGGTCTTCGCCGGCTCGCTCGAGGTCGACGATGCGATTCGTGTCGTTGCTGAGCGGGGGCGGGCGATGCAGGACTGCGCTGAAGCGACCCCGGGTGGCATGGTGGCGGTGCTCGGCCTGGAGCGAGAGGCCGTCGCAGCGGTCTGCGATGCCTGCCGCGGAGGTGACGTGCTCGAGGTTGCCAATGTGCTCTGTCCGGGAAACGTTGTCGCCTCCGGCGACCTGGCTGCCTGCGAGCGGCTTGAGGCTGCTGCCGCCGAGGCCGGGGCGATGCGGTGCGTACGGCTGGAAGTGGCCGGTGCGTTTCACACCACGAGGATGCAGCCTGCTGTTGAGCGACTCACAGCAGCCCTTGATGCGGTCGAGATTCGGCCGCCCCGGCTGCCAGTGGTGAGCAACGTGGATGCCAGGCCGCACGACGACCCGACTGAAATCCGTCAGCTGCTCGCCCGTCAGGTCTGCGGTGTCGTCGAATGGCAAGCCTCGATCGAGTTCATGCTCGCGTCGGGGGTCGACGGCTGCTGGGAGGTTGGGCCGGGGCGTGTGTTGCGCGGGCTTTTGAAGCGGATTTCACGGAAACTGCCAAGCTACGGGGCTCTCGACTGAGTCGCCAGGCGTTGGAAAACTCAGGCTGCCGCTCGCGGAAGCTGCTTGGAAGCAATGGCAAGCCGCTCGGGGTTTCTCCGTCGGCCAGGGGCGTATAAGAACGGCGACGCGTACGCTATGGTGACGAGCCAGATGGCCGTCGCGACCGCTCAACCGAATGCAAAAAAACAGGCCGCATGCAAGAACCAGGGCCGATGCGAAAGCAGGGCCCGTGCGAGAACTCGAGAAGGATCAACGCAGAATGGCGGAGAAGAATCTTACCCCCCCGGCTCGGCTGGCCGTCGATCTCAGTGGCCAGGTCGCCATTGTCACGGGTGCCTCTCAGGGCATCGGCCGAGCGGTTGCCGAAACCCTTGCAGCCAATGGAGCGAAGGTTGCGGCGGTGGCTCGCAACGCGGAAAAGCTCGCGTCGCTCGTGGAGGCCGTCACGGCAGCGGGAGGCGAAGCCCGGGCTTTCCCCTGCGATGTCTCCGACGCCGAGGCCGTCACGGCGACCGTCGAGGCGATCGTTGAGGCCTTCGGCAAGGTCGATATTCTTGTCAACAACGCCGGGATCACCCGCGACACACTCCTGCCGCGGATGGGCGATGACGAATGGGATGCCGTCATCTCGACCAACCTGCGGGGGCCCTTCCTGTTCATGCGAGCAGCGAGCCGCCCGATGATGCAGCAGCGATACGGCCGCATCGTCAACGTGGCCAGCGTTTCCGGGATGATCGGAAATCCCGGCCAGTCCAACTACTCGGCGTCGAAGGCGGGCTTGATCGGCCTCACGCGGACCGTGGCCAAAGAACTCGCCGGCCGAAAGGTCACGGTCAACGCCGTGGCGCCGGGTTTTATTGCCAGCGAAATGACCGAGGCGCTCGGTCCAGCTCTGCTCGACGAGGTCAAGAAGCGGGTGCCCGCCAAGCGGCTTGGCGAGGCTTGGGAGATCGCCGACGCCGTGCTCTTCCTCGCGTCGCCTTCGGCCAGCTACCTGACGGCTCAGGTGATGGTGGTTGACGGGGGGCTGATTGGCTAAGAAGTTCGTGAAAACTGCCGTGAGAGGGGGGGAGCTCAGGTCTGGACAGTGTGGGAAACAGCGGGTATATCTGCCTGCGTCACGCGCTGGTCGGGCACGGCACCAAGCCTGTCGAGGCGGTGGGTTGTTCGTTTCTGGACGAGCGGCCATGCCACGAGAGGAGCAGTTGTTCGCAAGAGCTCTTGGCGTCGCTTTCGGAGCGGCTTAACAGGTTTTTTGCAGGTAGTTTTAGGCATGTGCAGGCGGGAGCGTTCGTCCGTCATTGCACGCATCGACCACACGCGACACGAGGAGACCAGACGTGGCATCTGTTCAGGAACGAGTGATTGAGATCGTTGCTTCCCAGTTGGGAGCCAACAAGGACCAGATCACTCCCGAGACTTCTTTCATCAACGATCTCGGTGCGGATTCGCTCGACACCGTCGAGCTGGTCATGGAACTCGAGGAAGAGTTTAAGATCAATATTCCCGACGACGCGGCGGAAAAGATCCAGACCGTTGGGCAGGCGGTCGAGTTCATTGAGAAGAGTCAGGCCTAAGCCCGCGAAGGGCTGTGTGCCGTTCGCCGTGAATTGCTGATGGGGTCGTTTGTTCTCGGCCCCCACAACCGCGTTTTGGATTGAGCTGGCAGGATGAAGCGTCGTGTCGTGGTGACGGGCTTGGGAGTGGTGACGTCCCTGGGCCGAAAGGTCGACACGTTCTGGGAGCGGGTCGTTCGTGGCGAGAGCGGTGTCGGGCCGATCACGCTCTTTGACGTCAGCGGCTATCGCGTGCAGTTTGCGGGCGAGGTTCCCTGGAAGGGCGAGGAGGAAGGTATCGCCTCCTCCAAAGAGCTGCGGCGACTCGATCGCTTCACGCAGTTTGCGCTCGCCAGTGCTACCGACGCGGTCGCTGATTCAGGGATCGACTTCGCGAAAGAAGATCCTTTTCGCTGTGGCGTGGTGATCGGATCTGGCATTGGCGGCCTGGCGGAGTTTGAGTCGCAGCACGAACGGCTGCTCACCAAGGGCATCGACAAGGTGTCGCCCTTCACCATTCCGAAACTGATGGTCAACTCAGCCAGCGGCCATGTTTCCAGCAAGTATGGAATCAAGGGGCCCAACACGGCCGTGGCGACGGCCTGTGCCAGCGCCGCCAACTCGATGGGGGAGGCGTTGCGGACGATTCAGTATGGCGACGCGGATGTGATGGTCACCGGTGGCAGCGAGGCTGCGCTCACGCCGATGGGCCTCGCCGGCTTTCAGAACATGCGAGCCCTCTCCTTCCGCAGCGACGCCCCCCAGCAGGCGAGCCGACCATTCGATGCTGATCGAGATGGCTTTGTGCTGGCTGAGGGTGCCGGCGTCGTCGTCATCGAAGAACTCGAGCATGCCCGTGCCCGCGGAGCCCGCATCTACGCCGAACTGCTCGGTTACGGCGCCAGCGGCGATGCCGGCCACATCACCCAGCCCGACGAGCATGGCACCGGTGCCGCCCGCGCAATGAGCATGGCGCCTGCGGGATGCCGCTCGGTCTCCGCAGGACGTGCACTACGTCAACGCCCACGGCACAAGCACTCCGCTGGGCGACAGAGCCGAGACGGCGGCGATCAAGAGAGTCTTCGGCCCGCATGCCCATTCCCTCGCCGTTTCCAGCACCAAGAGCCAACTGGGCCACACGCTGGGGGCATCCGGCGGCATCGAGATGGTGGTCTGTGCCCTCACGATCACTCAGGGGTGATCAGCCCGACAATCAATCTGGAAAACCCCGATCCTGAGTGTGATCTCGACTACACCCCCAATCAGGCCCGCGAAGCAACGGTCGATCTCGCCATGAGCAACAGTTTTGGCTTCGGCGGCCACAACGCTTCGCTGCTGTTGGGTCGGTTTACGGGCTGAACGCGGGGTCGCTCGGGGTGAGCCCAAGCCGATTCGCCGAGCGTTCGGGGTCGCTCGGGGTGAGCCCAAGCCGATTCGCCGAGCGTTCGGGGTCGCTCGGGGTGAGCCCAAGCCGATTCGCCGAGCGTTCGCTTCGCCATCCTGGCTTCGCTCACTCGTGCATTCTCGCTTTCGCCCTCCGGGCTGCGCTCGACTGCAAGGCCGGCTCATTCGGCCCGGGCTCACCCCTCGCTTACGGTTTTAAGGGCGGCCTGTCCGCCGCAGGATGCGGCGGCCTGCGGCCGGTCAGAAACCTTGGCTTTCTGACTGGTCGCCTTAGCCTGCGAAGGCCAGGATGGCTTCGCAGGCGTGAAGCGAGTGCGCTCGACTGCAAGGCCGGCTCATTCGGCCCGGGCTCACCCCTCGCTTACGGGTTTAAGGGCGGCCTGTCCGCCGCAGGAGCGGCGGTCAGCGGCCGGGGGCGCGCAAGCGGGACGGGTCTTCGGGTGCCGCAGGCACCTCGGCTTCGCCGAGGCCGCTTCGCGGCCCGAGGACCCGTCCCGTTCTCTTGGCCTCTAGCCTGCGAAGGCCAGGATGGCTTCGCGGGCGTGAAGCGAGAGCGGCGGACTGCGGCCGCGCGGGGGGCAACTCGGCTTGCGGGCTCTGCCCTGCTCTGCCTACGGTCTCCCACCTTCTCAGGAGTTGTGTGCGGATGGGCCGAGTTTTTCTTCTTGTCTGCGCGAGCGGAATGCTGATGGGTGGGCTGTCGTTTGGGCAGCCGCCGCAGCCTGCGGACGGGTTTCAAACGGTGTCGGTGAAACCGACGGCGTGGGCCGACGGCAGTTCGTTGCCAGCAGAAAACGGGCAGCAACTCCAGACCTACACGATTGCCCCGTTTGTGGAACAGGCGGGGATAGGCAGCGAGAAGCTGGTGGTCGACTGGGTGCTGCAGGAGACTGGCTACGCCAGCTGGCATGGCAGTCAGCTCGCCGCCCTGGCTGCGAATCCCACCGACGCTGACCTGCTTTCACGTGCCCGACATGCAGGCCCGCGTCGCCGACATCGTGCAGCGATTTGTGGCTGATGCCGGCTCGCCGCATCGCTTTCTGGTGCGGGTCGTGGGCGTTGGCAGCCCCTCGTGGCGAGCCGACGTCGCCTCCACCATGCAACCGTTGCCCACGACCACCCCCGGCGTGCAGGCTTGGATGATGCCGCGGGAATCGGCCGCCTTGTTGCTGGCGACGCTGCGGGCTCGGAACGACTTTCGTGAGGTTCCCACGGGGCCAGTGCTGGCGGCAAATGGCCAGCCGGCTGTGATCTCCGGCGGGAGGCGACGGCCCTATGTGCGGGATGTCGCCACCGGCACGCCCACGGCTCCTGGCTGGCAGCCGGTGACGAGCGGCTGCGACGAGGGACTTTCGGTCGAAGTGCAGCCGCTGATGACCGCGGATGGGACGGCAGTGGAAGCGATTCTCAGGTGTCGTATCGACCAGATCGAGCGGATGGCCGCCGTCGCGGTGGATGTGCCAACCGCCGAACGCGGCCGGGTGAACATCGAGGTGCCGCAGTCGTCATCTGTGCGGGTTGGTGAACGGTTTCGATGGCCTGCCAGCCAGGCGCTGGTGATCGGCCTGGGGCTTGTGCCCTGGCCTGTGCCCGATCCGGCCAAGCCTGGCGGCCCCACGCTGCTGCCTCCAGCAGCTCTGCGGATGGACGTGCTTGTGGTCGTCGAGCCGCGACTTGCGTCTGGTCCCCCAGCGGCAGCCGGTTCGTGATGGCGTGTCCGACGTCTCGACAAGACAGCGAAGCCGGCGTCAGCCTATACTCCGCGAATTCCAAGCCTCTGACTGCCAGAGTGGAACCCTGCTCGCAGGAACCGCTCCTTGCCATGCAGAGTGTCGCGAATCGCGGCCCTGAGGCGAAGTGCCAGGTGGAGCTGGCGGCGACTCTGTCATGCCGGTCGAGTTCGCTGGTCGAGAGAGGTCAAGGCAACCCAGGATAGGAAACGGTGCATGAGTTCGTCCGCACAGCGGCGCGTCGTGGTAACGGGCATGGGTGTGGTCACCCCGCTCGGTCTCGAGCTTGATCAGGTGTTTGAATCGCTGATCGCAGGCCGCAGTGGCGTCTGCGAAATCCGTGGCTTCTCCACCGCCGGCCTGCCGCTGCACCATGGCGGTGAGGCCACCGAGTTCACCGGTGACATCGCCAACTACGGACCCTTGGAGGCTCCGCAGAAGCGTGCGATCCGCAAAGGGCAGAAGGTGATGTGCCGCGAGAGCCAGATGGCTGTCGCGGCAGCCCAGCGGGCGTTGCTGCATGCGGGCATCGTTGGTGGTGACCATGAACCGACGCGGTGTGGCTGCGTTTTTGGCTCCGACTACATGCTCACGATGCCAGACGACTTCACCACGTCAGTCGCCCACTGCCGCAGCGAGGATGGCGGCTTTGCCTTCGACAAGTGGGCCGAGGAGGGGCTGCCTCGCATGGCGCCGCTCTGGCTGCTGCTCTACCTGCCGAACATGCCGGCGAGCCACATCGCGATCTACAACGACCTGCAGGGGCCGAGCAACTCGCTCACCATGCGTGAGTCGAGTGGCCATCTGGCGGTGGGGGAGGCCGTGTCCACAATCCAGCGAGGGCAGGCGGATGTCATGCTTGCTGGAGCCACTGGCACACGGATCCATCCGATGAAGACGGTGCACGCACTGCAGAGCTGCCAGGTGGCCATGGGCGACGGCGATCCAACCACCTGGAGCCGTCCCTTCGATGCCGGTCGTTCGGGGATGGTGCTCGGCGAGGGCGGCGGCGTGCTCGTGCTTGAAGAACTGGAGCATGCTGTTGCGCGAGGGGCGACCATTCATGCCGAAGTGCTGGGGCACGGGGCTCGAACAGCCTGTGATCTCCGCTGCGTTGGCGACGACCGACGGGCGATGGGCCTGGCGATGCAGCGTGCCGTGGAAATGGCTGGAGTGTCGGCTGCGTCGCTCGGCCATGTGCATGCACGCGGAGTCAGCACAACCCTCGGCGACCGCGGCGAAGCGGCCGCCTTAGGGGATGTGCTCGGGGAGGCCGTCGGCCGTGTGCCGGTCGTGGCGGCCAAGAGCCACATGGGCAACCTTGGGGCAGGCAGCGGCTTGGTGGAAATGGCCATCAGCATCATCGCCATGCAGCGAGGGACACTCTTCCCCCTCCTCAACCATCAGACGACTGATCCAGACTGCCCGATTCAGCCGGCCCGTGGTGGTGAGCCGGCTGGCGAGACCTGCATTTCGGTTTCAGCCACACCGCAGGGCCAGGCTGCTGCCGTGGTGCTGGGCCGCTGGAGTGGCTGAGCTTGGCTGTCAGACGGCCCGCCGAGCGGGGGCGGCTGCCGTGGCTTGACAACCCATCTGAGCCCCCGTACCGTGCGAGTTTCCGGCCTTCGGGCCGGATCGGGCTGTACCGCTGGCTGCGGTCCTGGGAAAGAGGGTTTCGCTCCTAGGAAAACCGTTGAAGCGGCTCGCAAGAGCCGCTCGGCGTCCATGACGTGAATGGCGTCGGTTGAGCCGGCATACTGCCCGGCACGACGTCCTCGTCCTTTGTGGGCTTTCGTCGCGTTGGCCGTGTCGTCATTGCGAGAAGCTAAACCACAGGAGCGCCATGAAGCCCGACGAAATTCTTCGCGTCGTAGACGCCATCCATCGCGACAAGAACATCGACAAAGAGATCGTCTTCGGGGCGATTGAGTCGGCGCTCGTCACGGCGCTCACCAAACAGTATGGCGAGAATGCCGAAATCGTGATCGCTATTGATCGTGAACACGGCCGTGTCAGCGGCACGCACGACGGCGTCGAAATCGACACCCAAGAACTTTCTGGCCGCATCGGTGCTCAGACGGCCAAGCAGGTGATCATTCAGAAGATCCGCGAGGCCGAGCGAGACGCGATCCACGACGAGTATGAAGAGCAGGTTGGCTTCATGGTGTCGGGTGTCGTGAGCCGCCATGAGGGCGCAATGGCCACCGTGTCGCTGGGCGGAACTGAGGCGATCCTTCCCCGCAGCGAGCAGATTCCGGGTGAGTCGTACCATCCCAATGAGCGGATCCGGGCCACGATCTTCGAGGTTCGGAAGCAGGGAAGCCGGGTCAAGATCATCCTCTCTCGTATCCGTCCGCAGCTTGTGCAGCGGCTGTTTGAGCAGGAAATCCCAGAGATCGCCGACGGGGTGATTGAGATCCGTGCGATCTCGCGGGAGCCTGGGTACCGCAGCAAGGTTGCCGTGATCAGCTCCGACGCCCGTGTCGACTGCGTCGGTGCGTGCGTGGGCGTGCGTGGCAACCGCATCAAGAACATCGTCGAAGAGCTCGGCGGCGAGCGGATCGACATTGTGCGGTGGAGCGACGACCTCCAGGTTCTTGTGCCCAATGCCCTCCAGCCAGCTGAGGTTGACGAGGTGATCCTCTGTCAGATGCTCGGTCGCGGCATCGTGCTCGTTCGCGAAGATCAGCTCTCGCTGGCGATCGGCCGCCGAGGGCAGAATGTGCGGCTGGCGAGCAAGCTCTGCGGCTGGGATATCGAGATCATGACCCGCGACGAGCTCGATCAGCAGATTGAGAAGGCGGTTGACGGCTTTGCCTCGATCGAGGGGCTTGAGCCGGAAGTGGCCGAGCGGCTCGTCGGCGAGGGCTTCCTCTCCTACGACGATCTCTCGGTGATTGAACCGGAAGATCTCATGGAGATGGGCGGCCTTTCAGAGGAGGCCGTCGATGCGATTGTGAATGAGGCTGAGCGGCGGGCAGCGATTGCCGAAGAGGCCGCTGCCGATCAGCGGCGTCGTCAGCGTGAGCAGGATCAGATCGATGCGGCGGTGGCCGTGCAGGCGGCGGAAAATGAAGCCGCTCAGGCTCCCGACGCACCTCCGGCAGCCGCTGAGGCCGGGGTTGCCGTCAGCGAAGTGGTGTCGGATGCGGCGGCAGATCCGCTTGCGGGCGATGCCGATGCGGTGGGCGATGCCGATGCGGTGGGCGATGCCAGCGGAGAGGCAGCTGCGGTGGAGTAGACGGGCTGGCTGGAGAGGGAGCCCGGCGTTTACCGCCACTTGTTCGGGCTGCCTGCGAGCTGGGTTCGCTTTTTCGGCGGCAGGGATGATACACTACCGATTCATTGACACGATTCCGAAAGGTGGAAGAGGTGAGGCACGTGACAGGATGAGCGGACCATGCACGACGTCGTGAAGGTGTCGGCACGGAGGCCAGGCTGCCAGCGGGTGGTCTTTGGTCATGCGTCTGCCACGGGTGCCTCCTCATCAAGGGAGCCGCGAGGAGCGAGTCAATCGCTGTTCGCGCAGGTCTGGTCGGGTGATGGGCGACAAAAGGGTGATCTGAGACACGGTGAGTGGTTGGCGTGGGCCGGCAATGCTGGTGCCACGACCGGAAGGATAGCGAGTGGCAGTCCGTATCTACACATTGGCCAAGGAGCTGAAGCTCGACAGCAAAGAGCTCGTCGAGATTTGCTCCCGTGCCGGCATTCACGACAAGGGGTCAGCCCTCGCGAGTCTCAGCGACGAGGAAGTCGCCAAGCTGCGGGAGTTCATGTCGGCAAAGTCGAAGCCGCCGGAGCGACCGTCAGTCGCTCCGGCAGCCGTCAAGCCTCCGCCAGCCAAAACCGCCCTTCGGCGTGAAGACTATATCGCTCCGACTGGAGTGACAGGCCGCCCCGCAAAGCCGGTGCCGCCTGTGGCGAAGCCGCCAGTGAAGGCTCCCGTCAGGCCTGCGGCGAAGCCTCCTGTTCCGCCTGTCGCTGTTCCGCCTGTTGGTAAAGTCACCCCGCAGCCTGCCGTTCCGGCGATGACGCCCGAGGCGAAGCCGCCGGTTGCCCCCGCAACGCCTTCACAGCCACCACCGCTGTCTGCGGAATCGCGGGCCCCGGCTCAGGGCATCGCTAGTGGAAGGCCAGTTGTGAGGCCCGGTTCTTCTTTCGCGGCAGGCGACAAGCCGCGGCCGACGGTCAAACCAAAATCGGCTTCACGGCCGGCACCGCGGCCTACGTTTAAGCTGGCACCGATGCCCGCGGCCAGGAAGCCGGTCGCTCGTACGTCGCAAGAGCCGGCGCCGCAGAAGCCAGACGTGAAGCTCCCCCTCGATGCGATCCGGAGTGCCAAGGCAGGTGGTTCTAAGCCGCTTGCTGAGCACATGCGAAAGCATGAGCAGCGGCAGGCCGATGCAGGGCGGCAGCGGCCTGCGGGTGGTGGGCGAGGTGGCGAGCCTGCGGCGCCTCCGGTGATGGAGCCGGGTGGGCGGCTCCGCCGTTCACCGCCGGCCAAGGTCGGGGGCCGCACTGAGGGCGGTGATCTGCTCGGTGGACGCGAGGTTCGGCAGCTTGCCCGCAAGCGGTCCACGGATCGCCGTGGGCGATCGGGAGACGACGACGATCGCGGCATGCGTCGTCGCCGTCCGCAGCGGCAACGCAAAACCGTCTCGACGGCAGCGCCTCGCAAGGCCAACGCGTCGATTCAGGTTCCGTGCACCGTGCGTGCCTTCTCGGAGGCGATTGGCTTGGCTGCCAGTGAGGTGCTCAAGCGGCTGCTGGCGTTTGGCACGGAGGCAATGCCCAGCATGGCGATGTCTCTCGATCGCGACACCGTCGAGCTGCTGGCAGCCGAGTTTGGTGTCGAGCTTGATCTGAAGACGCCCGAAGACCTGGAAAAGGACCTGATTGCCGGCTTTGACGCGGTCGAAGAGGATCCTTCGTTGCGCATGCCGCGGCCCCCGGTGGTCACCTTCCTCGGTCACGTTGACCACGGCAAGACGTCGCTGCTCGACCGCATTCTGGGGATCGACGTGGCCGCTCGCGAAAGCGGTGGTATCACCCAGCATATCCGGGCCTACACGGTCAACCGGGAAAACAACGAACACGAAAACAAATCGGTCACGTTCGTCGACACACCGGGCCATGAAGCCTTCACGCAGATGCGTGCCCGCGGGGCCAACGTCACTGACTGTGCGGTGATTGTGGTGGCCGCAGACGACGGCCTGATGCCGCAGACGGAAGAGGCGATCAGTCATGCCCGGGCCGCTGCTGTGCCGATCGTGGTCTGTATCAACAAGATGGACCTGCCGGGTGCTGATGTCGATCGCATCTATCAGCAGTTGGCCGCCAACGAGCTCCTGCCGTCGGAGTGGGGTGGCGAGACCGAAGTCGTGAAGACCAGCGCCCTGACGGGAGAAGGTGTCGAGGATCTTCTCGAGACGCTGCTGACGATTGCCGAACTGCACGATCTGCGGGCCAATCCTGATCGCGGTGCCGCTGGCGTTTGCCTCGATGCGTCGGTGCATGAGGGGCGGGGCGTCGTGGCGTGTCTGATGGTTCAAAAGGGAACGCTTCGCGTTGGTGATGCGATCGTGTGTGGTGAGGCGAGCGGCCATGTGAAGTCAATGACCGACACGCTCGACCGCCGCATGCGACTGAAGGAAGCAGGCCCTTCACAGCCGGTCTTTGTTGCTGGTCTTGATATCGCGCCGGCGCCTGGTGAGCGGTTCTATGTCGTCGAATCGATTGCCAAGGCCCGCGAAGTTGCGATCAAGCGTTCGGGAATCCGCCGCGAGACGCATCTCTCCAAGCAGCCCGTGCATGTCACCCTTGAGAACCTCTTTGATCGTCTCGACACCGAGAAGACCCCCATCCTCAACCTCATCATCCGGGCCGATGTCCGCGGGTCGATCGAGGCGATCCTCAAAGAGCTGCAGAAGCTTGAGCATCCAGAGGTAGGCGTCCGTGTCTTGCAGTCGACCGTGGGCGGTATCACCGAGGCCGACGTGGCTCTGGCCGATGCGTCAGACGCGGTGATCATCGGCTTCAATGTGGCTCCCGACGAGCGGGCCCGTTCGGCGGCAGAAGATCGTGGTGTTCAGATTCGTCGGTATGACATCATCTATCAGGTCACCGATGACCTGCGAGACGCTCTGGAAGGGATGCTGGCGCCGGAGCGGCGGGAGGCCGAACTCGGCCGGGCGCTGGTGCAGCGGACCTTCTCTATCAGTCGTCTTGGTGTGATCGCTGGGTGCCGCGTTATCGCCGGTACGATCCATCGCAATGCACGCATCCGAGTTGTCCGCGACAGCGTTGTGCTCGGCGACTACGCGCTTGACTCGCTGCGAAGGGAGAAAGATGACGTGCGGGAGGTCCGTGACGGCCTCGAGTGCGGCATCAAGCTTGTCGGCTTTAACGACATTAAGGAAGCGGACATCCTCGAATGCTATCGCATCGAGGAAGTGGCCCGCACGCTGTCGTGAGGCACTGAGGCGTGAGCACGAGACGACTCCTCAAAGCAGCCGAGGCGGTTCGCGAAGTGGTGAGCATGGCGATTCTCACCTCAGTGCGTGACCCGCGGGTTCGAGACGTGACGGTGACACGGGCCGAAATGGCTCCCGACATGCGATCGGCCACGGTCTACGTGTCGGTGATGGGGAGCCCTTCGAAGCAGCAGACAGCCCTCCGTGGGCTGGCGAATTCGGCAGGGTATCTCCAGTCGCGCATCGCCGACTCGATCGAAACTCGCTACACGCCGCGGCTGCGGTTTGAGCTCGACAAGGGCGTGAAGCACGCGTTCGAGATCGACCAGATGCTCAGACAGGTGCTTCCGCCCAGTGACGAGGCTGAAGCGGAGGAGCCCGCTGATGAGCAGGCCTCGGAGCCGCCGCAGCCGCCCGATGCGTCAGATACATGAAGGCTGGCAGTGCCATCACGACCGGTGGCCTGCCGGGGGGCGAAACAGAGTTCAGGTTTGCTGGAGTCTCAAAAAACACGCATGGCCACACCGACACGCACGCAGCTGCTCACAAAGCTGCAAAAGGTCCTCAAACAGAACTACAAGACGGTGCTTCCGGACACGGGCCGGTCGGTGCTTGAGCAGGTGCTCTTTGCCTGCTGTCTGGAAAATGCCGGCTACGAAGCGGCCGAGAAGGCCTTCGCCCAACTGGGCGAAAACTACTTTGATCTCAACGAGGTTCGAGTCACGACTGTGGCCGAACTTGCCGAGGCCCTCCAGCCGCTCCCGGATCCGTCGCGGGCTGCCCTTTCGTTGCGGCGGGTGCTGCAGAGTGTCTTTGAATCAACCTACAGCTTCTCGCTCGAGCATGCCCGCAAGAACTCCATCGCCAATGGCGTCAAGACGCTCCAGGGCCTGCAGGGTGTGCCGTCGTTTGTGACGTCGTTTGTGGTCTCAACGGGGCTTGGCGGCCACACGATCCCGCTCGATGACGGCGGGCTGGCTGTTCTCTGGCTGGCTGGGCTGATCAGCCAAGAGGAATACGACTCGCGGAGCGTGCCCTGGCTCGAGCGGGCGATTCCCAAGAAGTCGGGGAAGGAGTTTTCGTCGCAGCTGCATCAGTTTGGTGCGGATCTCTTGGCCAACATCCACTCGCCGAAGTTTCGCACGCTCGTGCTCACGATCAATCCCGATGCGAAGGATCTGTTTCCCAAGCGTGGGGCCTCGCTGGTGGCTCCCAAAGCAGCGGAAGGCGGGGAAGGGCTCGAGGCTGGCCCGAGTGAAGATCACCGGCCGGCGGGTCCGCAGGCAGCGGCCAGGCCTGTGGGTAAAACGCCCATGCCTCCACCTGGTTCCGGTCCCAAGCGGACTGCTGATGGAAAACCGGGCAAGTCTGGTCCTAAGCCCTTCGTGGTGAAACCGAACATGGCCCGGCCACTGACGATCAAGCCGGAGGCTGCCGAGCAGGCCACATCAGTCGAGCCTGCACCAGCTGCGGAGAAAGCATCCGCCAAGAAGAAGGCTTCGTCCAAGGCAGATGCCACGACGGCGGCAGCGAAGAAGGCAAAGAAAGCGTCGGCCGCCAAAGCGTCGGCCGCCAAGAAGTCTTCGTCGAAGTCGGCCGCCGGTGGGAAAGCTGCCAGCAAGGCAAGCGTCGGCAACGCCAAGAAAGCCACAGGGAAAGCTTCGAGCGGTAAAAAGTCCGCGACAACGGCGAGCGGCAGCGGGCACTCCCGCCAGCTGGCAAAAAGGAAGCCGAGGTAGGCCCTCGGGGCAGAGCGTTGTCAGCAGGAGGTGACGGAGATGGCAGGACATTCCCACTGGGCCAACATCGCCCGTAAAAAGTCGCTGGTCGATGCCAAGCGCGGCAAGCTCTGGAGCAAGCTCGCCAAGGCGATCATCGTGGCGGCCAAGCACGGTGGAGCCGACCCCGACGCCAACCTGAGGCTGCGGTATGCGATTGATGCGGCCAAGGCCGTGAGCATGCCCAAGGAAAACATCAACCGCGCTATCAAAGCGGGCACCGGCGAGCTGAAGGGGGGCAACCTCGAGGAGAGCGTCTACGAGGGCTATGGCGCCAGTGGCGTGGCTGTGCTCTGTGAAATTCTGACCGACAATCGCAACCGCACCGCGCCGGAGATTCGCAAGATCTTTGAGATGTGCGACGGGAAACTCGGCGCGACCGGCTGTGTGGCCTGGATGTTTGAGCGACGTGGGCTCGTGCGGGTTCCACTGGATGCCTGCGATGAGGAGCGGCTGCTCGAGATCGGCCTGGAGGCGGGTGCTGAGGACGTTTCGCCCGGCCCTGAGCAGTGGGAGGTTCGCTGCGAGCCATCGGTGATGAGTGCCGTCATCGATGCCCTCGCCTCTGCCGGTGTGACGGTTGAATCGAGCGAGATCGTCCGCGAACCGACCACCACCGTGGATGTGGAAAGCCCCGATGAGGCTCGCAAGGTGCTCGACCTGATGGAGCGGCTCGACGATCACGACGACGTGCAGAGCGTCGCGGCCAACTTCAATATTCCCGACGAGGCGATGGCTGCCCTTGGTGAAGGCTGAGCCCTCCCCTCTCGGTCAGCGGCTCACTCGTCTTCCTCGGAGTGGGCAACCGCCGGCCAGTAGTCGTCAAAGTCGAATGCTGGGCTGTTGTCGAGATCGTGGCACTCCAGGCAGTTGTTGATCGTCCGCTTGCGGCCTTCGGGAGTGTCGATCGTCATCGCCAGTTCGCTGCGGAGCCGATCTCGTTCAACCTCGCTGGCGATGACATCGCCGGCCTCGACGGCGGCGTGTGCTGCAGCCGGCCCGTGGCAGTTTTCACAGCCCTGATGAGCCAACTGCGGGGTTTCGGCACGGCTGAGGAAGCCTCCCTCGTAAGGCTCAAACTTCTGCGGCACCCACCCCACGACATGGCAGGAGAGGCATTCCGGGTCGTGGTCTCGCTGAGGATCAGCCTCCTCGAGGGTGGTCAGTGCGGTGGCATGAGGCGATTCTTTCCAAATCTCGTAGGCGGTGGCGTGGCAGTCGGCGCAGGCTTGGCTCCCGGCAAACCGCCGCCCGCTCGGATGCCGTGACGTGCCAACCTTGAGGCCCTGCAGCCCCAGGGTTTCCAGCTGAACCTGATAGCTTCCCAGCAAACGAATCATCTCATCCGACTCGCCCCAGCGGGCGTCGAGCGGCACCCGCTGCGTCCTCAGGAAACGCCCCGACGACGTCTTCATGGGAGGCTGCACGGCCGTGGCTGCTGCCTGAGGATCGTTGTAGAAGCCGATCGCCACGGCGAACATGCCCTTGTGGCCCAGTTCCACCAGCACGCCGATGTCGCTATTGAGCTGAGGAGGGATCATCGGGGGCTCGTCGGCGCCGCCAGCCGTCACCACGACATCGAACTGCGGAAAGGCTTCAGCCAGGCGGCGGCTCTCCTCAGGCGATGCGTAGGAAAGCAGCACCTGGTGGTCGCAGCCTGCCGCAGAGAGCTGCTGCGAAACCTCGCCGAGCGCTTCGGCGGCAGGAATCATCTCCAGCGAATCATTGCGGATTGTGTCCGCCTCGGAATCACCGATCACGCTGGCGATGCCGATCTTCAGCCCTCCAGCTTCGACGACCTGAAACCGCGGTGTCAGCCCGGCGTCGAGCCCCAGCAGCCCCACGTTGCTGCTCGCGAACGGCGTGCCCTGATCTCCCACCGCTGCGACAGCGGCAATCAGCTCCTCAGCCGGAAGCCGCAGGTCGTCCGGGCCAAAGCCCACCGCAGCGTAGCCCATCTCACGGAGCCCATCGGCCACCGACTGAAACTTCACTTCGGCCTGGCGACCAAAGCGGCGAACCTGGTTGCCCAGGTCGACTGACACCAGCGGCCAACCAGCGGCGGTGACTGCCCTCAGGAGGTTCTGTCGCCGGCTCAGCCCCCCCTTCTGATTTTCCTTGCCCGTGCATCCGCAAGGCTCGATGTAGCCGTTGAGCTCACCGGTGATGACCAGCAGCGCCTGCGGGCGGGACCAGCCGACAAAGACGGAGCCGTTTTTCTGCCGAAAGGTTTCCGCCACCGCCTCGCTTGTATCAGGGCCGCGATCGGGCACGCGGGAGCCTGGGTCGGCAGCTGCCGGCCCCGTCAGCATCATCAGCGAGAGCAGCAGCCCCAGCGGATACGACGATCTGGCTGGGATCGGCAGCACGGTGTTCAACACGAGAGGCCTCCGTTGCGGTTGGGCGGTCGATTGGCAGCCGCAAGGCTACGGGCTGACAGCCACACGAACTGGAATCGTCAACTCGGGCACCTCAGGATGACCCGTCTCGAGCACGATACGGCCCAGTCCACCCTGCTGGCTGCCAAGATGATTGCAGGTGGGGCTACCGGCCGGAATGCTGATCGACAGGGGAATCCGCATCACCACACCGTCGCCAATGGCCGTCGGCTCCCCGATATCCACCTGCATCGACGCGGGCACAACCTCTTTCACCATCGGGCGGACGACACCGCGGTGTTCACCCTTGGCGGTGAGAAAGAGTTTGGTCTTTCCGCCGAGTGGCCGTTGAGAGCGATCCCAACCGCACGATCTCACGGGTGGCATCCCACTGTGCCCCTGCCAGCGAGAGCGGGCCGACAACGTTTGCCTGCACGGTCAGCTTTGCCAGCCAGCCGCCTTCGGGCTCCCTGGGGGGGATCAGCCCAGAGTCGGCCACGGTGTCTGCGCTGGCTTCTGGAATCGTGAAGAGCAGCTCGAGCTGGTTGGTCCTGGGGCCGATCGGCAGCGGGGGCACCGTCGTCACGGTCACCAGAAAGCCGCCGGAGGCTCCGGCGACGGAAGCAAACTCCGCTTCCGAAAGGGGGCGGCGGTCGCTGAAAAGTAGGGCGACGCGGGCACCTCTGCCGCCCGAGCAACCTCGTCATCATTCTGCTCGACCGGGTTGGTGACCACGTTCGACTCCTCACTGACCCGCACTGACAGCATCTCTGGTGGCCGTGCCCCATAGGTGATCACCTTGGCCGTTGCCGAAGCAACCGCATCGGTCTGCAGGTCGGTGAAGACCAGGCCCGACGGAAACGGGTCCCACATAGCAAATGACTTGCCTTGGATCGTGAGGGTGACCTCGGGCCGCAACGGATCGTTCGTCAGGATCAGAGCCGTCTGACGGAAGTCGCCGCCCGGCCCACCCGGATTCGCCGTCCACTCAAGCTTCACGTTGGCCGTTTCGCCGGGGGCGATCGACGTCTGCTCAAGGCCGCTGATTGTGCACTTGCACGAAGTGGCTCCCTTGGAGAGCTCGAGCGTTGCCTCACCGTTGTTGGTGAAGGCAAACTCGTGCGTTCCCTTCTCGCCGACGATCATGCGGTCAAAGTCGTAGGTGATCTCTGGCGTGACGAGCTTGGGAGCGGGTCCGCTGGAGAGTGCCGTCACAATGGACATCTCGCCGATCTGGAGCGGCTGAAGCACGAGTTCGCTGACCGCGGTCGCACCGCCGATCGTCGCCCCAACAGCAGCTGCCACGCCCGCCACGATCCACGCATTCGGCCCACGATGCATCGTCATTCCCCTGTATGTGGTCTGATTGAAGGCCGCCGCCGGCCCCGCCGCCAGCACACCTCACCGCCTCCATAATAGACCTCCTGCGACTGTTCTGTCGTCGCTCTGGAATCCTCCCCGGCTGGCTGTCCGTGGAAAAAGCCATCCATGCCCTTCTCCCAGTCCAGCGACGCCCCAAAAAGCCAATGTTTTTGAGGGTCGCCGGTCGCCGCACCCCGCGGCAGCAGATGTGTTCCACAGGCTGCTAGTAGGCCTTAGCGAGGATGCTCGGTCGCGTCGTCGGCTGGCCGGTGACGATGCACGCGCCGGCTTCGTCGGGGCCTTCGGTCGGGATGCAGCGGACCGTCACCTTGAGCGGATCGAGGGCCGCCGCCACCGCCGGGTCGTCGGCAACGTGCACCACGGCAAACCCACCGTGCACCCCCCTGCCCTTTGCCGGCTCAGCGAAAAACTCGGTCACCTCCGCCAGGCTCCCGAGCCGCTTCGTGTTGGCCTCGCGGTGGGCCCTCGCCCGCTCGAGCAGCCCGGTCTGAATCTCCTCAAGCAGCCCGGCCGCTCCGGCCACAAAGGCCTCGATCGGCATGTTCTCTCGCTCCTTCGGCCCGCGGTCGCGGCGAAACACGCTCACGCTCTTGGCGGCGAGGTCGCGAGGTCCGATCTCCACCCGCAGCGGCATCCCCTGCTTCACGTGCTGCCAGGTCTTTTCGCCACCGCGAATATCACGGGCATCAATCGCCGCCCGCACCTGCTCACCGCGCCAGGCCTGCCCTTGCAGACGCTGCACAATCTGCTCGCAGGCCGCCATCACCTCGGCCTTTTCCTCGTCGCTGCGATGGATGGGCAACAGCACAATCTGGGTCGGCGCGATCCGCGGCGGCAGGACAAGCCCATCGTCGTCGGAATGGGTCATGATCACCGCACCAATCAGCCGCGTCGACACGCCCCACGACGTCGTCCAGCAATACTCCTCCCCGCCGCTGGCCGACGCAAACTTCATTTCTTGCGCCTTGGAGAAGTTTTGGCCCAGGAAGTGGCTCGTGCCCGCCTGCAGGGCCCTGCGATCTTGCATCATCGCCTCGATCGACCAGGTCTCCACCGCTCCCGGAAACCGCTCGGCCGAAGGCTTGATGCCCTTGATCACCGGCACCGCCAGATCCTGCTCCGCAAACCGCTCATAAATGTCGAGGATCTTCAGCGTCTCCTCAATCGCCTCCTCGCGCGTGGCATGCGCCGTGTGCCCCTCCTGCCAGAGAAACTCGGCCGTCCGCAGAAACACCCGCGGCCGCATCTCCCACCGCACGACATTGGCCCACTGGTTGATCAGCACCGGCAGATCTCGCCACGACTGGATCCACTTGGCATACATCGCACCGATGATCATCTCACTCGTGGGCCGCACGATCAGCGGTTCCTCAAGCTTCCCAGTGGGGATCAGCGTGCCATCGGGCCCCTTCTCGAGCCGGTGGTGGGTGACCACCGCACACTCCTTGGCAAAGCCCTCCACATGCTCCGCCTCCTTCTGCAGAAACGACAGCGGAATGAACAGCGGAAAGTAGGCGTTGACGTGGCCCGTCGCCTTAAACTCCCTGTCAAGAATCCCCTGCATCCGTTCCCACACGGCAAACCCATGCGGCTTGATCACCATGCAGCCCCGCACCGGTGAGGTCTCGGCCAGGTCGGCCGCCTTCACCACCTGCTGGTACCACTCGGGATAATCCTCTTCACGGGTCGGCGAAATCGCGTTGGCGGGCATGGGGTGCTCCGGGGCAGACGTGCCGGCTCTCGGCACGGGGGCATGTGGACTGTAGGGCGGGATTGTAGGACGGTCGGCCTGATTGCCGAAAGCCGTCCGCTGCGGGGTGGGTCGCTCGGGGTGAGCCCGGGGCTGCCCCTCCGGACGCTCACTGCGGGCCCTCCAGGCCCTCGCTCGCTCGGATATCCGCTTCGCTTTGGTGGGTCGCTCGGGGTGAGCCCGGGGCTGCCCCTCCGGACGCTCACTGCGGGCCCTCCAGGCCCTCGCTCGCTCGGATATCCGCTTCGCTTTGGCCCTCCGGGCGTCGCTCGCTCCTATACGCCGGAGGGTCAGCCCCGGGCTCACCCCTCGCTTGCGGTTTAAAGACGGCCTGTCCGCCGCAGGAGCGGCGGTCAGCGGCCGGGGGTGCGCAAGCGGGACGGGTCTTCGGGTGCTGCAGGCACCTCGGCTTCGCCGAGGCCGCTTCGCGGCCCGAGGACCCGTCCCGTTCCGTCACCGTCCCCCTCTCGTCATTGACGAACCGTGGAGGCTCGGCGGGTCGGCGAACGCTCGCGGAGCGTTTGGCCTATCCTGGCCCAGCGACGCGACTTTTGCCGCCTGCCGAGCCGGACCACCCGCGCGCGGTCTCCTCACCACCCGCGCGCAGTCTCCTTCACTTCCTCTCCCGTCATTGACAGAACGTGAAGGCTCGGCGGGTCGGCGAACGCTCGCGGAGCGTTTGGCCTATCCTGGCCCAGCGACGCGACTTTTGCCGCCTGCCGAGCCGGACCACCCGCGCGCGGTCTCCTCACCACCCGCGCGCGGTCTCCTCACCGCCCGCCCGCGGACTCACCCCTTCGTTCGGTGGTTGGTGCTGGTTTCCGGTAGACTTCCGTGGCGATTATTTTCCTTCAGAATCTTAGATGCCTGGCCGTATGTCCCGCTCTTCGTCTCAGCCTGCTGTTGTTGCCGCTCCAGTGCTCGTTCCGCCGGGTCGGGGAGGGAAGCGGAGGTTTGTGACGGAGCTGCCGCCGCAGGGCTCGATTGACCAGGTTTTTTTGGCGACAGCGAAGCAGATGCGGCCCAACCGCAACGGTCAGCTTTATCTCCAGGTGGAACTGGCCGACCGCACCGGCAGCGTGACCGCGCGGATGTGGAATGCGGGCGATGCCGAGTTTTCCGCCTTCGAGGAAGGTGAGTATGTCCGTGTGGAGGGCAGCACGCAGATCTACCAGGGCAACATGCAGGTGATCGCCACCTCGATCCAGCGTGTGGATCCGCGGGGCATCGACGAGGCCGACTACCGCGTGCTCTCCGGCGGCGACATTGACGGACTCATTGACGAGCTCCGCAGCCTCGCGGCTGCCATCAGCAACGACGATCTGCGGCTGCTCGCGGAGTCGCTGCTGGCCCAGGGACCTCTGCTCGACGCCTTCAAACGCAGCCCGGCGGGCATCAAACACCACCATGCCTATGCCGGCGGCCTGGTCGACCATGTCACAAGCCTCGCCCGGCTGGTCACCCGCGTTGCTCCGCTCTACCCGTCGATCGATCCGGAACTCTTGCTCGTCGGTGTGCTCTGCCACGACATCGGCAAGACGGTCGAACTGGAGAGTGAGAAAGGATTCTCCTACACCGATCCTGGCCAGCTGCTCGGCCATGTGTTGCTCGGCCTGGAGATCGTCGACGACCAGATCTCGGCCGTTGAGCAGCAGCTCGGCCGGCCCTTTGATGCGGAGCTGGCGATTCGCATCAAGCACATGATTGCCAGCCATCACGGCCACTACGAGTTTGGTGCGCCGAAGCTGCCGATGACGCTCGAGGCGATTGCCCTGCACCACCTCGATCACTTCGACGCCCAGATGGCTTCCACGATCCAGCTGATGCAAAACGAGGCCTCGATGGATGGCGGCTGGACGCAGTACCACGCCAACCACGGCCGCAAGTTTTTCCGTGGCCGGGATCACGGTGCCGCAGCTGGCGGCGGCGACGGGAAGGCGGGCCGCACCGCATAGCCATGGCTGGAAAACGTCAGCATGCCAGCGGTGCAGTTCCCCAGGGGCCGCTCGTGGTTGGCAGTTTCATCCGCAAGTCGGGAGGGCACGGCTTCGTGCGGCCGGAAGGGGCCCTGCCAGGGAGCCGCGAAGGCGACATCTACATCCCGGCGACTGCTGCCGGTGACGCGTCCAACGGCGACACGGTCCGTGTGCGGGTGTCGAAGGCACGCGACGTGCGGCGGCCAGGGCCGGCCGGTGAGATCGTGGAGGTGATCGCCCGCAAAACAACCCGGTTTGTCGGCAGCTACTTCGAGGCGGCGGGCACCGGCCGCGTCTCGATCGACGGCGACGCCTTCGCTCGTCCGGTCTCTGTGGGTGATCCAGGTGCCAAAGGCGCTTGCGAGCGCGACAAAGTTGTGCTCGAGATGGTCCGCTTCCCCACCGTGTTTCGGGATGGGGAGGGAGTGATCACCCAGGTGCTTGGCAAGGCGGGCGAGCCGGGCGTCGACACGCTCTCGATCATCAACGAGTTTGGGCTGCCTGGGCCCTTTCCTGAGGAGGCGATGGAGGATGCCCGTCAGCAGGCCTCGCGGTTCGACGAGTCGATTGGCGACGACCGTATCGACCTGACCGACCGTGTGGTGATCACGATTGATCCGGTCGACGCCCGCGACTTTGACGACGCGATCTCGCTTGAGCGGATCGACCGCAACCACTGGCTGCTCGGCGTGCATATCGCCGACGTGGCCCACTTCGTGCAGGAGGGCTCGCCGCTCGATCAGGAGGCAGCCGCCCGTGGCACGAGTGTGTATCTCCCCGACCGCGTGATCCCGATGCTGCCGGAGATCATCTCCAACAATCTCGCCAGCCTGCAGCCCGAACGGGTCCGCTACGCCCGCACCTGCTGGATCGAGTTTGCCCCCGACGGCGCCTTCATCGCTGCCGAGGTGCAGCGGACCGCGATCCGCAGCTGCCGCCGCTTTGCCTACGAAGAAGTCGATGTCTTTCTTCAGGACCCCGCCACCCGCGAGGTGGCGATGCAACGCGACGTCCGCGAGCTCCTCGGCCGGATGCGGGATCTTGCCCGTATCCTCCGTGCCCGCCGCACCGCACGTGGGTCGCTTGAGCTGATGATGCCGGAGGTGAAGATCGACCTCGATCGCGACGGCCGTGTCAGCGGTGCCCATGTGGTGGCCAACACCGAGAGCCACCAGATCATCGAAGAGTTCATGCTCTCGGCCAACGAGGCGGTCGCCTGGCTGCTCACCGAGGCTGGCATTCCCTTTCTCCGTCGCGTGCATCCGCAGCCCGACCCCCGCAAGCTGCGGCAGCTGACGGAGTTTGCCTCGGAGCTGGGCTTTGAGGTCGATTCGCTCGAGAGCCGCTTTGAGCTGCAGCGGCTCCTGCGGATGAGCCGCGACACGCCGGAGGTGCATGCCGTCCACTATGCCGTGCTGCGGAGCCTCGCCCGGGCGGTGTATGGGCCGCAGCCGGCGGGCCACTACGCCCTGGCGAGCGACTGCTACAGCCACTTCACGTCCCCGATTCGCCGTTATCCCGACCTCACCGTCCACCGCCGGCTCGATGCCCTCGGCCGCAAGCGGCGGCCCCCGGCCGACGGCCTGATCGAACTGGGCGAGGCGTGCTCGCAGCTGGAGCGGCGGGCCGAGGCAGCCGAGCGAGCGCTGGTGAAGCTCAAGCTGCTGCTGTACCTCAGCAGCCGCGTTGGTGAGGTGATGGAGGCGGTGGTCACTGGCGTGGAGGCCTTTGGGATCTTCGTGCAAGGCATCGAGCTGCCGGCCGAAGGGCTCGTCCCTCGCGATAGCCTGCCGGCCGACAGCTACCGCTACGACCGCCGCCGTCACATGCTCGCGGGCCACCGCGGCGGCAATAGCTTCCGGCTTGGCGACCGCGTGCAGGTGGTCGTGGCGAAGGTTGACCTGGAGCGACGCTCGGCTGAGTTTCGCCTTGAAGATCGCCGCCCCCGGCCGCGGAGCAAGGCTGCGAAGACACCCGCCGCAAAGACCTCCGGCAACGCAGCCTCGGCCAAAGCCCCTGCCGAGAAGGCCCGCAAAGGCAAACGCTATCGCCGCTGGTAGCCGCCTCCGCCACGGCCTTCAATCCGTGGCGTCTCCACTACACTGTGGGCAGCACGGCTCGCGGGGGTTCGCGAGAAACAGCAGCACACAGCAGCACCAAGCGGCTGACACGCCGAGGATGGAAACCGACAGGTGAGTGATTCGAGAGGAAACGGTGGCGAAACACACGCAGGCGAGCCCGCAGCAGCCGGGAGCAAGGCACCAACAGGTGGGCTGCTGACCACGCCGCTGCATGCCTGGCACCGGGAGCACGGAGGCCGGCTTGTGCCCTTTGCCGGCTGGGAGATGCCGGTGCAGTATGCCTCGATTGTGGAGGAGCACCTCGCCACCCGCAGCGGCTGCGGGCTGTTTGACGTCTCACACATGGGCAGGCTTGCCGTCAGCGGCCCCAAGAGCCGCGAATGGCTCGATCGCATGCTCACCCGCAGCGTGGCCGATCTTCAGCCCGGTGGCGTCCGCTACACGCTGATCACCGACGACAACGGCGGCCGCGGCGTGCGGATTCTTGACGACGCGCTGGTCGCCTGCGAGGCCGACGATCGCTTTGCCCTGGTGGTCAACGGCTCCAACCGCGACCGTGTGGTGGCCTGGCTGCGGAGCCGGCTGCCCTCCGAGGGCGTCATGCTCGAAGACCACACGCAGCAGACGGCGATGATCGCTGTGCAGGGGCCGGCGGCCATGGGCATCGTGACCTCGCTGGCCAGTTCGGCCGATGCCGAGCGGATCAACGCCCTGAAAAACTATCGCTGCTGCGCTGCGGCTGTCGCGGGCCACTCGGCGGCGGTCAGCCGCACCGGCTACACCGGCGAAGATGGCGTAGAACTGGTGGTGGCCGCTGAGGATGCCGTCGCGATGTGGGAAGCCCTGCTTGCAGCCGATGCCGCTGCCAGGCCGTGCGGGCTCGGGGCCCGCGATACGCTCCGGCTCGAGGCAGGTATGCCGCTCTACGGTCATGAACTCGTGGAAGACACCAACCCTTTCGCGATCGGCCTCGGCCGTGGTGTCTCGCTCGAGGGCCGCAGCTTTCCTGGGAGCGAGCCGTTGGCCGCGATGCAGAAGGGGCCTCCAGCAACGAAGCGAGTGGGCCTGGTGCTCTCTGGCAAGCGACCCGCCCGCGAGGGCTCGGGCGTGTTTGCCAGCGGAGGTGCGGAGCAGCTGGGCCTGGTCACCAGCGGCAGCTTCGCCCCATCGCTGGGGGTGCCTGTGGCCATGGCAATGGTCGATCCGTCGCTCGCTGAGCCCGGCACGCAACTGGAGGTCGACATCCGCGGCAGCCGCCAGCCAGCGACTGTCAGCCCTCTGCCCTTCCCCGGCTGGCGGCAGCAGGTCTGACCGCGGGCCGGCCAATGCGGTATCCTCTTCGGCCAGCCGCAACACCGTGTGGTCGTGATGCCCAGAGCTGATGGGTGCGGCCCAGCTATCAGGAGATGCCTCTCGTCATGAAGTTTGCCAAGTCGCACGAATGGATCCGTGTCGAGGGCGATGCCGCCCCCGGAGCCGTGGCCACGATCGGTGTCTCAGCTTATGCAGTCGAGGCACTGACCGACCTTGTATTCATGCAGCTGCCTGCCGTGGGCGCTCCAGTGACTGCCGGCGAGCCGTTTGGGGAAATTGAGAGCGTGAAGGCGGTCAGCGACCTCTACGCCCCCTGCTCCGGGGAGGTGGTGGAGGTGCACACTGAGCTGCCCGACAACCTCGACCTGCTCGGCAGCGATCCCTACGGCAAGGGCTGGATCATCAAGATCAAGCTTGCGGATCCGAGCCAGCTCGACGCCCTGATGGATCAGGCAGCCTACGACGCATCGGTCAGCGACGGGTCGCACTGAGCTGCGTTGTGAGAAGCCCAGAGGAGCACCGGCCTGGATGTCGATTCCGGAAAAAGCGTCCGTGCTCACCGTGTGGGAAGATGCCCCGGCCTGTGGTGCCACCAACATGGCCGCCGATGAAGTGCTGGCCGAAGAAGCTGCGGCGTGCGGAGGCATGATGGTGCGGCTTTACACCTGGAGTCGGCCCACCCTCTCGATGGGGGGGTTTCAGAAGCTTGCAGAGGCGGAGTCGCTCGCTCGAGAGGCCGAGATTGATCTCGTCCGCCGGCCCAGCGGCGGTGGAGCCATCCTGCACGGTACCGACCAGACCTATGCTGCGGCAGTCGCGCGGCAGCATCCCCTGGCCAGCACTCCGCAGCTGCTCTACGACGCCGTCCACACAGCGCTGGTCGACGTGCTCTGTGCGATGGGCCTGGAGGCGGCGATGGTTTCGGCAGACTTCGGGCGTGACGGCGGTTCTGGTGAGTCTGCCCCCGACGGCCCGCTGCTCTGCTTCGACCGTCGGGCGATGGGCGACGTCGTGGTGGGGCCGCACAAAGTGCTCGGCAGCGCCCAGCGGCGGCTTTCTGGAAGTGTGCTCCAGCACGGCAGTCTGCTGCTGCGGCAGTGCGATCAGGCCGGCCCAGCTTCCACCAGGCCGGGGCTGGCCGAACTGGGCCCCGACACCAGCGTTGTGTTGCTCCCTGCCGACACGCTAGTGCGGCGTTGGCTCGAAGCTCTCGCAGCGTCGCTGGGAATGACCTGTGAGTTCGCCGGGCCTTTTCTGGTGGATGGTAGGGGCGAACGCGTTGCCGAACGGGCAGAACGGTTCAGGTCGGCTGCCTGGCTTGGTCGACGGTAAGGAGGAGAAGGATCGCCTCCTGTGGACGGCGTTGCCGCAGGCTGCGGAGGTGGTGAGCATGAGGGTTTGGTGATACGATAACAGTTGGTAGTCGAGTCGGTCGGTGCTCGGGGAAGAGCCTGGCCGCCTCCCTCGCAAGGCAGCGGCGGCAGGCGATTGCGGGGCAAGCCTTTCACCTGAGGGGAAACACCATGGAGGCGAAACTGATCGTCGCCACGGGCAAAAGTGCAGGCCGGGCCATTGTGCTCAAGCGTCCGCGGCTGCTGATCGGCCGCTCGGAAGAGTGCGACGTTCGTCCGCTGAGCGAGGAAGTGAGCCGCCGCCACTGCCAGGTGCTGAAGGAAAGCGACCATGTGGCCGTCGAAGACTTTGGCAGTCGCAACGGCACATTCGTCAATGGCAAGCGAATTGAAGCCAAAACCGTCCTGCACGACGGTGATCGCCTGCGTGTTGGCTCGCTGGAGCTGACCGTGGCCTGCGCGATGCCCAATGTGGAGCGATCGGAGGAAGACGTGTCGCGGTGGCTGATGGCCGACGAGGACGTCGGGAGCGGCATGGACACCACCCACTCGATCCGCATGGCCGACACCTCGACGCAGGGCTCTGACGATGCGTCGCAGTCGTCGATCAACGTCGGCGATGAATCGACCACATCGGGGGCCGTGCCCGGCGACTCTGGCTCGCAAGACGACTCCTCGCTGACCCGCGGCGGATCGCTCGTCGAAGCGATCAAGGAGTCACGATCGAAGCCTGGAACGCTGCCCACCAAGCCGAAAGATGACACCGACTCGTCTCGCGATGCGGCTGCCTCTGCCCTGCGGAAGTTTTTCAACAACCGCTAAGCGGCCCGAGAGTGGCCTCCAGAGGAGGCCAGCAGGGTTTCGCTCATCCGGAAAAACCGGAAAAACCGGAAACTTTTCGTGACCGGAAAAGTTTCCCAGGCTTCGCAGTCGATCTCTCTTCCTGTGCCGGCTGGTCGTATTCGGGAGAGAGGTTGATGGCTGCGAAGTGTGTCACGCGTGCGGGCGAGCGAGCGGGGAGTGTTGTCGGGCGACGGAACCGGCGGCGGCTGATCGATCCCACCACATGCGAACGCGACTATTCCGCCGACGAGATGGAGTTCATGCAGGCTCTGGAAATCTACAAGCGGAGCACGGGCCGCCTGTTTCCCACCTGCAGTGAGGTGCTCGAAGTGGTGCGGTCGCTGGGCTATGTCCGGACGGGCTCGGCCTGAGTGGACTTGTTTGCAGTGGCCTGGAGCACTACCGTTGCCGCGGCTTGCGGCAGGCTGGCTGCCGCGATTTCGTGTGTCGGCAACGGCAGTGGTAGAGCGCATGAGGTCAGCAGACCGTACTCCAGCGTGGCTACCTGTCCGTGGAAAAAGCCATCCATGGTCTTTTTCCACTCAAGCGACGCCCCCCAAAGCCGAGGTTTTTGGGGGTCGCCGGTCGCCGCATCCTGCGGCGGCAGACGTGTTCCACAGTCTGCGAAGTATGGCGGTCGCGGTGATCTTCGTTGCGACCGGCTGTGGCGGCATGCGGGGCAACGAGAATACGGAGGGCGTGCAGCTCTACCAGCAGGGCAACTACCAGGGGGCGGTCAACGCCTTTCAGCAGGCCCTTGCCAAACAGCCCGGCAATCCCGACAGCTTCTATAATCTCGGCGCCACCTATCACCAGCAGGCAAAGCTCTTCAACCGCCCGTCTGATAAGCAGCTTGCCGAGCAGTACTACCACCTCTGCCTGAGCCGCAATCCCGACCATGCAGCCTGCCACCGGGCTCTGGCGGTGCTCTTGATTGAGGAGGACCGCTCCCAGGAGGCGGTGGCCAGCCTCGAGGCATGGGCGGCCGCCCGTCCCACGGATCCTGAGCCGCGGATGGAGTTGGCCAGGCTTTGCTATGAAAACAACAACCTGCTGGCAGCAGAAAACCACCTGATCGATGCGATCAGCGTGGACCCAGCCGACCCCCGTCCGCTGGTTGCCCTCGGCAGTCTGAGGGAGCAGACAGGCCAGACGAGCCAGGCCCTGGCCAACTACGAACGGGCCCTGGCTCTCGATCCGAAGCAGCCGGTCGTCTCGTCCAAAGTGGCGAGCCTGTCTCGTGGCGACGGGGCGACAGGCGGTACGGCCATGGCCATGACGCCGGCCTCGACGGGCCCTGTCCGCTAAAGCCGAGGGCCTCGCACTCCCCCGGCAATGCCCGGGCGTTGACCACCTGGGGGCGTGGTCCTATTCTGCCCCCAACGCCCAGCATTCTCTGGGTTGGCGGAAAAACTCCACGGAGGTCGATGGTGACGGATCGCAAAGGTGCCGCCGCAGGGGAGCGATTGTTCAACTTTTCGCCCGGCCCGGCGGTCCTGCCTCTGGAGGTGCTTGAGGAGATCCGCCGCGACATGCTCTGTCTGCCGGGCGTGGGCAGTTCTATTCTCGAGATCAGCCATCGGTCGCCAGCTTTTGATGAGATTCTTGCCGAAACCCGGCGAGGCATCGGCGGTCTGCTCGGCGTGCCCGACACGCACGAGATCGTCTTTCTGCAGGGCGGTGCGAACCTGCAGTTTTCCATGATCCCGATGAATCTGCTGCGTGGGCAGAGCCAGCCAGCCGACTTTATCGTCACCGGAACCTGGGGGGCTGGGGCGGCCAAGCAGGCGGCTCTGGAAGGCTCCGTGGCGGTTTCCTGGGACGGCAAGAGCTGCAACTACGCCCGGCTGCCCGAGCCGGGCGAGATGGCCGCATCGCCCCAGGCGGCGTATGTGCACCTGACCTCCAATGAGACCATCCAGGGTGTGCAGTGGAAGCAGATGCCCCAGACGGGCGACGCCCCGCTGGTCTGCGATGCTTCGAGTGACTTTCTGTCGCGGCCTGTCGATGTCTCGAAGATGGGCCTGCTCTACGCCTGCGCCCAGAAAAATGCGGGCATTGCTGGGGTGACCGTCGTGGTGATCCGCAAAGACCTTCTCCAGCGGTCAGCGGCTTCGCTGCCGGCCATGCTCAGCTACAAGGTGCATGCTGAGAAAGACTCGCGAGCCAACACGCCGCCGGTGTTTGCGATCTACGTGCTCAGCCTGGTCTGCCGCTGGATTCGCGACACCTATGGCGATCTCGACAACCTCGCCGCCCACAATGCGGCCAAGGCCGCCCTGCTCTACGAATCGCTGGATACGTCGGAGGGCTTCTACACGGGCCACGCAGCCACCGCCTGCCGCTCCGACATGAACGTCACCTTCCGCTTGCCGAGCGAAGAGCTGGAGAAGGCCTTTGTGGCCGAAGCTGCTGATGAGGGGCTTGTTGATCTCCAGGGCCATCGGTCTGTGGGTGGCATTCGGGCCAGCGTCTACAACGCCATGCCGCTGGCTGGTGTGGAAAAGCTTCGTGACTTCATGACTGCGTTTCGTCAGTCCCATCGCAGTGCGACGGGGCCGTCGGGAACTGCCGGAGGAAACGCCTGATGCCGTCGATTGTCGTTCTCGATCCAATCAGTCCCGACGGGCTTGCGCTGCTGGAAAAAGCCCGGGCCCGCGGGATCGAGCATGAAATCGCTACGGGGCTGAAGGGGGATGACCTCCGCGATGCGCTCGCCCGGCACGACGGAGCCATCTGTCGCAGCGGTGTGAAGATCACCGCGGAGGTTCTCGCAGGCAATCACCGGCTCAAGGCAATCGTGCGGGCCGGTGTGGGCACTGGACAACATCGACAAAGAGGCGGCCACGAGGCTTGGCATCGTGGTGATGAACACGCCTGCTGGCAACACCGTCAGCACAGCCGAGCACACCTTTGCCCTCATCCTGGCACTCTCCCGCAACGTCGCTGCCGCTGATGCAAGCCTCCGCGAGCACCGCTGGGACCGCGGCAAGTTCATGGGCGTGCAGCTTGCAGGCAAAACACTGGGGATCGTGGGCCTCGGGCGGATTGGCCTGACGGTGGCGGCACGGGCCCGGGCGTTTGACATGCGGGTGCTTGGCTACGACCCCTTTCTCTCACCGGAGCGGGCCGCGGAGCTGGGCATCGAACTGGTTGACGCTGTGCCGAAGATGTTTCCCGAGATCGACTACCTGACCGTGCACACGCCACTGACCGACGAGACGCGGCATCTGGTCGATGCTGCGGCGTTGGAGATCCTCAAGCCGGGCGTGCGGATGGTGAACTGTGCCCGTGGCGGCATCTATGACGAACAGGCCCTGCTCAAGGGGCTGCAGAGCGGGGTGATCGCGGGCGTTGCCCTCGATGTGTTTGAGGAGGAGCCCTGCACCGAGTCTCCGTTGTTTGGCGTGCCGGGCGTTCTTGTCACGCCCCATCTCGGAGCGAGCACCGAAGAGGCGCAGTCGCAGGTGGCGGTCGAGGGCGTGGGCCTGTTGATCGATTTTCTTTCCACCGGTGCTATCCGGCATTCCGTCAACGCTGAGCTCGGTCGATCCGGCAGCCCTGGAGGGCGTCCGTGGCTTCCTCGATCTGGCCTGGCGGCTCGGGCTGCTCGTGGCCCAACTCGATGAGCTGCCGCCGCGGTCGTGCTCGATTGCCTTCCGCGGCGAGGTGGCTGCCCGCAACACACAGCTGGTGACGGCCGCGTTTGCCGCTGGCCTGCTTGAATCAGCGATTGAGGGCGTCAACGTCGTCAACGCCGAGCTGCTGCTGCGAGAGCGGGGTATCGAACTCGTCGAGCAGAAGCGGACCGATCCCGGTGCCTTTAGCTCTGTTGTGGCGGTTGATCTCGTGGCCGGCGACCGCGTGCACCGTGCTGCCGGCACGCTCTTTGGCCACTCCATGCCTCGGCTCGTGCAGCTTGAAGGCCACCGCCTTGAGGCCTACCTCGATGGGGTCCTGCTGGTGTTTACGCACCAGGATGTGCCCGGCATCATCGGCCAGGTTGGCACCGCGTTCGGCAAGCTTGGGGTCAACATCGCCCAGATGACCGTTGGCCGCTCCACGCCCGGTGGCGATGCCATCGGCGTTCTCAACCTCGACCAGGCCCCTGATGAGCACGCTCTGGCGGAGGTGCTCGCCTGCCGCGGCATCAAGTCGGCTAAGGTGGTCAAGCTGCCTCCTGCAGGCCAGCTTCCCAACTGGCTGGCCACGGCTGGAGCCGCCTCCCGGGCAAGCAGTGCTTCTGTGGGCACCTGCGACTAGCAGTCCTGTCGCTGGGCTGCGGTGTCTGGCCGCCGCCGCCGGTTGATTGACCCTTCGTTGAAGGCTTCGCACAATGCGAGTGAGGCCTCAGGTGCGGGGCGATTGTGGTGGGGGCGGCCTGGAGTGTGCGAGGCTGCAGTTCTCGGAGGGGGCTGGCGATGACGACACGGCCAGGGCGATGCGGGCTCACGCTGCAGGCGGCGGTGGTGGCGATCGTGGCGTGCTCCTCCAGCGTGCTCCTCCTTGCTTTTGGGCAGGATTCGGCGAATCTCCGCGACGACACGGCACAGCGTCTGCTTGAGGCCCTCGACGAGCGGGGCATGCCCGATGTGTCGCTCTGGCTGCTTGAGCGGCTCGCTCAGCCGGATGCTGGCATTTCTGCCGAACTGCGGAGCGAACTCGCCTATCGAAAAGCCTTGGCGCTGGTGGGCGTGGGCCGCACGGAGCCAAACGCTGAGAAGCGGCGGAACGACGTTTGAGCAGGCTCAGCAGGCGATCGATGCGTTTCTGGCGTCGCCAGTGCCACAGCCGCCGCTGCCGGAAGGAGCTGACGAGCTCGACCAGGTCGCCGCCGAAATCGCCGCCCTCGACCGCGAGATGCGGCGGATCAACGCCCATATTCAGCAGGGGAAGCTCCGCCGAGAGCGTGCTCGCCTGCTGCAGGCCGAGGCTGCCAAGCAGGGCAAGGCCAGCATCTCCGACCAGGCTGGCGGCTGGGAAAGCCCGGAAGCTGCCGCTGTTTTCAATGAAGCGGTGGCGAGCTTTCGCGCGGCTGAGCGACTGATCACGTCGTCGCCGATTGCCGCTGGCAAAGGTGATGCTGCCAAGGCTGAAGCCCGCGAAGCCGAGCCGGCTGATGCGGAAGCCGGTGAGCAGGACAGCCTCCTGGCACGTGTTCGACAGCTGTTGGAGCAAGTGGATGCGGCAGTGGGCGAACGACGCCCTCGGCCTACCCGCGGCGGGCGGAGCCGGGCAGAGGCCTCTCGTCTGCTCCGCGAATGGCAGGCCGGCCTTAGCGAACGGCAGTCCGGCCTGCAGAACAAGCTCCTTGAGGTGCGGCTGCTGCTCGGCGAAGGCCTCTTTGAAGTGGCCTCTGCACTGCCGGTCGGATCCGCTCAATGGCGGGCTGCGGTTGAGGAGTCGATCGCCGTCGACAAAGCGATGTATGAGAAATACCGCACGCTGCTCGCTGGGCAGTTCGCGCGGGTTTCGCAGGGCCGCAGCGAGGCGGCGCTTGCTAGGGCGATGCCGGCGGAGCCCGATGCAGCAGCCGGTGAGTCTGCCCGCGACAAGCAGTTTACCAAGGCCCTTGCCACGCTGGCGGACGTCCGAGCCCTGTCGGGCGGGGGGACGGTCGAGTCGCTGCGGGCCAGGGCCTACAACGTCTCGCTGGAATGCTGGCTGGCGATGCTTTCTGGCGATGCCTACGCGAGCTTTGATGGGCTGGATGACGCCGGTGTTCGCCTGGCACTTGCCGGTGGCGGACCGCCGGAAGCCCTCGATGCCGACTGGCTGGGCTTCAAGTATCGCACCGCCCTGCTCCTCTCTCGTGTGGTCGCCGCGTCGCAGCCGGGCCAGGGGCCGAGGAATCCGCTGCTGGCCAACGCCGGCCGCACGATCCAGCGGCTCGCGCTGACCGTCGCCAAGGCGAATCGTGATTTTGCCAGCGAGGCCCGCGAACTGCTCGCCAACAGCGACGACCTGTCGCTCGCCGAGAGCTTTGCCGCTTTGATGGACCGGGCCGGCGTGGCGATCAATGCGATGCAGGCTGCCGCGAGTGACGATGAAAAACTGGCTGCCAGGAACGACGCGATCGCTGCGATCCGGCAGGCGCTCCCGCTGGCCCAAGACGACGAGCTCTCCGAGGTGAACCGAGCGAGGTACACGCTCACGTTTCTGCTGTACGACGGAGGGCAGCTGCTCGATGCGGCAGCGGTCGGTGAGTTTCTGGCAACGTGGTATCCCAATGCCCCGGGAAGTCTGCAGGCCGCCCGCATCGCCATGGCAAGCTGGCAGAAGCTCTCCGGAAGCGGTGCGGCAGCTCTGGCGACAGAGGCGAGAATCCGCTGCGGCAGGGTTGCCGAACAGATCTTGGAAACGTGGCCCGAGGATCCGGCGAGCCGTGATGCTGCTGCGATCGCCATCTCAGCGGTGGCGTCGAGCGGCGACCCGGAGCGAATCTTGGCGGTGTTCGGGAAAATCCCGGAGCAGGCTCGCGATGCCGACACCTCCCTGCGGGCGGGAATCGCCTGCTGGAAGGCAGTGGCCTCGTCGCAGGCCGCAGCGAGCAACGAGCGGCCCACAGACGAGGATCTTGCTCGCTGGAAGCAGGAGGCCGCGACGCTGCTTGACCGGGGCCTGACCGAGCAGGCTGGCGGCGGACAGCCGGGCACGCTGGCCGTGGCTGCGGCTCTGGCACGCTGTCAGATCGCAGTCAGCAGCGGCGACCTGGCCAAGGCGACCGAGGTGCTCGAGCACCCGGTGTACGGCCCATGGACGATCGTGACGGCAGGGGAGAGCCCGTCTGGTGCTGCCGACAGCATGGCCGAAGACATCCTGCAGGTCGCCCTGCCGCTGTTCATCCAGACCGAGCAGATTGCCAAGGCGGAGGCCGCGATGACAAAGCTGGAAGCTGTGGCGACCGATCCTGCCCGGCTGACAGCCACATACCTGCGGCTTGGCCGCGAACTGCAAACGCAGCTGGAGCAGTTGGCGTCGACGGCCGTCGACGGGCGGCTGGACGCCGAATCCCGCCGACGTGCCTCGGCCATCCTCGACGGATTCGAGCGTTTTCTCGATGCCGTGGCTGCCCGGGGCAGCGGCGTGCAGTCGAGGCTCTGGGTGGCAAGCACCTATCTCGAGCTCGGCTCGGCGGGGCTGGGCGACGGAGATGCCTCAGGGATTGGCGTTGTGGTGCCTCGGTCCAAGGCAGACACCTACCTGGCCCGTGCAGCCTCGTCGTATGAGGCTCTGCTTACGGCGGCCGACGCAGACACGAAACGGTATGAGCCCTCGATCCGCTTCAAGCTCGCCGAGCTCTACAGGGCGATTGGCAGATTTGACGAAGCCCTGGACAACATGGCCTGGATCCTGGGGGATGCCTCGCGGGTCAACTGGGTGGATGGGCAGTTTGCAGCCGCCCGGATCCTGCAGCAGGCAGGTGAAGCAGCCGATGATGCAGCCACGGCCAACGCGCTGCTCACCGCAGCGATCGTGGGCCGCAGCGACGGGCCAGCCCGCTTCTGGGGCTGGGGCGGCCTCGCCAACAGGCTCTCGAGGAAGGCCGTTGTGCCCACAGGGTGCCGACGACGAGGCCCGCAAGGCTGCGGGGCAGTTTTTCAGGCCCGCCTTGAGCTCGCCCGCTGCCGCGTGGCAATCGCCGAGAAAACGCCGACTGGCCGCGATGAGGCCTTTGCCAAGGCCGAACGCGACATCACCGTGACCTACCGGCTCTATCCAGAACTTGGGGGCCGTGAGATGCGGAAAGCGTTCGACAGCCTGCTCAAGCAGATCCAAAAAGAACGGGGTCAGCCGGCCGACGGGCTGGCGGCCGTTGAGGGTGTGACGGTGCCGCAGGGAACCTGAGGAGACGACCATGAAGACGTATGCACTGCCCCGCCTGCACCGCGAGCCGGCCTGGCACGTCGCGACGGCCGCGATCTTGCTGCTCGGCTCCGCGGCCGTGGTGAACGGTGCGGATGTGATCCGCACGATCGATGGCGACCGGCTGGCGGTGACCGTGACGGGAAGCAGCCGCGATGGGCTCACCATCGAAGACCGCGAAGGCACACAGCAGCTCGTGTCGGTTGCGGAAATCATCGATGTGCAGTTTGAAGGAGAGCCCCAGGAGCTGCGAACCGCACGAAACCTGCTCGCTCGCGGTCGTGGCGGTGATGCCCTGGCCGAGCTCGCCAAAATCGACGCCGACACCGCCGGCCGGCTGACGGATCTGATGAAAGCCGATCAGGCCTTTCTGGCTGCGGCTTCGACCGCCGAAACCGCCCTGCTGGACTCCGGAAACGGGCCGCGGCTCCGCGAAGCTGGCCGTGAGGTGCTGGCGTTCGCGACAGCTCATCCGCAGAGTTTTCGCTACTACCGCACCCGTGAGCTTATCGGCGACCTGCTGGCGGCCTCGGGCGACACAGCCAAGGCCAGCGAGTATTACGACCAGCTGGCGGCCGGGCCGGCGGCGATGAAGATTCGCGCTGCGACCGCCCGGGGCCGCATGCTGCTCGCCGCCGGCGACTCATGCTGGAGCGGTGGCGGCGTTTGAGCAGGCCACGGCGATCGACGCGACCGACCCGGCGAGCCTGGAGCAGAAGCGGCTTGCCAGCCTCGGCAAAGCCCGAGGGCTCGGAGCGCAGGGGAAAGGTGCCGAGGCGATCGCTGTGGTCAATCAGCTGCTCGATGGTGCCAATCCTGAAGACGCAGAACTGCTGGGGCCAGCCTACAACGCCCTCGGTGACGCCCACCGCGCTGCCGGGCGGCTGCAGGATGCGGCACTTGCCTATCTCACCGTCGATCTCGTCTACAACACGAATCCGGCGGCCCATGCCGAGGCCCTCGCCAAACTGGCCGCGGTGTGGGACGAGATCGGGCAGCCAGAGCGGGGCCGGGAAGCACGCACCGCTCTGCAGGCCACCTATCCCGAGACCTCCTGGGCTCGAGCGGGATCGTAGCGGCAGCCGCACCACAGGTCATCTGAGGAGAGGGGCGATAGACCGGGATCGACAGCCAGGCCCCTGGAGAGGATAAATGGGCGTCGCAGCCCGGTGTGTTTTGGAGAGTTTGGGCGGCATGGCGACCATCGGCAACGGTTCGCCCGCCAGGGTGAGCGTCAGGGGACAGGGTCAGTGTCAGGGGAGTCGAGGAGAGCACGAGTATGCAGGTCGATCGCGTAGGGGATGCCAGTTCGAAACAATCTGGGGCTGCGAAGCGTCGAGGCGGGACAGCCTGCCCGTCGGCATGGCTGGACCGTCTGGCTGTCGCTGGTGCTTGGTGGGTGGCTGGTGGCTGCCGTGCCGCTGGTTGCCGGACTCGCCCTGAGCACCGCGGCTCCGGTGGCGGTCGCCCAAGATGAGTTTCTCGACGACGAGATGCCGGCAGAGGAAGAGGCTCCGCAGTCTCAGAATCTGCTGATGTTCTTCGTGACTGCCCTGGGGCCGACGTTTTCTGTCGTCTTTCTGTTGATTTCGTTCGCGCTGGTCTCGCTGGTTGTGATGGGTTTTCTCCAGCTGCGGCAGTCGGCCATGATGCCGCCCGAGATGGTGGAGGATTTCAACGCCCACCTCGACGCCAAGGAATGGCAGCAGGCCTACGAGCTCGCCAGTGAAGATGGCTCCTACCTCGGTCAGGTGCTGGCCGCAGGCATCGGCAAGGTCTCCAGCGGCTACACGCAGGCGGTCGAAGCGATGCGGGATGCCGCAGCCAACGAATCGATGCGGCTTGAGCATCAGCTCAGCTACGTCGGCCTGATCGGTGCCCTGGCTCCGATGATTGGCCTGCTGGGAACGGTCTGGGGCATGGTCAAGAGTTTCATGGAGATCGCCGCCTCGACGACGTCACCCAAGCCGGCCAAGCTTGCAGAGGGTATCTCCACCGCGTTGATCACCACACTGATCGGGCTGGTGATCGCCATCGTCGCCGTGGCCGTGTTTGCCTTCTTCAAGAACCGGCTGCAGAGCCTGAATGCCGCCGTCGATGACGAGGCGATGAAGGTGATGGGTCGCTTCAGCAAGCGATCGAGTCAGGCAGCTCCATCCGCAACCGCCTAGCCTGTTCCCAGTCTGGAGGAGAATGGCCGGAAGCCCTTTCCGCCACAGTGATCCCTATGGTGAGACGCCGCACGAGAGGCCAGTCCGTCACTGACATCGACATGACGCCGATGATCGACATGACGTTCCAGCTGATCGCCTTTTTCATGTTTGTGGTCAACTTCTCGGAGGCCGAGCAAGACGACCGCATTCAGCTTCCGTCAAGCCAGCTGGCCAAGCCCGCTGAGACGCCCTTCGAGGTGCCGATCACACTCCAGCTCACCAGCAGCGGCTCGCTGGTCTATGCCGGCGAACTCTTCGAGGTCGCATCGCTCGGCACCGTCCTGGAGCGGGAAAAGACGGTGATTCTCGACACCGGCAAAGAGCCGGCTGATGCCACGATCATCGTGCGGGCTGACGGACGCTCCCCCACCGGTGAGGTGCAGGAGATCATCCGTATCTGCCAGGAGAAGGGCTTCGAAAAGTTTGCCCTGCGGGCCAAATACGACGAAGGAGGCTGAGCCATGGCTGACGCAGACACCAGGCCTGCCCGCCAACGGCTCGCCGACAAAATCGACATCAACATGACGCCGATGATCGACATCGTGTTTCAGCTGCTCGCCTTCTTCATCATGACACTGAAGATCGTGCAGCCGGAGGGCGACTTCGACGTTCGCATGCCGCTGGGAGCCGCCGCTGCCGCGGCCCCCGACGAGGAGCAGATCCCACCGATCCGCATCCGCCTCACCGCCGGTGAGACCGGGCTCGGCGGCATCGAAATGAATGGCACCCCGGTCGCCAGCTTTGAAGAGCTCCAGGAGCTGGTGATCGCCCTCGTCGGCCTCGATTCCGGGCCCAACTCGATCGCCGATAAGACCGAGGTCGAACTCGACTGCGATGAGCAGCTGCCCTACGAGTATGTCGTCAATGCGATCTCGGCCGTCTCCGGGACGGTCCAAGACGGGCAGATCATCGAACTCGTCAAGAAAATCAAGTTCGCGCCGCCACGAGACAACCCTTAGGGGCCGCTCGGGGTGAGCCCGTCAGCGGCGGGGGTGGAAGCGGGCGTGGATGCTGCGGAGGCGGTCGGCGTCGACGTGGGTGTAACGCTGGGTGGTGGCGATGCTGGCGTGGCCAAGCATCTCCTGCACATGCCGAAGGTCGGTGCCACCGCTGACTAAGTGCGTGGCAAAGCTGTGCCGAAGGACGTGGGGATGGATGTCGTCAGGCAGGCCGGCTTCGGCGGCGGCGGCGCGCACGATCTCCCAGATGCGAATCCGTGAGAGCCTGTTTCCGCGGGAGGAGAGCAGAAGCCAGCCGACCGGTCCCTCAGCCCGAGCCGCAAAGGTGGGCCGTGCCGAGCGGCACCACGCGTGAATCGCCTCCTTGGCCCGTCGGCCCAGCGGCACCATCCGTTCCTTGCCACCCTTGCCCAGGCAGCTGCAAAAGCCCTCGTCGAGATGGGTGTCGGCGAGCTTCAGCCCCGACACTTCGCTCGCCCGGCAACCGCTGGCATAGAGCACTTCGAGCAGGGCCCGATCTCGCAGCCCCGCATGCGTCGAAGGATCGGGAGCATCGAGCAGGCGATCCACCTGGGAAACGCTCAGGCTGCCAGGCACGCGGAAGTCGGGCCGGCCGCTGCCGACGAGGTCAGCGGGGCTCTCGGTGAGCCAGCCTTCCAGCTGCAGGTAGCGGTAGAAGGTTCTCAGGCTGGCAGCGTGTCGGTTGACGCTTCCGCGGGCGAGGCCCCGCCCGTGCAGCCAGGCGAGATAATCGCCGAGGTCGCTGGCCGTGAGCGTCGTGCAGTCGCGGCCTTCGAGCCAGCCGGTGAAGTCGGCCAGATCCCGGCGGTAGGCCTCGAGCGTGTTGGCCGAGAGCGCCCGTTCGTGGCGAACGTAGTCGAGGAAGCCATCCACGAGCAGCGGCATCGCGGCCACGCCAGCAAGCGGCACGGCTTCATCGAGCACGATGCGTCGCGGGCCTCGGCGAGCCGGCTTTGAGGTGTTCTCCGACGCAGCGGCAGGTTTCTTGGCCATGGGGAGATCCTCCATCAGGAGTATCGGCCACGCCTCGGCCACAGCATGCGAGCTGCTCCTACAACCGCTCCAAACGGCATGCCACCCCGCAGCTCGGCAGGCTACCAGACTGTGGAACACGTCTGCCGCCGCAGGATGCGGCGACCGGCGACTCCCCAAAACCTCGGCGTTCTGGGGCGTCGCTTGAGTGGAAAAAGGCCATGGATGGCTTTTTCCACGGACAGCGAGGCACCTAGGCCTGCCCGGGCTCGTAGCCAAGGTTGGGCGCCAGCCACTTCTCGATCTCAGAAACGGGCATCCCCTTGCGAGCGGCGTAGGCCTCGACCTGATCGCGGGTGATGCGATCAACAGCAAAGTAGCGACTCTCCGGATGAGCCAGGTAGAGGCCGCTCACGCTTGCTGCCGGCGTCATCGCACAGCTCTCCGTCAGCTCCATTCCGGCGTGCGTGCCTGCGTCGAGCCAGGCAAACAGGTTTCGCTTCTCGGTGTGGTCTGGGCAGGCGGGGTAGCCCGGGGCTGGGCGGATGCCTCGATACCGCTCCTCGAGCAGATCTTCGGCCGAGAGGCTCTCCTCGCGGCCGTAGCCCCACTCCTTGCGCACCCGCTCGTGCAGCCACTCGGCAAAGGCCTCCGCCAACCGGTCAGCCAGCGCCTTGGCCAGGATCGACGAGTAGTCGTCGAGGGTCGCGTCGTACTTCTGGCAGAGCTCGTTGCAGCCGTGGCCCGTGGTCACCGCAAAGCCGCCGATGTAGTCCTTGCGGCCGCTCTCGATCGGTGCGATGAAGTCGGCCAACGCACAGAACGTGTCTTGGCCTCGCCGCTCCCACTGCTGGCGAAGCGTGTGGATCCGGCCCACTTCAGCCTGCCGCGAGTCGTCGGTGAAAATCACGATGTCGTCACCGCTCGCATTGGCCGGGAAGAAGCCATACACGCCGCGGGCGGTGAGCGACTTCTCGGCGATGATCTCATCAAGCATGCGGCGGGCGTCGTCGTAAAGACGCTTCGCCTCCTCACCCACGACCTCATCCTCGAAGATCCTGGGATACTTTCCTATCAGCTCCCAGGCCATGAAAAATGGCGACCAGTCGATGTAGGGAACGAGCGACTCCAGCGGCACCTCGCCGAGTGGCCGCAGGCCAAGAAACTCAGGCGTGGAGATCGGGGTGGTCGCCCAGTCAACGGACCACTTCTTCTCACAGGCGACCGCATAGGGCACGAGGCTGGCCTGCTGGCGGCGGGAAAACGCCTCGACCGCCTTCGCCTGCTCTTCCCGGTTCTTGCGGACAAACGCTTCTCGCGCCTCCGGGTTGATCAGCTTTTCCACAACGCCAGCGGCCCGCGAGGCATCGAGCACATGCACAATGTCGCCGGAATACTTCGGAGCAATCTTCACCGCGGTGTGGCGGGCTGACGTGGTCGCCCCACCGATCATGATCGGAATGCGGAGCTTCTCCCGCTCAAACTCCTCAGCCACATGCACCATCTCTTCGAGGCTCGGCGTGATCAGGCCGCTGAGGCCAACCACGTCGACCTTCTCCTCCACTGCCTTGGAGACGATGTCGGCCGTGGGGATCATCACCCCCATGTCGATCACCTCGTAGCCGTTGCAGCCGAGCACCACGCCCACAATGTTTTTGCCGATGTCGTGCACGTCGCCTTTGACCGTGGCCATCAGCACACGGCCCCGGGAGGTCTGTTCGGTGCCGGCAGCCTTCCGCTCTTCCTCCATGTAGGGCAGCAGATAGGCCACCGCCCGCTTCATCACGCGGGCACTCTTGACGACCTGCGGGAGAAACATCTTGCCCTCACCGAAGAGATCGCCGACGACCTGCATGCCCCGCATCAGGGGGCCCTCGATGATCTCCAGGCTGGCGTCGTAGGCCTGCCGAGCCTCTTCCACATCGGCTTCGATGTAGTCGACGATTCCCTTCACCAGTGAATGGCAGAGGCGGTCTTCCACGGAGTCGCTCCGCCAGACGTCTGCCTTCGCCTTGTCGCCGGCGTCGGTGCCCTTCACCTTCTCGGCGAGTTCGATCAGCCGCTCAGTGGCATCCTCACGGCGATTGAAGAGCACATCCTCGATCCGCTCTTTGAGTTCAGGCTCGATCTCCTGATACACCGCAAGCTGGCCAGCGTTGACGATCCCCATGTCCATGCCGGCTTGAATGGCATGGTAGAGGAACGACGCATGCATCGCCTCACGCACGACGTCGTTGCCGCGGAAGGAAAATGAGATATTGCTCACACCGCCTGAGACCCGGGCTCGCGGCATCGCCTGCTTGATCTGTCGCACCGCCTCAATGAAGTTGATCGCATACTCGGCATGCTCTTCCATGCCTGTGGCGACGGTGAGGATGTTGGGGTCGAAGATGATGTCGTCGGGGGGGAAGCCAGCCTGCTCGGTGAGCAGCTTGTAGGCACGCTTGCAGATGGCGACTTTGCGGTCTGTTTCCACCGCCTGGCCGGTTTCGTCGAAGGCCATCACCACGACTGCCGCCCCATATCTCCTGGCCACGCGGGCCTGCCGGAGAAACTCCTCCTCGCCTTCCTTGAGGCTGATCGAGTTGACCACCCCCTTGCCCTGCAGGCACTTCAGACCCGCCTCGAGCACGGCGAAGTTTGAGCTGTCGACCATGATCGGCACGCGGGAAACTTCCGGCTCGCTGGAGAGCAGCGTGAGAAACTTGGTCATCACCGACGGGCCGTCGAGCATGCCCTCGTCGACGTTGACGTCGATCAGGTTTGCTCCGCCCTCTACCTGATGCCGGGCAATGCTGACGGCTTCCTCATACCGCTCCTCCCGGATCAGCCGGGCGAAGGCCCGTGAGCCGGTGACGTTGGTCCGCTCGCCGATGATGGTGAAGCTGCTTTCTGGCCGAATCTCATAGAGCTCGAGCCCGGAGAATCGGGTGGCGGGCTGCTGCGGCGAAGGATTCCGCGGCGGATGCTTCGACACCGCCTCGGCAATCGCTTGGATGTGGGCTGGGGTGCTGCCGCAGCAGCCGCCCACCAAGTTGAGCCAGCCTTCGGCGGCAAACTCGCCAAGCACCTTTGCCATCATCTCGGGCGTTTCGTCAAAGCCGCCGAGGGCATTGGGCAGGCCAGCGTTGGGATAGCAGCTGGTGTAGATCGGCGCGATTCGTGAAAGCTCGGCCATGTAGGGCCGCAGCTTGTCGGGGCCGAGGGCGCAGTTGAGGCCGATCGAGAGCAGATCGAAGTGCTCAAGGCTCGTCCAGCAGGCCTCCACTGTCTGCGCCGAGAGCGTGCGGCCGCCCTCGAAGACCGTGAAGGAGGCCATCACCGGGATGCTGATTCCCCGGTCAATGAAGACCTGCTCAATCGCATACAGGCAGCTTTTGAGCACCAGCGTGTCAAAGGCGGTTTCCGCGAGCAGGATATCGACGCCCCCGTCGAGCAGCGCCTCGATCTGCTCACGGTAGGCGGCCACCATCTCGTCGAAGGTCACGTCGCGGTGGCCGGGGTCGGCAACGTTGCCGGCAATCGAGAGCTGCTTATTGGTTGGCCCGATTGAGCCGGCAACGAAGCGAGGTTTGTCGGGAGTGGTGAAGGCGTCGGCTGCCTCTCGGGCAAGTTTGGCTGCCGTCAGGTTCAGTTCACGCACCAGGCCTTCAAGGCCGAAGTCTGCCATCGCCACCGATGTCGCGCCAAAGGTGTTGGTCTCGACGATGTCGCTGCCGGCAGCGAAATACGACTCGTGGATGCCACGGATCGCATCCCCCTGGGAGAGCGTGAGGATGTCGATGTTGTTCTTCAGATCCTTGCCGTGATCGCGGAATCGCTCTCCGCGAAACCCGGCCTCGTCGAAGCCGAGCGAGTGCACCATGGTGCCCATCGCGCCGTCGAGGATGAGAATCCGCTTTGTCAGCAGGTCACGAAACAGATCGCTGCGGCTGGAGGAGGAGGCCGGCGTGGCAGAGGCGGGGTTTTGGGAAGACAAGGCAGTGTCCGTTGACGCGGGGAACGGCTGGTTTTCTCTCAATCCTCTCATGATAGGCAGATCACCGGGTGAGGCCTACAGCGGCCATTTCGCCCCGGGGACACGGAGGGGCGGGAGCAATCCGGAGGAGGCAGGGTGGGAATGACGGCAGCGCGTGACGGGCCTCAAGTGGACCGGCCGCACGCGTCGACGGTTGAGCAGATGCCGGCTGCGGATGAATCGTCAGCTGAGCCGACCACGAGCCCGATGGATGCCCTTGATGCGGACCCTTGCCCGCTTTCCCAGCTTTGACCAGTCGACGCCATCTGCCGCAGTGGTGCCGCTGTCGGACGGGCCGACGGCCGTTGAGCCTGCCGAGCGGGACGACGGCGGTCCGGACTGCGAAGACGACCGCGGGATCTCTGTGCGTGAGCCGCTCGCGGCCCGGCTGATGCGAGCATGCTCGCCGCGGCGGCGGGGCCTCCGGCAGGTCCGCGCAGGATGGGGGGCGATCGGGTTTCTGGCGTTGCTGGCCGCCGGCATCTGGTCATTCGCTTGGTGGCAGGACCATCAGGCAGCCGAGCAGGCACGCGATGCAGCGGCTCCGCAGGTCGCTGCCGTGCCTCTGGATCTGTCCGAGCCGATCGTTCGCTAACGAGTCACCGCATCAAGGAAGGGCCTTCGCGGCACCGAGACCATGGATCTCCTCGATCGAGCCTTCGTGCATCAGCCTGCCCTGCTCTGCCCCGTCGCAGCTGACCCTGCCGTTGCACCCGAACATGCAGACGCCCTGGCGAATGAGCCGCCGCCGCGATCACCGCTGCCGGCGGATCCGCTCGAGGCAACCTGGGATGGGCTGGCTGAAGCGGTGGCAGAGACCACTCGGCCCGGCCTCAGCGTGATTGCTGTCACAGCCGCCGAACGTGGCGTGGGCGCGTCAACGATTGCCGTGGGGCTTGCCAGGGCCCTCGATCGCCGTGGCCAGCGGGTGGCCGTGCTGCATGGATCTCCGCTGCATGCCGGGTATCACGAGGATCTGCTTGAGCTGTCCGCGGAGCATGACCTGGTGATCGTTGATGCAGGCCCCTGGTTTGGGCCGGGACGACTCCGACGGGATCGGCTTGCCCGGCTCAGCCAGGGCTGCCACGCGGCCATCGTAGTCCGCCGAGATGGCACAGCCCCCATGCCTGCGGTCGCTGCGGCATTTGAAGCGGTGGGGCTTGCCTGCCTGGGTGAGGTGCTCACGTTTTGTCCACCGCAAGAGATGCGGCCTGCCGCCTGAGATCGCCGTGACGACCGACCTGTCTTTGCCCTCTGAACCGCCGCTTGTGGCCGCCCAGCAGGCGGCGATGGCACGGCTCCGCGACTCGATCTGTCGGGGTGGTGTGGCCGTGCTCTGCGGTCCGGCAGGCAGCGGAAAGACAATGCTGCTCACGCGGCTGGCGAACGAACAGGCAGCCGTTGCGGGCAGGCCATGCGGTCCGTTCCCGTTGCGGCAGCTCGTCGACAAGCCTGACGACGGGCCGCAGCGGGTGGCGTTGATCGACGACGCGCATGCCGCCGCCGATGCTGCCCAACTGCGACGTGTGGTGGACAGCATCGAACGGCTCACCACCTCGACTGCCGTCGTGCTCGCCGGTGAGGGACGGCTGCTGACGCTGCTCATGCGGCAGCCGGATCTCGAGCAGCGGGTGCGGCTGCGAGCGGTCTTGCCGGCCTGGAGCGAATCAGAGTCGGTGTCGCTGATCACTGCAGCGCTGCCAGCGATGATGGCCCGTGCGGAGGGGCCACGGCTCGCCAGCCGGATGCACGAACTTGCCGCGGGGATTCCTCGACAGCTGGTGAGGCTCATCGACACGGTGGGCATGGTGCTCGCCGCAGAGCCGGGCCACGACCTCTCGGTCGATGACCTGGAAACCTTTCACCGCCGGCTGTTTCTCCAGGCCGCGTAGGCAGCAGACGTGGTCCACCGTCTGCTACCACTGGATCGCCGCCATGTCGTCGGCGGCCCGCTGCATGGTGGCTGCCGCGACATCGCTGCCCGTGAACGGACGGCCGACGGCAAAGGGCGTCGGGTCAAGCTTGGGCGTCGCGCTGGTGATCAGGTCGGCGATCAGCTCGGCGGTGCCAGTCGACTGATGCCAGCCTGCGCGGAAGTGGCCTGTGGCGACAAAACCGTTGCTCAGCAGCAGTGAGCGGCCGATCCAGGGAAGGCCGTCGGGCGAGCCGGGCCGGATGCCCGACCAGGTTGTCTCCAGCTGTGCAGCGGCGAGTTCTGGCACGAGCCGGTGGGCAAACCGCAGCATCCGCGCGATCGCGGGCTCCGTGGTGCCGGGGGCAAAGCCGGTGTCTTCCAGGGTGGAGCCGATCAGCACCCGGCCGTCTGGCCGCGGCACGAGATACTCAAGCCCCACATTGATAATGTGCCGAAGCACCGGCTGCGGCAGCTGCACCAGGGCGATCTGCCCACGCACCGGCCGGGGCCGGACCGCCGGGCCAAACGCTTCGGCAAACTCGTTCGACCAGGAGCCGGCAGCCAGCACCCACGCGGCAGCGTGATGCACAGCATCGCCGCAGCGAACGCTGCGGAGGCGATCTCCGTCGCGGTCGAGGCTGTTGATGGCGGTGCCCGAAATCATCTCCACCCCCGCTTCCGGCAAGAGGCCTCCAGCGCCTGCAGATGCCGCGGTGGGCGAATCTGCGTCTCGTTGAGGCAGCAGCATCGCACCCCGGATCAGGCCGCTGTCGGCTGCCGCAGAGAGCGACGGCTCCGCCTGTCGCACCGCATCAGCCGCCAGCCAGTCGCAGCGGCAGCCGCGGGATCGCCAGCTCGCCGCCTCGTCGGTGAGCCGTTTGAGGCCAGCCTCGTGCACGGCGAGGTAGAGACCGCCGCAGACGGCAAGCCCGTTGTCGATCCCTGTCTCCTCGAGCAGGTCGCGGTGCCACTGCCGGTGCAGCCGGTCGCTCACCGCGGTCAGCCGGTCTCCAGGACCAGCCCCGGGCCACTCTGGAGCCGGTGGGAAAATCCCCGACGCGGCCCATGACGTTGTGGCGTGCGGCGGATCGCGACTGACCACTCGAACCGTCAGCCCACGGCCAGCCAGCTCCCTTGCGATCGAGAGCCCGATCACGCCCGACCCGATGATGCCGACATCAACCATAGCGAAGCGCAGGGGAGGCTGGCCGAGCGGCCGGTGTGCGAAGGCTCGGTGGGGGAACGAGACTGCAAAGAGCGGCGAAGGGCCGCGTCAGGCGTTGGTCGCGATCGACGGGTCGTCGGCGATGTTGACCCACACATGCACATGCGGAGCACCGCGGAAGTGCCAGACAAAGGCCGGACCTTCCAGCCTCCAGTTGTCCCAGACACCATCGCCACCGATGTCGCCTTCCTTGTAGAAGAGCAGCCGGCAGCCCTCCAGCCCCCCCTGCTTTGCCAGGCACTCACGAACCTCCTGCCGATCGGAGCCGCGGAACGGCTCGAGCAGCACGCCGAGCACCCGCGACAGTTCTCCCTGCTGGTCGGCCGTCAGGTCGGTGACGGCGATGCCCTGCGGGCTCTCTCCCGTATGCAGGGCCGCGCCGCGGAATCCAACCGCATTCTCGCGTGGAGCCTTTTCCACGAGGGCTGCCTTTCGCTGCATGCCGTCGAGCATCTCAAACACAGCGTTGGCGGCGAGTGCCTGCGACCAGAAGACATTGCCGGGATGGTCCTTCTCTTCGTTGAAGCCACCGGCGTCGTGGCCATAGAAGATCGGCCCACCGAAAGCGACATGGTCGGCCGAGTTGCCGTCGCAGCGAAGCGTCATGTGCCGGCCGGTGAGGAGAAACTGCGACGGCCCGTTGCCCGGCTCGCCCAGGATGGCAAACGACTGCTGATGCCCGAAGCCGCCGGTGTCGTCTTCGAGCTGCTGGTGAAAGCGGTCGTGCCACTCCGGCGCGATCAGCTGCTCGAAGATGTCTCGGGTGAGCTGCTTCTGCTCTGCGGTGAAGAACTCGCTGGAGAGGTCGGTGTCGTTGCAGTTCCAGTTGTTGGCCACGCGGGTCCGCAGGAGGCCAAACTTCGGATGCACGTAGTCCCACGGCTGGCAGACCTTCTCCCGCTGGGCGGGCGTGAGCGTGGCGTGCAACGCGGCCACGAGGCTCTCGGCCGTCACGGCTGCCGGTTCGCCAGCCAGCAGGGCGGCGGGCCGGCTGAGCGAGGCCAGCGACGAGCCGCAGGCTGCTGCCAACGAGCCGGTCAGAAAGCCACGGCGGTTGAGGGCTGCCGGTGCGGTGATCAGTCGGTGGCTGGCTGCCCCGTTGGCCACGGAGCCGGTCTGGCCCGAGAGCGAAGGCCCCACCGGCCGCGGGTGGAAAGGATCGTGTGGTTGCATGCCGCTTCTCCCGCTGCGTGACTGAATACCTGACACATCCCCCTTATGAGAGCCGATTGAGGGCTGCCGGGGCAAGTCACGCCATGGTGGCGACCGCCGCCATGGCTACAATCGGACAGGCGAGAGCGTCCGTTGCGATCGCCAGAACGCGATGCCTGCAGCTGGCTGCGGCACGTCGGCTTTTCACGGATTCGGAGGCCCCTGTGGCAACGAGCACTGCACCTCACCGATCGTATTCGCAGGTGCCCGATCCTCTCGGGCGATTTGGTGACTATGGGGGGCGGTATGTTCCTGAGACGCTCTCAGCAGCCCTCGACGAGCTCGAGCAGGCCTACACAGAGGCGGCCGCCGACCCCGCCTTTCAGCAGGAACTCGACGATCTGCTCTGCCGCTTTGTGGGTCGCGAGACGCCGCTGCTTTTCGCAGACCGGCTCACGGAGTATGCGGGCGGAGCGCGAATCTATTTTAAGCGGGAAGACCTCAGCCACACCGGTGCCCACAAGATCAACAACACGCTCGGCCAGGGTTTGCTCGCCCTCCGCATGGGCAAGCGGCGGATCATCGCCGAGACAGGTGCTGGGCAGCATGGCGTAGCGACGGCGACGGCCTGTGCCCGGTTTGGCCTGGAGTGCGTGGTCTACATGGGCGCGGAGGACGTCCGCCGGCAGGCTCCCAACGTCCGCAACATGCGGCTGATGGGGGCTGAGGTGCGGCCGGTGGAGAGCGGCTCACGAACCCTTCGCGATGCGATCAACGATGCGATGCGGGACTGGATGGGCTCGGTGGAGACCAGCCACTACATCATCGGCTCGGTGGTCGGCCCGCATCCCTTTCCGAAGATCGTGCGAGACTTTCAGAGCGTGATCGGCCGGGAGACCGTCGCCCAGTGCGAGCGCGACCTCGGGCGGATGCCCGACATGGTGGTCGCCTGCGTTGGCGGTGGGAGCAATGCCGCGGGCATGTTCTACCCCTTCGTCGATGTGGAGGGCGTGCGGCTGGTAGGCGTGGAGGCTGGAGGCCGTTCCGCCCAGGCAGGAAGCCATGCGGCAAGTCTCAGCCATGGTCAGCCGGGGGTGCTCCACGGCAGCCTCAGCTACGTGCTCCAGAATCCAGATGGGCAGACCTCGGATGTGCACTCGGTGTCGGCCGGCCTCGACTACCCCGGCGTTGGCCCCGAGCATGCCTACTGGCACGATGCAGGCCGCGTCGACTACACGAGCGTGACGGATGCTGAGGCCCTTGATGCCTTCGACCTCGTGGCCCGCAAGGAGGGAATCCTGCCGGCACTCGAGACCTCCCATGCCCTGGCCTGGACGGTCCGTGAGGCTGCGAGCATGCCGCCGGAGGCGGTGGTGGTGGTCTGCCTGTCAGGACGAGGTGATAAAGATGCTGCCGAGATCGCCCGGCTGCGAGGGTTTTCAGAGGAACTGACACATGGTTGATACGGCCGTCGACACACCGATCACAAAGCTCACGGCAGCCCTGGCCGCTCGCCGTCAGGCCGGCGAGGTGGTGGTGGCGCCCTTTCTCACCGCCGGTGATCCAGACCTGGACTTCACGTTTCAGGCCCTGAAAGTGGCCCAGCAGGCCGGGGCCACGCTCTGCGAACTGGGAGTGCCCTACAGCGACCCGATTGCCGATGGGCCGGTGATCCAGGCTTCCTACACGCGGGCCCTGAATGCTGGCGGCACGCTTGAGGGGGTGTTTGGCCTGGCGGCACGGGCTTCTGAACAGCTGACGATGCCGCTGGTGGCGATGACGAGCTACTCGATCATTTTCCGCCGGGGCATCGACCGGTTTGTTGGCGAGGCGGCGGCCGTGGGGCTGACTGGCCTGATCGTGCCCGACCTCCCCATCGAGGAGTCGTCGCTGCTGGCAAAGGCGTGTCGTCAGGCCGATGTCGCCTTGGTGCGTCTGGTGACACCGACCACGCCGCCGGAGCGGGCCGCTCGCATCGCTGCAGAGTCGACGGGCTTTCTCTACTGCGTGTCGGTTGCCGGCGTGACTGGCGAGCGGGTCTCGCTGCCCCAGCAGCTCAAAGACCGCGTTCGTTGGCTCAAAGAGCAGACGGACGTGCCGATCCTTGTGGGCTTCGGCATCAGCCGTCCAGAGCAGGTGCGGGAAGTTGGCGACGTCGCTGATGGCGTGATTGTGGGTTCGGCCCTCGTGCGGCACCTCGAAGCGACCTCCGGCGACCAGCGACAGACGGCCTTGGCGTCGATTGCTCAGCACGTCGGCGAACTGGTGGCGGCGGGGCGAGCCGGCTGAGGCCGCTGCCGGGGGCGTGCTCAGCCTTGAGCAGTGGCCCGCCGCCAGGCAGCGAGCGGCTCCAGGCTCCAGGCAGGCCAGCTGTCGGTCGTCTGCTGGTGACGGTTCCCGGTGTCGAGGATCGAGCCGTCGACGAGCAGCAGCACCCGCGTCCAGCAGGGGCCGATCTGGGCGTCGTTGAGCGCAGCGACAACACTGCCGCCGGCCAGTGTCAGATCGGCGACAACCTGCTCGACGTCGGTTCGTCCGGCGATATCAAGGCCCCGCATCGGATCGTCGCACACGAGCAGATCGGGGTCGTGCAGCAGTGTGGCTGCCACCAGCAGCCGCTTCCGCTGGCCATCGGAGAGGCAGTCGAGCCGTCGGTCGCGGAGCAGGTCGCAGTCGGCAAAGCCGAGGCCGCGGGCCACGGCCAGTCGCAAAGGCTTGCCCACGAGCCCCGCGGTGAGCCCTGCCATCTCCAGAAACTCATCCGCTCGCATCACCGGCCATGCCGCGGAGTCGGCCGGGGCGTAGCCAACGCGGAGAGCCTCCTGGCCGGCGGCCGCGGCCAGCTCAACACGACCGCTCTGCGGTGCCGACACGCCGGCGATCGTTTCCACCAGTGCCGTCTTGCCCGTAGCAGAACGGCCGATCATCGCCACCGCTTCCCCCGGCCCGATCTCCAGGCGAAGCTGCGAGGCCACGCGGGTCTGGCCGCGGGTGATGGTCACGTTGTCAAGCAGGATCATAGGCAGCCGTGCGTCATGCAGGCGTGGCGGCGAGTCGCTTGCGGGTCAGTTCGAGCGCCACCAGCAGGCCGCGAGCCTTGTTGACCGTCTCCTCGTATTCCCGCTGCGGCACGCTGTCGGCGACGATCCCCGCCCCGGCCTGCACGTAGGCCTTGCCGCCGTGTAGGACGACGGTTCGCAGCGTGATGCAGGTGTCCATCGCTCCGCTGAAGTCGATGTAGCCGACAGCGCCTGCGTAGGGGCCACGGCGTGTTGGCTCCAGTTCGTCGATGATCTCCATGGCCCGGATCTTCGGGGCTCCAGAAACGGTGCCGGCGGGCAGGCAGGCCCGCAGCGCATCGAAGGCGGTGCGGCCCTCGGCCAGTCGTCCGTTCACGTTGCTCGTCAGGTGCATGACGTGGCTGTACCGCTCGATGCACATCACGTCGGAGAGTTCCACCGAGCCGATCTCCGCCACGCGGCCCACATCGTTGCGGCCCAGGTCGATCAGCATCACATGCTCGGCCCGTTCCTTTGGATCGTCGAGCAACGATGCGGCCAGTTCCTTGTCTTCTTCAGGTGTGTTGCCTCGCGGTCTCGTGCCGGCCAGCGGCCGCACCGTCACGGTGTTGTCGGCAACCCGCACCATGATCTCCGGGGAGCTCCCCACGAGCGTCACGTCGGGTGTGCGGAGGTGAAACATGAAAGGGCTGGGATTGACCACACGGAGGGTGCGGTAGAGCTCCAGCGGCGGCAGGTTGAACTCCGTCTGAAACCTTTGGCTGAGCACCACCTGAAAGATGTCACCGGCGTGGATGTAGTCGATCGCCTTTTCCACGGCTGCTGTGTACTGCTCCTGCGTGAGGTTGGAAACGGCCTCGGCCGCCCTGCCCTGCTTGGGGTCGATGTCGGCCGGCTGCGGCCACTCGCCCGCGGCGGAGAGGACGGAAACCGTGGCGTCGACCCGGCGGCAGGCGTCGTTGTAGGCGGCCGCTCGTCCCTCGGGCGACTGGTCGTCGATCCGGGCCAGCACCACCACGTCGAGCGTCTTGTTGACGTTGTCGAACACGACCATGCGGTCGTAGAAGGCGAAGGAGAGGTCGGGCAGTCCGAGGTCGTCGGGTGGGGCATTGGGCAGCCTTTCGACATACCGCACCGCATCGTAGGAGGCGAAGCCCACCACCCCACTGGTGAACGGCGGAAGCTCCTCCAGTCGGGCCGGTTGGAAGTCCGACATGCGGCGGTGGAGTTCGGCAAACGGGTCGTCGCAGTCAAACCGCTCGTCGATATCTAGGCCGTCTACCGTGTGTCCACGGAGGTGAACCGCGGTGCCGCGGGCTTCGAACTGCAAAAACGGCTCAGCCGCCAGGAAACTCCAGCGGCCGACCCGCTCGCCCCCGATGACACTCTCAAACAGACAGCCGCAGCTGCCCGTGTCGAGGCGGGCAAAGGCCGACAGCGGCGTCAGGCTATCGGAGAGGAGTCGACGGTAGACGGGCACAAAACGGTGCTGCTGGGCCAGCCTGTCGAAGCGAGACCGATCGGGAAGAAAACACATGTCGTCGCGCCGGGTGGAAGGCTATCGCGGAGGTGACCGAGCATCGCATGGGCGGCCAAACGCCCAGCCAGGGGGCGGTCGGCCCTTCAGATGCCTTTCGGGAGCCGGGAACAAACCTCGGCCGAATGGCTATGATTGTGGGAGCGTTGTGGGTCAGCGTCCACTGCACCACCCTCCAGCGGGTGCATGGCGAGGCCCGTGTTCTTGCCGGGGCGGCCGAGTCTCCCTTGCGGGAACGGTCGCGGCGGGTCACCATCCGCCGGAAACCTGACAGAGATTCCACCAGAGATCCCACGAAAAAGATCCCGCGGAAACGTGCGTGACGCTCGGACAGACGGTCGGTCTGGCCGGGCAGGATTTTCGCAGACAGTTCGGCACGCGGGGAGAGCAGCGAATCATGAAGTGTCAGCAATGTGAAAAGTCAGCGGTGTTTCACATCACCGAACTCGAGGAAGGCGAGGTCCGCGAGGTTCACCTCTGCGAGGACCATGCTCGCGGCTACCTCACACAGAGCGAGGGTGATGAGGGCCAGGACAAGCCCACCGTCGGTGGCATGCTTTCCGGCCCGCTCTCAATCGGCAAGACCGCGGACGACCTTGCAGCCATCGATCAGAAGGCCTGCAGCATGTGCGGAATCACCTTTTTCGAGTTTCGCAACAACGGCCGCCTGGGCTGCCCACACGACTACGTGCAGTTTGAGAAAGAGCTCGAACCGCTGATCGCCAACATCCATGGGGCGACGGAGCATGTTGGGCGATCGCCTGCCCGTTTCCCAGCAGGGACCGAATTCCTGACAACAGCAATCGGGATGCGGCGGGAAATGAAAGACGCGATCGACTGCGAAGACTACGAGCAGGCCGGCAGCCTCCGGGACGAACTGCGACAGATTGACGAATCCGCCCGCCGTTGCCAGGAAGGAGATGCCGCGTCGGCCCAGGCTCCGCCAGCCGAGCGTGGCGATCAGCCTCCGATGGGTGATGCTGCTGGTAAGGAGCCCGGAGACGCGACAGGCCCATGATGGATCAGCAACACACCCACGGCGGTGATGGACACGAGAAGATTGAAGGCCTCACCGACGCAGTCGGTGAATGGCTCAAAGGCACGGGGCCTGAATCCGACATTGTGATGAGCAGTCGGGTTCGGCTGGCTCGCAATGTGGCCCATTTTCCGTTTGTGAGCCGGGCGACCGACCAGGAGCGGACGGAGGTTGAGGAGTTTCTCCGATCGCAGATCGCTCAGTCGCCGGTGGGCCAGCAGCTCGCCTACATCAACGTCGGGCAGCTGGAGGAAGTCGACCGGCAGTTTCTTGTGGAGCGGCAGCTGATCAGCCGCGAACATGCTGAAGCGGAGGGTGCCCGTGGCGTCGCCATCGACGAAGGCGAGCAGGTCAGCCTGATGATCAATGAGGAAGACCACCTTCGCATTCAGTGCATGCACAGCGGCCTTGACCTGCCTGGCGTCTGGGATCAGATCCGCCAGGTCGACGACGCGCTTGAGGCGGTTGTGCCCTATGCCTTCCATCCCCGCTGGGGCTTTCTCACGGCCTGCCCGACCAATGTCGGCACAGGCATTCGGGTGAGTGTGATGCTCCACCTGCCGGCTCTGGTGATCACCCGCCAGATCGACAAGGTGTTTCGCAGCCTGCACAAGATCTCGCTCGCGGTGCGAGGGCTGTATGGCGAGGGCTCGCAGGCGATGGGCGACTTTTATCAGATTTCCAACCAGACCACGCTGGGCAAGAACGAGGACGAACTCGTCGGCCAGGTGAGCGATATCGTGCCGGTGCTGATCGAATACGAGCGGCGGGCCCGCGACTACCTGGTGCGGGAAAGCCAGCTCAACATCCACGACCAGGTCAGCCGGGCGATCGGCATCCTCCGCACCGCTCAGACGATCAGTGCCGAGGAGACGCTGCAGCACCTCTCGCGGGTGCGGATGGGCGTGCTGCTGGGGCTGATTGGTGACGTCAAGATTTCCGACATCAACGTGCTGCTGGTCCGCACGCAGCCGGCCCATCTGCAGAAACTTCGCGGTGTGGAACTCGACTCCAGCGATCGCAACATCGAGCGGGCCCGCTATCTCCGCCAGCATTTTGAAAACGCCGACGGCGACGTGACGAGCGTCAACTGAGCAGGCGGCTGCTTCGCTTTCGGCTGCTTCGGCTGGTCAGGAAGCTGAGGACTGCTGGAGCTTGCGGCGCAGGGCGGTAACCACTGGCCGCGGCACAAACTGCGACAGGGCATCGTCGTCTGCCAGCGGTGTGATCTGTTTCAGCAGCGACGACGAGATGTGGGAATACTGGGCGTCGGCCATCAGAAAGACGGTTTCCACGTCGGGGGCAAGTTTGCGATTTGCCAACGACATCGTGAACTCCGCCTCAATATCGGTCAGCGATCGCATGCCCCGCAGCAGCACGCGGGCGGCATGCCTGCGGACAAACGAAACAGCAAGGCCGTCGAAGTGTTCGACCCGCACGCCTGGGAGGTGGGCGACCGATGCCCTGACGAGATCGACCCGTTCGTCGAGCGTAAACAACGGGTTTTTGTCGGGGTTGATGCCCACCCCCACGATCACGCTCCGAAAGATCCTCGCAGCCCGCTGAACGACATCGAGGTGCCCGAGCGTGATCGGGTCGAAGGAGCCGGTGTAGACCGCGGTTTCGGCGTTTTGTCGCGGTTCTGGGCCTTCTCGGAGGGGGCTGCTGGCAGCCGTTTTCAGGTCGGCCAGGCAGGGTTCTGACGGTTTTGTGGGCATGAACGCTTATCGGGGTTGCACACGGCTCTCGAATCCGCACAAAAGGTCGACCCGGCCTGCACCCGAAACTCGGCGTGGACGACCCTCGGCGGGAAGGTATTGTATGGGACCGAGGGCGGGATCGTCAGTGGTCCTGGCGGTGGGCCACGACGCCGTTGACCTGTTCGCGGAGTTTGGCGACCGTGCACCGCATGATCGTGTAACCGGGCAACTTTTGACAATCGCGGGGGAGGCCGAGCGACGTGACGAAGGCATTGCCGCTGACGGGCATGGTCGTGGCTGGATTGATCGGGGTGCTTTCCCTGGCCGATCTTGCCGTTGGCATTCCCTTTGGCCGCGCGAACATTCCGTTTGATGCCGTCTGCCTGGTGGCGTCGTGCATCCTGGGCTACCTCTGCTGGAGCATCACCGAGCGGAAGCGTTCGTGAGTCGCTTCGGATTACGACGTGGCAGACAGCGCTGAAGGGGGTGAGCACCCCACAATCAGCCGCCTCCGGTGTGGCTTTCGCGGGCGGCCTCCCAGGCCTCCATCGCCTCCACAACCGCAGCCATCGACGGCGACCGACTGGTGACTGTGGCCTGCACGCCGTGGGCGGCGAGGAGATTTGCTGCGGCCTCGCTGTTGCAGGCTGTCTTCCAGCGGCGGAGACGGTCGCCAAACAGCCGGATCGCCGCTGCGGTGATGGCGGGGCTTGAGAGCATCACCCAGTCGATCGGCTGCCGGCTCACAACGGCCTCTGCAGCCGTGTTGAGCGTGGGAACGTCGCGGCTGATGTAGGCCATGACCCGGCAGACGTCGTGGCTGCGGGCGGTGAGCTCATTCTCCAGCGTGTCGCGGCCACGATCCGCCTGGATGAGCAGGATTCGGCGTCGCGGCGATTCATCGGCCAACGCTTCCACGAGGCCGGCGGCGGAGTGGGTGGCCGGCACGAGGTCGCAGGCGAGGCGGTGAGCGGCGAGTGCGTCGGCCGTCCGCGGCCCTACGGCAGCCAGGCGGGCGGTTCCCAGCAGCCTCGCGTCGCCTGCTGCGGCCAGCCGCGCCGCGAAGGCCTCAACGCCGTTGCTGCTGGAAAAATAATCCAGTCGTAGGTGGAGGCCTGCTGAATCGCCTCATCGAGCGGCTGCCATGAGGGGGGCGGCACGATCTCGACGGTGGGTATGCAGAGGCCGTGAGCTCCCGCTGTGGTGAGCAGGCGAAGCACCTCGACGGCCTGCGAGGCAGGCCGGGTGACGAGCACCTGCTGCCCCGCCAGCGGCTGGCGGGCTGGAGCAGCAGCAGCCTTGTGTCCGCTGGATGTCAGCACCTCGCCGACGATGATCACCGCCGGAGAGGGCCACGAGCGGATGCTTGTGCTGCTCCGCAGGCCCGCGAGCGTGGTCGTGCAACGACGTTCGTCGGGCCACGAGCAGCGGCTGACAACCGCGACCGGAGTCTCTTCGTGGCGTCCTGCCGCGATCAGCGACTCTGTCCAGCAGTCGATCTTTTCCAGCCCCATGTAGACCACCAGCGTGCCTGGCAGGGTCGCCAGTCGGGCAAAATCGTCGTCAGACGCCTCGGCAGGGCCTTTGTCAACGGCTCGATGGCCTGTGATCAAGGTGACACTTGAGGCCTCCGTTCGGCTGGTAAGCGGGGCCGCAATCGCTGCGGCAGCTGCTGTGGCGGCGGTCACGCCGGGCACGATCTCGTAGCGGATGCCCGCCTCCTGCAGCGGCAGAACCTCTTCAGCAAAACGGGCGAAGACCGAAGGGTCGCCCCCCTTGAGACGGACCACGCGGCGTCCTTCGGTGGCGAGTTTCACCAGCAGGCTCCCCACTGCCCTGCCAGGGTCGACGAAGCGGCGGCCGGTGGATGGGTCGTCGCGGCAGACCGGAATCTGCTCAACTTCGGGCCGCAGCGTGCCGAGAAGGTGCGGAGGGACAAGCACGTCGTAGAGCACCGCATCAGCCGCCTCGAGCAGCCGCATTGCCCGCACCGTGAGCAGGTCGGCCACGCCCGGGCCGGCTCCCACAAACCAGACACATTGCTGTGGCATGCCGGTTGTGTTTTCGACCGGGGCGTGACGGTGCTGCTGGTGCAGGGCGGTGGGCTCGTTGCTCATTGCGGAGGAGGACTCTGCGGAAGGCCGGATCGAATTGAGGGGTGATGGGCAGGCGGGTAGAGTACGCCTGCACGCTCAAGAAAACCGTTGGCAGTAGGGTGGCCGGACATGGGTGATGATCGAGGGGACGCTGATCCGATGGACGCCGGCTTGGAAGCAGGCGCGGGGAATGTCGCACCTGCCTCGCAGCCTGTCGCCAGCGGGCTCAGCCCGCTTTCAGAGGGCGAGCGGAGGCGGCTTCAGCAGAACTTCCAACGGGGCGAACAAAACCTCAACAGGAACATCGATTACGCGATTGAGATGTTCATCCTGTGCGTGCTCGGCGATCCCGGCAACCTGATCTATCTTCAAGCCCTGCTCGGGACGCTTCGCAAGAAGCATAGCGGAAAAAGCCGAGGTTTGGCCGGCGTCTTCGCGGCCGGCGGGCGGGCCAAGGTCCGCAAACTCAGCGCTGCCGGAAAGAACCAGGAGGCGATCAAGGCTGGGATCGACATCCTCAAGAGCAACCCGAGCGACCACAACTGCCTGCTGGCGATGGCCGACGTGGCTGGCAACCTCGGCGCCGACGAGGTCCAGGGGCCTATCTCAAGGCCGCTCTCGATGCTGTTCCGAAAGATGTCGAGGTGAACCGGCAGTGCGCGAAGTTTGCCGCAGAGCACGGCAACTTTGATCAAGCAATCGCCTGCTGGGTGCGGGTGAAAGACATCAAGGGCGTTGGCGATGAGGCGGAGCGTGAGATTTCACGCCTGCAGGTCGAGAAGACGATCGGTGCCGGTCGCGCCAGCGGCATGCGGGCCACGGTGAAGCCAGCCGCCGCTCCGGCGGCCGGAGACGCCCCGTCCGATCCGATGGTGGCGCTTCGCAAGGCGATTCAAGACGATCCGACCCAGGTGGAGCCTCGTCTGGAGCTGGCAGAACTGCTGGAGAAAGACCAGCAGCTCGAGGAGGCGAGAAAGGCCCTGGCCGACGCGCTCGCGGCCTCTGGCAACGACGTCAAGGTTCAGGAGGTTATCGAAGACCGCCAGATCCGCTGGGCCAAGCAGCAGGTTCATGTGGCGGAGAAACGCTTTGCAGAGGACGCCAGCGAAGCCAACAAGAAGACGCTCGAACAGCTGAAGCTCGGGGCGCTGAAGCAGGAGATCGACATCTACGCGGCGCGGGCAGACCGCTATCCCGAAAACGTCTCCTGGCGGTACGAACTCGCCACCCGGCTCAAAGCGGTGGGGCAGTTTGCCGATGCGATCCGGCACTTCCAGGAGGTGCTCAAAGATCCACGACGGAAGGGTCATGGTGGCCCTCGAACTCGGCGAGTGTTTTCAGCGGATCAAGCAGTATCAGCTGGCCATGCAGAACTACGAGACTGCGGTGGAAGCCCTCGTCGACCGCGACGCGGAGCAGCGAAAGCGGGCCCTCTACCGGGCCGGTGTGCTGGCGACAGGCCTCGAAGACTACGAGGCGGCCCAGAAACACCTTTCGGCGCTCGCGGGAATCGATTTTGGCTACCGAGATGTGGCGGCGAGGCTAGACAAGTTGGCCTCGATCAGGGATAGTACGTGACTCTCCGTCGCCGCGGCGGTCACTCGAACACATCACTTCCTGAAGTCTCACCAAACCAGCCATGCCAAATACGGCCAGTGCCAAGAAGCGTCTCCGTCAGAATGTCCACAAGCGCGAGCGAAATCGCGTTGCCAAGTCGCAGATCAAGACGGAAGTTCGCAAGGTGCTTGCAGCTGTCGATGCTGGCGACCTCGAGGCGGCACGCGATGCGTTTCGGGCCGCCGCGAAGCGAGCCGACCGTGCTGCGACCCACAAGGTGATTCATCCGAATCGGGCTGCTCGCCTGAAGTCGAGGCTTTCTGCCCGGATCAAGAGCCTGCTCCAGGCAGCCTCCTGAGCGACCGAGGGCTCTGTTGGATCGGCGAGGTGGTCAGTCGTCACCCGTCGGCGGTTTCTGGATGCCAGACGAGAGAAGCCGCGTCAAAGACAGGCCCTTCGATGCAGGTGCGGCGGTAGTCCCAACTGCCGTCGGCATCGCGGACGGCAGCCACGCAGGTGAAGCAGATGCCGATCCCACAGGCCATCGGTGTTTCCAGCGACACTTGGCAGGCAATCCCCCGCTGCTCACTCCACGCGGCCACAGCCTCCATCATGGGCTCTGGGCCGCAGCAGGCGATCGCAGCCGTTTCGGGCCGATAGCTTTCCGGCTCGCTGGCGATGCGGGCATTGAGGAGGTCGACCACCGTGCCCTGGAGCCCGGTGCTGCCATCGATCGTGGCCAGGAAGGTTTCCATGCCAGCGCCGCTAAAATCAGCGGCTTCGCCAAAGGCCGCTGCCGTGCGGGCTCCCCACAAGAAACTCACCCGCTTTGCTCTCGGCACGTTTCGTTCGGGATCGGTGCCGTAGCGAGCAACTCCCAGTCGCTCCTTTCCCAGGGCGAGGAGGGCTGTCTGGCCAATGCCGCCGGCAACAAGCACGAGGTGGTCGACCGGCGGCGGCGAAAAGCCATTGCCCAGGGGGCCCCAGACCGCCAGCTGCGTGCCGGCCGGCTCGCGAGAGAGGGCCCGGGTGAAGCGGCCGTGGACTGTGTACACCAGATCGAATCCGGCGGGATCACGGCTTCCCTCAGAAAACGTGTCGTACACGGCGAGAGGACGGGCCAGCAGCGGGTCGTCGCGTCCAAACAGCTTGGCCATAACAAACTGCCCGGGCACCGCCTTCGCGGCGATCTCGGGGCAGGCCAGCCGCACTCGGAAGGTGGCTTCGGCCACCTGGCGGTGTTCGAGAATCGCTGTGACGGTTGAGGCTGGGCCCGGGCGGCAGCCTTCTTCACAGGGTGTGTTCATCCTTTTCCACCTCCCCGCGGAGCCCGCCACGAGGAGGCCTTACCTGGACGTCGAGGCCGCTGCGGGCCGGGGGGGCCCTGGCCAGGACGGCTCGGAGGGCGGGCCGCTCGCCCACCCTCGCGGTTGCCCTGCCGCGTGCCCTGGGGGCGGCCCGTGCTGCGGCCTCGTGGCGGCCGCGGTGAAGCTTCACTGTGGCTGCCTTCTGACGCAACCGCGGCTGTCTCCAGAGAGCGGATTTCAGCCCAGGTCAGCGGCCGGTGCTGCCCAGGCAGCAGCTGGCCGAGGGAAAGCGGGCCGATTGAAACCCGCTTGAGCTGGTGGACCTTGTGGCCGCAGGCGGCCAGCATGCGGCGGACCTCGCGGTTGCGGCCCTCATCCAGCACCATTTCGAGCACCGCGCTTTCCTTGTGGCTGCTGCGGAGCACCACCCGCTTGGCCTGCACACGGCCATCGGAGAGGTGCATGCCCCGTCGGAGGGTGTCGAGCGTTTCCTGCGTGGGAACGCCCGCCACCTGCACAAGATAGGTCTTTTCCACGCCGTAGCGGGGATGGGCAAGCCGGTTGGCCAGGTCGCCGTCGTTGGTCACCAGGATCAGGCCCTCACTCGAGCGGTCGAGCCGGCCGATCGCAAACAGCCTCCGGTCGGCCGGGAGCAGGTCGACCACGCGGGGCCGCCCTGACGGGTCGTAGTTGGTGGTCACCACGCCCACCGGCTTGTTGAGCATGTAGACCACCCGCTTTGGAGAGGGCAGCCGCTCACCGTCAACGCGAATCTCCTGCGCTGCCGGATCCACCTTGGTGCCCAGTTCGGTGACCGTCTGCCGGTCGACTTCAACACGGCCGGTGGTGATCAGCTCCTCGCACTGCCGTCGGCTGCCGATGCCTGCCGCGGCGAGCACCTTTTGCAGCCGCTCAGACACCGGGCCAGCAGCAAGTTCCTGGGAGGGAGCCAGACGTTCGGGGGCCCGCAGCCGAGGGCTGCTCGCAGGGCCCCGCGAGACCACCCGAGAGGCATACACTCGCTTCTCGCCGCTGCCGGAGGGCCGTTCACCAGAGGGTCGTCCGCCAGTGGCTGGGCGTCCTGTGGCTGGGCGTCCTGTGGCTGGGCGTCCTGTGGCTGGGCGTCCTGTGGCTGGGCGTCCTGTGGTCCGCTTACGCTGCTGACCACCGCCCGCACTGCCGCCCGTCGCCATGCGGCCGCCGGGAGAGGGCTGTTCGCCCTGCTGGTCAAACGCAGGCCGGGCCCCCGTTCGCGTGGAGGCTTTTTTGAAGGCCCGTTTCGCCGTTTTCTTGGCGGGGCGGCGTTCGGTCTGTTTGCCTCGCCCCGTCGGCGACGGCTTGACGGAAGGGGAGCGGGGCTGCCGCGATGGTTTCTTTGGCACGGTGAGGCTTGCGGGTCCGGCGGGAGAGGAAGGATCTCGTGATGATACCTCCTATCGTCCCCCCGACCACCACCGCGACCGCTTCACCTCGCTGACGGGCTCCGCGTAGTCGCGAGGGCGAGTGCCATCCATCAACGGCATCCGAAACTGATAGGGGCCGATATCGTTTTGCAGATACGGATCAAACCGCACCGCCCGTCGCCGCTGATTGGCCTCCGGGCCCGGCTCGAGCCAGTCGGGCCGGCCGAGTGTTGAGCAGCCGCTCGCTGCGGCCGCAACGAGCACCATGCCACAAATCCATGGGAGGAAGCCGCAGCGGCATGGTCGCTGGGTGTGGTCGCGGGAGCTGGGCATGCGGCGGGTCCTCGGGAGGGGGCGAGAGTGTAGAGACGCTCTCCCCAAAACCCCAACGGGACTTTCTGACAGGGCTGCTCAGTATCTCGATCTCGAGCGAGCGAGGCGGGCCGGCGTCGCCGACGGATGCACGTGCCCCAAACGGGTGCTCGAAACAGTCAGGGGAGGCTGATGTGGAGGGCCTGGGAGCCTGGGGTGCCAGTGATGGCCTGCTCGCCGAGGGCTGCAGGCAGCAGCACGCAGTCGCCAGCACCGAGCGGGGGCATCTTCCAGTCTGGGCTGAGCTCAAGCGTTCCGCTGAGCACCGAGACGAAATGTGGTGCGTCGTCGCCGCCGAGCTGCCACCGGCTCTTGCCGCTGCCCGCGGGCGTGAGGATGTCGAGCCGAAAGTAGTCGCAGCTGACCAGAGGCGACACGCGGGCGGCTTCGCTTGTGTCGGCGGCTGCTCTGCGTGGAGTCACGGGCCCAAGCTGCGTCACGGCCTCAAGGCCAGCGTCGACATGCAGCTGGCGGGGCTTTCCATCAGGCCCCACCCGGTTCCAGTCGAAGAGCCGGTAGGTGACGTCGCTCGACTGCTGGATCTCGGCGATCAGCAGGCCGCTGCCGATCGCGTGTACGGTGCCGGCGGGAATAAAGATGCAGTCGCCAGGCTGGGCTTCGAAGGCATGCAAGCAGGTTCCCAGCGTGCCGTTGGCAATCGCCGACCGGAGGTCGCTGGTGGTCACGCCTTCGCGGAGCCCGGCATAGATGCGGCTGCCAGGCTCGGCATCGACCACAAACCAGGCCTCAGTCTTGCCGCGGTCGGGCGGGGTGAGCCCGGCAGCTCGGGCATCGTCTGGGTGGACCTGCACAGAGAGATCCTGCTTCGCATCGAGCAGCTTGAAGAGCAGCGGGAAGGCCTCGACCCCCGCCTGCCTTCCCATCAGTTCCGGGCCTCGTGTCCGCACGAGTTCGCCGAGGGTCTTTCCGGTGAGTGGCCCCTCGCGAACCACGCTCTGATCGACGCCGTGGTCGACAAGCTCCCACGACTCGGCAAAGGTGTCGCCGTCGGGCAGCTGGCGGCCAAAGTGGGTTTCAAAACGGCGGCCACCCCAGAGATAGGTGCGATACAGCGGCGAGAACACGAGTGGGTGCATGTCAGCGAGCAAAACCTTCGAGGATGCGGCCAATCCAGAAGCAGCAGACGGCAGCGACGAGCATCACCAGCATCTGGCCGAGTGAGATGGTGTGGGAGAGTTCCAGGATGATCGCCAGGAAGGGAATCGTGAGCCCGGCCACCTGCAGCAAGCGGGCGATCGGTCGCATGGCTCTTCCCTCGGGTGCATCCTGTCCGAAGGCCGCATGATGGTGTGACGACGCGGCCTGCGACAAGGTTGGTTTTGGCAGGTCAGCCGCTGGGCTTGCCCGCAGGGCAGGTATGCCCATACTGCTGAGAGGGGCGGCAGGCCGGTGTGGCCTTGGCTGCGAGCAGTGGGCCTTATTCTGGCCCCGGAGAAGGAGACACGCATGTCGAGTTCGAGTGTTACGCGGCCCGGGGCCGTCACGTTTAAGGGGAATCCTCTGACGCTTGTCGGCAATGAGGTTGCCGTGGGATCCGCAGCGATCGATTTCGATCTCACCTGCTACGGCCCCAACGGCATGGAGCACATCTGCAAGGCCGACCTGCTCGGTAAGCCGGCGATCATCAGCGTCGTGCCGTCGCTCGACACCCCGGTCTGCCAGACGCAGACGAAAGTTTTCAACGAGCGGCTCTCCGCCCTCGGCGACAAGGTGACCGCCCTGACGGTGAGCCTCGACCTGCCCTTCGCGATGAACCGCTTCTGCGGCGCTGAGAGCATCACCAACATGAAAGTCGGCAGCGACTACATGGACCGCAGCTTTGGCACCGGCTGGGGCCTGCTCATCGACGAGCTGAAGATCCTTGCCCGGGCAGTGTTTGTGCTCGATGCTGCTGGCACGGTTGTCTACGCCGAGCTTGTTTCAGAAGTCGCCAGCGAGCCAGACTACGACGCCGCGATCGCGGCCCTCGAGAAGGCCGTCGCCGCGTAAGGCGGGTCGAGTGGGCCATCACGCTGAGCCCCGCATCGGCAATGCTGGTGCGGGGCTCTGGTGGGCCGCTCGGGGTGAGCCCAAGCCGATTCGCCGAGCGTTCGGGGTCGCTCGGGGTGAGCCCAAGCCGATTCGCCGAGCGTTCGGGGTCGCTCGGGGTGAGCCCAAGCCGATTCGCCGAGCGTTCGCTTCGCCATCCTGGCTTCGCTCACTCGTGCATTCTCGCTTTCGCCCTCCGGGCTGCGCTCGACTGCAAGGCCGGCTCATTCGGCCCGGGCTCACCCCTCGCTTACGGTGTTTAGGGACGGCCTGTCCGCCGCAGGAAGCGGCGGCCTGCGGCCGGGGCGCGCAGCGCAGGACGGGTCTTCGGGTGCCGGAGGTGGATTGAACGGGACGGGTCTTCGGGTGCCGGAGGCACCTCGGCAAAGCCGAGGCCGCTTCGCGGCCCGAGGACCCGTCCCGCTTGCGTGTGTATCCGCTTCGCGGCGCGAGGACCCGTCTCGTTCTCTCCCTGATGAGACTCAAGTGGGAGGCTCGGCGGGTTGGCTTTGGGATCGGCTACGTGGCGGCGAGGAGCCGCTGCATGGCTTCTTTGGCGGCAGTGAGGGCTTCGCCGAGCTTGTCGGGCTCTTTGCCGCCGGCCTGGGCGAGGTCTTTTCGCCCGCCACCCTTGCCGCCGACGAGGTGTGCGGCTTCGTTGATCCATTCGCTGGCCGAGAGGCCACGCTCTTCCAGTTCACGGCTGATGCCAGCCACGAGCGTCACCTTCCCTCCGTCGCAGCCGCCCAGGAGCACAGCGATCGGGCTCCCCTTGCGACGGAGTTGATCGATGCACTGCCGCATGGAGCCGGCGTCGCCGCAGTTGAGCGAAGCCACCACCAGCCGGGTGTCGCCCACGCTGACTGCCGCGGCGAGCAGCTCTTCTGGCGACACGCCAGCGGCCGCCGCCCCGCCCTTCCCCTTGCGGAGCTCCTTCAGCTCCTTGGCAAGGGTCGTCAGCCGTGCTGGCAGCTCAGCTGGGGGAACCTTGAGCGAGCTGGCGGCCTCAGAGAGCGTCTGCTCAGCTGCCCGCATCCTTCGGAGCGCCTCAAAGCCCGTCACGGCGGTCACCCGCCTGGTGCCGGCCGAGACACTTTCCTCGCCCACAATCCGCACCAGGCCGATCTGGCCCGTGTTGCTCACGTGTGTGCCGCCGCAGAGCTCGCGGCTGACCCGTTGCTCATCGCTGCCCATGCTGACCATCCGAACGACGTCGGGATACTTCTCGCCGAAGAGCATCATCGCTCCGGCATGGCGAGCCTCAGCCAGCGGGAGCCGCTGGGCCGTGACTGGCACTGCCGCAAAGACATGACCGTTGACCATGTCTTCAATCTGCCCGAGCACCTCGTTGCCGATGCTGCCTCCGTGGGAGAAGTCAAACCGCAGCATGTCGATGTCGACCTTCGAACCCTGCTGAACGGCATGCGGCCCGAGGAAATGCTGCAGCGCTGCATGCACCAGATGCGTGGCGGAGTGGGCTCGACGCAGGGCGGCCCGACGCTCGGTGTCGACCTTCGCCATCAGCGACTCGCCGAGCGAGAGCCGACCGCTGCGGAGATGCCCGCGGTGGAGGATGAAGTCGCCCTCCTTGAGCGTGTCGACGACTTCGAAGCGAGCTGCATTCACACCTTCTTCGCCGCTGGTCAGCCAGCCGGTGTCGCCCACCTGGCCGCCCGCCTCGCCGTAAAACGGGGTGCGGTCGAGGACGACAATCACGGGATCGTCGTGGTCGATTTCATCGAGCGACTCGCAGAGCCGGTCCTGCGCGATGATGCCAACCGCCTTGCCGGTGGCCTCCACCGCGTCGTAGCCGACAAACTCTGATCCGTGCATCGCCTTCTTCAGGGCATCGAGCGGGCCTGAGGTAAACACCTCCACCCGCGTGCCGGCGCCCGAGCGAAGCCCGTGGGCATCCATGGCTTCGCGGAAGCCCTGCCAGTCGAAAGCGCAGTTTCGCTCGGCGGCGAGCGTCTCGAGCAGCTCTGGTGGAAAGCCGTGGGTGGTGTAGAGCTCGGCGGCGTCTTGGCCGGAGACCAGCCCGGAGCCTGTTTTTTGGATCGAGTTGAAGAGTGAGTCGATGCGTGCCAGGCCGCCGTCGATCGTGTCGAGGAAGGAGGCTTCCTCCCGCTGGATGACCAAGGCCACCCTTTCGACGGTTTCGGCGAGTTCTGGGTAGGGATTCCTCATCAATGAGGCGACTGCCGAGGGCAGTTGGTGCAGGAAGGGAGCCCGCAGACCCAGCTGATGGCCGTCGAGCACGGCCCGGCGGAGCAGCCGCTTGACGACATACTTCTCCTCATTGTTGCCGGGCAGCACGTTTTCGTGGATCGCAAAGGTGCAGGCTCGCACATGGTCGGCGATCCGTCGCATCCGTCGGCCGTCGTCGGTTTCCGCCTCGTAGGAGCGGCTACAGACCTCCGCCACGGCTTCGACGAGCGGCTTGAGAATGTCGATATGGAAGTTGCTGTCGACCCCCTGCAGGAGCGCGCAGGTTCGCTCAAGGCCCATGCCGGTGTCGATGTTGCGGCTGGGGAGCGGCCGGAGATTGTCGGGCGGATCGCCCACGCGGTTGAACTGCGTGAACACCAGGTTCCAGATCTCCACCTCGCTGCCGTCGGGCATCGTGTAGAAGATCTCGCTGCAGGGACCGCAGACGCCATCGGGCCCCTGGCTCGGCGCAGAAGCCGGCCAAAAGTTGTCGTCTTCTCCCATGCGGGTGATCCGCGTGGAGGGGATCCCGATCTCGTCTGACCAGATCGTGTAGGCCTCACCATCGTCTTCGTAGACCGAGATGGTCAGCCGCTCGGGCTCGATCTTCAGCCAGTTGCGGCTGGTGAGAAACTCCCAGGCCCAGTGGATCGCCTCCCGCTTGAAATAGTCGCCAAAGCTGAAGTTGCCGAGCATCTCGAAAAACGTGTGATGCCGGGCGGTGCGGCCCACATTGTCGATGTCGCCTGTCCGCAGACACTTCTGGCAGGTAGTCGCGCGAGTGAACTCCAGCTTGCACTTGCCCAGAAAGTGGTCCTTGAACTGGTTCATCCCCGCCGGTGTGAAGAGCACCGAAGGGTCCCAGCGGGGCACGAGCACGTCGCTCGGCCGCCGGACGCAGCCTTTCGTTTCGAAGAAGGTGAGGAAGGCTTCGCGGAGTTCGTCGGCTTTCATGGTCGTCTGGCTATGCACCTGGGAGCGGGGAATCAGGCCGCACACTATAGCAGGACAGCAGCAGGACAGCGGGCCGGAGCAGGACAGCACGCCCGAGCAGGACAGCGGGCCGCGGCAGAATCCAGCCGACCCCGACTACGAGAGCAGGCATTCCGCCGGGGACCGACCGGCAGCCCGCCCTGCCACAAGACTGCGGCAGGGCGGCTGTCAGGCTCGTGTCCGCTGCGGCGAGGGGGGCACGCCGCTGCACACCAGACGCTTTCACGCTGCTGTTCGCACCGTCTGTTTTCTACTCCGCTGCTGGCTCGGCAGCGTCGGCGGTGTTGTCGGCGGCGGCGGCGTTGTTGTCGGCGCCATCACCGCTGTCGCCTTCAACGCTGTCGAGGACTTCCCCGGGCTTGTGGTGTGCCAGCACCTTGTCGCGGATGGTCTTGGCCACCTCGGGGTTGTCTTTGAGGAACTGGCGAGCCTTCTCACGGCCCTGGCCGAGGTGCGTGTCGCCAAACCGCATCCAGGTGCCGCTTTTCTCGATCAGCTTTGCCGTCACGGCCATGTCGATGATGTCGCCCTCAAGGCTGATGCCGTCGGTGTGCATCATGTCGAACTCAGCCACCCGGAATGGTGGGGCAACCTTGTTTTTCACCACCTTCACGCGAACCCGCTGGCCAACGACCTCTTCTCCATCCTTGAGGGTGCCAATGCGTCGCACATCCACTCGGCACGACGAATAAAACTTCAATGCTCGGCCGCCCGGTGTCGTTTCCGGGCTGCCAAACATCACGCCGATCTTCTCACGAATCTGGTTGATGAAGATCACCGTTGTCTTGCTCTTGGCGATGGCGCCGGTCAGTTTGCGCATCGACTGGCTCATCAGCCTCGCCTGCAGACCGACAAACGAGTCGCCGATTTCGCCGTCGAGCTCCTTCTGGGGGACGAGCGCCGCCACGGAGTCGACGACAATGATGTCCACGGCGTTGCTGCGGATAAGCATCTCCACGATATGCATCGCATCTTCACCGCTGGTCGGCTGGCTGACGAGCAGGGTCGCCAGCGAGATGCCAAGCTTCTTGGCCCACGACGGATCGAGGGCATGCTCGGCGTCGATAAAGGCGGCGATGCCTCCGGCCTGCTGGGCAGCAGCCACGGCATGCAGAGCGAGCGTCGTCTTGCCAGACGACTCAGGGCCGAAGACCTCAATGATCCGGCCCCGCGGAAAGCCGCAGCCGCCAAGAGCGAGGTCGACCGAAAGGCTGCCCGTCGAGATGCCCTCGATCGCCGCGAAGCCCTCGTTGCCCAGGGGCATGATCGAGCCCTGGCCAAACTCCTTTTCGATCTGGGCCAAGGCCGACTGCAATGCCGGATTCGCCTCGAACATCGCGTCGACCACACTCTCGCGGCTTCCCTTGCCGCGGGCCGCCTTCTTTTTTTCAGGGCCGCCTGCCGGGGCCGCCTCAGCCCTTTGCGACTTCGTTGCCTTTGCCATCCGACCGTTCACTCCTGCTGTTGCCAAAACCATGGCGACACCTCCCGCGTTTCCCGGCGACATCGTCGGGGTGGCTGCGTCACCACCATGAATCGAACGATTTGCCGCAGAAACGTATACTGAACGCACGTATGGTATCGGTTTGTTCAGTGGGTTGCAAGCAGAAAAAACCTCTGACTTACTCGCCGGCTGACGGCTGCTGCCAGATGGGCTGCGTCCAGGCCTGCTGCTGTTGGCCTTCCCAGACCGGGTCGACCGGTGGAGCGCTCGAGCTGATCACGGCCCGCACGTAGAGCTCGTTGCCGCTGAGGGTGTAGCTCGCCGAGAGCCCCTCCACGACCGCCAGCTCGACGCCCACGCTCGGTGGCCCCCCGTTTTCTCCGGGAAGAGAGCCGAGAAACCGTGTCGAGTAGGTGGCCGTACCGTCGGGCTCGATGTCGATCTGGAGGGTGCGGCTTGCGGTGTCAAACTGCACGTCGCGAAGGGTGACACCGCTCGAGGCATAGAAATCGCCCACCTGGAGAGCCTGGATGATCTTTTCCGGCGTGAGGTGGCTGGCTCGCACCATCACCCAGCCGCGGCCCGGCCGCGACGACTGCCGGCTGCCGGGGCCGGAGTGGTAGTCGTGGCTGTCGTCGGTGGCCACGCCAAACAGCGGCGGAGCCTGCAGCTCGGCCAGGCGGATCGTGTTGGCGATGTCCCAGAGCTGCTCGATGGAGGGCTTCTCGCCGCTCCCGAGCTGGTTGACGGACGGGTGGCCGTTGAAGACTTCAAAGTGCCGTTCAAGCGTCGCATGGGCCAGGTCGGCTGGCGTGACGGCATAGCCGAAGTTGGGGTGATTGAGGTGGGCGAGGATCGAGCGGCCGGCCTTCTCGGCCTGCTCTTGCACCGCTCGCAGGTTGTTTTGGATCGCCTCGCTGACGGTCTGGCCGCCCACCGGCCGGATCGCCTCGGCGATGTTGCTGGCGTTGATGTGCACCGGCTTGCCGTCGACAGCGTCGCTGATCTCCTCAGCGGGAATCATCAGAAACTGCCCCCGCTCCTCCACGAGCGAGCGGAACTCGTCAAAGGGCTTCAGCCGGATCTCTGCGGCCTCCCCTTCCCCTTTTCGTTCCACCCAGGCCGGCCCAAATCGGCCCAGGTATTTCTCGATCACATCAGGCCCGCCCCGTTCCAGCACCCTCTTCTCCGGCATCCAGCGGATTCCCTGAGCCAGCACGTTGTGGTCGGAGAGTGCCAGAAAGTTGTAGTCGTGGGTGCGGTACCACTCCGCCACCATCTCGGGAAAGTCGTTGCCGTCGCTCCAAAAGGTGTGCGTGTGGATGTTGCCTTTCCACCACCGCGGAGCAGCATCAGTCGGAATCCGCTCGTCGGCGCACGCCGCAGCCGCCATCGCGATGGCCAGAGGCATCATGCCGCACACCACAGCCGCCAATCGCAGCCGACGGCCACCCGTTGGCCTGCTGCATGCCACCGCACGGCCGCAGGCCGAGTGAATCGAGATCAGAGAGAGTCGGTCGAAAGAGGGCATAAAGAATCTCGCTTCTGGCTGTTGACACGTCCCGCCACCGGCGGGGCGGCACCTTGAGGGCTGCTCGCTGCCTCGGAATCTGACGCTGCCGCGGTAGTCTAAAAGGAGGAGCCGTGGGCGACGAGTCAGCAAATGATGAGCGGGAGCGAAGGTTTTATGACGAATGTCTTGGCCGGCCTTGTGATCCTCGGTCTGGCTGCCGGCGGCTGGCTCGCGGTCGTGAACTGGCGTCTGCGCCAGCAGCTGCACGACTCGCAGCGGGCGTTTCGCACACTCGTGGCCAATGCCCCCGTCGGCGTGGTGCAGGCCGACGTGGCCGGCCGCTACATCTACGCCAATGAGGCCTGGAGCCGGATCAGCGGGCTGTCGCCGGAAGAAACCGGTGAGGGCTGGGCGTCGATCGTGCATCCTGACGACCGGCCGGAGACCACGGCCCGCTGGGGCGAGGCGGTTCGGAAGCAGCAGCCCTACACCAACGAGCTTCGGCTGGTGCGGCCTGACGGCGTTGAGCGGACAATTGTCGCGGCGGTGCATCCGATGAAAGGCAGCGACGGCGAGACGAGTGGCTTCATCGGGATGGTGCTCGACGTCACCGAGCTGCGGGAGGTTCGGCGCCAGGTCCTCGATCAAACGGCCCTGCTCAAGGATCTCATCGACCACTCCTCCGCAGCCATCTACGTCAAGGACGCTCAAGGCCGCTACCTGCTGGCCAACAATCGCCACAGCGAGCTCTGGCCCGCGATGCGAGGCTTCCAGCTGGGCACCACGCCTTTCGATTGGTTTCCCGAAGAGGTCGCGAGGTCGTTCGTGGAATCAGACAAGGCGGTCTGGGAGAGCGGCGAGACGCTGACCTTCGAAGAGTCGATTCCGCATGACGACGGGCAGCGAACGTTTGTTTCGGTGAAGTTTCCGATTCGTGATGCAGCCGGAACGACCATCGCCGTGGGAGGCATCTCCACCGACATTTCCGAAATGCAGCAGGCCCGCCGCGATCTCGCCGACCGCGAACATCTCCTCCGCAGCCTGATTGAGCTGCAGGAAAACGAGCGGCAGCTGATCTGCCATGAGTTTCACGATGGCCTGATCCAGTATGTCGTGGGCTCGACGATGCTGTTGGAACGGCTGCGGGCCGACCCGGCGCTGCCGGAAGCCTGTCAAACCACGCTCGACAGCGTGATCGACTGCCTCGGGAAGGGGCTTGAGGATGCCCGCCGCGTGATCCGCGGTATCCGTCCAGCGAGCCTCGACGACCTCGGCCTCAGGGCTGCCATCGAGGACCTCGCCGGAGAAGTGCGGGCTGACGGCCTCGATGTGCAGATGACGATCGACGGGCCGCTTGAGCAGGTCGACGACGAACTCCACACCACCATCTACCGCGTGATTCAGGAGCTGTTTCACAACGTCGTGAAACACAGCGGAACCGAGAGGCTGAATCTCGCGGTGACCGTCGAGCCCAAGGCGGTCGAAGTCTCGGTGCAAGACTTTGGGAAAGGCTTTGTGGCCGGTCAGCCCACCAACGGCTTTGGCCTCGCCGGCATTCGCGAACGCGTTCGGCTCGCCGGCGGATCCTACGACCTGCACACCACGCCCGGCGAGGGCACACGGGTGGCGATTCGCCTGCCTCTCGCGTCTCCGCAAGCATCAGGGCCGCCCGGTAACGGGCCGCCGTAGCACACCGCCGCTGAAGCCCCAGGCTGTTCGCCTGCCTCGCTGCTCGGTCAGAACGTGAGCATCTGCCGATACTCGGCCACCCGGCGGTCGAGCTCCTCTCGGTCGATTGCGGAGAGCCGGTCGAGGCTGAAGTCTTCAACGGTAAAGCTGGCGGTGACCGTGCCGTAGGCCAGGGCCTCCTTGAGGGCCTGCGGATCGAAGCGGCCGAGCGACGCCAGATGCCCCATCATGCCGCCGGCAAAGCTGTCGCCAGCCCCGGTTGGGTCGAGCACCTGTGACGTGGGGAACGCGGGCATCACATACATCTCATGCTCGCTAAAAAACATGGCCCCATGCTCGCCCTTCTTGATCACCACAAACTTGGGGCCCATCGCCCGCACCGCGTGGCCCGCCCGCACCAGGTTTTCGTCTTCGGCAAGCAGCTTCGCCTCGGCGTCGTTGAGCACCAGGCCATCGATCCGTTTGAGCAGTTCCTCGAGCTCATCACGCTGAATATTGATCCAGAGGTCCATTGTGTCGGCCACGGTCAACGACGCGTCGGGCACCTGATCGAGCACAGACAGCTGCGTAACGGGCGATGCGTTGCCCAGAAACACAAACTTGCTCTGGCGATGACTGTCGGCGAGTTTCGGCTTGAACTCGCCAAACACATTCAGGTGCACCTCGAGCGTTTCGCGGTCGTTCATGTTGGGCATGTAGCGACCCCGCCAGCGGAACGTCTTGCCGCCGGGAATCGTCTCAAGGCCGCTGGTGTCGATGCCCCGCTGCTCGAGAAAGGTCGTGTGCTTCGCCGGGAAGTCGTCGCCGACGGTGCCGATCATCCGCACCGGTGAAAAAAAGCTCGCGGCATACGAGAAAAACACGGCGGACCCGCCGAGCACATCGTCTCGGCTGGCGGTGGGGGTCTCGACGCAGTCGATGGCGACGCTTCCGACAACGAGCAACGGCATATAGGGCACTCCTTGCAACAGACGAGCAGGAAAACACGGAATGTACGGGGCATCCTCGGGTAGAGCAACGAGCCCTCGCCCCGGCCCTGCTCAGCCTTCGCCACACAGTGGCAGCGCCCTCGTCAATCTGGCAAGCGACTTTTCTCGCCCCAAGATCGCCAACGACTCGTAGAGCCCCGGCCCCACCGTCTTCCCGCTCACCGCCACCCGCACCGCATGCACGAGGTCGCCTGCCTTCACGCCCGCATCGCTGACCACCTGCTTGAGGGCTGCCTCCAGCGGCTCCGGCTCAAAGGCATCCAGCGACTCAATCGTCGCGGCATAGGCCTTCAGCAGCGGTGCCGTGCCCGGCTTCGCCAGCCGTTTGGCAACCGCAGCCTCGTCCATCGGCGGCTCATCCATCAGGAAGAAGTCGGCATACACGAGGATATCGCCGGCCACCTTCAGCCGATCGCCTGCAGCCTCAATCACCTGCCGCACCGTGGCCACCGCCTCCGGCGACGGCGGATCGGTCAGCAGCCCGGCTTTCATGAGAAACGGCATCATCAGCTGCAGTTTCTCCTCCACCGGCAGCGCTACCATCATCGTGTCTTGCATCGCCCAGAGCTTCTTGGGATCGAAGCTTGCGGGCGACGAGTTGATCCTCTCCAGCGAGAAGCAGCGGATCAGCTCCTCGCGAGTGAAATACTCCGTCTTGTCGTCAAACGACCAGCCGAGCAGCGTCAGATAGTTGTCGATCGCCCACGGCAGATACCCCACCTCGCGGTAGAAGTCGACGATCACCGGATTGAAAGTGTCGGCCTCCGGGGAGAGCCCGATCCGCTCGGCAATCTTCAGCCCGTGTTCCATGACCTGCTTAAAGTCTTGGTTCTTCAGGTATTTCTCCAGCTTCCTCTTGGAGAGCTTCGTGCGGCTACCCGGCTCAGCCACCAGCGGCAGATGAGCAAACGCCGGCAGCTGATACCCGAGCGACTGCCCAATAAAGGCCTGCCGCGGGGTGTTGGAGAGATGCTCCTCGGCCCGGATCACATGGCTGATCGCCAGATCGTGGTCGTCAACAACGGTCGCCAGATGGTAGAGGCAGCTTCCGTCGGCCCGCTGGATCACATGGTCCTGCTCTCGCTCCCAGGCAAACTCCACCCGCCCGCGGACCGCATCCTCGATCACCAGCACCCCCTCGCGAGGCATCTTCAGCCGCACCACCCCTGCCCTGCCCTCCGCCTGATACCGCTGGGCCGTGGCCTCATCAAACGCCGCACACCTTCGGCTGTAGAGAAACGGCTTCCCAGCGGCCTGCGCGGCAGCCCGCTCCTCATCCAGCTCGGCCGGCGTCGCATAGTCGCGGTAGGCATGGCCGCTCGCGAGCAGCTGCTCCACGGCCGCGGCATACCGGTCGCTTCGCTGCGACTGGTAGTAGGGAGCATACGGCCCGCCCACACCCGGCCCTTCGTCCCAGTCGATCCCCAGCCACCGCAGCCCATCGAGAATCGGCTCGAGCGCCTCGTCGATGTTGCGGGCGACGTCGGTGTCGTCGATCCGCAGGATGAACTGCCCGCCGTGCTGCCGGGCGAAGAGCCAGTTGAACAGCGCCGTGCGAACCCCGCCGATATGCAGGTAGCCGGTGGGACTGGGGGCGAAGCGGGTGCGAACAGTCATGCGGAAGGGCCTCGTCGGAATCCGGTCAACAGGTCTGGTGCCCGCAGAACGTACGACGTTGCTGGCCGGGCCGTCAAAGCAAGCTCGGGGTGCGGCCGCTCGGGGTGAGCCGCTCGGGGTGCGGCCGGGCCGATGAGCCGAGCGTTCGGGGTCGCTCGGGGTGAGCCCAGCCGATTCGCCGAGCGTTCGCTTCGCCATCCTGGCTTCGCTCACTCGTGCATTCTCGCTTTCGCCCTCCGGGCTGCGCTCGACTGCAAGGCCGGCTCATTCGGCCCGGGCTCACCCCTCGCTTACGGTTTAAGGACGGCCTGTCCGCCGCAGGAGCGGCGGCCTGCGGCCGGGGAAGGCGGGGCTGGGCGAGGTGGGCGCGCAGCGGGACGGGTCTTCGGGTGCCGCAGGCACCTCGGCTTTGCCGAGGCCGCTTCGCGGCCCGAGGACCCGTCCCGTTTTCTCCCTTCTCGTCATTGACAGGAAAGTGGAGGCTCGGCGGGTCGGCGAACGCTCGCGGAGCGTTTGGCCTATCCTGGCCCAGCGACGCGACTTTTGCCGCCTGCCGAGCCGGACCACTCGCGCGCGGTCTCCCTCCCACCGCGCGCGGTCTCCCTCACCTCTCTGCGCGTTGAGCGAAGCGAGCCACCGTGTGAGGCGGGGCGGTGTTAGGCGGCCCGGTTTTTGCGGGAGAGTTTTCGCAGGCGGCGGCGTTCGGCCTTGCTGAGGCGGTGGTCGTCGGGGATGTCGTCGCCGCTGGCGTCGCTGGCGGCTGTTGTTGCTGGGTAGTCTTCTGCTGACGGCAGGCTGTCGCTGTTTTTCTGCAGCTGCGGCGACGGAAGTTGCCGGTCTTCTTGTTCGTCAAAGCCTTCGCTCCAGGAGGCGGGCTCGTCGTCGGAGGGCTTGTCGGTAGGCGTTGTTTCGGAAGCCGCGAGTCTGGTGTCGTCGGCTGGGGCAGCGTCGTCGCGGTGAGCAGGGTTTGCTGCAGCTGCCCTGCCCTCGTCGACGGTCGGCTCGGTGGCGGCAGGACCGCGGGCTGAGAGGCGTTGCTTAGCTTTCGGGCTGCGGGCTGGCCGTGGAGCGACGAGCCCTCGGGCCTCGCGGATCACGCCCCGGCTGGCAACCAGCGTGCCGATCGCGGCGAGGGCGGGCGCGAAGATGCGAGCCGCATCGCCGGCCAGTTGCCAGGTCGAGGCGTCGCCAAGCTGCCAGAGGCCTGGCTGCCAGCCGGCTGCGATGCCAAGGCTGACCCCCTCGGCGGCAAGCCAGGCCGCGAGAGCTCCACCGAGCCACAGGCTCGTGGAAATCCTCTGGGTGAGCGGCAGCACGGCCCATGCTCCGATCGGAAGCAGGGCTGCTGCCACGAGCGTCGTCCACCAGCCGCGACCAGCAGACTGAAGATCCCAGCCGGTTGCCTCACTCATCAGCGTGGCCACCAGCGGGCCGATCGGCAGCACGAATGTCAGCCCGCCAACCGCCAGCATCAGGCTCAGCCAGCCCCACGCTCGGTAGCGGCCCTGGTGGTCATCGAGCCGGTGCCGCCGCACATTTCTCGTGGCGGTCGCCAGCGATGCCGCCAGCAGAAAGCTTGCCAGGCCTGCCGCAGCAGCCAGCCCCTGTGTTGATCGCAGATCGAGCAGAGACTGCATCGCAGCGGTGGTGTTCTGCCATCGCTCGCCGAGCATGGCTTCCAGCGAGGACAGGGGTTCACGAAAGAAGGCGAGTCCGCTGAGGGTTGCCGCGGGCAGCAGCAGCCCGGCGACAGCGGCAAGAAAGGGAAGCGTGCGAATCGGGATTCGCGTGGCAGACGATGCGTGGTGCTCTGGAAGTGCCATCTGGGCGTAGAGCCCGGGCTTCCGCTCGGATGCCTGTGGTGTCTTCACGCTGGGCTCGGCAGCAGGCATGGCGAAATGACCGGCAGCCGCGAGGCGGCGGCGGACGTCGCGACGCTGGCTTCCCTGAAACGACGGCATGGTGGTTGGTCAGCTCCTCGTTGAGATAGGCCGGCGGCCAATCGTTGCCCTCCGCGTGCAGAGTCGACCGCAACGCTGCTGTTGGTTGAAGATGCTTTCTTGCGTCGGGCCAACCGCTATGCCCTGTGCATTCTGCCAGCCTCGGGAGGCCTCCCGGCGGGTCGCCAGGCCGAGGCGATTGTTTGCCTGGAAGTGCTCCGCTATCCTCCCCACGACGGGGTGCTGGCGGTTACGATGCCAGGATCCGTTGTCGGTGAGTCCCTTTCCTCTGGTCTGGAGTTGTCCGTTATGGCCTACACCCTGCCCCCGCTTCCGTATGCCTTCGATGCCCTCGAGCCGCACATCGACGCGCGGACCATGGAGATCCACCACGACAAGCATCACGCGGCCTACATTGCCAACGTCAACAAGGCGCTGGAAGGCAGCCCCCTGGCAGACAAGCCGGTCAACGAGCTGATCAGCGACCTTGAGCAGGTTCCCGAGGCGATCCGAACGGCGGTTCGCAACAATGGCGGCGGGCATGCCAACCACACGCTCTTTTGGGAGTCGATGGCACCCGGGAAGGGTGGCGAGCCAACAGGAGCCCTCGCCGACGCGATTCGCGGTCAGCTCGGCGGCTACGAGAAGCTGAAGGACGACTTTTCCAAGGCGGCCATGACCCGCTTTGGCAGCGGTTGGGCCTGGCTGTCGGCCGGTGCCGACGGCAAGCTGCTCATCGAAAGCACCGCCAACCAAGACAGCCCTCTGATGCACGGCAACAAGCCGCTGCTGGGCATCGACGTCTGGGAGCACGCCTACTATCTGCACTACCAGAATCGCCGTGCTGATTACGTCGCCGCGTTTTTCAACGTGATTGACTGGGACGTGATCGGCCAGCGGTTTGCGTCGCTGTGAGCCGGTGAGGCGAACGGCAGCCTCGCGTGCCTAAAAAAACAGATCGCCAACCCGACGAGGGGCGGCGGGGCTTCCACCCCCGCTTGCCCCTCTTGCCTTTTTGCGGCCGATGGAAGCCTGCTTGGCCCTTCTTCTGAAACATGCGGTTGACGCCGAGGCCTGGCGAACCCTATCTCCCCGCCACGTGGAGCCCCGTCCACCAGCCCGGAGATTGATCATGAGATGCCGTTGGGCCCGCTGGGCCGCTGTTGTGTTGCTGTCCGTTCCCTGCGGTGCGGGGTGTCGCCTCGGAGGAGGCTCTGGCATGACCAGCTGGCTTCCCGGCCGTGGGTCCTCGCTCGGTGAGGGAGAGGAGCTTGCCTCGGCACCACCCTTCGAGGGCGAGATCGTCAAGCCATCGGCGCAGGCCACCCCCTACCCAACGACATCAACCCCCCAGGGATATGTGGTGCCTGAGGCAAACGAGGCCACCCCCCCGGCCTTGGTGTCGACCTCGCAGCCGCCAGCAGACGCTGCGGTTGCCACCAGCACCCCCCCGATCACCTACGGCATGAAGCCCGCCGAAGTCGCGGCGATCAGCGGCGCGTCTGGGGCAGCCGCAGCGATCGCCCCAGGGGCAGGGAACCTGTCGGCCGCAGACACCATCGCGGCCCAGGAAGGCCCCTATGCACCTCTGACTGGCTCCGGGCCAGCCGCCACGGCAACGCCGCCAGCCGACACCGTGGTTGCCGGCTTCTCGGCTGCAGGCGGCACCTCTGCCGGCGCCTATCCTCCGGAGCAGACTGTCGGGCTGGCGCCGCCTGCCAGTGAAACGGTCTCCATGCCGGCGGCCCCGGCTGGCTATGGCAGTCAGCCGACAACGCCCGCGGCGGCACCATCCGCCTTCGCCACAAGCCCGGCGGCGGCGGCGGCTGGGATCCTCGTTTGCCGCAGCCGATCCAGCTCCGCCCACCGGTGGCTCTGCATTTGGTGCGACGGCCGCTCCCCAGGCAGCCCCGCCGACTGCGTCTGCCTTTGGGCAGCAGGCCGCTGTGCCGCAAGGTTCTGCTGCCGACTCATCTGTTGCTGGGTCGCGGTATGCCGCGGCGACAGCCAGCCGCTTTGGCGGACCGCTGCCGCCTCCGGCTGCCACAGCGGCCCCGGCTGAGCAGGCTGCTCAGTTCTCCGCACTGTCTGCTGCTGAAATGTCTGCTGCTGACGCCACGCCGCAGGCAGCCTTCGGCGGGCAGGCAGCCGCGGTCAACGGGTCGACGTTTGACGCCCCGGGCGGTGTTGGAAGGCGGTGGCCTGGCCACTCCTGACGCCTTCGGGGTCACCACGCCACCGCAGCAGCCCGAAGACGGTGGTCGGCCGAAACGGCGGCCTGATCCGATGTATCGCCCGGCGGGAACATCGAGCTACCGCAGCTCAGAGCCGATCTTCTCCGACGAGCCCGCTTCGCACTCCCCCGTGCAGATGGCAACCTTTGAAGAGCCTGTCGCAGAACTGCCCCAGCAGTGAGCCGGCAGTGGCTGGCGCGGCTGCTACCAGCCCATCACCATGTTGGACTCGATCACCTTGCGGGCCCGCTCCAGGTCGTCTCCCGTTTCGTGCATGTAGAGCCGGATGGCATGGACCTTGTCGCCAGACGCCTTCGAAAGACATTCACGGGCGGTGCAGCAGGGATCAACGTTGGATGTGGGGAGCCCCAGGGCAGACTTGGAGATCACCCAGGTATCGCGGGGGCGGCGGGTCAGCCGCATGATCGGCTCGCCCGGATAGGCGTCGGCCACCACCTGACGCGCCGCATCCTCATCGGCTGCCCATGAAATGATGATGTGGGCGACCGTCTCGATTTCAAAAAGTGGCATCGGCTTCTCCGCGGTCGCAAGCTGGCAGATCTGCAGGTGAACGTCTCGTGCTGCATTCGGCTGGCATGAATCTACGGTAGCCTCTGAACGGGCGTCAACGAGACGGCCTGGTGCCAGCCGGGGTGGCCCCAAGACGGTTCGTGGCGTGTGGGCCTTCGCCCGAGTCGTTTCACGCTCAGGCGGCGACGCTATGATACGTGATGGCGGGCGGCCGCTCATCTGATAGGTCGCTGCATGGTCGTCCTGCCTGGTGTGTGCGGGCTGCGGCTTTGCCTGTTCTTTGCAATATGGGGCACTTTCACGGGGGCACTGCGGATGGGTCAGGCCTACGACGACCTCGGTTTTCCGGTTCCTGCGGAGTTTGACATCCCTGGCGCGGAAGGGCCGCCACGGCGGGCCCGTCGGCGGGCCGGGGCAACCAAGCGATGGCTGGTGCTCCTCGTGGCCTTGGGGATTGTGCTGCCGGCGGTGGTCGGCCCTGAGTTGGCTCCCTTTGCTCGAGAGGCGGTGGTCCGCTGGTCGCTGGAGCGGGCCTTTGCCTGTGAAGCTCGCGACGATGTGGCCGGGGCCTTGCGAGAAATCGAGCGGGCGGTCGCCTGGAACGGCGAGGATGCCTCGCTGCTCGCGGCACGGGCGATGCTCCGGCTTGAGCATGGCGATGCTGCTGGGGCTCATGTGGATGCCGACCGGGCGGTTGCCGTGTCGCCTACTCGCGTTGAGCCGTATCGGGTGCGGGCGATTGTGCATGTCTGCGGAGGGCGGGCCGAGGAGGCCCTGGCCGACGTGGAGCGGGTGGTGGACCTGGCGGGAGACGACAACAGCGAAGCGGTCAACCTGCGGGCCTACGTTCGCGGCCTGGTCGGACGCGAGATTCCTGCGGCTGTCGCCGAGATCGAGCAGCTTCTCGCCGGTATGCCGGCCCCACCTCCGGAATACCTCGACACACGCGGTTTTCTGCGGCATCTCGACGGCCGCGATGAGGAGGCGTTGGTCGACATCGACGAGGCGATCAGCCTCACCCAGCAGCAGCGGCAGCAGATGATGCTGTTGGCGGGCCGGGTCGACCGGGTGGAGCTGCTGCAGCGGATGCGGTCGCTGGATCACGCTCTGGCGGTGATGCTGCACCATCGCGGGCTGATCTTTGACTCGCTCGATATGGCAGAGCAGGCCCAGGCCGACTTCGAGCTCGCCCGCCGGAAAGGCTTCGCGCCGGAGCGGGGAATTCTCTAAACGGCTGAAAAATGCCGCACGATCCCCGGAAAACTCGGGCGGCTTCGGCAGCGAAACACCCCCGTCTTCTTTGCCGCGAATCCGCTGCTATACTTCTGGCGTCGAAGCGAGGCAGACACCTGCCTCAGGCTGATCAAGCGGCGAGTTTCGCGTGATGCCTCACGTGTTCCGTTGTCCCGGGTATGGCTCGGGCGGCACCGGGTATGACCCGGGCGGCAAAGGATCAGGCTGATGTCGGGGGTGTAGCTCAGTTGGTTAGAGCGCCAGCCTGTCACGTTGGAGGCCGCGGGTTCGAGTCCCGTCACCCTCGCTTTTTGCTCCTGCCTTTCTGTGGGCCGCTGGATAAGCGGCCTGGGCTGCCGTCACCGACTGAGCGTTCTTGGTGCCAGCAGCAGCCGTCGAAATCTGGGCAGGAATCGTTTTCCTGGGCGTCTCGCTACTCGAGTTCTTCGAGCCAGAGGCGAATCTCGTTTTCGTATTCGCTTGCCAGGCCGCTGACGATCAGCTGGCGATGAAAGCTCGCGGCTCCCTCCGGCACGAGATCGGCCGCCTCGGCGCTGGGAAAGCGGCGGGTCGGGTCGGCAGCCACCAGACCGGTGCAGAAGTTGAGCAGCAGTTCGCTCGACGCCACCTCCGGCGGCAGGATCTCGGGCAGTCGGTGCACGAGCGTTCGCTTGGCTTCAAGCAGGTCGCGGAAGGTGGTGAGGCCGGCGAATGGCGGCTGGCCAGAGAGCATTTCCACCAGCACATAGCCGAGGCTCGCCAGGTCCGACCGCGGTGAGCACTCCCGGCCCTCAAGCACCTCTGGAGCTGCATAAGCGGGCGTGCAGGTCCGCTGCGAGGGGGTGTCGTCCAGAGCAATCGCCGAACCGATGTCGATGATTTTTGCGTTCCCTGTGCGCTTGACCATGATGTTGGAGGACTTCACGTCGCTGTGCACGATGTTTTGCCGATGGAGGGCAGCCAAGGCCGCCAGGCACTCCCGCACGATAGCAATGGCAATCCCAGGCTTGAGCCGTGATTGCCGTGGGCCGGCTGTCACGATCACGTTGTTGAGATAGGTCCACCGCTCAGGCGACACCGACCGCTGCGTTCGTTCGAGCATTTCCGGGGCGAGCAGCCGCGACAGGTCGTAGCCATCGATCCATTCCATCTCCATCAAACGGATTCGCCGCTGCTCAACAAAGTTGTGCACGTCGAGCAGATTGTCTTGCTGGATCTGAGCGACTCGGGCCGCCACTGCAGCGATTCGGGACATGCCCTCTTCGTAGAGCCGCTCGCTGTCGTATCGCTCAGGTGAAAAAATCTTCACCGCCACCGGGAGGGTGAAGCCGTCGGTGCCGCAGCGTGTGGTGAGAAACACAACACCCTGGCCGCCAGCTCCCAGCCGACGGGCAAGGTGGTGAGACTCTGTCCAGCTCATCCGGCCGTCTTGGATCAGGTCGGTGTAGTGGCTGAAGAGTTCTTGAGGGCACCGCGAGATGGCCTGCCCGTCGACTGAGATCGTGGGCCGCCCTTCCTGGTAGATCGTTGTGGTCATCGTCTCCTATCGTCGGGCTTCTGCCCGCATTCCTGCAGCCCTCCGCGAATCTCACGCGTTTCCCGTCGACGCGTTCTCGGCTCTGGAAAGCCGAGCCGTTTGTCGACCAGATTCACGAGATCACCCCCTCGCAGATATCGAGTGAGGTTATCGCAGAAAAACTCTGTCATGGCACCTATCCGGTTCTTTGACTGCCCGGCGACATGCGGCGTGATGATCAGCCGCGGCGCTGTCCAGAGCGGGCTGTCGGCTGGTGGTGGCTCTTCAGAGGTCACATCAACGGCTGCGGAATCGAGGTGCCCCCGCTCGAGAGCGTCTACGAGGGCATTGGTCTCCACGAGCCGCCCACGAGCAACGTTGATCAGGATCGTGCCAGGCTTGACCGCCGCCAGAGCCTCTGCGGCGATCATACCGTCGGTCTGCGGGGTGAGCGGCGCCGCGAGAAACAGGATGTCGACCTGCGAGAGCATGTCGTGGAGCTGGTCTGGCCCGCCGAGGTGGGCGACCTGCGGTGGGCAGTCGACCGGGAAGTAGTCGGTGGCCAGGATTCGGCAGCGAAAGGGCTCAAGAACCTGGGCGATCCGGCGGCCAACGCCTCCTAGACCAACGATGCCGACCGTCGCGCCGGTCAGGTCGCGAGTGGGCCGGCGGACAAACTCCTTCGCTGCCTGCTGCGTCAGGAAGAGCGGAAGCCGACGGGTGCAGGCGATCGCCAGGCCGAGGGCATGCTCGGCCACCTGATCAGCAAGAACCCCCGAAGCGCTGGTCACCGTGATCGACGAGTCGACAACCGCTGGAACGAGGCAGTGGTCGAGCCCCGCGGCCGATGACTGAATCCATCGCAGCCGGCCGGCAGCCACCACGTCGTCCCACGGCACGGGCACCTTGGCATGACCGCAGAAGATGTCGGCCGACGGCAGTTCCTCAGCCACCCGCTCTTGGCCGGCGTCGATGACTTCGGCATCGGGGGCGGCCGCTTGAATGGCAGCCACGTGATGCGGCTCCGCGGGATAGCAGAGGACGATTCGCAGCGGAGCTGCTGCCGCGGTGGCAGGCGAATGGGCGGGCTGCGGGCTCCTTGATGGGCCGGCAGACCTGTCGTTGTCGGGCGGAGGCACGGATGGCATACTCAGGAGGTCGGGGAGAAGCCGTGGGAACGTCCTAGGGCTCTCGTTTTTTTGCGTTCGCGCAATCGTGATCCTCCGTGGGCCAGCCTGCAAGCGGGGCTGGCAGTGCTCATGCGGCTGACGCTCTTGGCAACCCTTGCACTGATCACACTGCGGGTGGTGATCGGCCTGCACTTTTTCCTCGAAGGCTCGAGCCATCTGCGAGATCCGCAGTGGTCGAGCATCGGCTTCCGACGGGCCGCTGTGGGGCCGCTTGGCGACTTCCTCCGCCAGCAACTGCCCCAGCCGGGAGATTTCAACGGCACGGTCGCCTCGCTCGACGACCGCTCGACCGAAGAGGTTGTGGCGGCCTGGGAAAAAAGCGTTGTTTCCGACTGGGAGAAGCGTTTGGCGGCCCGTCAGGCGGTCGTAGCGGCCGACGATGCGGCTGCGGCGGCTGAGGAGGCGTCGAAAGCCATCGAAGCGACGCGGGCCGAGTTGACGACGTACCTGACGGAAGTTGAGCCCGAGATCGAAGACTACCGCGGCGAGCTGGCCCGGCTGGCTGCCTTGCGGCGCACGGGCGGAGCGGAGGAGATCCCGTATGTCATCGATCGCATCGGTGCCAAGCAGCGGGAACTCGCCGGCCAGGCAGCAGGCTGGAAAGCCGACGTCGAAGCCTTTGGCGAGCGGGTTGTTGGCAGGTTTGCCGAAGCGCTCTCGCCGGCGTCGCGGCCAGCGGTGGCTGCGGTGGTTGACCGCAGCGATCTGTGGAAGGCCGATCAGTTTGTCAGCTGGTCGCTGACCACCATCGGCGGCTGTCTGCTGGTGGGCTTTCTCACGAAGTTCAACGCGATGGGCGGTGTGGTGTTTCTCTGCAGCGTGGTGGCCAGCCAACCTTTTTGGATTCCTGGAGCGCAGGCGACCTACGATCAATGGGTGGAGATCGCTGGCCTGCTGGTGATCGCGGCGATGCCCTGTGGTGGCTGGATGGGCCTCGACTATTTTCTTTCTCCGCTGATGCGGCGGTGCTGTCCCCTGAGCAAGGATTCACGATGAACCTGACGGAAGAGCAGAAGGCAATCGGAAAGGCCAACTTCACCGACGCGGTTTCGGTGACGCGGCGTGATTTCCTCACCGGGACCGTGGCTGCGGGTATTGCCAGTGGCGTTGGCCTCGGCTCGCTCTACTTTGGCTACGGAGCGAGCGTGGGCGATCCGGTGCGGATCGGTGTGATCGGCACGGGCGACGAGGGCAGCGTGTTGCTCGGCGCGCACACTCCCGAATACATGCAGGTCAAGGCGATTGCCGATATCCGGCCCTACAACATCTTCCGCGCCTTTCACGGCGACATGTCGAGTCCGAATGCCTATCGGGCCAGGCCAGGCCTGTTGCAGAAGTATGGCTGGGCCACTGAAGATGAGGCCCGCAAGAACGTCAAGGTCTACGGTGCCTACGAGGATCTGCTCGCAGATGAGGAGATCGAGGCGGTGGTGATCGCCCTGCCCTTGCACCTCCATTCAGTCGCTGCCGTGAAGGCGATGCGAGCCGGCAAGCATGTGCTCACTGAAAAGTTGATGGGCCACAGCATCCACGAGTGCAAAGAGATGGGCCGCGTGGCTGCCGAGACCGACCGGCTGCTCGCCACCGGCCACCAAAGGCACTACAGCGTGCTCTACGACGATGCGGTGTACACGCTCGGCAAGGCCAAGCTGATTGGGGATGTGCACTCGATCCGCGCCCAGTGGCACCGCGGCAACCTGCCCGGCAAAGACAGCTGGCAGCCGCCGCTTCCAGGTGATGAGGCGCTGGCCAAGAAGCTCGTCAGCTGGAAGCGGGCTCGCGACAACGCCAAGCCCTCGGAGATCGAGTCCTGGGAGAAGAAGGTGGCCCAGCTTGAGGCCCAAATGCTCGATACGGAAGTCGATGCAGCCGGCTATGGCTATCAGGAAATGATGCTGGCCGACGGCACCGTGCGGTCGCCGCTGGAAGAACTGATCCGTTGGCGGCTCTGGAATCGCACCGGTGGTGGCCTCATGGCCGAACTCGGCAGCCACCAGCTCGACGCCTCGGGGATCTTTGTCTCGGCGATGCACGGTGGCGGCAAGAAGGTCAAGCCGTTGACGGTGATGGCCATGGGGAATCGCAGCATCTTCCCGGCCGATCGCGAGGTCGACGACCACGTCTACTGCATGTACGAGTATCCTGCCCCGGGCTACTTCGATGAGTCTGGCGAGGTGGCCGATCCCAACAAGAAGATCGTCGTCACCTACTCCTCGATCAACGGCAACGGCTTCGGCGGCTACGGCGAGGTCGTGATGGGCACCCAGGGCACGCTCATTCTGGAGCAAGAGCAGGACGTCATGCTCTACAAAGACTCCGCCCGCGACACCCGCGTGACCGTTGGCAAGGCGAAAGATGGTGCGCCTACACTCGACACCACCGAAAGCGGTGGTGGCGGCGGTGTGGTGGCAGCAGCCACCGAAGGCTCGGCAGCCCCGCCCTCGCGTGGCTACACCGAGGAGATGGAGCACTGGGCCTGGTGCATCCGCAACCCGGCTCCAGAAAACCAGCCGCGGTGTAAGCCGTCGGTGGCCTTGGCGGACGCGGTGATCGCCCTGGTGAGCAATCAGGCAATCGCAAATCCGACAACCGCACCGCGGATCGAGTTCCAGGAATCCTGGTTCGACATCGACAGCGACGAGACGCCTGAGGGCATTGCCCCCGACACCGGCAGCGATCGTTACACGGCGTGAGCGTGTAAGCGTGTAAGCGTTTGGGCTTTGGGCAACTGCGAGTTCCGCTCGGGGTGAGCCCAAGCCGATTCGCCGAGCGTTCGGGGTCGCTCGGGGTGAGCCCAAGCCGATTCGCCGAGCGTTCGCTTCGCCATCCTGGCTTCGCTCACTCGTGCATTCTCGCTTTCGCCCTCCGGGCTGCGCTCGACTGCAAGGCCGGCTCATTCGGCCCGGGCTCACCCCTCGCTTACGGGTTTAGGGCGGCCTGTCCGCCGCTTCGCGGCGATCTGCGGCCGGGGGGGCGGGGCGAGCGGGGTGGCTTCGGTGATGCGGGAGCGGGACGGGTCTTCGGGTGCCGCAGGCACCTCGGCTGGAGTGGCAAGCGGGACGGGTCTTCGGGTGCCGCAGGCACCTCGGCTGTGCCGAGGCCGCTTCGCGGCCCGAGGACCCGTCCCGTTCTCTTGGCGGCTTCGCAGGCGTGAAGCAAGCCGGCTGCTCTCGCCTGTGAAGGCTTGACACGAGGAGTGACAGGCGTACACTGAACGCACGTTCATTTTTGAGGTGCGTCGTGTCGATGTCTTTTGCAAATGTGGTGCCGCTGCCAGGAGTTGCCGGGGGAAGCCTGCAGGAGGAATCGGTGGGTGCACAGCGAGCGTCGGTTGCCAGTGAATGGGCGGCTGCAAGAGACGAGCAGCTGGGTCTGCCGGTCGATGCCTTCGGCCTGCCGGCGGCGGTGCCGTGCTTGCCGGCGGCGGTGCTCGGCTTATCGGCGGCGATGCTCAGCACGGCCTCGGTGTCGTTGGGGCAGCCTGCAGGTGAAGTGGTTTCGAGTGGCTTTCGGGAGCTTGATCAGCTGCTGCCGGCGGGAGGGATCCGTCGGGGCAGTCTTGTGGAGTGGCTGCCAGCAGGGATGGAGGCGAGGCTTGAGCGGTCGTCGGCGTTGTTTCGGCAAGCAGGCCCGCAAACAGCAGGGCCTGGAGAGCCGTTTCCTCAAGTGGCGATGAAAGCCACGGCAACAAAAGCTGCTGCAGTCAAAACAGCCGTGCCAAGGGCCGGTGGCATGGCTCGTGGAGGCGTGCAATGCAATGCCTCTGCTGGGGAGAGCTTTGGCAGCGGAGCCTTCACGCTGGCAATGGCGATTGCCGTGCAGGTGGCGGGAGCTTCTGCCGGCGAGGAGGATGCTGGCGGCGGCCAGTTGCTGCGAGGCCGCTTTCAGGAGGGGTCGCCTCGGAAGCATCGCGTTCACAACATCAGAGCCTCCGGGAAGCCTCATGTCGGGGCCATTCTCGTCGTCGATCGCTCGGGATGGTTTTATCCGCCAGCGGTGATGCGGTGGCTTGGGGAAGGGGCTGCGGGCGTTCGCTGCCAGCTGATCGTGGCGCGGCCCTCGCGAGACGACGACGAAATCTGGACCATTGATCAGGCCTTGCGGTGCGGAGGCGTGGCGGCTGTTGTCGCCTCCCCGTCGGCATCGATTGTGTGCTCAAAGGTCATGCGGCGATGGCAGCTGGCCGCTCGCGCGAGTGGTGCTGTGGGCATGTTCGTTCGGCCCTGGCAGTGCCGTCGAGATCCGTCGTGGGCTGAGGCGCGGCTCGTGGTGATGCCGTTGCACAGGCCACGCAGCCCTGCACAAGCACAGAGCCCAAGCCGATCTCGCGAGAGCACGCAGGCCTTGCCTGCCATGCCGCCGGAAGGGGCCGCAGGGGCAGCTAGGGCAGCAAGGGATGCGAGGTTGGCAGAGGGGCGTGCTGGGCGGCTGTATGGGCCGTCTGTTGCGCCGCGTTCTGAAGCGGTGGTGCGGCAGTGGCGGGTCGAACGGCTCTCCAGCCTGCTCTACGGCGAGGGCCGCAGCTGCGAAGTGATGCTCAATCTTGAGCGGGGTGTTGAGCCGCTTCAGGCCGCAAGCCTTCGGCGGCAGGTCGCGAGCCTGCAGCCGATGCGGCCGCTCGCGACGGTGCCGTCTGCAGCGTTGCCGAGTGTTGTCCAGCCGAGTGTTGTCCAGCCGAGTGTTGTCCAGCCGAGTGTTGTCCAGCCGAGTGTTGTCCAGCCGAGTGTTGTCCAGCCGAGTGTTGGGCGGGAGCAGTGCAACGACGTGTTGCAGTTTCGAGTCGGCGAGCGGCACGAGCAGGATCGCTCCGAAACGGTTGAAGGCGAGGAAGAGATCAGGAAGGTTTTCAGGAAGGATGGTGTGGCATGTCGCGCGTCATGACGATCTGGCTGCCGCGGTGGCCGGTGCAGCGGCGGCTCGTGGAGCGGCCCGAGCGACGGCAGGCTCCGTTGCTTGTGTGCCGCACGGAGCTACGCGGTGTGCAGCGGGTGGTCGGCTGGGCCTGGGCGGCGGCCCGGATCAGGCCGCCGCGGATTCCCTGCGGCCAGACCCTCGCCGAAACCCTCGCTGCGCTGGCGCTTTCGTGTGGTTCGCAGGTCTGTCGCATGGCTGAGGTCGATCAAGACGACCCGCAGGCCGACCGGCTGGTGCTTGAGGGCATTGCTCGCTGGTGCCGGAGGTTCTCGCCAACGACGTCGCTGGAAGATGCCGAACAGCCCGAGTGCATTCATGTCGACCTTGCCGGCACGGCCGATCTACTCGGCGGTGAGCAGATGGTGGTTCGCACCGCCGTCTGGACGCTCGCCTCGCGGGGCCTCTATGCCCGCGCTGCCGTGGCCGACACGCCCTCAGCAGCCTGGGCGGCCGCCCATCATCCGGCTGCGGTTCGTCCAGTAGCAGCGTCTCCGCACGCAGTGTCGTCTGGTGCAGTGTCGTCTGGTGCAGTGTCGTCTGGTGCAGTGTCGTCTGGTGCAGTGCCGTCTGGTGCAGTGCCGTCTGGTGCAGTGCCGTCTGGTGCAGTGCCGTCTGGTGCAGTGTCATCGGCAGCAGCTCGGCCTGTGGAAGGGGCTTTGGCGGAGGGCGGTGCGCGTCGGCAGGAGCGTGTGCAGGCGGCAACGAGGCGACAGGGCAAGCGGTGGGCAGTGATTCCGCCAGGCAGTCAGTCGGCGTGGCTCGCCGCGCTGCCTGTTGCTGCGCTGCGGATTCCGGAGGAAACCGTCTCGCTTCTGGGTGAGCTTGGGGTGCAGGCGATTGGTCAGCTCCTCGAGCTGCCGCGCACGAGCGTGGCGAGCCGACTCGGGCCTCTGGTTGCTCGCCGGCTGGCGGAGTTTGAAGGAAGCCGTGGTGAGCCGCTGCAGGCTGTTGCCGATGAGGCCTTTCCGCATGCGGAGTGCCATCTCTCTGCTCCAGCGTCCACATTTGAGGCGATGCGGTGTGTGCTCGAGCCGCTCGTCGAGCAGTGCCTCACCATGCTGCATGCTCGAGGCTTTGGCGTGACGGTGCTGCAGGTGCGGCTGCTGGAGACCTCGTCGATTTCCACAAAGTCGTCGCCGGTTGTCATCGATATCGGGCTGTTTCGGCCGAGTGTGTCGTCGCGGCATGTGGTCGATCTGGTGCAGCTGCGGATGGCCCGCATGCGACTGCCGCGGGAGGTCGAATCGATCGCAGTGGAAGTGGTGTCGGCCGGCGCCGTGGCCTGCAGGCAGCGGGTGCTCTTTGATGGCATTGGCTCTTCAGCCACGCTCAGGGCAGGTGAGCAGGCGGTGCAGCTCGGAGGGCTGCTCGACCGTTTGGCAGGCCGGCTTGGCCGCATGGCGGTCTTTGAGCCACGGCCGGTGATTGACGCGCAGCCGGAGCATGCCTGGGTGGCGGCTCCTCCGGAGCCTGGGCATGGCGGGGCGTCGTCATCTGCAGCTGCAGCGGCAGCTTCGCGTGCTGCTGGGCTGCGGCCGCTCTGGATGGCGCCACGGCCGATCCGGGTGGAAACGGTGTCGGTGGTGCCGGATGGGCCGCCGCTGTGGTTCTGCATCAGCGGTGTGCGGCATCGTGTCACCGAGGCCTGGGGGCCTGAGCGGATTGAGACAGCCTGGTGGCGTGGATGCTCGGTCCGCCGCGACTACTACGTCGTGGAAACCGAATCGGGTGATCGGTGGTGGCTCTTTCGGCATCTCGGTGAGAGCGGAAGGCAGCATCTCCGTGGGCCCAGGCGATCCGTGGCAGGATCGCAGCCGCGGGTCGCCCGCACGAGCACTCGCGAGCAGGCCGCCACGCACGATCGCGGAGCCTGGTTTGTCCACGGGCAGTTTGCCTGACTGCGTTGCCGCGGAACTTGTGCAGCCTCATGAAACGCAACAAGGCCCGGCTAGCCAAGAAAACCTTTCAAACAGACATGGCTTGAGGCCCGGGCTTTCCGGCGTGTTGGGCATCGCGACATTTTCCATCGCCACACATCCGCAGTGCGGCTCGTCAGCACTGCATCTTGAACACGCAGAGAACGGTCTCCTCGAATGCAACCTTTGAAGCAGGCGTATGCCGAACTGCACTGCACGAGCAACTTCTCATTTCTGCAGGGCGGTTCGCATCCGGATGAGCTGGTGCTGCGGGCGGCGGAGCTGGGCTACGCTGCTCTCGCGATCACCGATCGCATGAGCCTTGCGGGGATCGTGCGGGCGCACGGTGCTGCCAAGACAGCCGGTATTCCGTTGGTCGTTGGCGCGGTGCTCGAGGTGCACCCAGCGCCTGCGGCGAGGCCGGTGCTTGCTCTGCGGCAGGCGCGGCGCACACGCCACGCAGAAGGGCATGTCGCTGCTGCTTCCAAGAAGGCCGTCGCAGGGAAGTCTGCCATCCGCGCAGAGCAGGATGGCGATGGTCTGGAGCAGGCTGGCGCCCGTGAGCTCGTCGTGTGGGTGCAGAACCGGGCGGGCTATGCCAACCTCTGCCGCCTGCTGACTGCCGGGCATGCTGCGGAGGGCACACTGCAGCTCGATCAGGTGGCCGCTCATGCGGATGGGCTCCTGGCGGGCGTGTCGCTTCGGTCGCTGGCTTCCGCAGGGGCGGATGAAAGCCTGCACGGAGCGGCAGGAGATGCGTGTTGCGGGGATGAAGTGCGTCGCAACGCCCTGGCCACCCTCGCTTGCTGGAAAGACATCTTTGGCGACCGGCTCTATGCTCTGGCCGAGGTTTCTCTGGGAGGGCACGACGAAGCGCTGCAGGCCTGGTATGGGCAGGTGGCCTGCGACGCAGGCGTGCCGCTCGTCGCTGCGGGCGATGTCCGCTACCACGTGCGGAGCCGGATGCCCCTGTTTGATGCTCTCTGTGCGGTGCGACATGGCTGCACGATCGAGGAGGTGCGGGGGCGGCTGCTCTCCAATGCCGAACGGCACCTGCAGCCGCTCGAAGCAATCAGCGAACGATTTGCAATGCTGCCCGGCGTGGTGCACCGCACCCGTGAGCTGGCTGCTCGCTGCACGTTTTCCCTTGATGAGCTCCGCTATGAATACCCGGATGCCACGGTGCCACCAGGCCGCACGCCGAGTGCCCATCTCGCCCACCTCGCCTGGAAAGGGGCCCGTCAGCGGTATCCCCTGGGGATCCCCGAGAAGGTGCAGACGCTCATCAAGCACGAGCTGGCCCTGATCGCTGAGCTCGGCTACGAGGCCTACTTTCTGACGGTGTTTGACATTGTGCGGTTTGCCCGTCGCCGCGGCATTCTCTGCCAGGGCCGCGGATCGGCAGCCAACTCGGCCATCTGCTACTGCCTGGGGATCACCTCGGTCGATCCTGCTCGGGCCAATCTGCTCTTTGAGCGGTTTGTCAGTCGGGAGCGGCAGGAGGCCCCCGATATCGATGTCGATTTTGAGCACCAGCGTCGCGAAGAGGTGCTGCAATACATCTACGAAACCTACGGCCGTGAGCGGGCCGGCATGACCGCCGAGGTGATCCGCTACCGGCTGCGGTCTGCCGTCCGTGACATGGGGAAGGTGGTGGGCCTCTCGCTCGATCGGCTGGCAGCCATTGCCGACTGCCTCGATGTTGCGGATGCACGTGAGGCCCTGCCCGGGCGGCTTCGCGAGGCGGGCCTTGATCCCGAGAGCGACACAGGCCTGCGGCTGCTCTGGCTGGTCAACGAGCTGATCGGGTTTCCACGACACCTCGGCCAGCATGTGGGCGGCATGGTGATCACGCGTGGGGATCTTCGCGATCTTGTGCCGATCCAGCCGGCTGCGATGCCCGGCCGCACGATCGTGCAGTGGGATAAAGACGACCTTGATGAACTGGGCATTCTCAAGGTCGATTGCCTGGCGTTGGGCATGCTCACCGCGATTCGGCGGGCCTTCGAACTCATCAAAGACGCCGGCGGCCCCACGCTCTCCCTCGCGAGCGTGCCGGCAGAAGACCCTGCCGTCTACGAGATGATCTCGCAGGCCGACACGGTGGGTGTGTTTCAGATCGAGAGCCGGGCCCAGATGAGCATGCTGCCGCGGCTGAAGCCCGCCTGCTTCTACGACCTCGTGATCGAGGTGGCAATCGTGCGGCCAGGGCCAATCCAGGGCGACATGGTGCATCCCTACCTTCGCCGGCGGAACGGCGAGGAGCATGTGGACTATCCCAACGAGGCGATCCGTGGGGTGCTGGAGAAGACGCTCGGTGTTCCACTGTTTCAGGAGCAGGCGATGCGGCTGGCGGTGGTGGCTGCCGGTTTCACGCCAGGCGAGGCCGACCAGCTGCGGCGAGCGATGGGAGCCTGGCGGCGGCCAGGGCTGATCGAGGAGTTTCGGCAGAAGCTGATCGCTGGCATGCTGGCTCGTGGGCTTTCTGAGCGGTTTGCCGAGCAGGTCTTCGGTCAGATCCGAGGCTTTGGTGAATATGGCTTTCCCGAGTCGCACGCGGCGAGCTTCGCCCTGCTGGTCTATGTCTCGGCCTGGCTGAAGCGACACCATCCAGCCGCGTTTACTGCGGCGCTGCTTGCCAGCCAGCCGATGGGGTTTTATGCCCCCGCGCAGCTCGTGCGAGACGCCCGGGCGCACGGAGTGAAGGTGCTGCCGGCCGACGTGCATGCCAGCGGCTGGCATGCACGGCTGGAGTTTGTTGAGGAGGCAGGAGCTGCGGAGCCCGCCCTGCGGCTTGGTCTTGAAATGGTGCACGGCCTCGGTGAAGCCGCCGGCAGACGGATCGAGGAGGCCCGCAGCACGAGCCAAGGCTTTACAAGCCTTGAAGATCTCGCCAGGCAGGCCTCGCTTGATCGAAGCAGCCTGCTGCATCTGGCCCGCGCCGGTGCGATCGGCTCGCTTGAGGCGGATCGCCGCCGGGCGGTCTGGGAGGCGATGGATGGGCTCGACCGCCCAGGAAGCCTGCCGCTGTTTGAGCAGCCCAGTCTGAAAACTCCGACGGCTCAGGAACATGGCGTGCTCCAGGACTCGCCTCCAGCCGGCCTCCAGCCGATGACACGGTGCGAGCGGGTGCTGGCCGACTACCGCACAGCAGGCCTCTCGCTTGAGGCCCATCCGCTGCATTTCATGCGGAGTTCGTTGGCGGCAAGCGGAGTGGTCACCGCAGCCAGCGCAGCGGGGCTTCCTGAGGGCAGGCGGGTGCGGGTGGCGGGCATTGTGCTCTCCAGGCAGCGGCCAGCGACTGCCAAAGGGATCGTGTTTCTCACGATTGAGGATGAAACGGGAAGTGCCAACGTGGTCGTTCGCCCACCGGTCTGGCAGGCCGCTGATGTGCAGGCCAGGCGTGCCTCGGTGGTTGTGGTGGAGGGGCGGATCCAGCGGCGAGGCACGATCGTGCACGTGCTGGCCACGCGGCTCGATGGCCATGGGGCGGTGGCCCCTGCCCTGCCCCGCCAGTCGCGGGATTTCTGCTGACTTCTTCTGCTACAACTCCTCCCATGACGCCTTCCACACCACTTCTCCAGACCGACCTGGGCATCGGCCCCGTTCATCGCGGCAAAGTTCGCGACTGCTACGACCTGGGAGAGCGGATGCTCATCGTGAGCACCGATCGGATCAGCGCCTTCGACTGGATTCTGCCCACCGCCATTCCCGACAAGGGCCGCGTGCTCACGGCGATTTCGTCATTCTGGTTCGACTGGCTCGGTGTTGAGCACCATCTCATCACGACCGACGTGACGGCCATGGAGCTGCCTGCAGGCATCGATCTGGCGCCGCTTGCTGGCCGTTCGATGCTTGTCCGCAAGGCGAGCGTGGTGCCTTTTGAGTGTGTTGTGCGGGGCTGGCTGGCCGGCTCCGGATTGAACGAGTATCGCGATGCCGGCACGGTCTGCGGCATTTCCCTGCCCCAGGGGTTGCGGCCGGGCGACCAGCTGCCAGAGCCGATTTTTACCCCCGCCACCAAGGCCACTAGCGGCCACGACGAAAACGTGCCTTTTTCCGTGATGGCAAAGGCCATCGGCCCCCTTGCCGACACACTGCGGGCTCAGAGCCTCGAGATCTACAGCCGTGCGGCTGCCTACGCAGCACAGCGGGGGATCGTGCTGGCCGACACGAAGTTTGAATGGGGCCAGGCCGAGGATGGTGGGCTGCTTCTCGTCGACGAGGTGCTCACCCCCGACAGTTCGCGGTTTTGGCCGGCGGACGAGGCTGGGCACGGGGCTGTCCCCGGCTCCTTCGACAAGCAGTTTGTGCGGGACTGGCTCGAGCAGACCGACTGGGACAAGGCGAGCCCTCCTCCGCCGCTGCCCGAGAGCATTGTTGCCGAAACCCGCCGCAAATACCTTGAAGCCTTCCGGCTGCTCACCGGCCGTCCACTCGACTGACCGCCCACGCTGAGCTGCTCTAGGGGCAGCGACTGTGGCCAACTAGACTTTCCTTTTTGATTCTCGGCCTCCTTTTCCAGAGTTCCATGCTGCGTTATCTCACTGCTGGCGAATCGCACGGACCGGCTCTCGTGGCCCTGATCGATGGCTTTCCTGCCGGCCTGACGGTCGACCAGGCGGCACTCGACCACGAGCTTGTCCGCCGTCAGGGCGGCTACGGCCGTGGCGGCCGGCAGCGGATCGAAACCGACAGCGCGACGTTTCTCTCAGGGCTCTGGCGGGGGGTGACCCTCGGCAGCCCGCTGGCACTCGAAGTGGTCAACCGCGATGCCAAGCTGGAGCGGCTTGAGGATGTCGATCGCCCTCGGCCTGGGCACGCGGATCTCGCCGGCGCGGTCAAACACCTCGGCAGCGTGCGGAGCGTGCTCGAGCGGGCGAGCGCCCGCGAAACGGCAGCCCGCGTCGCCGCCGGTGCCCTCGCCCGGCAGCTGCTGGCCGTGTTTGGCATCGACGTTGCGGGCTGGGTTGTGTCGCTCGGCGACCTTGAGTTTGGTGGCCGAGAGGGCTCGCTCGCAGAGCTTCGCGGCATCCGCGACACCAGCGCCGTCTACTCGCTGCACCCCGAGCGGGATCCCGAGGTGACCGAGATGATCGACCGCATCGGCAAGGAGGGGGACACGGTCGGAGGGATCGTCGAAGCCCAGGTCACGGGGCTCCCTGTCGGGCTTGGCAGCCACATTCAGTGGGATCGGAAGCTCGACGGCCGGCTGGCCCAGGCGGTGATGAGCATCCAGGCGATCAAGGGCGTTGAGATTGGCATGGGCTTCGAGGCAGCCCGCCGCCGCGGCTCAGAAGTACATGATGAAATCGGCTACGACGAGAGCCTCCGCAACACGCCACAGCTGGGGTTTGTGCGGCCGACCAACAACGCCGGTGGCCTCGAGGCGGGGATCACCAACGGCCAGCCGCTCGTGTTGCGGGCGGCGATGAAGCCGATCGCCACCCTGCGGAAGCCGCTCGGCTCGATCAATCTCGCAACCAAGCAGCCGGAGTCGGCGGCCTACGAGCGGAGCGATGTCTGCGCGGTGTCTGCCTGCAGCGTGATCGTGGAAAATGTGGTTGCCTTTGAGGTGGCGGCCGCTTTTGTCGAGAAGTTTGGTGGCGACAGCGTGGAAGAGATGCAAGCCCGGTATGAGCAGTTTCACTCGCTTGCTCGCCAGCGTTAGCCTTGAGGCTCAACGGCAGGCTTCCGCTCGGCAGGGAGCTGAAGCCGAGACGACCGAAAGACCGAGTGAGGCCCGGAGAACAGGGATGTTCGTCGAGCGATCGGCCGCCCGCATTCGGCTGGTGCGAACACTCTTCGTGCTTGGCTGCCTGCTCCCCACGCTGGGGCTCGCGGGCTGGGCAATGTATCGCCACAGCTCGGCGGCTCTGGATCCATTGCTCGCCGCCTGGTCGCAGTCAGTCGGCTTTCGTGTCACGGTTGAGGGTGTCGAGCGTCTGCGGCCGTCTGTGGTGCGGCTGCGTGACCTGGTACTTGAGGATGCAAACCGGCGAAGCGGTTGCCGCCGTCGCTGTGGCAGAGATCGAGGAGCGGGCCGACGGCACCGTGCTGCGGCTGCCGAAGCTCTCGCTCGATCGCTTTGCCGTCGCCCGTTTTGCAGCAGCCTCACGCCGCTGGCTCATGGAGCCTGTCCGCTATCCCCGCGGTGGCGTGATCGGTGTCGATGAGCTTTCCTGGAGGGATGCCGATGGAGAACGGCCGCTCGGCGGCTTTCGCATCGAGTTTGTCGTGGTGGAGTCTGGTCGGGCGATCAGGATTCGTCGTGAGCCAGCAGACGATGACGAACTGCGGCTGCGTGCGATTCGTGCGGCCGACGGGCTGCAGTTTGAGGCAGATCTGATCTGCGAACGGGGGCTGCCCGCTGAGCTCGTTGCGGCAGCGAGCGGCTGGATGCCGCGATTTGGCTCCGCGGCCACCATTCGAGGCAGGCTCAGGGCCACCGCGTCAGGAGGCGACGCGGTGGGCGATTCGCCGCGGTGGAGGGGCAGTGGCAATGGCGTTGTGACCGGGGTCGACCTGGAGGGGCTCGCGGGCGTCGCTGGGCAGGTTGCACGCGGTGATGCCGTGCTGCGGATCGAGGACCTGTCGCTGGTCGACGGTCGCATCACCGCTGCCAGGTTTCTCTTGTCGGCTGAGGAAGGCTCACTCGGTCGAGGGCTGCTAGAGCGGATGGTGACCGTCCTCGGCTGTCGCTTCGGGCCTGCGGGGGAGCTCCAGTCGCCCGGGGCTGACTGGCTCGCCGGGCCGGCCTTTCCCTTTGACCAGGCTGCCGTGGCGGTGGAGATCGATCGTTCGGGTGTGATCGTTGGGGCTGCCGGCCTGGGGGGGGCAACCGTCGTTGCATCGGCAGGGCAGTCGCTCTTGGAAGCCGCCGGCGAACGGATCCCTTTCGAGCGGTTTGCCTGGCTCTTTGCGCCGACCGCAACAGGCATGGTGCCGGCAACGATTCCTGCGTCTCCGCGGGCTCTGGAAGTGCTTTCTCGCCTGCCTCTTGCCACTGAAGCGGCCGGCGGACGTTTTTGACGGTTTTTTGACATTCGCCCGACGGAGATATGACGCTCCGCGGATGGCAAATCCGGCGCGATCGTGCACAGTAGTGGAGAAGTCGCGGCCACACCGAAGCTCAGCGGCGAGAGAAGTCTCCTTTCGAGGGTCATCGCATGACACCAAACACGATCCTGGAGCCCGCCTCCCGGTCGGCAGACGCGGCAAACAACGACGGCGCGATGACCGAGGGCTTCGTCGCCGATAGGGAAGCGGTTGCCGTCATCGACGATCGGCCGGGTGGCCATCTCGATGCGATGGTTGTGCCGAAGGGAGCGGCCGAGCCTCGTCGCGATGGTGCGAAGGAGCTGATGCGGGGCGGCTGGTCGGACATCGACTGGCCGGTCCTGGGCTGGATCGGCGGGATTCACATCGCCGCCTTGGCGGCCCCGTTCTGCTTCACCTGGTCCGGGCTCCTGATCGCCGTGGTGCTCGCCTGGGTGACCGGCGGGCTGGGCGTCTGTCTCGGCTACCACCGCCTGCTGACGCACGGGAGCTTTGGCACGTTCCGGCCTGTGCGGTGGTTTTTTGCCTTCCTTGGCGGCATCTCTGGAGAAGGGTCGTCGCTGATCTGGGTGGCCAACCACCGCAAACACCATGTTTTTAGCGATCAAGAGGGCGACCCCCACTCCCCCGCGACGGCGGTTTCTGGGCCCACATGCTGTGGCTGTTTCCCCGGCACCCGCAAGAGGAGGTGAATGCCCACATCAAGCGATGGGCCCCCGATCTGCAGAAAGACGCCGGCCTCCGCTTCCTCCACAGCACCTTTTTACTGTGGCACATCGTGATGGGCGCGGCCCTGCTGGCGAGTGGCTGGGCCTACGGCGGTCCTGCGCTCGGTGTTTCGTGGCTGATTTGGGGTATGGCGGTGCGGATGGTCTACGTCTTCCACGTGACCTGGTTCGTCAACTCGGCGACCCACATGTGGGGCTACCGCAACTACGAGACAACCGACGACTCCACCAACCTGTGGTGGGTGGGCCTGCTCGCATTCGGCGAGGGCTGGCACAACAACCATCATGCCTATCAGAGGATGGCCCGACACGGCCACCGCTGGTGGGAGGTCGATGTCACCTACTGGGCCATTTTAACGCTCGAACGGCTGGGGCTTGCCTGGGATGTGGTGCACACGATCCCTCGGTCGCCCTCCGCCGCCAAGAGCCGGGCGGTTGCCAGCGGCTGAGCGAGCGGTTTTTCCTCGGGTTTTCCGCAGGAATGGCACCTGAAAACGCTGGTTGCTCAGGCTGTTTGTGTTGCAATCCCTGGGCCTCCCGGTAGACTCCGGTGCAACTTTGAAAGATTCCACGCATACACATTGCAGAAACTGTTTGGGCCTACATGTCACTGACGAAAGAACGGAAGTCGGATCTGATCGGTGAGTTTAAGCGGGGCGAGGCCGACACCGGTTCGGCCGAAGTGCAGATCGCGTTGCTCTCCGACCGCATCACGCAACTCACACAACACTTCAAGAAGCACGCAAAGGATCATGCGAGCCGTCGCGGCTTGCTGATGATGGTCAGCCGTCGTCGTCGACTGCTCGACTACCTCAAGCGGGTCGCACCGAATCGCTATCTTGAGATCATCCAGCGGCTCAACATCCGCAAGTGATGTTGGCTGAGGCCTCCTGCATCCGTCGTGGCATTGCCGCTGCCTGTGGCTCGCCGCTATTTGTGGGAGGATCGGGGGAGAGTTGCTCCCGTTTGGGGGCCGCTGCCGACTGTCGCCGCTTGCATCGATTCGATGCAGGTTCTTCGCGACTTCTTGCACGAATGCTTTGTTGAGCGAGAGACTCGAGAGACTGTTGAGGGGGAGATTCAAAACATGCGGACCATCTGGTTCGCACGACAGTGCTGGTGAAGGCAGTGCTGGTGAAGTGGCCAGAGGGCTGCTGTGAATCGGTGCTCCAAGAGAAACGGCTGCTGCGGCCGCGTGGCTCCAGCAGCCATCACAAATCATGGGTTTGGTTGAGGATTGAAATCGGGGGGATTTGGCTTCTGTCGGAATGGGTCCGACAGCACCGCCGCCCCAACGTGCTTCTGTCGGTCTCGGCCTGACTGTCTTCGAAGACGATTTTTGAAGACGAATGGCGCCGTGAGACCGGGTGGAGCAGACGTAAACATTTGGAAGGAACGGTATGGCAGTGAAAGTGCGAGTTGAGCGGACGATTGGCGATTGCGTGTTGAGCATGGAGACGGGGCTGCTGGCGAAGCAGGCTGCTGGCAGCGTGCTTGTCCAGTATGGCGAGACGGTGGTGCTGGTGGCGGCTGCCACGGGAGCCCCGCGGCCGGGCATCGACTTCTTTCCGCTGACGTGCGACTACCGCGAACGAGCCGCGGCTGCTGGCAAGTTTCCGGGTGGCTTCCTCAAGCGGGAAGGCCGCCCCACGATGAAGGAGACGCTCACCAGCCGACTGATTGACCGTCCGATCCGACCGCTCTTTCCCGTCGGCTTCAATGATGAGGTGCAGGTGCAGGCATCGGTGCTTGCCAGCGACCGTCAGACCGATGGCGACGTGCTCGCCATGAACGGTGCATCGGCTGCCCTCTGCGTTTCCGAACTCCCCTTCCACGGCCCCATTGGAAGCGTTCGGTTGGCCCAGGTCGACGGCGTGTTTGTGCCCTTCCCGACGCAGGATCAACTCGAGGAAAGCGATCTCGATCTGATCGTGTCTGGCAGTGAAGACACCGTCTTGATGATCGAGGGCTTTGCCCGCGAGATGCCTGAGGATCGCATGCTCGAGGCGATCGACGAGTGTCAGCGAATCATCCGCGAGCTCTGCCTGATGCAAAAGGAGCTGATGGAGAAGGGCGGCAAGGCAAAGAAGGAATACGACATTCCGGATTTCAAGCCGCTTCAGGAGCGGATCTACGCCGCGTATCTCGCCGAAATGAAGCAGATCAAGGCGATCGAGGGCAAGCTGGAGCGAAATGAGGCTAGCAAGAAGCTCAAGCAGCAGGCCAAGGCCGAGTTGATCCCCGATCCCGAGGCGGAAGGCGCCGTCTGCGAGTCGCACTTCTCGCACGTCTGGCACGACCTTGAGGAGAAGGCCGTCCGTGAGCTGATCCTTGAGGGGCGTCGGCCCGACGGACGCGACTCCACGTCGCTGCGGCCCATCAGCTGCGAGGTGGATCTCCTGCCCCGCGTGCACGGTTCTGCTCTCTTCCAGCGTGGAGAGACGCAGGCGCTCATCACCATCACGCTCGGCACGGGCAAGGACGAACAGCGGGTCGATGGCCTCTTCGACGAATACTCGAAGAAGTTCATGCTCGACTACTACTTCCCGTCGTTCTCCGTCGGCGAAGTGCGTCCCATCCGCGGGCCCGGCCGTCGTGAGATTGGCCACGGGGCCTTGGCCGAGCGAAGCGTGAAGCCGGTTTTGCCCGATCCAGACGTCTTTCCTTACACGATCCGCGTGATCTCCGACATCCTCGAGTCGAATGGTTCGAGCTCGATGGCGTCGGTGTGTGGTGCCACGCTCGGCCTGATGGCCGCGGGCGTGCCGATCACCAACCCGGTCGCTGGCATCTCGGTGGGCCTCGTCAAGGAAGCCGACGATCGCTGGACGCTGCTGACGGACATCATCGGCGACGAAGACCACTACGGCGACATGGACTTCAAGATCGCTGGCTCGCAGGCGGGCATCACGGGCATCCAGCTCGACCTGAAGATCGCCGGCATTTCCCGGGAGATCATCAAGGCCACGCTGGGGCAGTCTCGCGAGGCTCGCATGGAGATTCTCCGCAACATGATCACGGCGATCCGCCGTCCGCGGGCCGAGATCTCAGGCCACGCTCCACGGCTCCTGCGAACGCAGATCAACCCGGAGAAGATCGGTCTTTTGATCGGCCCGGGTGGCAAGACGATCCGCGCGATCCAGGAGAGCACCGGCGCGAATATCGAGGTCCAGGACGACGGCACCGTGACGGTGGCAGCCCACGACGGCGAGAGCGCATTGGCGGCATTAGCCAAGGTCGAGGCACTCACCGCGTCGATCCAGATCGGACGGATCTACGAGGGCCGCGTGACGAGCGTCAAGGACTTTGGCGCGTTCGTTGAGTTGGTGCCAGGCAAGGATGGCCTCTGCCACATCAGCGAACTCTCTGATGAGTATGTCGGCAGTGTGAATGACGTCTGTCAGGTTGGCGATGTGATGCGGGTCAAGGTGATCGCCGTTGACGATCAGGATCGCGTCAAGCTGAGCCGCCGGGCAGCCATGCGTGAGCTTGCCGAAGAGAATGGTGAAGCGAAGGATGCGGTCGAAGCGGAATCCACCGACGAGTGATCGATGGCAGCGGGTGATGATGCGGGTCGATCGGTAGCCGATGTCTACTCAGAGCTTTCTGCTCTGGTGGGAGGGTTGGCCCACGAGATCCGCAACCCGCTCTCCACGATTCAGCTCAACATGGAACTGCTCGCCGAGGACTTCTCGGACGACAGCTCCACAGGTCCTCATCGGCAGCGGGATCGCCGTGCCAAGGCAAAAATCGAGTTGGTCCGCCAGGAGTGTGACCGTCTGCAGCGGCTCCTGGGGGACTTCCTCGACTTTGCTCGGCAGGAGACGCTCACGCTGGAGCCCGGCAACCTGAATGAAGAGATCGGGCAGGCGCTCGATTTCTTTGCGGCCCGTGCAGCGGAGGCAGGCGTTGAGGTGGTCCGCTACCTCGACCCTGCCCTGCCCAAGGTGCGGTTTGATCGGGAGACGTTTCGCTCCGCGGTTCTCAACCTCCTGATCAATGCTGTGCAGGCAATGAAAGGCGGAGGGCAACTGGTGGTGCGCACGCGAGCAGCCGGGCTCGGTGTGTTGCTGGAGCTGATCGACACTGGCCCGGGTATGGAAGCGGAAACCCTCGCCAAGGCGTTTCGGGCCTTCTATTCCACCAAGCAGGGTGGGTCTGGGCTGGGGCTCCCAACCGCTCGTAAAATCATCGAGTCGCATGGTGGGAGTATCGACGTGGAGAGCGCTCCTGGCCGCGGCACGAAGGTCGCTATCTGGCTCCCTGCCCCGCCCCGGCTGGCAACGCAGGAGCAGGGCGAGCTGGCCTGACTCGGCACGGGGCAGGCCAACAGCCTGCTCGGCGGCACCTGGACGGCACCTCGACCATCTCCGTACAACAGGTCCATGTCAGCAGCAAAAAACGAACCAGTGGATGATTCAGCCGCGGAGCCATCGCCGCCGCTTGTGAGCGTCTTGGTGGTCGACAACGACCTCGCGCACGCCCGCACAATGGCAGAGGTGCTGGAGAGGCTCGGCTACCGTTGCGTGGTCGCTGGCGGTGGCAGGGAGGGTGCCGACAGGATCGTCAACGAGGTCTTCGATGTCGTGGTGACCGACCTGATGATGAACGACATCGGCGGGCTCGACATCCTCGCAGCGGCCAAACAGGCATCCACGGAAACGCAGGTGATCGTGGTCACGGGCCACGGCACGATTCCCTCCGCGGTGGCTGCGATGCAGCAGGGGGCCTACTCCTACCTGCAAAAGCCGCTCGACTTAGCGCAGCTGCGAAGTGCTGTTGAGAAGGCGGCTGAAGGCGTGCTCCTCAAGCGGGAAAACCTGGAACTCAATCGCCGGCTTGATGAGAAGTTTGGGTTTGAGGGGGTGATCGGCAGCAGCCCACTGATGCTTGGGTTGGTGGATCGCCTCAAGCGAATCGCTCCCACGGATGCGACCGTCTTGATCCAGGGAGAGACGGGCACGGGCAAAGAGCTTGTCGCCCAGGCGATTCACCAAAACAGCCCCCGCAAGCCGAAGCCGTTTGTGGCCCTCAACTGTGCGGCCCTCTCGGAAAATATTCTTGAGAGCGAGCTATTTGGCCACATCAGAGGTGCGTTTACCGACGCGTCGAGCGACCGGGTTGGGAAGTTTGAATATGCCAATGGCGGCACACTCTTCCTCGACGAGGTGGGCGACATGCCGATGGCCACGCAGATCAAACTGCTGCGGGTGCTGGAATCGTCGGAAATCACCCGTGTGGGAAGCAACACGCCGGTGAAGGTGAATGTCCGCATCCTCTCGGCCACCAACCGCAACCTCGAGGAGGCGATTGCTGCCGGCAGCTTTCGCAGCGATCTCTACCACCGGCTGAAGGTGATCACGATCGCCATCCCCACGCTCAAGGAGCGGGCTGCCGACATCCCGCTGTTGATCGAGCATTTCCTCAAGCAGTTTGCCAAGCGGCACAACAAGAAGATTCGCGGGGTTTCGCCGGCAGCTCGCATGCGGCTCGTCTCGTTTGGCTGGCCGGGCAATGTCAGGCAGCTCCGCAACGTGATCGAGAGCATGGTGGTGGTCGACATCGATGGCACGCTCGATATCGACGACCTCCCGCTGGAGCTTGAGCCCGAGGCTGCCGCTGCTGAGAAGGCCCCCGATTTGGTCGACATGCATGCGGGGCTTGCCACGCTGGTCGGAAAGTCGCTCGAGGAGATTGAGCGGATTTTCATCGGCGAAACGCTCAAGCTCACCGGTGGGAATCGTGAGCAGGCCGCCGACATGCTCGGCATCGGTGAGCGGACGCTCTATCGCAAGATCAAGGAGTTTCAGCTGACCTGACTTGGTTGTCGTCGACATCCAACACGGGCGCACGCGACGAGCAACCCATGGGCCGCATCCATCGTCTTTCTCAGTCGGTCGTCAATCGCATCGCCGCAGGCGAGGTGGTGGAGCGACCTGCAAGCGTGCTTCGCGAACTGCTCGACAATGCCCTCGATGCTGGGGCGACCCGGATCGACGTGACCCTTGAGCAAGGCGGCACGGCGCTCGTGCGGGTGGTCGACAACGGCGGCGGCATCGCCGCGGATGAGCTTCCGCTTGCCGTCGCTGCCCATGCCACCAGCAAGCTGCAGACGGCCGACGACCTCGATCGCATCAACTACCTTTGGCTTTCGGGGCGAGGCCCTGGCCTCGATTGGCGAGGTGGCGCGGCTGGTGATCCGATCGCGGCAGCCTGAGGATGCGGCGGGCAGTCTGCTCGAGGTCGATGCCGGTGTGCTGGGCGAGGTGCGGCCGGAGGGCTCCGCGACAGGCACCACCATCGAAGTGCATCAGCTCTTTGCCAAGGTGCCCGCGCGGCGGTCGTTTCTGCGAACGGCTTCCACCGAGTGGTCGCACGCAGCGGATGTGTTTACCCGCGCGGCCCTCGCCCATCCCCGGGTGGCGTTTTCCCTGATGCACGGCAGCCGTCGGGCTCACGACCTGCCGGCGGTCGATGCCTGGGCCGACCGGATCGAGGCAATCTTCGGCCGCTCGGTTGGCCAGCGGTTGATCGCCGTGGAAGCAGAGGATGGCGACCTGCGGGTAGCGGGATTCATCGGCAGGCCCGAGGCCGACATGGCAAGCCCGCGGCTGCAGCATCTGCTCGTGCGGGGGCGGCCGATTCGCGATCGTTCTCTCGCCCACGCGATCCAGGAGGCCTACCGCGGCACGATGCTCACCGGCCGCCACCCGATGGTCTTTCTCCGCATCGACCTGCCGGCAGATCAGGTCGACGTGAATGTGCATCCAGCCAAGAGCGAAGTGCGGTTTCGCGAGCCTTCGAGGCTCTACCGGCTGCTGCTTTCCGCGGCCCGCACGGCTCTGCTCGATGCCGATCTCTCGACCGCACTCAAGCCGCCGTCGTTGCCTGGCGGTGGCCCGTCGGCTGGGCCGGCCTCGCTGCCCACCTTTCGGCCTTTCGGTGGCCCTGAGCGATCTGCTGGACTCGGGCAGGCCACCCTTTCGCAGCGGGCGTTCTCACCTCCCGAGGCGGCGCCGCCCGTTGCCCAGGCAGTTCCTGCAAGCATCCAGCCGGCATCGCCCATTGCCTCCAGGACAGCCGCGTCGCACGATGTGGTGCCGTCGCAGTCGCCCCCGCGAGAGTATGCCGTGCAGATGCACGATCGGTATCTCGTCGTGCAGACGGCCGATGGGATCGAAGTGATCGACCAGCACGCCCTGCACGAGCGGCTGCTCTTTGAAAAACTCCGCACCCAGGTGGCCAGCGACGGCCTCGAGATCCAAGGGATGCTGGTTCCTGAGCCTGTCGAGCTGTCGTCGGCTGAGGCGGCCCTGCTGCTTGAACACGCCGCAGCTCTGGCGACAGCCGGCGTGACGGTTGAGTCGTTTTCCGGCAGCACGGTGCTCGTCTCTTCAAAACCCGCGTTGGCAGCTGACACGCCTGCTGCCGTGATTGTGGAAGAGATTCTCGGCCGGCTTGAGGCGGCGGCATCGCCGTCGACGGAGACGATCGTCGAGGAAGTGCTCCACTCGCTTGCCTGCCGTGCGGCGATCAAGGCCGGAAACAGGCTCTCGCAGGCGGAGGTTGATACGCTGGTCCGCGACCGCCACCTGGCAGCATCATCACACTGCCCGCACGGCCGGCCGACCACGCTCACACTCACCAGTCGAGAACTCGACCGTCAGTTTCGTCGGACCTGAGCCGGCCATCCTTCGAGAGAAAACAAAGCCCATGATCTGCGTGAGTATCGGCCGTGGACGCCATCGACACATGATCGCCGAGCACCGCTTTCTTGCGGAAAACGGCGTCAAGCTGGTGGAGCTGCGGCTCGACTACATCCAGGGGCCCGTGCAGGTGAAGCGGCTGCTTCGCGAGCGGCCCTGCCCGGCTATTGTGACCTGTCGGCGGCAAGCCGATGGCGGCCGCTGGCAGGGAACTGAGGAGGAGCGTCTGCTCATGCTGCGGACGGCGATTGCTGAAGGCGCCGATTGGGTCGATCTCGAAGACGACATCGCCGACGGCGTGCCGCGGTTTGGCAAGACGCGTCGCATCGTCAGCCACCACGACTTCCAGCGGACTCCCGCGGATCTCGCCACGGTGCATGCCAGGCTCGCGGGCATGGATGCCGACGTCGTGAAGATCGCCACCATGGCCGACCATCCCGGCGACAACCTGCGAATGCTTGAGCTGGTGCGGTCGAGCCGGGTGCCGACGGTCGGGCTCTGCATGGGGGAGATGGGAGTGCCCAGCAGGGTGTTGGCCTGCCGCTACGGGGCTCCCTTCACGTTTGCCACCTTCCATCAGGATCGGGTGCTCGCGCCGGGGCAGATCGCCTGGAAGCCGATGCGCGACGTCTACCGCGTCGATGCGATCGGGGAAAACACCGCCATCTACGGAGTGATCGCCGACCCAGTCGCCCACAGCCTCAGCCCGGCCGTGCACAATGCCGCCCTCGCCGACGCTGGCATCGATGCGGTGTATCTTCCCTTTCGTGTGCCGGCGGAAGACCTCGACGACTTTCTGGCCGAGGCCCGCCGCTGGCCGCTGGCAGGGCTGAGTGTCACGATTCCCCACAAGCAGGCGGTGCTGGAGCGAGTCACGGTCTGCGACGATCTGGTGCAGGGCATCGGGGCCGCCAACACGCTGCGGTTTCTGCCCGACGGCGGCATCGAGGCCCGCAACACCGACGCCACCGCGGCGGTGGAGAGCCTGCAGGCGGCGATTGCTGCCCAGGCGAGAGATCTCGGCGGGCCTCGGGCCGGCACGAAGTCGGCGCTCGTCTTGGGAGCCGGCGGGGCGGCGCGGGCCGTCGCCTTTGGGCTCAAGCACGCGGCGATGGAGGTGACGGTTGCATCGCGCACCAGCGAGCGGGCCAAGGAGATTGCGGATGACGTCGGCTGCCGGGCGGTCGACTGGGATGGCCGCTACCGCAAACCCTACGACTGCATCATCAACGCCACCCCCGTCGGGATGCATCCCAACGTCAACGAAACGCCGTTCGACAAGTCTGCCTTGCGGCCCTACATGATTGTCTTCGACACGGTTTACAATCCGGAAAACACGCTGCTGCTCAAAGAGGCCCGGTCGGTTGGCTGCCGCACGGCGACAGGCGTGGAGATGTTTGTGCGGCAGGCGATGCTGCAGTTTGAATACTGGCATGGGAAGCCGGCCTGTGCCGAGGTGATTCGCGATGCGATCAAGTCGGCGACGGCGTCGCACAAGCCAGTCGGCTGACGATTGCCGCCCTGCCTGGTCGTGGGGTGTGGCCGCAATGGGGTGTCGGAAACGGGGGCGGTCATGCCACAGGTGACGCTGATCGGCTATCGCGGCGTGGGCAAGACGAGCGTGGCCGAGGCGCTGTCGGTGACGCTCGGCTGCAGCTGGTGCGACTGCGATGTGGAGCTCGAGCGGCGCTGCGGTCGCACGATCGCCGACATCATCACCCGAGATGGCGAGGCGGCCTTTCGCGATGCTGAGCAGGAGCTGCTCTCCGAACTGCTAGCGGGTTTTGCAGGGGTTTTGGCCACCGGCGGAGGCGTTGTCGTCCGCGACGCCAATCGCCAGCGGCTGGCAGCGGAGGGCCGGCCGGTGGTCTGGCTCCAGGCGGATGCCGCCACGATTCGCCGCCGGCTCGCCGCCGATCCCGCCACAGCCTCGCGACGGCCAGGCCTGACCACTGCCAATCCACTCGACGAGGTGGCCGCCGTGCTCGCCGCCCGTGAGCCGCTCTATGCCAGCGTGGCGGATCTGACAGTCGACACAACGGCCGAACCGGCCGCTGCGGTGGTCGAGCGGATCGTCGCTTGGCTCACGGCACAGGAGGCCGCATGAACAGTTCGCTCGACGCTGCCAGTTCTCTTGCCGCGAGTGTGGCGTGCGCGGCGATCGTTGGCCGGCTGCTTACCGCAGCGGTGATGCCGATGCTGCGGCAGCTTGAAGCCTGCTTTGCCGCCGATGCCGCCGCTGGTGAGGAGCACGGCCACGCCGTCGATCAGCGGTCGATGCCCGCCTGCCCTCCCGAGAGCAGCGGTGTCGCAGCCGCACCGCCTCCCCTGCCCCGCCGCGGCCCAGCTGCGGTGATTCCGGTGGCTGGCTGGTGGCTTGCCGCCCGCAACCGGCCTGTCTGGCTGGCGTCTGGCGGCCGGCGTTGAGCTCGCGGCGGTCGCTGTCGGTGGCCTTGGCTGGCTTTGGGAAGTTGCCTGGGGGATGCAGCTGCCGCCAGCCTTTGTCGGCCTGACTGCCGCTCAAGAACTCCTCACCGCCCGGCTGCTCGCCCACCTCGTGCTCGCCGGATTTCTGGCGGCGGCAACCTGGTGTGACCTTCGCTACCGGGTGATCCCCGACGCCATCACGGTTCCTGGCCTCCTGCTCGGCATGCTGGCGGTCACCTGCTGGCCAGGGCTCCTGCTGCCGGTGAGCTGCCTCTTGCCGGCCGAGCCTGTGACGGCACTGGCAGTGCCTGATCTGCTGGGGCCTGCCGGGCCGCTGCTGTGCCAGGGCCAGGCCGGCTGGCCGATCGACCTGAGGTCGTGGGCCGGGCTGCTGCTGCTGTCCGCCGGATTCACTGTGTGGTGGAGCGTGGGAACGGCTGCCGACCCACACCGTCGCTGGTTTGGCGACCCGCGCTTCTTTGTGCTCGCCGGCGGCCTTACTGTGATCCTTGCCACCTGGCTGCTCGCCCTTGCCGACACCGAGCCCCGGCATCTCTTGGCCCTGGCCACCTCACTGACGGGGGCCGTTGGTGCCGGGGGCCTGATTGTGTTGACGCGTGAAGCCGCCTCTCGCGCACTCGGCAAAGAGGCGATGGGCCTGGGCGACGCCACGCTGATGGCGATGACCGGCAGCTGGCTCGGCTGGCAGGTTGGTGTGATCGCGTTTTTCATTGCCGCCTTCCTCGGGCTCGCCCACGGGCTGCTCGGCTGGCTCTGGAAGCGGGAAACTGAGCTCGCCTTTGGGCCGAGCCTCTGCCTGGCGACGGTGATTGTGCTGGTTGCCTGGCGATGGGTGTGGGGCTGGCTCGAGCCAATCTTCCTCTACCCGCTCGATCTGCTCGTCGTGCTTGGCGTCGTGGTGGGGCTCACGGGGCTCACACTCGCCATCTGGAGCCGCCTCCGCTCCCTGTAGGGTTCGCCCTCGCTTACGGTTTGGGGACGGCCTGTTCGCCGCAGGAAGCGGCGGTCCTGCGGCCGGTCAAAAACCTTGGCTTTTGGACCGGCTGCTCTAGCCTGCGAAGGCCAGGATGGCTTCGCAGGCGTGAAGCGAGCGCCCGGGGCTGCCCCTCCGGACGCTCACTGCGGGCCCTCCAGGCCCTCGCTCGCTCGGATATCCGCTTCGCTTTGGCCCTCCGGGCGTCGCTCGCGCATAGAGGCCGGAGGGTCAGCCCCGGGCTCACCCCTCGCTTACGGTTTGGGGACGGCCTGTTCGCCGCTTCGCGGCGATCTGCGGCCGGGGGGAGGCGGGCGAGGGCTGAGCGGGGTGGCGGCGGGGGGTGTGCAAGCGGGACGGGTCTTCGGGTGCCGCAGGCACCTCGGCTTCGCCGAGGCCGCTTCGCGGCCCGAGGACCCGTCCCGTTCCTCTTCGGCCCCTCCCTTCATTGACAAAAAGTGGAGGCTCGGCGGGTCGGCGAACGCTCGCGGAGCGTTTGGCCTATCCTGGCCCAGCGACGCGACTTTTGCCGCCTGCCGAGCCGGACCACCCGCGCGCGGTCTCCCTCCCACTCTCGCGGCTCCCTCTCACTGACACAACGTGCGAGGCTCCGCGTCACTCGGCGGGACGCGTGCAGTCGGGGTTGCTGCGAGGGGGTGGGCTTTTCTACGCTCCGACGTGATGTTTTCCCAGGAGCGGGTGTGCACGCATGCCGTGGATGAAAGGTCTCATCGATCGACACGCCGCGTTGCCGTCGCGACTGCTGCTGCACGCCCTGCTGGCGATGCCTGTGATCGCAGGATGCACGGGAAATCCTTTCAAAACGGCTGTTAGCAGCCCTGCTGTGGGTGTTGTGCCGCCGGCGGTGGAGGTGCCAGGAGCGGCCCCCGTGGTCAATCCGGCTGCCCCTGCCCTGCCCTACGCGCCGCCTCCCACGACCGCCTCCTACGGCTCGGCCGTCGATGCCGCCGCTCTGCTCGACTCCAGTCGGCAGCAGAATCAGCTCCTTGAAGAAGAGGTGGCAGCCCTTCGCGAGCAGCTCGCCAGCACCTCTCGGCAGCTCGCCACCGCCCTGCGAACTTCTCCGGCGGTGCCCTCTCCCATGCCCACCACCGCCGACCGCATCACCAGCGGCGGCGACGTGATGCAGTCGGCGCTCGCGGAGCTGCGGCTCGACGACCTGCCGACCCGCTTCGATGGCAGCGTGGTGCGGATTGAGATTCCTGCCGACCGGCTCTTCGACACTGGCCAGGCTAGCCTTGTGCCTGGGGCTCCAGCCGTGCTCTCGATGGCGGCTGGTGAGATCGAGCGGGTCTACCCAGGCCACTACGTCGGCATTGAGGGGCATCTGGATGCCTCGCCGCTTCAAGGCGACGGGCAGCTCACTCCGCATGCCCTCTCCGCGGCCCGCGCCGAGGCGGTGCTCACGTTTCTCGCCGAACGCACCCCGCTCAACGACAACCAGCTGTTTCTCGTGGCGCACGGATCGAATCATCCCGTGGTGAGCAATGCCACGGCCGCCGGACGCGAGCGGAATCGCCGCATTGAGCTGGTGATCTACCAAGAGCTCGCCCCCCGCTAACGCACCACGGGCCGTTGGCGAGGGGCTGCTGCGAGCGTAAACTCCGCACATGAATCGCGTCACGATCGTCGACTACGGCAGCGGCAACCTCCGCAGCGTGCAGAAGGCCTGCGAGCGGCTTGGCGCCGAGGCGACGATCACCTCCGACGCAAACCGTGTGGGAGAGGCCGCCATTCTGATCCTGCCTGGTGTCGGGGCCTTTGGCGACGCCATGCGAGAGCTCCGCAGCCGAAGCCTCATCGAGCCGATTCAGCGGCATCTTGCGGCCGACAAGCCCTTTCTTGGCATCTGCATGGGGCTGCAGCTCCTCTTTGAAACGGGGCTTGAGGGCGGGCAGCATCAAGGGTTGGCGGCGCTCCCGGGCGATGTGGTGAGGTTTGAGATCGACCGGTCGCTGAAGGTGCCGCATATGGGCTGGAACCGGGTTGCTTGGCGAAACGGCGGGCCGCTCCCCGCAGATGCTCGCAGCTCCTCCTACTTCTATTTTGTGCACGCCTACCACGCCCGGCCTGCGGAGCCCAGCGATGTCTGTGGCACGGCCGACTACGGTGGCGAGTTTTGTGCCGCGGTCGCCCGCGGCCGCCTGCTGGCGACGCAGTTTCATCCGGAGAAGAGCCAGCAGGCCGGTCTGCGGGTGATCGATGCGTTTCTCAAGCAGCACGCCCATTGAGAGACTGTGGAACACGCCTGCCGCTGCAGGATGCGATGACCGGCGCCCCAAAAACCTGGCTTTTGAGGTGTTGCTCAAGGAGAAAAGGACCATGGAGGGCTCTTCTGCTGATCGTTAGGCTTTACCAGGCTTCGCGTATCAGCCGAGGCTGCCTGGTCTGCCTTGGGGCCGCAGGCCGCGCCGCTGGGGGCGTTCTCAATCCGGCGGATTCCGCGAGCCGACTGTTCGGGATGTCGGGGTGGTGCCGCCACCGTGCCAGGATGCCTCGGAGTGAGCGAGTAAAGCATGTCGGCTGACGTCCGCATCAAAGAGCAGCTACCGGAACTGACCCGGCGGATCGTGGCGACCTACGACGAGGCGCCAGTGATTCATCACCTCGGCCACTGCCCGCTGCCCAACTGCGATGCGGTGGTGTCGGCATGCGAAGATCTCAAAGAGATCCTCTATCCCGGCTATCGGCGGCGGGAGAATCTCCATCTTGGCAACGTGACCTACCATGTGGGTGACTTGATCGATGGCCTGCACGACAAGCTCACCGTGCAGATCGGCAGGGCCCTGCGGCACGGCTACGCGTGTGGTCATTTCGCTTCAGCTGGCGACGAGGCCGCCGGCGACGAGATTCGCGGCGACGACGAGATCGACTTCGAGGCCCTTGGCCAGGCCAAGGCGGTGGAGTTTCTCGGGCAGCTCCCCGACGTGCGTCGGATCCTCGCTGGCGACGTGCAGGCGGCCTACGACGGCGATCCAGCCGTCCGCACGCTCGATGAGGTGATCTTCTGCTATCCGGGGCTTGAGGCAGTCACGATCCATCGCCTAGCCCATCTGCTCTACAAGCTCAGGATTCCACTGATCCCTCGCATGATGGCCGAATGGGCTCACTCGCGGACCGGCATCGACATCCATCCTGGGGCCACGATCGGCGACCACTTCTTCATCGACCACGGCACGGGTGTGGTGATCGGTGAGACCTGTGAGATCGGCAGTCGGGTGAAGATCTATCAGGGCGTGACGCTCGGAGCCCTCTCTTTTCCCACCGACGCCCAGGGCGAGCTGCTCCGCGGCGCGAAGCGGCATCCCACGATCGAAGACGGCGTGGTGATCTATGCCAACGCCACGATCCTCGGCGGCGCCACCCGCATCGGCCGCGACTCGGTGATCGGCTCGAGCGTCTGGCTCACTCGCAGCGTTGAGCCCGGCACGACCGTTGTGCTGGAAAAGCCCAGGCTTCGCATGCGAGGGGAAGCCCCATACCCCGAGGCCGACTACCAGATCTGAGACGAGGCACGTTCGCGCAGGCGAGTGGTGGGCCCGCCTGAACGGCTCCCGCGGGTTGTCACCGCGAGCGGCTCGCGGTTCGCGCCAGCGCTCGTGCAGCGTCTGCGGCGGCGAGTCGGGCTTCGATGGCTTCCTCGCCAACGGCTTTCGTCGACTGCACCTGCTCCAGCTCGCGGCGGGCATCCTGGCCGTCAACTGCATCGGCAGCAATGGCCCGCTGGGTGATCACCGTCACCGTGTCGTGGGCGACCTCCACAAAGCCACCCTGCACAAAAAAACGGGCGGCAGGAGTTCCAGCCTGCTTTGACGTGACCCGCACCTCACCTGCGCCAAGCCGGCCGATGAAGGCTGCATGCCCGAGGCCAACGCCCCGCTGACCGTCGTAAAGCGGGAGGCTCACAAACTCAGCAGTCATGTCAAACACCGTGGTTTCCGGCGTCACGACGACGCACTGGATGCCGCGTCCGCCTCTGGATGTCTGCATTTGGTCGCTCACGATGTTTTCTCCGAAGGCTCCTCTAAGACGGGGGTCGCCAGGCAGGGGTTCAGGACTTCTTTGCCTTCTCCGCCATCTTCTTGGCCTGCTCTTCGGCCTGCTCGATGGGGCCGACGTACATGAAGGCCTGCTCGGGGAGATGATCCCACTTGCCGTCGGCGATTTCCTCGAAAGAGCGGATCGTGTCGGCGAGGCTGGTGATCTCACCAGGCTTGCCGGTGAACACTTCGGCCACGAGGAACGGCTGCGAGAGGAACCGCTCCATGCGGCGGGCACGGTGCACGACGAGCTTGTCTTCTTCGGAGAGTTCGTCAACGCCGAGGATGGCGATGATGTCCTGCAGTTCGCGATACCGCTGAAGCGTCCGCTGCACGCGGCGGGCGATCGCATAGTGCCGCTCGCCGACATACTGTGGGTCGAGAATCCGGCTTGATGAAGCCAGCGGATCCACAGCCGGGTAAATACCCTTCTCCGAGATTGATCGCTCCAGGTAGAGGAAGGCATCGAGGTTGCCAAACGCCGTGGCCGGGGCCGGGTCGGTGGGATCGTCGGCAGGCACATACACCGCCTGCACCGACGTGATCGCCCCCTTTGAGGTCGAGGTGATTCGCTCTTGCAAGGCACCCATCTCAGTGGCCAGGGTCGGCTGGTAGCCCACCGCACTCGGCATACGGCCGAGCAACGCGCTGACCTCACTACCCGCCTGGGAGAAGCGGAAGATGTTGTCGACAAACAGCAGCGTGTCGGCGCCTGTGGTGTCGCGGAAATACTCCGCCATCGTGAGGGCCGACAGGGCAACCCGCAGACGGGCTCCTGGCGGCTCGTTCATCTGGCCAAACACCATGCAGGTCTGCTCGATGACGCTGCGGCCGGTGTCGCCGATCTTGGCCTCTTGCATTTCCAGCCAGAGGTCAGTTCCCTCGCGGGTCCGCTCGCCGACGCCTGCAAACACGGAGTAGCCGCCGTGGGCTGAGGCGATTCGGGCGATCAACTCGGTGAGAATCACGGTCTTACCGAGGCCGGCACCGCCGAAGAGGCCGGCCTTGCCGCCTCGCACGAACGGGGTGAGCAGGTCAACCACCTTGATGCCAGTTTCGAAAAGCTCGGTGTTGGTGGAGAGATCGGCGATTGGCGGCGGATCACGATGGATCGGCCACCGCTCCTGCGTCTCCACAGGGCCTCGATTGTCGATCGGCTCGCCCAGCAGATTGAACACTCGGCCGAGCGTCTCCTTGCCCACGGGAACCGACACGGGCCCACCGGTGTCGACCACTTCCTGCCCCCGCACCAGCCCGTCGGTGCTGCCCAGCGCCACGCAGCGGACCTTGCCGCCACCAAGATGCTGCTGGACTTCGCCGGTCAGGTGCAGGTCGACGCCCTTGTTCGTGGAGTCGATCTTCACGGCGTTATAGATCAACGGAAGCGCGTTTTCCGGAAAAACGACGTCAAAGGTCGAGCCGATGACCTGCGTGATCCGACCGGTACTGGTTGCGGTTGCCATGATTCTCTCGCTCTCCTGCTGGGTATCCGTTGCTGGTGTGTGATGGTGGCAGCGTCCGGCCGACGTGGCCGCAGGTTGCCATGGGTGCTGGTTGTGGGCTCGGTGGTGCGGCCGCTACTTCTTCAGGGCCTCCACGCCACCGAGAATCTCCATGATCTCACCGGTGATCTGTGACTGACGGGCCCGGTTGTACTGCCGCGAGAGGCTCTTGATCAGGCCACCGGCATTCTCCGTGGCAGCCTTCATGGCGACCATTCGCGCCACCTGCTCGCTGACCGCTGCATCGAGGAAGCACTTAAATAGCCGAGCCATAAAGCTTGCCGGCAGAATCTCCTCAAGAATGCTTGCTGCTGAGGGGTAGAAGTCGTACTCGTCGGAAGCGGCCTTGGTGGCAGTCTCACCGGCTGCTTCGGGAGCCGCCAAAGGAAGCAGCGTTTCCGTCACCGCCTCCTGCTTGGCGATGCTCTCAAATCGAGTGTAGGCCACGTCGAGTCGATCGATTGCTCCCGACGCGTAGGCCTGCAGATAGGCCTGGCCAATCGGTGCGACCGCCGCAAACTCCGGCTTGTCTTCAAACGTGGTGTAGGTCTCATCGATGGTGATCTCACGAAACCGCAGGGCTGAAATGCCCCGCTTCCCTGAGACCGCCACGTGCGTTGCCACCTGCTCGCTCCTCCACTGACCAAGCAGGGCGAGCGACTGTCGCACCACGTTGCCGTTGTAGCCTCCGCAGAGGCCGCGGTTGCCTGTGAGCACGAGCACGGCTGTCCGCGTGGTCGGTCGGATTTCCAGCAGCGGGTGGGCCACATCGGCTCCGACCGCGGCGATGTTTTCCAGGATCTTCGCCAGGTGCTTCGTGTAGTCGCGGGCAGCAACGGATCGATCCATCGCCTTTTTGAACCGCGCCGTGGCGATCAACTCCATCGTGCGGGTGATCTTTCGGATATTCCGCACCGACTTGCGTCGTCGATCGAGTGCTCGTGCCTTTGCCATTCGGCTTCTCCTCTCGGCCTGTTGAAGCCCTTAGCCACCCACCGCCGCAGCTTCGCGGCTGCCAGCCGCACTCGCTGAGCGCTGGCGGTGATACTCGGCGATTGCCGCTTCGAGCTGCCGCTCCGTCTCGTCATCGAGCGCTCCGGTTTCGACCAAGCGATCTCGCAGCTCTGGCACCTGATCTCGCACGAAGATCAAGAAGCCCTGCTCCCAGTCGGCGACTTGCTCGCGGGGCACGCTGTCGAGATGGCCACGCGTGCCGGCGTAGATGCTCATCACCTGATCGACCACATCCATCGGGGAATACTGCCCCTGCTTGAGCAGCTCCACCATGCGGTAGCCGCGGTCGAGCCGTGACTGTGTGGCTGCATCGAGGTCGGTGCCAAGCTGAGCGAAGGCTTCAAGCTCGCGAAACGAGGCAAGGTCGAGCCGCAGACCGCCAGACACCTTCTTCATGGCCTTTGTCTGGGCCGCACCACCCACCCGCGACACCGAAATACCGACATTCATGGCGGGCCGTTGGCCAGCAAAGAAGAGGTCGGGCTGCAGGTAGATCTGGCCGTCGGTGATCGAGATCACGTTGGTGGGGATATAGGCCGACACTTCGCCTTCGAGCGTCTCGATAATCGGAAGGCTCGTCAGCGAGCCGCCGCCGTGCGCGTCGGAGAGCTTCGCAGACCGCTCGAGCAGTCGGCTGTGAGCGTAAAACACGTCGCCGGGGAAGGCCTCACGTCCGGGCGGACGACGCATCAGCAACGACAGCTCACGGTAGGCGGTGGCCTGTTTGGAGAGATCGTCGTAGACGATCAGGGCATGCTCGCCGTTGTACATGAAGTGCTCAGCCATCGCGGTTCCCGAGTAGGGGGCGATGTATTGCAGCGGAGCAGCGGTGCTGGCACCAGCAACGATGACCGTTGTGTAGTCCATCGCGCCATACTTGCGCAGCACGTCGATCGCCACGGCGACCGACGAGTCTTTCTGGCCAACGGCGACGTAGAAGCACTTCACGCCGCTGTTTTTCTGGTTGATGATCGCATCGATGCCGATCGCCGTCTTGCCTGTCTTGCGGTCGCCGATGATCAGCTCTCGCTGGCCTCGGCCGATCGGAGTCATCGCGTCGATCGCCTTGATACCTGTCTGGAGCGGCTCGCGAACCGGCTGACGATCAGCGACGCCCGGTGCGAGGGTTTCCACGGGACGACGCAGGTCGGTGACCACCGGACCTTTGCCGTCGAGCGGGTTGCCGAGCGGATCGAGCACGCGGCCGATGACGGCGTCGCCGACCGGCACGGAAAGCAGCTGGCCGGTGCTGCGAACCTCATCGCCCTCGGTGACCTTGAGGTAGTCGCCGAGAATGATCACGCCGACGGAGTTTTCCTCGAGGTTGAAGGCCAGGCCGGTGATGCCGCCAGGAAACTCAACCATTTCGCCGGCCATCACGCCGGAGAGCCCCCACACGCGGGCAATGCCGTCGCCAACTTCCAGCACACGCCCAACTTCGCGGACGTCAATACCCGATTCGAAGCGATCGATTTCCTCACGCAGAAGTGAGGCGATCTCGTCCGTGTTGAATTTCATTGATGGTCCTCCTGTTGAGCTTCTCGCCCAGCGACGCCAGGCAGGAAGCAATCGATTGGTCGTAGACGGTGTCGCCAACGCGGACGACGAGGCCGCCGATCAGTGCGGGATCGACAGCGAATGTGGCTGCCAGTGAAACACCAAGCTGTCGCTCAACATCGGCGACGAACCGCCGCTGCTGCTCTTCCGGCAGGCTGACGGCCGTCGTGAGCACGGCTTCGCGGCGACCGGCGAGTTCGAAGGCCAGGTGGCGGGCAGCAGCAGCGACCTCGGCCACGATGCCCAGCCGACCGTGGCGGGCCAGCACCCGCAGGGCGTGGGTTGTGGTGGGCTGCATGCGGCCGGCCGTGATGCGGTCGATCAGGGCCTCTTTCTCCTCAAGCGGCACCCGCGGCGAATCAAAGACCCGCTGAGCGTTTGGAACCTGTGGCAGCACCTCGGTGGCAAGCATGTGCAGTTCGTCGAGCACGTCGTCGCGGCAGCCCTTGCGGTCGGCAGCCTCAAGAATCGCCTGAGCGTAGACGCGTGCGAGCTTCTCGGCTGAGGGGTCGAACGTGCTCGTTGATGAGGTGTGGCGTGCTGTCATGTCGGCCGTGGCTGTCGGGAGGGCCGCGAACGCGGCGAATGGGAAAGGCTCAAGCGGGATTGGATCAGTTGACGCTCGGAGCCGAGTGGATGGCGGAGACGGAGTCGTGAATCAGCCGCTGCTGATCATCGCTGGTCAGCTTTTCTTTGAGAAACTTGCCAGCCACGCCGACAGCCAGTTGCCCCGCTCGCTCGGAAATCGCGGAGAGCGCGTTGTCGGTCGCCAAATCGATTTCACGCTTGGCCCTCGCGTGCTCTTCTTCGGCAGCCTTGCGGGCCTCGCCGATGATCGTCTGCTTGGTGGCATCGGCGTCGCGACGGGCCTCTTCGAGCATTGCACGCACCTCCTCGGCAGCCTCAGAAAGCCGCTTCTCATAAGATGCGAGCATCTGCTTCGCCTCTTCGTTGGCCCGCTGCGTGGCCGCAATCGTGTCGGCAATCCCCTGCTCTCGCTTCTCCAGGCCAGCCATGATCGGCGTCCAGGCAAACTTCGTCAGCAGCACCAGCAGCAGCACGAAAACGGCAAACGACCAGATCGCCAGGTCGGCCTGAAACCAGGCAGGGCTCTCAAACTCGCCTGTCGTCACGCCCTGCGGCGGGTTGTGACCAATCTCCAGGCCGTGGCCGTGGTCGCCATGAGGCTCATCGCCGTGGGCATCGTGCTCGGCGGAAGGCTCATCGGCTGCCAGGGCAGCATGGCCCATGCCACCGCCGACTGCACCTGCCAGGTAAACACACGTGATCACCACGGCAGCAGCACTCAGGCCACGCTTCACCAAGTTTGCAAAAACACTTTGCACAGGACTCCCTCCGGGCACCACGCCAAATCGATTCATCACACACACGTCACAAAAAAAGCGGACCGCAAACCGACCTGCCGGCCTGCCGGGATCGGCCTCGGAGTTTCGATCACTCGCTGACACCGACCCGGCGGCGGCTGCCCGGTCACCTCTGTTGCGTTTCCTGGTGAACTCAGGAGGGGGTGCAGAGAAACAGTGCGTAAAACGTGAAGCCTTCGATGAGGGCTGCGGCGATGATCATCGCGGTCTGCAGTTGGCCGGCCATCTCGGGCTGCCGTGACATGCCCTCAAAAGCGGAAGCTGCGAGGCGGCCAATGCCGAAAGCCGAACCGATGACCGTCAGGCCAATACCGATGTAGGCCAGTTCGACCGCTACGCCCGCTGCAGCCAGCCCTGCCGCCCCGTCCTCCTGGGCGCTGGCGACGTCGGCACAAACGAGGGTGACGACAACAGCTGCCAGAACGTTGAGGCTACGGAGGGAATAAACGGAACGCATCATGATGGGCTCATGCTCCTATGTGAGAGAGAGGGAAACGAAACGGATGCCGGGGTGGCCCTCCGAGTCAGCAAAAGAAACAGTCTGGGTCAGCTCGCAAGATCGATGTTCTACGCAAAATGACAATGGTTTGTAGGGGGAGCCAAAATCAGTGCTGTTGCACACTGGCCCCGATGAAAAGCGCGGACAAAGTGGTGAAAATGTAGGCCTGCAAGAACGCAACAAACAGTTCCAGCACGCTGAAAAGCGTGCTGCTCACGACGCTGATGCCGGTCACCGTGGCCCACATCCCAAACGAGTAGCTTGCGGCTGCTGAGATCATGCCCATGATGCCCAGCAAGACGAGGTGGCCCGCCACCATGTTGGCCAGCAGTCGCACAGCCAGAATCAGATGTTTGATGCACATGCCGAGCATTTCGATCACGAAGATCGCCGGCTTGAGCACAAACCCCAGCGGCCGCGGCAGATCCATGCTCGGCACTTGATTGGCAAAGAAGCCCAGCGGCCCAAACTGCATCATGCCGGCCGCGATAACCGTGCCGAAGGTGACGCCAGCCAGGACGAGCGTCACCGAAAACGACGCTGTTGGCGAGCCCGCCCAGGGCACCATCCCGAGCAGGTTGCAGCCAAGCACAAAAAGAAGAGCGTGAGCAGCAGCGGCACAAAGCGGTCGCCCTCATGCGCGGCAAGCACGGCGGCCCCGTGATGGCCGTGCCCGTGATCACCATCCCCGTGGTCGCCATGCTCGTGAGAACTGTGGGAGTCGATGGCTGGCCGAGCGATCTGATCGCGGATGTAGAGGATGAAGACCTCAAAGAGGTTGGCCAGGCGGCCTTTGGCCGGAGCGCCCGAGGAGAGCTGCCCGGCAAGCCTCGTGAACACCAGATAAAGGATCGCAGCGAGCAGGAGCTCGAGGATCATGTATTTGGAGATGCCCAATCCCGTCCGCACCGCATAGAGGCTGTCGAGGTCGGCAAAGGGCTGAGGGATCAGCACCTTACCGCTCATCGCCTCGTTGAACTCCTCAACAGCCGGCATCGGCTCGCCCGCCTCGTCATAGGGGCGGCGGAGAAACTCAGGAACCTCGTCAAGCGTCTGCCAATCCCGTGGCCAGAGCGGCTTGGGAACCTCGAAGAAATAGGCATCTTTGAGGTGGTAGATAGGATTGTGGTCGGACATGGAAACCGAGTGTGCGGGACGTGAACGGAACGAATGGGATTCCTTCGACGGAGTCGCGAACGGGAGCGGAGAGTGTCGGCGAAGTGGCTACAGGCGTCAAATCCCCTTTGTCGCTGCCGCCCCCAGACGGCTCTCCCCCTTGTTTCAACCTGGTCTTACTGCTTCCACCTGGTCTCACTGAGATGCAGGAGGATCCCCACACAAAGCATGGCGAGAAAGAAGCCCGCAAGCAAGCCGCCAAGTCCTGCTTCTTCCATGGCCGGCTGCGAGGTTTTCATCCAGGCGAGCGCCGCCAGGGCCGGCAGCAGCCGCAGCGCGGTGGCGGCAAGGCCTCCTGCGGCAGCCATACCGGGGCCGTGGCGGCGGCTGAGGCGGGCGACAAGCCAGCCGGCAAGGGATCCTCCCCCAGTGATGGCCGCGGCCAGGCAAACAGCTGCAAGCCGCGGGCCTTCGCGGTCGCCCGTCGCCAGCACGAGCCCGACAACAACAGCCTGGGCGAGGAGAATCACCACACAGCCTGTCGCGGTCAGCTTCCACGGCGAGCTTTCGGTCATCGTTGCTGCCCCACGGACAGGCGAACGAGCCATGTCAGCCCTGCCACAAACCCGACCACGAGCCCGATCGCCGCGAGCGCCTCGGTGCCAAGCCGCTCATCGAGCCAGCCTCCCAGCACCGCCGGAAGAGACATCACCATCCCCACCGACATGATCCGCGAGGCCCAGGTCAGGGCTTCACCCATTGGGGAACGATTGCCAGGGGGACGCTCTGCAGCCATCAACGCCGTCCTCTGTCCAGCTGCGACGAGCCCGCCCGGCCCAGCAGAAACGAGGTTCGCACAAGCCCCTTGCCTTTCACCTGTATCTCCCCGCGGTCAGCGAAGCGAAAGCGGTTGCCGAGGATTTCTCGGGTCGCCTGCGACACATGGATCCGAGAAGGCTCGCCGTGCGACTCCATTCGGCTCGCGAGGTTCACGGTATCTCCCCAGAGATCGTAGGTGAACTTGTGGCGGCCGATCACGCCGGCCACCACTGGGCCGGTGTGGATGCCAATTCGCACCTGCATTGCCAGGCCCCGCGCCTGCATCACGTCGCAGAAGGACTCCTGCATGCCGAGGGCCATCTTGGCCACCGCATCGGCATGGTCGGCCCGCGGGATCGGCAGGCCGGCAACCGCCATGTAGGCATCCCCGATCGTCTTGATCTTCTCAACGCCGTGGCTGCCGGCGAGCTGGTCGAAGGCGGAGAAGATCTCGTCCAACAGGCCGAGCAGCTGCCTCGGCTCGATCGTCTCGGAAAACTCAGTGAAGCCGCAGAGGTCTGCAAACAGCACGGTCACCGACGGAAAGGACTCGGCGATCGTGGCGGGACCATCCTTGAGCCGGTCAGCAATCTCTGCGGGAAGGATGTTGAGGAGAAGTTTCTCGCTCCGCTCTTTCTCGCGCTCCAGGTCGGCCAGTGACTTTTCCAGAGCCTGGAAGGCGGCGTTTCGCTCGAGGAGGCGGGCGAAGCCTTCGGAATGCACCCGCAGCCGTGCCAGAAGCTCCACGCGATCGGGCAGCTTGACCAGATAGTCGCTCGCTCCGTTGGTGAGCATCTCGGCTTTGACGGCAGGCTCTTCCTTGGCCGAAAGCACGATCACAGGCACATTGGCGGTGGCCGACACCGACCGAAACCGCCGCACCATGTCGAGGCCCTCGATCCCAGGCATCACCAGATCCTGGAGGATCACGGTCGGCCGGAAACGGTTGGCTGCATCAAGCGCAGCATCGGCATCACGGCAGAACTCAAACGCGATGTCACTCTCGCCGGCGATCAAGCGGCGGACGGCCTCGCCGATCATCGGCTGGTCGTCGATGAGCAGCACGCGGTGCCGCTGCGAAGCCTGAGGCCGCTGCGAAGCCTCGTGGTATTGCAAAGCCTGCTCTGCCGGAGGCATGACGGATGAAGCGAGCGGCTCAGCCTCGTGTCGCTGTGGAAAACTCACGACGACACACCTTGGTTTGAAGCTGGGGAACCAGGATTTGAACCTGGACTAACTGGTTCAGAGCCAGTCGTGCTACCGTTACACCATTCCCCAAAAATGTTTGTCCCCAAAAATGTTCGCTGTTCCCGCCTAAAAACGTTCCTGCTCGGGCCTTCTCGGCCTGAGCAGACGCAGTCGCACCCAACAGACTTTGAAGGTAGCCGGTCCTGCCGTGGCTGGCAATCGGGGTCTGCCGCTGCCGGCAAGGTTTTCCCAGGCTGCTGAGGTAGGTCAACCGCGCTGAGGCCTTCAACACCCACGTCACCTGCGGTCGATACTCAGGGAGCCGCGGAGATCGTGGCTGCACAGGTGGCAACCGGCACAAGCCCACAGCAATCGAGAGGCACAGCATGAATTTTTTCCACTGGCTGCGGGAAGGTGTGCGACACGCGGTGGTTCTCGGGATTGCCGATGCCTGCGACGATATCGGGCAGCATGCCAAGGGCGACGATTTCGGGCCGGCCTTGGCGGCATCGCTCCGTGAAAAGCTTGCGGCTGAATCCTCGCCAGCAGCCGCCCTGCCCGGCCGCACCGTCGACGCGGCGAGCACCGTGCGAACCCGCAAGCGGCTGGGCAGGTCGCTGGCGAACCCCGACGAGACATTGAACAAAGCTGCCTGAGGTCGGCCGGAACGCGCTTCAGGGTCGCGGACGCTCTCTGATGTGGGTGTTCGCCCCTCCCGATCGCTGCGATGTGCGGCTTTCGTCGCACCGCATGCGTCTCTCTTGGGCAGCTCTCTGCCCGATTCCTGTGCAGCCAGCTCGCTGATGGCAGGCCTGCGGTGTTTTGCTGCCCGCAGGCTTGAACGCAGCAAAACGCTTTTTTCCCGCGGTGTGACGGCGATTTTCGTCTCTGGCGGCGTGACGGGAGCGGGCCTTCAGCGGTGTTTGGCACGCCAGTTGCAATCCCAGAATCTTCATTGAAAGGCGGATTCAGTCCACGACCGATCGCCCGCGAAGGGCGATCACCCGCACAGGGACCTCCCCACATGCTGGCAGCCGACGACGAACTCGAAGGTCAGCTCAGAGCGATGCTGGCGATTCGCCACCTGCCTTCGCTCAGCCGGATATCCGTCCGGGTTGTCGATGCCGTCATCTTTCTTGGCGGCACTGTGATGACCTACTTCGAGCGAAATGTGTGCGAGGAGTGCTGCCGGCAGATCCCTGGGGTCGCCGGGGTCTGTAACGAAATTGAGGTCGGGGGGCCCGGCCTTCGGAATCGTGATTTCCCGCGTGCAAAGGAGGTGCCTGGATCCGAGTGCGAAACGCCCGGGGCTGCCGTCATACCCTGACGCTCTTCTCTCACTCCCCGAATGCAGCCCCGGGCTTTTTTTTATGAGCGGCTTTGCCGCCAACCGATTTTGGCCAGCCCACCCGGTTGTGCCGTTTTTGAGGCTGTCGGAATGTCGTTGTCGCCAAAAAAAAGTCTTTTATTTGGCATCCCCCTCCGCTGGACGGTAGGCTTTCGTCGTTTTGTTTTGATTTCGTTTAGCGAATAGAAGCTCCAGCGATGTTGCAGCCTTTGATTTCCGTATTTTTTTCAGGCCCTCCCCATCGTATGAGGTTTTTCCATGTCTGCATTTTCGAGTCGCGGTTCGCGAGGGGCGTTTACGCTCGTCGAACTGCTCGTTGTGATCGCCATCATTGGCGTCCTCGTCGGTCTTCTTCTGCCTGCTGTTCAGTCTGCCCGTGAGGCAGCTCGGCGGATGTCGTGTGCCAACAATGTCAAGCAGATTGGTTTGGCGGTGCACAATCATGAGAGCGCATTTGGCTACTTCCCGCCCGGTACCGACCAACGGTGCAACGGGGTGCACTGGCGGCTGCTTCCTTTCCTGGAAGAGACCGCAATGTCGGAGGCCTACGACAACGGCGATTACGGTCAGGGCGGCAGCTGGTGGGCCTCCGGCGTCTGCCTGGAACGTGCCGCGAAACGGGGCGACGCCTCCCCAGGGCCGCTGGGGCGCTGGGAAGCCTGACGTTTCGAGTTTCCTCTGCCCGTCTGGCGTTTCCTCCGACGAGACCAACAACTTGATCCAGTTGACGATGGTCGGCACCGCAGATAAGCACTTCCGCGGCAGCCTGATCGGTGCATCTCCAGGCTCAGGCCCATATTTCTCGATCTATATCTACACGGCGGCGTCGCGGCCTGAGGTGATCGCCGGAACTGGGCAGACCCACTATCTCTTCAATCGCGGCTACGTGCGGGATGCCGCCTACGAAGGCCCCTTCACGTTTGGCAGTCAACTCGCCTCGGGAACTGGGATCGGTGCGTATCTCAACCCGCCCTCCAAGGGGCAGGGGATCGGCGGGATCACCGACGGCACCAGCAAGACGGTGATGAGCATGGAGTCGCACGGCGGCTTTGTGAACTGGGGCGATCCCGCAGCCGACGGCTGGTGCGGGTCTCCTTGGGGGCAGGCGACGTTCTACTCGGACTTTGGCTTCTGCCCGGACCCAGGGAACGGCAACTGTGACTCGAGCCCAGAAGGCCGCAACATGGGCTATGCCATGCCAGGCAGTTTCCACGCCGGCAACGTGATGATGACCGGCATGTGCGATGGGTCGGTCCGCGGCATTCTGCCGCAGATCGACTATGCGACGTTTGTCTACATCTGCGGGAAGCACGACGGCCAGGCCGTCAACTTCCCCGAGTGATCCAGTAGGCATCTCGGTCTGAGAGCCTGCGGGTGATCAGCTGGTTTTGGAGCAGGGTGGCTCTTCATGGGCTACCCTGCTCTTGTTTTTCGTGCCTTCAAGGCGGCTGCGTGTCGCCTGGCCGGGGGTGGCTCCGGACGGCTTCAAGACTTCAACAGAAGGGAATGAACCGATGATGCGAGTGCTCTCAACGCGGTGGAGCGTTCTTGGGTGTGTGGTGGTGGGGCTGGCGGCTGCCGGCTGCGATTCATCGGGCGTGGAGGATGCGGTGCCCGTGTCGACCGGCCCTGGCGATCCATCGCTCAAGCCGATCGGCCGTGATGGCGAGGGGGGGAGCGAGGCTCCTGTGAGGAAGCCGGAGTCGACGCCGCTGGGTGTCGACTGAGCCGCTGCGGCCTCTGCCCGACCTGAGCTGGTTCGTGCGTTCATGAGCCCTGCCCGGTTTCTCAGCGAAGCCGAGCAGGGCTTCTCTATGACCGGTCCGTTACCGCTTCGGCCTGGGAATGCGGGCGGTGTTTTTGGTCGACTCCCGCGGCCGCGGCCTTTGGCGGCGGGCTTCTTGCCGCTTCGCAGGGCTGCGATCTGGTCGCGGATGATTGCAGCCCGCTCGAAGTCGAGCTCGGCGGCCGCAGCCATCATCTCCTCTTCGAGGGAGTCGAGCGTGGCGGCGAGGTCGCGGTCGTTGTCGCGGCTGTCGCCCACTGCTTCCACGGCCATCCGCCGCGAGGCAACTTCGGCTTCGATGCCCTGGCGGATTTCCTTGCGGATCGTTTCCGGCGTGATGCCGTGCTCGGCGTTGTAGGCTTCCTGAAGGGCCCGCCGCCGCTTCGTTTCGTTGACGGCGTTGTCCATGCTCTCGGTGATCCGGTCGGCGTAGAGGATCACGCGGGCGTTGACGTTGCGGGCGGAGCGGCCGATCGTCTGCATCAGCGAGGTTTCGCTGCGGAGAAAGCCCTCCTTGTCGGCGTCGAGAATGGCGACGAGAGCGACCTCCGGCAGGTCGAGGCCTTCCCGCAGCAGGTTGACGCCGACCAACACGTCAAACACGCCCTCACGGAGACCCCGCAGCAGCTCCACCCGCTCAAAGGCGTCGAGCTCGCTGTGCAGCCAGCGGCAGCGGACGTTGCGTTCGGAGAAATAGGTCGTGAGGTCTTCGGCGAGCTTCTTGGTGAGCGTGGTCACCAGCACACGATGGCCGTCGGCGACCGTGCGGTCGATCTCCGCGTGCAGGTGCGTGACCTGCTGCCGGGCCGGCTCGATCTCGATCCGCGGGTCGAGCAGGCCTGTCGGACGGATGATCTGCTCAATCACCTCGCCGCCGGTCTTGCCCAGCTCCCAGTCGCCGGGCGTGGCCGAGACGTAGATCGTCTGATGCAGCCGCTTCTCAAACTCGTCAAACATCAGCGGCCGGTTGTCGAGGGCGCTGGGCAGCCGGAAGCCGTGGTCGACGAGCGTCAGCTTGCGGCTGCGGTCGCCGGCATACATCCCGCGAACCTGCGGCACCGTGACGTGCGACTCGTCGACAAAAAACAGAAAGTCGTCGGGGAAGTAGTTGAAGAGCGTGTCGGGGGTGCTGCCGGGGGCGCGGCCGGAGAGCGGCCGGGAGTAGTTTTCGATTCCGGGGCAGAAGCCGGCTTCGGTGAGCATCTCGATGTCGAAGCGGGTGCGGGCCGCGAGCCGCTGGGCCTCGAGCAGCTTGCCATGGCTCTTGAGCTCCTCGAGCCGCTCCTCAAGCTCCTGGCGGATGTTGCCCACCGCCCGCTTGATGCGGTCCTCTGGCATTACAAAGTGCCGCGACGGGTAGAGATACATCTCGTCGGTCTTGGCGGCCACCTCGCCGCTGATCGGATGGATCACGGCAATCGAGTCGATTTCGTCGCCCCAAAACTCCACCCGCACGGCCAGTTCGTCGTAGGGCGGCCAGATGTCGACCGAGTCGCCGCGGACACGGAAGCGGCCGCGGTCGAGGGCCACGTCGCTCCGCTCATACTGCACCGAAATCAGCTGCTCAAGGAGGTCGTCGCGGCTCGTCGGCATGCCGCTGGCCAGGCGGATCACCATCGCCTTGTAGTCCTCGGGTGAGCCGAGGCCGTAGATGCACGACACGCTCGCGACCACGATCACATCCTTGCGGCTGACCAAGGCGCTCGTGGCCGCCAGCCGCAGCCGGTCGATCTCCTTGTTGATCGAGGCATCCTTCTCGATGTAGATGTCGCGCTGAGGGATGTAGGCCTCGGGCTGGTAGTAGTCGTAGTAGCTGACGAAGTAGTGCACCGCGTTGTGCGGAAAAAACTCGCGAAACTCGCCGTAGAGCTGGGCCGCGAGGGTTTTGTTGTGCGAGAGCACGAGCGTCGGACGCCCCACGCGGGCAATCACGTTGGCCATCGTGAAGGTCTTGCCAGAGCCGGTCACGCCCATCAGCACCTGGGAGGGCCGACCGCTCTGGAGGCCCCCCACGAGCGCGTCGATGGCGGCGGGCTGGTCGCCGGCGGGAGCGTATTTACTGACCAGTTCGAAGGTCATTGGTGCTGGGGCCGGCGGGAGGGGTGGTGGCGGTCGGGAGCGGCTGGAGAAACGGCCGGATCTCGGCGAGGGTGATCTCACCGATGCCGGGGACGGCAAGCAGGTCGTCAATGGCTGCGTAAGGCCCGGCGGTATTTCTCCACTCAATGATTCTATCGGCCAGGGCTGGGCCGATCCGCGGCAGCTGGAGGAGTTCCACCCGGCGGGCGGTGTTGATGTCGACGCGGTAGCCGGTGGGGTTTTCGATGGAGGAGCCGTTCGGGCTGGTCCGTTCGGCCACAAGGCCGCCGGTGAAGCCGCCAGCAGTGACAAACCAGATCGCCATGCTGGCGAGCCCTACCACCGCGATCAGTGCGACCACCGGCTGCAGGCGGCTGGGCAGCAGCGGCTCTGTCGGGGCGTTGTCGTGAGGAGCCGGGGAGGCTGATAGAGTGGAGGCCCATTCCGGCGGTGCTGGTGGCTGGCGGGTGTCGGGCGGCGGATCGGACGGGCTGGGTGGCATCCTGCGAGCCTACTGCACGCGGCCCCTGCCCTGCAGGCCGTTTTGTTGCGGCGGTTGCCCTGCCGCACGGCTCGCCGCGAGTCGCTTTTTCCGTCGATGCCCAGAGGAGTTTTCCCGGATGACCGATTCCCGCCCTGCCTCGCCCGTTCGTGTGCCCTCTGGGGGAGATTTTCGTCAGGAACGCTGGGATGCGGCCTTGGCCGCGGATGCCGAGCGTTGCGTGCGGGATTGGCTGGCGGAAGACCTGGGCCATGAGGCCGACTGGACGAGCGTGGGCCTCGTGTCGCCGACGGCGACGGCGGAGCTCGCGGTGGTCGCGCGAAATGCCGGCGTGGTGGCTGGGCTGCCGGTGGGGCAGCTCGTCTGCGGATGCGTCGATGAGGAGCTGGTGTTTCGCCCGCTGGTCGAGGAGGCCGCGGCGGTGCGGGCAGGCGACGCCGTGGCAGCGATCGCAGGGCCGGTTCGGGACATTCTCGTGGCGGAGCGGACGCTGCTCAATGCGATGGGGCGGATGTCGGGGGTGGCCACGGCCGTGCGACGGCTCGTCGACGCGATCGAAGGCACCGGCTGCCGGATCTACGACACCCGGAAAACCGTGCCGGGCTGGCGGCGGCTCGATAAGTATGCCGTGCGGGCCGGTGGCGGCTGGAACCACCGCGGCGGCCTGTTCGATGCGATCCTGATCAAAGACAACCACCTCGCCCAGCTGGCCGCCGAGGGGCTCGGTCCGGGCCAGGCGGTGTCGCGGGCTCGGGCCTTCGTGGCCCAGACGTTTCCGGCGGAGCGGGCGGCAGCGATGGTGGTCGAGGTCGAAATCGACCTGCTCGACGACCTGCCAGCGGTGCTTGCCGCCGGGGCCGACATTGTGCTCCTCGACAACATGGGGCCGACGGCCCTGCGGGCGGCGGTGGCGATGCGGGATGCGGCATCGCCGGGCGTGGTGCTGGAGGCATCCGGGGGGATTTCCCTGGAAACCGTCCGCGAGATCGCGGAAGCCGGGGTCGACCGGATCAGCTCGGGCTGGCCGACCCACGACGCCCCCTGGCTCGATTTCGGGCTCGACTGGGCGTGAGCGGCCCGCGATTTCCCTGTTTTTCAGGTTTTTTTGGCAGTGCAAAAAAACTTCACAAAAACGTTTGACAGGTCCGATAACCCCCGATAGACTCCCCCAAGCGTTGGGTGTTGTGCCCAGCAAACGTTTTCTTCAGGCAGCCGCTCGTGAGTTCCTCCCACTGCGTGTGACCCCCGCAAGGTGTTTCCTTGTTGTGGTCTGCCCCGATGAGTCGGGGAGCGTGGTTGAGTTGACACGAGCCTTCTTGCGGCTGCTTCCCCCATTTTTTTGGGGATCGTTGTTCGTCTGAACGCAATCGCACGCATGTGCGGTCACTGTCGGGGATTTTCTCCCTCGAGGTGGGCTCTGTTTTGCTCTCGGCGGCTTTTTCTAGGGCCGTTCGCGATCGCGGTGGACTGAGGAACTCAAGTGTGGCCGTCTCTTTGGCCCGTTCCGAACACGTTTTCCACCGTTTGAGAGCCTGCTCCATGTGCAACCTCAGCACCGGCCTGCCCCTCTGTGAGGCAACGCGCGTGGCTTTGGCTGCTGCGGCTGGTTTCAGCCGGGGCGTGCTGGAGCGACCGGGAGCAGCGACGTGCCAGCGATAGGCAGTTCTTTTCCGGGGAAAATCCACCCCCGTGATTTAGTCACTTTAGGCGAACACATCCCTCCTCGTAGGAGCACCACCACCATGTCCACCACGACCACAAATCACCACGGCCTGGCCGCATCAGCTTTTTCCGCTCACTTTTCCGTCGGGCCCATGCCCGCAACCACCACCACGTCGGGAGACTTTTCCATGCAACGCTCATCCGTTTCCGCATCCACAACCGAGAACTTCCTCGCCTCCGCTGCTCCGTCGCTGAGCGGGCAGGCGTTGCCGTGCATCGAGGTGATCTCGCGATCACTTATCGGCGTTGCGATCATCGCCGCGATGCTGCTGATGTTCGCGACCAGAGCATCGGCACAAACCTGGTCGCCTGGATCCGCCTATGTCGCCGCAACGCTTGGCGGGGCGCCGGTCTACGACCTAACTGCCGGCTCGGTGTTCACGGTGCCGACGGTTAACGGTGGTGGTGGCCCAAATACCATGGGCATTGAGGCCTGGGTGAACCTGCAGGCCGGCACGGTCGACATGATTGGCGAGGAGGTGGCCTTCGGGATCGCCCAACTCAGCGGTTTTTCCGACAGCATGGGCCTCTACACCACCTGGGATGGCACGAATCACATCCTCAAGTACACAGCTGCTGGAACTGGCGGCCTGGTGACGGTGACTTCCACGGCAACGATCACCCCGGGCGTCTGGACGCACGTTGCGGGCACGTACAACGGCACCGATCTCTTCAACTACGTCAACGGCGTCGAGGCGGTGAACTCCGCCTGGAACGGAGACAACGGAACCCGCTTCTACAACGCGAACACGCTCGGCTCGGTCGCCAGTGGCGTGATCACCGCCGACATTGACGGCTACCTCGATGGCCAAGTGAGTGGCTTCCGAGTGTGGAACGAGAAGATCACCCCCACGACAACCAACAGCCCAGTGGCCTTTGATTTGACCGGAGCGACGGGACTGTTGGCGAACTATCAGATCGGCACCAACGGCACCACGACGCCGCTGGTGGGGTCGCCTGTAGGGGACGCCATGACCGCATCCCCCGCCACCGGGAGCCTGCTTGCCTACGACAAGCTTGCCAGCGGCACTGTGGCGGTGACGATCGATAGTTACTTCCTCGACACGATCGACGCCGGCACACTTGACCTTGGCAACGGTGGAACCACCGGGGCTCTGACCACCGACGTGGTCAATAGTGGCACGCTTGCCTTCAACCGCAGCAACGCCCTCACGCACAGCAACGTGATCTCCGGCACTGGCGCCGTTACGCAGTCTGGCAGTGGCACGACAACGCTGACGGGGGCGAATACCTACAGCGGTGCGACCACAATCAGCAGCGGCATCCTGCGTGTTGGTAATGGATCGACTTCGGGGTCGATCAGTTCTACCAGCGGCGTGGCAAACGACGGGACGCTGATCTACGACCGCTCAGACAACCTCTCCGAGAGCTATCCCATCACTGGTTCCGGAGCCGTCACCCAAGCAGGCTCGGGCACCCTCACGCTCACCGGAGCCAACACCTACACCGGTGCGACAACAATCGAGACTGGCGGCACGCTGCAGGTCGGAGCTGGCGGAAGCGTCGGAACGATCAGCACGACCAGTAGCGTTGCGAATGACGGGGCCCTGATCTTCAATCGAGACAACGCGATTTCCGCCGGCTACGTGATCACAGGGACTGGGTCTGTCACCAACGCTGGCTCAGGCACGCTGACCCTCTCCGGGGCCAACACCTACGCCGGCAACACGAACGTCAACGCAGGTGGCTTGAATCTCAGCGGCTCGCTAACGAGCGATGTGATCGTCGCGTCCGGAGCCACGCTCTCCGGCACCGGCTCAAGCACGGGGGCCTTGTCGGGGGCAGGTGAGGTAGGCCCTGGCAACTCGCCCGGCATCCTAGAGTTTGCCACGCTCGACGCCTCAGCCGGCACGAACTTTCGCTTCGAGTTTACGGGTGCCGATCCCGACTACTCCGACGCCACCGCGAGCGTCAACGACGTGCTGCGGCTCTCGGATGGCACGACTCCGTTCACCACGGCTCTGACGAGCAGCAGCACCGTCAGCATCTACCTCAATGTCGACAGCTACACCTTCGGCGATGAGTTTCGCGGCGGCTTCTTCACGGATCTTGCCAGCGACTTCATCACCTCAGTCCAAGACGCAACCTTCGCCTACTACCTGAAGGACGCCTCCGGGGCAGTGACCTACAACGGTGTGACCTACCGCGACGTCACCGGCAGCCCTGGCGACTGGGTGCTCACCACCGTTCCCGCCACGGCCAACTTCGCCGGCGGCACGGTCAACGGCCAGGTGCTGCAGGTGGTGCCGGAGCCATCGAGCTTCGCTCTGGCTGGCGTGGCCCTCGCTGGCCTGGCGGGTGCCGCCTACCGTCGCCGCCGCAAGGCTGCGGCTGCGGCGGCTTCCGCCGACATCGCCGCCTAAGCCTTCGTGCACACGCCGCGCACTCGGGCCGGCCCGCTGCTCTGTCAGCTGGCCGGCCTTTTTTTTGACCGACCGAACGAGTTCAGGGGGCGGGAAACGGAGGCTGCGATGCGACGCGAATCGACTCTCTGCCTGGTTCTGCTGGCAGCGGTGAGTGCTGCTGCGATGGCCCGCCATGCGGCAGCCGCGACCACGAGCGTTGGCGGCGGCACCTTCGATCTCAACGCCTTCCTCGGCGCCGACCGCTACTACGGCCACGCCACGCCAATCACCGGGCAGAACACGATCAGCACCAACCTCGAGGCCGGCTTCTTCTGGAACGGCCACGAGACCCTGCAGCATGTTGCCACCAACACCACGAACTTTGTGGCCGATGCCGAGTCGTGGAGGGGCGCAGCGGTCGCCGACAAGTACGACCGCCACGCGACCTGGGCTGCCATGCTGATCGGCGGCCGGGCGACCGTCGGCGGGGATGCCATCCTGCAGCAGGGAATCGCCTACGGCACCGACCTGCGGAGCGGGGCGATTGCGTCGTCATGGGTGTCACCAGCCTACGCGCTCGGGTTCAACTTTTCCGTCAACTCCTTTCTCACGCCCTACGAGCAGACGTTTGGCGTCGCCGATGTGGTCAACTCAAGCTGGGGCTTTACCGATCCGTCGAGTACCACCGACTACTCGGTGGTGATGGACGCGTATGCGTTTCAGAACCCAACGACAACGTATGTGGTGAGCGCGGGCAACTCGGGACAGGCCTCCAACACAGTCAGCTCGCCCGGCTCCGACTACAACGCGATCACCGTGGCTGCCTTGGGCAATGCCAACGTTTATGACACGGTTGCTTCGTTTAGCAGCCGCGGCCCGCAGGACTTCGGCTATCTCCCGTCCGTCGGCCCCGCGGTGATCACGACGGGCGTCCGCGCCGCAGTCGACATTGCCGCCCCGGGCACATCACTCGTCTCCGCCTTCTACGGCGGCCAGAACGGCGGCAACAACACTTCCCTTGCCGGCTCCGTTGACCAGGGCAGCGACCCTGAAGCCTATTCCAACGGCATTGCCGGCACGAGCTTCGCCTCGCCACTCGTGGCCGGCGGTGCCGCGCTCGTGGCCAGCGCCGCCAAGACGCTGCCCGAACTCTCGGGCAATCCAGCGGCCCGCGAGAGCGTGGTGGTGAAAGCCCTGCTGCTCACCGGCGCCGACAAGACCAGCGGCTGGAGCAACGGCCAGCAGACCGTGACCGTGGGCAGCGACAGCTTCCTGCAGACCACGCAGTCGCTCGACTAGGCCACCGGGGCCGGCCGCATGAATCTCGACACGACGTTTGAGCTGCAGACGGGCGGCCAGATCGATGTGGCCGGCACCTTCACGGGCGACCTCGGCGATGTGGTCAAAAGCGGCTGGGACTACGGCGAGGCACAGCTCGGTGTCGACAACGACTACGTGATCAGCGAGTGGCTCCGCGGCGGCACCACCTTCACGGCGAGCCTGACCTGGCTATGGAACCGGTCGGTCGACTTTAGTCCCGTTCGCTACGAAGACGTCGCTCAGGCCGACCTCAATCTGTCGGTCTGGGCCCTCGATGGCAGCGATGCCTTCACGACACTGATCGCCTCATCAGAGAGCCTCTACAACACCGAGCCTCTACAACACCGTTGAGCATCTTTCCTTCACGCTGCCAGGCTCTGGCTCCTATGGGCTGCGGGTGAGTTATCCGCAGAACACCTTCGACAACTCAGGCACCTGGGGAACGGCGGCAAACCCCCAAAACTACGCCCTTTCCTGGCAGGCGGTGCCTGAGCCGAGCAGCGTGGCCATGGCCCTGACGGCGATCGCGGGATTGGCAGCGGCGGCGAGTCACCGCCGGCAGTGCAGGAAAACCGTCGTGCCGCCCGCTGAGGGCGGAATCGCCGGCAACGCCGTGTGAAGAAAAGAATGCCGGGGCACGCGAGCAGCCGCCGAAGCCAGCCCGGCTGGATCAGCCGCCGAGGAGTCGCGTGCGGCGGAGGCGGCGCTCCGCTCGCAGACGAGCCCGTCGCTTGGTCTCACTGGGCTTCTCAAAAAACTCGCGGCGACGCATCTCTTTCTTGATGCCGCTCCGCTCAACCAGTTTCCGGAAGCGACGAACCGCTTCCTGAATGCTTTCCCGCTCCCGAACTGTCAGCTTGACCATGAGACCCCGTGTGAAGAATGCTGCTGCCCACAACCGCATGGCGGGGGGCGTCGAGACAACTGTGTGTGGATGGTGATCGGGCGCACAATACGACCGGCCCGCCGTTGCCAGCGGAGCGTCGCAGTATACGAAACCGGCCGGTTTTCGTCTATCGCGGCCCAGAATGCGTGTGATGGCCGTTTTTTGCGGGGGCTGCGCGGTATTCTCTGCCCCGTTGCCCCTGTCTGCCGCTTGCCGACCTCTGCCGCTTGCCGCCTCCGAGTTTTCCCCTATGCCCGGCGTTCCCTCCATCTTCGACCAGGTGCTTCTGCACGATGGCGACGTGATTCGCGAACTGATCGCGGCTGTCGTCGTCTTGGTGGTGTATCTGCTCACCGCCCCGCGGCCGCGAAAGCGGCTGGCGGTCGCCTCGATGGTGCTGCTCGGGCTCTCGCCGCTGCCCGTGCTTGTCGGCTTGCTTTTTCCGGAAGAACGCGGCGGCGTTGTCTACTCCCTCTTCGGCGTGCAGTTTTTCGCGCTTGGCCTCGCTCTTCCACTCGACACTCCTGGTCGCGGCCGTGTCGGTTTGGGAGCGGCTCGCCGGGCCGATGCAGAAGATCTTTCTCGACGTCTTCCGCTGGCTGACTGTGGTGCTGGCGTTTGTGGTGATCCTGCTGGAGGCAGGCGTTGATCCGGCGGGGATCTTTGCCGGGTCGGCGATCATCTCCGCGGCGATCGGCTTCGCCAGCAAAGACACCCTGGGCAACCTCTTTGCGGGCCTGGCGATCCATGCCGAGCATCCCTTCGAGGTGGGCGACTGGATCCAGTACGACGACAACATCGCCCACATCGGCGAGGTGGTGGAGATCAACTGGCGGGCCACCAAGGTGATCACCCTCGACCTGGCCCATGTGATCATCCCCAACGGCCAGCTCGCTCAGGCCTCGATTCGCAACTTCACCAAGCCCGACCGCTGGTCGCGGCGGAGCCTGTATGTGGTCACGCCCTACGCGACCTCGCCGCAGCGGGTGCAGCAGATCATCCTCGAGGCGATCCGCGGCAGCTTCGGGGTGCTTGAGTCCCCTGCCCCGTCGGTGGTCACCAACGGCTTCACCGACAAGGGCGTCGAGCACTGGGTGCGGCTGTTTACGACGGAGTTTGACAAACGCGACAGGGTCGACGGGATGGCCCGCGACCGGATCTGGTTTGCCCTGGCCCGACACGGCATCGAGATTCCGGTGGCCACGCACGCCATCCGACTCACGCAGCTGCCCGTGCCCGCAGAGCCGGCCGACGACGCGGAGCCGCGGCGGCTGGCGGCGCTTGAGCGGGTGGATGTGCTCGCCCCGCTGGGCCGCGAGCGGCTGGAGCGGCTCGCACGGCAGGTGGTGGAACTGGTGTATGCCGGCGGTGACCAGATTGTGCGGCAGGGAGAGCCCGGCACGAGCCTGTATGTGATTGACACGGGCTCGGCGGAGGTGCGGCTGCGGGCCGATCGGGGCAACGAAACCCTCCTGGCCACGCTTGGCCCCGGGGAGGTGTTTGGCGAGATGTCGCTTTTGACAGGGGCCGCCTGCTCGGCCACCGTGACGATGCGGGAAGAGGGGCGGCTGCTGAGGATCAGCAAGGAGATGCTGCAGGCCTTCCTTGAGGAGGAGCCGACGTTGGCAGCGCGATTTGGGGAGGTGCTCGCCCGACGGGCGGCGGAGCGGTCGGCGGCGGCAACGAACGCCGGGCCCGCTTCGGCAACTCCCAAGGATCTGCTGGCAAAGATTTTGGAGTTTTTCTCGCTCTGAACCGAAAGCGTTGCAGCGGTGGGATCAGTCTGTCGTGATGTGAGGCAAGAGGAGCCGCTATGCGAGTTGAGTTGCTGCCATCGTGCGTGGGCGCGACCGCCGCGGGAGCGAGCGGCGGGGAAAGCCCCCAGTTTCTTGTCAGCTACCTGATCAACAGCGAGGTGGTGATCGACGCCGGCTCAATCGGTTTTCTTGCCGATCTCGATCGGCAGCGGCAGGTGCGGCATGTGGTGATTACCCACGAACACATCGACCACATCGCCTCGCTGCCGATTCTCCTGGAGAACGTCTACGAACCCGGCCCCGGCAGCGTGGAACTGCTGGCGGCCGGCGACGTGCTGACGTTTCTCAAGCGAGATATCTTCAACGGTCGTGTCTGGCCCGACTTCTTCGACCTCTCGACCGACGAGGATGCCTTCCTCCACGCCACCCCGATTGCAGCGGGCGAGCCGCTTCAGCGGGCGGGCCTGACGATCACGCCGCTGGCCGTCGACCACTGCGTCGACACACTCGGGCTGGTCATCGACGACGGCCAGACCGCAGTGGCGTTTCCCTCTGACACTGGTCCCACCGAGAACTTCTGGCAGCACCTCGCTGCCCTGCCCCGGCTGGCGGCGGTGTTTCTTGAGGTGAGCTTCCCCAACGCCCGCCGCGAACTCGCCGCACACACCGGCCACCACTGCCCGGCAACGTTTGCCCAGGAGGTGTGCAAACTCAGCCGGCCTGTTCGCTGGATCGTTGTGCACCGCAAGGCCAGGTATGCCGATGAAATCCGCCGTGAGCTCGACGCCCTCGACCTGCCCGGCGTCGAACTGGTCGAGCCCGGCCGCAGGTATCTCTTTTAAAGCCTCAGCAGACAAAACCATCTGGCCGAGCGTTGCTTACGCCTTGGCCCGGGCCTGCTTGCGGCGTTCGTGCTCGGAGAGGAGCATCTTGCGGAGTCGGATCGCGTCGGGAGTGACCTCCACGAGCTCGTCGTCTTCGATGTATTCCAGGGCCTCTTCCAGCGACATCTTGCGGGGCGGCTTCAACAGAATGTTTTTGTCGCTGCCGCTGGCTCGCATGTTGGTGAGCTTCTTCTCCTTGGTGGGGTTGACCACCATGTCGCCGCTGCGGGCGTTTTCGCCCACGACCATCCCTTCGTAGACCTCATCGCCTGGGCCAATGAAGAGGTCGGCCCGCTCCTGCAGGCCGTCGAGGCCGAAGGCGACAGCCTTGCCCGGCACCATCGAAATCAACACCCCATTGGCACGGCCGGCCATCTCTCCCTCGTAGGGCTGCCAGGCCTCAAAGCGGTGGTGCATGATCGCCTCGCCCTTGGTGGCGTTGAGCACGCGGGTTCGCAGGCCGATCAGGCCGCGGGCAGGGATTGAGAAGACGACGTTGGCAAAGTCGCCACGATTGCCCATGTGCACGAGCTGCCCGCGACGGCCGCCGGCAAGCTCCATCACGGGGCCGAGCGCCTCATGCGGCACCTCCACCACAAGTGTCTCAAACGGCTCGAGCACCTGCCCTTCCTCGCGACGGATGATCACGCGTGGCTTGCCGACGGAGATCTCGTAGCCCTCTCGCCGCATTGTCTCGATCAACACCGAGAGGTGCAGCAGGCCACGGCCCGACACACGAAACTGATCGCTGCCCTCCACCGGCTCCACCGTGAGGGCCACGTTCTTTTCCAGCTCCTTGTTGAGCCGGTCGCGGAGGTGGCGGGTGGTGAGGAAGGTGCCGGAGCGGCCGGCGAGCGGGCTGGAGTTGACGCCAAACACCATGGAAAGCGTCGGCTCATCGACCGTCACTCGCGGCAGGGGCAGCGGGTTAGCCGGATCGCAGATCGTGTCGCCAATCTCCACCTTGTCGAGGCCGTGGATGGCAGCAATGTCGCCGGCAGTCGCCTCCTCGGCATCGACACGGCCGAGCTTGTCGAACAGCTGTAGGCCGACGATTTTTGCCGGCTCGAGTTTTCCGGCCGCCGTCGACCGCACCACCGACATCGCTTTGGAAAGCCGGCCCGACTCCACCCTGCCGATCGCGATCCGGCCGACATAGTCCGACCAGTCGAGGGTGGTCACCAGCATCTGCAGCGGGCCGGACTCAACGACTGCGGGCCCCGGGATCCGCTCCAGGATCAGCTCCAGCAGCGGCTCCATCGTGCCTTCACGGGCGGCGACGTCGTGGGAGGCGTAGCCGTCGCGGGCCGACGCATACACGAAGGGAAAGTCGGCCAGGTCGTCGTCGGCGCCGAGCTCGAGAAACAGCTCGAGCACCTCATCGAGCACAGCCGCCGGACGAGCATCAGGACTGTCGATCTTGTTGACCACGACCACCGGCTTGAGACCCGCCTCAAAGGCTTTGGCGAGCACGAAGCGGGTTTGCGGCATCGGCCCTTCAGCTGCGTCGACGAGAAGCAGCACACCATCGGCCATCCGCAGCACCCGCTCCACCTCGCCGCCGAAGTCGGCGTGGCCTGGGGTGTCCATGATGTTGATCTTCACGCCCTTCCATTCCATCGCAATGTTTTTGGCGAGGATGGTGATGCCACGTTCCCGCTCCAGGTCGTTGGAGTCGAGGATCCGCTCGCCAGAGAGCTGGCTGTCGCGAAACTGTCCGCTCTGTCGCAGCAGGCAGTCGACGAGGGTCGTCTTGCCGTGGTCGACGTGGGCGATAATGGCCACGTTGCGGATATCGCTGCGGCGGCTGGTCGGGGCGTTTGTCTGCACGTCGGGCGCGACTGGCATATAAAAAACCGCAGGCTGGCGGCCAAGGAGGGATCGAGCGGAGGGAGAGAGCGGACGGTGGCCGACAGGGCCGTTGCACGAGGGCAATAGCCCGCAACGGCAGGAAGTGGAGACGAGGGGGATCGAACCCCTAACCCCCGCCTTGCAAAGGCGGTGCTCTCCCAATTGAGCTACGTCCCCTTCTGGGCTGACCAACAACATCACAGACAATGCGCGCGCCTGGATTCGAACCAGGGACCTCCACCTTATCAGGGTGGCGCTCTAACCAGCTGAGCTACGCGCGCGGGTGGCCTTGCAGGCGGACGCCTGCGAATCATCAGTCTAGGAGCACTCTCCCTAAAATCAATCGGGCGTGCCGGCCGCCGGGTGTCGACAGTCGGTTTTGGCGCTGGCGCCTGAGAGGCGTCCAGAGTAGAGTTTCGGCACATTCGCTTGCGCCGCGGAGGAGGCAACGCCCGCCCCGGCACAACCGTCAGAGTGCCGTCAACCAGAGTGCCATCAACGATTCCAGGGAGGGATCCATCGTGCGAGTTACGCGTCGTCGAGTATTTCTGTGGAGGGTGAGCCGGCATCTTGTAGGGCTCTCTGCCGCTTATCGCCCTCACGGCATCGCTGGCATCGGCCGCGCCGACCGTCGACTACGCACTGGGGCTTGAGCCTTTTCAGCCCGGCATCACCTACGACCAGCTATCGCCTGCCGAGGCGGCCAAGGCGACCATCGCGATGGAAAAGGGTGCTGGCGGCTCCGCCTGGGTGGTGCGGGCGGAAGATGGCCGCATTCTGCGGGCGTTTGCCGACACCAACAACGACCGGGTGGTGGATCGCTGGAGCTACTACAAGGATGGCATCGAGGTCTATCGCGACATCGACGCCGACAACAACTCCAAGGCCGACCAGGCCCGCTGGCTGGGAGAGGCCGGCAGCCGCTGGGGCATCGACGACAACGAAGATGGCACGATCGACCGCTGGCAGACCATTTCTGCTGAAGAAGCCACCGCAGAAATCGTCGCGGCGCTCGCCACGGGCAATGTGCGTGGCTTCACCAGGCTGCTGCCCTCTCGTGAGGAGCTGGAGGCTGCTGGGTTCCGCGGCGAGCGGCTGGAAACCCTCTCGTCCCGCACCGCCGCGGCCGCCGAGGGGTTTGCCGATCTGGCCGCCGGCCAGCAGCAGGTGGCCCGTGATGCTCGGTGGAACAACATGCTCTCCGCCCTCCCCGGGGTGATCGCTGCCGACGGCGAGGCCCTGGTGGCGGATGTGATGGCCTACGACAATGTCGTGGCGCTCTTTGAAACCAGCGAAGGCACGGGGCAGGTGTTTGTCGGGTCGCTGGTGCGGTGCGGTGAGGCTTGGCGGCCGGTCGATCTACCGCAGCTGCCGGGCCAAGGTGGGGAAATCAGCGAGCCGCTGGCCTTCTTCTCGCCGCGGATGCCGGCCTCCCAGGCCGCCGGTCCGCAGGTGAGCGATGCCCTCAAGCCACTGCTTGAGGCCCTTCGCACCGCCGAAGATCGCCTGATGGAGGCCGGGCCCGCCGAGCGGTCGCCGCTGATCGCCCAGCAGCTGCAGATGCTTGAGAAGATCGTGGCCGCTTCGTCGGCCGACGATCGCGACTTCTGGGTTCGGCAGCTCGCCGAAACGATTGCGGCAGCGGTTCAGGAGGGGGCGATCGCCGATGGGATTGAGCGGCTTCAGCAGCTCACCGAGAGCGTCGCTGACGATCCCGACCTGGGGGGATTTGTGGCGTTTCGCCTGGCATCGGCCCGCTACGCCGCCGGCATGCTCGCGGAGGGGGCGGATCTCGAGGCTGTGCAGAATGCCTGGCTTGCCGACCTCGACGCCTTTGTGGCTGCGTATCCCGAGTCACCGGATGCTGCCGAAGCCATGCTCCAGATCGGGATTGCTGAGGAGTTTTCGGGCGATGAGCAGGCAGCGGTCGACCGCTACCGTCAGATCGCCGAAGCGTTTCCCGACACGGCTGCGGCCCGCAAGGCCAGCGGGGCGGCACGACGGCTGGAGAGCGTGGGAAAGCTCCTGCCCCTCACCGGCACAACGGTCGATGGCCGCTCGTTCAGCCTCGCGAGCCTCAAGGGCACGCCGGTGCTGATCCACTACTGGGCGAGCTGGTGTGAGCCCTGCAAGGTCGACATCGCCCGCATCCGTGAACTCCGCGAGAGCTTCGGGCCAAAACGGTTTGCGGTGGTGGGTATTTCGCTCGACACCGACCGTGAGACCCTCGCGGCGTATCTCAAGGGCAGCTCGATCCCCTGGCTGCAGCTGCATGAGGAGGGCGGGCTCGACGGCCGGCTTGCCGAAGAACTCGGCGTGCTCACCCTGCCGACGATGCTCCTGCTCGACGCGAAGGGCAACGTGGTCGATCGCAACGTGATCATCACTGACCTGGAAAAGAAGCTGGGGGACCTGCTCGGTCAGCCGTGAGCCGCGTGCGGAGGCCGCGAGCCGCCTAGGGAGCACTGACCTGCGCGATGCGGAACTGGCTTTGTCGGCTCCGAAGAGGGTTGCTAGGGTCTCGCCCCCGTGGAACTCGGACGTGCCGAGCCGCACGGACCAACGAGCATGTCCCCATGGTCTGCCCTCTTCTTGCCGACGTCGCGGCGATCGCCACATCCTCCGTGAGCCCCACCTTGTGTGCGGTGGGGTTGGTGCATGTGCTGACGCTGGTTGCTGCCTGGTTTGCCCGGATGGCCACGGGCAGTCGCTTTGAAGGCGTCTGCCAGATGGCCTGCCTGTCGCTGCTGGCGGCGACGGGCATGCTCTGCGGAGTCTCGCTGCATCTCGGCCCTGGAACGGCGATCGCTTCTGCGGTGACGCTGGCCATCGCCACGCTGATTGCCGTTGCCGATGTTGGCGGTGCCAGCGGTGCTGGCGATCGTGCGGCCTGAAAAGTCTGCGCCGTTTGCCTAGGCGGAACACTTTTTGCGGCAACATCGGTGCGAACGGAAAAATTCCTCCCGTCGGCATAGGCGACCTGCCGATGACTCCCCACGGGTCGGCCGCTACTGCTGATCCCGTTGCCCGGCGGATGCATTGGCACGCCACCGACTGGAGGAGTCATTCATGTCGATTTCGAAATACACGTTCCTCGTTGGAGCGATGACGTCGATCCTCGCGGCTTCCACGGCCGCGGCCGACGACGTGGCTGCCTCGGTGGCTGCCCGGCTCCGCGAATCGGGTCAGCTCGAGGACTACCGCGTCAATGTCAAAGAGAGTGAAGGCACGGTCTTCCTCGAAGGCGAAGTGACCGACGCCCGGCAGATTGCCGCGGCGATGGCGGTTGCGGAAAACACTGAGGGCGTGGAGCGGGTGGTCAACCGGCTCTCGCTGAAGACGGTCAAGAAGCGGTCGGGCATCACGCTCGGCCTGCCCAAGTCGATGCGGGGGCTGCTCGGCGTGGCTGCTGATGAGCCGGCCGTGGCGGCTGCCACTGGTGAGACCGCATCGCCGCAGCTTGTGGCCGCCGGCCAAGGCGACACGGGCGTGCTGGCGATGCCCGCCTCGATCGGTGCCAAATATGGTGAGGTCGAGCTGGTCACGGCTGAGACGCGGCCGATGATCGAGCCCGCTGCCGAAGCCGTGGTTGCGGCCCCGGTTGCTGAGGCTGCCCCTCTTGCTGAAGCTGGTCCTGCCGCGGAGGCTGCCCAGCCTGCCGAGACTGCCGTGGCGGTGACACAGCCGCCAGTGACACAGCCGCCAGCGGAAGAGGTGGCCTTGGCGGAGGCCGCTGCGGTGGCTCCACTCGAGGCCCCCGCAGTCGCTCAGCCGCAGCCGCTCGCCGTGCAGGCCTCTGCTGCCCCGGCTCAGCCGCAGCGAGCCAACACGCCGCGGCCAATGGCGATGGCCAGGGCGTCGGCGATTCCCACGCAGTCGGATGCAACCCGCACCGAACAGGCTGCCACCAAGAAGCCCTCGAGCCTCGCCTCGTGGGTCAAGCAGGTGGCCGGCGTGATGGGCGGCGAGCGGGTTGTGCCTGGCTCCGAGCGGGTTGTGCCCGGCTCAGAGCGGGTGGTCAACGAATACAGCCCGCGTGAATACGCCCCGCAGTCGGCAGCTCCCCAGGGCGACTACTACGTCGACCAGGGCCGACCAGGGTACGCCGACCAGGGCTACGCCGGACGGCAGCCGCAGCCACAACCCGGCTACGTGCCGCAGGGCGGTGGCCTCGGCCGACCGATGCCGATGGGCTCGGCCGGAGTGGGCATGCCGCCAGTTCCCATGCGTGGCGATGGGCCAAACATGCCCAACTATGCCTGGCCGAGCTACGCGTCGTATCCCAACTACGCCGCTCTGCAGTATCCCACGCAGTATTCGCCGACCGCCTTCCCGTATATCGGGCCCTTCTACCCCTACCCGCAGGTGCCGCTCGGCTGGCGGCGGGTGTCGCTGGAGTGGGACGACGGCTGGTGGTTCCTCGACTTCGACGATCGCGCACAGCATCACTGATGCTTCCTGACCGCCTCCGCAACTCCGCGATGGCTGGCTGACAACACCGTCAGCCATCGCGGGGCCGGTTCGACCAAGGCAGGCTCGGCGACCGTCACCATCGGGGGGCAGCGGTTGCCGGGCCTGCCCTTTTTTTATGCGCCGGCTGGCCTAATCCGATTTTTCGGAAAAACCCGCAAGGTTTGCCAGCCTTTCCGCCGATACATCCAGTAACGCTTGTCCGGAATCCCCAGGGACCTGACCCCATGAGCACGCGACCCAACATCACGCGAGCCGCTTCACTGCTTCTGACCCTCTCGATCGCCGTCGCAGGCGTCTCGCAGAGCGGCTGTTTTTGGATGACGAGCCAGGGCCCCAACCTTGGCCCGCTTGCCATTCCGTTGCCCGTGCCCGTGGGCCTGCAGAAGGAACGGGAAGACAAGTTCTGGGAGAAGGAACGCTACGGGCGGGCTCCCGTGCTCGGTCCGATTCCTCCCGGTGGCCCCTGCGAGGCGGTCGATGAGCCGAGCGACGACGAGGTGATGCGAGCCCTCGAACGCAGCCGCCCGGTGGAAGGCAACTGGCCGTTCCTCTATGAAGTGCAGCGCAACAACGTGCGAATCACCAAGGCCAAGATTTCCGACTACATCGATCCGCCGCGACACATGCCGCTCGTTGGCCCCGTCCAGCAGCACCATGCCCACTACAAGTGCACCGTCTACTTCCAGGAGGTGCGTCGCGTGGGCTGGCCTGTGCCCCACACGCTTGTCGACGAAGACTGCCGCGAGGTGCTCTATATCGACCACAACCATCTGCACATGGTTGGCGACGTGACCGGCGGAGCCCAGGCCGACTTCTAACTGTCCGTGGAAAAAGCCATCCGCATCCTGCGGCGGCAGACTCGTTCCACAGTCTGCGAAGGTCTGGAGGGGCTGGTCGTACAACAGGGATTGTCGCGGTTAGCTCGATCACGCAGCTGAAGGCTCTCCTGGAAACTGCGACTCGCCGCCACCAAGCAGTCCGTCCGATGAATCCAGAAGAAAGGTCTGGCCGTGGAGAACGCGGCCAGGCCTTTCGGCCGCGCCGACGGAACGGCGGGCACGAGGAGTCAGGGAACGGACGGAGCCATGGTGCCCCTGCGTGTCAGGAATGCTTGCCGGCGCGGCCTGCGGAGTGGGCTCCAGGCCCTGCTCGTCGCAGCATGGATTGCCGGAGGGGCGACGGCCGAGGCTCAGAACCCTCGAGCTTGGGCGGGCAGCGAGCCGCTGCCATCGACCAGCTCGCCCGCCTCCGGCAGCAGCGTTCGCATCGCACGGGCCGAACCCGCGCCGCAGACCAGCCCCATCGATGCTGCGGCGGAGCCGGCTGCGGCCGAAGAGCCCGCGCCGGCCGAACTGATTCCCACAGGCAACCTGCTCTCGGTGGTCAGCGAGGGCGGCGTCTTGATGCTGCCGCTGCTGGGCTGCTCGTTTGTGCTGGCGGCCTTTGGCATCGAGCGGGTGGTGTCGTTGCGGACAGGCAGCGTTGTGCCGCGAGTGTTTGTCGATCGCTTCCTTGAGCAGCTCGAAGCTGGGGAGCATGACCGTGGCTCTGCCCTGGAGGCCTGCGAGGCCAACGGCAGCCCGGCGGCAAGGGTCGTGGCGGCGGCGGTGCGGCGGTGGGGCCGCCCCGCGGTCGAGATTGAACAGGCCGTGATCGACGCAGGTGAGCGGGAAATCGGCAGGCTCGGCCGCTACCGCCGGGTGTTTCACGCGATTGCCAGCACGGCCCCGATGCTGGGGCTGCTCGGCACGGTGTTTGGTCTGATCCGGTCGTTCAACGACGTCGCGTCTGCCGGCGCGATGGGCCGGCCCGACCTGCTGGCCAAGGGCTTCGGCGAAGCCTTGATCACCACTGCCATGGGCCTGCTCGTGGCGATTCCCGCAATGGTGATCCACTCCTGGCTGACGAGCCGTGTGGAGTTTTTGGCGATGCGGTTGGATGAGGTGTCTCAGCGGGTTGTCGACGAGATTGCCCTGGAGTCGGGGGCCGCAGGAGAAACAGCCGGCCGATCGTCTGGGGTTTCGAGGAAGCAGGCGGCCTGAGCGAGCGCTGCCCACTGATGTTGTCCACGGTCCGCATTCATCCTTATTCATTGTTGGCCACTCGCCATGCCGCTGCGTGCCCGCTTCAGCCACGACGACGATCCCACGCCGAGCCTCACGCCGATGATCGACGTGGTGCTCGTGCTCACGATCTTTTTCATGTGCGCGACCCGGTTTTCCGGTGATGAGCGGCAGTTTGAGGTGGAGCTGCCGAGTGTTTCAGCAGCCGCAGCCGTGACGGCCGTGCGGCCGGAGCTGCTTGAGATCACCGCCGGCGGCGAGGTGCAGCTCGGCGGAGAGGCCGTTGCCTGGGAGGAACTGGCGGCCCGGCTGGCTGCTCTGCAGAAGGCTCGTCCGGACCTGACCGTGCTCGTGCGAGGAGATCGCGCGGTCACCCACGGCCGGATGGCCGAGGTGTATGAGGCCTGTCGGATCGCTGGCATCCGCCATGTGGGCATTTCGGTGGCCACCAAGGCGGGCACGACGGTGGTGCGATGAACGGGCTCCAGGCCGGCTTGGTGATCGCTGCTGTCCTGCTGGGCGTTGCCTTGGGTGGGCTCGTTTTGCTCGCGCGAACCCGCTGGCTGCAGTCAGACACGCTGAAGAAATGCGTGGTCCTCTCGGTAGGCGTGCACCTGCTGTTGGCCCTCGTTGCAGCGGGCATTGGCGGCATGCGGCCGGCCTCGTGGGGCACGGCGGACGAGGGTCGGATGACGATGATGGTGGTGCTTGCCGATGACGCGGCAGATGTGCCGGAGGCCATGCCGATGGAGGAGGCCGCGGATGCCGCCGACCTGCCAGAGGAGTCGGCTCAGGCAGAGGAAGGAGCGGGGACATCCGAGGCGGAGGCACGGCTTGAGGAAGAGCCTGCAGCGGCGGCCGCGGCCGAACTGGCGGTCGCTGCAAGCGACAGTGACCTCGTGCCGCTGCTGGCAGCGGAGGCAGCAGTGGCGGTTGATGAGCCCGCCGCTGCGGCCGACGGCTCCGGCGAAGAGACCCTGCTGGTGGAATCCGAGAGCATCGGTAGGGGATGAGCTGGCCGACGAGGCCCTGCCCCAGCCGCCAGCTCCCTATGCCGACCGCTTCGGGGAACGCCGTCAGGCAGCGGCTGCAGCGAGGGGCGGGTCGGAGGCGACGGAGCGGGCTGTCCGCGAGGGGCTTGCCTGGCTCGCGGCGGCCCAGTCGGCGGATGGCCGCTGGGATGCCGATCGGCACGGCGCAGGCGTTGAGCGGTCGATCGATGGCCGCGACCGTCGCGGTGCTGGGAGCCGCAGCGACCATGGCGTCAGTGGGCTCGCGGTGCTGGCTTTCCTGGGATCTGGCAACACGCACTCGCTCCGGGCAGTATGCCGACACGGTCTCGCGCGGCATCGCTTTTCTTGTCGCGCGGCAGGCAGACAACGGTTCCCTGGCAGGAGATGCCGAGTTTTTTGCCGCCCTCTACTGCCACGGCATGGCGACGATCGCGCTGGCCGAGACCGTTGCCATGACCGGCGATGAGGCTCTGCGAGAGCCGCTGCGGCGGGCCATTGGCTACACGCTCTCGATGCAAAGCCCATCGACAGGCGGCTGGCGGTATGCAGCCGGCGACACCGGCGACACGAGCCAGCTTGGCTGGCAGGTGATGGCCCTCCGCAGCAGCCGGCTGGCGGGAGTAGAGAGCAGTGGGCAGGCTGAGGCCCGCGCCTGGCGTTTTCTCGATCGTGTCTCATCGGGACGCTTCGGAGGCATGGCGGCCTACCGGCCGGGCGAGCGGCCGAGTGTGGCGATGACCGCCGAGGCGTGCCTCTGCCGCATGCTGCTGGGGATGGACGCGAGCAATCCGGCCGCCGGCGAAGCGATGGATCTGCTCGCCCAGCGTCCGCCCGACGCCTCGCAGCCCAATGCTTACACCTGGTACTACGCGACGCTGGCGTCGTTTCACGTGGGCGGACCCCAGTGGGAGCGGTGGAACGCCCGCATGCAGGCAGCGGTGCTCAGCCTGCAGCGAGCGGAGGCCGGACCGCTGCGGGGAAGCTGGGATCCAGATCCGGTCTGGGGAGGACATGGCGGACGTGTCTACTCCACCGCCCTCGCGGTGATGACCCTCGAGGTCTACTACCGCTACCTGCCGATGCATGCCCAGGCGGGGGGGCGTGTGGCGGCATTGGCCGGAGGCGACGGGCTGGAGGCGGTTTCCCGCTGAAGTGGGCGTTGGGTGTTGGTTGTGCGTTGGCCTGTGGGCTCGTTTGACCGGGGTGGGTGGTCGAATAGACTTAAGGTGCGTGGAGCTGCGAGGTTTTCTTGCGGAAGCTGCGTGGTGGCGTGGGGGTTCCCAACGCCCTCGGCCAATCTTTTTTTGGAGGCTCCAGCCGTGATCGTCCTTTCGTCTGCTCTTCTTGGCGCGCCGATTCTGGGCTTCATGGGCCTGGGCACGGTTGAGCTGCTGGTTGTTTCCGGTGTGATCCTGCTGCTGTTCGGTTCGCGGCTTCCGAAGGTGATGCGGTCGCTCGGTCAGGGCATCGTGGAGTTCAAGCGGGGTGTGCAGGGAATCGAAGACGAGAGCAACCAGGACGCGACTGCCAAGTAAGTCGGCGATGCAGCATGTTCGGACTTGGGCCTGTTGAAATCTGTGTCATCGGTGCGATTGCCGTGATGATCTACGGCAAGCGGCTGCCCGAGGTGGGCCGCTCGGTGGGCAAGGGCATCGGTGAGCTCAAGCGGTCGATGCAGTCGATCACCAAAGAGGTCGATATCTCAGCCGCGATGCGGGGCGATCTCCCCGCCGCCGTCTCGCAGCGTCCTGCCCGCCGCGACGACGACAACGCCTCAGCGTCACCGCGGTTCGACCCTCCCACCTGACCGCCCCGAAGGCTCCCGCACGGGGCAGGTTTACGCGGTTCTGGAGGCTTGATGCGTGGGGTGTTCTCGTGGGATCGGGAGGTCGAGGTTTCCCAAAGCGTTGGCCCTCCTCAAGCCGAAAGCCTCTGCTACACTCAAAAACAATGGCGGGCTCGTCGCGGGCCCAGCATTTTCGGGCGGCTAGCTCAGTTGGTTAGAGCGCTACGTTCACACCGTAGAGGTCACAGGTTCGAATCCTGTGCCGCCCACTTGAAAGTGACCTGACGCCGAGCTCTGAGGCCGATCTGGTGACCACAAACCCGGGCGACGAAGGCGTGCTGTCGGCGGCGGACGCGGCCGGCTGTTGCAACTGCCGTTTTTGGCGGCGGGCAGGCCGTGATGGGCCCGGCCCTGACTGGGGCCAGTGCAAGCGGATGCCCCCCGTGCTGCCAGATATCGAGGACGACAAGATGGTCCACGTGGGCATCTGGCCATCCACCGAGGCCGGCGACTGGTGCGGAGAGTGGCAGCAGCGATCGACGGGCGACGTGGCCTGAGTCGAGAGACGACGAGCCCCCTGAATCGGGTGGTTCCGGTTGCAGAGGGGCCCTTCTGTGTAAATGTGGTGAGGCCGCTCGGCAGGAAGTTGCCGTGGGGGCCTTGACATGCTAGAACCTTGCAAGTTTTGCCGACTCTTGTCTGCACGTGGGGCCGTTGGGAATTGCGGTTTCGTGCACGTGGCAAGTGTCGATCACAAGAGTGTTCGAAAACAATTCCCGGCTTTTGAGGTTTGAGTTTATGGCTCGGAAGATTTACGTGGGAAACCTGCCCTGGTCCACCACGTCCGCCGATCTTGAGGCGATGTTTGCGGCTCACGGCGCGGTTCGTAGTGCAGAGGTGATTTCCGATCGTGAGACGGGGCGGTCTCGCGGCTTCGGATTCGTCGAGATGGAGAGCGACGAGGGTTCGCAGGCGGCGATCGATGCGCTCAACGGTTACGACATCAATGGTCGTGCGCTGACGGTGAATGAAGCCCGCGAGCGGACGCCTCGTCCGGGTGGCGGGGGCGGTCGCCCCGGCGGCGGCGGTGGTGGTGGTGGTCGTGGTTACGGCGGTGGCGGCGGCGGCGGCTACCGCGGTGGCGATCGCTACTAGGATTTCGAACCCTAGGATTTTGACGCCGGCCTCGTCTCGTTGTGGCCGTCGACACGAAAAAAACGCGGTGTGCCGCGTGATGCTGTCCTTCCGTTCGGGTCAAGCTGCTGAATGCTGACCCGAACGGATCTTTTTTTATCGCCCTGGATGCTAACGCGGTCGGCGTTGTTGCCACTCCGCATCACCGGAGGGCTCGCACAAGACGTCCCGATACGCTATGTTTTTCTCCTCGCATGTTCTGAACACCATCTGATTGAAGGTTCGACGCGTTTATGCCTCCTCCCCGCTCCCGTGCCAAGGCCGCCAAGCGTAAGGCCAAGCCCAAGATCAAGGCGAAGAAGAAGGATCCGATTTTCATCGACGGCGTTCGGCCGCGGCCGATGTTTGTCGACTACAAGGATCTGGAACTGCTGGGGAAGATGGTCAATCGGCAGGGCAAACTGCTGTCTCGTCGGAAGAGCGGATGCACTGCGGCGAGCCAGCATGCGGTCACGCTGGCTGTGAAGCGGGCCCGGTTCATGGCCCTGCTGCCGTACGTCTCTGAATAGCCCGTATGCTGAGTCGGTTTTGGAAGCTCCCACACCATCGCCGCTGAAAACGCGACGCCGTGTGGAGTTTTCCGATACGGATGCAGCCGGCATCGTCCACTTTTCTTCGTTCATGCTCTGGATGGAGTCGGTGGAGCACGAACTGCTGCGAGAGGTCGGCGTTGCCGTGATGGACGAGATGCCCGACGGCTCGGTCGAGAGCTGGCCGCGGGTTTCGGTGTCGTGCGACTATCGCTCAGCGATCCGCTTTGGCGATGTGGTCGACATCGAGGCGGGCGTGGAGAAGGTGGGCCGCAGCAGCGTGACCTACCGCTTTCACTTCACCCACGAAGGTCGGGCGGTGGCCACGGGCCGTGTGGTTGCGGTCCGCTGTCTGCTTCGGCATGGCGGCCGTCCGCAGGCGGTGCTTGTCCCCGAGGCAATCATCGCGAAGCTGTCTGGCTACGCGTTTCCGAGCCGATCCCACCGCGAACGAGTCCGCAGGCGGTGCTTAGGGCCGCGATGGTGCAGCCGGGCGGTTTTGGCTCGACTCTGGCGGTCTGCGATAGGCTGAAGAACCCTGCGAGGTCTGCTGCCCATGCTCGATGTGTCTCATCTCTCCAAGCGGTATCCCGCCCCCGGCGGTGACCTGCATGTGGTGCAGGACGTGTCGTTTCAGATGACGCCCGGCGAGACGCTGGCGATCATGGGGCCGAGCGGATCTGGGAAGAGCACCCTGCTGGCGATGCTCGGCGGGCTTGAGATCCCCAGCGAGGGAACGGTGCGACTCGATGGAATCGACCCCTATGCCGGCGGCCCTGCGGAGCGAGCCGCCTACCGCAACCGGGAAGTCGGCTTTGTGTTTCAGGAGCATCAGCTGCTCCCCGGCTGTACGGCCCTCGACAATGTCGTGCTGCCAGCGCTCGCGACAGGCCGGGTGACGGCCGCGCAGGAGCAGCGTGGTCGCGACCTGCTGGAGCGGGTGGGCCTGGCGGAGCGGGCCGGCCATCTTCCCGGCGAGCTCTCCGGAGGCGAGCGTCAGCGAGTGGCTGTTGCGCGAGCGATGCTGCTTGAGCCGAGGCTGTTGCTGGCCGACGAACCGACCGGCCAGCTCGATTCCCAGACGGCCGACGGCGTGACCGACCTGCTCGTCGAGATGGCCCGCGAAGCTGGCGGGATGCTCGTGGTGGTGACCCACGCCGACAGCATTGCGGCCCGCATCGGGCCGGTGAGGCGACTTGTGGACGGCATGCTGGCATGAACGCCTCGTCATCAGCCACTGCTGTGCGGAGCCTCGCTGGGCTCGCGGTGCGACTTGCCTGGCAGTGGGCTCGCCCGGTGGCGGCCCTGGCTGCCGCGTGCGGGATTGTGACCGCCACGATCGTCGGGGCCATTGGCGTTGGCGAAAGCATGCAAAACGGCCTGACTCGCCTCGCCCTCAGCCGGCTCGGTGGGATCGAGGTGGCCGTTGTCTCCGAGAGCTTGTTTCGGCAACAGCTGGCCGACGAGCTGGCGGCCGCGGCTGGCCCGGGCGTGCAGCTTGTTCCGGCGGTGCTGCTGGATGTGGTCGTCGATCGACCAGCCGGGCCCTCGGGGCCGCGACGCAGCTCGCGGGCGACATTGCTGGCCTGTGACGATCCCAAACGCCTTGGGCTTTCCGGCCTTGCCAAGCCAGCTCGGCGGCGACAGCATCGCGATCAATCCGCCGCTGGCCAAGGCGCTCGAGGCAGCAGCCGGCGAGCCGCTGGTGCTTCGCATCCCGGAGCGGTCGGCGGCCCCGGCAGACAGTCCGCTCGGCAGGCGAGCCCTGCCCTCCCGCGGCCGGCGGCTTGCCGACACGCTGCTGCTTGGCGACGAGGGGCTCGGCCGCTTTTCGCTGCGACCGGAACAGGTGACCGGGCCATTGGCGGTGGTCTCGCTGCAGGTTGCCCAGGAGGTGCTTGCGTCGGGAGCTGTGGCCAATGTGCTCTTCGCGTCAACGGCCAGTGGCAGCGGCGGCGACCGTTCGGGCCAGGCCGGCTCGCTTGCCGATCAGCTTCGCGAGCAGCTCACCCCAACCCTGGCTGACTACGGCCTGGCCTGGGAGCGGATCGAAGCGACCGGCACGCTGCGGCTGACGAGCGAACGGCTGATCCTGCCAGCGGAGGCGGACCGAGCGGCGGAGACGGTCTTGGGGCCCCTCGGCGGAAGCCCGTCGCTGATGTTCTTGGCGACGTCGATCGATGCTGGGGGCGAGGCGGGGCAGCCTGCTGGCTCCGTGGCCTACTCGACCATCGCTGGCGTGACCGGCCTGCAGCTGCCGGCGGGCGATCTCGTTGTTGCTGAGGGCAGCGGTGGGGAGCTGACCCCCGGCGCGATCCTGCTCAACCGCTGGATGGCCGATGACCTTGCCGCGCAGGGGGCGGCGGTGGCCGTTGGTGACACGATCACGATCCGTTCCTTCGAGCCCGAGACGCTTCACGGGCAGGTGGCTGAGCGGCAGGATCGCTTTGCAGTGGCCGGCATTGTGGAGATGGAGGGAGCGGCCGTGGCCCGCGATCTCGTGCCGGAAGTCGCCGGGGTCACCGACGAAGACTCGATCGCCGACTGGGATCCCCCCTTCCCTTTCGATGCCACGCGGGTGCGGTCGACGCCGCCGAACGACCAGGACGACCGCTACTGGAAGCAGTATGCAGCGACGCCCAAGGCCTTTGTGACGCTGGCTGACGCACGCGGCATTTCGGCGGGCCGCTTTGGACAAACCACCGCCTGGCATCTGCCGGCTGAGGGAGTGGATGCCGAGGCTGTGGCCCGTGATCTGGCAGCTGCCATCGATCCCGACGCCCTCGGCATGAAGGTGCTGCCGCTGCGGGAGGAGGCCCTGCTCGCGGCTCGAGGCTCAACCCCGTTTGGCGGACTCTTCCTCGCGCTGTCGAGCTTCGTTGTGGCTGCCGGGCTGCTGCTGCTCTGGCTGCTGCTGGGCCTCCTTGTGACAACTCGGCAGACGGACGTTGGCCTGCTGGCGGCAATCGGCTTCCCGCCGCAACGGCTGGCGCGGCTGCTGCTCGCCGTCGGCGGCATCGCGGCGGTCGCGGGGATTGCCGTGGGCGGGGCCATCGGGCCGCTCTGGTCGGCCGCGCTGCTGCGGGGCCTGGCCGTTGCCTGGAACGAGAGCGTGGCAGCGGGCTCGGTGGCCGCCTTTGGCAGTTCACTGCCGGGCATCGCCAGCGTTGTCGCTGGAATGGTTGCGTCGCTGGTGATCTCGCTGCTTGCCATCCGGCAGGGGGCAGTGCGGGCCTCGTCGCGGCCACCGCTGCCGCTGCTGCGGGGCCTCTGGCAGGCAGACACCGGCCGGCACCGCAGAGGCTCCGGCCGCCTCCAGCCAGTGCTTGCTGCTGGGGCGATCCTCGCCGCGGCCATGGTGGCTCTGGTCAGCCGACAGGCCTCGGCTGCCGCGGCCGTGGGAGGCTTCTTTGCCGCCGGTGGGCTCACGCTGGTCGGCACGCTGCTGTTGGTTCGGCTGCGGCTGAGGAAGGTGCGGCGCCGCGAGCAGCCGCAGAGGAGCCTGCTGGCGGTGGCAGTCGGCGGCCTGCGGCAGCAGGCAGGGCGGAGCTTCGTGGTCGTGGCGATGCTGGGCGTGGCCGGTTTTCTCCTCGTGGCGGTCTCTTCATTTTCCCTCACGGTGCCCAGCCGCCTCGATCAGCTCGACTCGCCGACCGGTGGCTGGCAGATGCTCGTCTCCTTCAGTCGCCCCACCGGTGTCGATCCCCTCGATCCTCAGGCCCAGGAAGCCTTCGGCCTTCTGAATGACGAGGCCTCCCTGCTCGGCCGCTGTGAGATCGCCCGGATTCGGGCCAGCAGTGGTGATGCTGCCGACTGCACCAATCTCTATGCGGCCCTGCGGCCCACGGTGCTCGGCCTGCCGCCAGCCTGGCTCGAGCGCGGCGGCTTCCGCTTCACCGCCCATGCTCCGCTGCCCGATGGCCAGGCCAATCCCTGGACGCTTCTTGAGAACCGAGGTGAGGCTGCCCCGATTCCCGCCGTGCTCGATGAGTCGACGGCGATGTGGGCCCTCAAGCTCGGCGGCGTGGGCGACCGCTTCACGCTGCCGGGCGATGACGGCGAGCCTCGCGAGTTTGAGATCGTGGGCCTGCTCGCCCCGGGCATTCTGCAGGGCTGGGTGCTGACGTCGGAGGGGTCGTTCACAGCCGCTTTCCCCAGCCAGAGCGGCTACCGCATGGCGATGGTGGCCTGCCCGTCTGGCACCGACGCTGCGGCAACGCTCGACGTGCTGCAGGCGATCTGGTCTGACGACGGGGTGTCGATGGAGCCCACACGCGACCGGCTTGCCAGCCTGTATGCGGTGCAAAACACGTTTCTGGCCGGCTTTCAGGCGCTCGGTGGGCTGGGGTTGCTGCTGGGCACCGCGGGGATTGCGGCGGTGGCCATGCAGGGCGTGTTTGAGCGGCGTCAGGCCTTTTCTGTGCTGCGGGCGATCGGTTTTTCGCGGTCGCGGCTGCGGAATCTGGTGGTGCTTGAGCAGCTGCTGCTGGTGGTTGCCGGGGTGGCTGTTGGTGGAGTGAGCGGCCTGATTGCCCTCTGGCCGGCGCTGGAGTCGGGCCGGGCGGCGGCGCCCCTTGGCGGCATTCTCAGCGTCGCAGGGCTGATGGTCGTCACGGCGGTGCTCGCCGGCATCGTGGCTGTTGAGCGGGCCGGCATCGCCGAACGGCCGCGGTGAACGGTGGGCTGCCGTTGCCGTTTTGAGCCCAGGCCGGGTACCGTGCGGCCATGATTGCTGCTGCCACCGCCCACGATGTCCCGGCCCACATTGTCGTGCTGCTTCCTCGCTGGGTGGGCGATCTCGTGATGAGCACGCCGATGCTGCGGGCGGTCGCCGAGCATTTTCGCGAGTCTCGTGCGGCCGGCCTGACCCGGATCACCGGGGTGATGAAGCCGCCGCTGGCCGGGCTGCTGGAGGGCACCGGCTGGCTTGACAGCGTGGTGCCTTACGACCGCCGCAGCAGGAATCCCGAGACGCGGTTTTGGGCTGTGGCCCGCAGGCTCCGGGAGCATCCTGCCGATGCGATTCTCCTCGTGCCCAACTCACTCTCCTCCGGCATGCTCGCCTTTGCTGCAGGCGGCAAGCGGCGGATCGGCATCGCCCGCCACTGGCGGCGGTGGCTGCTGACCGACCCCCTGCCGCCGCCTCGCCAGGGTTTCCGGATTGAGGCGTCGTCGACTGCTGAGCATGCGATGCGGCTCGCTGAGCGGCTTGGCGTGCCGCCTGGCCCGCTGCGGCTGGAGCTGGCGACGACCGCCGCCGACGAGGGGCTGGCCGACGATGTGCTCAGTCGCTGCTTTCCTGGCTGGCGAGCTGGCAGCGATGGGCCGCTGGTGGTCTTCAACGACAACGGTGCCTACGGCCCGGCCAAGTCGTGGGGAGCCGAACGCTTCGCGGCCCTGGCGCGGCTGGCGATCGAGCGGCTGCCGGGAGCTCGGGTGCTCGTGCACTGCGGACCGGGTGATCGGGAGGAGGCGAGGCAGCTGGTCGACACGGCGGGCACTCCCCACGTGGCGAGCCTCGCTGAGGAGGCCGAACTCCCCTTTGGCCTCTCCAAGGCCGTCATCCGGCGGGCGGCCGTCGTTGTCAGCACCGACAGCGGCCCACGCCACATTGCCGCGGCCTTCGCGCGGCCGACGGTCGTGTTGCACGGGCCGATGGATCCGCGACTGAGCCGCTCCGACCACCCGGCCCTGATCGAAATGCGGCGGGATCTCCCCTGCTCTCCCTGCGGCCGCCGCACCTGTCCGCTTGGCCATCACGATTGCATGCGGCAGCTTTCCGTCGAAGATGTGGGGCAGGCACTGGTGCGGCTGGCAACAGCACCGCCTGTGGCCCAGGTCGCCTGAGCGACGCGAATCGCCGGAATCTCTGCCTCCCAACTCACTCTCCCCGACCTTCACAAGGACAGACATCATGATGGGTCTTGTCGGCATGCTTGCCGCGATCGCCATGGCCGCCGCCTGCTGGGGCATGTATGGCCCGGTGCTCCACCACGGCCGCGAACTGATGCACTCGGCCCTGCGGCCCTTTGTCTGCGTGGGTGTGGCCTACTTCGTGATCGCTGTGATCGCTCCGCTGGTGGTGCTGTTGCGGACCGGCGAAAAGGGCTCCTGGACCACGACCGGCGTGGCCTGGAGCCTGTTCTCCGGAGCTGCCGGCGCTGTGGGGGCGCTCGGCGTGATCCTCGCCCTCTCGTTCGGTGGCAAGCCGATCTATGTGATGCCGCTGGTGTTTGGCGGAGCCCCGGTGGTCAACACCCTGCTGACCGCGGCGATGAACGGGGCCTTCAATCAGATCAAGGCTCCCTTCCTCGCAGGGCTGATTCTGGTGATCTCCGGAGCGGTGACCGTGCTCGTGTTCAAGCCGCAGCCACCGGCAAAGCCGGCGCCGGCGGCGACCGCAGAGGCTGAGCAGGCCGCGGCGGGCGATGCTGCTGCGGGCGATGCTGCTGCGGCGACGAAGCCCTCGCTGATGGCGGCAGCCACGGCAGGGAGCGAGCGGTTTCTCGAGATCCTGCTGGCCACGGCAATGGCGCTGACCTGCTGGGGGGCCTACGGCTGCGTGCTCCACAAGGGGCAGTCGGCGATGGGGGGCAGCCGGTTGCGGCCGCTGATCTGCATCGGCGTGTCGTATTTTTTGATCGCCGTCATCGTGCCGTTGGCCCTGATCGTGCCGATGGGCGACACGGGCACCTGGGATGTGGTCGGCGGCATCTGGAGCCTTGCCGGCGGGGCCCTTGGAGCGATCGGAGCGCTGGGCATCATTCTCGCCTTCAACTGCGGCGGGAAGCCGTTCACGGTGATGCCGGTCGTGTTTGGCCTGGCTCCGGTGATCAACACGCTCGTCTCGCTGGCCACCAGCGGCACCCCGATGTCGGCTGTCAGTCCGGTCTTCCTGGCTGGCCTGCTCGTCGTGGCGGTCGGTGCGGCCACCGTGCTCGTCTTCGGCCCGCGGGGCCACGCCAAGCCGAAGCCCGCCTGAGGCCGGCTGCTCACGTGCCGCGGGTGTGGCCGTACCAGGCGAGGTGGTGCCGCGGGGCGAAGCGGAAGCCGTGGCGACGGCAGGCGGGTTCAAGCCAGGCGGCTGTCGCTGCCAGGGCGGTGGCCGTCGTGCCCTGCGGCATCAGCAGCACGCGGCTGCGGTCGACAGGGACCTGCCTGTCGATGGCTTCGAGCCAGCGGCTGGCTTCCTCAAGGTCGGCCTCGCAATCGATGACAAACTTCAGCTGATGGTCGCCGGCTGCGATCAGGGCGGCGACCACGTCGTCGCGACGACGGGTCGCTTCGTGCCGCCGGTGCCAGTCGCCTGGGGTGTCGCGGGGCGGAGCCGACGACGCGAGCTTGGGGCTGATGGAGAAGAGGTCGGCCAGTTCGGCAGCGGGAACCGCGTCTGGCAGCACGGTGCCAGCGGTCTCGATCGTGACGTGGAAGCCGAGCCTTCGCAGTTCTCGGCAGCAGCGCATCGCCTCGGCAGAAAGCATCGGCTCGCCCCCGGTGACCACGACATGCCGGCAGCCGAGCTCTGTGATCGACGTGAGCACCGCCTCGCTCGACTGCTCGCTGCCCACCGGCTCCCAGGAGGTAAACGGCGTGTCGCACCAGCGGCAGCGGAGATTGCAGCCGCTTGTGCGGAGGAACACGCTCGGAGTGCCCGCGAGCAGGCCCTCGCCCTGCAGCGATCGGTAGCATTCGGCAATCTTCACAGCCTCAGTCCTCACTGGTGGGCTGGCGGTGCCACAGCTGGATCGGGAAGCCCGGCTGCGGCAAAGCCGGCAGCCCGCAGCTGGCAGGCGTCGCAGTCACCGCACGGCTGGCCGCTCGCGAGCGGGTCGTAGCAGCTCACGGTCAGGCCGTAGTCGACGCCGAGCTGGCTGCCGAGGCGAATGATTTCCGCCTTCGTCAGGTGTTGCAGGGGCGCGAGGATGTCGATCGGCAGGCCCTCGACGCCCACCTTCGTCGCCACCGCTGCAAGCCTGCGGTAGGCCTCGACAAACTCCGGCCGGCAGTCGGGATAGCCGCTGTAGTCGAGCGCGTTGACGCCGATCACGATGCCTTCCGCCTGACGGGTTTCGGCCATCGCCAGGGCGAGCGACAGCAGCACCGTGTTGCGGGCGGGCACATAGGTCGAAGGAATACCTGCGCCGATCGCGTCTGCGGAGCGTCCTTTGGGAACCTCGTTGGCGGCGTCGGTGAGGCTGCTGCCTCCGAAGGCCGCCAGGTCGATGGTGAGGATGATGTGGTCGGTGATGCCCAAGGCCGCGGCAACTCGGCGGCTGCTGTCGATCTCGATGGCGTGCCGCTGGCCGTAGTTGACGGAGAGTGCCGCGACCTGCCAGCCCTCCTTGACGGCCCAGGCGGCAGCCGTGGCCGAATCGAGACCGCCGGAAAGCAGGACCACCGCCGTTGGCGGCCTCGCGTTTGGTCGATCTCCACTTGCCTCAGACGTCATGGCACATGCCCAGCACAAAACCGATTTTCCAGACTGTAGCGTCGCGGGGATCAACAGGAGCCTCTGGGAAGCCCCCGGGGGGCCACGCAGTTGAAGAAGCGGTCGCCCTGGCCCACAATACCCGCTCACTGGTAGTTGTGCCCATGGTGGCCACTGGCGGCCTCAGCGGATGCTGCGTGCTGCCCACAGAGCCGCGGGTGCTGCTCGAGCAATCGGTGGCTCGGGCGTGAAGAACTTGGCACGATGACCCTCAGGTGCGACGCACGCGCCTCCCGGAGAGATCAATGGCCACATCGCGTGGAGTTTTGCTGTCAGCCCTCGCTGATGAAGCCGCGTTTAAGCTCACGGCTGTCGAGCAGTTTTCGGCGCTGGCAGCTCTGGGGCTGGAGTACTACAGCCTGCGGTTTGTCGACCTGGGCCGTGGCGTGAAAAACGTGATGGACCTCACGCTTCGCGAAATCCAGGAACTGCGGCATCTCGAAGACACCTACGGCCTCAACGTTGCCTCAATCGCCTCGCCGATCGGGAAGGTGAAACTCGTCGATGTCGACGACGGAACGACAAACCGCTACGTGCCCTTCAAAAAGTATCTCGCTAAAGATGTGGCCAAGGCCTGCGAACGGGCCCACGCGTTTGAGACCAAACTGATCCGTGGCTTCTCCTTCTATTCCCCGCGCGACGCGGATCCGGCAGCGTATCTGGAGCAGGCGGTCGATCAGATCGGCCAGATCACCGAGGCCTGCCATCGCTCCGACCTGACCTTCGGGCTTGAGGTGGAGGCAAACCTCGTGGGCCGCACGGGGCATCTGCTGGCCGAGATTCATCGTCGCGTCAACAATCCCGCCCTGGTTTTGGTTTTTGATGCAGCCAACCTGATCGTGCAGGGCTTCTCGCCCGCCGAGGTCTTCAAACAGTGGGAAGCGATGAAGCCTGGCCTCGGCTGGGTGCACGTCAAAGACTACCGCTCGCCGAAGCAGTCGGCTTCGGGTGGCTCAGGCGGCAAGGGCGGCCATGTCGATGAGGATGCTCTCTCGCATTTCGTGCCTGCCGACCGCGGCTCAGCCAATCACGCCAAGATCTTTGCCGACCTAAAGACGATGCTGCCGACGCTGCAGAAGCGGCTTCAGCGTCGGGGCATTCCCGGGGTGCTGGTCGACCTCGAGCCCCACGTGCGGGGTGGCGGTCAGTTTGGTGGAACCAGTGGGCCTGATGGCATGGGGATCGCTCTGCGGGGCCTGTGTCGCGTTCTCGATAAGGTGGGCGTGGCGTACCATCTTCGCGACTTTGATGACCTGCTGGCGGCCCGCGGCATTCTTACCTAATCCAGGCCCGGCAGTCGGTTGGTCGGCGGCGGCGAACCACCACCCGGTGTTTGAGGAGAGCCATGAGCGAGACAACCGAACCCGGCAGCTATTTCGTCGCCAACTATCCCCCGTTTGATCGCTGGGGCACGGAGGCCGTTCCTGCAGTGCGGGCAGCCTTTGATGCGGCGTCGTCAGGCGTGCCACTGGGGCTCTATCTGCACATCCCCTTCTGTCGGAAGCGGTGCAAGTTCTGCTATTTCCGCGTCTACACCGACAAGGCAGCGGGCGATGTCGAGCGCTACACGCAGGGGCTGATTCGTGAGGCGGAACTGGCTGCTGGCAGCCGGGCGGTTCGCGGCCGCGAGCTGAAGTATGTCTATTTTGGTGGTGGCACACCTTCCTTTCTCAGCGTCCGGCAGCTGGAGCGGCTTGTCGAGGGCCTGCACCAGAGCTTTGGCTGGGACAACGCCGAAGAGGTGACGTTTGAGTGCGAGCCGGGCACACTCTCAGAGCCGAAGGTCAAAGCGCTCCGCGACCTCGGCATGACCCGCATCTCGCTGGGGGTGGAGAACTTCGACGACGACATCCTGCAGACCAATGGCCGGGCCCATCTCTCTGCTGAGATCATGCGAGCCTGGGACTGGATCAAGACGGCTGGACTTTCCCAACACCAACATCGACCTGATCTCTGGCATGGTCGGCGAGACCGACGAATCATGGGATGCGACCGTGGAAAAGACGCTCGCGCTCGAGCCCGACAGCATCACGATCTACCAGATGGAACTGCCGCTCAACACCACGCTCGTGCACGACTGGAAGGAAACCGGTGTGCCTGCACCGGTGGCCGACTGGCCGACAAAGCGGGCCTGGGTAGACCAGGCCTTTCGGCGGTTCGAGGAGGCGGGCTACGCGGTCTCCAGCGGCTACACGCTCGTGCGGGATCCGCAGCGGGTCGCCTTTCGCTACCGCGACATGCTTTGGGAGGGCAGCGACCTCGTGGCGCTGGGCGTGGCGAGCTTCGGGCATGTCTCCGGGCTGCACTATCAGAATGAGCCGCACTGGGATGCGTATCTCGAGTCGGTCGAGTCAGGCACGCTGCCGATCGCCCGCGGAATGGTGCCCACACCGCGGGAGCGGCTGATTCGTGAGCTGATCCTCCAGCTGAAGCGCGGCAGGCTGGAGACGTCGCGGCTGCACGACAAGTTTGGCGTTGACGTGCTTGATGCCTGGGCCGACGTCTGGAGCGGGCTCCAAGACCAGGGCTTTCTCACGATCGGTGATCGCGAGATCGTGCTCACGCGGCAAGGCCTGCTGCAGGTAGACAGCCTGCTGCACCGGTTTTTCGAGCAGTCTCCCCCGAAGCAGAAAGCAGCTGTCTCCTGAGCTGACGGGTGAGCCACGGGGGGAGGTGGGGCCGCGCGGCGTGTGAGCCGGGTTCGGATGGACAGGCCCCGGTCGTGCCGCGTACGTTCTCGCTTCCGCGGCCGGCTGCTTTTTGGTTAGGTTCGCGGCTTCTGGTCGGTTTCTCTTGAAGACGCTCAACCCGTGCCGTCCATTCGTCGGCCCGCCGACCAGCTGTTCCCACCTCGAGAGGGGCCCCGTGTATCAGCCAACCTCGCATCTCGAACGAGTCTCTGGCACCACCTCAGGCGACTCAACAGTCAGCAGCCTGATGGCGGCGGGCAAGCGGTCATCGCCCGAGCCCTCGACCCGGGTTCCCCAACCCAAGGTGCTTCGCGATCGGTTGCAGGCGATCGCAGCCGACGTGGCGGCGGCCTGGCGGGCGGATGTCCTTCCAAAAAACCTTTCAACTCCGGCTGGATTGCGGGCGGCAGCGGAAAATGTGGTGGTCCGCGGGGGCGGTCGATCCGAGCATGTGGGCTGGGTGATGGTCGCTCTGGTGACGGCTTACTGGCGGGATCGCCTGGTGGAGCCCGACGGTCGTCGCCTGCTGCTGCTTCCCGATTGCCAGCATGCCGAGGCGGGTCGGGATGGCCCGGCGACCTGTGGGCCACAGTGTGTGTATGCCACGCTGGCCTCAGCTGCCGCCGACAGCGGCTGGCACGTGACGAGCACCCGTGACGCGGCTGCGGCGATCGCGGGCGTTCTCGGAGGTCTCTACCAGGGGGTGCTGGGGGTGGCGTCGCTCGACGAACTGGAGAAAGCGTTTGCGGTGCTGCCTCCCTTTGCGATGCCGATTGCGGCGGTTCCGGTGAACGACGCCGTCGGAGATTCCTCCACGGTCAGCAACGGCGGCCGTCGTGGCTGCCCCGCCGAGCAGGTGGATGCGGAGTGGGTTCTCGGCCTCCTTGGTGTGGCGGGAGGGTCGGTTTCGCCGGTGGCGGACCACCTGCCGCTGCTGAGGGAGTCGGCAGAGATGTTTACCCGCGAGTCGCTCTCTGAACTGTTGAGCGATCTCAATCTGGGGGCGGCAGAGTCAGCCGGCCTCGGTGAGGACCGGCCGCTTTCCTCCGTGAATGCCACGGGCAGGCTCGGTATCGACTTCCTGGCCCGAGGAGGCAAGTTTCTCAGGCCGTTCATGGCGCTGGCGGCTTTCGACGCCGTTTCGGCAGATCGTCAGGCCGAACAGATTGCACCGGCCCATGCCGGCGGTGAGCGGCGTCAGGCACGTGCGGCAGCTGTTGCGATCGAGGTCTTTCACAAGGCGTCGCTCGTGCACGATGACATTGAAGACGACGACGCGATGCGGTATGGCCGACCGACGATGCACCGCGACTACGGCGTGCCGGCGGCGATCAATGCCGGTGACTACCTGATCGGGCTCGGGTATCGCATCATTTCTGCACTCGAAAAACTTTCCTCTAGTCCAGAGCGGGATCCGTCGCTGCAGCGGGATCTGCTGGCGATTCTCTCGCAGGCCCACCTCGAGCTTGCCCGCGGGCAGGGCGCGGAGCTGTGGTGGCGGGATGCCGCGGAGAAGAAGCTCAGTCCTGAGGAAGCCATCGAGATCTACGGACTCAAGACGTCGCCCGCGTTTGCGGCGGCGGTCGAGATGGGTGTTCGGCTTGCGGGCTGTGATCCTCAGCAGGTCAGGGGCTCTGGGCAAGCTATGCCCTGCACGTCGGTGTTGCTTTCCAGGTGCTCAACGACCTCAAGGATTGGCACGGCGATCTGGAAAACCTGCGAGAGGCGGCAGGAGATCTCCTGGCGGGCCGGCCCACTGTGCTGTGGGCGGTGGCGATGCAGCGGCTCGACGAAGCTGATCGAGCCCGGCTGCTGCAGCTCTCGCAGGACAGTGGTCTTGTTTCCTTGGAGCAGCAGGCCCACCGCCTTGTGGAGGCTCGAGAGCTCTACGCCAAAGCAGGGGTGTTTGCCTGTGCCCGTGAGATGATTCTCGAGCACCGCCGCAAGGCGTCGCAGGCTGCCGCCACGTGCCGCATGACGCGGTTGCGGGACGTGCTCGATTTTCTCCTCGACCTCGCGGTGCCTGAGCAGGCGCTGCCAGACGCCAGCTGACAACGGCTGTTTCTCGGTGGGTGTGGGCAGAGCAGGTACACTGGGGGGAGCATGTTCTCCTCCTGGAGCCGATGATGGCTGATTCTTTACCTGCGGAGTCGACCGCGGCAGATAATGAGGCTGGCTGTTCCGCTGTTCGGCGCGCCACGGAGCTGGTTTCGTTGTTTCATCACGAAGCTGAGGGCTTCGCGGGGCTGCGGTGCATGGCTGCCTCCGACGCGCCAGAACCGTATGCTGGGTTGCTGGTCCACAACAGCCACATGACGGTCGCCATGGAGCGGTTTTACGGCGGTCCCGTAAGTCTTCGCGTCGTGGCCGAGCGAACCGCAGGCGGTGTGCCGTTTGGGGGCAGCTATGCCCGGGAGATCCTGCTAGCCAGCGGCGACGGCCGCGTCGTGCAGTATGGGATCGTCCGCATCGACCTTTCCGTCCTGCCGGCCGCTTCGCAGGAGGCGATTCTCGGAAAAGGAGATCCGCTCGGCAGAATCCTGATCGCCTCTGGCATGCACCGCGATGTGCACGAGGTCGAGCTGCTGGAGGTCACTCCTGGGCCTGCATTCGGCCAGCTGATGCAGGCGAGTGCGGTCACCTATGGCCGTGTCGCGGAGATTCGGCTCGACGGTCGCCCTGCCGTCGAACTGCTCGAGGTCGTGCCCTCGTTTGCAGGCTGAGGGCGTCGCCGCGGCGGGCTTAGGCGGGGGCTTGGGGAAGAGCTGGCGAAGGGCCATGCGGGTATCGGGGGAAGTTCGTGCGCGTTGCGCAAGGTGTTGCGCCGGAAGGGGTTACGGCAACTGGGTTGATGTTGACTCGCTGCGTAAGCTGCGCTATATTTCCGAGAGCCTGGCAAGGATGGCAAGCCGGGTAGCGGGCAACGATTGTTGCAAAGAGGAAAAGGAGTCCTCTCGCTGCCCTTGTCTGCCCATCTCTTCCGGTTGTCCGCGCCGGTGCAGTTCAGCTGCATCGTTTTGGACTCAGCGTCGGTATGGCAGGTTCCGTCCGGAAGCTTTCGTCCGGAATCGTGTCATGGGGCAACAAGGAGGCCTAGACACGTTTGTGGAAATACCCTGCCCCTGCCAGTTTCTGGTCGCAACCCGACCTAGGACGAGGGATAGGAGGGTGTTTTTGTCGACGTGCCGTAAAGACTAGCGATACCACAGCTAGGGAGAGGGTGGTTCGGCAGATGCAAAAGACCGTGTACACGACCGGTGAAGCGGCGAAAATCTGCAAGGTCAGCCAGCAGACGATCATTCGCTGTTTTGATTCGGGGCAGCTCAAGGGCTTTCGGGTTCCGGGGAGCCGGTTTCGGCGAATCCCGCGAGATCAGCTGTTTCTGTTCATGCGAGACAATGGGATTCCCACCGATGCGCTCGAGAGCGGTCGGCGGAAGATTCTCGTTGTTGACGATGACCAGGATCTTGTGGAGTTGATCACCGATGTGCTCGAGCGGGATGGCCGCTTCGAGGTGCGGAGTGTCAATAATGGGTTTGATGCGGGCATGATGGTGAAGGAGTACCGTCCTGATCTGATCGTGCTCGACGTGATGCTGCCAGATATCAATGGCAAAGAGGTCTGCCAGCGGGTGCGGAGCGATTCGTCAATGGACGAGGTGCGGATCATCTGCATCTCTGGCATGTGCGAGCCCGACCGCATCGAAGACCTGAAGCATTCCGGTGCCAATGAGTTTCTGCAGAAGCCGTTTGAAGCGGAAGTGCTTCTTGACCGAATCTGCAGCCTGCTCGATATCGAATCGGTTGCTGCGGGAGGCTAGCTTCTCGGCGGGCTGGTCGCATGCGGTGCGAGAGGTGTTCGACGCTCGTGAGAGCGGGCGATGGTGACTCGCCGTGAAGCAGCGTATGGAAGCAACAACGGGTGCCTGGCTGGTGCTCGGGGGTTCTCAGCGACCCTCGAGCACCACGCTTTTTGAGGCCGCCTCGGAGCCGCCTGCTGGCGAACGGCCGCTCTCGCCGGCTGAGTGCCTCGGTCTCTCTGCCGTTGTCGTTGCCTGGAACCCTCGGCACGGGCGGCAGCTGTCCGATGCGATCGCGGAGGCCTTTTGCTCAGCTGAGCCCGCGGACGGCGCTGTGGCTGAGTGGATTGCGGGGTGGATGGGCCGGCGGGCAGGTGTTGCCCAGGCCGGTGCCTCCGAGGCGTGCGACCTGCTCGAACAGCTTGGTCGTGATCTGCGGGTGGCTGGCCTGCCTGCCGCTCGATGCGTGGAGGCAGAACTGCTCATCGGCTCGCTGCAACTGCTTCGCGAGCATCTCGGGCTGCGGCAGCAGTTTGACGACCGGCTGACAGAAGCCCGCCTGGAGGCGGTGCGGCAGCTGGCCTACGGGGCGGGGCATGAGATCAACAACCCGCTCGCCAACATTGCGACCCGTGGCCAGTCTCTGCTGCGAGACGAGCCAGACCCCGAGCGGCGACGAAAACTTGCCACGATCGTCGACCAGGCCTTTCGCGCTCGCGACATGATCGGTGGCCTGATGGTGTTTGCCAAGCCGCCGGTTGCCTCGCTGGCCCTGGTGGACCTCGGCGGCTTGGCCGAGTCGGTGGTCGGGTCGCTCTGCGACCTTCCTGTGGCGGAAGGTGTCGAGGTGGCGACTGCGGTTCCCCCGGAGCCGGTGTGGGCCCACATCGACGCCCAGCTGGTGGCCGAAGCACTGCAGGCGGTGCTGGTCAATGCGATGGAAGCGGTCGCTGCCGGAGGCAAGGTTGGCGTGTGCGTGCTACCCAACTGTCGCGATGGTTTTCATGCCGTCGTGGTCAACGACAATGGCCCAGGCATGGATGCAGGCGAGCAGGCGGTGGCCTGCGATCCTTTCCACTGCGGTCGTGAAGCTGGCCGCGGTCTTGGAGTCGGCCTGTCGAAGGCATGGGCACTGGCGAGGGCCTGCGGAGGGAGGCTTGCCCTGGGAGCGGTCGACGGTGAAGCGTCGGTCCGCATCGAGCTTCCTGCGAACCCGGGCGAAGCAGGTTCTGTGTCGGGAGCATCCCCTGTGGCCCAGCCATAGGGCCGCAGGGTTGACGCAGCCTCTCCATCTTTCCGGGGCGGCTGCGTTTCGCGGAATGGCCGGACTTGTCGGTATTTCCTACGTTTTTTATTCTTCGAGGCCGCAACTGAATTCGAAAGAGGACAGGTGCGAACCGCATGGGAACATGAGCCGTCGATCCTGCATCGAGGGGTTTGCTCTCGGCGTGGCGAAGGATGGTCACGTCTGCGGCAGGATTCACCGTGTGATACGGAAACGAGAGACATGGATGTTTCGTCTGGAACGGGCAGCGTGAGAGCCGACAAGGCCACCGATCGGATTCCAACAGGACGCGTGATCGTCGAGGGCAGGCTGGGCCGCCACGCGCTGTCGCGGCATCACCGTGGCCTGCGGCTTGAGGATGCGTTTCTCGGCCCTCACCACCTCGCCTCGGATGTGGTGGTGGAGTCGACTGCCGATCCCTCCCAAGGCGAAACTGGAGAGGCTGTTGGACGCGTAGTCAGTTGGTTGTTGGCCCGACAGCACGACGATGGCCACTGGCGGGCTGCGCTCGAGGGCGACACCATCCTCGAGTCGGAGTATCTGCTGCTGTTGGCGTGGCTAGGCTGCTTCGACAGGCCGGAGGTTGCCGGGGCGGTGCAGCGGATTCGGGCGATGCAGCTTCCCGAGGGCGGCTGGCCCATCTACCCGGGTGGCCCGGCTGAGGTGAGCGCGAGCGTGAAGGCCTACCTCGTGCTCAAACTCGCCGGTCATTCCCCGGATGAGCCCGAAATGCAGCGGGCACGTGAGGCGATTCGGGTGCTTGGTGGTCCGTGGGCCGCCAACAGTTTCACCCGCTACTACCTCGCCCTGCTCGGCCAGATGCCCTACGCGGCATGCCCGGCGGTGCCGCCTGAGATTGTGCTGCTGCCGAAGTGGTTTCCGATCAACCTGCACAGCGTGTCGGCCTGGTCACGAACCATGATCGTGCCGCTCTCGCTCATGTGGACCTTCAAGCCATGTCGGAAGGTTTCGGCCGAGCGGGGCATCGCGGAGCTGTTTGAGGAAGGGCACCACGCCCCACCGCGAGTTCGCGGCCGAGGCTGGGAGGCGTTTTTTCGCGTCGTCGACGCCGGCATCAAGGTTTGTGAATCTCTTGGTCTCATGCCGCTCCGCCGCCGAGCTGTGGCGTCGTGTGAGCAGTGGATGCTGGAGCGATGCGTCGACAGCGACGGGCTTGGGGCGATCTTTCCGCCGATGGTCTGGAGCATCATCGCCCTCAAGTGCCTCGGCTACGCCGACGACGCGGCTGAGATGACACGAGCCAGGGAGCAGCTGCAACGCCTGGTGGAGCATGAGCCGGATGGAACCACCCGTCTCGAACCCTGCCACTCCCCGGTGTGGGATACCGCGATTACGCTGCGGTCGCTTTGCCAGGCCACGCGGCTGAGCGGCGCCGTGCCCCATGCGTCGCTTGCTGCGGCCGTCGACTGGCTGCTCGATCGCGAGATCCGCACGCCTGGCGACTGGAGTGAGCAGGTTGATGTGCCGCCTGCCGCTTGGTGCTTTGAGTATGCCAACCGTTTCTATCCCGATGTCGATGACACGGCGATGGTGCTGCTCGCGCTGACCGCCTATCGCGACGCCTGTCGCAGGCTGGGGACGGAGCATGAGCCGGCAACCGCAAGTCGCCTTCGCCGCATCAAGGGCTGCCTGCCGCGGGCGATTGCCTGGCTGCAGGCCATGCAAAACTCGGATGGAGGCTGGGGAGCCTTCGACCGCGACAACACGATGGAGCTGTTGTGTAAGGTTCCCTTTGCCGACCACAACGCGATGATCGACCCGAGCTCCCCCGATCTCGCTGGCAGGGTGTTGGAGGCTCTTGGCCACGCCGGCCTGAGAGAGGGCACGCCGGTGGTTGACCGGGCTGTGGCCTATCTGCGGCGGTGTCAGGAGGCCAACGGCAGCTGGTTTGGTCGGTGGGGCGTGAACTACCTGTATGGCACCTGGCAGGCGATCGAAGGCCTGCGGTCGATTGGCATGTCGGCAGAGGAGCCGATCCTGCAGCAGGCGGTTGCCTGGATCGAATCATGCCAGCAGGCCGATGGCGGCTGGGGAGAGTCGCCTCGCAGCTACGAGGATCCGTGCTGGGCCGGCCGTGGCGATGTGACTGCATCCCAAACTGCCTGGGCTGTGGCGGGCCTGACGGCTGGTGGCCGCTCGGCGTCGACGGCCTGTCGCCGAGGCATCAGCTGGCTGATTCGGGAGCAGCAGCCAGAAGGCGACTGGCAGGAAACGGCCTTCACGGGAACCGGCTTTCCCAAGGTTTTCTACCTCCGCTACCACTACTATCCGATCTACTTCCCGCTGCAGGCGCTCGCCAGAAACCTGGTTGACGATGTCGCTGGGAATGACCGGGCTGTGGCCCGTCACAGTGTTGCTAGGCGAGCCGACACTGCTGGGATCGACGCGGCTTGCACGGATGCGGGGATTGGCGAAACGCGTGGAGTGTCCACACAGGAGGTGGTGTGATGGGAGTTCCGTTTGGGCAGATGACAGCCGTTCTTAAGCATGTGGCTGCCAACCGGCTTGCCGGCAGGAAACGGTATCCGCTGGTTTTGATGCTGGAGCCCCTCTTTCGCTGCAATCTCGCCTGCGCCGGCTGCGGCAAGATTCAGCATCCCACCGACATCCTCCGCCAGCATCTCTCGGTCGAGAAGTGTCTTGGTGCGGTCGATGAGTGCGGTGCGCCGGTTGTCTCGATTCCGGGCGGGGAGCCGCTGCTGCATCCCCAGATCGTGGAAATCGTCGAAGGCATCGTTGCCCGCAAACGGTATCTCTACCTCTGCACCAACGCCCTCAAACTGGAGGAGATGCTGCCGCGGTTTCGGCCATCGAAGTTTCTGGCATTTTCGGTTCATCTCGATGGCCCGCGCGAGATTCACGACGCCGCTGTGTGCCGCGAGGGTGTCTATGAGATGGCCGTGTCTGCGATTCGGGCCGCTCGTCAGGCAGGTTTTCGGGTGACCACCAACTCCACGCTCTTCGCCGATGCAACGCCGGAGAAGTATCACGCCTTCTTTGACGAGGTGATGGCCCTCGGTGTTGAGGGGATGATGGTTTCACCGGGCTACTCCTACGCCAAGGCCCCCGACCAGGAGCACTTCCTCGCCAGGCATGATGCCGAGGGGCTTTTCCGTCGCATCCTCGGCCGTGCGAAGCGGAGCTGGAAGTTCAATCAGTCGCCCGTGTTCCTCGAGTTTCTCAAAGGCTCCTGGGATCTTGAGTGCCTCCCCTGGGGCACACCGACCTACAACCTCTTCGGCTGGCAGAGGCCCTGCTACCTGCTCGACGAAGGCTATGTCTCCTCGTTTCGCGAACTGATGGAAGAGACCGACTGGGATGCCTACGGCCGGGCCAGTGGCAACCCGAAGTGTGCCGACTGTATGGTCCACTGCGGCTACGAGCCGGCGGCGGTTGAGGCCTCACTCGGCTCCCTGCGGGGCATGCTCGCCACCGCATGGCTGATGGCGTTTGGATCGCGAGCTGCCGAGGTTCCAGCGGCACCGCCGCTCAGCTCTGAGCCTGTGCCCAAGCCGCTGCTGCCAATCCTTGAATAGGCCTCGAGCGTTCGCCGGCCCCCCTCGCCTCCCCGGTTGCAGTGGTCCGGCTCGAGGGGCGGCAAAAGTCTCGTCGCTGGCCAGGATAGGCCTTTATGCTCCTCGAGCGTTCGCCGACCCCCCTCGCCTCCCCGGTTGCTTAGTGAGCGAGGCTGCGAACGACGCCCCGCTTCACATACTCGATGATGGCCCGCAGGCCGCGAGTGCGAAGCATGCCGAGAACTTCAGAAAGCCCTAGGCGATCGAGAAGAGTGTCATTGACTGCGAGCACCTCATCCGCAGGCCTGCCAGCAAAGGCCTTGGCCAGCACCGCCACAAAGCCTCGCACCGTTGGTGCTTCCTCCGCCACTTCCGCCTGGAGATAGATCCCAGGCTGGCCGTCCTCCGAGGGTCTTAGCTCGACCTGGATAAACACGGGCGACTGGCATTCGTGAACACGGTTCTCGTCGAGGCCCGCGTGGCCGGGAGGCAGTGGCGGGAGCATGGCAGCGTATTCAAGAAGCATTTCAAGCTTCTCCCTGCCATCGAGATCGGCGAAGTCATCGACGATCTCATCCAGTCGTTCCGCAACCGTGCTCATGGGCTCAGGGCTTTTCAAACGGAGCCAGACGCCGCGTCGGGGGCAGTCGGGCTTCCATCGGGGGTCGTTCCCTTCACGATCGGCATCCGCACCGCGTTGCCCCACTCCAGCCAGGAGCCGTCGTAGTTTTTCACGTTGGAGAAGCCGAGCAGGTAGGTCAGAACGAACCAGGTCAGGCTCGATCGCTCACCGATTCGGCAGTAGGCGACCGTGGCTGCCCGGCGTCGCAGTTTGCCCTCTTTGACGTAGAGCTTCTCGAGGTCCTTCGCTGACTTGAAGGTGCCATCTTCGTTGACGGAGAGAGGCCATGGAATGCTGATGGCACCCGGGATATGGCCACCACGGAGCGAGCCCTCGTTGGGGTAGTCAGGCATGTGGAGCCGCTCGCCGCTGTATTCCTCGGGGCTGCGGACGTCGACAAGCGGCTTGCCTGCCTTCTGGTGCTTAAGCACCTCGTCGCGCAGAGCTCTGATCGACATGTCCTGCTCTGTGGCGGTGTAGGTGCCCTGAGGAGGATCGACCCGGTCGGTCGACCAGGGACGGCCCTCAAGGGCCCATTTCTTTCGACCGCCGTTCATGATCCGGCAGTCGGCATGGCCGTAGAGCTTGAACGTCCAAAACGCGTAGCATGCCCACCAGTTGCTCTTGTCTCCATAGAACACCACGGTGGTGTCGTTGGAGATGCCTTTGCGGCGGCAGAGGTCCTCAAACGCGGCGCGATCGATGTAGTCACGCCAGGTGGCGTCTTGCAGGTCGACCTGCCAGTCGATCTCGACGGCTCCGGGCACATGGCCCTGCGTGTAGAGCGCACGGTCTTCGTCTGATTCGACGATCCGCACGTTGGGATGAGCCTCGGGGTTGGCAGCCACACTGGCCACCCACTCCGTCGAAACCAGCACGTCTTCGTTCGCGTACGACGCCATTGCGTCCTCCCTCGGGGTGTCACGCCAGCACCCCTGGCATCGTAGTGAAAGCGATCCGCACCTGCAACGAGCCGCTGCCGCGGCCGAGCCTCGCTGCCCAGGCCAGACTTCGTTAGGATGCGTGGCTCACCTTCACGCCACGACTTCCTCACGAAACGCATCGACGGATATCGCACTCATGGGCGCAGCCTACATCTATCAGATCTCCCACCTCTTCAAGAAGTTTGGCCAGCGGGAGCTTCTCAAAGACATCAACATTGCGTTCTACCCGGGGGCCAAGATCGGCCTGCTCGGTCGCAACGGTGCTGGCAAGAGCACGCTGATGAAAATCATGGCTGGGCTCGACAAGGAGTTTGAGGGCGAAGCGAGGCTCGCCGAGGGCTCCACGGTGGGCTACCTCTCGCAGGAGCCGCAGCTCGATCCCGAGAAGACCGTGCAGGAAAACGTGATGGAGGCGGTGGCGGCGACCCGTGCTGTGCTCACCCGGTTTGAGGAGATCAACGCACGGCTCGGCGAACCGATGGAGCCTGAGGAGATGGAGAAGCTCCTCGAAGAGCAGGCTGCCGTGCAAGACGAGATCGAGGCGAAGAATGCGTGGGATCTCGACCGTCAGCTGGAAATCGCCATGGAAGCGATGAATCTTCCGCCTGGCGACTGGCCGGTCACCAACCTCTCCGGCGGCGAGCGCCGCCGCGTGGCCCTCTGTCGACTGCTGCTGGAGAAGCCAGACCTGCTGCTGCTCGACGAGCCGACGAATCACCTCGACGCAGAGAGCGTCGCCTGGTTGGAGCGGCATCTGGCCGACTACGAGGGCACCGTCGTGGCCGTGACCCACGACCGCTATTTCCTCGACAACGTGGCCAAGTGGATCCTCGAGGTCGACCATGGCCGGGGCATCCCCTTTGAGGGCAACTACTCCGCCTGGCTCGAGCAGAAGAAGGCTCGACTGGAGCTGGAGGAGAAGCAGGTCTCAGCAAGGCAGAAAACGCTCGACAAGGAGCTCGAGTGGATCCGCATGTCGCCGAAGGCACGACAGGCGAAGAGCAAGGCTCGTGTGGCCGCGTTTGAAAAGCTGGCCGCCGAGCAGGCTGCCACGCGGGACACCGATGTCGACATCTTCATTCCGGCCAGCCGCGCCCTTGGCGACCAGGTGATCGACGCGACTGGGCTCTCCAAAGCCTACGGCGATAAGCTGCTCTTTGAGAATCTCTCGTTCCGCATTCCTGCCGGTGGCATTGTGGGCATCATCGGCCCGAATGGCGCTGGGAAGACCACCCTCTTTCGGATGCTCGTGGGCCAGGAGCAGCCTGATGCCGGCGAGATCAAGGTGGGCTCAACGGTCGACATCGGCTACGTCGACCAGAGCCGTGATGCCCTCGATCCTGAGAAGTCGGTCTTCGAGGAGATCTCCGGTGGTCACGACACGATCGAACTTGGCAAACGGGCGGTCAACGCCCGCAGCTACGTGGCGAAGTTCATGTTCATGGGGCCCGACCAGCAGAAGAAAGTTGGCAAGCTTTCCGGTGGTGAACGCAACCGTGTCCACCTTGCCAAGCTGCTCCGCCGCGGCTGCAACCTGCTGCTGCTCGACGAGCCTACCAACGACCTCGATGTCGACACCCTGCGATCGCTGGAAGAAGGCATCACGCACTTCCCTGGCAGCGTTGTTGTGATCACCCACGACCGCTGGTTTCTCGACCGCCTCGCGACCACGATCATCGCCTTCGAGGGCGATGGCTATGTGCACGTCTGCGAGGGCAACTTCGACGTCTACGAACGGAGCCGTCGTGAGCGGCTCGGCATCGACGCCGATGAGCCCCACCGCTTCCGCTACAAGAAACTCACCCACTAAAAGCCTCCCCGTTTGCCGAGGTCCGGCTCGGGGAGTTCACGCTGAGGCGGGCGGCAGAAAACGTCGTGGCTGGCCCGTTGCCTCGAGGACGGAGAGCCAGAGGTCGCCGTTGGGGTCGACCTGATTCCGCCGGCTGACCGCCATCGTCATCGGGATGTGCACGAAACGGCCGTGCCAGCGGCCGACCACCATCTGGGTGCGGCCAGCCATCGCCGCATGCACCGCGTTGTGGGCCAGCCGCAGGCAGTAGACCGAGTCGAAGGGATTGGCTGGCACGCTGCGGATCAGGTAGCTCGGGTCGATGTATTTCATGTTGAGCTCGCAGCCGGATTCAGCAAAGCAGGCTTTGATGCGGTCTTTCAGGTGGAGCCCGATGTCAGCCAGGAGCACGTTGCCTGAGGCGTCGGTTCTCTCGGGGCCGCTCGCGCAGAGCGTCCTGCCCTGCCCCTTCGGCCACCACGATCACCGCATGGCCCCGGGCTTTGACCCGCGCCAGCAGGTGCTCCAGAAAGCCGCCCGGGCCGTCGATCGCAAACGGAACCTCGGGCACCAGCACGTAGTTGGCATCGTTGCGGGCGAGGGCCGCGTAGCAGGCGATGAAGCCTGAGTGTCGGCCCATCAGCTTCACCAGCCCCACGCCATGCGGCGCCGCCTTTGCTTCCACATGCGCCGAGGAGATCGCTTCCACCGCCTCGGAAAAGGCCGTCTGAAAACCGAAGCTCTGGTCGATGTAGGGGATGTCGTTGTCGATCGTCTTGGGGATCCCCACGACAGAAATTTTCTCATTTCGCTCACCAACGATTTCCGCAATCTTCATCGCTCCGCGGAGCGAGCCGTCTCCGCCGATCACAAACAGGATCGAGATCCCCATCCGCTCCAGGCAGTCGACGATCTGGTCGGTTTCCTGTCGCCCGCGCGAGGTGCCGAGGATGGTGCCGCCATCGTCGTGGATGTTGGAGACGACCTCCGGTGTGAGGTCGATCACGCTGTGGCCGTGGTCAGGAATGAAGCCTCGGAATCCCCCGGTGAAGCCGGAGATCTTCCGCACGCCGTAGTGAAACCAGAGCTCCATCACGAGCCCTCGAATCACATTGTTGAGCCCGGGGCAGAGCCCGCCGCAGGTGACGATCCCAACGCGTGTCTTGGCTGGATCGAAGTAGATCTTCTGGCGAGCACCAGCGGGCTCGAAACCGGGAAGATCGGCCAGCTGCCCGCCCCGGGAGGCGACCATCGAGGCGGTGTCGTCAAAGAGCACGCGGTCGTGTTCGCCAACATAGTGCTGGCTGGTGCGGCGGCCGTCGAGCAGAGCCTGCATCGGCGAGCTGATCTGGCACGGCCCGAGCGTGGGGATCGAAAGGTCGAGTGCATCGCTGTCTGCCATGGCTGGCCTCGCAGGGGGGAAGAAAACGTGGAAGGGGGGCAGAAGACCTGTGGGAAGGGGGTCAGCCGGTGGTTCGCATGCCTGAGGCGATGCCCTGCACAGAGAGCCGCAGGATTTCCCGCAGGCTGCCGGCATCGTCGTCACCCTGCTGCTCGCGCCGCTTGAGAAACTCCACCTGAATCAGGTTTAAGGGATCCACCAGCGGGTTGCGGGCCTCGATCGACCGCTTCAGCCAGGGGGTGGTGTCGAGCAGTTCACGGCTGCCCACCACATCGAGAACAGCCTGTCGCGAGCGGTCGCACTCCGCGGCCAGCAGCGGCCAGAGCCTGCGGCGAACATCCTCGTCGTCGACGAGTTCTGCATACCGCTGCCCGATGGCGGGATCTGCCTTGGCCAACGCCACCGCCGCGTTGTCGATCGTGGCGGCGAAGAAGGGCCAGTCGCGATACATCTCCCGGAGCTGCTCCCAGGCCAGCCTGTCGTCGTATTTCACCTCGAGAATCGCCGTGCCCAATCCATACCAGGCAGGCAGCAGGCAGCGATTCTGCGTCCAGGCAAACACCCAGGGGATGGCCCGCAGATCCCCCAACGATCGCTCGCCTCGCCGCCTCGAGGGCCGCGAACCAATCGGCAGGTTCTCAATCTCATCGATCGGCGTGGCCTGCGAGAAAAAGGTAATGAAGCCGGGCTGTTCGACGAGCTCTCGATAGACGGCATATGAGCGGGCGGCCAGGCGGTCGGTTAGTTCGAGCCAGGCCTTGGCCGGCTCGGCAGGATGAATGGTCGAGCCGACGAGCGTGGCCCAGCTGACCTGCTCAAGATGGCGAAACGCGATCTGCACGTCGTCGTAGCGTTCGGCAAGCACCTCCCCCTGCTCAGTCAGACGAAGCGTGCCGTCGAGCGCCTCGGGAGGCAGCGAGAGGATGCCGCGGGCAGCAGGGCCGCCACCCCGCCCCAGCGAACCACCTCGGCCATGGAAAAACGTGACATGCACGTCATGAGCGGCCGCGGCTGCGGAGATTCGTCGCTGGGCGTCGTAGAGCCCCCAGCAGGCCGAGAGATAGCCACCATCTTTCGTGCTGTCGGAGTAGCCCACCATCACCATCTGACGGTTGCCCTGGGTAGCAAGGTGCTCGGCATACACAGGCTCCGTCAGCATCGCCGACAGGGTCGCGTCAGACCGCCGCAGGTCGCCAATCTTTTCAAACAGCGGCACGATCCGCAGGGCGGCCTCCACCTCCGGTGCCGCGCCGCGACAGGCATGCCGCCAGAGCCAGAGCACGGTGAGCACGTCGACCGACGACTGCGTCAGGCTGATCACACTGCCGCCGAGGCAGTCGGGGCCGAAGCGTTCCACCGCCCGCCGCAGCAGCTGGTAGAGCGTCAGGGTGTCGTGTGTGAGCGGCTGCAGCTGCTCGGCAGGCAGTGCGGAGAGGGTTCCCATGGAATCGAGCAGGAGCCGTCGACGCTGCTCCTCGCTGCTGCCTGCGAAGTCGTCGCAGAGCCCAGCCGCCCGCAGGATATCGGCCGTGATTTCTTCATACCGCCGCGACTCTTGCCGGATATCAAGTCGCGTCACCCGCAGGCCGAATGTGCGGACGAGATCGAGCCAGCGGCCGGCATCACCGTCGAGAATGCTCGCGTCGTGGTCGTTCTCCAGGCAGCGACAGATCGCCAGCACGTCGTCCTCGAGGGCCTTGCCGCTCGCGTAGCTGCCCGCCGCACAGGTCGCTTCGATGGCGGCTGTTCGCGACTGCTCAAGCCGCCAGCGGATCATCCGCAGCCAGCGGCGGTAGGCCTCGTGGGGAGGCACGTCATCGATCGCCTCGGCGAGCCCCGGCCAGGTTTCGCAGAGCGTCTCAAGGCGGTTGGCGAGGGCTTCGGCTCCCGGGGTGCAGGTCAGCGAGACCGTCAGGTAGTCGTAGAGCCGCCGGCACTCGTCGAGGTGGATGTCGATCGCGGCGTTTCTCAGGCGGCAAAGCGTGGCCTCTGTGACCTCTGCTGTCACAAACGGATTGCCATCCCGGTCGCCCCCCATCCAGGAGCCGAAGGAGAGAAACGTCGGGATCTGAAAGGAATGCTCGGGATAGTGCTCAGCCAACGCCTGCCGCATGGCCCGGCAGACCTGCGGCACGACCTCGCGGAGCCGGGGCAGGATCGAGAGCCCACGGTCAACCTCATCGCCCACCGAGGGCTTCTGCAGCTTGAGAAACTGCGTTTGCCAGAGCACGCGAAGCTCCGCTGCAATCGCCGCGAGAATCTGGTCGCGTTCCCGCGGCAGTAGGCCGGGCCGATCGAGGGCGGCCAGGCTGCTGCGGAGCCGTCGCAGTTTTGAGCGAATGCTCCGCCGCTTTGCCTCGCTGGGGTGCGCGGTAAATACCAGCTCGATCGACAGCTGCTCGATCGCCCGCTGCACGTCGTCGGCCGACCGACCTGCCTCACGCAGCTCGCGAATCGCTGCGGCGAGAGACTCCGACAGCGGCAGCGGGGCCTGCTGCCTTTCGCGGTCGCGGAGCACCCGGATTCGCTGCAGGTCTTCGGCGATGTTGGCCAGGTCGAAGAAGATTCCCAAGGCCCTGGCCACGTTCCGCGCGGAAGGCTCGGTGAGTTCGGCAATCGCGGTGGCGAGACGCCGCTCAGCGTCGGGGGTTCCCTGCCGACGCTCGGCGGCAAGCCGTCTGATCGCGACGAGCTCACAAAACGCGGTTTCCCCGGCGAGATCGGCGATGACCGCGTCGAGCGTCTGCGAGAGCAACTCGATATCAGACTGGAGCTGGGGCTGGCCCTGCGGATTGGCAGAGACCACCAGAGAACGGCTGTCGTGGGCTGCGGCCTGCGTGTGCATCACTCAAGGGCAGGCCGCCATTCCTGCCGGTTGTGTCTCCATGGAAAGGTGTGATCAGCAAACAGTCCCTACGCAGGACCGACGGCCTGGCGGATCTCTTTGGGCAGCGGGAAGTAGACCTCCTCTTCCCGCAGTGTCCGTTCTTCCACCGTGGCATCGTACCGTGCTTGCAGCCACTGCACGCAATCCTGCACGACCTGCTCCGGAGCACTGGCCCCAGCTGTGATCAACACGGTCTCTTCGCCAGAGAACCAGGCAGGATCGATCTCTTCCGCTCCATCGATCAGGTAGGCAGGAATGGTCCGCTCGCGGGCGAGTTCGGCGAGCCGCTGGCTGTTGGAACTGTTTTGGCTCCCGAGCACGAGCACAATGTTGGCATCGTCAGAGAGCATCCGCACGGCTTCCTGCCGGTTCTGGGTGGCGTAGCAAATGTCGTCTTTGGGAGGGCCGACGATCTGGGGGAACGTGGCCTTCAGGCGATTGATGATCCGGGATGCGTCGTCGACGGAGAGCGTTGTCTGGGTGAGGTAGGCCAGTTTGTCGTCGGGGCCGAAGGGGAGGCTGTCGACTTCTTCGGGCGTTTCGACCAGCGTGAAAGCGTCGGGAACCTGCCCCATCGTGCCGATCACCTCGTCGTGCCCTTCGTGGCCAATCAGAATCAGCCGGTAGCCTGCCTTGGCGTATTTAATGGCCTCGAGGTGCACCTTGGTGACCAGCGGGCAGGTGGCGTCGATCGCTCGCAGCTTCCGTTCCTTTGCCAGCTGACGGACTTCGGGAGCCACTCCGTGGGCTGAGAAGAGGAGCACAGCCCCCTCGGGCACCTCTTCCACGGCGTCGACGAAGACTGCCCCCTCGTTGGTGAAACGCTGCACAACATGCTTATTGTGCACGATTTCGTGGTAGACGTAGACCGGCGTGCCGTAGAGGCGGATGGCGGTCTCGAGCGTCTCAATCGCCATGTTGACGCCAGCGCAGAAGCCCCGTGGGCTCGCCAAAAGAATCTTCATTTCAGCCATCTCATGAGGGGGTCGCACCGTCCATCACCAGAGATTCGGTGGCATGGCGGGCATGGAGGGCGGTTTCAAGCATTCTCGGGTATCGTAAGCCGAAGGATCGTTTTCCGACAGATGCAGAGGCCGATTCTCTGGGCGACCTCGGGATGACTCGGGATGACTCGGGATGAGAAGAGAAGCGATGGGCGGGAAGAACTCGCGGCACGCGACAACGCGGGACGCTGCCGCGTGGACGCTCGTCCATGAGCCCTCCCCGTTTGGGTTCGCAGGGGCCACGGTCGCAGATGCTGGCACAGCGGCAGCCCCCAGCTTGCAGGATGCCGAGGCCTTCTGCCGGCAGGATTGCCACGGGCCACTACGAGAACTTCTCGGTGATCAGCTGGCTCGTGCCGAAGCCGCTGCGGCAGGATTTTGCCAACGTCTACGCCTTCTCCCGCTGGAGTGACGACCTGGCGGATGAGGCGGAGAGCCCCGCAGTAGCCGCAGCCGCCCTGGCGGCCTGGCGTGACGAGCTGGAGGCCTGCGGCCGAGGCTCGCCGCGGCATCCGATCCTGGTGGCCCTGGCAACCACCATCGCGCGGCATGGCCTCACCCTCAAGCCCTTTCATGATCTGATCGATGCCTTTGAGCAGGATCAGCAGGTGGTCCGCTACGCGAGCCGCGAGCAGCTCCTCGACTACTGTCGGCGGTCCGCCAATCCGGTTGGCCGGATCGTGCTCGCGCTTGGCGGCTGTCGCGAGCCACAGCGGCAGGCAGAGTCGGACGCGATCTGCACAGGCCTGCAGCTGGTCAACTTTTGGCAAGACGTTCGCCGCGACCGGATTGCTGGCCGGATCTACCTGCCAGCCGACGACATGCAGCGGCATGGCGTCTGTGAATCTGATCTCGACGCCCCGCAGGCCTCCCCTGCCCTGCGGCGGCTGCTTGCTGAGGAGGTGGCCTGGGCGGAGGCCTGCTTGGCGGCGGGCGAACCGCTGAAGCGGTTAGGGCCGGCTGCGGTGCGGCCCGCGATCACCGCTTTTGCCGGTGGCGGTCAGGCCGTGGCAGCTGCCATCCGGCGGGCCGACTACGACACCCTGTCGCGTCGACCGGTAGTCTCCAAGGCGACGAAACTCATCCTCGCCGGTCGAGCGGTGATCGGCCGAATGGGGGCCGGGATATTCCGTCGCTCGGCGGGCCCTGCTGCGGAGGCCGAGCAGACGTGATGGCAACGTTGACGGAAGATCATGCGGTCTGTCGCGAGGTTCTCGCGGCGTCAGGATCGAGTTTTGCGATGCCCATCCGGCTGCTGCCAGCGGGCAAGCGGCAGGCGATGACGGCGCTGTATGCCTTTTGCCGCCGGGCTGACGACATCACCGACGGGCCGCAGGATGCCGCAGCGTCGCCAGCAGCCGCTGAGCTGCAGCGAGCCCGCGACGAGCTGACGGCTTTTCGCAACGGCCTGACCGCTGCCCTGCAAGGGGACGACTGCTGCGATCCTGTGCTGCGGGCCATGGCCGATGCCGCGCGGCGGCATGCGATTCCCCGCGTCCGCTCTTTGCTGTTCTTGATGGCGTGGAGCAGGACCTCGATCTCGAGCATCGCCAGCAGGGGGATGGCTGTCTGTTTGAGGCAAATGATCAGCTGCAGGCCTACTGCCGTCGCGTTGCCTCAGCGGTGGGGCTCGCTTCGATTCACATCTGGGGGTTTACCGGCCCTGAAGCGCTGCCCGCAGCCGATGCCTGCGGTCTCGCCTTTCAGATGACCAACATTCTGCGGGATGTGACCGAAGACCTGGCTCGCGGCCGGGTTTATCTTCCGCGTGAAGACCTGCAGACGTGCGGCGTCTCCGTGGCGGATCTGCAGGCGGCTGCGGCCTCCACGTTGAAGATGACACCGGGGCTTGAGCAGCTCCTCGCGGTGCAGCGTGCCCGCACCCGCGAGCTCTATGCGCAGGCGAGCGTGCTCGACCACTTTCTTTCCCGCGATGGACAACGGATTTTCCGGGCGATGTTTGGGGTCTACCGCAGTCTCTTCCGGGCAGTCTGCCTGGCAGGCAACGGCATTCTGCAGGGTCGCCCCAAGCCGTCGCGGCTTCAGCTGGCAGCTTCGGTCGTTTCCACGGCCGTCTGCGGGCCGCGGCCACCGCAGGCAATCGCTTCGGCCCCGCCGCTGGCGGTGTCACCAAAGCAGGGTGCTGATGGCGAGCCGTTGCCCATCGTGATTGTGGGGGGAGGCCTTGCGGGCCTGGCAGCCGCCGCATCGCTGGTGGAGGCGGGCGTTGTTGCCAGAGGCACGCCGGTTCGCGTGCTGGAATCACGACGGCATGTGGGTGGACGGGCGGCGTCGTTTGCCGATCGCGAAGCGGGTGGCCTGGTGGATGCCTGCCAGCATCTGGCGATGGGCTGCTGCACCAACTTTCTTGATCTCTGCCGTCGCGTCGGTATCGATTCGCAGCTGCAGCATCATCGGCGACTCTGGTTTGTCACACCGGATGGCCGCCGGGCCGGCTGCACGCCCTCGCGATGGCTGCCGGCGCCGCTGCATCTCACCCCGCTGCTGCTGCGACTCCCCCAGTTCAGCCTGTGGGAGAAGACAACGCTGGCTTGGGGCATGATACAGCTCATTCGCTGGAAGCCGGGAGGCGACGAGCCGGCGGAGGCGCTTGCCTGGCTTCAGCAGCGGGGCCAGCCCCAGCGTGTGATCGACCTCTTCTGGGCCCCAGTGCTGGAGAGTGCCCTTGGGGATTCGGTGCAGCGGGTCTCGGTGGAGGCCTCACGGAAGGTGATGCTCGACGGATTTCTCTCCCACAGGCGTGCTGCCGATCTGCACCTGCCGCAGCGTCCGCTGGGGGAACTCTTCGGTGATGGCCTGGCGGGCTGGCTGCGGTCGAAGGGCGTGCAGCTCGACACGGGAACGGTCGTGTCGTCGCTGGAGTATGCGGCCGACGGACGCGTGCGTGCGGTCGAGATCGGACGCCGACGCCGTGAGGAGCCAGCCGAGCTGCCGTCGCTGACAACAGCCGATGGAGCCCGGATTGCCTGCCGCGCCTGCATTGTGGCCGTGCCCTGGCGTGCAGCGGAAAAGCTTGTGCCGGCGGCGATGCCTGAGGGGAGCGACCAGCTTACCGGGTCGCCAATCACGGCCGTCCACCTCTGGTTTGACCGTCCCGTGATCGACCTGCCGCATGCGGTGCTGCTGGGCACGCTCTCGCAGTGGGTGTTTCGGGCAGGCGACGACACCGGCAGCGAGGGCCGCGGCTACTGCCAGGTGGTGATCAGCGGCTCGCACAGCCTGCTCGGCACTGACCGTCGTCAGCTCCGCAATCGCGTGGTTGAAGAGCTGCGGGCGCTCTTTCCCGCGGCCCGTGTGGCCACCCTGCTCGATTCGCGGATCGTGACCGATCCGCTGGCCGTGATCTCAGTGCGGCCGGGCGTTGATGCGGTGCGGCCGGCGTCGGCCACGGATGTGCCAAATCTGTTTCTCGCTGGCGATTGGACGGCCACCGGCTGGCCCTCCACGATGGAAGGCTCCGTGCGGAGTGGGCGGCTCGCTGCCGCGGCCTGCCTCTCGGCATGTGGCGCCCCGCAGCCAACGCTGACGCCCGATCTTCCTCGCGGCCTGCTGGTGCGGCTGCTCACCGGCCGAGCATGACGACCAGCCGTTCGGCGAGGCGTTCGGCGGCTCCGCAGGCATGCTCGCGGAGCTCGGCCAGGTCGCCGAGGGCCGAGGGACGACGAAAGAGGAGCCGGGCGGCAGCCCCGCCAGCCGAGCGGGGTGCGCGACCGACGCGAGCTTGGCTACGTCGCTGGGAACGCAGTCGCTGGCCGTGTCTGAAATGCTGCGGACCACCGTCCAGGGTGTGCCGGCGGCCTCAGCCACTTCTGCAATCCACCAGCTCTCCATGTCGACCACATCACCGCCAGACGACTCGCGGAGCTGACGTTTCGCCTCGGGTGTCTCCACCACCTGGTCAGCCGTCACGACACGCACCCGGCGAAGTCCGGACTGCATCGAGGACACTCGCTGGATCATGGGCGGTGAGGGAGTCGCCGCAGGGCCTGGCGACCGTCGCCGCGACGACCACATCGCCCCGCGCGAGCGCAGGATCGAGGCCGCCGCAGAGACCGGCGACCACAAGAAGGCCGGGCCGATGGCCTTCGATCGTGAGCTGCCCGCCGCGGACCGCCGCCTCCCGGCCAACGCCCGTGGTCACGATGGCGACACGACGATGCCCCATTTGTCCGATCGTGATCTTCAGCCCTGACGGCGTTTTCAGCTGGAGCGTGTCGCGAGCCGCCTCGATCAGCGGTGCGGCCTCGAGCGAGAGCGCGACGAGAATCGCCGCGTCCACACGCTCGATCGTGGTGTTGTCGAAGGCCGGTCTCATCCGCGAGTACCCTCAGAGGGGAACGCCGCAGAGGTGCAGGACCATGTCCGCGGGCAACCTGTCGGTCTACTCCGCTTGCCGCGGCCATGCAAGCAGAGCGTCTGGCACCCGCCAGGGGAAGAGTGACCAGCGAGAACCAGGCTGGGTGTGACTGGCATCGCAGCCTGTGCACGACGCATGAGACTCTCGGGTGGACGACACCCCTGTGGGCGACTGGCGTGCTTTCGAACAGACGCCCCCAGGCCTGCGCAGGCCGGGCAGACCCAGCAGACCTTGTATTCGTGGGAAGCGATCTTCTTCTCCGTCACCTTTTTCACGAGTCGCTTTTCGGTGCGAATCGTCGCATGCCCGCAGCGGTCGCAGCCGCCACCTCCCGGGCTACGGAGGCAGCCCGTCAGGCAGCAGCCGGGCTCACAGACAAGCGCACACTCCATGTGATACTCGGTGTGGGGCTTGCTGACTGTCACCGGAACCCGCCGGCAGACAGGGATCAGTCCGCAGCGGCGCGGTGGACAGTTTGCCTTCCCCGCGGCTTGCTCAGCAGCAGACTCATGGGGAGCCGGCGCGACGGGTTCTTCCGCCGGCAGGCTCCCGGCCAGCGTGGGGAGTCCAATCGCCACGATGGCCAGGAAGCCTCTCAGCCGAAGCTGCCGCAGAGGGGTGTGTGGGAGTCGCATGGCAAACGCCTCAGAGCGGACGTGGTTCTTAAAAATCGTAAAACAGCCGAGTGCCAAAGCCGTTGATGCCACCGGAGCCGTTTTCGGCAAGGCTGTTGGTGAAGTCGCGGTGAGTGAAGTCGTAGTTGAAGGCGATGCGGGCGTTGGGATTGAGAAACCAGTTGAGGCCGAGCGTCACGCCGTTGAGCACACCGCCGTTGATGCCTTGGTTGTTGAGGCAGAGCCAGTCGTAGCGGACGCCAACCTGCCAGGCTCCCTCGCTCGTTCGAATGCCGTCTGGCGTCTCCACGCGGAAGAAGTTGTTGCGTGGCACGAAGCGGTCGAGCACCGCCTGCTTGCGGTTGTAGCTGCGGCCCTCGCCTGTCAGGGCATACATCACTTCGCAGTAGGCCCCCTGGTAGAACAGATTATCGACGACGGTGTTGATCGGCTGCTGGCCGGCGTTGGCTGATGGATTCAGGATCGACCGTGCCCGCGGCACGAGTGTCATCGTCCACTCCGCCTGCATCTGCAGCGGTCCCCAGTTTGAGGCGTATTCAGCAGTGATCAGCGTCTGATAGGCAGCGCCGAGCAGGCCGGTGTCGGCATAGATCGAGTTCAGCGGGCCTGGAGGACCGTTGCGGATGTTGCCCCGGGCGCGATACCGCAGGCTGCCCTCCTGCGTCGGGATGGGATTGCCCGGGGTGGCGTTGTTTTGCGCTTTCGGTGTCTGCTGATAGACCGCGCAGAGGCCGAGGTGTGTCCAGCGATTCTCTTCCGGCTCGTCGATCACCAGCCCAGTCACCCGGGTCTGCAGCGAGTTGGCCGCTGCGGTGTCGGAAAACCCGAAGATGTTGAAGTCGTCTTTGAAGGCCCCGGCCGCAACGCGATACCGTTCGTTGGTGCCGAAGTTGCGAAACACCAGAATGCCTGGGGCATAGGCGTTATTGAAGGGCATCGTGAAGGCGTCGGCGAGAAACGACCGCTCCATGAAGTTGACAAAGCGGTCGCTGGTGATGTGCTCAAGTCCGGTGAGCGTGTTCTGGTTGCCGATCACAACGTTGCCGAGGATCGGCAGTTTGGTCACGGCAAACCAGACCTCGGTCGGCGCAGGGTTGGGGGCCACGCCCTGCTCCTGCGTCGGGTCGGCCAGGGCATTGACCTGGAGCTGATTGACGAAGTCAAACTCGGTGAGCCACTCGTAGTTCTCATACATCTGGCCATCGATGCGAAAGCGTCCACGGCGAAAGTTGGTGGCACCGGAGAGCCGCGGATTGAGCCCACCCTCCGCTGCCGCGCTGTTGGGCCCAGGGCCGGCAGTGAACGCCGTGGTGTCAACCTGAGCCCTGCCGCCAACGTGCACGCGGAACTCACGGTTTGGCGAGAGAAACTCCAAGCCGTTGTTCCACTCCGGCTTCAGCGTCACGTCTGCCCCAACTGTGAGGCCTGCGCTGGTAAACTGCGGTTCTCCGCGAGCAAGCTGTTCCGCTTCGGTGAGGCCTTGGGTGGTAGTGCCTTCTGGAAGCAGCTCAACGCCCGCGGGGGCAGCGGGCCCGGCTTCCACGCTCAGCGCATCGTCGGTGAGTTGCGACTCGCCCCCGAGCAGCTCCTCAGCCTCGGTGGGCTGGAAGTTGACGAGTGTGATCGGCTCGAAGGCACCGCTCTCCAGGCCTGTCAGGGCCGTGGCTCTGGGCTGGGCGTTGGCGATCAGATCGAGGGGTGACGGGGCGGACGCAGCAGTCGCGGGGGCCACCTCGTCGGCAGCGGGTGCGACAGCGGCAAACGCGGTCAGGTAGCCCGCGATCAGGACCACTGTTGGGAGAAGCTGCCGCCGCTTCATTGCAACCTCGGGAGACGAGTGAAGACTCAACACGCATGCAGCCGCCGGCAAAGTCTTCCCCAGACACCAGGTCTACGGAATCCTCAGCTCTTGCCACAGGTGTTGCATCGTCCAGCAGAGGGCGGACGAATTATTAGGATTTTCGGTATTCTCTGCCCGACCGAAAAAGTCAGCACGTCCTTCCAGGGCTTCCCAAGCCCCCTGGTTTTTCTAGAAGCCCCTGGTTTTTCTAGAAGGTGGGGCCGACCGCGAGCAGACTCTGGAACACGTCTGCCGCCGCAGGATGCGGCGACCGGCGACCTCCCAAAACCGCAGCTGTTTGGGGCGCCGCTTGAGTGGAACAAGGCCCTTGAATGGCTTTTTCCACGGACAGCTAGAAATCGAAGGCGAGGCGGGTGCCAAACCCGTTGATGCCGCCACTGCCGTCTTCACCGGCAGCGTTGACAAAGTCGCGGTGGGTGAAGTCGTAGTTGAAAACCAGGCGGGCATTGGGGTTGAGCAGCCAGTTGAGGCCGAGTGTCATCCCGTTGAGCACACCTCCATTGACCTCGCCGTCACTCAGGCAGAGGTAGTTGTAGCGGAGGCCCACCTGCCAGCCGCCCGGGGAGGTGTGAATCCGGCCATCTCCGCCGCGGCGTCGATAAAAGTTCGCCCGCGGGATGGCTCGTGAAAACCGGGAATGGGCCAGATCGTAGCTGCGGCTTTCACCGGTGAGAAACCAGAGCGCTTCCAGATAGCCGCCCTGGAAAAACACCGTTCCCAGGGGCGTGTCGGGCGGCGGCTGCCAGCCGGCGTTGATCGGGTCGACACCGGTCGTCGCGGCGTTGTAGAGCCAGGAGCCGAAATACTCCCCCTGAACTGAGAGCGGACCACGGTTGGCAGCGAGTTCCAGCCCGAGCATGTTCTGCCAGCTGCCGGTGAGCAGCCCGGCATCGGCGTAGATCGAGTTGAGCGGGCCAGGAGGTCCGTTGCGGATGCTGCCCCGGCTGCGAAAACGAACCGCCGGAATCATCGGCCCGGTGGGCCGGCCGGTCGCTGGGTCGATCTGCGAGGGAAGATTCGCCAGCCCCATCGTGCGGCCGGAGATGCCCAGATGAAGGAGTTGGCGGCCCTGATCCGCGAAGATCGGCAGCACGACCAGACGGCCGACCGTTTCGCTTCCACCGCTGGAATTGGCAAAGCCGAAGGGGTTGGCGGTGTTTTTAAACTCGCCGAGATACCAGGCGATGCGGCCGTCGTCGGTGTGATTGAGCAGCTGGATGCCGGGCAGGTAGCCGTCGTTGAACGGGCCCACAAAGGCGTCTTGGTTGAACGACCGTTCCATGAAGTTGAGCCAGCGGCTGTCGCCAGCGTGCTCAAAGCCGTAGGCATCCTTCTGATTACCCACCCGCAGGCGGCCCAGCCAGGGGAGGTCGTGCACCTGAAGCCAGAGATCTTTCATGGCAGGCAGGCTCCCCGGCCCCGTCAGCGTGGGAAAGGCGGCGTTGTAGGCGGTCATCTGATTGGCAAAGTCAAACTCTGCAGCCCACTCGGTTGCCGCGGCAAGCCGCCCGCCCGCCCGCAGGCGAGCCCGACGGAAGTTGGCCGCACCGCTCAGCGGCGGGTTGAGCCCTCCAAACGCCGGCGGCAGATTCGGCCCGTCGCCGGCAGTGAAGCCACTGGCGTCGGCCTGCACGCGGCCACCGATGCGAAAGCCAAACTCACCCGCCGCGCTCTCCAGCACAAGCCCGTGGTCCCACCGCGTGCGGAGATCGGTACGGCCGCGCGGCGGCTGCGGCGGTGGTGGCTCGGGGAGCTGGGCGGCGGCGAGGGGATTCAGCAGGTCCACTGGGGGAGCATTGTCAGCGACAACGTGGACTTGCTCGACTGTGGGCTCGCGAGCGTGGCCCTGCGGGCAGACCATCGCCAGCACCGCGATCGCGATGAGCACAGCCCAGGAGACCCGGTGGGTCGCTCTTTCTCTGCAACGCGGCACAGCCCCCTCCCAGCCCGCTCCTACTCTCCGTCGAGATCGGCGACCGGTCGTAGCTGTCGTAACGGTTCGTCCTGGAGTGACGGTCGGAGAAGATGGGGAGGGTTTGCGGCCGCGGGCTGCCAGCGGGGGCCTGCGAGGACGGGCTCACTCCCATTCGATCGTGGCCGGTGGCTTCGATGAGATGTCGTAGACCACCCTGTTGATCCCTCGCACCTCGTTGATCACCCGGCTGGAGATGGAGGCGAGCACCTCGTAGGGAAGGTGGCTCCAGTCGGCGGTCATGAAGTCTTCCGTCTCGACCGCCCGCACCGCGAGGACATCATCGTAGGTGCGGGAGTCGCCCATCACGCCGACGCTCTGCACCGGCAGCAGCACGGCAAACGCCTGCGACACCTGGCGAGAAAGACCGGCCTTCGCGATCTCCTCAAGCACGATGGCGTCGGCTTCGCGGAGGGTTTCGAGCCGCGGTTTCGTCACCTCGCCCAGGCAACGGACGGCGAGCCCCGGCCCAGGAAAGGGATGCCGCCAGACGATCCGTTCCGGCAGACCGAGCTGGAGGCCAAGCTGTCGGACCTCGTCTTTAAACAGATCCCGTAGGGGCTCAATCAGTTTGAAGTCGAGCTGCTCAGGCAGGCCGCCGACGTTGTGGTGGAGCTTGATCGTGGCGGCGGGGCCGTCCTGCGCCGCGCCGCTTTCGATCACGTCGGGGTAGAGCGTTCCCTGGGCGAGGAACCGCACATCTTGGATCCGCGAAGCCTCCTCGGCAAAGCAGTCGACGAAAGCCTTGCCGATACGGCGGCGTTTCTCCTGAGGCTCCGTCACGCCCGCGAGCATCTCAAGGAAACGGGTCTCCCCTTGGACCACATGCAGATCCGTGCGGAAGTGCGTGGTGAACTCTTCGATCACCGCCGCCGCTTCGTTTTTCCTCAGCAGGCCGTTGTCGACGAGGATGCAGGAGAGCTGGTCGCCAATCGCCCGCGACAACAGCGCCGCCACGACGGCTGAGTCGACGCCACCAGAGAGGCCACAAATCACGCGGCCCGAACCGACCTGCTGGCGAATCCGCTCGATCGCAGCTGCGGCAAAATCGTCGAGCCTCCAGCTGCCGCTGCAGCCGCAGGCTGTGCGGAGAAAGTTGGCCAGCATCGAGCCGCCATGGGCGGTGTGGGTGACCTCCGGATGAAACTGCATGCCATAGACAGGCCGCGTGGTGTGCTTCACCGCCGCCAGAGGGCAGGTGGCTGTTTTGGCGAGCACGGCGAAGCCATCGGAAACAGTGGTCACCTGGTCGCCATGGCTCATCCACACGTCGGAGTGCTGCGGAACGTCCGCGAAGAGCCGGTCGTTGGCGACGACCTCAAGCACCGCTCGGCCGTACTCGCGGCTCGTCGCGCTGCCCACAGTGCCGCCGAGGGCCTCGCAGGCAAGCTGCATGCCGTAGCAGATGCCCAGCGTTGGAATACCGCTCTCAAAGAGAGCCGGATCACAGCGGGGAGCCGCATCCGCATACACGCTCGCGGGGCCGCCCGAGAGGATCAGGCCGGCTGGCGCGAGCTCGCGAATCCGCTCAAGCGGGAGGTCGTGGCGAACGATCTCGCAGTAGACATGCTGCTCTCGCACGCGGCGGGCGATCAGCTGGGCATACTGAGAGCCGAAGTCCAGGACGAGCACTCGTTCTCCGGTCATCTGTTCGGCAGAAGGACTGTCACCGGCGGGGCGAGGCTGTTCGGGAGGTGTGGTCACGTTTATCCGGTCGCTGGAAGCCAAGGGGAAACCGCCCGACCGAAAAACGGTGGGGCACGGGGAAAAATCCCGGAGTATAGGGCTGGCGTCGGGCCTTGGCGATTCCCTGACGCGAGCCTCGGAAATCAGGGCTGCCGCTGCTAGAGTGGCGACCGCCGGGTGCATTTCATCCTTCCTGAAACTTCGCTGACGAGACATCCATGCGAGTGCTGCTCACCAACGACGATGGCATTCATGCCCCCGGGCTGGCCGCCATGGAAAGAGAGCTCCGCGGCCTTGGCGACCTGACGGTTGCCGCGCCGTCGACCGAGCAGAGCGGCGTGGGGCATGCCATCACGTTTCTGACGCCACTGACCGCCAAAGAGGTCTTTAACGGTGACCAACCGCGAGGCTGGGCGGTGGATGGCAGCCCTGCCGACTCGGTCAAGCTGGGTGTTGCGGAGTTTTGCCCGACGCGACCATCGCTCGTGGTCAGCGGCATCAACGGTGGGCTCAACGCCGGGATCAACGTGCTCTATTCCGGCACCGTGGCAGCGGCGATCGAGGGGGCATTCTTTGGGATCACGAGCATTGCGGTGTCGCTGGAGTGGGACGATCATGCAAACTTCACTCGGGCGGCGGAGATCGCTCTCGATGTGATTCGCGAACTGCTCGCCTGCGATCCTCCGGCGGGCAGCCTGTTCAATGTCAATATTCCGACGGCAGCTCTCACGGGAACGCCCGAGGTGAGGGTGGTGCCGATGAGCATCTCCCGCTACGGCGAGGCGTTTGAGCGGCGGACCGATCCCCGCGGACGGTCTTACTACTGGGCCACCAACGATCCTCCACCTCCCCCTTCGCCGCTGGAGTCTGACATCACGGCTTTGGCGGCGGGGGCAGTGACCGTCACACCGCTCCACTTCGATCTCACTCGCCGCGAGATGCTTCCGGATCTTGCCCGAAGGTCATGGAAGGTGCAGCCTGGTTCGTAGCTGCCGGCGTTTGTCCGCGGATCAGCAGCCGGGCAGCCAGGGCGGCGATCAGACCGAGCACAACGACCATCGCCAGCCAGAGCCCGAGCGGTTGCCCGAGCCATTCCCGATCGAGCAGCGAGCCGCGAGTTTTGTGTTTGTCGTGGGCCCCTGGCTTCCGCTCGGCTCGGCCAGATGGAGCACTGATGCGACTGCTGCGGGATGGAGGTGGTGATGTTCCCAAGGCGATGTCGGAAGTGCTGATCCCGGACCGACCCGGGCCGGCAGCGTTCCCCAGGCCGATGCCTGAGGTCTCGCCGGCCCCGTGATCTCCATCGCTGGCGGACGGGCTGCTGCGGACCGCATGAGGTCGCGACGCCAGCGTGGGCTCCGGCGTGGTGCCCGACCGCCGCACCGGCGGCCGCTTTGCCGGACGTCGCGGGGTGGCTGACTGTCGCGAGGAAGGGGCGGGGTTGTTGGTCTGCCAGGTGGCGAGGGCCTCGGCAATCTCGCCGGCGGTCTGCGGCCGCGCCTCGGGATGCTTTTCCATCATCCGCAGGCAGATCTCCACGATCTCCGAAGGCAGGTTGGCCCGCAGGTCGAGCGGGTTCGGGGGAGGGAGCTCACGGTGGGCACGAATCCGCTCCGCAGCCTTGCCGGTGTGGAAGGGCGGCCGGCCCACCAGGAGGTAGTAAAGCGTGCAGCCCAGGCTGTAGATGTCAGACCGGCGGTCGGCCAGGTGGCTGTTGAGAGACTGCTCGGGGGCGAGGTAGTCCGCCGTGCCGAGCACCCGCTCGCGGTGCCGCTGCGTCAGCGAGGTGACGTCGTCTTCCTCTGGAGGCAGGGCGAGTCCGAGGTCGAGGATCTTGAGCATGCCGCGGTCGTTGAGCATCAGATTGGCAGGCTTGATGTCGCGGTGGACGAAGCCCTCCGCATGGGCGTAGTCGAGGCCCAGGGCGGCCTGCCGGATGCAGTCAACGGCCTCGTAGACTCCGAAAGATCCCTGCTGCTTGACACGAGCATAGAGGTCGGTTCCCTCCACATACTCCATCACCATGAAGTGGATCTTGCCGGCTTGATCAAGATCGTAGGCACGGGAGATGTTGGGGTGGTTGAGCCGTGCCGCCGACATCGCCTCCCGCTGAAATCGCTCGAGGAAGCTCGACTTCTCCACGCTCTTTTCCGGCAGCACTTTGATCGCCACCTTCTGCCCGAGCGTGGTGTGTTCCGCGAGGTACACACTTCCCATGCCGCCGGCTCCGAGCAGGCCGAGCAGCTTGTATTTGCCCAGGAAGAAACCCTTGTACTTCCCTTTGCGGAGGAAGCCGTATTGCCAGGTGGTGAGCCCCGCTTTGGCAACGAGTGCGTCGACAAGATCCTTTGCGATCGGCCCGGTGGTCTCTGCCCACGGGGCGATGATCTCCTCGAGTTTTTCAGCTGGAACCAGCTGGCTCGATCGCAATGCCGCAAGAAACTCTGGGGTTTCGACCGAACTCGGCGGCTTCCGCTAGGGTGGCGGGGGCGAGTTGTCGATTCGCGTCTCGGGCGTTAGCGACTCATGCTCGCGATCGGACATGGGAAGAATGATTCGGGAAACGCCCGGCAAGATCGGGTGGAAGCAGTTGTCCGACAGCGACTCCCGGTGCCGGGTCTGTATCGTACTCCCCCCGGTGGCTTTCCGTCCAAGAGCGGCGTCGCCGTCGGCGTCTCGCCTGCTGGCCGGCTGCGAGTCGGGCACGTGGCGAGAGCGGCGGCCGTTCACTAGGCTGTTCGGCACGGCACCTTAGGCCTGCCTGACCATTGGAAGGAATCACCGCATGACCTCGATCCCCAACCGCTACAGTTCCCGCATCACTCAGCCCCGCAGCCAAGGAGCGTCGCAGGCGATGCTCTTGGGGACAGGCCTCAGCCGTGAAGACCTCGAGAAGGCTCAGGTTGGCATTGCGAGCATGTGGTATGAGGGCAACACCTGCAACATGCACCTCAACACGCTGGCTGCCAAGGTTCGCGAGGGTGTGGTCGCTGCAGGCATGGTGGGAATGCGGTTTAACACGATCGGCGTTTCCGATGGCATCTCAATGGGCACCGAAGGAATGAGCTATTCCCTGCCCTCGCGCGACGTGATTGCCGACTCGATTGAGACCGTCATGCAGGCGCAGTGGTACGACGGGCTGGTGGCGATTCCTGGCTGCGATAAGAACATGCCGGGATGCCTGATTGCGATGGGCCGGCTCAACCGCCCTGCCCTGATGGTCTACGGCGGCACGATTCGGCCCGGCCATCTCGCCGACGGCACCACGCTCGACATCGTCAGTGCCTTTCAGTGCTACGGCGAGTATGTGGCCGGCAGGATCGACGACGCCCGACGCAGCGAAATCGTCAGCCACTCGTGCCCGGGAGCGGGCGCCTGCGGCGGCATGTATACGGCCAACACCATGGCCTCGGCGATCGAGGCGATGGGCATGGCCCTGCCCAACTCGGCATCGATTCCCGCGGAGCATCCCGAGAAGCAGGCGGAGTGTGTGCGGGCCGGTGAGGCCATCAAGCTGCTGCTGGAGAAGGACCTCAAGCCTCGCGACATCATGACCCGCGAGGCCTTTGAGAACGCGATGGTGGTGGTGATGGCGGTGGGCGGATCGACCAACGCCGTGCTGCACCTGATTGCCATGGCTCGCAGCGTGGGCGTCTCGGTGACCCCGGCGGACTTCCAGAAGGTTTCCAAGCGGGTGCCGTATCTGGCCGACCTCAAGCCATCAGGAAAGTTCGTACAGGAAGACCTGCACTCGATCGGCGGCACTAGCGGGCTGATGAAGATGCTGCTCGACGCCGGCCTGCTCAACGGCGACTGCATGACGGTCACCGGCCAGACGCTTGCGGAAAACCTCGCCTCCAGCAAGGGCTTGGCCGAAGGCCAGAAGATCGTGCGGCCGCTCAGCGACCCCATCAAAAAGACCGGCCACATCACCATCCTGCACGGCAACCTCGCACCCGGCAGCGCGGTGGCCAAGATCACCGGCAAGGAAGGCTCCAGGTTTCGTGGGCCTGCCCGTGTGTTCGACAGTGAGGAGGCGATGCTGACGGCCCTCGAGCAGGGGGCAATCCACCGCGGAGACGTTGTGATCATCCGCTACGAAGGCCCCAAGGGAGGCCCAGGCATGCCCGAGATGCTCACCCCCACGTCCGCCCTGGTCGGGGCTGGCCTGGGAGCCGATGTGGCCCTGATCACCGATGGCCGCTTCTCGGGCGGTTCCCACGGATTCATCGTCGGGCATGTCGTGCCCGAGGCCCAGGAAGGCGGGCCGATCGCGCTCGTGCAGGATGGCGACATCGTGGTGATCGACGCCGAGGCCGACACGATCGACATGGATGTGGCCGACGACGAGATCGCCCGTCGTCGGGAAGCCTGGACCGCACCGCCTCCGCGGGCCACCCGCGGAATCCTCGCCAAATACGTGCACTGCGTCGCTCCAGCTTCCGAAGGCTGTGTGACCGACGAACTTGGCGGCTGAAAAATCTCCGCAGCACGGCCGGCGGTCGCCGTTTTTCCCCTTGAGTCTTGGGGGAAATCGCGACCATCCGCCCCCCTGGTGCGTGAGTTGTGTATGCGTCGAGTTTGTTTTTCTCTGTTTTCCTGCTGGCCCACCACATGCAGGTCGCTGCGCAGGTGCCCCCCTCGGCATCGCTCGACCCGCTCAGGCCTCTGCCGCCAGGAACCGTGATTGCTGCCGAAGGGCCGACGCTGCCCGGTGGCCCGGCCGCGCCTCCCAACACCGTCACCATTCCGCCGATCGATTCTGAGGTGATCTGGAATCGGCTCGTCGACGTTGTGGACGACTACTTCAAGGTTTCCCGCGAACAGCGAGTGGTGTTTGCCGCGGGGGTGCCGACCGAAGGCCTGATTGAGACGTATCCCCAGACAGGCGCCACGCTGCTTGAGCCCTGGCGAGGGGATTCGGTCGGTTTTCAGGAGCGGCTCGAGTGCACCCTGCAGTCGATCCGGCGACGGGGCCTGATCCGCATGCAGCCCGACCCTGCCGGTTGGCGAATCGAGGCGGTGGTCACAAAGGAACTGGAAAACCTTCCCCGGCCGATGCGAGCTACGACGGGCGGGGCGAGCTTCCGCAACGACGATTCGCTCTACCGCTACGGCACGCCCTTGCCGACCCTTGGGCAGCAGGTGGGAGATCAGCCGAGGCCTGTGGCCAGCCCGACCCGCAGCGCGGGCTGGATTCCGCTGGGGAGGGATCCGCTGCTGGAAAAACGCATCCTCGAGAAGCTCCTTGCCAAGCTTGGGAGTGGCTCCCCTGCCGCAGGCCCAGCCCTACTACCAGCCGCCGGAGGCTGCGGCCGCCGGGCCGGTGGCGGTGCCCTCGCCGATCCAGTCGATCCCACCCGAACAGCTCCCACCTGGGGCCGTGATCGTTCCGGGCCCCCCAATGCCGATTGAATCGCTCCCGGCCCCGCGGTAGCAGCGTGTGGAACACGTCTGCCGCCAGCCTCACTCAGCCCCGAGGCGGTGCCTGAGCCGGTTGAAATCCTTTGTGTAGCGGGAGTGTGACGTGTGCAGGTGCTCGCCCTGTGAGATCACCCGCAGCTCGTCGTTGCGGCCAACGCCGCAGGCTTCGAGTCGCTCTGCAAAGGGAGCACGAGACGGGGCGTAGACCACGAGCAGCTTGTGTTCGTCGAGCTGCACCTCCATCGGCAGATGGGGGTGCATGATGGCAATCCCTGTGCAGCCGTCGTCGGTGAGGAGGTCTTCAAAGTCCCACAGCAGGCTCTCAAGCACGAGCCGCTCAATCGACTCGCGGACGTATTCCGGACGCTCAGGACCGCGTTTCTCGTGGCTCGATTCCAGCACCACCTCGCAGCTGTCTCCCAGGGGAGCGAGCAGCTCGATGAAGGTTTCGAAGAGCCTCTCCCGCGACACTGCAGCGATGATTGCTGGCAGACGGGCCCGGGTGTGGGGGTCGGCGTAGGTGTCGAAGCGGTAGCCCTCACGGGGAACGATTCCCGCATTCCAGCCCGGGCGGACTGCTTCAGTGAGGGTGAACGGGCCGTAGCTTTTCCGCGCGAGATGGGCCTCAAAGGCGGCTCGGTCGGGGTGCGCGAAGGGGCTCTGGGCGTCGGGGGTGGCTCGGAGCGAGCCGGTCGAAAGGTCGTCGGTGGAAGACATGGATTTCTGCATCACGCGGACGGGAGCGAGGAGCGGCCACGACCCGCGTCGCGACACGCTCAAACCTAGGACACGGTGGCGGTCGGTGTCGGATTCTTCGTTGCCCGAGCCATCGGATTGCGAAAATCGCCACATTCACCGCATAATCCCAGGCTTTCCACGCTGACGGAGCCGCCATGGACGGAAAAATCATCACCAACGGAATCACCTTCGACGACGTTTTGCTCGTGCCTCGCTTTTCGGAGGTCGTTCCTGCCGAGGCCGACGTGACCACCCGGTTCACCCAGGGAATCAGCCTCAACATCCCGATTGTCAGTTCTCCGATGGATACGGTCACCGAAAGCGCCATGGCCATCGCCCTCGCTCAGGAGGGCGGCCTCGGGGTGATTCACAAGAACCTCAGCATCGATCGACAGGCCAACGAGGTCGACAAGGTGAAGCGGAGCGCCAACGGCATCATTGTCGATCCGGTCACGCTGCCACCGACGGCCACGGTCGCGAAGGCTCGCGATGTCATGGATCAGTACAACATTTCAGGCGTGCCAATCACCTCCGAGGGCCGGCAGCTCGTCGGCATCATCACCAAACGCGACCTGCGGTTTCTGGAGAGTGGGGAAACGCCGGTTGCGGAAATCATGACGTCTTCGAACCTCGTGACGGCGACGGGCAATGTGTCGCTCGAGCAGGCTGAGAAGATTCTGATGGCAAATAAGGTCGAGAAACTTCTCCTGGTTGACGAAAAGAATCTGTTGACGGGCCTGATCACGATTAAAGACATCGACATGCTGAAGCGGTTTCCGCGGGCCTGCAAAGACGGCATGGGGCGGCTGCGGGTTGGGGCTGCGGTCGGTGTTTTTGATTTTGAGCGGGTGGAGAGCCTGATTGCCAAAGACGTTGATGTGGTCGTGGTCGACAGCGCCCACGGGCACTCGGCGAACGTGATGCAGACGGTGCGGGAGATCAAGCGGCAATGGGAGATCGAGGTCGTCGCCGGAAACATCGCCACCCGCGAGGGATGCCGCGGCCTGCTCGATGCGGGAGCCGATGGTGTCAAGGTGGGGATCGGTCCGGGCTCGATCTGCACAACTCGCGTGATTTCCGGTGTCGGTGTGCCACAGATCTCGGCAGTGCACGATGCGGCGGCCGAGGCCGCTGGCAGCGGCGTGCCGGTGATTGCCGATGGCGGCATCCGCTACTCAGGCGACATGACCAAGGCGATTGCTGCGGGAGCCAGCTGCTGCATGATCGGCGGGTTGCTCGCGGGGGTTGCCGAGAGCCCGGGCGAGACGGTGCTCTACCAGGGCAGGACATTCAAGGCCTATCGAGGCATGGGGTCGCTCGGGGCGATGGTCAAGGGCTCAAGCGATCGCTACGGCCAGCGTGGCGGTCGGCAAGACAAACTGGTGCCCGAAGGCGTGGAGGGCCGCGTGCCCTTCAAAGGACCGCTGAGCACGTTCGTGTATCAGCTCGTGGGCGGTCTTCGTGCCGGAATGGGCTACTGCGGAACGAAAACGATCGAAGAGTTGCGTCGCGACGGCCGATTCATTCAGGTATCCGCCGCGTCGGTCAGGGAGGGCCATCCGCATGACATCGTTGTCACTCAAGAAGCACCAAACTACACGGCTGAACACGCTGGGGGCGATTGAGCCGACGCACGGCTTGGTCACAGCGGTGGCTGTCGTCGTGCTGGCCTGCTGGTCGGCCTCGCTGCAAGCCGCCCCCTGGCAGGCCCTCTTCGGCGGCGCTCCGGCAGCGGTCGACGCGGAGCCAGCTGAGGCGGGCACGGCCTCAGGCCAGCCTCCACGCGCTCTCGACATCTCGGCCATTCTCGGAGGCGAAGCGGCTGGCAGAGCTGGATCCCGGCAGAAACTCGCTGACGGTGGTGACGTTGCGGTGGCCACAGCGGGGCCGCTGCTGCCAGAGCAGGCGAGCGGTGTCGCGGCGGCGGCGGCGGAGCTCGACGCTGAGGATGAAAACGCGGCGGTCTGTGCCGCAGACGCCGAAGCCTGCCGGCTGGCGCTTGAGCAGCTGCGGCTTGATCGCCTCTCCGAGATCGATCTCGACATCCGTGTCGATGGCGTGGCAGGCAACGACTATCCCTGTGAGTGTCGCCTCGACGGCGAAGTCTTTGTGCCACGGCAGTTTGCCACCACCACGTTCACCTGGAAGGCCGCCGGCTACTGCCACAAGCCGCTCTACTTCGAACAGTGGAACTTTGAGCGGTATGGACACTCCTACCACTGGGCGGCCGATCCCTTCATCTCCGCCGCGCACTTCTTCGGCACGCTGCCCATCCTGCCCTACAAGATGGGTGTGGAGCTGCCCTGGGAGTGTGTCTATCCGGTGGGCTATTACCGTCCCGGCAACTGTGCCCCATGGACGGTGCCGGCCTTCCCAGTCAGCGTCCGCGGCATGGCGGTCGAGGCGGCAACGGTCACCGGGTTGGTGTTCTTGCTGCCCTAACGCTTGCTGACGATCGCGATGTAGGCGTAGCGCTTGGCGATCGGACTCAAACGAGACATCGGCACTGCCGGAGTCGCCAAGCTCTGTCAGGGCGGTGTGCACGTCGGGCCTGTAGAAGACGTGAAACAGGGAAAGCCACTTCTTCAGGCCCCCCGCAAACCAGCCTGGCAGGTCGGCCTGGTCCCAGAAATCCACAATCACGAGTTGCCCACCGGGCCTGAGGTTGGCCATGGCGGCCTCGATCGCTCCCTCCCAGGCTGGAACCATCGAAAGACAGTAGGAAAAGAAGATCGTGTCGAAGCCACGGTCGCGGCCAAACATCTTGCGGGCATCGAGCGCTTCGGCGAGACCCTGACGCAGCACGATCTCGTCGACGCCCGCCTTGCGTATCGATGCCGCTGCCGTTTCGAGCATTTCGTGCGAAGCATCGAGACCGTAGAGCCGGCCATGGTGTGGCCGCCGCGCCAGCCGGATCAGGTTGCGGGCCGTGCCGCAGCCGACCTCAAGCGTCGCCGTGTCGTCGGTGGTCACCACCCGCTCGAGCATCCGATCACGACCGAGCAGGTAGTACCGCCGTGTCACATCGTAGATGTGCCGCGTGACGCGATACATTTGATCCATCGCTCTGGCGGGATCTTTGGCTGGGTCGCCATCGAGACCACCCGACGGTGAACTCGACCGGCCGCTGGGCGGCACCGCAGGGCCGTTGGCTTCATCGTCGCTCACGCCTGCGTGGTCAGTCACTGGGCCGGCTCGCCAATCTTCTCGTAGATGTGAAACATGCCGTAGATCGCGGAGCGGTCCTTTTCGTGGAGCTCCTTCGACCGCGGCGCATCGTAGTGAAAATGGGCCTTGGTCTCTGGCGAGAGGGCCTCTTCGATCGGCGAAAGTTCGCCCGCTGTGCGGAAGATCACCGTGGTGTCTGCAGCACCGACGCGGCCAATCTCGCTCCACAGATCCTCGATCACGTTGGGGGGCATCCAGTCCTGGCTGTCGAGCAGTATGAACCCGTTGAGGCTGCCCGGGGCCGCGGTGCGGAGGTAATCGCCGAGGCTGGCAACGTGGGTCTCGACCCTGTCGACCATCTCCTTGATAGTCTCGTAGTTCTCCTCCCGCAGGTAGTCAGGGAGAGCCTTCCGCCCCTCGTGGTCGTAGCGCCGCCCGAAGGCCTGCCAAGTGAAATAGTTGTCGTCGAGCGGAAAGCCGCAGGCGAGCCGACGGATGCGTTGTTTGTAGGTTTCAAAGAGCTTCTGCCCGTTGCCGCCCGACTCGGCGAGCATCGCTGCGTGTTGGCTCGGTGGAATGCCGAGGCTGTAGACCGCCACGGGCTGTCGACCCATCCAGCGTACGAGCCGATTCTCAAACAGCGTGCCGTAATACTCGTCAAAAATCTTTTCCTGGTCGGCTTTGGTCTGCGCCGTCAGGAGCCGGGCCGGGTCGCGCCGCATTTTCCTGGCAAGGCCGTGCACGACGCGGAAGAACTGCCCGAGCTTTGCCTGGTCGTAGAGCCCCTTCTTGAAATAGTTGATCCGCTTGGGACCAATCGCCTGCCCCGGCCAGTCGCTGGTCTCCCAGAACGTTCGCGTCTGCTCGTCGAGATGCTCGCGGATGTAGGTGCGATAGTTGTTGAGGTTGTCTTCGTGCTGGCCGAATCCAAAGAACTTGTAGAAGCTCTCGTAGTCGGGCAGATGCTTGATGGCAGCGAGCTTCAAGCGAGTCAGCGCCATGTGGTTCGCATTGAGATCGACCGCGACGATTCGCTTGGGGCGGTGGATGAGGTAGTTGAGCACGTTGCAGCCGCCGCTGGAAATCGTCAGCAGCTGCGACTCGGGGCCGATGCCGAGGGCCTCGGCGTCGACGCGAGGGTCTTCCCAAATCTGGTTGTAGACGAAGCCCTTAAACCACATCGTGAACATCCGCTCCAAGACGCCGCGGCGGCTTGCGAGGCGGTGGTGGTGAACCGCCTTGCGGAGATGGCTTCGAGTGCTCGGTCGAGCGGCAAGCGATGCAGGCATGGAACGACGTGATCCCCGATGGTGCGAAAATCCTGAGGCCGATCAGCATACCCGGCGGCGACGGCCAACGTGAGGGCCGCCGCCTGAGCCAGCGGGAATTTGGCTCTTGAGGCGGAGAGAAAGAATGGACGACCTCCCCTGAAAAACCCGGCTCGACCTACTGCACAGCCGCACCGGCGGCCGGAGGGGCTTCGAGAATGTCTGGGGCCGGGGCACGGCGGTCGATTTCCGCGGTGACGTTGGCGGTCAGTCGGCGGAGCGTGGTGCCCAGCTGCACAATCGCCTCCTCGGTCTCGCGGAGCTCGGCGGCAATCGCGTCGTGCCGCTGCTGCACAGAGGCTTCGATCCGCTCGGCAGCCTGAAGGTCTTGCTCCCAGCCTCTCTGATCCTCTGTTAGCTGAGCCTCTTTCTCGTCGAGCAGGGCCAGCTGGCTCGTGGCATTTTGAGTGGCCCCGCGAAGTGCTTCGGTGCGGGCCTCGGAGTTTTCCAGCGCTCGTTCAAGGTCCTGGCGGATGCGGTAAAGGCCGAGCGTTTGCAGATTGTCGAAAACGGTGACAGGCTCCTGGTTGCCGACCCGCTCGGTGATCGCATCAGCCCCTAGCATCTGGGTCTGACCATCAGTCAGGGGCCGCCTGTAGAAGCGGCGGAGGACCTCCGTCGTGCCCGCTAAAGCGATCTGTTCGGCAGTCAGCAGGTCAAGCACCACCTCGCTGCCGGCCTCAAAGACGACCGGCTCGTCGTTGGGATTGGTCTGGTGCGTGTAGGCTTCTTTGAAGCGGACGTCTGCCCAGTAGAGGCCGGGCGGGATCACCCAGCGGTAGGCAAGCTGGCCAGCGTCGGCACGCAGCTGAGGCAGCTGCTCGGCAGGGAAAGCGGGCACGACCTCGCCAGCCTGAAACTTGGTCACTGTGCCGTCGGGCCAGGTGAAGTCGGTGGCTTCGCCAAACGTGACCTCGGCCCAGCCAACGCCGGGGGCGGCTCAGGCGTCACCTGCAAGGCCTCAAACGCTTGGCCTGCCTCGATCGCATCCGCGGGGAGTAACGGGGCATTTCCTCCGTTGATCGTAAACTCGGTGATGTCGGTGTCCATCTGCTCAAGTGCTGCGACCCCTTCGGCGGGCTTTGCTGCGGGCCAGGTTGGGTCGTCAGACGCCTGCTCCGTCTCGTGAAATGCCAGCCAGCGGTCCACCGGCAGGCTCTCCAGCACCAGCACGTCGTCGTGCGGCTGGGCCCAGCGATTGAGATCGGTGTCGTCGGCGGGCACAAGCGGAGCGACTTCGAGCGTCGTGCCGTTCACGGCTGTCACCTGAAAGGCACCGACGTAGAACCCCTCCTGCCCATCGGCCGCCTCGTCAAAAACGTAGATCGGGGCCCCTTGATTGATGGCAGGCGTTTCTGAGGTGGTGATCTCGACCGTGCCGGGCTGGCCGTTGCTCTGGGCCAGTGAAGCGGGCATGCCGCCACCAGATGCCCCGCCACGAGTTGACACGGTCGCGCTGCCGAGTCCAGCGCTCGCGGAGCTTTGCCAGGTCTTCCACGGAGCAGTTTTGCATGGAGTCCACGCCACATTCTCCGATGGGCGAGGTCGAGCCGTCGGGGTTGAGGATCAGGCCGTCTCGAGCCCGGGCCACATCCACCCTCAGCGAGTTGACCCGCTCCCGCCAGGCTCTCTCCCGCTCGCCGACCATGCTGACAAGCACGAGATAGCCGAGAGAGGAGAGGATCACGAGCACCGCAGCAGTGATCGTGCCCGCATTCCAGCCCTTTGCGCCAACCCCGACGAAGACGAGGGCAGCGAGGAAGAGAATGCCGATGATCGCGAGGATGACGTAGGTCATGGGAAACCCCTGAACGCGAGAGCGGTTCGCCAGGCCCGCCGTGTCAGCGGGCATGGCCAGGGAGTATAGCCATGGCCCCCCCTTTCCCTGGGAGAGCGTTTTTTTCGTTTTTTCCAGCCTTCCTCCGCTTTTTTCGTGGGCGGGCCCGCGACGACACCTGTCGCCAGCGGGCGACCATGCCGGCGACAGGTGTCGCCGGGAGGCGACACTCGTGCTGTTCCGGAGACCCTGGGGAATCTCTGCGGGATACAAAAACATGCCGTCTTCGGGGAACTCTGCGGATTACAGAAGGTTTGGCATGGAATCTGCCCCTTGGGAACTGCTCTGCCCAATGGTGTTCAAACCACCTGGGGCGATCGATCGCTTCCCTGGAGACCCCGCAGCCATGCTCGCTACCTCTGCCGATCCGTCGTCTGCCGCCGCTGTTGCGCGAGGCCGTGCTCGTCAGCCCGACGCTGTCGGCGTCACGGAAGATCCGGTTCGGCTCTACCTCAGCCAGATGGGCGGCATCCCACTGCTGACCAGGGAGACGGAAGTGGCCAGCGCTCGCGAGATCGAACGCTGGCGACGAGACTTCCGTCAGACGCTCCTCCGCAACGACTTCGTGCGAGGCGGGGCGATTCGTCTTCTGGAGCGTGTCCACGAGGGAACGCTCCGACTTGACCGAACGATCGAAGTCGCAGTCACCGACACCAAGGAAAAGAAACGGATCCTGGCCAGGCTCGGCCCTAACCTGTCCACACTCCATCGTCTCGAGGCCGAGCATCGTGAGCTGTTTCGCCTCGCCACGTCGCGGAAGGCAACGATCTCGGCTCGCCGCAGGGCGTGGCGGCGGCTCGTGCGGCAGCGAAACAAGGCGGTGCGGCTGGTTGAAGAGCTGCATCTGAGGATCCAGAGGCTCTATCCGCTGCTTGAGCAGCTGCGGGAGATCGGCCGGCGGCTGGGGATTGCCGCCGACGCCTCGTCTGAGGAATCCTTTTCGGAGGAACAGCGGAGGCTGCTGTGGCACACGCGTGAGACGCGTCCTACGCTCGCTCGCCGCCTCACCCGGCTCGACGACCTCCAGGGACGCTACGACAAGGCCAAGCGGGAGCTGGCCGCCGGGAACCTCCGGCTCGTGGTGTCGATCGCCAAGCGGTATCGCAATCGTGGCATGAGCTTTCTCGATCTGATCCAAGAGGGCAACGCCGGGCTGATGCGGGCTGTCGACAAGTTTGAGCATGCCCGTGGCTTCAAGTTCTCCACCTACGCAACCTGGTGGATTCGGCAGGCCATCACGCGGGCGATTGCCGACCAGAGCCGCACAATCCGTGTGCCCGTCCACATGATCGACACGATGACCCGACTGCGGAATCTGACCCGCGAGTTTCTTCAGGCCAACGGCCGTGAGCCCTCAGTGGAGGAGCTTGCCGAGATCTCGGGCCTCTCGCACGAAGAGACGCTCTGCGTGTGGCGGATGTCGAGGCAGCCGTCGTCGCTCGATCAGCCGGCGGGAGACGAAGAGACCGCAACTTTCAGCGATGTTGTCGAGGATCCCCGCCAGGACGACCCGTTGCTCGGACTCAAGCAGCAGTCGCTGAAGCGATCGATTGGCAAGGCGCTCGCAGGCCTTTCGTATCGCGAGCGGGAAATCCTGCGGCTCCGCTTCGGCCTTGCCGATGGCTACACCTACACCCTCGAAGAGGTTGGCTCTATTTTCAGTGTCACTCGCGAGCGGGTTCGCCAGATCGAGGCCAAGGCAGTGGAAAAGCTTCGCGATCCGAGTGTCGATGGCCATCTGGCGGAATACCTCGACCATGAGCCGGCGACCGCGGGCTGCTGACGCCACGGGGAGCCAGAAGGCGAGCCCCGCTCCCCAGCCTCCAAACAAAAAGGCGGGCAACCGGTGTGTCGGTTGCCCGCCTACGCTTTTCTGCTGAGTTCTGTCCGGGGAAGGATTGCGTGCGGAGCCGCCCGCTCAGCCCTTGGCCTCGTCGAGCGCCTGCTGGAGTCGCTCCTTCTGCTGGACGCCCATGAACTGCTGCACGAGCTGCCCGCCCTTGAAGATCATGATCGCTGGAATGCTCGCCACGTTGTAGGCCATCGCCGTGCGGCTGTTCTCGTCGACGTTCACCTTGCCGATCCGGCAGGTTCCCTGATTTTCGACGGCGAGCTCGTCGATCGTCGGGCCGATCATTCGGCATGGGCCGCACCATGGCGCCCAGAAATCGACGAGCACGGGCACGTCAGCACTGAGCACTTCCTGCTGAAAGTTGTCGTCGGTGAACTCGAGGGCATTCCCCATCCGGTGACTCTCCTTTACTTCGGTATCGCGTTCTGGCTATCTGGTATGCGGGCCCGCTGCGAGGCGGTTTCCCGTTGAGCGGAAGTATAGCAAGGAGGCGAAGCGGGATGGCTCGTGAGGTGCATGTCATCAGGCTGACCGCAGCCTGGGAGCGGTCGGAGCAGGCAGGCTGGGTGCGGCTGTTTGGGCGTCCGAGCGGGCTTGGCTGCGACCACCTTGTCTACCTGGTGCTGGACAGCCCGCCTGGGGAGCCGCGGCTGCGACTCAACGATGTCCAGCTCGGCCCTCCCGATCGCGTTGAGGCCGAGCGGATGGCCTGGGATATCACCACGCTACTCCAGCCGCGAAACAGACTGCAGCTGGGCAGTCATGCGGATCTTGGTCCTCCGCCGGCGGCCGGCCGAGGGCCTCTCCCGTCTGCCTTCGGCGAGGTGCATTTAGAGATTATCGCCGGAAGCGACGTGAACAACGCTTGACGCCATCCTGCTTGCCGCGATACGACGACGGTCAGAAGCGGTGAACGACGGCACGCGGCGTGTCTCGAACCGCTCGGGTCTGGGAGTCAAGCGAGCATGTCCATTATTCGAGTCGGTTCCACCAACAGTTATGCCGAAGGATGGGACGCCATTTTCGGAGCAACTGGCGGCAAGCGGGCGGGCAAGGCCCCCGCCAAGAAATCTGCCACCAAAAAGGCAGTGGCCAAGAAGCCTACGGCCAAGAAGGCTGCCAAGAAGAAGGTGGCGGGCAAGGGACGTCGCGGCTGAGTCGCGAGCTGCGGCTGCTCACCACGAATCTCACGAGCGTGCGTTCGCCGCCGTCGGTCGCGTGGTCAGCGGCCGGCGAGGTCACCGGCGAGCTCAGTAGCTCGGTCAGTCGCCGCTTTGACCGCGTCGATCAGAGCGGCTCGCAGGCCCATCCGCTCGAGCGTTGCGATTCCTGCAATCGTGGTTCCAGCCGGACTTGCCACGCGATCTCGGAGGCTGGCCGGATGCTCGCCGGTCGCCTCGAGCAGCGCGGCGGTGCCCGCCAGCGTCTGAATGGCGAGCTGCTGCGCGAGTGGGCGGGGAAGGCCCGCGAGCACACCGCCATCGGCAAGGGCCTCAGCCACCATCGCGACGAAGCCTGGTCCCGAACCGGAGAGGCCGGTGACCGCGTCGATCAGCCGCTCGGGAAGCTGATGGACATGGCCGACAACCGAGAGCAGCCGTTCGATCTGCTGGAGCGTGGGCTGAGGGACATCGCCGTCAGACGCGATCGCCAGCACCCCGCGGCCAACAAGGCAGGGGGTGTTGGGCATCACCCGGACGACCCGAGAGGTGCCCAGCCAGGATGCCAGCCGGGCAATCGTCAGCCCCGCAACCACCGAAACAACGGTGCTCCTGTCGGCGAGAGAGCCAGCAAGGCTTTGGCATGCCGCTTCGGCGTGCTGCGGCTTGACGGCGAGAACGATCAGGTCGGCCTCGGCAACCGCAGCCTCGGCCGATGAGCAGGAGGTGGCCGCTGGCACGGCGGCCAGGAACCGCGAGCCAGCCTCTTCAGATGGGTCGTAAAACTGGATGGACGCGGCATCGACAAGACCGCTTCGGCAGAAGCCCGCAGCGAGTGCGAGGGCCATCTGCCCCGCTCCGATGATGCCCAGCCGTGGGCTGTCTGCTGCCGATTCACGCATCAAAAAATCTGCCTTTATGGAGTGTCGGAGTTGTCGAGGGCCGCGTCGATCGCGTCGAGGTCGAGTTCGGCGAGCCAGAGCTGGCTGGAGCGATCCGCAGACCGCCCGGTGGTCCAGAGGAGATGGCGGCCCTCAGGTGAAAAGACGGGCAGCACATCGGCGGAGGGATGGTCTGTCAATCGGATTGGAGGGCTGAAGCGAAGGCGGCCTGTGCTCGCGTCTTCGTCGTAGCGAGCGAGCCAGAGATCGTAGTTCGGGCGGGCAGTTGGATCGGAGTGGTCCGCTCCCGTCCAGATCAGCCAGGGCTTGGTCGGATGCCAGTAAGGAGCCCACTCCACGCTCGTGCCCGTCCGTGACAGCCTGATCGTCCGACCCATCGGCTCGCATCACGTGAATGTGCAGTTCATCCTTTTCGAATGCGGTCGGTGCGGTAGGTGATCCAGCGGCCGTCGGGAGAGAAAAACGGCCCGCCGTCGTAGCCGGGCTCGTTGGTCAGCTGCCGCACGTCGCTGCCGTCGGCGTTCATCAGGTAGATGTCGGGATCGCCGTCGCGATCGCTGACGAAGAGCACCTGGGAGCCATCCGGCGAGTAGGAACACTCCGCGTCGTAGCCGGCCGCATTGGTCAGGCGGGTGAAGCTGGTGGGGTCGCCGGCCTTGGTGGAGGCGTCGAGCGGAGCGGTGAAGATCTCCATCGATGGATCGAAGTCCCAGGCATAGCGGCGGCGGCGGCCGCTCGCGGCGTCTTCAGCGGCCTGCCGGCGGGCGGCTTCTTCGGTGGCGTCGAGGGCCGGGTCGAGATGGCTTGAGGCAAACAGCAGCCGCGAACCGTCGGGCGAAAACCAGCTGCAGGTGGTGCGTCCGCGGCCCGTGCTGATCCGCAGCGGCGTCGTGGGCCGGGGAGCAGTGAGATCAATCGGCTGGAGGTAGATCTGGTAGAAGGGGTCGCCCTGTGGGATCGCCTGGTAGCAGATCAGCCGTGAATCGGGAGAGAAATAGCCTTCGCCGGCTTTCGTCGCCCCCATGGTGATCTGCACCGGTTCGCGAAAAAACCCAGACTCAAGCTCCGAGCCAGCAGCCAGGCGAACCAGGCTCAACGCCGCTGCGGCCATCAGCAGAAGTGGTGCTGAGGGCACGGAGGATGCTTTGAACGCGGAAAAGAGAGTCATCGAGCGTTGCATGCGGCTCTCCGAAGAATCGAGTTTGCAGATTGAGCGACGTTTCGCTGACAGTATAGTCCTGGTCGGCAGCCGCGAGTGACGCGGCCGCTCCCACCATTTCTGCAGCCACAACAACACGAAAGACGCGGCGTGAAGATCTACACCAAGACCGGAGATGCGGGAGAGACGGGGCTCTTTGGTGGTCCACGAGTTCGCAAAGACCACGCCCGTATCGAAGCCTTTGGAACGGTCGACGAGCTCAACAGTCAGCTCGGTGTTGTGCGGAGCCTCCCGCTGCCCGAGGGCATCGATTCCCTGCTGCGGCGGGTGCAGTGCGAACTCTTCGACATGGGCGCACAGCTGGCGACGCCCGATCCGGCGCAGGACCGTATTAGCCTCAGCCATGTTGAAGCGATCGAGAAAGAAATCGACACCTTCGACGCGATGCTCCCTCCGCTCAACTGCTTCATCCTCCCGGCAGGCACGCCGGCTGCTGCGGCGATTCATGTGGCCCGAACCGTCTGCCGCAGGGCTGAGCGGCGGGTTGTCTCGCTCTCCATGGAGCCCGAGACGGTGATCCCGGCCGCAGCTATTGAGTATCTCAATCGGCTCGGAGACCTGCTGTTTATGCTGGCTCGTCATGTGAACGCGGCCGCGGCGACACCGGACGACCCCTGGCATCCGGCGTGACGATGAGGCGAGAGAAGGATGCGCGGCGAACGCTGCGGGTGGGGAGCACCGGCGGTATGGGAGTGCGTGAGTGACCTTTGGTATCGAACCGCAGCCAGACACGACGATGACTCGGCGTTCGGTGGTGGCGCGAGCAGCGGCAGGCGTGGCCGAGGCGCGGGAGCGGATGGCGGCCCAGCGGGCGGCGGGCTCACCCGGAACCCAGGTCTGCACGCTCGCCTCCGATCTCTTCGAGACGATCGTACTCGACGTCTACCACACGATTGTGGAGGCGTTGCCGACAGAAACGGCTGCGCACGTCCGTCGTGAAGTCGCGGTGGTGGCTCACGGTGGCTTCGGACGCCGCGAGATGGCTCCGTATTCCGACGTCGATGTGATGCTGCTCTACGATCGCGACCGCGATGGAGTCGTGCCGGGGATCGCCCGTCAGCTGCTGCAGGATCTCTTTGACGCGGGGCTCGATGTTGGCCAGAGCGTGCGGACCGTGCCGGAGGCGATTCGACTCGCGGAGCGGGATGCGACGGTCTTCAGCACCCTCATCGAAAGCCGTTTGCTCGCAGGGCCGAGCCGACTGCTCGACCGGCTCCGGCCACGGCTGTCACTGCTGGTGGACAGGCATCGCCCGCGACTGCTGAGGCAGCTGATGGAGGCTCGAGGCGAGGAGCGAGATCGGCACGGCCGGTCGGCGTCGCTCCTGCAGCCCAACGTGAAGCGATCGCGGGGGGGGCTGCGGGATATCCAGATGGTTCGCTGGATCGGCTTTCTTGGCTGGGGGAAGCCACTTTCAGTGGCCTTGTGTTGCGAAACGCGTTGTCCGCTGCGGATGCCGACACCCTGCGAGAGGCCCGTTCGTTTCTCTTGGGTGTGCGGATCGATCTGCATCTGGCGGCTGGCCGCGGCAACGACGAGCTCTCCCGCGACGAGCAGGCTCGGATTGCTGCCGAACGGGGCATCGCGTCGAGCGCAGGGCTGCTCGCTGTCGAGCGGTTCATGCGGGACTACTGCAGCGTGACCCAGAGCGTGCTGCGGATTCTGACCCACCTGCAGCAGCAGATGGGGCCACCGCCCTGGCGACGGCAGCTTGCCGATCGCGTGCTCGGCCACGACGTCGACGGCAACTACTGCGTCGGTCCACGCGGGGTCGGCATCTGGCCTGATGCGGTGGCTCGGGTGACAGAATCGCTGCCGGCGGTGATGCGGCTGGTCTTGCTCTCCATGCGGCATGATCGGCCGATCGATGAGGCCTCCTGGGAGGCGGTGCGGCTGCAGCTGGCGGCCGAAGAGCATGCGACGCTCCCCGATGAGGCGTCGCGAGAGCTGTTTCTGCAGATGTTCGTCGAGCCAACTCGGCTAGCCGACGCTCTGCGAGCGATGCACCGTGCCGGGCTCCTCGAGCGGTTCATCCCAGACTTCGAGCACACGCGAGGACTCCTCCAGTTCAACAACTACCACAAGTTCACCGTTGACGAGCACAGCCTGCACACGGTCGAGCGCGGCGTGGAACTGGCCGATGATCCCGGCTGGCTGGGGCGGATCTGGCGGGGAATTCGCCGCCGTCGGCCGCTGCTGCTCGCCCTCCTTCTGCACGACATCGGAAAGGGTCGGCCTGGTGATCACAGTGAAGTCGGGGCCGTGATCGCTCGGAAGGTGGCGGCGGACCTCGGCCTGCCGGAAGACGAGGCGGAGATCGTCGAACTGCTCGTCGCCCAACACCTGCTGATGGCGCATCTGGCCTTTCGCCGCAACGTCGGTGACCCCAGCCTTGTGGTGGGCTTTGCCCGTGAGGTCGGCTCCCCGGAAGTGCTGCGGATGCTCACGATCCTGACGGTTGCCGATGTGACGGCCGTAGGCCCCGGAACCTGGACTGGCTGGAAGGCCGATCTGCTTTCCGAACTCTACGAGCGAACGCTCGCCTGCCTCGATGGCGAGAGCCCGTCGCGGCCCTCGGATCGCAGGCGAGCCGAGCTGGAGCAGCTGCTTGCCGAAGCCTCGGCAGGCGAGCCGGTGCTCAGCCTTGCCCGGCGGCTGACGCCGTCGTATCTCCAGGCGACTGAGCCGAGGCAGATGGTGGAGGAGCTGCAGCGGGTGGTTGTGCTTCCGCCGGGTGAGCTTTTCGTGCTCACCCGCTGGCACGCCGAAACGAAAACAGTCGGGGTCACGTTTGCTGCTCGCAAGCCGATCGTCCGCGGTGTGTTTCACCGCGTCACCGGAGCTCTCTCAAGCCTGCGGCTCGCCGTGCTCTCCGCCGACATCCATTCCTTCGCAGATGAGTTTGTGATCGACCACTTTGTGGCTCAGGATCCCGACTCGGATGGCGAGCCACCGCCAGACCGCATCGACGACATTGTGCGGGCGATTAACGAAGCGATTCGGCACGGGCAGCGGCCATCGTTTCCTGCGGTCTACGGCGAGGCGGTGCCACCAGCGGCCTTGGAAGACACCTTTCCGCCGCGGGTGCAGATCGATAATGCCAGCTCCGACACGACCACCATTATCGAGGTCTTTGCCCACGACCGGGCTGGCTTGCTCTATGCGGTGGCCCGCGCGATCTACGAGGCCGGCCTCTCCGTCGAGGCCGCCAAGATTGGCACCTACCTTGATCAGGTTGTGGATGCCTTCCACGTCACCGAGCAGGACGGCACCAAGATCGACGACCCCGGCCGCCGGCGGGAGATCCGCACGGCGATCGAGGCCGTCTTGCACGGAGCTGCCAAGGATGCCGCTTAGGCGTTGTCGAGATAGCGGTTGATCACGTTCTCGAAGAGCTCCTGGCGGCCGCTGGTGCAGGCGGCGGCGTCGCCCTTCGCAAGCATCAGCTTCTCGAGCGACGCAAAGCTCTCGCTGCCGGCTTCGATCTGCTTGCCAAGGTCGCTTGACCAGGAGGCATACCGCTCTTCGACGAGCTTCTGGATCGCCCCGTCGGCCCGCAGGGCGGCTGCAATCTTCAGGCCGCGGGCGAAGGCGTCCATGCCGCCGATATGGGCATGGAAGAGATCGACCGGCTCGAAGCTCTCGCGGCGAACCTTGGCGTCGAAGTTGATGCCACCGGGCGCGAGCCCGCCATACTTGAGGATCGAGTACATCATCTGCGTGGTCATGTAGATGCTGGTGGGGAACTGGTCGGTGTCCCAACCCACGAGCGTGTCGCCTGTGTTGGCGTCGACCGAGCCCAGGAAGCCCTGCATGCCTGCATACTCCAGCTCGTGCTGAATCTCGTGGCCGGCAAGCGTGGCATGGTTAGTCTCGAGGTTCATCTTCACATGCTTCTCAAGGCCGTAGGCCCGCAGGAAGTTGATGCAGGTGGCCGCGTCGAAGTCATACTGATGCTTCATCGGCTCGCGGGGCTTTGGCTCGAAGTAGAACTGCCCGGTGAAGCCGATCTCCCTGGCGTAGTCGACCGCCATGTGCATGAAGCGGGCGAGGTGGTCGGTCTCCCGCTTCATGTCGGTGTTCCAGAGGCACTGGTAGCCTTCGCGGCCGCCCCAGAAGGTGTAGCCCGAGCCACCGAGGCGGTGGGTGACCTCGATCGCCTTCTTCACCTGCGCCGCGGCATAGGCAAAGGTCTCCACGTTGCAGCTGGTGGCGGCGCCGTGGACGTAGCGGGGGTTGCTGAAGAGGTTGGCCGTGCCCCAGAGGAGCTTGATGCCGGTCCGCTCCTGGGCAGCGGCGAGGGCGTCGGCCACGCGGTCGAGGTTGGCGTTGGCCTCCGTCAGGCTCGCGCCTTCGGGGGCGACGTCGCGGTCGTGGAAGCAGTAGTAGTCGACCCCGAGCTTCTGCATGAACTCAAACGCCACGCCGACGCGGGCCACGGCGTTGTCCACGGAGTCGACGGCCGCCTCCCAGGGCCGGAGCATCGTGCCTGGGCCGAAGGGATCGGCGCCGGTGCCGCGGAAAGCGTGCCAGTAGGCGACGGCGAAGCGGAGGTGGTCCCGCATCGGCTTGCCTTCCACGAGCGCGTCGGCGTCGTAGTGGCGAAAGGCCAGCATGTTGGTTGAGCTTGGGCCCTCGTAGCGGATCTTCTCAATGCCGGTAAACGCCTCTGCCATCGAAACTCACTCCTCGCCGAAATACGGTGCGTCTGAAACTGCCATCACTCCCCTGCCCCGGTCTCTCTGCCGGAGGCCTTAAGGTATAACGGCCTCCGGGGCGTTTGTCGTGCCCCTGTGCGCGAGCCGCAGGGGACGCAGCGACTCGCTCCCTTTTTTTTGGACGGCCAAAGACCGCCGCCTTGTCACCGCCGCCTTGGCATCGTGCAGATCACCCCCGTGGGCATAGACCTGCTCGCCCAACTCGATCAGCCGGTTCTCGACCTGCATCGCGGTCAGATGCAGCACATGACGAGAGCGGAACTGGCGGAGTTGAATCGATTGCTGGAGAAACTGCGACGACCAGCCACGGAGGCGGTCGTCAGGTCGATCTGGAACCGCCCCCGGCGGAAGTCGTCGAACTCATTCCCGGCCATGGTCACACCCGGCCTGCTTCCGCGCGGCGCTGGATTCGATCCCGAGCGAGCCCGCGAGGCTGCGGGGATGGTCGTCGTCGGGGAAGACCGCCAGCCGCATGAGATCGGAGGTCAAGAGAGCCTCGCCGATGGCGATCGACTCAGCCGGGGGCATGCCCGCGAGCGCGTCCCACGGCTCCTGTTCCGCCGCTCGATCGAATGCCGCCCGATTCTTAATCATTGGGAAGGAATAGTCCGGTCAATGGCACTTCCGCAACGGCTGCCGGGCTGATGAGCGGCTGGCCAAGATGGGTCAGGATCTTCCGAATCACCCTTGGCTGAGCTGCCGCTGGAAATTCAGCCCAAGCTGCTGCAGGTGCTGGAAAGCCGAGACGCCAGGCTGCTCGGCGTCGCCCCCAACACGCTGACAAAACTCATTGCGGAAGCATGCCCTGAGCTTTCCCAGAAAAAGTCGGCCCGCTCTCGACGGGTCGTGGTGGGAGGCTCATGAAGAGAAGATGCCTCCGGCGGCTGCGCGAGATGCTGCCGCCGGAGGCTGAGGAGCTGAAAGGACGCAGTTCTTCAGAAGTCGCCGGGGATCACCTCGCCACCGGCCCGCGTGCACAGGCCGCGGAAGATCGCCGGGTCGGTCTGGTCGGTGATCAGGCGGCACGAGCCGTCGAGGTTGAGAAACTGTGTGCCGGCGGTGTGCGGGCCGATGAAGCCGCCCGGGCTCCCCGTGAGGCTCGGCGCACTCGACCGCACATGCACGAGCGTCGCCACGATCGCAGGCCGGGCGTTGAACGCCGGATTGGCAGGGTCGTACCTGGGCGATTCGGGTGCATAGACCATCTGCTGGCCTGGCGTCACGCCGGCCCAGCTGGTCTGTGTGTGAAGGCTCATTCGCTCGCCGACAGCAATCGTCTTGCTCGTGCCGTCTTTGATGTCGTCGAGCCGCACCCTGCTGTTGCGATGAAAGACCCCGTTGAAGGGCTGGTCTTCGTAGGCGAGCGTGCCGAGGCAGCCGGCGTAGCTGCACACGGCGGCCTGGGCCATCACGTTGAGGCTCGTATCTTTGATGTCGATCAGCCGCGGCGGGGCGTCGCCCGGGTCGACAAAGCCCGAGACAATGGTTTGCCGGGCGAACTGGTTGGAGGGATCGGTGATCAGACGGTCGAAGTTGATCTGGTCGTGGAGCGCCGTCTCTTCAAGGTGCGGGAGAATCTCAGCGAAGAAGCTCCAGCCCGGCCCCGACTCCGGCATCGGATCGTTCGACCCGCCCGACCAAGGCCCGGTTGGGGTGGACGTGAATCCGGGTGGCAGCCGCAGGCGGCTGTCGTGATAGGCGTGCAGCGCGAGGCCCATCTGCTTGAGGTTGTTGAGGCTTGAGAGGCGGCGGGCTGCCCCGCGAGCGCTCTGCACCGCCGGCAGCAGCAGGCCAACGAGTGCACCGATGATTGCGATGACGACGAGAAGCTCGATGAGCGTGAATCCACGGCGAGAAAAGCCAGCGTGCATGGGAATGGTTCCTTGCATTTAGGGTTTGAAGCGAGGCAGGCACGTGGCACGGGCCTGCGGCTGGCTGGCTTGCCCTCGACACACGCTGTCGGGAACTGGCTGGCTGTGGAGCTTCACGATCACCTCACGGCGAAGCCGGCAGGCGATAATGAGACTCGTTCTCATGATTATTGCCCTGCTTGAGCCTTTGTCAAGCCTTAAAGAGCTCAAACTCCGCTATTGCCGCGTCTGGGGCTGCCAGCATCACGGACCCGCTCACTTCAACGTGGTGTTGGTGAGCGGCTCGCCATTGGTTGTCAGAATCTGGAAGTGATGAAAGCCCGCAGTCATGCCGCTGTATCGCCAGACGACCTTTTTGTCGGGGGTGACTTCGCAGAGCTTCACGCGATCGCCTGTCGCGTGGTAGCTCGTGATCACGGTGTTGCCGTTGGGGAGCCGCTGCACGCCGCAGGCGTCGTCGAGAAGAGCCTCGCCGAGGTCGTCGTTGGTGACACTCCACACGATCGTGCCCTGCTCATCGACTTCGATGACTCGATTGCCATTTGTGCAGCCGATAAGCGTGTTGCCATTGGCTAAGCGGATGGCGGTAAACGGCCAGTCGCGTTTGTCGCGGCCTCGGTCGTCGGTGGGGAACACCGCGAGCACGTCACCGGTTTCTGGGTCGTATTCCTTGACGGCGAAGTCCAAGAGGTGCGGCGCTAGGTAGTTGCCATTTGGCAGTTCCCGCAGCATGCGTGTCTGCATGTGGGCGTTGTCGACCTGACACTGCAGGCGGGTCTCTTTCTCGATGCCGCCCTCGGCGTTGACAACGATGGCCCGCGGCGTGGGGCCGAGCTCGACGATCAGGTAGGTCCCATCGTCCCGCTTGCTGGCGGTGCTGATTTCCGCCTGCTGGCCTCGGTAGCGAAAGACCACCTCGTTGGTCTCTGGTGAGACTTCAATCACGCCACCGCCCGGCTCGTCTGCTGTCGGATAGACCGCCAGGAGCACGTTGCCATTGGGCAACACCCACCCATCGCTCGCGGGCACGGGGTAGTGCCACTGCTGCTGGTTGTCTTCTCCGATGATCACCACCTGGTTTGCCTGGCCAACGCCCAGGAAGGAGTGGGCAACCGGCTCTGCAGCACAAAGCGACAGCGGGGTGAGGAGGGCCAGTGCGACCGGCATCGCGGTTCGCCACCATGACGAGGCAGAGACATGCATGCGAAAACTCCATGGAGGTGTCTGGGGATCTCACGCCCCCGCGGCGAGCATACCGTTTCAGCAAGCGAACGCTCTTCCGCAGCCGCGGTGGGGAGTTCATGCCAGCTGGGCTCACGAACCGGGTGGCAGCCGCTTGTCAGGGGCGTCTCCGGCAGATGGCCTTGAGGGCGTCTTGCATCTCGATGCTGTGCCATTCGCGGAGCCAGGCGGTGAAGGCCTCGCGGCCGTTGAGCATCCTCTGCTGGTGTTCGGTGATCTGTTTTTGGAGCACGTGCTGATAGCGATTGGCCACGGCAGGCGTGGTCGACCGCATGCTGCTGAGGATGTCTTCGAGAAGCCGCGAAGCCGTAAAACTGTCGTTGACGCCGCCAAGCACCTCTTGAAGGCGAACCAGGGCAGGCTCAACATGCTCGGCCACGGCTGGATCGAGGTGTCCTGCGACCACCTCCAGGGTGTATCGCAGACGCTTGCCAGCGATACGGACCTCGTGGAGCAGCGACCAGGCGTCGTTGTCACGATCAGCGAGGGCCGTGAGGTCGGCAAGCCGCTGGCTGACCAACGGTTCAGCGAAGCTGCCGAGGCTGGGCTCAGGCTTCTGCTTCCAGCGGACAGCGGCAACGACGCGGACCTGGAGCTTCTTGAGGTCCCGCGGCGAACAGTCGTGGGCAGCCTGCTCCAAGGCAGACTGCGCCTGGGCGCGATGAGCCAGAGCCCAGCCGGTGAGCATGTCGAGCGTCGGGAGGTCAGACGGGGCGGCAGCGTGAATCGTTGTGGCCAACGCCTCCAGGAGCACATCCCAGTCGCGTGCCCCCCCAACGGCTTTTCGCAGCGATCGCAGGACGGTCCTCAGCTCCGTGCGGACGGGCTTCGGCAGGCAGTCGCGGAAGAGGTCGACCGCTGCTGTTGCTCGCCTGGTAGCCACCCGCAGGGCGTGGATGTGCTGCCGACGGCGGCTCGGCTTGCCGAGCGTTTTTCGCAGGCAGTCGCGGACCTTCGTGAGCCGCTGGTCAATCACCCCACAGGCAGCCTCAGCGACTGGCGTCGATGCTGTCAGGCTGGAGATCGTGCTGCTCTTGGGTTGCTTCCCCATCACGTTGCCTTTTGCCGTCTGTTTTGAGGGGCCCGAGCCCTCGACGCCCCTATTCTGCTTCGAGGCGAAGGTGGGCGTCGTGGATCGCCTGCCGCTTGGCCTTGTCGACCGCGGGCCATTCGAGGCCGAGGTTGTGGATCGTGCTGCAGAGAATCGCAGCCACCGCCGCCCGGCTGACCCACTTGTGGTCGGCAGGGATCACATGCCAGGGGGCGTGGGGCGTGCTCGTGGCGGCGATCGCCTCCTCATAGGCAGCCATGTAGGCATCCCAGTGTTCCCGTTCGGCCACGTCGGAGGCGGAAAACTTCCAGTGCTTGTCAGGCTCGTTGATCCGGTCGAGAAACCGCTTCTTCTGTTCCTTTCGCGACACGTTGAGAAAGAACTTCACGATCGCCGTACCGTTGCGGGTCAGGTGCTGCTCGAAGCTGTTGATGTCGTCAAACCGCTGCTGCCATGTCTGCGGCTGCGGTGTCACATCGGGAATCCGCTGGGCGGCAAGCAGGTGCGGATGCACCCGCACGATCAGCACCTCTTCGTAATACGACCGGTTGAAGATGCCGATCCGGCCTCGCTCCGGGAGCCGCTTCATGCACCGCCAGAGAAACGTGTGGTCAAGGTCTTCGGCCGACGGATGCTTAAAGCTCGTGACCTCCACTCCCTGTGGGTTGACGCCGCTCATCACATGCTTGATCGCCCCGTCCTTGCCCGCGGCATCCATCGCCTGAAAGATCACCAACACGCTCCAGCTGTCGGCGGCGTAGAGCAACTCCTGCGTGTTTGTCAGCTGCTGGCGGCTCTCCTTGAGAATCTGCCTGCTGATCGCCTTCCGCTTCTCTTTGGGAATCTTCTCGCTGCCCGCCCAGCCCGGATCGTGGTCGGCGAGCCGAAAAGGCTTCCCCTGGGAAACGCGAAAGAAGTCGTGAGCGAGGTCGGTGTCGAACGGCATGCGAGGGCTCCGGCGGTGATTCCCAAGTATGACGACCACGCGACACAAAGCCGAGCGGTTCGTCGGCGAGCGAGCGGTCGCCGCAGGGCAGTCACCGCGAGAAGCGTCGATGCGGCCAGTCGTGCGGGAGCAGCAGAAAGGCCGCCGCGACCAGGCCGCCGAGGCTTCCGCAGAAGATGGCGAGCGTTGCCAAGGCCGACTGGATGCCGCTGGCGGCGCTGCGGAGCTTGACGAGCGCCGCAACGGTGACGACAGAGCCGGCTGCAGCTGTCTGCGGGGGCTGGCCTCGGATCGCCAGCTGGTCGGCTGTGCGGGCCAGCGTGGAGACGACGACGGGCCGCTCCGCCCGCACCGCCCGCCGCTGGCGGGCGTAGGCCACGTCGGCACCAGAGGCGACCGCCGACGACATCACCGACGGCACAATCACCAGCGGCACCACCAGCGCGACCACCGCCAGCAGGCCCGCGTAGGGCATGTTGCGGCGGTCGATGCCCTCCACCTCGTCGATCAGAAACGCTGCCGGCAGCATGCCCAGAAAGAATCCCCAGACCCCAAGGGCTGCGGCGGTCTGCCACCGCGGAGTGCCCAGGTCGAGGCCTGCCAGCCACCAGATCGCCCCCGCCGTGCCGAGGCTGCCCAGCAAGAGCATCACATGCCGGAGGCGTCGGTCGCGAATCGGCGCGGTGAGCAGGGTGCCGGTGAGCATGCCCGGCGCCGCGGGAAAGAAGATCAGCCCGGCCAGCTCGCGGGGAACCTGCCGCAGCTCAGTCAAATACTGCCCAACCACCCCGAACACGGCGGCCAGCTGCAGGATCAGCAGCATGCGGGTGGTGATCGCCAGCACATACACGCGGGAGGTGAGGATCTGCCGAAAGTGGTTTGAGGCCGACATCCCTAGGGCAAACCGCAGCACCAGCAGGCAGCCCAGCAGGCCGCAGGTGGCAACCATCAGCACGTACGTGTTGCTCGTCAACCCGCCGAGCTCCCGGCCCTTGTCGGTGACCACGACCAGGCTCGCCACCCACAGCACCAGCAGATTGATCAGCACGAGGTCGACCTTGGAGCCGGTGCCCTCGGCCTTTGTGGCTGGAGGCGGGTCTGCCGGGAGGGATCTCAGCAGCAGCATGCTGAGGAGACAGATCGGCACGTTCATCCACCACACCCACCGCCAGGAGAGGTCCTCGGCGAGCGCGACGGCCAGCCACGGCGAAAGCGGCCGGCTGGCGTAGGCAAACACGCCGTAGAAGAGCACGGCGGCAAGAAAGAGACGGTCGAAGCGAGCATAGAGATAGTTGCGAAACAGGCCGATCGTCATCCCCTTGCCCAGGCCCTCGACGATCCTGCCGCAGCAGAAGCTCGAAAGATCGGTCGCGGAGCCGCAGAGCAGATTACCGGCTGCAAACAGGCCGAGGCCGAGGATCAGCGTGTCGCGGGAGCCGATTTTCTGGGCCAGGCCGAGGCTGCCAAACAGGCCGTAGAGCATCGGCACGCCCCAGGCGAGCTCCGCCCAAATCTGATCGGCCTTGTCGTAATCCAGCGCCCGCCGGATCGTGTCGTTGACTAGGCCAGTGAGCACGAGTGTCTGGTAGACCGTCGCCAAGACAGCCAGGGCTGCCGCGATCGTGATGGCCAGCCGCAGTCGCTCCCGCCGCGGCAGTGGCGTTGCGGCTGTGCCGTCGCTGGCGTGCATCATTCCCGCCCCGGGTGCGTGTCGGCCGGCAGCTCAGCGGCCCGCCGCGCGGCCTCGACCTGCTCGACCCATGCGGGATCACCCGGGCCATGCGCGATGGTCACACCCACCGACATGCCGGCCCGGAGCTGATCCCAGCGGGCGTCGCGGTTGATCTCAATCCGCACCGGCACCCGCTGCACCACCTTCGTAAACTCGCCGGCGATCACGTCCCGCGGCAGCAGCGAAAACTCCGCCCCGGTGGCCCGGTTGATCCAGAGCACGCGGCCCTCGAGCTCGCTGCCCACCGCGTCGATCTCCAGCCGGCAGCGGTTGCCTGGGGCAACACCCGCCAGCCGCGTCTCCTCGAGGTTCGCGATGACATGCAGGGAGCCAGGATCGAGCAGTGTGGCGATCGGAAGCCCCGGCGGAGCCTCGTCGCCGGCATGCTTCGCCTTGTGGACAATGATGCCGGCCGAAGGGGCCCGGATCTCCGTGTGGGCGAGCGTGTTCTCGGCAGCCGCCACCGCCACCTCCGCATCGTGCACCGCCTCCTGCCGCAGCAGCACCATCTGCTCAAGCTCGGTGACGGTTTCCCAGCCGGTTTCGGCGACAGCGATGTCGATCTCGGCTTTCTTCACCGCCGCCTCGGCAACGGCGAGATTCTTCTCGGCAACCACAATCTGCGTGCGGCCAGCCTCCGCCATCCGCTGCTTGGCGAGCGCCGCCTCAAGCTCCGACTGCGTCGACTTCTCGGCCCAGATCGCCTCTTCCATGCGGCGGCTGGGCACCGCCTCCTGCTTTGCCAGCGACACAAAGCGGCGGCTGTCGGTGGTTGCCTGCTGCTGGTTGGTGCGGGCGACCGCCACCAGGGCCGCCGAAGCATCGATGTTGCCGGCGACTTCTGCCTTTGTAAACGTCAGGCCTTCCTCCGCCTTCTCACGCTCAGCGATGGCCATCTGGTGCGTCTGTTTGGCCACCGCGATCGAGAGCGGAACCTCCTTGCGGACCTTGGCAAGGCCCACCTCTTGCCGCGTCAGCTCGGCCTTGGCGATGGCCAGCTTGGCCTGGGCCATCTTCAGCTGATCCTCAAAGGGGGTCGGATCGATGCGGGCGATCACCTCACCAGCGGCGACCTCGTCGTTCACTTCAACAGGGAAGCGCACCAGCCTGCCGGTCACCAGCTGTGGCGCGATGTGGATGAGCGTCCCCTCGATGAAGGCGTCGTCGGTCAGTGAATGCGTGGTGCGGAAGGTGACGAAGCGATACACCGCAGGCGCAGCCAGACCGACGAGGAGACTGAAGATCACCACGACTGCCAGCCCGACAGCGAGCGGGCTGCGGCGACGGGCCGGCGAGGGCACAGAGGCCGTGGCGGTGGAAGGTGAGGGATCAGTCATCGCGAGCCTCCTGCAAGGCGGGCGGGGGTGTCTTGATGGCTGCGGGAGGCGGCAGACGTTCGCTGGGGTTCTCGCGCGGTGTGGCAGGCCCTCCGACCACCTCGTTGACCGGCAGCGCCAGGGGATCGGCCGTGAGGGCATGGCAGCCGATGTCGGCGCCGGTGGCATACTCCAGCCGAGCCAGGGCCAGCAGGTAGTCGTAGATCGCGTTTTGATATTCCTGCTCAGCCTGGGTGACGGCCGTCTCTGCTTCAAAGACCTCGGCAGCGGTCGCATCCCCTTCCCTGCTGCGAGCCTTCACGATCCGGTAGGTCTCCTGCGTCTGCTCGACCGGCTTGGCGGAGCGGCTGATCGACCGCTCAGCGGCCACCACCTGCTGGTAGCACTCGTTGACCTGAAAGGCGATCGTGTTGGCGAGGACCTCCGTCTGGAGCATGGCAGACCGCACCTCGGAGCTCGCCCGACGGATCTCCGCGACCCGCTTGCCGCCCTCATACACGCCCCACTCGAGGTTGATGAAGCCGAGCGGCACATCGACATAGCCTCCCGGTTCGTCGGCCCGGAAGTTGAAATAAAATCCGTTGGCAAACACCTTTGGCGCGAAGCCAAGCTTGGCCACCTGACGGCTGGAGTCGGCGATTGCCACCGTGCGGCGGGCCACGGCAAACTCGCGGCGGCTGCGGACGGCCTCGGCCAGGTAGTCGGTGGCATCGCGTTCCACGGCCGGCACCGTGGCGACGCCCTGCACTGGCGTCGGCTGATGCTGAGGGGTGCCCATGGCGAGGTTGAGGCTGCCCGAGGCGATCCGCTGAGCGGCCTCCGCGGAGTCGCGGAGCGTCAGCGCCTTGCTCAGGGCCACCTCCGCCCGCAGCACCTTCTCCTTTTCTAGCAGTCCGCCCTGCTTGAGCTTCCTGATCGTCTTCAGCTCGCTTTCCAGGCGGGCGACCGACCCGTCGGCAATGTCAAAGAGCGACTCGGCCCGCAGCAGCTCGTAGTAGGCGAGCGTGACCTCGTGGGCCACGGTCTGCCGGGCCCTCGCCGACTTCAGCCGGCTGATTTCCTCGGCGAGGCCAGCCTGCCGATGCACGCCAAGCCTGCGGCCGAAGTCGGTGATCAGCCACTGGATGCGGGCCTCAGTGAGCACATAGGTGGTGTTGTAGTCGAAGCCGATTGGCAGAAAGCCCTGCTGCGGCACGTAGGTGCCCTGAGCGGCGGGGGCTCCGGGGATCGGAATCCCGATGCCGCCGACATTCACGCCAAACTCACCCACGCTGTAGCCGGCGCTGACCAGCGGCAGAAACGCGGCAGAGCTGATGTCGCCTGCCAGGCTTGCCCGGGTGACGTTTTCCAGCTCGACCTGAAGCCGCGGCTGCCGCCGCATGGCGATCCTGATGCAGTCATTCAGGGTGAGGGCATCGGTGTCTGGATCTGGCAGGAGAGCGTCGACCGCAGTCGCTTCCAGCAGGATGTCGCTCTCATACGACGCCTGCACGACCGCGGAAGACGCCTCGGCTGCTGGCATCTCGCCTGCGGGAATGATGGCCGCGGTGCTGACCTCGGTTTCCTGCGGAAGCATCACAGCGGCTGTGGAGAGCGTCGCTGCCCGGAAAGGGTCGCTCACACAGCCGCAGACTGCCGTCAGCAAAACGAGAGCCCAGGCGGCGGCCAACCGGTGGTGGCAGCAGCTCCAGGGAAAACGGAAGCTGGTTGGGGGCAGCGTCATTGAGGCGGGGAGGCGGGGCACGATGAGAGGCGCGCATACATCCGTCCTTCGGCACTCGCGCCGCTGCCGCTCAAGGCAGCCCACAAAGTGGTGGCACGGCGAGCCCTGGTCGACGGCGTAAGGCTGGGGTGCTGCGGGAGAAGTGCGACCTGGGAGGCTTTCGGCTCGCCGGCAAACGCTGGCGGGCGAGCTTGCGAACACCAGCCTTGCCAGCCGCGAGCAGACTGTGGAAAGAACCCTCGGCGTTTTCGGGTGTTGCTACGGACAACTAGGAGCGCGACGTGAAGCGGGCCAGCAGGCGGCGGCCGGCATCCGGAAACCAGTCGATCAGCCCCGCCAGAACCGCGGCCTTGCCCGGCACGACCAGCTCGCTGCGGCGTCGGCGGCAGGCGTCGAGCACGCGGGCGGCAAGTGCGTCGGGATCGAGGGGCGTGAGAGACTTCGTCCCCCCGGGGCAGCAGCCTCACAAGGAAGCCCCGCCTCGCGAATCTCGGCGGCGTAGCGGTCGATGGCGGCTTCAGCAGCCGGGTCGTCATCGCGGCGGCCGATTGGCCCTGGAGAAACCAGCAGCACATGGCCGCCGCGGGGAACGAGCTCAAGCCTGACGGCATCTGCGTAGGCGGCCAGCGCCGCCTTGCCAACGGCATAGGGGCCAACGAAGGGACTGGCGAGCTTGCCAGCGAGGCTGCCGATGTAGACCAGGCTGCCCCCGGCTCGGGCCACGTCATCAGCGGTCGCGGTGGTCAACTCGACGGCGGCGAGCAGGTTGGCCTCGAGAAACTCCCGCAGCCGATCCGCGGAGGTGTGCAGGATCTCGCCGCGGCCCGAGCGGCCGACGCAGCAGAAGACGCCGTCGATGCCGCCGAGGAGCCGGGCTGCCTCGGCGGCGGTCCGCTCGCCTTCGCCGGCCCGCCCCAGGTCGGCCGCCAGACCGTGCACCTCGCCAGCGCTGCGGCCAGCATCTGGGAAGCAGCCCAGCGCGTTTCTTACCCCCTGTGAGGAGCGGCCGACCAGCAGCAGCCGCCCGCCGGCAGCGTAGAGATGTCTGGCCAGCACCAGCCCAAAGCCGGCGGTGCCACCGGCGACGACAATCCTACGGCCGGAAAATGTGTCGTCAGCCATGAGCACCTCCGAAAGCAAAAAGCGGCATGCGGAAACTCGGACATTCGCTCGCCGGTTTCCTCCCCGCAGGATACGCTACCGGTCCTTCCGGTTCGCTTCCCGCCCCTTTTTCAGCTCCCCTTTCCAAGAGGATGCGTGCCATGCCCTCCCCTGCCCCGCTGTCCGCACCACGTTCTCCCATCTCTCGCGAAGCCGACGCGTTTGTCCGCACGAAAATCGTGGCCACGATGGGGCCCGCCAGTCGCACAGAGGAAGCCATCCGCGGTCTCGTAGAGGCGGGCGTCGATGTCTTCCGGCTGAACATGGCCCATGGATCAATCCCTGAGCATGAAGAAACGCTCGGCCGCATCCGCAGCGTGTCGGCAGAACTCGAGCGGCCGGTGGCGGTGCTGGTCGATTTGGCTGGGCCGAAGATTCGACTCGGTGAGCTTCCTGACGGCCTTGTAGAGTGCGTGGAAGGGGCCGAGATCACCTTTGTGCGAGGTGAGGAGAGCGACCGGGCCGACCGGTTTGTCACCAACTATCCGCCCCTTGTGGATGAGCTTGCTGTTGGCGACGCGGTGATGATCGCCGACGGAACGGTTTCGCTTGTGGTCGAGTCGAAGACCCCCGACGAGGCCCGCTGCCGCGTTGTGCAGCCAGGACCGATTCGCAGCCGTCAGGGGGTCAATCTGCCAGGCGTGAAGCTCTCCGTGCCGGCGATGAGCCAGACCGACTGGCAGCATGCTGAGTGGGCGGCAGCAGCCGGGGCCGACTTTGTCAGCCTTTCCTTCGTCCGCAGCCCTGTTGAGGTGACGCTGCTTGAGCAGCTCCTGCGAACCCGCGGGTCGCGGGCCCGTGTGATTGCCAAGATCGAGAAGCGGGAAGCGGTCGACAATCTCGAGGCAATCGTGGAAGCGGCTGGCGGCGTGATGGTCGCCCGTGGTGATCTCGGCGTGGAGACGGACGTGGCGAGCATGCCGATGGTCCAGAAGCACATCATTCGAGTCTGCCAGCAGTTTCAAAAGCCGGTGATCGTCGCCACGCAGATGCTCGACAGCATGCAGCACGCCCGTCGGCCGACCAGGGCCGAGACCACCGACGTGGCCAACGCGATCCTCGATGGGGCCGACGCCTGCATGCTTTCGGGGAGACGGCCATCGGTGAGCATCCGCGGCTCGTGGTGGAGATGATGCGACGGATTGCCAGGGCCACCGAGCAGCAGTATCTCGAGGACCGCTGGAAGTATGTGGAAGGGCGGATCGTGGCAACCCGTGGCAGTCTGGCCACCACGGTTCCCGACTTTCCACCCTCGCCGCAACGGCTGGTGGAGGGGCTGCATCCGATCACCCAGGCGGTGGTTGAAGGGGCCAGCCGGATTGCGGGTGACCTCGATGCCAAGCTCTTCGTCGTGGCCAGCAAAAGTGGCCTGACCGCGATCGCCCGCTCGAAGCGGCGGGGGGCGGTGCCGACGGTCGGCCTCTCCGACAGCGAGCAGACCCTGCGACAGATGGCCCTCTATTGGGGCGTGACGCCGCTGGCCCACGTGGCCACCCGCGACATCAATCAGCTGCTCGAGCGGGTCAGTAACTGGGGGCTCGCCGAAGGCCGTCTGGCCTCTGGCGACCGGATTCTGCTGGTGGCGGGTATCGGTTTTGGGACCGGCGGCCACAATATGGCCCTCGTGCATGAGGTTCCGTGAGAACGGTCATTCGCATAGCGGAATGCCGATAGGAGCGGGTGTTTTTTAAGCGATGAGCGGGAAACAGGATCAGATGAAACAGACGTGTGTTTTGGCGTATTCGGGCGGGCTCGATACCTCGGTGCTTCTCGGCTGGCTGATCGAGAAGGGCTATGACGTGATCGCGGTCTATGTCGACCTTGGCCAGCCTTGCGAAGACCGTGAGGCGATTCTGGCGAAGGCGACCGACTGCGGTGCCAAGAAGGCGATGATCGTCGACGCCCGCGAGGAGCTCTGCCGCGACTTTGCTTTCCCGACGCTGGCCTGGCAGGCCCGCTATGAGGGCACCTATCTGCTGGGCACGTCGATTGCTCGGCCGCTGATCAGCCGCGTCTGCGTGGAGATTGCCCACAAGGAAGGGGCCACGGTGTTTGCCCACGGCGCCACCGGCAAAGGAAACGACCAGTGTCGCTTTCAGCTGGCCGCGGAGGCGATCGATCCGTCGATCAAAGTGCTCGCGCCCTGGCGGATGGCTGAGTTTCGCGAGCGGTTTCCCGGCCGCACCGAAATGCTCGACTTCTGCGACGCCAAGCAGATTCCCGTCAAGGCAACCCACAGCAAGCCGTATTCGTCTGACGAGAACTGCCTGCACACGAGCTACGAGGCGGGCTGCCTGGAAGACCTCACCACCGACGGCTTTTCGGTGGTCGATTTCGGCATGACCGTCGCTCCTCAGGAGGCGGCCGACACCCCGGAGACCGTGACCATCGACTTTGAGTCGGGTGTGCCGGTGGCGGTCAACGGCACGCGGCTCGCTCCGCACGAGCTGGTGCTTGCCCTCAACGAGATCGGTGGCCGCAACGGCGTGGGCCGCACCGACATCGTGGAGAACCGGCTTGTCGGCATGAAGAGCCGAGGTGTCTACGAGGCCCCGGGGATGACGCTGCTGTATGAGGCGCATCGTCTCGTGGAGCAGCTGACGCTCGACCGCGATCTCGTGCATCTCCGCGACACGCTCTCGCCAGTCGTGGCTGAGGTTGTCTACTACGGCTTCTGGTATTCAGCGAAGATGGACGCCCTGCTTGCGTTCATTCGCGAGGCTCAGCGGCCAGTGAGCGGCAGCGTGACGCTGAATCTCTACAAAGGCAACATGCTCGTGGCCAGCCGGCAGAGCGACAACAGCCTCTACGACGAGGCAATCGCCTCCATGGAAGCTGGCGGGTCGTACGACCAGACCGATGCCGAAGGCTTCCTGCGGATCCTGGGCCTGCCACTGCGGGTGCAGGGCGTGGGTCGCCCACGCTCGTCGTCGCCTGGGGCCCACTCGACGTCGTGAGGCCCAGCAGACTGTGGAGCAAGTCTGCCGCCGCAGGATGCGGTGACCGGCGACCCCCAAAAACCTCGGCTTTTTGGGGCGTCGCTTGAGTGGAAAAAGGCCACGGATGGCTTTTTTCACGGACAGCCAGAGCTCTCGGCGAGCGTTGCGCGTGGGGCACAGCACGGCACGGTGAGGACGACTGACATGCTCGCCGTGGTCCCCCACGTGCTCGTGCTCTCCGCGACTATCGATGCCCGTCGAGCCGCCTCATGGCTCGCCGTAGTGACTGCCGCGGTCGGCCTGCTCCTGCTGCAACGCCTGCCGGCGGAACTGGTGCTGCCGCTGGCTTGGGCCCACGGAGCGGTCGTGGCCGTGGTGGCTGCGGGAGACATGCCCATGAGCGGTTCAGCTCGACGCCCTGGCGGCACGGCCGCGGCGATCCCGCTGGCGTGGGCGGCGGAGCGGATGGCCTGGCCGCTGCTGGGAACGCTGATCGGCACAGCGTGGGGAGGCAGCGCTACGATCTCCTGGGCCGTGGCTTCGGGCTGCGTGGCGGCATCGCTGCTAGGCCTGGCCTGCCGTTGGCTGCGGTGCTCGGCGAGCGATGCGGCCAGCGGCACGCTGGCGGTCACGCTCGTGGCGTCGCTCGCTGCGATGGCGGTGCCGCCCGCCGCGCGGTCCGGTGTGGAGGGGCCGCCGATCATCGCAGGGATCTGGAGTGTGCTGGCTGCCGGTCTGCTGGCGATTGTCGCGCAGGCGGATCGCCGCAGCTGCCTGCCGCGGGAGGCGACGGCAGGCGGGAGGCCGCTTGGCAACTCTGAGCTGCGGCGGTGGTATCTCAGGCTGATGATGGTCGGCTCGCTGCTGGGGATGGTGCGGTGGCTGTTTGTCGCACAGCCGCTGGTCGGCCTCTACGGCATGGCCAGCGGCCTGCTCGTGGCGACCCTCGTGCTTCCCGATGCGGCTCTCACGCGTGCCGGGGCGTCGAGCAGTTCCTGGACGCAACTCGCCCAGGTGGCCGGGCGACGGCCACCGCTCTGGCGACCGCTCCAGCCCTGGCTGCTGCCCGCCGTGGTGGCGGTGTGGCCCCTGCTCGTGGCCGTGGTCTTGGTGCCAGCGGCCCGTGGCCTGCCGGCCGTTTTCGCGATCGTGGCGGCCGGGCTTGTGGTTGGCCTCGGGGGCCTCGCGCGGCTGGCCGTCGCTCGCGGGTGGCTCGCTGAAGAAACCGCCTTCGCAGCCGCCGCATCACTCGTTTGGCTCTTCTTTCTGGGTTTCTGACAGGCCGCCTTGCGAGACCCCAAGCGGCCCATCTCCAGCGCGGCGGATGAAACGGGACGCAGCGGATGAAACGGGACGGGTCCTCGGGCCGCGAAGCGGCCTCGGCGCAGCCGAGGTGCCTGCGGCACCCGAAGACCCGTCCCGCTTGCTGAAGACCCGTCCCGCTTGCTGAAGACCCGTCCCTCTTGCCAAACCAGCCGCAGGGTTGCGGAAAACGGGGCAGGTTTTGTGGAATGGAGGTTGGCTGGGGCCGTTGTCTGGAATGGCCTCAGCTTGGCGTTTCCTAGCGGCTGTGGCGTTCTGTTCAGATTTCAGTCGAGAAAACCGTCCGCGTCGCTCGATACAACCGGTATTCCGCGCACTCGATGCGCTCGGGCGGAGACGTCCTCCCCTTAGGGTCACCACCTGAAGGAGTCATTTGTGTTCGCACTACGTTGCTCGCTCTCACGTCGCCCGTTCTGCTACCGCCTGCTGGGTGTCTGCGGAGCGATCGTGATGTCCATCGTGCCGGCCGGACGGTGCGTCGTTGCCGCCGGTTTTGCTGCCAGCGAGCAGGTGCTGCCGACGACGACTCGCGGCTGGGTGAGCCTTGCCGATCCGGCAGGCTTTCGAGCGAGCTTCCGCGAGACCAGCTATGGCGAACTTCTCAACGATCCTGCACTCGAGCCGTTTGTCGCGAGCATTGAGAAGCAGATTCGCGAGGGAGGCCGCAACAGGCTTGGCAAGCTGGGGCTGACACTCGAAGACCTGGAAAAGATTCCGGGTGGAGAGATCGCTTTGGCGCTGGTGGAGCCTGCCCCAGGTTCAGCGGCAACGCTCGTGTTGGTCGACACCACCGATCATGCCCAAGAGACCGAAGCGCTCGTGGAGCAGATCATCGAGCGGCTCATCGCACGAGGCGCAACGCAACTGCCAGCAGACGATGCAGCTCCGGATGTTGTTGTGTTTGCCCTGCCACTCGATGAGGAAGATCCTCAGCCGATCCGCCGGGCAGTCGCGATCGCTCATCTGCCCCAAGCGCTGGTGGTTGGTGACCACGCCGGAGTTGTGGCGGAAACGGTCGCGAGCCTGGAGAACGGTCGTGAAGACTGTCTCGCTTCCGTGCCGTCGTTTCAGGCGATCAGGGAGCAGTGCTCGGCAAACGTTTCCGAAGATGCCGATCCGCTGCGGTGGTTCATCGATCCACTGCGATATGCAGTTGCGGCTCGCGAGACCTATCCTCCTCGCCGTGAGCGGAGCGGGCCTGATTACATCGACATTCTTGCCAACCAAGGATTCGACGCCATTCAGGCGATCGGTGGTTTCGTCCACTTCGACGACGGCATCTACGAACTGCGGCACCACACCCTCGTCTATGCACCGCCGCTTGAGGGGCGGGATCCAGAGAGCACCGATCGCTTCGATCGAGCGGCGCGGATGTTGCGGTTCCCCAACGCTGAGGTGATTGATCCGCCGCACTGGGTGCCTCGAGATGCCTCGAGCTGGGTGGCTGTGCAGTGGGACATGCAAAACGCCTTCGCCTCGGCAGACACCCTCGTGGATGAGATGGTCGGCGAAAAGGGCGTGTTTGATGACGTGATCGCCAGCCTCAAGGAGGATCCAGACGGCCCCCAGATCGATGTCGAGCAGGACCTGATTCAGGCTCTCGGCGAGGGCGTGATCGTGATCACGCATGCCAACGTGCCGGTTGATGTCGACAGCGAACGGCTGCTGTTTGCCATTGAAGCCGCTAATCCGGATCGGGTGGCGGCGACGATCGCCAAGAGCATGGCGACCGACCCCGACATGAAGCAGGTCGAGTTTGACGGCCATGTGATTTGGGAACTGATCGACCGCTCAACTGAGATTCCCAAGCTGGAGATCGAAACACCCGGGCTCACCCCACCTCGGGTTGATCGAGACCGTGATGATCGCGATCGCCGTGGGTCGCGTCGCCGTGAGCGGCTTCGCGAACGGGAGGAACGGCTTCTCCCGCACTCGGCGGTAACCGTTGCCGAAGGCTACTTGATGATCGCCTCGCACCGCGACTTTCTCGAGCACGTGCTGACCGCCGCCAAAGACGGTGATGGCCTCGGCACGACGGACGACTATCAGCGGGTGACCGACGAGATGCACCGGATCATGCCGGAGTCGATGGCATGCCGATCGTTCGGCCGTGTTGAAGAAACGATCCGTACCGCCTACGAGACGATCCGGGAAGGCGAGATGCCGAAATCGAAGAGCCTCGTCGGCCAAGCGATCAACCTGATTCTTGACGACGGCAACGATCAGACTGTCCGCGAGCAGAAGATCGACGGCAGCAGTCTTCCCGACTTCGAGGAACTCCGGAAGTATTTCGGCACCGTTGGCTCCGGCATGCGTGTGGTCGACAACGGCTGGTTCATCACGGGATTCTCCCTGCCGAGGAATCCCGCCGACCCGGAAGTGGCCAACATCCCCGAAGAGCAGGTCGAACGGTAGGCCGCCGGTTTCCGGCGTGAGGACAGGCGTCAGCGGCGGCCTGTCGCGGGCTCTGCCGAGGTGTCGACCGCCTGCCAGAACGGATGCTGATGGTCGGACCGCAGCCGCAGGTCTTCCAGGAGGGTCCAAAGGTCTGGCTGGGGCACACCGCGGAAAGCTCGCTGGCCATCGATGGTGACGGTCAACAACTTGGTGAAGTCGACCAGTTCGGGTGACAGCCAGACGACGGTGCGGGCTGAGCCGCTGCGAACGCTGATCGTGTTGCCTGGTGTAAGCCGGGCCTCGATCGTGGCCGAGCGGTGGCCTGATCCTGGGGGCCACTGTGCTGGCAGGAGCATCGTTCGCGGGGGCAGGCCTGCAAACTCGGCCCACCAGTAGAAGCGGTCCCAGGGACGCATTGAGACAGCCGCGAACTCCTTCGGGAAAAAGGTCCGCTGCTGGCGGCCCATCCAGTCCATGATGCGAAGGATTTCGTCGGAGAAGTTTTCGTGGCCTCGGCCGAGATACTCGACGTAGGTCATGTCGAACGACTTCCGCAGGTAGCGATCGAAGTCCATTGCGTTGGCGTCGAGCCGCCCGACATCAAGCTCGCCCCCGACGACGTAGATCGGCAGATCGCGACCGTTTTCCCAGTAGTGCTGCACGTAGCGGTCGGAGGTCGGAGCGATCAGCACGAGCCCTGCCCAGAGGTCGGGGTGGGCCAGCGCCATATCCCAGGCGGCATCGCCCCCCATGGAGTGGCCTGAGAGAAACACCCTGTCGGTGTCGATCGCAAACCGTCGGCAGGCCTCCCGCAGGCAGGCCAGCACCGCAGCGTGTTCACTCGCAGTGAAGCCGTAGGTGGCCTGCTTCGGTGGGGCCCATTGGGGGCGACCACGATCATTCCGTGGCGGGTTGCCTGCCCCAGCCGGGTGCCGGTGGGCCCGGGCATGCCGGCCCACCAGTCGATCTGCTGCTCGGGTGTGGTCCAGGCGGCGTGCAGGCTGACGACCACCGGGTAGGGCCGCAGCGGGTCGTATTCGGGAGGAAGCTGAACGAGGCAACGGACGGGCTCTTGATCCTCCAGCGGCGCTACCTCAAACGCATACAGGCCTTCGCTGATCGGCTCGCCGGCGGAGTGGGGCGGCGGCATCATGCGGGCGATGGTGCTCACCGTGGCGGCGTCGAAGGCCTCTTCCTGGGAGAGGGCGTCGAAGAGTTCGCGACGCTTCACTTCGTCGTCGGTGGTGAGAAACGTCTGCAGGCGGTCGCGAACCCGGACAGCTGAGAGGGCGAGCTTGAGGTTGTCGTCGGCAAAGGCCGCGCCGCCGAGCCAGCCGTTGATCGCCATCGCCATCGCACGGTCGGCAGGGATCTCGCTCCCGTCGGTCATCCGCTGAAAGGTTGCGAAGCGGTCGACTGTGCCGAACGAGAGCCGCGCGGTGATCTCATCGATCACCGCCAGGGCAGCTTCTCGGTCTGCGGAATCTTCCAGGTCTGAGGCGAGCTCTTTGAGGCGGCTTGAAAGGCCGCGGGCAGCGGCGATGCGGTCGCGGTAGCGATCCCGCCGTTCGCGAACCTGCTCAAGCACCACGGCGTCGGCGTCGTCGGCAGGAAACGAGTCGAGCAACTGCATCGACAGCCGGTGCTGGCCGGCGGTTTCGCGGAGGGTGAGCTCGTCGAGCACCGACTCGGCAGCCAAGCGGGCGAGCCGCCCCCGCTCGTCGGCGAGGTGCTTGAGATCTGGGAAGTCTTCGAGCACGCTGTCGAGTTCCAGCCGGGCATCCTCGAAGCGTTCTGCCTGGAGGTGCAGCCGAACAAGCCGCAGGCGTTGGTTTGCGTCGTCGCGGTCGAGATACTGCTCGATGATTCGCGCCAGGGTTTCCCGGGGATGGAGGAGGTGGCCAGCCGGGTGTCCATCTGCACCGGCGTGTCCGTGATCAGGCCCTCGACTCGCGTGTAGCGGGGGTTGATCTCGGTGATTCCCTGCACGATGTCTTCGCGGCCAGTGGGCGTGGCCACGCTGAAGATGCGGCGGCCCCACTCGTCAAACGGCGTGACCGCCAGGATGCCACCGATCTGGGCCATCCGTCTGCCGCTGGTGGCCACCCGCTGGGGGATGCCGATCTTCTCGATTGCCGGCTCCGGGGCTTGCTCCACGGCTTCCACCCGCCGCCTCGGCACAAAGGTCCGGGTGAGGCCATCATCGCAGACAAGAATCGGCGTTGCTTCGGCCTGCTGCCGATCGGCAAAGGGGTCGGTTTTGACGCCAGCCACGTTGGCAAAGCTGCCCGCCAGCTCGCGTCCATCGTCGAGCCGCACCCGGTCGGCGATGACCTGGGGGGGCCACAAGGCAGCTGCCAGGAGGGCTGCGAGGGTGGCAACACGCCGAGAACACGGCGGCTGTCGACGAGCAGGCATCGCCGCCAGCACGACGGCATCGGTCGGTTGGGAGGCTTGGAGCATGGCACACCGTCGGCAAGAGCGAAGAAGAGGAGAGCGGCCCCTCACTTGACTCTAGCGGTTTGGCGGTCGCAGAATCCATGGCAGGTGGAGTTCGGCAGTCAGGCCTCGCCGACGCTGCGTCTCTGTTTTCCCCGGAAGTGGAAGGCGTCAGCGAGACGTGTCGAAGTGCTGGATCGTGACCGCCGGGTCGCGGCTGTCTGTGTCGCGGCTGTCTGTGTGGTGTGTTTCTTTTCGTGGTGCTGTGTGGATCGTTCTCTCCAACGTCTCTTGCTGAAGTCGCTCGTCGGGGTGATCGGGCTGCCGATCGTGATTGCTGTCACCGTGGGCGTGGCGGCGCTGCTGGCGTCGGTGGGCGACCAGGCGGCAGCCCGTGTCTGTGGCTGGATCGCGGTGGCTGCTGGTGCCGGCTGGATTGTTGTCGTCGTTGCCACCCTCGTTGCAGCCAGTTTTGCCGTCCTTTCGCTCGAGTCAGATCAGCGACAGATCCGTCGACGCCAGCGACGCAGTGAGAGAAGCCGCTCACGGGCGCCGTGAGCCTGCAACCGCCGTTGGCGTGTGACAGGGAAATCTGATGCCCGTTGAGTTTCGCTGCACCAACTGTCGACGCAGGCTTCGTGTGCCCCGCCGCTGGGCGGGAGATGCGATTGATTGCCCGCGGTGTGCAGCCAAAATCATCGTTCCTCAGCAGGCGGGGGCCTCGCAGGGGGCGTTTTCGAAAGCCGGTCGTTTGAGCGATCGTTGCGGAAACTCGACTCGCCGCCAAAATCGGGTCAGGGCCCGCCTGATGTGGAGCATGACGTGTGGGATGCCGCTTCGCTGGCTGATCTCGACACGGCGGTTCTGTCGCCTCGTGGAGAAGCAGCAACCGTTGGCCTGCCTGGAGACCAGCCGACCCCAGCCCGCAGACGACGGGCACGACATGCGGTTGGTCTGATGCTCTGCCTTGGGCTTGCCGCGGTCGCGTCGGCCGTGGTGATTGCGGCATTTTTGTTGTTTCGGCGATAACAGCGGTGGGTGCTATGGATGCTTCGCAGAAAGGTTTTTCAGTCCTTCGGCGTGCCTGTGGCCTGGGCTGTGCGTGTGCGGCGCTCGTGTGGGGCGTTGTTTCGCTACCTCGCTGCCCTGCGGCCGATGCTCCGGCGGCAGTGGCTCGTGTCGAGGCCGTGGTCGACGAAGCACAGAGCATGCTTGAACAGGGGCTTCCTGGGGATGCAGCCCTGATTCTGGCGGACAGCAGGCTGGCGCTCGAAGAGGTTGCCGACCTCGGCCGAGACATCGAGCCCGACGTCATTCGCACGCTGGCCGCTGGCTGCGCGAAGGTGGCGGAGCAGCTACTGGCGGAGGGTGTTGCCATCGAGGGCCTCCCCACGGCTCAGCAGCTGCTGCGACGGCGGGCGGAGGAGATGCGTCGTCAGCCAACACGGAGCACGTCCGCCCCGTCTCCTCTGGCTCAAGGCCCGGTGGGCCCGAGTTTTGCAGGGCAGATTGCCCCGATGCTCGTCAGGTCGTGCGGCCGGTGCCATGTCGAGGGCTCGCGTGGCGACTTCAGCATGCGGTCGTTTGCGGTGCTCGCTGCCAGCGGCATGGTGGTGCCGGGAGATGGCCTCAACAGCCGGCTCGTGGAAGTGATCCGCACCGGTGATATGCCTCGCGGCGGCGGCTCGGTGGCGGCTGACGAGCTTGCCATGCTCGCTGCCTGGATCACAGCGGGCGGCGTCTTTGATGGAGCCGATCCGACGGTCTCGCTCGATCTGGTGCAGCCGGCCGCTGCGATGGCGGAGCCTTCGGCGAAGGATTCGCCGGCCGCCCCTGAGCGAGCGGAAGTCGGTCCCGACGAGATCCCCTTCTCGTCGGAGGTGGCCGGGATCCTGGTGGACAACTGCCAGCGATGCCATGGCGGTGGTAATCCGTCTGGGGGCTTCAGCCTGAACACCTTCGCGGAGCTTGCCGATTCCGGCGTTATCGAGCCGGGCCGCGGCGGGGAGAGCCTGCTGGTGCGAAAACTCCTCGGCGTCAACATCGACGGCCAACGCATGCCGCGAGGCCGCCCTCCCCTGCCCGACGAGACGATCGCTGTGATTCGCCAGTGGATCGACGAGGGGGCAGCGCTCGATCTGCTCGACGGCACGGCGGAGCTCACGCGGATCGCCACCGCAGGCCGCTCCCGCAACTTCTCGCATGAGCAGCTTCGCGAGGTGCGGTTTCAGGAGGCGCCGCCGCTATGGCGACGGGGAATCGTGGATGAAGAGGGAGCCGTTGAGCTGCGGGGTGATCTCTGCCTCGTGGGAAACCTTCAGGGCGAGCGGCTTGCCGCTGTGGCTGATGCGGCGGCTGATATTGATGGGCAGCTGCGGAAGAAGTTCCGGCTGTCAGGGCCGCTGGTAAAGGGAGGCATCGTCGTCTTTGCGTTTGCCCGCGGTTACGACTTCTCCAACTTCTGGCAGAACGTGATGGGCCGTGAGCGGCCTCGCGACCTGCTGGGCCATGCGGATGTGTCGGGCGATGTGGTCTACGCGGCTGTCGCGATCGACCCTGATGCTGACAATGGCCGGCTGATGTTTGCCGCCGAGCTCACCGCGGCAACGCTGCGGGCTCGCGGGGCACCGGGCTGGTTTGCCGAAGCGGCCGGCCGCCGCGTGGCTCGAAGCCTGGTTCCGGAGGCGTCGATGCTTGCCATCTGGGACGACGCGGAGGTGGTCGCCAAAAACTCGCCTCCGCCAAACCCGGAGCAGTTCTTCACGGCGCCGCTGTCGGCAGAGCAGGTGACGATCGCTTCGGCGGCGCTTGCAGCAGTCGACCGGGAGGGGGACCGGCTGCCCGGCCTGATCAGTCGGCTCGAGAAGGGCGAAGGCTTCGACACCGCTTTCCGGCAGACCTACCGCGGTCTTCCCGAGCAGATACTGATCGCCTGGATTCGCCGCGGTCGCTGACCCTCAGGCCCGACGCGATAAGTTTTCCACCGCAATGCAGCACCCGTTACCCGGAAACGCATTGCGTGAAAAGCCTTGAAAATCGCCTTTTGCTGCGGTGCGAGCAGCTTTTCGAATGGTACAGGGGCGTTGTCATAGTTGCAACGATTCCCATGCCTAGGGTCGAAATCGGGTAGGGCCATCCTAGCCATAACAACCTTGCGAAACGCGAAACCGCACGTCAGCCTTCTGCATGTGTTGGGAACCTGCCAGGTCGCAAAGTGGCAGTGGACCTGCTCAGGAAGCTAGCGGACAACACCAAAAACTACCGACAGAAAACCCCTCTAGCAGGGGCTCTGCTTCAAGGGTAGTCTCCCCCTTTAACTAGCGTTGCCCTTAATGCGAGCGACAGGCACTCAGCGACACCTAATGGAGGCTCTGTTGAGTTGAAATGACCCACTTTGAATACCTTGATAAATCCGACACTTCCCAAATCGTTTCTTCAGCCAAGTTAAAGGAGCTGGCGGATTCCGGAATAATATCACCGGAAACCCGACTCCGGAAAGAAGGTTCCATAAACTGGACTACAGCCCAGCATGTCAAGGGGCTTGTATTTAACAGCCCAAAACCCCAAGAAGACGTTCTTGACGAAGTACTCGGAATCAGAGAGGACAGCAACAAAGACGATTTAATAAACAGTAACCTACTGGAAGACGCCAGTGCCTCTGGCCGAACGACAAATCGTCAAAGACACCAACGAAAATGGCAATCCCGTCATCGTGACAGATGGGACCGACTTGCCACGCTTTCAAATGCGCTCGCTCAAATTCACTTCTTCTTCGGCTGGCTGGCAATAGCCCTCGGCGTGATTGTCTTTTTTTTATTAACAGGGGTGAGTCAAAACACTGGTGATACAGAAACCGCGACGAGGGCATTCTTTTCCGGTATTTCCATTGCTATCGCAGCAATCTTCGTTGCGATTCCAGTCTTCTGCCTCGGCGTTGTACTTAGAGCAATTAGCCTTTTTTCCTTGGATCGAGCGGATGGCTGAATACCACAACAGTGAGGGATTTTGGCGCAAAGATACGGCAAAGCCACTTGCGATGTGTCTGAGTTCAGCGGGGGCGGATTCTCGATTTGTCGTGCGCGAGATCTAGGAGAACTGGTGTAGGTAGAAATCCCTGAGCCCCCGTTGAGAGCGGTTACCAGACTGCTTTCACACGGAGGTGTCAGGGATGAGCGAAGAATATCAGCGGCTTCAGGAAGAGGCCACAGCGGTGGACTGCGAGATTCAGGAGATTCAGGAAAGCTGCCGGGTGATTTCCGCGGCAGAGCTTGCGGCCCTTGAGCGGCGGCTGGACTTCTTGACGGTGAGGCGCGCGTCGTTGACCAAAGCGATGGTTCTGCTGGTGACCGTGGAAGACGCTGCATTCGCCGAAAAACAGCGAGCGTTTGTGGGCCGACTGCCGCACAGGTACCACTCGCAGGGGACGCGACAGAAGATCGTCAACTTTCCTGCAGGCGTCCACGTGACGCTGAATATTCTCTACTTTCACCGCCAAAAAGATCCCGCCAAAGCCGCTGCGAAGCCAGGCCGTGGGCTCTACCCGGCGTTGATGCTCTTGGGAATCGTGAAGGGGCGTACGCCGCAGGTTCGACAGCGGATGGTGAAGGCTGCCGCACTGCTCGGCTCGTTCGAGGAAGCATCGGAGATGCTCGCCGACGCCTGCATCAACGTGAGCGTCAACGCCCTTCGTGAGGCGTGCGGTCATGTCGGACAAAGGCTGGCTCAGCTGACGTCGTCCGGCAGCGTTGCCGTTGATGGGCATGTCGGAGGCCGTCGGATCGTGGTCAGCCTCGACGGCGGCCGTGTGCGACTGCGAGAGCCTCGTAAAGGCCGCACCAAGAAGGGCCGCAAGCGGTTCTCGGCTCGCTGGCGGGAGCCGCGGCTGTTCATCATTTATGCGGTCGACGAACATGGTCGCATGGCAGGCGACTTCCCGCCCATCATCGACGGCACCCTCGCCTCCTGCGACCGTCTCTTCGAGATGCTCCAGGCCTTTCTCATCAGCCTTGGAATCACGGCCGCCACTCGCATCCTCTTCGTCGCCGATGGAGCCGCCTGGATCCGGCGACGGATTCCGAAGCTGAACAAAGCCCTGGGGCTCAAGGCTGAACAGGTCCTGGAGCTCATCGACTTCTGGCACGCCGTCGAATACTTGGGCAAGATCGCTGAAAGCGTGAATCTGACTGGCTCGAAGCGGAAGCACTGGCTGACGACACAGAAGAAACGGCTGCTCAGGGGTGAAATCGGTGCGGTCGTCGACGAAATCAAGGCCTGTCTGCCTCGACACCGCAAACGCGATCAGACGACTTGGCTGAAAGAGTTCTGCACGCATGGCCTGAAGCATCGCCGCATGGACTACGCGGCCGCTCGAAGTTCCCAACTGCCGATCGGCAGCGGTGCCGTCGAGAGCGCGATCAGGCGGGTGATCAACCTGCGGGTCAAAAGCAACGCGACGTACTGGCTGCGAGAAAACGCCGAAGCGATGATTCGCCTGCGAGCCTGGATCAAGGCGGGCAGAGCCGAAAGTCTTTTCCAGCAAACGACTTACGCACCGCTCACGCTGGCGTTATGAGATGGACAAAACCGGAATCCGACCTCTAATGCGGCGGTCAGCACAATCGACAGGTCGATTGTCTTGGCCTTTGGGTGCTGCCCGAAGAATGCGACTTCCATCCCCAGGAAGCCCTCGCGTTTCACCAGGCCCACTGCCTCGCACGCCTTGCGGACGTGGGCTCGAAACTTGGCCCCCAGTGAGCCACGGCGTGGATTGCGGCCATGCGGATCGGCCTTAGGGACGGCCGCATTAATCACGATGGTGGCAAGGATCATCCCAAGGCCTCCACCGCTGCCGCCTGCCGGGCGACTGACGGCCGTGCGTACCGTTCAGTGACCTGGACACTGCTGTGCCCGCCCTGAGCCTGGGCAGCGTCCACACCTCCCGCAGCTCGCAGCTCACTGAGCCCGCTGTGCCTCACCTGATACGGCGACCAGTGTGGGATGCCGTTGGCCTTGCAGGTTCGAGCAACCCGCCGGGCTAGGTCTGCGGAGTCGAACGGCTCCTGATCTGTTCTCAGTGCTCGAAACTTCACGACGCTGCCTGCTGGCGGCTCCATGTCATCGCGGCCGAAAACCGGATCACCATCGCCCTTCCCTGCCCACCATCGCAGAAGAATAGCCCTGGCCCGTGGCCCCACGGCAATGTGTCGGCGTTTGCCTCGTCGCTTTGTCTTGTGGGTCCGCGGCGACCACACCCAGGGCTCCCGCGTCGTGTCGACCTCGCAGCGGGCAATCCTGCACGCCTCCGACGGTCGGCAGCTCGTCAGCCACATGAAATGCAGCAGGTCCCCCAGCACCTTGGGCATCAAGGCCAAGGTTGCCTCGAACACGTCTGCGGGCACTGGCTCCCGCTCGATGGGGTCGCGGGCCTTATCGATGCCCGGCAACGGCCTGAGCGACTCCAGGGCCACAAGCCTTTCCGGTGGCAGGTCTTCACGGGCGACAGCATCCCGGAAGATTCGGCGGATAGCTTCGACCACCTCGCGGCACCACGTACGGGTTCGCAATACCTGCTGGCCGTCCTTGAGCTTCCGCATCGGAGTTGTCGCCAGCCACCGGCAAACCTGACCGAGAGCCCGCGGGCCAAACTCGATAGCCGGCATGTCGGCGTATGGCTCCAGAGCTTCAGCGGCAGCCCGCAGCCGCCACCATCGGGAGTTGCTGCGTAGGTCCGCCTTTGTCTTGCCGCCCGCAACGTCTACCAGGGTAATGGAGACAAGCTCGCCAACTCGCAGCCCGTTCCTAGAGGTCGCCTTCAGCGTAAGGTTGGCAGGCACGACAACAGCGGGCTCCTCGGCCTTGAGGGTGAAGCCGTCGGGCAGTTGGTTCCCGTTGGCGAGCCATGCTGCAAGGACCCTTTGGCGGTTCTCCTCAGCCTCACGGGTTCCCGCCTTGCCCAACCAGATGTCGCGTCCGCCAAACCGTAGCCGGGCTCTCCCGTGTGTCTTGTGAATCGACACCTCCGGGAACTCGCTCTTCCTTCGCCTACCCATCGCCACACCTCCAGGCTTGAGAGAATCGAAATCGGGTAGCCGTACCCGATTTTCTTCCGCTCGCGTTCCCGAAGGCACAAACGCTGATGGGCGTTTGGCACGCTTTTTCTAGGCTTTTTTGTCGCTGACCCTCAGGCCCGACGCGATAAGTTTTCCACCGCAATGCCGTGGCGGCGCGATCTGCGGAGAGCTCGTTCAATTAAGAAGAGGGAGCCTTAGACCTCGGGGCATGTGATCCGCGGGAGGGCGAAGCCCACCGCCGTGGCTATACACGCAACCGAAGCCATAAGTCGGCCCCCAACGAGCTTCACTAAGAGCTCACCGGCATTGGGCGACGACAGCACGGACATGGCAGAAAACTTATCGCGTCAGGCCCGTTGGCCATTGGCACTACCGCTGCATTATACGCCTTGCCGGTCGAGGGGGTGACAACTCGGCGGCGAGTTTTGTCCTCCGCCGTCAGCATCGCCCTGCGGGAGGTCGACAGTGGGGCGGCTGGCAGCCTTACAGGTCGCCAGCGTCGCGGTTGTAGGGCTCCATCACCTTCGTATTTCGCTCGACCGCAAGCACGATCGTCTGCTCTTCCACGCCGTCGGCCGTGCTCGCCACGATCGGCAGGACCTGTCGCTTGTCGGGCATGTCAAGCCGCACACGGAAGGTGCCGTCGTCTTGCACCCTGACGGGTTCGCTCTGCAGCGTCACATACGACCCCGGCTTCGTGACGCCAAACACCACCAGCTGCGCGTCGACCTCCAGGAGGAAGTCACTTCGTCGCGGCACGCCCTCTTCCGGCTCCATGCCATTGCTGCCGGCCCGCCGAGCAGCGGGAGGACCGAGCGGCCTGCGCAGACGCTCCTCGAAGAGCTCCTGCAGTTCTGTGCTGTTGTTTTCCGGAGAGAACCCGCCGCTCATGGAGTAGATCTTGTCGCAGTTTTCGACGATCTCACCCCAGTGGGCGTCGAGCGTGTCTCCCTGCGACGGCGAAGGCGTCGACACCATGTTGCTGCGGGCGATGGCATGGAAGCGGCCCGATGGCGCCAGGTAGCCGACTTCAGCTCGACAGGTGATACGGTCCTTGATGTCGATGTACCAGTTTTTCACCCCCCCATGGATTTCGATCTCTCGCACAACCCGCTCAGAGGCTGACGCTTGCGAGCCTGATTCGATTTCCAGCAGGCGGAGCACCGGCTGGGCAGCATGCCACTCCTGGCCCAAAGCGGCCTCAGCTCGCGCCATGCTCCGCGGTGTGACCTCCCAGAACGCGTGAATCCAGTGCGGGCCACGCACCATCAGCACAAGCCGATCACGACGGGCACGCCCCGGCTTGCCCTGATCAGGGTCTGAAGCCAGGTTCTTTGCCCGAGCGAGCCGCTCCCGGGCATCTTTGAGCCGCCGCGCAATGGCAGCTTCCCGTGCTCCCGTCTTCGATGGTCTGCCGTTTGGAGACGCCTGTGGGGATGTGCGGCTATCCTTCCGCGCGGCCGTCCCTCCGCGTGGTGCCGTTTTACCAGCCCGTGCCTTTACGGTCGTTGTGCTGGCGGGTCGCAGTGTCGCTGCCGGGGCCACGGTCTTCGACTTGGCCTTCTTCACCAGCGCTCGGATCAACTGATCCTTCCGCATCGAATGCCAGCCAGTGACGCCATGCTGCTTGGCGAGGCGGGCGAGATCGCGAACGGGCTTTTCACGGAGGCTTGCGGTCGTCATCAACGGGTGTCCTGTCGTGGCCTCAGGCAACCCGCGACAACGGTGCGCGTCACCCAGTCGTAGAGTGGACCCGAACGCACCGATGCGCCCCTCGACAGCCCTGTCTCCCTGACAAACGCAATCCTAGCAAAAACAGGGCCAAAACTCAATGAATACACCCCCCGCAAGGGGTGATTTTCGGTTTTGTGCGGGTTTTTTACCGAGAAAAGGACTACTCGCCTCGCAGCCGTAGGCTTCGCTCCGCAAGCTTCTCGCGGACCTCGTTGAGGCTGGTCACGCCGAAGTTCTTGCACTCCATCAGGTCCTCGGCTGTTCGACGGACAAGTTCGCCGATTGTCGTGATGCCCAGTTTCGTGGTGCACTTGCGAGCACGAACCGAGAGCGAGAGCTCTGTGATCGGCTGCGAGTAGATCTCCTGCTCGTCGGCCGATGGCTCGTGGTCGGGAAGAACAGGCTCGCCGGCTGCCGGCTCAGGGGCGAACTGGCCGAGCGAAAGCCCTTGTGACTCGAGCATTTCCTTGATTTCGGTCAGGCTTGTTTCGCCAAAGTTCTTGCTCTCGAGGATCTCTTGCTCCGTGGTGCGGGCGAGATCCCCCAGCGTGTGGATGCCCATCTTCTGCAGGCAGTTGCGGCTTCGCACAGAAAGCTCGAAGTCGCTCACCGGGAGCACCATCTTCTGCTCGAGCTTGTCTCGCTGCCTCTTCTGCTGCTCGTCGAGTTGGAGGTCGCTGGAGGCAGAGGAATCTTTGAGAAACAACCGAGCGCGGGGATGGTTGGGATAGGCCTCAAGGATGCGGTTGTAGCACCGCTGGGCATCGGAAAACTCGTCGCGATCCTCATGCAGCAGGCCGAGATTCAGCAATGCTCCGACCGTTGCCGGGTATCGCTTGAGAGAACTCCGGTAGCAGTCGCGAGCTTCATCGTCGTTGCCGAGGCGGTCATTGAGAACGCCCAGTTCAAAGAGTGTTTCTGAATGGAGAGGATCGACAGCGATGGCTCGCTCCAAAGCGTCGATGGTCACGGCAAGTTCGTCGCCACGGGCTGCTGAGAGGAGGCCGACCTGACACCAGTAGTCAGCGGAGCCTTCCGCCTCTGCGGAAACTGCCTCGAGGGTTTTCCCCGCCTCGTCAAGCTGGCCACTCTTCCGCTGGCAGGCCGCCGCCTCGGCCTCGCACGACGCCTTTTCATACCCGGCCCGGCCGGCACCACGGAACGAGATGACGGCGTCGTCAAAAGCTTCGACAGCAGCCTGAGCCTGGCCGAGGTAGTAGAGCGCCATGGCGCTTCCGTCGGCGGCCTTGAGCGTGGTGATGGCGTCGGTAAACCGCCCGAGCAGATACTGACCAACCCCCAGACGAACCGTCGCTGCCGGGCTGCGGTCGCCTGCGGCTTCCAGGTCTCGAATGGCAAGCCGCAGGCTGCGAAACATCTCGCCGCCCTCGGCGAGAGCCTCGCTCAGCCGCCGCAGGTCGCTCGGCCCGAACGGCCCGGTGCCTGTGATCATGTCCGTTACGTCGATCGTGTCGCTGACAGCCATGGAAGCTGAAATCCCTCGAGGGTGATGGAGCCAATCAGAAAGCCAGCGGCGGGAGTCGAACCCGCAACCCCCGCATTACGAATGCGGTGCTCTGCCAATTGAAGCTACGCTGGCGACAAAAAGTCATCGGCGGCGGGAACCGATGCCCTTCTCTGCCTGATGCTGCAAACCTGCAAAACTAGGTCAGAGGCCACCATGTCGTCAAGGGTCGGCCGACATGACATCAGCTTTGGTGCCCCTGAGGGGCGGCGTGGTGGCGGCGTGTGACTTGAGAAATTAAGAAAAGTGGGGCCTCTGACCCGACGGGACGTCCCGCCATGAGTTCACGGGTCAGGGGCAAGGCGACCGTGAACTCGAAAAAGTCGGAGGCCCCACCTTTGTGGGTCCAAACGTGGCGCCGGAATTCGCCACTGCCAGAAAAGAAGTTGCACGTGCTGTGCCAAACCAGATGAAAGAGCGGCAGCGGCCCCAAGAAAGAGTCAAAACACGTCTTTTTCCCCCAAGAGAGAAGTTTTTTTGTGGGGTGTCGTCAGTGGATGGCTGCGACCGGGCGTGGGGAAACCGTGAGAGTGACGCATTTTGCGCGCCGCAAAATGCAACACCTGTTGCAAAATGCGGCGCGCCTGACTGCTCATGCGGCGAGGTGTTCCTGCTAGGATTCCGGAGACGACGTGGGGCCGCCCAGCTCGCCGCCGCGAACAGGCTTCAGGTGCCACAACCAAGAAAAGGATGCCGGAGTGACCCCCAGATTGCCTGCCGAGATCGGTGTGGCCCGATGCGGGCCTGGAGAGCGGCCGCTGGTGATTGCCGGCCCGTGCGCGATCGAGAGTGAATCGCTCTGCATGCAGGTCGCGGAGACGCTCGGCGGTGTGGCAGGCCGCCTCCAGATCCAGCTCGTCTTCAAGGCCTCTTTCGACAAAGCAAACCGCACCAGTGCGGGCAGTTATCGAGGACCGGGGCTCGATGAGGGGCTGGCCGTGCTCGACAAGGTCCGCCGTGAGCATGGTCTTCCGGTGACCACCGACGTGCATCTTCCTGAGCAGGCGGCTGCTGCCGGCGAGGTCTGTGATCTCCTGCAGATCCCCGCCTTTCTCTGCCGACAGACCGACCTGCTGCTGGCGGCTGCGGCGACCGGGCGGGCGGTGAATGTGAAGAAGGGGCAGTTTCTTGCGCCGGAAGACATGAAGCACGCCGTGGCCAAACTTCTCGCCGGCGGCTGCCGGGATGTGATGCTCTGCGAGCGGGGCACGTTTTTCGGGTATGGCCGGCTGGTAAACGATTTTGGAGGGCTGATCGCCATGCGAGCCTTTGGGACTCCGGTGATCTTTGATGCCACGCACTCCGTTCAGCGGCCGGCAAGCCTGGGAGGGGCAACCGGCGGCGACCGGAGCCTGGTGGAGCCGCTCGCGCGTGCCGCCGCCGCCGTGGGGGTCGATGGATACTTCTTCGAGACGCATCCCGATCCTGATCAGGCGATGAGCGACGGCCCGAACATGGTGCCGCTGGAGGAGTTTGAGGTCATGCTCGGTCGCGTGCTGCGGATTCATGAGGCTCGAGTTGCTGGAGGCACCTGCATAATGCACGGCACACCACGCATGCTGCTGGCGGTTGGCCTGTCGCTGCTGAGTCTGGCGGGCTGCGGCGACGGGGGGCGGGCGAAGCCGACAGCACCTCGGCAGAATGAGACGGTGCGGGCGGTTGCGGTGGTTCCCGCCGAAGTCCGTAAGCAGCTGCTTGACGGGGCGATCGGCGTGCTCCGCCGGCTCGACGATTTCGACGAAGCGGCCGCGTACGAGCAGGTCTTCGACCGCCTCAATCAGTGGAGCCACGCGGGGGTCGCCGAGGTTCCGTGGGAGGCCGACCCGCTGATCCAGAGGCTCCCAGAAGAACTCCGCAACAGCGTTCCTGGTGAAGCCTTGGCAGGCTCAACCTTCGACGGCATGGACGACCCGACCTTCCTGCGAGACCAGCGGTGGCTGGCGGATCTTGCAGCCAGCATCCGTGGCGAGGCGGTTGACGACCTGGAGATCGCCGACCGGCTCTTCGCCTGGACGGTGCGATCGCTGGCCCTTGTGTCTGACCCGCCGATGCAGCCAACCTCTGAAAACTCGGGGGCGCGGTGGTTTCGGCAGGGCGAGATTCTCTTGTCTGGACGGGCGAGTGCCGCCCAGCGGAGCTGGATCTTTCTTGAGCTGCTGCGGCATGCCGGTCTCCGCGGTGTGATGCTGGCCACGCAGGCTGAGGGGGGCGATGCGGCCGATGCACCGCTTGTGCCGTGGGTGCCAGCGGTGCTCTCGGATGGGGAACTGTGGCTCTACGAGCCGACCTACGGAATGCCGATTCCCGGGCCTGGCGGCCAGGGGGTCGCCACCGTCCGCCAGGCAGCCAGCGACCCCGCCATCCTTGAGGCGCTCGACCTGCCGCAACGCCGCTACCCCGTGCGCGCCGGAGATATGGAGCGACTTGGCGTGCTGGTGGCGGCATCTCCAGCCAGTCTGTCGCGACGCATGCTGCTGGTGGAGAAGTCGCTGGTGGGCAGCAACGCAATGTCGCTGGCGGTGCCTGCCACGTCGCTCGTGGCCGAGGTCGCTGCCGGGCTGCCGCAGCAGGCCGAGGACGTTCCCGCAGGGCTCTGGGCCTTCCCTGGCACTCCGAGCGGATGCGGCGGGAACAGCCAGCCCAGCTGCAGGCCGAAATCACCCGTGAACTGGCCCCGCTCTCCGTGCAGCTTCCTGAGCCTGCCGGTGACGGTCCTCCGCGGCTCTTCCGGCCGCTGTTTACCGCCCGTGTTCGCGAGTTTCGCGGAGAGCTCGATGGTCGCAGCGGAGCGAAGTTTGCCTACCTTGCGGCAAGGCCAAGCGAAACCAGAATTCGCGGCTTCCTCTCAAGCATGCCACCCCAGCAGGCCGATCTGTTGCGGCGGCTCGTGGGACAGATGAAAGAAGACGCGACCTATTTTCTCGGCGCGGTCACGCTCGGAGAGGGCGAGTTTGAGGCGGCCATCGATTTTCTCGATCGCATGACGCTCGCAGAGAGCCCGGAAGGACGCTGGGCTGATGCGGCCCGCATCAATGCCGCCGCAGCCTATGCGGCAGTTGGGCAGGCCGACGTGGCTCGGCGGCTGCTCGAGGCGGATGAATCGCCGCAGCGGTATGGCAGTCGGCTCACCGCCGCGCGGCTGGTTGCAGCGGAGGCAGCGGAAGAATCCTCGCCATGAGGAGGTTTGCGTGACCAGCGTTGCCGACTTGCCAATCAGCGGTTATTGTGTGGGGCTCCCGATCGCGACGTGTTTCGCGGACAAGATAAGGCGATTTCATGAAAGACGGCATTCATCCTCACTACGTCGATACAACCGTGCGTTGTGGCTGTGGTAATACGTTCACCACACGCAGCACCGTGCCTGAGTTGAAGGTCGACATCTGCAACCTTTGCCACCCGTTCTTCACAGGCAAACTGAAGTTCATCGACACCGCTGGCCGGATCGAGAAGTTCAAGAACAAGTTTGCCGGAGCGGGCTACGCAAGCCTGTCTCGCAAGAAGGGCAAGGCGGCCGCAGCCTCAGACTCGTAAGAGTCGTCGAGTGCGACACCCGCCGGTACCGCCACCATGCGCGATGAACTCGAGGAGAAGCTTGCTCGATTCGAGACGCTCGAGCGGGATCTTGCCGATCCGGTGATTCAGACCGACCCGCAGAAGATGGCGGCAGTTGCCAGAGAACACGGCGTTTTGGCTCGTGTTGTCTCGCGGTATCGCGGTCTGCTCGATCTGGAAAAGCAGGTTGAGGAAAACCGCGAACTGGCCGCTGGCGATGACGACGAGCTTCGCGGCCTGGCTGAGGCGGAACTCGAGGAACTCGAAGCCAAGCGGGACCAGCAGTGGGAAACCCTGCTCGACTCGCTCGGGGCCGACGAGGATGCCGACCGCCGCCGCTGCATCATGGAGCTGCGTGCGGGCACGGGTGGGGATGAGGCTGCGCTCTTCGTCCGCGATCTCTACGAGATGTACCGCCGCTGTGCCGCGGCGGAAAGCTGGACGATCGAGCTGCTCGATGCCAGCCCCACCGAGCTTGGTGGTTTCAAGGAGATCGTGCTGGGTATCTCTGGTGAGGATGTCTTCCGTCGGCTGGAGTTTGAGAGCGGTGGCCACCGGGTGCAGCGGGTTCCCGATACGGAAACCAAAGGCCGCATCCACACGTCTGCTGCCACCGTGGCGGTGATGCCAGAGCCGGAAGACGTGGAAGTTTCGATCTCGCCGGATGAGTATCGCAAAGACCTCTTCTGCGCGAGCGGGCCGGGCGGACAGCACGTCAACAAGACAGCCTCGGCCGTGCGGCTGACCCATCTCGAGACGGGCATCGTCGTGCAGTGCCAAGACGAAAAAAGTCAGCACAAGAATCTCGCCAAGGCGCTGCGGGTGCTCAAGACGCGGCTCTATGAGCGGCAGCGGCAGGCGGAGCATGACAAGCGAGCCTCGGCTCGCAAAAGCCTGGTCGGCTCGGGCGACCGCTCGCAGCGGATCCGCACCTACAACTTTCCCCAGAATCGTCTCACCGACCACCGGATCAATCAGAGCTTTACGCTCGATCAGGTGCTCGCTGGACGACTGACGCTGGTGCTCGGTGCCCTCGTTGAGCATGAGCGGGCGTTGATTCGCTCGGCGGTTCAGGCCAGTGCGTGAGGCCCTCGACACGTGATGACGACTCCATCGACCGCAGGCAGCCCGCAAGCCGAGGTGTGGACCGTAGGCCGCCTGCTCGAGTGGACGACCGGCTGGCTCCGCGGCCGCGAGGCTGACTCGCCGCGGCTCGATGCAGAGGTGCTGCTGGCTTCAGTGCTCGGCTGCCAACGCATCGACCTCTATACGCGATTTGACGAGGTTGTGGCGGATGAGCCGAGGGCGGCGTTTCGTGAGCTCGTCAAGCGACGTGGGCAGGGCGAGCCGGTTGCCTATCTCACGGGCACCAAGGAGTTTTTCTCGCTGCCGTTTCGTGTGACCCGCGATGTGCTCGTGCCCCGGCCCGAGACCGAGTCGCTCGTGGTCCGCAGTCTGGATCTGTGTCGCGGTCTCGCTGGAGCGAGGATCGTTGACGTGGGGACAGGCAGCGGGGCGATTGCCGTGGCGCTCGCCCGGCATCTTCCTAACGCGGCAATCACCGCCATCGACATCTCTCCGCAGGCGGTGGCGATTGCTCGAGAAAACGTGGAGGCCCATGGCGTGGCTGATCGGGTACGGGTGCTTGAGGGTGATCTGCTCTCGGTCCTGCCTGTGGAAGAGACCTTCGATCTGATCGTCAGCAATCCGCCCTACATTCGTGAGGATGAGTTTGCCGGGCTGCCGCGGGATGTGCGGGACTTTGAGCCTCGTGGTGCCCTGGTGGCCGGACCGCGGGGCGTGGAGCCGCTGGAGCGGCTGGCGGAAATGGCCGCCGCCCGGCTGGTGACGGGAGGCTGGCTGCTGGTGGAGATTGGTCCGCAGCGAGCATCCGAGGAGGTGTTGGCGGCCGCACCGCATCTGCAGGCTGCATCCACGCTCGCCGATGACGCGGGGATTCCCCGTATCGTCCAGGCCCGCCGCCGCTGAGAAACATCCCGGCGGGATGCGGCCACAGGCCAAACGCTCGCGTGAGGGGGCTGCTGGTGTAGGGTGGGGGCATGGTCGCCTTCCCTCGCGTGAATACCCGTGCGTTCGCCTGGTTCCGCAGCCTTCAGCTGGGCCGTCTTGCCCGCCGGCTGCCGGCGGTGCCGCTGGCTGTGGCCCTTGCGGCTGGGATTGCCAGCGGGGTGAGTCTGCTGCCCGCGCGACCCCTGGTCGTGGTCGCGTGCTGGGGAGTGGCGTTGAGCTTCTGTGGGGTCTGGTGGTGGCTCACGCGACGACGGTTTCCGCACGCGGCAGCGATCACGCTCTGGCTGGTCGTGGCCGCTGCCGGGGCGGGCTGGGGGCTGGCCCGCCATGGTCTCTTTGCTGCAGCCGACCTTGCCTGGCGGCTTGACGATCAGCCAGTTCCCTTGGTGGTGGAGGCTGTGGTCACGACGGCTCCGCGGCCCCTTCCGGGCATGTTCCGAGATCCTGAGACTGGGCAGCCTGTGCGGCCTGCCACCGAGTCGACGGTGCGGCTTCTCCGGCTTCGCGAAGGGCTGCGGTGGGTGGCGGCCGCGGGGCAGGCTGTGGTGATGATCGACGGGCCACCCCCTGAGGTTTCGGTGGGGAGTCGGGTACGGCTTTTCGGACGAGGCTTGCGGCCTGCTGCCGCGACCAATCCAGGCGAGTATGACTTTCGCGACGAGGCCCGTGCCCGCCGCTGCCTCTCGGTGATCCGCTGCCCGTCGGCCGAATGCCTGGAGGTGCTGCAGGGCCCGCCGTGGTGGCATCCTGCGCCAGTGCTTCAGCGGCTCCGCCGCCATGGCTCTCAGCTCCTGCAGACGAGCATGCCTCGGAAGGTGGCCGGCCTTGCCGACGCGCTGCTGCTGGGCAACCGCGAGTGGCTGCCGCGAGAGCAGACCGAGCCTTTTCTTGTCACTGGCACGATTCACATCCTGGCGATCTCAGGCCTGCACGTGGGCATCCTGGCATGGGCTCTGTTTCGCCTCGTCCGGGCAACGCCGCTGGGCCGAGAGACCGCGCTTGCGGCTGTTGCGGCCACGACGGGAGGCTACATGCTCCTCGTGCACGCAGAGGTGCCGGTGGTGCGGGCGACGCTGATCGTGTGGCTGGCCTGCCTGGCAGCCTGGCTGGGGCGTCGGCCGGTGGGGATCAACTCGCTGGCGGTGGTCGCGATCCTGGTGATGCTTCGCCAGCCGATGGGGCTCTTTCGCACCGGCACCCAGCTCTCATTCCTCTCCACGGCCGTGCTGATCCTGCTGGCCACGGCGGTGGCCCGGGAACGGCAGACGTCCGACCCGATCGCACGGCTGATCGAGCAGAGCCGCCATCCACTCGAGCGGCGGCTGCGAGCCTTTGGCCGTGGTCTGCTGGCGACGCTGCTCGCCGGAGCTGCGGTGTGGGCGGTGACCGCTCCGCTGGTGGCCATGCAGTATCACGTCGTGAGCCCGATCGCTCTGCTGCTCAATCCGGTGATCGCTCCGTTGGTCGCACTGGCGATGGCTTGCGGGCTCGTTGCGCTGGTGGTCGGGTGTGTTTCCCCGTGGCTGGCTGCCATGCCGGCTGCCGCATGTGCGGGCGTGCTGAGCCTGATTCAGGCGGCCGCCGAGGCTGCCGCAGAGCTTCCCGGGGCCTATGCCTGGGTCAGTGGCCCGCCAGCCGCGTGGGGTGTCGGCTGGTACGCTGCCGTCGTGGCTTCAGTGATGATCGCTCGCCGTGTGGGGCTGCGACAGTTCTGGCGGTGGAGCATGCCCTGCCTGATCTGGCTCGTTGTGGGGGCTGGGGCATGGGCGGTGGCGAGGGGGACGGCAGTCAGCGGGCAGAACCTAGAGGTCACACTCGCTTCCCTGCGGCATGGCCTCGGGATCGTGGTGAGGCCGCCCTCGGGCGAGGTGCTCGTCTACGACGCAGGGCGGCTCGGTGCTCCCGCGGCGGCGAGGCGGGCGATGGAGGCGGTCCTCCGCGATGCAGGGATCGAGCGAATCGACCTCCTGGTGATTTCCCATGCCGATGCGGATCACTTCAACGCCGTTGGCGAGCTCCTGGAGCGGTTTCACGTCGGGCGGCTGGCTGTTGCCCCCGCGTTTCTTGAGAGCGACTCGCCCGAGGCGGCGGCGGTGATTCAGGAGGCCAACGAGCGGCGGATACCGCTGGAGGTGGTGACCGCTGGAGATCCGCTCGCCTTCAGTGAGACTGCCAACCTCCAGGTCTTGCATCCGCTGGCCGGGGCTGTGGCCGATGGCAACGACAACGCCGTCAGCCTCGTGCTCACCGTCGAGGCTGCTGGCAGGCGGCTGCTGCTGACGGGCGACCTCGACGGCGAGGCGGTCGACGACCTGCTCGCTCGCGGTGTGCCTCAGTGCGATGCGATGGTTGCTCCCCACCACGGGAGCCGCACCTCCCTCCCACCCAGGCTGGCTGAAGCCGTCAGGCCGCGTGTCGTGCTTGTCAGCGGCACGGGCGACTCCGGCTGGGATGAGGTCCGCGAGGCCTATACGGCAACCGGACCCGAGGGCCGCGCCGTCGTGGCCTGCACCTGCCGCGAGGGGGCCCTGCGGCTGTGGATGGATCACCGCGGCATGCGGATCAGCCGAGGCACCGCACGCGGCTGGCACGAAGCGGTCTGGCTCGATCCGTAACGTGGACGTGGCTGCGGCGTGTAGGGCTCGGCCGCGTGGCCAATGGTGGGGCCTCATGCGGTCGGCGCGTTGGCCGACATGGACGAAGGGGCCGAGGCTCCACTCTCCCTCGGTTCCGCCCCCGCCGAGAGGCTGCCTGTCTCCAGGCGGAGCCGCCAGCCAGCTGCTCCCAGCAGAAGCAGGTTGAGCACAAGGAAGGAGAAAAACTCCGTCTGCCCTCCCTGGCCGAAGCCGTAGGAGTGTAGGCCAGCCCCCAGCAGGAAGTTGACGCCATACCACGACATGCCGATCACGGCCGCTCCCAGCGCGCTGCCCGCCGCCAGGCCAAAGTCGCCAATCCAGCCGACAAAGCGGCCGTGGAGAATGATGAGGTAGGCCAACAGGCTCACCAAGGCCCAGACTTCCTTGGGATCCCAGCCCCAGAAGCGGCCCCAGGAGACATCTGCCCAGAGGCCGCCCAGGATCGTGCCGGCTGCCAGCAGCAGCACCGCCACCTGCATCGCCTTGTAGATGAAGCCGGCGAGCGCCACGGTTGCCAGCGGAGCCTTGCGGCCTGTGCGGCCATCGCGATAGCGGCCAAAGAGGTAGTAGCCCAGCGAAAGGCAGCCGAGACCCCAGGCGAGGGCGCCTGCGGCGTAGCTTGAGACGATCGTCAGCACGTGGATTGTCAGCCAGAAGTTGTCGCGGAGCACTGGCTGAAGCGGGCTAAACTGCTTGCCTGGGATCGGGAAAAACCAGGCGATGAACGTCCCTGCAAAGGCGACGGCCGTGACCACCAGGCCGAAGGAACGGCGGTCGTAAACATCCGGGAGCCGCTTGGCCAAAACGCCTTGCCCCCAGCTGAGCGGAACCGTCAGTGACGAGACAACGCTGGAGAGCAGCACCCGCGGCAGAAACCAGACCGTTGGAATCAGCACCGAGAGGCCCACAACCCAGACAACCAGGTTGTTGAGATTGGGAATAGAGGAATCGATGTCCGTCTGTGGCAGCAGGTTGATGATCGTGCGATCACCCGCGGCATACGGGGCGAGCGTGAGAATCCAGACAACGCCGGCCGAGACGGCCAGTCGTGGCAACAGCAGCAGCCACTGCGCAAACGCCGGCCCCCTGCTCTCCGGGCAGGAGGCGTCCTGCGGGTGCCGGCAGAGCCGTCGCCTTCCAGGCTGCAGCCGCGCCGGCAGCACAGATCGGTGAGAGCAAAAACCACAGGCCAAGGAGTGAGAGAAAAAACGGCACGTAGATCACCGTCTCATACATGTTGGTCACCGGGGCCCATCCGGTGATCGCGATTCGTTGGGCAAAGGCCCACGCGGTCCAGACGAGTTCGGCCACTAGGAGCCCGACACCGCTCCAGAACATCAGCCCGCGGACGCGGCCAAATGCCAGCGCGAAGCCTGCCATCGCCGCCAGGCTGAGCACCCACGAGTTGCGAAAAGGATCGGTCGTGTTGTAAGCCACCTCCCGCTGCGTGCTGCCTGCGGGCGGATAGGCTGTCCACGCGAGCAGGTCGGCGTCGAGCCGCTCGACTGGCAGGTCCTTGCGGGCAACTTCGATCGACGAGCCGATCTGTCGCAGTGCGGCGGCAAGCCTGCTGGAGGCCTCTGCCAGCGGCTCACTGGTGCTCAGCGTGGCCTGCTCGCTGACGGCGGACTGCATGGCCGCAAAGGCATCGCGTGCTGCCAGGAGATCGGCGTCGTCGTAGCCAGGAAGGAGTTCGGCCGGCGCATCGAGCAGCACCGTCAGCCCGAGCCAGGGGGGCATGTCGTGGTCAGCGTCGCGTTCCGTTTCGAGGGCTCCCGCGTGAAGAGCGGGCACGACCGCTGGAGAGCCACCGTTATCAAACAGCGCTTCGCCGAGCACATGTGTTTTCTCGGCAAACTGCCTCGACTGCCGCACGACGCTGGCGGAGAAACCACCCTCCACCACAGTGTCGCGGAGCGTTGTCACTGCCCGTGAGGCCTCCAGCATGCCTGGCAGCACGTCGGCCGTTGGGAAGCGGGTGCTCTCCCCCATTCCCTCTAGCACTGCGAGCAAGGCAGCGTCGACCGCCCCGCAGGCGGCAGCCACCGAAATCTCAGAGCCCTTCTCGCCGTCTCCCGGAGGTGCCACGCCTTCGGCAGAAGCGGCTGCCTCGGCCTCAACGATTGCGGTTCGCAGGGGTCGCCAGCTTGCGACAAGTGATTCAAAGAGCGACGTGAACCGCGTGCGACCGATGGTGTCGTCGCTGCTGCGGAAGGTCAGCTGACGGTAGGTGACATACGCCCGCCACAGCTGGTCGACCTTTGCGTCCACCCCCTCGAGGCGAAACTCGTCGCCGGCTGCCCGGGCACGCCGCCGCCGCTCGTCGATCTGCATCAGCCGCTGCCGAAGCGGGCCCGATTCTGCGACATCGGCCGGACTTGCATGCTTCAGTCGCCGCTTTCCACTGGGGCCCTCGTCAAAGACAGGCAGGTCGAGCAGTGCCCGCAGCTCCTCATGCTCGGCACTCAGCAGCGGCACATCCTCCCAGGCCTCAGCCCGAGTGAGCCACTCAAGCAGCAGGGCATCGGCGTTCCACCGCGTCGGCTCCTCGTTTTCGGGAGATGCAAGCGACGGCCGCTGGGTGTTGGTGATCGTCTCAACCCGTCGCCGGGCAAAGGTGTCGAGCGGCATGATCCGGCCATCTTCGAGCACCGGGATCTCCCGCCAGGCTGCCAGCGGGTCGCCGCTGACGCCCTCCGCTGCCGCTCCACAGTCAGCAGCGATCAGGCAGACACTCAAAACGAGTCCGGAGACCGCGAGCAGCTTCGGCGTGGACGTGCACAGGCGGACCGAGGTGGTGGCTAGTTGCATGATGCGTCGAGTCTCCTGGTGTCGGGCATGGTCGAGCTGCGGGTCGTGCATGCTCCGTTGGTTGCTGTGTAACGAACAAAACAGCAACGGGGTCGATCAAACGGCGACGAGCGTCTCGGCCGGCTGAGCTAGGGCGACGGGGCTTTTGTGAGCGACTTGTCGCTTGGGACCGAAGAAATAGGCCTTCATATAAAACATCGTGAAAATACCCGCCACGATCAGCAGGCTGCCCAAGTACTTTGTGCCGCGGCCAGGATCGTAGTTGACCGTGAGCACCGACGCCTCCAGCCGCTCAGGCGGCTCTCCGCCATTGACCTCCGTCACTTTGGCAGCAAACCGTTCATACAGCGGGTCACCGGGAAGCCAGGGGCCCATGAAGCTCTCCTGAAACAGCCGGTAGGAGTGGCCGGTTTGGGGATCGGAGAAGTCGACAGGCGCGTTCATTGTGATCGTGATCGGCTGGTCAACGAGGGGAGTACCGGCGTCGTCGACAAACTTCACAATGCTCGAGAAATGGCTCGCCTGGCTGGTGCCCGGGTCGAGCCGCTGCTCGAAGTTTTGCAGCGCTACATCAAAGCCGATGTCGACCGCGTCGGGCTCCATCGTGACAGCCACGGTGCGTCCTCGCCCGTTGACCACCTTTCGCTCGGTGCTATTCGGGGGCTCGGGAGCGGGTTCGATCGGCATCCCAGCCAGCCAGAACTCTTCCGAGGTGCCATCGACCGTGAGCCGCAGCTTGGCCGCCCGCCGCTTTGCTGAGGGCGGTTTGCTCTTGTCAAAGGGCAACGGCAGCGTGACCACCTCAAGTTCGTCGGCAGGCAGGAAACGCTCCACCTGCATCTGGAGCGTGCCCATCGGCATGGAAAACGCGTCGACTCCCTTTCCATCGAGCGGAAGCAGGCCCGAGGTGAGTTTTGGCGGCTGCCAGCAGCGGTAGTAGAGCTGGCGATCACTCCCCTGAATGACGTCGATCCGGCTCTTCGCCTTGCCCTGCATGCGGGCGGCGGCGTCGGCGACCTCCGGCTCGATCCACAGCGCCCCATACACCCCTGCCCGAGCGGCCTGCACCGCCACCTCCGGCATGTCAGCCACAATCACGACCTCTTCGCCAGCGTCGTCATCACCGCGGAAAACCCGCCCGCGGACTGCCGAAAGCCGTGGCTCAAAGTCGGTCAGTTCGAAGGCGATGTTCGTGCCATCGATGGCCTGCCGACCTTGTCCTATCGCTGTCGTCGACAACGACGCGATGCACCTCGCCATCGGCGACCAACACCAGCTGGCCCTGCTTGCCAAAGCCCAGTTCCGCATCAGGGACAGCTGCCAGGAAAGCGTCTGTCTCGGCCTGAGAGCGTGCTTTCCAGAAGACCACCGTGCCGCCGCCGACGTTTTGCCGGTGGCGAGGCGTTCCGCCGGCCAAAGGATTCGGCTGCCAGTTGAGCTCCAGGGGATCCACATGCTCTGCGGATTCGCGGCCCCTGCCCCACCAAAGGCATCGCTGCCAATCCTCAGGCTGACGCTCGGAGCCAGCACAGCGGTTGAATCGGCAAAGAAATCGAGCACCTCCAGCCGGATGCTCCCGTCGTCAAAGAGCACACCACCATCCCGCGGAGACAGTCCCCAGGGAAACCACGACCGCTTTGCTGGCGACGCCACGCCAGCGACCGGCTGCACGTCGTCGCCCGGATACTCGATCCAGTTAAACGGGCCAGAACGGAACGGGATCGGCCCAATGGTCAGCTCGCGATCTTCGGCTTCGGCCTGGCGTGCCGCTCCTGCCGGGCCGACCTTGAGCACGAACGAGTGGGAATCTTCGTAGGCCAGCCGGCCGCGGTCGCCCTCGATCAGCGGAATCTGGGCATCGATTCCACCCCGCTGCGACATCAGGCAGCCGGCCAGCAGCACAAGGAGGCCGATGTGGGTAATCACAAAGCCCGTCTGATGTCGTTTCCAGGGGTAGCGAATGGCTGCCGCGGAAAAAATGCTGACTGCCAAGAGGGCATTGAGTAGCGTAAACCACCAGGTGTTCCAGACACCGAACTTCACGGCCTCGGTTCCGAAACCGCTCTCAACGAACGTGCCCACACCGAGCACGGTCGCCAGCAGCGAGATCAGAACAACAGCGAACTGCAGCGAGGCGAGAAACTCGTAGCAGCGAAGCACCGTGCGAACGAACCACGGCTGATCAGGGGAAGAAAGCCGACGGGCCATGAGATGCTCGACGAGGCGGGGGCTGGCGGAGGCGAAGAGCGTCGCCGCCCTTCTCAATCACCATTATACCGCCGAGGACTGCCCTGCGGAGGCAGCAGACGTCGAGCAGCATTCGTCGGTTTCAGCGGGCCGCCCCAGCCTCAGTTGGCAGGGCTACCGCCAACCGATGGTCTCGGCCAACGCGTCGAGTACCGGATTTCCGACGGGAGCGCTGCTCCCGATCGTCCGCACGAGGTCGTACGCCATGAAGCCACCAAGCAGCATCAGCAGACTCATGCAGATCAGGCTGGCGATCTGGAGGCCGGTAAACCGCATCTCGGGAACACCTGGCTCCCTGATGATGTCGGCGCCAACCAGCGAGCCGGAGAAGCTCTCCACACCGCTTTCATCGCCAAAGCTCGACCCAGCTCCGTCGAGGGCATCTCCAAAGAAACTTCCCTCCCCCGACTCCGACGAAAGCTCCACCACCTGGGAGGCACTTTCATCGTCGCCCAGAGGCTCACCGAGATCGAAGTCGTCGCCCCCACCGCCGAGGTCCAGCTCGTCGGTCGACCCCGAGTCGAGGTCGCCATCGATCCCGTCAGCTGAGAGTTCGACGCCGCCGAGGTCATCGCCGGAGAGTTCGACATCGGAGATGGCAGCATCGAGCTGTAGGCCGTCGTCTGCAGACGGTCCCGACGCCACGTCGCTGTCGCCCAGTTCGATGCCGGAGATCTCCAGCGATCCATCTCCGAGTTCCAGGCCACTCTCGCCCGAGGCCGCGATGCTCGCACTGTCGCCGAGATTGGCACTGTCGCCGAGGTTGGCACTGTCGCCGAGATTGCCGCTATCGCCCAGCTCAAGGTCGCCCAGATCCAGGTCGTCTGTGCTTCCCTTGGCGGCAGGGGGTGGTGTGGCGTCGCCACCGCCGCCTGCTCCGGACGCAATGATCGAGTCGATTTCAACGCCCGACCCGCCGAGCAGGGAGTCGCCGCCGCTGAGGGCGAGATCGTCGGCGAGTTCAATCGCTTCGCCCTGAAGGTCGTCGCCGCCCTTGGCCGGTGGGGCATCGTCGAAGCCAAGGTCGTCGAGCGCGAGCGGCTCGTCGAGGTTGAGGTCACCGCCGGCGGGCTCGGGGGTGATGGCCGATGCCAGCAACGGCTCGCTGCCAAGTTCCACGGTCAGGTCGTCATCGTCGTCGGCGCCCGCCGTCTCCTCCCACGAGACCGCGTCGCTGCTGTCCTGCTTACGTCGCTCGATCTCTTCGCCACGAAACTTCAGGTTGCCGCCGTCCCGGATGGGGAAAAGTTCCTTCCGGTCAACCAGCTTCTGAACGTCGTCTGCGGAGATCCCCAGCGCGGCTGCCGCCTCGTCGAGGGTGAGGAACTTTCCTGCCATGTCAGCCACTCTCTGAAGGCACCCGGACCACCCGATGTGGGAGCGACCCGCCGCGTGGCATGATGGCCGATGGCCAACAGGTCCGCGGTGCGATCGACCTAGAGTCGTATCGTCCCCACCCGGACCACTATTTTACGCACCGCACGCACCGCCGGCCGCGAAGACTTTGCGGATTTGTCCGGTCGTGGCGATTCAGCGGGGCGTGGTGCCCGTTTCCAGCATGTTTTTCAACGCTTGGGGGCTCGGTTCGCGGCCGTTGAAATCGTCGACAAGGAGATCCCAGGCCAAGTTGCGGGTGCTGCGGAGGGTCATCGTGCCGTTGGTGGCGTCGACGTGGTAGATGGCGGCGTGCCGGGTTTCCCGATCAATGGCCACGAGCACCTGCTGTGGATCGTTGTCACGCTGCGACATCCAGAGCCAGAGCGGGCCAGCTGACGAAAGCATTTCGGATGCTTGTGGCTGGCGTTGGCCGGAGGCCACAGGAGGGGCGGAGAGATGCCCGGCCAGGAGCAGCATGCCGGCTGCCCCTGCCACCGCCCAGATCCCGGGCAAGATTGCCCGCGGCAACCGGATTCGCAGAAACGCTCGGGACGAGGACTCGGACAATCGTGGCCGGCTGTCCGATGCTGGTTCGATGGTGGCTGGCATGCGAGAATCCCCGGCAGTCAGGAATCAACCTGTGGTGGAACGCGTGAGGTCGCCCAGACGGTACGGACGCTCTCCTCCGCAAAACAAGCCCGATTCGGGGGCTCGCACGATCTCTCGAAGGGGCCCGCGAGCGAGGCGATGACGCTGCGAGCAGGCGAAGGAGATGATGACGTGGAGGTCGATGCCCGCAGGGCGGCTGGGGTTGCGGCTGGCGAACCAGTGGCTGCCCTGGTGAGCGGAGGCCTCGATAGCGCCGTGCTGCTTGCCTGCGCTCGCTGCCGACGGGCCTGTGACGCCGATGTACGTGTCGTGCGGGCTCGCCTGGGAGCCGGCTGAACGAGAGGCGGTTGAGCGGCTGCGGGGCGTGCTCTCGCCACAGCGGGTGAGGCCCATTGTCGACCTCGTGATGCCGCTGACGGATCTCTACGGCGATCACTGGAGTGTGAGCGGCCAAGGAGTTCCCGACGCCGACTCGCCCGACAGTGCGGTGGAGCTGCTCGGCCGCAATGCGGTGCTGGCCCTCAAGCCGCTGCTCTGGTGCGGCCGTGAGGGCGTTGGCTGCCTGGCCATCGCCACGCTTGCGGGCAATCCATTTCCCGATGCATCGCAGGGGTTTTTTTCCGGTTTCGCCGATGTTGTGGCGACCGCCACGGGGTGCAAGGTGCGGCTGGTTGCCCCCTTCCGAGAGTTGACCAAGTCGCAGCTCGTGCGGGCGGCCGCAGTCGACGTGCTCAAGGCCTCGATGTCGTGTCTGCTGCCGATTGGGCAGCAGGCGGGCTGGCTGCACTGTGGGGCGTGCAACAAGTGCCGTGAACGGCAGCGTGGATTTCGCCAGGCGGGCGTCGCCGACCCGACCGATTATGCCGCGACCGACCCCTGGTAAGGCTGGCCGCGGGGGCTTTGCAGGCTGTGGCGGCCTCCCCTTTTGCCCTGCCTTCCTGGTTTGGCGGGATTTCTGCAGCAAAGCCGCTGTTTCACCAGATCGTCCGATTCGATTCAATCGGCCGGCGAAACTCTGACGATGGTAGGGAAGAAAGGAGTCGTCCCAGCCGGGCGAAGGTTGTCGGCTGGGAGTTCCACGGCTGCTCGCGAGGTGAGGACAGTGTCAGCGATTAATAGCCTGGCTGCGATCGTGATCCGATCGCCCATTCTCTGGGGGGCCGCGGCGGCCTTCTGCTTCTACTCGCTCATCCACGGCGGGATGATCGACGACCCGCTGGTGGTTCGCTATCTCGCGGGCCACTGGGTGGAGTATGTCGAAGTCGGGATGTTCTTCGTTGGCATTGCGGCACTGTTCCTGCGGCTGCAGGGTGTGTTTGCCCAGCGGCGGCGGGTGGACACTGAACCGCTGGGGCCGATTCCTGCCGGTGGCCAGACACCGGAAGATGCAGACGCTCTGATCGAACAGCTCGACGAGCATGATGCCGGCGAGCGACTCTCGGCTCGCCTCCGCAGGGCACTGGATTTTGTGCGACGGACCGGCTCGGCCAACGAACTTGAAGACCACCTCAAGTATCTCGCCGATGTTGAGGGAGCGCGTGCGTCGCAGAGCTACGGCCTCGTCCGGTTTGTGATCTGGGCGATTCCGATCATGGGCTTTCTCGGCACGGTGATCGGCATCACCGTGGCGATCGCCAACCTCTCCCCGTCGCAGATGGAAAACATCACCGACGTGGTGGCTGGCCTCGGCACGGCGTTCGACACGACGGCCACCGCGCTTGGGCTGTCGATGGTGCTGATGTTTAGCCACTTTCTCGTCGATCGGCAGGAGCAGTCGCTCTTGCAGCAGGTTGATGATGCCACCTGGACGGCGCTGGCCGGCCGCTTTCAGACGATCGACAGCGACAACGGGACGGCGTTTGCGATGGCCCGGCTGAGTGATGCCGTCGGCCGCTCGTCGGCTCGGCTGCTGGAGTCGCAGGAGCGGGCCTGGCGAAACATGCAGTCGAACACGAAGGAGCAGCTGGCTTCGGCTGCGGACATCGCGGGCAGTCGCATGGCTGACTCGATCGCGTCGGCGGTGGATGGCGTGCTCGCCGGCTGGGGCGATCGGCTGCAGGAGGCCAACACCCGGCTGCTGGCAGACCGCGAAGACCGCTGGGCCTCGGCTGGTGAGTCGATGGCCACGGCCATGCAGCAGATCAGCGACCTCGTGGTGCGGATGGACGAGCAGCAGCGGATCCTTGTCGAGCAGGGAGAGATCCTGGGCCGCGTCGTCGAGGCCACCCGCGATCTGGCCGCTTTGGAACGCACGCTGGCTCGCAATCTGGAAACGGCGGCTGCCAGCGCTCGCTTTGAAGAGACGCTCAACGCCCTCGGTGCTGCCGTGCAGCTGCTCGCCTCGCGAACCGGGGCTGTGAGCGATCCGGGACGCTTGATCCATCGTGATGGTGCACCAGCTGGAAAGGCCGCATGAGCCGCACACGCGCCAGCGAAGGGCCTGGCATCTCGCTGTTTCCGTTCCTCGCGGTGCTCCTGTGCACAATGGGTGCCCTGCTGGTGCTGCTGGTGATCTTCAGCCGCTCCGTGAAGGACACGCAAACTGCCGACGAGGCCGCGGTGCTCGAGGAACTTGCGATCGAGCGAGCGAGCCTGCAGTGGCGAATCGAGCAGCTGAGGGCCATGCGGCAGCAGACGCTGGATGATCTCAGCCAGGCTCGCATGGGGCTGGCTGGCATCGAGGATACGTCGCGACAGCTCAGCGATGAGCTGGCTGCTCTGGAGCGGGAGCTTGCAGCACTCTCCGCCGAGAAGGGCGGCGCACCGGCAGATGCGGAGGAGCGGGCGGCGCTGGAGCGGAAGCTTGCTGAGGCCACCGAGGCACTCGAAGCAGCTCAGGATGCCGCCGCCGACCGGCCCCCGGCCTATGCGATCGTGCCCTATGAGGGCGAGAGCGGCACCCATCGGCGGCCGCTCTACATCGAATGTTCGCTCGACGGTGTCTTCCTGCAGCCGGAGGGGATTCGCCTGAGTCCTTCAGACTTTGACGGGCCGCCGGGCCCGGGCAACCCGTTGGCCAGTGCCCTGCGGGCGGCACGTGAACATCTGGCCGAGCGGGGCCGCACCTCGGCAGCTCCCGACGAGCAGCCCTACCCGCTGCTTCTGGTGCGACCATCCGGTGTGATGGCCTACTACGCTGCTCGCGAGGCGATCGCCTCCTGGGGAAGCGACTTTGGCTATCAGCTTGTGGAGGAGCACTGGCAGCTCGACTTTCCCGCTCCCGACCTGCAGCTGGCCGACGTGGAGCGGCGGGCGATTGAGGAGGCCCGCACGCGGCTGGCCTGGCTGGAGCAGGTGCAGTCGGCGCGGGTGGCCAGGCAGGCCCCACGCGTGCAGTATCGTGCCGCCACGACCCGCGGTGGCGTCGAGGTCGAAGGTGGGCCAAGCGTGCTCGGCGACCAGTCGCGGTGGGAGTGGCGGGAGCCCGGCGGTGAGGGCGAGGGCAACGGCCGCGGACAGAGTCTTTTCGGCTCCGCAAACGGCGATGGCTCAGGTGCCAGCACAGGCCTTGCCGGTGGCGGGCCGGTGGCCGGGGCTGGCGGTCAGCAGACCGGTCAAGGATCTGGTGGTGACGCGGTTCTCGGCGCTGGGACGGGCACCACGGGCGCGGGCTACGGGCCAGGCGGAAGCCCCGCCGCCAATGGAGGACGCTATGAGAGCTCTTCGGCGTTCGCCGCGACAGCAGGCCCCGCAGGCGAAGGCGGAGAGCCTGGCGGCGGAGGTGGCCGTGAGCCTGGTGGGTCGGCCGGAGCCACGGGAAGCGGCGGTGCGAGCGAAGCCGAAGGGAGCAGCGGTGATGGTGCTGGTGATGGCACCGCCAGCGGGGCCGGCACATCGTCGCTGGCGGCGTCTTCCGGCAGTGGCGGCGGTTCGGGTGGAGATGCCGCTGATGCCGCTGCCGGAGGCTCAGGTGGCGGCGGCACCATGTCGATGGGGGAGACCGGCGCGAGTGGCATGAATGCGAGCCTCCAGACAGGAGGCGACAGTGGGGTGTCGTCGCTGGCCTCGTCGCGAGGAGCCAACTGGGCGAGCATGGCAACCCGCGACCGGCCCGTGCCGCTGTCGCGACCTGTGCAGATCGAATGCGATGCCAACGAGCTGCGGATTCTCGACGGCAGTCGGCGACGAGTGGTTGTGAAGCGTGTGCCTCTGGGAGCTCGCACCGCCGATGCCGTCGATCCGCTGCTCTTCGCGGTCCGCGAGCATGTCGCCAGCTGGGGAATCGCCGGCGATCGCATGTTTTGGAACCCCAGGCTCGTGCTCTCCGCCACGCCGCAGGGAGCCGGCCGCCGGGCAGACCTGGAGGCATTGCTTGCTGGCAGTGGGCTTGTGACCGCTCGCCGCGACGAGCGGATCATGGCGGAGGCTCCCTCTGAAAACCCGGCTGCAGAGGCTGGGCTTGTTCGCTGACGCGGTGTGCCCGAAGCCGTTCCTCGTTCGTCTCTCGGTTCACTCTTGGAGTTATCACGATGCGACGCGTGACCGTTCGTGAGAATGCCGACGCCAGCCAAGACTCGTTCTTGGATGTCGTGACGAACATCGTGGGCATCCTGATCATCCTGGTGATGCTGATCGGGGCTCGTGTGCAGAGCCTGGCGCTTTCTTCTGAGGCGTCGGCCTCGCCGGCGGTGGTGGTGACCATGGAGGAGCTGGCGTCGCTTGCCCAGGAAGCGACGTCGGTTGAGCACGAACTGGCTGAGCTCGAAGCGCAGATGGCCACGCTGGCGGCGGCGGCCAACGGCGCGGCAATGGGCCGTATGCAGCTGGCCGAGGCGCTGGCAGCTCTCAAACTTGAGCGGGATGCCCGACGCGCCGCGGTTGACGAAGAGACCGCGGAGTCAGCCAGACATCGGGCTGAGATGGAAGCCCTTGAGGAAGCGATTGCCAAGGCCGAGGAGGAGGCCAAGGCCCTCGCCTACGCCGAGGCGGAAACCGAAGAGATCCTTGCCTATCCCACGCCGATCGGCCGCACCGTCAACGGCGATGAGATGCACTTTCAGCTCCAGGGAGGCAACATTGCCTCCATCCCGCTGCAGGAACTCTTCGGCATGGCCCGCAACCGGGCTCAGCGGCACACCGGCTCGCTGACGCAGCTGACCAACCACATCGAGTCGGTCGGCCCAACCCAGGGCTTTGCGCTCGATTATGTGATTGAAACCCAGGTCGACCGGGCCCGCGGGCAGGTCCTCGTGCGGAGTCGCGAGTGGGTGGTGAGGCCGCAGCAGCAGGCCCTGGGAGAGCCGCTGAGCGTGGCCCTGGCTGAGGGCTCCGCCTTTCGTCGCAAGATGGCTCGCATCACTCCCGAGACGACCGTCACGCTCTGGTGCTATCCGGACAGCTTTGAAGCCTTCCGCGAGATCCGCGCCGAGCTCTACCGTCTCCGCATCCCCGCCGCCGGCCGCCCTCTGCCCGAGGGCGCCCCCATCGGCGGCTCCGCTGATGGAAGCAAGTCGGTGGCGCAGTAAGCATGGGCCGCGCTGCCCCTACCCTCCGCAGACTTCGGAGATCCCCGCAGCGGCGGCGTCGCAGAGCTGGTCGATCTCGGCGGGGCTGACGCACAGCGGCGGCATGATCACGACGACGTCGCCGAGCGGGCGAAGGAGCACGCCGTGCTTGCGGGCGGCGAGGCACGCCTGCATGCCGCGGGCCTCGCTCGCGTCGTAGGGTGTGGGGCCCGTGCGGTCGGCGACGAGTTCGATCGCGGCAATCATGCCGCAGGTGCGGATGTCACCGACGTGGGGATGATCAGCGAGGGCGGCGACCCGCTCGTGGAGCCGCTCGATTGAGGGCTGCATGCTGTCGAGTAGGTGCTCGTCTGCAAAGATCGCCAGCGACTCCAGCGCCACGGCCGCCGCCAGGGGATTCCCGCCGTAGGTGTGGCCGTGGAAAAACGTTCTCCGCTGGGCATGCGTGCCGAGGAAGGCGTTCCAGACCCGCTCGGTCGTGAGCGTGGCAGCCATCGGGAGGTAGCCGGCGGTGAGCCCCTTGGCGAGGCAGAGAAAATCGGGCGCGACGTCTTCCTGCTCGCAAGCAAACAACGTGCCTGTGCGGCCGAAGCCCATCGCCACCTCGTCGAGGATCAAGAGAATGTCGTGCTCGTGGGTCAGCTCCCGCATGCCGCGGAGAAAGCCGGGCGGGTGCACGAGGATGCCGCCGGCAGCCTGCACGATCGGCTCCATCACCACGGCGGCGATCTCGCCTTTGTGCTGCCGAAAAACGGCAGCCACCTCTGCGAGCGCGGTCTGACAGGCTTTATCTGGGGGCGTGCCCTTCGGCTGCCGGCAGAGCGCTGGCGATGGCACGCGGATCGCGTCGTAGGTGAGCGAGCCGAAGATCGAGCCGAAGCGGGCCACGCCCCCGACGCCGATCGTGCCGAGGGTGTCGCCGTGGTAGGCCTCGCCAATCGAGAGAAACCGCTGCCGGCCGGGCTCAGCCGGCAGCGTCTGCCGCCAGAACTGAAAGGCCATCTTCAGCGCCACCTCGATTGCGGTTGCGCCATCGTCGGAGAAAAACACCTTTTCCAGACCGGCGGGGGCGATCTCGGTCAGCCGCTTGGCCAGCTGCACGGTGACGGGGTTGGAGAGCCCGAGGTTGGTCGTGTGGGCGACCTTGGCGAGCTGCTCGCGGGCGGCCCGGTCGAGCCGCGGATGGTGGTGGCCGTGGACGTTGCACCACATGCTCGCGGAGCCGTCGAGATAGCGATTGCCCTCGGTGTCGAAGAGCGCCGCCCCCTCGCCTCGCTCGATCAAGAGCGGCTCATATTCCGCCATCTGCGTGAAGGCATGCCAGACATGGGTGCGGTCCCATGCGGCCAGGGTGGCGGTGTCGACAGCGGTCTCGGGAGCAGAAGCGGGTGCAGGCATTGAGGAGCCGAAGCGCGTTGGAGAAAACAGAAAAACCCGAGGCCTGGCGGGCCGGCTCAGCGACGGTCCTGGGGGATCCGCACAGGCGTGCCGATCTCGCCACCAAGGAGCCGTGAGGCAGACCCCTCGACGATGGCAACTTCAATCACCCCCTGTGAGCCGACGAGCGCCACAGCGGAGCCGGGCGAGGCATCGCCATAGGTACGGACCGGCCGGTCGATCCAGCGGTCACCAAGGTGCAGCCCTCCGGCTGCCACGACCGCAGGCCACTCTTCCGCGGGAATGTTTGTCAGCAGGTTGCCGAAGTGGTCGATAAACCGCACGGCACCATGGATGCCGTCGGGCCTTGCACTGGCCGCTGCCTCGGGCAGCTGCACGAGCGGCCCCCACGGTTCCCCAAACGCTGATGCCGGTTCGCCATCGAGCAGACGAACCGCGGCTGCCGCCACCACATCGCGGCCGTGGAAGGTTGCCGAGGCGTCGGCAGGCTCTGGCAGCACCCGGGCCTCCGCCAGCGGGGCGACTGCGGCTGCGTGTGTGAGCAGGCCGTTGTCGGGCGCGAGAAACTCCTGGGAGCCGATGCGGGCCCAGACCATCTTTCGCGCCGTGCCCACGCCGGGATCGATCACGACCAGATGCAGCGTGTCGGCCGGGAAGGCGAGGCAGGCCTGGCCGAGAAACCAGCTGGCGGCCTGAATGTTGTGGGCGGGCAGGTCGTGGGCGATGTCGATCAGCGTGCAGCCAGCCTTCGCATGCAGCAGCCGAGCCTTCATTTGGGCCACGTAGAGGCTGCCCGGGCCAAAGTCGGTCGTGAGCGTGATCAGGCGGGGCATGGAACGGCCTGCTGGGTGTCGAGTGCTCGCCGCGGCAAGCTCCGCATTCAGGGCGCCGGCAGCTCGCCGATGATCTTCAGGCAGAGTCCGCGAACCTGGCCCGGGTTGACGTTGGGATTCTTCTTCTTGGCCTGCCCGATCAGTCCGCCGGCGGCCTGCTGCTTGCCGCTTTGCACATCGGCCACGATCTTCGGGTTGGCCTCCACCAGCTCGCGGCAGAGGGCCATCAGTTCGTCGTCGCCCACCGCGGCAATCCCCATCGCCGCCACGACCTCCTCGGCCGAACGGCCGCTGGCGATCATCTCGGCGAAGATCTCACGGCCCCGCGAGGTGTCGAAGTCGCCCTTCTTCACCCGGCCGATCACATCAGCAAGCCCTGCGGCCGCCACAGGGAAGGCATCGATCGCGATTCCCTGTTCGTTGAGCGTCCGCAGCACATCCTGCTGCATCCAGTTGCTCGCCACCTTGCCGTCGTCGACGAGCCGGGCGAGCGTCTCGAAGTATTCAACGAGGGCCCTGCCCTGCCCGACGAGCACATCGGCATCGTAGGCCGGGATCTTCCAGGTCTCTTCGAGCCGCTTCCGCAGGGCCCGCGGGCTCTCCGGCATGCCCTCGCGGATCGCGGCGATCTCATCCACCGTGAGCGTGACCGGCACGAGGTCGGGCTCCGGGAAGTAGCGGTAGTCGCTCGACTCTTCTTTGTGTCGCTGGCCGCGGGTGATGCCAGCAGCGTCGTCCCAGCCACGGGTCTGCTTGGGGGCGGAGCCAAGCTCCTTGCCCGTTGCCTGCCACTCTTCGTATTGCCGAACCACCTCATAGGTCAGCGCCCGCTCCACCGAGCGGAAGCTGTTCATATTCTTGATCTCGACGATCGGCGTCTTGGCCAGGCTGCCATCGGCTTTGGGAATGTGCAGGTTGACGTTGGCATCCACCCGCAGGCTCCCCTCCTGCATATTGCAGTCGCTCACGCCGAGGTAAACCAAGAGCAGCCGCAGCTCGCCGAGCCAGCAGCGGGCCTCGGCTGGCGACCGCAGATCAGGCTCGCTGACGATCTCCAAAAGCGGCGTGCCGGTGCGGTTGAGGTCGATGCGGCTGTCGGCGGTGCCGGCCGACTCATCGTGCATGCTCTTGCCGGCATCTTCTTCCAGATGCACCCGCAGGATCCGCACCATCCGCGGCTCAAACGCCCCCTTAGGGTCGATCGCCTCCAGCTGGCCGTGCTCGGAGAACGGCAGGTCGAACTGGCTCACCTGATACCCCTTGGGCAGGTCGGGGTAGAAGTAGTTTTTCCTGTCCCACTTGGTGAACTCCGCAATCGTGCAGTCGAGCGCTGTCGCGGCCCGCACCGCCAGCCGGAAGGCTTCGCGGTTCATCACCGGCAGCGAGCCTGGCAGGCCGAGGCAGACCGGGCAGGTGAGCGTGTTGGGCGGGGCGCCGAAGCGGTTCTCACAGCTGCAGAAGAGCTTGGTCTTGGTGAGCAGCTGGACGTGCACCTCAAGCCCGATCACGGTCGTGTAAGGGGCGGCGTTGTCGGTTGGTTCGGGCATAGGTTTTGGCAGCGTGCAGGGCTCAGGCAGACGGTGGGCGGCGACGGTGCCATTCGGTGAGCCGCTGGAAGCGGTCGGCGGCTCGCAGCAGCAACGGTTCGGCGAGGGCCGGGGCCTGCAGCTGATAGCCGATCGGCAGCCCCGATCCAGTGAAGCCACACGGAAAGGAGATGCCACAGACCCCCGCGAGGTTGGTCGTCACGGTGTAAAGGTCGAGCAGGTACATCGCCAGCGGGTCGTCGGTCTTCTCACCCAGCGGAAACGCCGGTGTGGCCGACACCGGGCCACCAATCAGGTCGACCTTGGCAAACGCATCGAGGTAGTCCTGACGAATCAGCCGGCGAACCTGCAAGGCCCTCTTATAGTAGGCGTCGTAGTAGCCGGCCGAGAGGGCGTAGGTGCCGAGCATGATTCGCCGTTTGACCTCGGGCCCAAACCCTTCAGCCCGGCTGCGGCAGTACATCTCCACCAGCGGCGAGTCGAAGGCATCGCTGCGGCAGGGCTCACTGGTGCGGTGGCCATAGTGCACGCCGTCGTAGCGGGCGAGGTTGCTCGATGCCTCTGAAGGGGCGATGAGGTAGTAGGTGGCCACGCCATACTTGGCGTGCGGCAGGTCGATGTCGTGGATCGTGGCCCCGGCCGCCTCGAGCACACGAAAGCCCTCTTCCACGGCGGCAGCAACTTCGGGATCGAGGCCTTCGCCAAAGTGGGCGGGAACGCGGCCGATCCGGATGCCGGCCAGCGGCTCCTCGAGCATCTGCGTGTACGACGGCACCATCTCATCGAGCGACGTGGAGTCGAGCGGGTCGTGGCCGGCAATCGTCTCAAGCACAAGACCGCAGTCGGCCGCAGAGTGGGCCATCGGGCCGATCTGGTCGAGGCTCGACGCAAACGCCACCAGCCCGCGGCGGCTGACGCGGCCGTAGGTGGGCTTGAGGCCAGTGACGCCGCAGAGCCCTGCTGGCTGACGGATCGAGCCACCGGTGTCGGAGCCGATCGACACCGTCGACATGCTGGCCGCGACACATGCCGCCGAGCCACCGCTGGAGCCGCCGGTCGCCCGCGTGGCGTCCCAGGGATTGCGAACGGGCCCGAAGGCCGAGTTTTCGTTCGACGCCCCCATGGCAAACTCGTCCATGTTGGTCTTGCCGATGATCACCGCATCGGCAGCCCTCAACCGGGCAACGGTGTCGGCATCGTAGGGTGGCTGGTAGCCCTCGAGCATTTTCGATGCACACGTGGTCGGCATGTCGCGTGTGCAGAGCGCGTCTTTCACGCCGACCGGCAGCCCTGCCAGCGGCCCGAGAGGCTTCCCCGCCGCCCGCTTGGCATCAACCGCCTCAGCGGCGGCGAGCGCAGAAGCTTGGTCGACATGCAGAAAGGCGTTGGTGCCCGGATCGAGAGCGGCGATCCGATCCAGCGCGGCCTGCGTGCACTCCACCGCAGTCAGGTCGCCGTTGGCAACGGCAGCAACGAGGTCGATCGCGGAGAGTTCGAGGGGCTGCATGGGCTGGCTTGGCTTGTGAACCGGTTGCGACACGAGAACAGCGGGTGAGCCTGTCGCGTCTGGTCAAAACGGGAGCGTCAGTCTCCAAGCACGGCAGGGACAAGAAAGCACTCGCCGTCCTGCTTGGGAGCTGTGGCGATCGCGAGTTCTACCGGGAGCGAGGGAGCCGGCTCATCTTCGCGAAACACATTGGTCGTGCCGAGGGGATGGGCGAGAGGCTCAACATTCGAGGTGTCGATCTCTTCCAGCAACGACACAAAACCCACGATCTTGGTGAGCTCGCTGGTCATCTGGGCGAGTTCGTCCTCGCTGAGGGCGAGCCTCGCCAGTGTCGCAACCTTGGCTACGTCGTCCCGCGAGAGGCTCATGGCCGGGCGCGGGGACCGGACGGCACCGCCTCCTCCACGACCGTGGTGGACTTCTCCACCGAGGGCAGCCGGAAGGGAGCCTGACGAACAAGCTTCGTAATGCGTCCGCTGCGGATGCACTGCGTGCAGACGAGCTTGCTTGTGCTCGTGCCGCGACCTTCGGTGACCCGCACCCGCTGCAGGTTCGGCTTGAACTTGCGGCGAGTGATACCCGTGATCTTGGTACCGACGCCGCCCAGGTATTTCTGCTTACCGCGGATCGTTACCGAGTTTCCCATCGAGAAACCCTTGCCGCAGACTTCACACGATCGGGCCACACTACACCTCGCACCAGCCGGCTGTGATTCCGGCCGCAGTTCACCAATAGGGATCCACAACTTCGTCGGACATCCATGCCGACGATAGAGGCTGCAGCTGCCCTTTGCAGACGCTCAGGCAGGCAGACCTTTCCAGATTCGGAAGCATATCGCCCACAGGCATTTTCGCAAGGCGAAGCCCTCGTTCAGCCGCTGGAGCCGCGGCAGCCGGCATCGGCGGCCAGCAGCCCGAGCACGTCGTCGTGCAGCTGCCCATTGGTCGCCAGGCCGTCGCCCGAATCGATGCGTTCTCGGCCCTCCCAGTCAGAAAAACGGCCACCTGCCTCGCGAATCACAGGCTCCACGGCGGCGGCGTCCCAGGCGTTCATGATCGGATCGACCATGATTTCCGCTCTGCCGGTGGCCACGAGGAGGTAGCCATAACCGTCGCCCCAGGTGCGGGCCAGTCGGCAGGCGGCGTTGAGCCGCTCGCGGGCGTGGTCACGGCCCCGCTCGGCAAATGCGGTCGTGGCGGAGGTGCACCACAGGGCATCGGACAGCCCACGGCTGGAAACGCGGGCAGGCACGGGCTGCTGGCCCGCGGCGTGTCCTGGCCGAAGGTGCCAGGCGCCGCCGCCAAGGGTGGCGTAGACGGTCTCACGGAGGGCCGGAATCGTGATCACCCCCAGCACGCCCCGGCCTTCCAGCCGGCAGCCGACGAGTGTCGCGTAGAGCGGAACGCCGCGAATAAACGATTTTGTGCCATCGATCGGGTCGACAATCCATTCGAAGCCTGAGGTGCCGGCGGCCGAGCCGGATTCCTCGCCGAGGAAGCTGTCGTGGGGGAAGGCGGCGAGCAGCCGTTCTCGCAAGATCGCCTCGGCAGCACGATCCGCTTCGGTGACGGGCGACTGGTCGGCCTTCAGGTCCACCGCGAGCGACGGGTCGCAAAATCGCTCAAGGGTTGAGGCTGAGGCTTCGGCAACGGCTGCACGAGCGATCGCCAGCCGCGGGGCGAGCTCACTGGATGAGATATTCATGTGCTGGGGTTGGTCTCAGAGAGCTCGCTGCAATCCTGCCGAGGCTGGAAGAGCGATACGATCAGCAGGAGGCCGGCCCCCACCACGAGATAGGAGTCGGCGAGATTGAAGATCGGCCAGTCGATCACGCCCTCGATCGCGAAGTGGATCCAGTCGCGAACCGCCCGAACTGGCTCTCCGAATCGCTCCGGTGGCGTGTGCCAGGCGAGGCCGGGAAGGCCGAGACGGTCGTAGAGGTTGCCGAGGATGCCTCCGGTGATCAGGCCGAGGCCCCCCAGAGACCAGAGATCGGTGCCTCGCGTCTGCGAGCAGGCGGCCGGCCGACAGATGCGGCTGGCCATGATGCCGATGCCGGTCAACGCCACGAGCGAAATGGCCGCAAACACCAGCCCAAGGCCCTGCCCCATGCCGAAGAGCGCTCCTTCGTTGAGGTTGGTTCGCAGGGCGAGCATTCCTGAAATCAGCACGAGTGCCGGTTGATCGCCAGGCATCCCCAGACGCTCAAAAATCCAGGACTTGGTCAGCAGGTCGGAGGCGGTCGCGGCGATAGCAGCTGTCGCAAACAGCAACCAGCCTGCGAGTGGCCCTCGCATGGGAATCCTCGTGGGGGGCGTCACCGCGGATGCCGCGGCCGCCCGCCGCCCTCGCTTGCTTCCGCACAGCGGATGCAGAGGTCGGCAAACGGGATCGCCTCCAGCCGTTTCTTGCTAATCACGCCGCTGCATTCCTCGCAGATGCCATAGGTTCGCAGTCGAATCCGCTCCAGCGCCCGTTCCACGGCCTCGAGGGTGTCTTCTTCGCTGGCCATCAGGCTGAGCGTGAACTCCTGCTCAAACGCATCTGAGCCGATGTCCGCCATATGGATCGGCATCGCCGAGCCGCCTCCGCCCTTTTCCGACGACGAGATTCGCAGAGCCTCGTCGGCCAAAGCAGAAACGTCGCCCCGCAGCCGAGCACGCATGTCAAGCAGTGCCAGCTTGAAGGGTTTCGCGTCCGCCGCCTTCATGCGTCTGATCACGGTTGCTCATCCTTTCACAGATTTCACCCCGAGACCCGCACGCTATCGCCCGGACCGATGCCTGTCAAACTGGCAGGCCGCAGGCGTGGAATTTGGACATGAGGGGCTGTTTTCACCGATGATCTTCCGGCGGGCGCGGCATTCCTGTCCGCAGACTCGGCAAAACAGAGCCCTACCCTCTGCCGGCCCTCGGTGCGACACTGAAGGCGAGCCGCACGGGGCGGCGGGACGAACATCTGGAGAACGAGGCGTGGCCGCATCGATCGAAACCGACGTTGCCTTTCAGCGATGTATTTCCCCTTTGTGCGGGGCAACCTACGGCGTTGACGAGGTCCACACCTCCTGCCCGGCCTGCGGCAACCTGCTCGACATCGCCTACGACTGGGACCGCAGTCGGCCGCCCTCGTCGTTTGAGCACTTTGAGACAAAGTGGATGCGGCGGAGCGATCCGGTCGCCTTCAGCGGCGTTTGGCGGTTTCACGAACTGCTACCGTTTGCGCCGCGGGAGTCGATTGTCACGATCGGCGAGGGGCAGACCCTGCTCTCGGTGGCCGACAGCGTGGGCGGGTTTGTGGGCGTTCGCCCCGGCCGGCTGCATCTGCAGTATGAGGGCCTCAATCCGTCGGGCTCCTTTAAAGACAACGGCATGTCGGCGGCCTTCACGCATGCCCGCATGATCGGCGCGAAGCGGGCGGCCTGTGCCTCCACCGGCAATACCAGCGCGTCGCTCGCCGTCTACTGCGCTGTCACCCGGCTGATGCGAGGCATCATCTTTATCGGCTCCGGCAAGATCTCCTACGGCAAGCTCTCGCAGGCTCTCGACTATGGGGCCCTGACGATCCAGATCGCGGGCGACTTCGACGATGCCATGGCCCGCGTGAAAGAGGTGGCCGGCAGGCTCGGCATTTATCTCGTCAACAGCGTCAACCCGTTCCGGCTTGAAGGCCAGAAGACGATCATGTTTCGGGTGCTGGAGGCCCTTGGCTGGGAAGTGCCCGACTGGATCGTCGTGCCCGGTGGCAACCTGGGCAACTCCTCGGCCTTCGGCAAGGCCTTCATCGAGCTCAAAGAGCTCGGGCTGATTGACCGCATGCCGCGGCTGGCGGTGATCAACGCGGCGGGCGCAAGCACACTCCATGAGCTCTACACCCGCCGCGGCCTGCGGTGGGGCGGCGGAAAGGCCGACCTCGCCCCGGCCTGCCACTACTACGACGAGCTCGACCGGCTGGAGAAGCGGGCGGATACGATTGCCAGCGCAATCGAGATCAACCGCCCGGTGAACCTCAACAAGTGTCTGCGGGCCCTCGAAGCCTGCGATGGCGTGGTCCGGGAAGTGACCGAGCAGGAGATCCTCGATGCCAAGGCGCAGGTCGGCGCCGGCGGCCTGGGGTGCGAGCCGGCAAGCGCTGCGAGCGTGGCGGGGGCGAAGCAGCTCGTCGCGGAAGGCGTGATCGGGAAAGACGACCGGGTGGTCTGCATCCTCACCGGCCATCAGCTCAAAGACCCCAACGCAACCGTCGCCTACCATACGACCGACCAGGCCCTCTTTAATGAGGTGCTCGGCAGCCGCGGGGTGAGCCGGGCAAGCTATGCCAACCGGGCGGTCAGCGTGGGCAACCGCATTGACGAGATCGTGCAGGCGATCGATCTCTACGGGTGAGCCTGGTGGGGTGGGTGAAGAGAGAAAAGGAGCAGTCGTGCAGCAAGAAACCGATGGAGCCAGCGACGAAGGCAGTGTTGAGCCCGGAGCGGCGTGTGGGCCCGGCGGCGATCTCACCAGCGGCTACTGGCAGGCGCGGTATGACGAGGGCACGACCGGCTGGGACCGCGGGGGCCCCAGCCCTGCCCTGCTGGGCTGGCTGCAGTCGGGCGAACTCACGCCCTGCCGCATTCTCGTCCCGGGCTGCGGCCGGGGGCATGAGGTGATCGCGCTGGCGAAGGCGGGCTTCCAGGTCACCGGCATCGACTATGCCTCGTCAGCTGTGCAGGCTGTCCGTGAGTCGCTTGCCAGCTGTGGCCTGTCGGCTGTGATCGAGCAGGCCGACCTTTTCACCTATCAGCCGCAGGAGCCATTCGAGGCAATCTACGAGCAGACCTGCCTCTGCGCCCTGCCGCCAGGGCGTTGGGGCTGTTACGAGAAGCGGCTGGCAACGTGGCTCGCTCCCGGCGGCGGCCTCTTCGCCGCCTTCATGCAGACCGACAGCGAAGGCGGGCCCCCGTTCGCCTGCCGGCCGGACGCGATGCGGCAGCTCTTCGCTGCCGAGCGGTGGATCTGGCCTGAGCAGCTTGAGCCCGTGCCGCATCCGCTGGGCATGACGGAACTGACCGGCGTGCTGCGTCGCCGCTGAGTGCAACGGAAGAGCCTTCTTCAGCTGGACGCGGTCGCGAGGCCCCGAGGTTCTCAGTAGGCTACGCGAGTCGTCCGGTCGAGGCCGCTGCTGAAACGCTCTGGGTGCATCCGGTTGTGTTTCGGATGTGCTGTTGTGAGTTTTCCCGCATCGCTGAGTCACTATGTCTGCATCATCTTCTGTCTGTCGCTTTGGCATCCTGGGAACTGCCGGTATCTCGGCCAAGAACTGGCTCTCGATTGCCAATGCTGAAAACGCGGAGCTGGTGGCGGTGGCCAGCCGTGATGCGGCCAAGGCCGAGGCCTTCATCGAGGCCTGCCAGGCCAGCCGTCCGGTGGCTCGGCGGCCCGAGGCTCTCGGGTCGTACGACGCGCTCCTCGCCCGCGACGACATCGATGCGATCTACCTGCCGATTCCCACGGGCCTCCGCACCGAGTGGGCGGTGAAGGCGGCTGAGGCAGGCAAGCACATCGTGATGGAGAAGCCGTGTGCGCCGAGCGTCGCGGATCTGGAGCGGGTGATCGCCGCCTGCCAGAAGAGCGGCGTGCAGTTTATGGACGGCGTGATGTTTCGCCACAGCCGTCGGCTCGAGGCGATCCGCAGCTTCCTTGGCGACGACGAGCTGGGCATCGGCCCGATCCGCCGCATCGCCTCGCAGTTTAGTTTCTGCGCTCCCGAAGAGTTTCGCACCGGCAACATTCGCATGAAGAGCGACCTGGAGCCGCTGGGGGCCCTGGGCGACCTTGGCTGGTACACGATCTCCTTCGCGCTGTGGGCGATGTGGCCGCGGCTGCCCGATGCGGTGACAGGCCGCATGCTCGTGTCGGATGCGGCGCCTGGCGGTGAGGCTCCTGTGCCCGTGGAGTTTTCCGGTGAGCTTCTCTGGCGCGGCGAGAGGGACGCATCCGCCAGTTTCTTCTGCTCGTTCTTGATCGAGCACCAGCAGTGGGTGCATGTCAGCGGGCCGCGGGGAAGCGTTCGCGTCGACGACTTCGTGCTCCCCTACATCGGCAACGAGCTGTCGTTTACCGTTTCGAAGCCTCGCTTCGTGGTCGACGGCTGCGACTTCCGCATGGAGAAGCACGACCAGACCGTCACGGTGGAGGAATACGGCCATGGCCATGCTTCTGCCCAGGAGACCAATCTCTTCCGGCACTTTTCCAAGCTGGTGCTCAGCGGCGATCGGGAATCCTACTGGCCCCAGGCGGCTCTGGCCGTGCAGCAGGTGATGATGGCTTGCGTCGCGTCGGCCGCTGACGGCGGGCGGGAGCGATCGCTATAGAGACGATCGCCGTAACGCTCATCTCCGAGGCGTCGGCACTTGCTGAGTCGTATCCACGAGGGGATCGATGATGGAGTTGAGCCCAGTTCTGTTGCTGTCACGCGAGCGCGGTGCAGCGGTTCGTCACGCGGTCTGTCGAGCAGTGGTTTTTCTCATCGCAATCGTCGGATTGGCCGCACGTTCTATCGCCGTCGAATCCATCCCGACAGGCTCGGCACTGGCGACCTTCGAGCAGACCGCAGCAGATGTCTTCCTGCGGCGATGCGTGGAGTGTCATGTCGGGAGTGAGGCTGAGGGGGGGCTGGATCTGACGACGGCCGCGGGCCTCACGGCTGGGGGCGACAACGGGCCGGCGGTGGTGCCCGGAGATGCCCAGGCCAGTTTTTTGCTCACACGGATCGTTGCCGGTGAGATGCCGCCGGAGAAGAACGGCCACGCTCAGCGGCTGCCGCACGCAGAGATTGAGGCAGTTGCCGCGTGGATCGACGCTGGGGCAGTCTGGCCCGCGGGTCGCGTGCTCGATCTCTACGAGCGAACCACCGCAACCCGCGGCGGCCGCGACTGGTGGAGCCTGCAGCCGCTCGCCGCATCGCTTCCGCCTGCCGGCGAGTCCAGCAATCCGATCGACCGCTTCGTCGACGCGCGGCTCGCCGCTGCGGGCCTTGAGCCCGCGCCGGAAGCGGACCGCCGCACGCTCTTGCGGCGGCTCTCCTTTGATCTGATCGGCCTGCCCCCTCCCCTGCCGAGCTCGAGGCCTTTCGGGCCGACAGCTCGCCGGATGCCTACGAGCGGCAGGTGGATCGTCTGCTCGCCTCGCCCCATTTTGGTGAGCGGCAGGCCCGTCACTGGCTCGACGTCGCCCGCTACGCCGAGACCAACGGCTACGAGCGGGATGCCGAGAAGCCAGGGGCCTGGCGGTATCGCGACTGGGTGGTGGAGGCGTTCAACAGCGACATGCCCTTCGACCGGTTTGTGGCCTGTCAGCTCGCCGGCGATGAAGTGGCCGACGCCGATGAGCGGTCGGTGATCGCCACAGGGTTTCTGCGGGTGGGCACCTGGGACGATGAGCCCAACGACGACCTCGAGTATCGCTACGAGCGGCTCGAAGACCTGGTGCACGCGACCAGCACCGCCTTCCTGGGGCTGACCTTCAAGTGCGCCCGCTGCCACGACCACAAGTTTGATGCGATTGCCCAGGAAGACTACTACCGCATGGCCGCCGCGTTCTGGCCAGGGCCGGTGGCGGCGAGAGACCGGGCGTTGATGGGGGGGCCCACTGCGGCGGAGCTCGGCTACGACGTGCTTGGCTGGACCGATATCACGACCGCTCCAGAGCCCCTGCGGCTGCTGGCCAAAGGCGACCCGCATCGGCCGCAGGATGCCGTGCCGGCGGGATCGTTCTCCTGCGTGCCGGCGTCGTATGGGGATTTCGCTCCGCCGTCGCACGATGCACCGACGACCGGCCGCCGCATCCAGCTCGCTCGCTGGATTGCGTCGAGCGACAACCCACTCACGCCGCGGGTCATCGTCAACCGGCTCTGGCAGCATCACTTTGGTGTGGGGCTCTGCAGCGATCCCGACAACCTCGGCTTCAATGGGCCTCGGCCGACCCACCCGCAGTTGCTCGACTGGCTGGCCCGCGAGGCCATTGATGGGGGCTGGCATCTCAAGCGGCTGCACCGGCTGATGGTGACAAGCGACGCCTATCGACGGGCCTCGCTGCATCCTGATCCGGCGGCCGTTGCCAAGGGCGATCCCGACAACACGCTCTTGTCGCACGCCCGCCGCCGCCGGCTGGATGCGGAGAGCCTGCGGGATGCGATGCTGGCGGCCAGTGGCGAGCTTGACCGCCGCATCGGAGGCGAGAGTTTTCGGCAGCCGATCGCTGGCGAGGCACTCGAAGGCCTCTCGATGAAGGGCGGGGCCTACACGCCATCACCGTCGGCCGACTGCCTCCGCCGCAGCCTCTATATGTTTTCCAAACGCGGCCTGATCGTGCCGATGATGACCACCTTTGATCAATGCGACACCACGATGCCGACCGGCCGCCGCGACGTGTCGATTGTGCCCACGCAGGCGCTGACGCTGCTCAACAATGCCTGGGTGGGCGAGCGGGCAGATGCCTGTGCCGCGTCAGTGCTGATGAATGCCAGCGGCCGGGAGCAGCGGGTCGAGCTGGCCTGGCAGCAGGCCCTCGGCCGCATGCCAACGCCCGCCGAACGCTCCGCGGCAGTTGCCCATGTGGAAGAGATGGCTGGGAGCGATGAGCAGGCGGCCTGGGCGTCGCTGTGCCTCGTGCTCTTCAACACCAATGAGTTTGTGTTTGTGGACTGAACGGTCGCCGGAAGGCGGGCGGCCCTTGTGAGAGGAGATCGAGAGTGAGCGGCAGGCACGGTCGCGGACATGCGTTTCCCTGCGGGCTCTCGCGACGGGAAGCGCTCTGGGAGATGGGGGGTGGCTTTGCGGGCCTTGCGCTGGCAAGCCTGCTCGAGCGGGATCGTTTCTGGGTCAGGGCCGCTGGGGCGGCAGAGCCCACGGATCGGGTGGAGGAGAGTCCCTTTGCTCCCCACGCTCCGCATCTGCCGACCACGGTGAAGAGCTGCATCTTTCTTCTGATGAATGGGGCGCCAAGCCAGGTCGACACCTTCGACCCCAAGCCGGCGCTGGAAAAGTATGCCGGTCAGCCGCTGCCGCCAGACAAGGAGTTCATCAACTCCGGGGGCCGGGCGATGGGCCTGCTGACACCAGCCTGCCGGCCCTTTGAGCGGTGCGGCGAGAGTGGGCTGCCGATCTCGGGCTTCTTTCCGCATCTCAAGCAGCATGCCGACAAGCTGGCGGTGATCCGTTCGTGCCACACCGACACGCATGCCCACGGCTCGGCGCTTGTGCAGATGAACACCGGTAAGCCAATCATCGGCCGGCCCTCGCTGGGCAGCTGGGTGGTGTATGGCCTCGGCACCGAGAATCAGGACATGCCAGGCTACGTGGTGATGCTTGACAAACGTGGCGGGCCGATTGGCGGCCAGCCGAACTGGTCGAGTGGCTTCATGCCTGCTGGCTTTCAGGGAACGCTGTTTCGGCCGACCGGCAGCCCGATCCTCGACCTCGCCTCCTCACGGCAGCTCGGCCGTGCGGGGCAGCGGCGGCAGCTGGACCTGCTGGCGAGGCTCAATGAGGAGCACCTGCGGGAGCGGGCTGGGGGCGAAGACCTCGCGGCGAGGGCGGCGAGCTACGAACTGGCGTTTCGCATGCAGGCAGAGGCACCCGAGGCAGTTGACCTGGCCCAGGAGACCGCGGGCACCCGGGCTGCCTACGGTGTCGACCGGGAGCCAACGGCGGAGTTTGGCCGCAACTGCCTGATTGCCCGACGGCTCGTGGAACGCGGTGTGCGGTTCGTGCAGCTCTATTCAGGGGGCGGGCATCTGGAAGAGACCTGGGATGCCCATGAGAGCGTGGAGAAGAACCACGGCCAGCATGCCGGCGAGACCGACCAGCCGATCTCGGCGTTGCTCGCCGATCTTGAGCAGCGGGGGCTGCTCGAGAGCACGCTCGTGGTCTGGGGAGGCGAGTTTGGGCGGATGCCGTTCAGCGAAGGCACCGGCAAGCCGGGCCGCAACCACAACCCGTATGGATTCTCGATGTGGATGGCGGGCGGCGGCGTGAAGGGGGGGACGGCCTATGGGGCGACCGACGAGTTTGGCTTTGCGGCGGTCGAGAGCCGGGTGCATGTCCACGACATCCATGCCACCATCTTGCACCTGATGGGCCTCGACCACACCCGATTGACGTGGTTTCACCAGGGCCGCGACGAGCGGCTGACCGACGTCTACGGCCGGGTGGTTCACGACATCATCGGCTGAGCCGAGGGCCGTTTTGAAGTGGTGCCTTGCGGCGGCTTTGCACACCGACCGTCTGGTGTGTGACACTACGCGGCTTCGGGGGCGTGTGGCTCGTGTTTTCTTGTCCTGGTGGGGAGTCTGCGGATGTTGCGACGCGGTCTGTTTGCTTCGTGTGTTGCGGTTGGGGATGATGGCCTCGTGGTGCATCGCTGCTGAGCCTGTGCGGATGGGCTGCGGGATCATGACCTTTGATACGGTGCCGGGCTGGGGGCTTGATGCCCAGGGCTTGTCGCAGATCGGTCCGACCCATGGCAGCGTGGTGGTCGACAGCAAGGGCCAGGTCTACACGAGTTCCAACCTCGGGATCTTCGTGTTTTCGCCAGATGGCACGCTCGTGCGGCGGCATCTCGGTGACGACTACACGAGCCTGCACGACATGGAGATCCGCAACGAAGAGGGCCGCGACTTCATCTATGGGGCCCGCAACGCCGCGGGCGAAGGGATCAAGATCGATGCGGAGACCGGCGGCGTGGTGCTGAAGCTCGGCATCCCGAGCAAGGAAGCCTGCGGCCTGGAGATCGCCAGCTGGGCGCCCACGGCGATCACGGTGGCTCCCAGCGGCGAGATCTATCTTTCCGACGGCTATGCGAGCAATCGCATCTTTCGTTTCGACAAAGACGGCACCTACCTCTCGCACTTCGGCACGAAGGGCAACGGGCTCACGGAGTTCAACACCGCGCACGGCATGACGCTCGACACCCGCTACGATCCGCCCCGGCTGCTGATCTGCGACCGCAACCACGAGCCGAAGGGGCGGCTGCTGCACTACGACCTCGAAGGCAGCTTCGTCGAGGAGGTGATCACCGGCCTGGGCATGCCGACCTCCGTCGCGATCCAGGGCGACTACGTCTCGGTGCCCGATCTGCACGGGCGCGTGGTGATCCTCAATAAGAACAACACGATCATGGCGGTGCTCGGCCACAATCCGGATCCCGAGAAAGGCGGCAGCTTCAACGTGCCGCAGGAACAGTGGCAGGAGGGCATCTTCAGCGGCACCCACGGCTCCTTCTGGGACGCCGACGGCAACCTCTACGTGCAAGATTGGAACGTCTCCGGGCGGATCATGAAGCTGGTTCGCGTTGACAGGGAACGCTCGCGGTAGGCCTGCGAGGGGAGAGCCCGGCCAATGGCACGTCCGCACGCATTGCCCAACTGAGGAGCGGCTCTTGAGCCACTCGCCCCTCTCTCCCGGGGTAAGCACCAGGCCTTTCCCTGCCCGCCTTCCTTCTCCTTCGGAGGTGGCGGTTTTAGGGCTCGTGCGCGGAGTCTCTCCGCGTCCGGCGGCCTCGCGGCTTTGTCGTGACCTGGCGTCCGGCAGCGGTCAGAGGCTGTGGATGTCGAATGCGGGTAGTTTCTCAGGCGAGGCCTGCAAGATTGCCCGGTCGTCATGGATCTGTACGAGTCCGCCCCAGTCGGTGGGCGGGCCACGAGTGGGAGCGCCGCCGGCCGTCAGTCGATCGGATTGACGACTCCGGTGAAGCCGGCGTCACGGAAGTCCGCCACGTTGCGGGTGTAGAACTCGGTCACTCCGTTGCTCCGCAGCGTTACGGCGAGCACGAGGTCGTAGGTTCTCCGCCGTGGAAACGCCGGGGTGGACAGGCCGGCGTGGATCATCGGCCATGATCGCAACTCGTAGCAGCAGAATGAGAATCCCGACTCGTCGCGGAGGAAGGCCACGCGGCGAGCCGCCTCCGCTGCCGACAGCGGCTTGGCGAACACCCTCGGATGCCGCAGACCCGCGTACATCTCAAAGAGAACCTGATCGGCCAGCATCCATTCAGCCGGTGAATCGAGAGCCTGGTTCACGAGCCTGATCGCCGCTTCGTGTTCGTGACAATCCTCGTCGGCGGCATAGAGGAGGATGTTGGTGTCGAGGCTCTTCATGTCGCCGACTCAATCATGAATCACGGCGGCCCGCCGGCCGGACTTCCTCGTCCAAACCGTGGAGCACGTCCTTGAGGCGACCGGCCTCAACGAGCACACCGCCGCCGTGAAACGTGGGAAACCGAGCAGGTTGCTGTGGCTGCACGGCCGGGACTTGCTCGAGGAGGCGGTCAACGGCCCGCCGCACCAGTTCGCTCACGGGCCGGTCCTGCTGCCGGGCCACGTCCCGTAACCGCTTCATCACCGGGTCCGGAAAGAGGATCTGAATCTTTTGCATGGATCCATGCTATAGACATCCGTTCGGTGTTTCAATGGCCGTCAACGGGGCCGTCGCTCGTTCATCGTCGTAGGCCGTCGCTGAAATATCGAACACACGCCGAGGTGTACTCGTCGGGCTGAGGCGAACAAAACGTTCGCGTTCAAATTTCCGTTGTCACGGACCTGCGGAGGATAACCCATGAAGAACAGAGATTTGACCACCGCCCCGTGGCCGCGCGAGACCCTTTGAGGGCCGGACAGCGGCTTCGCCAGGGGGTATCATCTGGCCCGGGGGGCGCCGGAGCGAACGTCGCTGCCAGGGGAAGGCCCCGCTATCCAACCGTGAGGAGTTTTGCGCATGCGTTTTGTCTTTGGGGCTCTCGTTGCTGCCGTGGCCGTATCGGCCGCGTCGTTTGGTCAGGCTGCTGATGAATACGACTACGACCTCGTGCATTCGTCGGTGAGCTTCAAGGCCCGTTTTCTCGACATCAGCTGGATTCATGGCCGCTTCAACGACGTCTCGGGGAAGTTTGTGCTCGACCGTGAAGATCCCTCCAAGTCGTCGTTTCAGCTGACGATCAACGTCGACAGCGTCGACACCGCCAACGAGAAGCGAGACGAGCATCTCCGCCAGCCCGACTACTTCGACACCAAGCAGTTTCCCACGATTGAGTTTGTCAGCACGAAGGTCACGCCGATCGACGGCGGCTACGAGGTCACCGGTGACTTCACGATGCATGGCGTCACCAAGGAGGTCACCTTCCCCTTTGTCGGTGGCGAAGAGGTGGAGAAGATGGGCGCCAAGCGGGTCGGCTTCGGCACCGAACTGCGGCTGAAGCGAAGCGATTTCGACTTCGATCCGCAGGCGATTGGCAACATCGGCGATGAGGCGGTGATCATCATCGACTGCGCTGGTGTGAAGGCTTCCTGATGCCGTTTCTCAAGCCGCTGGCAGTAGCGGCCACCGTGCTGGTGGTCGCTGCTGTTGGCCTTGTGGCCCTGGGGCTCGCCTTTGGCAACCCCTGGCTGCTGCTGCCCCGCACGCCGCCGAGGAGCGGCATGGACCGCTTCCTGCTGATCGTCTGGCCGGTTGGCTGCCTGCTCGAGGGGCTGCTTGCCGGGCTGCGTCTGCAGGTGGGGCATGCCAAGGCGGTTGCGGTGGGCAGCGGCGTGCGGCTTGCGGCAGCGAGTGTCCTGGGGTGGGTGCTCTTGTGGGGTTCGGTGCATCTGCGGGGTGAGCCTGCCTGGCTTCTGCTGGCAGCCTGGGCGGTTGCCGCCGCTGGGCTCTGGCAGGTGCTGCCACGCCAGACATCGCAGCGCGTGGTCGCCGCCGCGATCTGCCTCGCACTCGTGGCTGCCGGCGTGCTGATTGTTTTGGGCGGCTGGCTCAAAGGCGGGCTCGCGGCCCTGCCCCTGGCGGTGACCATCGGGCTCGCGGCGTGGCGGGTTCGCGACAAGCGGCTGCGGGGTGTGGTCATCGGCTGCGGGGCGGCTGCCGTGGTGGGCCTCGTGGCCCTGGGCCATTTCTTTGGCCGGGTGTCAGTGCTGCAGGCGGGGCTGATAGCCGGCAGCCTGATTGCCGTTGCCGTGGTGGTCTCGTGGCCGCGGGCTCAGCCTGCTCAAGCTGTTGACGCAATGACCTCCGAAGCCTAATAGACGAGTCCAGGCGACGTTGGTGATCGGGACTGGGCCGTCACACGTGGGCTCGGCGAACTTTATCCGTCGCCGCGAGTGAGATCGATGAAGTGCTGCTCGGAGTCGCAGGCTCGCGCCGCTTGCCGACGTCTCCGATCGCCAACGCCGTGACGGCCTGCCTGAGCGTGTGATTCCGCGCAAACACCCTGTGAGAACTGCGACAGCTCGGGGGCGGCTGGCGACATGCCCCTCAATCGCGTCGGCACGGAAATCACCCAATGCCGCACGGGCACCGGCGGGATGACGTGATCGACAAGATCCGCGGCCGTCTGATCGAACAGGTCTCAATCACCTAGACGATCGACGGTCATGAAGGATGCTGGGCCAGCGGCCAGGGAGCCTATGGGATCGAGATGATCGCGAAGATTTATTATGATCACGTCAATCATTTCAAGAAGTTTTAAAGCGATCACCACGGGCATGATCTGGGACGATAAAAAAGAACTCGGAAAAGAGCGATTGGGAAAAATATCACTACGATCGGGAAGCGATTATTGATTTTATTCGCGACCAACGAATCGGCGGAAGCTTTCTGGTTGGTGGCGACATTCATGTTTCTTGAGCACTCAACTACGGCAGCCGCGTAGGCTCTCCGCTAAGGCCTTTTATCATGAGTCCGATGTATAGAACCATGATTCCCAACCTCAATGTTCCCTATCCAGCCTTGGTTCGTTCGTCGGTCGAACCCCATGGCTCCTTGCGACACTGCCATCCATCACAAAAAATCGACCGGCGAAATTTCTTAACCGCTGCCACAGCCGGTGGGTTGGTGCTGATGGCACCGGAATTGAAACACACACGAGCCGAAATGCCGAACGATGGGAAAGTACGGCTGGGTGCCATCGCCGATGTCCACCAAGACATCATGCACGATGGGGTCCAGCGGATCGAGGCCTTCGTTTCGGAGATGCAACAATCAAAGGCACAGGGAATTATCAACCTGGGGGACTTTTGCGTTCCTCACATCAGAAACGACTCGTTTTTAGCCGAGTGGAACTCGTTTCAGGGCGGAAAGTTTCATGTCATAGGGAACCATGATACCGATGGTGGATATAAACGTGAGCAGGCGGTGGAATACTATGGGAGCCCAGCCCGATATTTCAGTGAGGACTTTCACGGGCTGCATCTTGTTGTTTTGGATGGTAATGATCCGGATGGAAAGCCAGGCTATCCCTGCAATGTGAACGATAGCCAACTCCAGTGGTTGGATCAGGACCTACGGGCCACAAGACTCCCCGCTGTGATATTGATCCATCAACCGATCGACGGTTACAATCAACATGTTCGCAGCAGCGCAAAGGTGCGAGAAGTCTTAGCGCGAGCCAATCAGGAGGCGGGCTTTCGCAAGGTCATCTTGGTACTGTCGGGCCATGCTCATTTGGACTACCTCAAGGAATCCGACGGCATTCCGCATGTGCAGATTAACAGTGCGTCCTATGCTTGGGTCGGTGTCAAACATGACAACTACGGAGCTGAGATCCAGGCCTCTCATCCCTGGCTAGCCAGCACTTGTCCCTATGATCAGCCGCTATGGGCCAAACTGACCTTCGACATGGATTTGGGGCAGATCGAAATCGAAGGTCGCGAGGCCAACTGGGTAGGCCCCGATCCTTGGGAGTTGGGAATGGCGGAAGACGCATATCAACGCAGCCGGGAACTCAGCCGCCCCGGCATCACCAGCCGCAAACTTGGGCTTGCATGAACGGCGTAAGCCCGTCGAGAAAATGACGAGTGGCATTGGAAGGTAGTAATGGACCGACGGTGGTGCCAGCACTACCTATAGCATCGCAGTGCCACGATCGCGGAGGGAATCGATCATCAGGATTTCCTTGCAACCGTTCAGGTCCAGGTCAATCGGCCTGTGCTTTGTCCAAAGGCTTCCGCTTTGATTCCGGCGTCCTGCATCAAGCGAACAAACAGATTGCACAGCGGTTGGTCGTGAGCGTTTCGCAGGTCGACGTATCGGCCGTGATCGTAACCACCACCAGCGAGAAAGATGGGCAGGTTCTTGGCCTCATGCGCATTGGCATTTCCAAGATTGCTACCGAAGACGATCGTCGTGTTGTCCAGTAGACGTGAGCCGAATTCGCTGGGCCGTTTCAGTTGCTCCAACAAGCTGCCGAAGCAACCAATGATGCCAGCTTCGATTCTCTCAAGCTGCCCGATCTTGGTGGGGTCTTGCCCGTGATGGGAGAGATTATGGTGATCGGCCGAAACACCTTCAACCTTGGGAACGACCGCGTGATCCTGCACCGTCACGGTAATGACACGCGAAGAATCGGTTTGCAAAGCGAGTGGCACAAGGTCCATGAGCAGCTGGGTCCGGCCGATTAAGTCGGATGGATCGCTCAGGTCGGTCGGCGGCTCAGCGTCGACAGTCGGCTTGGGTTTGTCCATCCAGCCTTGGGCGGCAGCGATCTTCATTTCAGCCTGCCGAACAGATTGAAAGTAGTCCTCGAGCAGGTGATTGTCTGACGCGCTGGCTTGGCTGCGGAGCTTCTTGGTCTCACTGCCCAGTTGATCGAGAATGCTGCGGCCTTCTCCGAGTCGTCGCTGTTGCTTGCGTACCTGGGCGGGTTTGCCCGCTAAGAACATTTTCGAAAAGACGCTTGCTGGAGAGATTTCCGCAGGGATCATCACACCGCCGCTCGTGTACGACTGGCTTTTAGCATTGGCGGTCCCCAGCGTCACTGAGGCGAAGCGCGTTGCATTGCCATAGTGACTGGCTACCACTTGATCGACGGAAACGGTGTTGCGAAAACCAGCAACTCCCGGCTTCCGCGCTGCCGTCAACCAAGTCATTTCGCTATCGTGCGGTTGCCGGCCAGTTTGATCCTCGTGCGAAAGCCCGCTAAAGAGCGTAAACTCCTCTCGATGGTCTCTCAGAAGATCCAGGTAGGGCGTGGACTCGTAGTCTGGACCAGTCGTCTTCGGCCACAGGTTCGGCGAGTGTAGTCCGAGCGCGGTGCAGACAAAGACCAGTCGCTTTGGCGGTGCTGCCCGACTGGATGCAAGCTGCAGGCGTCATCGACTCCAAAAAAGGAAGTGCAAGCGAAATACCGGATGCACGCAAAAAGGTGCGGCGATGGAGCGACGGGGTCGTCCTCATTTGATTTGCCCCCTGATTATTTTTGGCGGAATAGGCGGCTGTGAACGACGGCGTGAATCAGATCGCGCACCGGGTAGTTGCCTGTCTCGGTTTCCTGCAGAATCGCCTCGATGACTTCGCGATCTGCAAACTCGATCTCACCGCCCGTCGAGTAGACAATCAACTGGGACACAAAGTTGCGGGCGATCTGTTCCTTTTGGTCCATCAACAGTCGCTTGAAATCAATGATGTCCGTGAACCTGCGGCCATCGGCTGTCTGTCCGCTGGGGTCAACAGGTGGTCCCGCGTGATAGGTCGCTGGCGAAAACTGCGCGAAGAAGCCCTCGCCCGGACCGCTTGATCGGTAGTGGGTGCGCAGTCTTCCGATCGGATCAAACGACTCGAGCGCAAATCCTGGCGGGTCGATTAACTGGTGACAAGCATGACAGGAATCGGCGTCGCGATGCGCGTCTAGAACCTCGCGAATCGTCGTCTTGCCGCGCGTGTCCGGCTCGATCGAACCAACGCCCGGCGGAGGTGGCGAAGGTGGCGTTCCGAGCAGATTGGTGAGCACAAAGTTGCCACGCGTTACGGGCGACGTCACCGTTCCATTGGCCGTTGTCTTCAGAATCGCAGCATGTGTCAGCACACCACCGCGGGGACTTCCTTCGGGCAGTTGCACCTTGCGGAAATGTTGCCCTTGGATGTCTTGAAGGCCGTAATGTTCGGCTAAGCGACGATTCACAAATGTATAATCTGAATCGATGAAGTGGGTGAGCGAGGCATTTTCTCGAATGAGATGCGCGAAGAAGAGTTGCGTCTCTTGAGGAAGCGAATGGCCAAGGAGTTCATCAAATTCCGGATAGAGCTTGGCATCGGGTGAGGTCGCATTGATCTTATGGAGTCGCAGCCATTGGCCCACAAAGTCGTTAATGAAACGCTGCGACCGAGGATCCTCCAGCATCCGGTCAACTTGGTGCGATAGTTCGGTCGCATCCGTCAACTTGCCCTGACTCGCGACGTTGCGGAGTTCGTCATCCGGCAAACTCTTCCACAGAAAGTACGACAATCGGCTTGCCAGCGACGTGGGTTCCAAGTCTCCCGGCTGACCTGCATGCATGAGAAATTGAGGCGAGCACAGAATAGATCGCAGTGGTACGCGGATCACTTCCTCAAACGGCAACTCTGCTTCGATGGCTGGTTGTGCGAGTTCAACAAACGATTCGATTTCTGTTTGTTTAACTGGACGACGAAATGCACGCTCAGCAAACGCGCCGACGATCTCACGCACGTGCTCGATCGGCCGTTTTGAAAGTTTGATTTCCGTTTCACCTGTCTGCGCGTTCATCACCAGCTCAACCCTGCGCATCAGGTCGCGAGTACTCTTGGGCGGCCATTGGTCATGAATCGGTCCGGCCACCCCCAGCGATCGAACTGCCAGCCCCGGGCCTTGATAGTCTTTGACGTCGATGGCCGTGAGCGTGAGGTAGGCGGCACCAGAATCATGGGTATGCATCGTCACATAGAAGCTGTCGCCGGGCTCAAGATAGACGTTGGCTTCAAGGTCTGTTTTCTCACCGGGATTAATATCGCCCACCTTGATGAGTCTCGCATTGCCACTGGGCCGCTTAGCGATGATCTTGTAGGTAACCGGTCGTTTCGCTTGGACGGCCTCGAGGCTGGTGGTGATTCGGTAGATCCCAGCACTTTCGATAATCGTCCCCATCGACCGGTATGAGTCTATGAGATAGTCATTGTCGACAAAAAACACGACTCCTTCGTCCAAGCGACGCATGATGTTGCCGCCTTCATGGAACGCCTTGTCGTCAAAGTAGCGAAGGTTGGCACTTTTTTCAAAGTCCAGGCTCATCTCACGATATGGATTCGGGCCGAGAGCAATGGCCTGCGTCAAGGCTTCATCGGCAGCAAGCAAAAAGCCTTCCATATGAATCGCAGATAGCCGCTGAGAGCTACCCACTGTATCAAAGCCTCCCGATTCCACCTCATCGGGGAGATGGTTCGTTACATCCCCTTGAATACCCAACAGATCCTGTGCCGTAAAACGATATTCGGTCTTGGTAAGACGCCGTGCTGGCACACGACCTGCCTGCTGCTGTTGCGACCTGCTGAAGTTATGTAGCCAGTTGGCCAGTGCATCCGTCGCGGTATTTGCGATCTCGGGATTCGGGCGTGCTTCGGATTTCGGAGGCATGGTGCCGTCTCGAATGCGATCAAAAATATGGATCCACTTTCGCATCGACTCTGGGTCGGTCAATTCGTTTGACAACGATTCAAGATTTAGCGGGGTCTCCGTACTCGCATCATGACAGTGAATGCAGGATGTTTGAACGAATTTCGCAACGACAGGGTCAATCTCCGCCGCTGCGGACAAGCCACTGAATTGGAACCAAGCGAAGAGCGAGAGAAGTGGCAATGGCGAGGCAGCCAAACCGCGTCCTGAAAAGGTCATAGGATCTCCCGACAGCCTGTTTTGGGATGATATGCTATGGAACTTTTACTAAGGATAGCCCGGCCTATGGCACGGCCGCAACGAGTGCCGAGCTCATGAGTTGGTGGTGCACCGCGTGCTCCTGTCTCCCGGCCCGGAGCTCAACGATCAGCCCCGCCTCGAACTGCTCGAACCCGATCGCGGCCTCACAAGCGGTCCACTGATTCTCCTGTTCGTGGACCAGGATTTGCCTGCGCTTCTCGAATCACGTCGCTGGCGTTGTTGGGGAGGCCGCTCACGACCTTCCCCTTGACAGCCTGTTCAGGTTCCGGCGTGAGCGGGATGTGCGTTGCTTGACGTTACATTCTTCGGCAGGCCGTCACTCTCCCTCGTACCCCCGCCACATCCAGACCAGCGTGTCGGCGAGGGTGTGTTCGAAGACGCGTTTGTCGCAGTGGCGGGAGTCGCGGCTGAAGACGTAACGGTAGTCGTAGCCCTTGGCGGCCAGGGCCGCGGCGGTGCGTTCGTTGGCCATCACCCAGTTGTGGTAGGTCTCCTCGGGGTCGTTGGCCCCGTTGTCGTGTTCTGCGACGTGCGTGAAGATCCGCAGCGGCTTCTTCTCGCTGTTCTCAATCAGCTTCATCCCCGAGTGATACTCCCAGGCACCGAGCGGATAGCTGGCCTCCTCCGGGGCGTCGTCGTCTTGCTGGTCGACAAAGGTGCCGGAGTAGGTGATCAGTCGGCGAAAGAGGTCGGGGCGAAACCAGCCGGCCGTGAGGGCTGCTGCGCCGCCGGAGCTGCAGCCCATCACCCCGCGGCCCCAGGGGTCGCTCGTGAAGGCGAGCCCGGGATACGCCTTACGAATCTCGGGATTGGCGAGCACAGCCGGCAGCACCTCATCGCTGAGGAAGCGAGCAAAGCGATCCGACATCGTGTCGTATTCCAGCCCCCGCTGACTGCCCTTGCTGTCGTCGCCGCCGTTCTCGACCGACACCGCGATGAAGGCCGGCAGCTGGCGGGCGGGATCCTCAGAGATCGTCAGGTTGTCGAGCGCGCGGCACACCAGGTCGAGGCGGCTTGGCCCATCGAGCGTGAGCAGCACCGGTGCCTTGGTGCCGTCGACATAGGCGGCGGGCACATAGACGAAGATCTTCCGCTCGGTGCGGACTGGTTTGCGGGGATCCAGCGTTGCGTCAGTGCCTGGGAAGATCGCACTCTCGGCCAGCGGCATAGAAAACTCGAAACGCTTGCCCTGCGGGTTGCCGCGATCGGTGAGATCCGGATCGACGGGATAGTCGGGGCCAACGATGTGGTTGCCGTTGCCCTCGTCGCTGGTCGGCAGGCGGCTGCGTGCTCGCGGGAGCATCGGCTGCCACCGGCTCGCTGCAGAGGTTGACGAAGGCCTCCGTGCTGCGGGCAATCTGCTCGGCATCAACGGTGAGGTAGCGGTGCCTCCCGTCGGCTGCCGCCTCAAACCGGGTGCCTCCGTCGTCTTCCACGGTCACCGTGCCCGGCTCGGAGGTGCCGAAGTAGCTGTGGCTCGGTCGCACCACCGCCAGCACGCTCGTCAGGTCCCAGGTGGGCCGGTTGTGGGGCGGCGGCATGTAGGCGATGGAGCTCTCCGAAAGGATGTGATGAGGATGCCAGCGGTAGTCTTCCTGAATGCTTCGGGCCGGGTAGGGAATCGCCAGGCCGATCTCGAAGCCGCTGTAGAGGATTTCTGTGGGCCACTCGGCAGCCAGCCGCTTGGCCGCCGGAATGTCTTGGACCACGTTGTATTCCAGATGCCGGTTGCCGTTGATCGGCTCGAAGGCGCCTGCCATCACTGAGAGCAGCCTCACTTTCTTCGCCACCAGGTCGCGGCCGGAAAGCGGTGAGAGGTCGTCGGCCGGCGAGTCGAGCAGCCGAGCGAGGTTGGTCGAGAAGCCAACCTGGGCGATCACCACGGAGCTGTCAGGGCGGCTGGCAAGCACGCGGCGAAGGAGCGTCACGGCATCCTCCGCCTGCTCGCCCTCGAGGTCGTACGGGTAGAGCGGCTGGCCGTTCTTCTTCCGCGCAACCAGCGGCAGAAACGTGCCCGGGTCGGGCGTGACGCCGTTCTGAACGATGCCAATCGGCGTGTCGCCCCGGCCGTAAAACGTGTTGACGGCATCGGTGTAGGAGGCTGCCAACGGGCAGTCTTTGCTGATGGTGACTGCCAGCAGGTTGCACTCACCGCGCGACTGCAAGGCATGAATCATGCCGAGGGCCAGCACGTCGTCGACATCGTTGCCGATGTCGGTGTCGAAGATCAGGTCGACGGGTGGCTGCGCGGATGCGACGGGGCGGTGGAGTGCGGCCGTGAGGCAGAGGGCAAACACAACGACGAGACGGTGGTGGCGCATGGAGGTTCCCCGAGGATCAAGACAGCAATCAGATCGTGGCCCTATCATGCCCGATCAATCGCCGGTATCAACTCTGGCCACGGCGACAGCCGACCGGGAAACGTCTGCTGATCAGGCGAGCGGCAGCTCTCCCAACACGAACTGATCGAAGTTGTGCTCATGGACGAGCATACAGCCGACTCTCCCGGCAAGGGCCACAGCCGACGCGGTAAAGCGGCTGTTGGTGATCACCACGCATCGCTGGCAGTTGTGGAACGCCATGCCCGCGAATGCCTGCTGCACGGCATCGTTCCCCACGCTGCTTTCGTAGCCTTTGGCCTGGATCGCAACTCGGCGACCCTCAATCACCGTCAGCAGGTCGACGCCCTGGTCGCCAGATTGCCCCACCTGGTTGACCGGATGACCCAGCTCGGTGAGCACCTCGGCCAGGAAGTGTTCAAACTCGTAGCCGCGGAGCTGTCTCCAGGGCTGACTGAGCAGTCGCTGGAGCTTGGCACGTTGCGACTGTCGTTCCTGGTCGAGCTGCGCATTCAGGAGTGAATCACGCGTCTCCAGCTCGTCGATCTGTCGGTCGAGGTTGGCAAGGTGCGACAGCCTGCTGCCCAGGCCAGTTGCCGTCTGCTCGAGGGCAGACCGCGACGATCCAAACAGCCACCAGGTCGCCAGGCTCCCGGTGACTACCACCATCGCCATGACGCTGACCGCAAACCACCGATCTCCGGTCAGCAAATCGACGCTCACAAGTGTCGCCAGGCTCAGGCACCCGGTGGCAATGACGCCTGGGAGGAGCGTTGGCATCTGAGAGTTTCTGCACAGCTGCCGAACGGCGAGAGCTCGCCGCACACTCCACAGATGAACTGTGGCGAGGTATCGCTGGAACCGGTCGCCGCCCTGTTCCCGCTGCTTCGACCGCAGCTCGCGCAGCTTGCGGCGAACCTCTTCCTGAATCCTTTCGAGGGGAGACGTCGACGCCATGAAGATGATGCCTTGAGGTGGCCTGGATTTTGGGGGCCACACGCCTCCTCCCCCAACCGGGCCAAGAGCGTGGCCCACGAAATCCTTGAAGTGTCGTGCGAGTGGGGTTTTTGATTTGCATCACAGCAAACCGCGGTGGCCTCGCCGTCCGGAGCCACGCCAGTCGCCGTTCAACCGCGGCATATCACGCACCACCGCGTGCTATTCCCCAAAAGTCATCGCCATCCAACCACCCGCAACCCGAGCAGTGTCAACCACTTCCGCCCCCCACGCCACCACCGCCCATTCCACGATATACTGCGGTCCCCGCAACTACGCGGAACCAGAGAAATACTAGTTATTTGCAAAGTCACTCGAACCACCATTATTGAGACTGAAAATCATGCAGCTGACCTATGCAATCATCGGTTCTGTTATTGGCTTCATTTTGCTCATGGTCAGCTTCTCCGTAGCTCCTGAGGATACGCCGACGCCCGTTTTCGCTGTCATCCCAATGGTCGCAATTCTGGTTGCATGGTATTTGGCGACGCAGAAAAGACCGAAACGATCTTCACTTCTTGGGCCGCACACGGCCGAGACCTGCCTTTGATCCTTTGTGAAAGGATGGGATCAGGTATACGTGTAGTGTGCGAGACACGCGTCGTCCCATAGACATCGCTAGTGTGAATTCGATAGCCAGCTAGAGCAAATAACCATGCGGTGAACGGGAGCCGCCGATGACGCGAGTTTTGAAACCATTGGTTCTTGGCGGCGGCCCGGTTACCGCTGTCGTTCTCTCGCAAGAAAGCCGCCCACAACAGAGCGCTGTACGGGCGTTCCGTCTTGTGGTATTCTTTGAATCTTGTGCGTTTGCTGCCCCTAAACGAACTGAGGTGCTCTGTTGACACTTACTGCCGTCTTTATGTCGGTGCCCGAGGGCTATATCGGATTTGTAGAGGAGATCCCCGGCGCCAACAGCCAGGGCGAGACGCTTGATGAGGTTCGAGAGAATCTTCGCGAGGCCGTGCAACTGGTTCTGGAGGCAAATCGGGAGTTTGCTGAGCGAGCTCTGGTTGGCCAAAAGGTGGAACGAGAGCCTTTTGAACTGGCTTCCTGATGAAGCGAGTCGACCTGATTCGTTACATTGAGGCCAGTGGTTGTGTCTTCCTGCGCGAGGGTGGCAGACACACGGTCTATGTCAATCCGACCGCACGAAAAGTATCCACAATTCCGCGGCACCGCGAGATTAACGAATTCATGGCGAAGAAAATCTGCCGTGAGCTTGAGATTGACGGGCCCGGCAGGGAAAAGAAGTCGGCCGAGGGAGAACAAAGTGATGCAGCGGACTCGCGATGAAGCCGAGCGGTGTGGCTGAGCGATTGGTCGGGAGCCGCTGATCGCCAGCGTTCGGCGTCACAAACCTCGCACTGCCCAAAGACGGAGAATTCACGAATGATCGAAATCAAGAATTTGCAGGGTCAAGCATTACTCAGCCTCTCTGATGGCAAGATTCTGAACAGCCATGCCCAGACCATTGGCGAGACAGATGGAAAGAAGTTGCTAAATCTTGCTGGCCAAGTCTTGGCAGAGGTCGAAGATGGAAGCATTTTCCGAAAGAAGGAAGAGGTGCTTCTTAGGGTAGAAGGCTCGCGAGTCGTTAACAATTCTGGCCAGCATATTGCCACTGTTGAGAATGGAAGCGTAGATGAACGAGCTTTGCTTGCTGCCGCGTATCTACTGTTTTTGCAGTGTCCTTAGCGGGAAGCGTTGGTTTGCAAAGCCACGCTGCGATAGCCGCTTCTTAGGCCAGCGACCGGCGAATTCAGTTGCCCTCGAGGTGGACCCCGATCCGTTGGACAGATTTCGGCCTTCACTAAGGTTGAGCGCCACTCGGTTTGTGGCCCGTGAGACCCCCTCAAAGGGTCTCGCGCGGCCACGGGGCGGTGATCGGGTCTCGGTTCTTGTAGGTTATCCTCCGCAGAGTCCGTCTCAACGGAAATTTGAGCGCGAACGTTTCGTTCGCCTCAGCCCGACGAGTACACCTCGGCAGGTGTTCGATACTTCAGGGACTGGTGTCGCCTCTCGTTGCAGTAATAGTCGAAGTAGGACCCGAGCGACTCTTCGGCCTGCCAGCCGTCGGTGTACTCGCGGAGGTAGACCTCCTCCTCCTTCACCGTCCGCCAGAGCCGCTCGACGAAGACGTTGTCGAGCGCTCGGCCACGTCCATGCATGGACACGGCCACCCCGCTCTCGATCAATCGGCTCGTGAAGGCTGATGAGATCCATGACGGCAGTGAGGTAGAGGAACCCGTGCTGCATTGGGATGGAGGTGATGTCGCTTGCCCACACGTGGTTGGGCCTGGAAATCTCCAGATTCCGCAGCAAAGAGGGGAAAACCTTGTGCCCGGGAGAGGGCCGACTCGTCGATCGCTTGGGGTTCACCGCCTCGAGCCCAAGCAGTCTCATCAGCCGCTGGGCCCGCTTCCGGTTGATGCCCAGGTGCTTGCACACCGTCCGCGAACCGCTGAACGGCCGCTTCGTGGAGAGCTCGTCGATGGCTCGCATCAGGGCCAGGTTCTCTGCCGACTCGCCCTGCGGCACGTGGTACCAGCTGCTCCGCGCAAGGCCGAGCAGCTGGCACTGCCGCGAGACGCTCAGGCTCTCGTGATCTGTCTCGACGCATCGCCGCTTGACCTCAGCCGACCTCGGCAGATTTTTTTTCAACCATTCGACGCCCGAAATTTGGGGTCCACTGCACTGTCCGAGGGGAAATCCATCCATGGCCTTTGTCCATGGACAGTCAGGAGTCGAGCCTTACGTTGGTGGTTCACCGAGGCAGAGGCCGACGAGCCAGGTGGCGAGGTCGTTGGTGAGGAGCGCGAGCGTGGCGTCGTCGCGGCAGAGCACGTTGATGTGCTGATCGACGAGACAGCAGAAGGCCAGCGTCAGGCCATCGGCACCACCGGCCGCGGGCCACGGAGGAATGGCCTTCGCCTCAAGCCCCGCCCGCATCAGCCGGGCAACGATTGCGAAGCGGCGGCTCGCCAGCTCCGCCAGCAGGTCTGCGACCTCTGGGAGTGGCGGCCCGAAGGTCGACTGAAAGAGGAGCCGTGGCAGGCGAGCGTCAGCCCGGGCGAGGGCAAACGACTCCTCCGCAAACTGCGTCAGAAGCTGCCGCCAGTCGGAGGCATTTGGCTGCACCCGTTCCCAGGCATTCAGGGGTTCCTCGCACGTGGCGGTGAGGAGGCGAGCAAAGAGATCTCGCTTTGTGCGGCAGTGGTGGTAGAGGGTCGGCGGGGTGATGCCTGCTGCCGCCACGATGTCGCGGGTTCCTGTGGCGTCGTAGCCGCGGGCCGTGAAGGCAGTCAACGCCGCGTCCAGGATCCGTCGTTCGGTTTCGGCTGCCGTCGTACCGGCCGGCCGGCCTTGTCGCCGCCGCTGGCTGCCGCTGCTCACGGCGTGCCTCGCGGCTGCCGCAGGTCGTGGCCAAGGTTGTCGAGCACGACGTGGATCAGGTCCTTCGACGATTCAGCGGAAATCAGGAAGAAACAAAACAGCATCTCGTCGAGTGTGCCGTCGCCCCACGTCACACGCCGCGGAGGCGAGGACGGGTTTGAGGGATTCTCAGCAGAGTTGTCGAAGACAGCCTCCACGACGAGCTCCGTGCCGGCTGGCAGCGTGAAGGGCTGCTCGTAGAGATATTCGTCCTGCCAGGCGTAGTTCCAGGCGGGAATGTCGAGGATCGTGTGACGGCGACCATCGGGCTCTTCGGCCCGCACCCGCACCGCGCGGCCGAGCAAATGCATGTGGGGGACCACGCCAACCAGGGTGACATCGCGAGGCAATCGATACCGAGCCGTCGCCTCGTGGTCGGCGTCATCCGCGGGAATGTCGAGCTGGTAGTTGGCCGTCCAGATGCTGCCGACGAGCCTCTGCGGGGCCGCCAGAAACTCCGCAACAGGCTCGTCGATGAAGAAGATGCCGATCTCGGAGATGTCTGTCCGCTCGACGCCGTCGGGATGGTAGTGCACCTGCACGACGAGGTCGGATCCCTTGCGGAGATAACGGCCGCGGCCCCCCGGCAGCCGCCGCGGCGTGTTGCCCACCGACCAGCCCCCCAACGCCCCGCTTGGCAGGAACCCAGGGCCGCCGAAGCCCTCATAACCCGGCTGTGGATCGGCGGCGTCGAGCCGCCGGGCTGTTCCCGACTCATCGAGGAAGAGCACGGCGTGGTGCACCACGCGGTGGTCCCCTGGACGAAACTCGATCGCGGCTACGACCTTGTCTTCGGCAACATCCAGCGGCAGCACGAAGTTGCGAAACACGTCTGGGCCGTCGGCCGGCACGGTGAATGGCTCGGGCATGCGGACCAGGAGGTCGGGCTCCCCGAGCTGCCAGCCCTCGGTGAACACTCCGAGCGGCGGCAGGTCAGCATCGTCTCCAGGTGGAGCGCCAGCGGCCGCCCAGCGGGCAAAGAGCTCGATCTCGCGGTCGGTCAGCCAGCGTTCGCCTACGAGGGGGTGTGCCGCGTCAGGCCGCGGAGGCCAGGGCGGCATGATCCGTTCGCGGGTGACCTCGACGATCATGGGAGCAACCGCCGCTGCTTCGGCCGCAGAGGTGAGCGAAAACGGTGCACCTCCACCTGGACGGTGGCAGGAGATGCAGCGGGCGTTCACGATCGGCGCGACGTCACGAGCGTAGGTGACCGTGCGTGTCGCCACCCGCTGCGGCGGATTGAGACGGCAGCCAACCGGCGGCACGAACGCCACGGCCGGCCGCGTGCCTCGTCGGATCGCAGCGACGGCGTCGGCCAGGGAGCGCTGCGTCACGGCAGGCCGCCGTCGGCCCACCGCTGCGTAGGCGTCGTCGACGGCTCCGCGGTAGGCAAGGCGGCCGCCCTGGTCGAAGACGAAAGCCTCCGGCACGTGGGTGGGGGCCAGCGCTGCGCGGAGCGCCCCAGAGGCGTCGAAGAGGATTGGGAAGCGGGTGGTCCGCTCCTGAAAATGCGCAGCGGCGGCAGCCCTCGTGAGCGACCGCTCGGAGACAACGCCGAACATTCGCACGTCGGAGACAGGCTGGTCGCCATCTGCTGAGGAGCTGCCCGCTGGTTGGCCGAGCACGTCGGTGTCGAGGCGACCGAGGGCGGCATTGGCGATCGGACATGATGTCGAGAGGAACACAACGACGGTCACCGATCCCGGGCTCCCTTCGCCAAGGCGGTGCGGCTTCCCGGTCACGTCGGTGAGTTCGAGCACCGGCAGATCGACCGCGGCGCTGGCGACAGCAGCTGCTGTGGACGGCGAGCGGTCAATCTCGTTCGGCCTGGGCTCCGGGGGGCTGGCGGAAGCTGGCGCCACGATTCCCATGCTGCCCATGGCCATCAGCGTCAGGCCTGCGAACACACGCACCAGAGAACAACGTTGACTGCGGATTGCCATGGTTCTGAATCTCCTGGACGTGGCGTGACGGCAGGTGCAAACAACGGTCGAGCTCAAGTGGCGTCGCTGCGTATTGTAGCGGACGGTATATTGCGATCAAGTTCACGGCTGTGCTCACCTCTCGCTCGTCCACGACCACGATTCGCGGGCCTTCAGGTGAACTGCGGGCGGGCATGGCGAGGCCTCGAGCGGAATGTTCTTGGGCGGCATCGACGCGAAAGATGTTGTCGTCCAGCGGTCCAGGGCTCGCACCGGGCGGAAGGCCGGCGACTGGCACGGACTGGCTCCTGGTGCCTCCTGGATCCGCTCGAGCACGGCGCCATCGATGGCTTTTTCCACGGACAGCGAGACTGCCGCGCAACCAGCGTCCGATCTCGCTGCTCGAGAGCGGCCCGTCACCCGGAAGACCGTTTCTGCCCGGCCCGTTGCGACGCGAGCCTGCGACTCCCGCTCGTGCCGTGGAAGAGCGGCGGTGTCGATCTCGGCCTTGTGCAGCGGATGATGCATGAGCGCACCCGGAAAACGGTTCGGGCCTGCGTTCCTTCAGCCCGTGCGGAAGTGCCATTGGCCGGGCTATCTTTATCTTTCGGGGAGGCTCCCAACCGAGCGGGATCGGCGGGAAAGCTGTCGACCGCTCCGGAAAACTCGGCATCGACCGTGATGCCGGCGTCGTAGTCCTGCTGCCAGTTGTTGGCGGTCAGGGCCGCCGTGAGGTCCGCCGCCGGATCACGGCCGGCCCAGTCGAACGTGGGCGGGGCATTGCTCATCGCGGCGAAGGCGGGCCGGGGCGTGCCCGTCCAGGCGTTGGGAGAGAAGCAGCCGTTGCGGGTAGGATGTCGCTATGAACACTCGACAGCTGATTCTGTTTTTGCTCGCGCTGAGTTTCGCAGGCAGTGTGTCAGTTGCTTCGCGAGCTGACGAGCCGGCCGCCCCCCCGCCAGAGAAAACTCTCATTCTTCCCGGTGAAGTGTTTGAGGTGGCCGGCCGCACGGCGTTTCTGTTCACGCCAGACGAGTCCTCGTCCGCACGCGGCCCCAAGCCCTGGATCCTCTATTCGCCCACGCTACCGGCCTATCCCGACAAAGCTGAGACGTGGATGCACGAGCAGTTTGTGGCCGCGGGTGTCGCCGTGGCCGGAGTCGATACAGGCGAGTCGTATGGCAGCCCTGAAGCGGTGAAGGTGGCCGAGGCGCTGCATGCGGAGATGGTGCGGCGGGGCTACTCGACAAAGCCGGCACTGCTCGGCCGTAGTCGTGGCGGCCTGTGGGCGAGCGCCTGGGCGATCGCCCATCCCGAACTCACTGCCGGCGTCGGTGGGATCTACCCGGTGTATGACTGGCGGACCTATCCTGGTGTCGCCAAGACAGCGGTCGCTTACGGGCTCTCACCCGAGCAGCTTGAGCCTCAGGCGGCAGAACTTTGCCCAATCGAGCGGATCGACGTGGCGGCGCGGGCTGATGTGCCCTTCTGCATCATCCATGGCGATGAAGACACGGTGGTGCCGCTCGAGCCCAACTCGGCCGAGCTCAAGAAGCGGTATGAGGCGGCCGGCAGAGGCAACCTCGTGACGCTGATCGTCGCCCCGGGCCAAGGCCACTCGTTCTGGGAGGGCTTCTTCCACTGCGAGCCGCTCGTCGACTTTCTCATCGCCCGCGCGAAAGCAGCTGCGGCCCGTTGATGGCCCCGGTCCGCCTTCGCCGCGATGAGCAGCGCCCCGCGCACCTTCGCTCATGCCCGCCGTCAACGCGGAAGCCCCGCCTTTGAAACCACGGATTTCCAGAAGCAGCGAGGCTTCATCATAATGCGGGCATGTCCACCGACGCGAAACCAACTCAATCGTTCGGCGAGCCGAACCTTGGCCCGAGAGATCGTCTCCAGAAGGTTCGCGGCATGGCGCTTTCGCCACGAGAACGGCTGGCCGAAATGCAGCGACTGATCGACGAGGCGTGGGCGATGCTCGAACAAAACCCCGCAGGCAAGGCCCACTTCCTCGGGCGAAACTTCAAAGCCAGGCGAGTTCCCTCCGCGCAGGAGCCCCCCGAGCATGGCGCCTGATCTGCGGGCTCTGACCGTTCTCAGCCAGCACCGTGTGCCGTTCGTTGTGATTGGTGGACATGCCGTGAACGTGCACGGCGTGCTGCGAGCAACAGAAGACACCGATGTTGTCTGGCTCCGCTCACGGGAATCAGAAGGAAACCTGCTGCGGGTCTTGGTGGAAATCGACGCCCACTACATTGGCTATGAGATCGATCCGGCGACGGGCATCGAAAAAATCTATCCAGTGACGGAATCCTTCGTGCGAGCCGGTGGTTTGATGATGCTCTGCACAAACGCCGGCTTCCTCGACCTCTTTGATTCCATCCCAGGGTTCCCGCACGAGCCAGCAAGGACCGTTTGGGAATCAGCCCTTGAGATTGATGGGCTCCGAGTGGCATCGCTCGAGTGGCTTCGGAAAATGAAGCAAGCGTCAGGCCTACCAAAAGACCTGCGAGCGTTGACCCGCGGGAGAAGTGGACGAAACGAAGTCTGGTCTTTTTCTATTCGAGTGGAGGAAGCGATGACGCCGGTCGTCAACATTCACGAAGCGAAGACGCACCTGTCACGACTCATCGACCAGGTTGCGGCAGGCCGGGAAGTCATCATCGCCAAGGCGGGCCGCAAGGTGGCCCGGTTGGTGCCACTCGACAACGGTGTCCGGCCGAAAAAGCTGGGCGGCCTCAAGGGGCGGCTCAAGGTGCCGGATGATTTCAACGCGGCGCTCGACGACAGCGTTGTCGCGGCCTTCGAAGGGCGGTCGACAGCTCAACAGACATCCATTGATCGAGCCGCAAAACACCAACAGAAGTCACCGTCCTGCTGGGATATAGCGAGCAGTCCGCCTCATGCCACCCAGGCGTCGATGCCGCCGCTGCTGTCGGCGAAGCTGTCCCAGGGGAGGCCGAGCACCTGAGCCTGGGTCAGCCAGAGGTTGGCCAGCGGGGTGCCCTCGGGCATGTTGATGTGCAGGCCGCCCTGCACGCGACGGCCGCCCCCCGCCACCACGATCGGCAGGTCGTTGTATTGATGGGTGGAGCCGTCGCCGAGGCCGGAGCCGTAGGTGAAGAGCGTGTTGTCGAGGAGCGTGGTGCCGTCGGCCTCAGCGATGTCGTCCATCCGCTGCACGAGGTAGGCAAACTGCTCCATGTGGAAGCGGTCGATCTTCAGCAGGTCGTCGATCACCTTCGTCTGGTTGTGTGACATCTGGTGATGGCTGCGGGGCTTGTCGAACAGGCTCTCGTAGAGGAAGGGAGTGTCCCACCGCTCCGGGCCCACCATAAACGTGGCCACGTTGGTCAGTCCCGACTGCAGCGCCACCACCATCAACTCGCCCATCAGCCGGATGTAGTCGCCTCGCGGCAGATGGGCCTCGGTCGGCTCATCGAAGCGGACGGTTGCCAGCTCGGCCTTCATGGTTTCCAGCCGGGTCATCTGCAGCTCGATCGCACGGATCGCCTCGAAATACTCGTCGAGCTTCTGCCGATCGGCTACCGCGAGCTGCCGCTGCAGCGTGCGAGCGTCTTCCAGCACCAGGCTCGTCACCTCCCGAAAGCGGTCGGCTTCCGCGGTTGAGAAGAGCCGGCGATACATCGTGCGGGGATCCCGAATGGACGGGGCCAGATGGCCGGTGCCATACCAGGAAATGTTGTCGAAGTAGATCGATTCCTTGTTGTCTTTGTGGCTGTTGCAGCTGAACTCAAGCGTGGAGAACGGCGTGGCCCGGCCGATCGTGTCGGCCACGAGATGGTCAAGCGTGCGGTCGAGCGGCCAGGCGGTGCCCTTGACCGTGTAGGGCTTCGCGCTGCTGAGGTAGCACGACGCACACTGGGCGTGCACGTCGGTGCCTTGCTGAAAGGTGCGATCCATGCCGGTGATCAGGGCGATCTTTGATCGGTGTGGTTCCAACGGCCGCATCGTCGGGGTGAGCTCGCCCAGCGGCTGCACGCGAAAGCGGGGATCCTGCTTCCCGAGGGATGTCATCACGTTGCCGAGGTTGCCCTCGGGGATCACATGGTCGGCCTCGCCAGGGAAAAAGCCTCGCCGCACCACACCGATCGGCACGTAGAAGTGGGCCATTCGCAGGGGTGCCGCCGCGGGGCCTGGTGCCGCCAGGCTTTCAAGCCACGGCAGGGCAAGCATCGAGCCTCCAACGCCACGCAGAAAACTTCGCCGGGTTTCGCGGTTCATGGCAGGTGCTCCTTGTGGCTGGCTGTTGAACTGACGGGGGCACTGGCCGGGGCACAAAACGGCGTGCTCGACACGATCTCTCGCAGCAGCGTCTGCATACGATAGCCGTCTTTGGAGGTTCGCCTGGCAATCCTTCGAATGGCGGGCTGATCGGCGGCGGTCAGCTCTCGCGCCAGGGCAAACGCGAGCAGGTGTTCGGCCAAGGCGTGGGTGAAGCGGTCTTTCTCGAGGAGCACGGCATCCTTGAGCTCCACCGGGCTCGTGAAGGGACGCGTCTGAAACAGCACGCCGGAGGCATCGACGTCGCGGCCGTTTTCATACTGGGTTCGCCAGCCGCCGACGGGATCGTAGTTTTCCAGGGCGAAGCCGAACGGGTCGATGCGGTCGTGGCAGCCGCGGCAGTCAGACCGTTCGCGGTGCATCGCGAGGCGTTCGCGGAGCGTCAGCTCCGCCTCGTCGCCGACAGGATTCTCAGCAAGCGGAGGCACGTCGGCGGGGGGCGGGGGCGGCGGGGCGTTGAAGATCACGCTGGCCACCCAGGCCCCACGGGTGATCGGCTTGGTGCGGTCTGGGCCTGAGGTCATGGTCATCACCGCCGCATTGGTGATCACGCCCCCGCTACGACGGTCGGTGATCGGCACGCGGTGAAACGTCAGCTGCGCCACTTCGCCGGTGCGGCCTGCGGGGCGGCTGTCGGCCGGCGTTGCCAGCTCACCGTAAGCCTCCTCGAGATGGGCAGACCGATACGTAAAGTCTGGATCGATCAGGTCGGTGATCGGCCGGTTCTCGATCAGCACTGTCTCAAACAGCAGCAGCGGCTCCAGCATCATGTGCATGCTGTCGCGATACTTGAGGTAATAGAACTGCGGAAAGGCTTCACGGTTGGGCACCGACGAGATCAGCCGGTCGAGCTGGAGCCACTGCGCCGGGAAACTGTCGCAAAACCGCTTCAGCCTGCGATCGGCCAGCATCCGCTCGATCTCCGCGTCGAGGACCTCGGGCTGATGCAGCTGCCCGGAGCTCGCCAGGCTGAGGAGCGGTGCATCCGGCAGGCTGCCCCAGAGGAAAAACGACAGCCGCGAGGCGAGCGCGAGGTCTGCGAGCGCCTGCTCAGCGGCAGGAGCATCTGCGGGGCTGACGGCTGTCTCGACCGGCTCCCCGCCCTGCCCTGCCTGCGTGCCGCCCGTGCTCATCGCGGGGCCGCTGGAGAGGTTGTAGAGATAGAGAAACCGCGGCGAGGCAAGTACGGCAGCGGCGAGCGACTTCATCACCGGCGTGAAGGCCTCCCCCACCGCAAGCCTGCCGCGTGCATGAGCGACGTAGCGGTCGAGCGTGGCCTGATCGACGGGCTGCCGGAACGCCCGAGTGAGCAAGGGCCTGAGCCGCTGGCGAAGCTCGGCGTCGATGTCTGCGGTGGGCTCCGGCTCGGCAAAGAATGTCTGCCAGATGCCAACGTGCTGCGGCGTGAAGTCTGGGCTTTCCGTGATCGACTGGCCCAGCGTTAGAAACGCCTCCATCAGCAGCGGCGAAAGCGAGAGATGATCCGCCTGGGTGTCGTAGCCATGCTCGGCCCGCAGATCCTGGGGAAACGCCGCCACCCCAGCCAGCCTCGGCTCGATCATCTGCGACTTGCCCAGCGGGCGATTGCCCACGTGCACGACATCGGCCATCACGCCCGTCTCAGGCCGGAACGACTCCCGATAGGGTCGCATGATCCGCTCGGGCAGTGTGAACACAGCCACCTTCAGGCCGAACAGGTCGGTGACCGCGTTGTGATACTGAAGCCGCGTCATCCTGCCGAATCGGGGGAACGGCACGGGTCGCCGTCGCCGCCAGGGCATCCCGCTGGAGGGCCCGCAGATCGCGGAGCACGGCCTGCCGCTCGGCCGCCGTGAACGGTGGCTGGCCTGCAGGAGGCATCTCACGGCGGTCGATCGCGGTGATCATCTGCTGCAGGAGCTCGGCATCCCTGGTGTGGGTGGCAGCGATGAACGGCACGAGATTCACGCCCGATGCGTTCTCGTCGTTGTCACGATGGCAGCTGCCGCAGCGGGCGGCAAGCAGCGTGGGGAGCTGGTCGGACGCTGCCGCCGTCGCCGCTGCGATCAGGCAGGCGGTGGCCATGAAGGCCGCAAACAGGTGTGTCGCGGTTCGTGCCATGGGCTGCGTGGGTAGGCGAGCGTGCGGAAGGTCACCGAAGCCTCATCATACAAACGCGGCTGCAGGGGGAGGATGCCGGTTGGAGTGGGGTCGCTCGGGGTGAGCCCGGGCCGATGAGCCGAGCGTTCGGGGGCGCTCGGGGTGAGCCCAAGCCGATTCGCCGAGCGTTCGCTTCGCCATCCTGGCTTCGCTCACTCGTGCATTCTCGCTTTCGCCCTCCGGGCTGCGCTCGACTGCAAGGCCGGCTCATTCGGCCCGGGCTCACCCCTCGCTTACGGGTTTAAGGACGGCCTGTTCGCCGCTTCGCGGCGATCTGCGGCCGGGGTGGCGTGAGGGGGTGGCGGTCTGCGGCCGGGGGCGTGCAAGCGGGACGGGTCCGCGGGCCGCGGAGCGGCCTCGGCGGCGCCGAGGGGCCTTTGGCCCCCGCGGACCCGTCCCGTTTAATCCGCGCAGGCGTGAAGCGAGCGCCCGGGGGTGTGCAAGCGGGACGGGTCCACGGGCCGCGGAGCGGCCTCGGCGGCGCCGAGGGGCCTTTGGCCCCCGCGGACCCGTCCCGTTCAATCCGCTTCAGCTGATCAGCAGGGCTTCAATTTCGCTGCGGTGGGGGGCGGAGCTTTGGGCGCCGTGGCGGGTGACGGCGATGGCAGCGGCGGCGGTGGCGAAGCTGGCGGCGTCGGGCAGGCTTTGCCCTTCGGCGAGGGCGACGGCGAGGGCTCCGTTAAAGACATCGCCGGCGGCCACGGTGTCGACGGCGGTGACGGGCCGGCTTGGTATGTGGCGGGGCTCTGCAGCTGAGGCGGCGTCGAGCACAACGCAGCCGTCGCTGCCGAGCGTAATGATCGCGGCTTGGGCGCCGCGGGCAATGAACTGGCTCGCGGCGGCAGCGGCGGTGTCTTGGTTCGAGACATCGAGGCCGGTGAGCAGGCCCGCCTCAGACTCGTTTGGGGTGATCAGATGGAGCCTGGCAAACAGGTCGTCGTCGAGCTGGCATGCGGGGGCCGGATTGAGGATCACCGGCCGCCCTGCTCCGCTGGCGATCTCCACGACCCTGCGAACCGCTGGCAGCGGGATCTCCAGCTGCACGAGCACCATGTCGGCAGCGGCAATCGCGTCGGCAGCGGCGTCGATGTCGGCGGGCGTGAGCAGGCTGTTGGCCCCCGAGGCGACGGCGATCGAGTTTTCGCCGTGAGCGTCGATCAGGATCACGGCCACGCCGGAGGCCACGCCGGCTGCCCGGCTTACATGGTCGGTGACAATGCCTTCAGCCTCATAGCTGCGGATGGCCGCCTCACCGAAATCGTCGTCACCGACCTTGGCCACAAACGTCACACGCCCTCCGGCGCGGGCTGCCGCCACTGCCTGGTTGGCGCCTTTGCCACCGCCAACCTGCGAGAACGCGCCGCCGAGCACCGTTTCGCCTGGCTTCGGCAGCACGGCGGTCCGCATCACCAGATCAGTGTTGGCGCTCCCCACGACGACGATCCGCGGGGCTTCAGGTGAACTGCGGGCAGGCATGGCGAGGCCTCGAGCAGAGGGTCATTCGGCGGCTTCAGCCATGGCGGCCAGCTCTGCCAGGTCGTCTGGCGAGGAGGCAGGATCAAAACCGGTCGCAGCCTCGATACCGAGCAGCGACCTGTGTCGGGCGTCGAGTGTGTGGCGAAGCGCGGCATCCTGCGTGGCTACATACACCCCCACGACATGAATCGTGTCGCGGATCCGCACGGTGCCATCGCGAACATCAGCAGTCACGTCGTGTGTGCCGTCGGCATCGACGCGAAAGATGTGCGGAGCATCTCCAAGCCAGCCTGGCACGGCGAAGGCAAGCTCTGCCTCGCGGGGCGTGAAGCGAAACACGTTCTGCTCGCTGTCGATCGTGTAGGCGAGGTCGTGGGCAGCGAGCACCGCAGCCTGCGGGCTGGCAAGCACGGTGAGATCCCAGGAAGGATCGCCCGGCTCGCCGATCCGCTCGTGGGAGCTCAGCGACGCGGCCAGCAGCAGTTCTGTGAGCATCGTCGCCTCGCGGTTGACGCGGGTGATCGGCTCAATCAGATCCGGGAAGGCAACGAGGCTTTTGAGGCTGAGATTGAACCAGTAGAGCGAGGTCACGCCATTGCCCAGCCCATGCCAGGCCTGGCTGCGGAGCTCGTCTGGCGTGGGCGACGCACGGCGAGGGTTCCAGAGGCCGCCCCAGCCATCGTGGGCCCCCTGCGACCAGATCGCGATCGGTGCTGGCCGCCAGTGGTGGGCAAGGCTGCGTGTCATGTCGCCAATCGTCTCCAGGGGCGCTCCCCAGCGGATCGATTCGCCGCCCCAACGGTCATAGCCCCGCCAGTTGTCCGCCGCGGGAGCCGTCACCCGATAGGCATCGAAGTGGGCGAAGTCGGAGAGGCCCGCATAGTGGCACCAGTTTCGCTCCTCGCTGAAGGTCACTGAGGTCGGCAGCCTGGTGGGCTGATACGGAGCGAGCCGTTCCCACACCTCCTGCGGCGGCACCGGCCGGCCTCCCCCATACTGCGGCTCACCGATGAACTCAACGGCATGGATCGTGGGCAGCGTCTCGTCGGTGTCGTAGCGGGCGGTGTCGCCGAGCCGGTTGAACCGCTTGAGCGGATAGGCCGCGTAGAGGTCGGGGTTGTCGGTGTAGCCGGCCACTTCTTCGATCTGCCCGGTGTTGATGTGCATGCGGCGAAGGGTCTTCAGGTAGGGCAGGCTCGTCAGACTGTTGCCCTCGGCGAGCCTGCTCGCCACCCAGCCGCCGCTGATGTCAAACGCCTCCGGCTTGATGCGGACGCGGGCCCCAACGGACTGCCGCCACCCCTCTTCGTCGGCCAGCACAATCTCCAGCACCGCGTAGCCGAGCGGGAGGGGGTCTCCATCGATGACCACGATGCCCGCCTCACCGGCCGCGATCGCGCCCCCGGCAGGCATCCGCTGCACACGAGCCGTTCCCGCGGCCGTTTCATGGTCGGCTGCCTCAAGGTCGATGGAACGGGCGGGCAGAAAGGCCTGGTGCAGGCCCCTGCGTGCGGGCAGCCAGAGCTCGGCACGCACCGGCCGCATCGCTTGTCCGCTCGCGTTGCGGAGGTGGATCACGATCCGCTCGGGCTGAAGCGCAGCTCCCGTGTCACGGGCGGCGGGCTCGTCAGCGAGATTCACAAAGACCACCTTCTCCAGCCAGCAGGCGGGCTCCTCGATCGAGAACTCCTGCGGCGGCTGGCCTGCCACGCTCAGCGTGTGCTCGGTGCCCACGGCCCAGGCTGCGGACCTGCCGTTGAAGGCGAGCACGGCAAGCCCAGCAGGCGGCAGCACGACCTGCTCTTCGAGCCAGGCTTCAGGCGTGTCGTGCCAGGCCCAGAGGCCGTCGGCCCGCAGCTGCTCGGCCCCCACGCCGTCAAAGCCCACGGGCGTGTCGCGGCCGAGCGAGAGCGGGTCTTCGGTGTCGTTGACCACAAACAGCTCGACCCGGGCGGCAAGCGCGGTGGGCTCACCGCGTCGCCAACGAAGCTGGTCGCTCTGCTGGTGTGGCGTGACGGTAAGCCCCACCAGCGACTGGCCGTCGGCTTCGCGTGCGGACCAGAGCAGCAGAGCCAGCAGCAACAACCCGGCGTCGAGCGGGCGGCAAGCGGCAGCAGAACCCGTGAGCAGCCAGGGAGGGAGTCGCCGCTGTTTCAATCGCATCGCAAGGTTCTCCGTCAGGAGCCACGGCTGGGCCACAACGCTCCGCGGACAGTGTAAAAGGAGACGCAGCTCTTTTTCCAACCCTGAGCATTCAGCGAAGCAGCCCGTGCGAGGAGTGTTTGTTTCCGTGGGCTGCGGGCCGCTGGTTGCCGTCGGCGGACGGGCGGGTAGGTTGGCGGAATCTTATGACCGTGTCCCGGAGGCCACCTGATGACCGCACCTTCTTCGTTCCGCCTTGTCGTGCATGGTGCTGCTGGCCGCATGGGCCGCCGGGTGGTGGCGGCCGCGGCTGCGGATGCACGCATTGACGTGGTTGCCGCGATTGACGCGGCGGCCTGCCCGCATCTGGGCGAGGATGCTGGCACGTTGGCGGGCCTGGGAAGCCTCGGGGTGCCGGTGACTGTCGACTGGGATGGCCCTGCCGATGTGATCATCGATTTCTCGCTGCCCGGGGCGGTTGCCTCTATCGCCCGCAAGGCCGTCGCGCGGAAGGTGCCGCTGGTGGTGGCGACCACAGGGATGGATACCACCGATCTCTATGAAGTGGAGAAGGCTCGCCAGTCGGTTCCAGTGCTCGTCTCGCCGAGCATGTCGTTGGCGGTCAACGTGGCGATGGACCTCGTGGGCCGGGCTGGCCGGCTGCTCGGCCGCGCTGGCGGTCGCACCGATGTGGAGATCATTGAGTGCCATCACCATCACAAGGAAGACGCCCCCAGCGGCACGGCCTTGAAGTTTGGCCAGATCGTCGGTGAAGCTATTCTCCACGATCACCCGCCAGGGGCCGCCCGCGTCGCGCACGGCCGGGCAGGCCGCGTCGGGCCACGACCAGCAGGTGAGATCGGCTACCACGCCGTCCGCGCAGGCGATAATCCGGGCGAACACACCATCCTCTTTGGCATGGATGGCGAGAGCCTCTCGGTCAACGTGCGTGCCTCCAGCCGCGACTGCTACGCACACGGCGCTGTCGCTGCCGCGGTGTTTCTCGTGGGGCAGAAGCCGGGCAGCTACTCGATGCGGGATGTGCTCGGCATCGAATGAGGTTCGGCTGGTTGGTCGTCAGCTTCCCCATCCATCGGCACCCGCGAGGGCAGCTTGGCGTCCACGACCAGATCGACCGCGACCGATTGGTGATGGTGCGGGCCTGCACCGCGTCGAGCGGCTTGGCGTTCTCGTCGCAGGGGTCTGGACGGCGGATCCTGCCAGTCCGAGCGGAAGCGGCCAACACCGCCGAGATTCCTGTGGATCGCGTCGCTGAGACGTTTGTCAGACCGACCCCACAATCATCGATAGTGATATCGCAGCTGGGCGATCAGCAAGGACGTGCCTTTAACTCGGTAGACGAAGCGGTGTTCGTCGGTGATTCGCCTCGACCAGTAGCCGGCAAGGGCGTGCTTCAAGGCTTCCGGCTTTCCAGTGCCCGAATACGGGGTGCGGACAGTCTCGCTGATCAGCGCGTTGATCCGCTTTCGCAGCCGCTTGTCCGTTTTCTGCCAATGCAGGTAGTCCTCCCACGCCTGCTCGGCGAAGACCAACCTCATTCGGCAAGGCTCCGCTCAGCCCCGCCGCCGGCTTCAAGGCTGGCGATCGCACCCAAGAGTCGCCGAGCGTTTTGGGGAGCGCGGAGCAGGTGGGCGGTCTCCTCCAGGGATTTGAAGTCCTCAAGCGACATCATCACGACGGACCGTTGACCACTGCGGGTGATGATCAGTGGCTCATGGTCATCGCACACCCGATCCATCACTCGCGCAAGCTGCGCACGAGCCGCAGTGTAGTTGATGGTGTCCATGCGTTCCGCGCTCGGGGATGTACAGGTTTTTGTACACAGCTCCACCCTGGAGGATAGCCCGGTCATTGGCGCTTCCGCGACGGTCTTCCGGCTGACAAGTCGCTAGCCAGCCGGCCACCAGCTGCACAAAGATCACGATGATCCCGTCGCGGGGCCGATCGGTGAACCCGTAGACGAGCCCGAAGCCGATGCTGGCCGCAAAGCCCGTCAGCTTGCTGCCCACCCAGAAGAGGCCGAAGGCACTGCCCGCGTGTGTCTTGGGGGCGAGCACGGCGACCACAGCCCGCATGAGATCGAGCGGCTCATGCTCGCGGCGTCAGGCGGAGAGAAAACAAGCCAGACCCCGAGCGCGGCCACATCGGCCTTGGTGATCGGTCGCGCTGGCAGGAACGCCGGCGGTGTGTCGCCGCCTGCTTCGGCAGCAGCCGGCACGAAGACGCCGTCGGTCACGTAGGCGTGCAGGTGCACGTGGCGGTTGACCGCCGAGCCAAAGGTTCGCCTGCCTCCCTGGTGCCTTCGTGCGTGCGGGCCTCGGGCCAGTGCGACCTCCTGCAGGTCCGTGGGGATTTCCTGCGGCGTCGGACTCTGCGTCGCCTGCCTGCAGCATCCCTCGTTTTCTCGCACAAAAACCAGATTGTGCGTGGCCCTACTCGGGGAACTTCGTGACACCGGCTGGCACCGAGCATCCAGCCCTCGGTCCAACCCATTGGCCGCGCTCGTGGACACGCCAGTTACTTGCTTTGCTCGCAAGGGCAACCTATTGTTCTCAAAGGAGCATATCGTGGAGTTCCATGGTCGTTTTTCCCTAGTTTACGCAGGAATTCTTCCGATGAAGGCTCTCTTTCAGACTCGCCGAACACGCCTGTCTCACCGCCCGCGGGCTCGTCGCACAGACCTCGCTGCCGCGTGCGTGGCTGCTGAGCGGCTGGAGCAGCGGCAAATGCTCGCCGCGGATGGCCTGCGGTCACTGCTCGAGCCAGCCAGCACACTGGTGATGGATCCGTCGATGGTTGGGCCGAACCCCGTGGTGATGAGCAAGGCTCAGGTGGTGGGGGCCGACGTGACGAGCTTCGTGATCTCTCACGTGCCAGACGGGTCGGTTGTTGAGAAGTGGAACCAGGCGCAACAGCAGTGGGTTGACGTTTCCACGATGCCCACAAGTTCGAATCCGCAAGAGCTGATGCGGCTGCTTTCCAATCGATACATCCGACAGGGCGACATCATTCAGTGGCGGCCCGAGGCAGGCGTGGGTGCCGCGGCCCAGGCAGCGTTTCGGATGATCGGCTGGGACGATGGCAGTGAACTGCCCGGGGTGTCAGAGGAAGCACCGGGTGTGGTGGAGAACCTAGTGGTTGCTTCGACGGGTGTGGGCGAACTCACCGTCTCCTGGGATCCCCCAGCCACGGCCACCAGCTACACCGTCACGATGACGACGATGGCGGGCACCGGGTCGTCGACCCAGACGCGGGTCACCGCAAATCCATCGGTCACCTACACGGGGCTTTCGCCGGCGAATTCCTTTGCGTTTTCGGTAACGGCCTCGAATGCGGCAGGGACGGGCATCGCGGCCCAAACCAGCTTCGGGCAAGCGCCGATGCTGTTCCCTCTCGGTCCCAGTGCGCTCACCACGGGCCTGGACGGGTCGGTCTGGGTGACGCAAGACAGCGGCTTTATTGACGGCATCGACACAGGGCTCGTCAAGGACATGCTGCCCGGCGCTGTGCAGCAGATCGTAAACAACAACGGCGTCTGGACGGCCCAGCCAGCGATTGATGTCGGCGTAGCGCCAGCCGCCCTCACCACGGGCCTGGACGGGTCGATCTGGGTGGCGAACCTCGGCAGCGAGACCATCCAGCAGATCGTGAATGTCAACGGAGTTTGGACGGCCCAGCCAGCCATTGGTCTCGTCGGATTTCCCGTAGCTCTCACCACCGGGCGGGACGGATCGATCTGGGTGGGAAACTTCATGGCGGCAGGACCAAACCAGAAAGGCACCGTCCAGCAGATCGTGAACAAGAGCGGCATCTGGACGGCCCAGCCGGCCATTACCGTTGGGGTCGGATTAATTCCCGAGCCCCGGAGCTTGACCACGGCCCTCGACGGTTCGATCTGGGTGACGACCGGTATCTCCGTCGTGCAGATCGTGGAAAACAACGGCGTCTGGGAGGTCCAACCGGCGATTGAGACCCTTTCTGGTAGCACCACACAGGGGTATGAAGGCGGGTCAGCCCACGGCCTCACGGCTGGCTTGGATGGGTCGATTTGGGTGGCGATTCCGGGAAACGCCGGCCAAGCCGTGCAGCAGATTGTGAACGACGGCGGTGTCTGGACGCTCCAACCAATGATAGGTGTCGGCCAAGGCCCCAAGCGCCTCACCACTGGCTTGGATGGGTCGATCTGGGTGGCGAACTCCGACAGCGCCACCGTCCAGCAGATTGTGAGCACCAACGGGGCTTGGATAGCCCAGCCGGCAGTTGGTGTTGGCAACGGCCCTATCCCCATCACCACGGGCCTGGACGGGTCGATCTGGGTGGCGAACGTCAATGACTTCACTGTCCAGCAAATTGTGGTTCCTCCCCAGAGCGGGCCAACCAATCTGGCCGCTGTCTTCGGCCCTGCTGCCGGGCAAATGACCCTGGCGTGGCAGCCGCCGCCGGCGAACGGTGGCTCTCCGGCGGTTTCCTACACCGCGACGGTAGCGCAGGGCGATTCTTTCCAGACCATCACAACGACCTCGACGTCGGTCGTGTTCGACGGGCTCACCCTTGGTAGTGGCACGACCTATTTCACCGTCACGGCCGCGAACTTTGCGGGGGTGAGCGCTACGGTCAGCCATCAAATCGATGCCGCCGGAAACACGATTCCGCCGCAACCATACACGGCCTCCGGTTTGGCCATTGACGGCACGCCATTTCCCGGCGGTGGCTTTGATGGCGACGGCAATGCTTACTCCTGGGAGGCGATGGGGAGCGCTGCGTCGGGTGGGATGCGGGTCGGCAGCACGCTGGCCTGGAATGGGGTGACCTTCGACCTTGCCGGCCCCAATCAGCCAAACGTCACCTGGGCCGCCGGGCAGACGATCGATGTCGCACAGGGCGATTTCAACACGCTGAACCTCGCCGGTGCCGCGGTCAACGGGTCCCAGCAGAACCAGCAAATCACGCTGACCTTCACCGACGGCTCGAGCGTGGTCTGGACGCAGTCGTTCAGCGACTGGTGCAGCCCGCAGAACTACGGCCACGAAGCGATCGTCTCCACGCAGTCCTACCGCGACACCGCGTCGGGCGGCACGAACCAGACCACCAACCACATCTACGGCTACAGCTACACGATCCCCGCTGGCAAGACGCTGGCCAGCATCACGCTGCCCCAGAACCCGAACGTTCGCCTGCTCGACATCGAGATGTCGGCGGCCACGTCGGTGAACCTCTCGGGCGCCTACACCTCGTGGGGCATCGCCAACGGGGCACATCAAGTGGCCAACCATCAGGGCTTCGATGGCGGCGGCTATTACTACTACTCCGGGAATCTCCAGTCGACGATCACCTGGAGCGGGGCGACCTTCCAGTTCGGTCCGGTGCCAAACTCCAAAAACGGGCAGAACAACTTCGTCCAGGCCAAGGGGCAATCGATCGATCTGCCGCAGGGCGACTATGGCTGGCTCTACCTTGCCGGCGCCGCGGCCAATGGCAACCAGCAGAACCAGCCGATCACGCTGACCTTCACCGACGGCTCGACGGCCACGTGGACGCAGTCGTTCAGCGACTGGACTGGGCCGCAGAACTACGCAGGCGAGACGATCATCCAGCAGCAGCCCAATTGGGTGAACCAGGTCGGCAACGTCCATCCCCAGACCAACTACGTCTACGGCTACGCCTACCAGATCCCGGCGGGCAAGACGCTCGCTTCCATCACACTCCCGAACAACCAGAATGTTGGCATCTTGGGGATGACGATGGTGGAATAGTTGAAACCCGCGATGGCGGTCCCTTTGATCATCCCCGGAGCACGGAGCCACACCGTGAGGGCGGGCCGCACCAAGAAAACCAGATCATGAAAAACCATCCTTCTCTTGGCACTCGCCGTCTTGACCCCTAACTTCAACGCCCAGGCCCGGAACGGATGGAGAAGGCACTGCACCACCTGGAAGCCGTGCTGGCTCTGAGCCGGAAGACATGGGAATCCATCGAGGTGGAGACTGCGGTCTGGTTTAACGAACCGTAAAACTCCGGGAGTTTGCCAGTGCCCCTCGGGCCAACCCATTGGCCGCGCTCGTGAACACGCCCATTACTTGCGTTGCCTAAATGGGCAGTCTAAGGCGATTGGATAAATTTCGAAGGCGAGGTGGCGGTCGACGTCGATGCATTTGAAGAGCCGTTCATCTTCGAAGTCGATGACGTGGAGTACGCGGGATGGCGGGCCGGCTTCGCGGCTGATGCCGAGGCTGATGCCGAACGGGCAGCGCAAAGAGCCATCCAAGACGCGTTCCGTACCTTAGGTTTTCGATGAGCCGTGGCGAGGCCACGGTGAGCCGCAGTGCCACACACAACCTGCAAAACGCGTCGCTCTTGGTTGCCTGGTCGGGCGTTGGTGTTCGCGGCATGCTGGCTCGGGATGGTGTCCTGTGGTCAGGCGGCACAGGAAGTCACCGACCTGCCGCTCCGACGCGTGCTTATTATCGATACCGAAGGTTCCACGCGGCCAGCGTTCGTGCAGTTTATGGAGGGCTTTCGCGCAGAACTCGCGAAGCAGCAGGGCACCCATTTCGAGGTCTTCACCGAAAACCTTGAGCTCTCCCGTATGGGCCGGGATGCCAATGACGACCGCACGATGACGTGGCTCCTCGAGAAGTATCGGGGATGGCCGTTCGACGTGATCATTTCCACAAGTGATGCCACGCTCAGGTTTTTGCTGAGGAATCGATCGCAGTTCACCTTGCAGACGGAGATCGTGAGTGTCGAGCGGCTTCCGCGAAATGCCATGGCCGACGACAAACACGTCTCGATTCTTTCCTGCGACCTTCCCGAGGCAGCTCGCCGAACCGTCAGGCTCGCATCGCACATCCTTCCAGAACTCCGCGAAGTTGCCTTTGTCGCTCAAACCCGGTCGCATCCGAAGGCTGCGGAAGCGGTTCTCGAGCAGCTCCAGCTCACGGCAGAAACAATCGGCCTCAACTTCCTGCCCCTTGTGGATCTTCCGTTAGGAGAGCTGCGGGCCACCCTGGCCGGATTGTCAAACCAGACGGCTGTTGTGTATCTGAACTACACCGTGGATGAAGACGGGAACGACTACGTGCCAGCCGAGTTGCTGGAGACGCTTTGCCGCGAGTCGGCATCACCATTTTTTGGCATGTCTGAATCCTATCTCGGCCGGGGCGTCGTGGCTGGCGTCGGGTTTTCACTGCGGGAGATTGGGCGGGAGGCGGCTCAGCTCGTGAGCTCGCCCGCATCCATTGAGGAGCAGGCCGTGCGTGCTGTTGCAGCTGAGATCCTGGTCGATGCCCGCGTGCTGGACCGTTTTGGCATTCCTCGCGACCGTCTTCCAGCCGACGCACGCGTGCTCTTCGATCCCCCACAGTTCTGGCAGGAGTATTGGCTGCAGATCACCGCAGGCGTGGCGATGCTCGTGATTCAGGGCGTGCTGCTACTCACCCTGGCAATCCAATACCGGCAGCGGGTCCGGGCCGAACAAACCGTCAGCGAACAGCGGGATCAGCTCGCCCATGCAGGCCGCGTGTCGATGATGGGCCAGCTCGCTGCAGCCCTCGCCCATGAACTCGGCCAGCCGCTCGGCGCGATTCTCAACAACGTGGAAGCCGCAGCCATGCTCTTGCAAAACGACTCCTCGGCAAACGCGGCAGAACTCCGCGACATCATCTCAGACATTGCCGCCGACGAGGAGCGGGCGGATCTCGTGCTCGCGCGGATCCGATCCATGATTAAGCAGCAGACATTTACGGTTTCCCGGATCGATCCTGTTGCTGTGGTCCGCGATGCGGCGACGCTCGCTCAGGTGCGGCTGAGAAATGCGGGTATCTCACTTATCGTCGACTGCCCAGCGTCGCTCCCGGAGATCGCCGGTGATTCCATCCTGCTTCAACAGGCTCTGCTCAATCTCATCAACAACTCAGCCGATGCCATTGGGGCAGCGGGAGATCGGAAAGGCTTGGCTGGTGCCATCACGATCTGCCTCAGGCAGGAGGATCGCTCGGCTGCCTTTTCCGTGAGTGACAATGGCGGTGGCATCGACGAGCAGACTCACTCCCTTGAGCAGGTTTTGCAGCCCTTTCAGACAAGCCGAACAGACGGAATGGGCATGGGCCTCCCGATTGTGGCGACGATTGCTGAGCAGCACGACGGCAGCCTGCGGCTGGAGAATCGCCCGGGCGCTGGGCTGACGGTAACATTAACGGTGCCCTTTGCGGTGTAAGCAGAGTCCTTGCGGAAGAGGAGACGTATTTCGTGACAAAGACTGTGCATGTTGTCGACGACGACGATTCATTCCTGCGGAGCATGGGCCGACGACTGCGAGGCCATGGCTACACCGTGGAAACCTACCCGTCGGTCGCAGACTTTCTGCTGCGGTCGGATCCGGAGGCTCCCGGCTGCGTGCTCACCGACCTGCAGATGCCGCAACGGGATGGTTTCGAACTGCAAGACAGGCTCACTGAGTCGAGCAACCCGCTCCCTGTTGTCTTCGTGACGGGCAAAGGCGACATCCGCACGAGTGTTCGAGCGATCAAAGCCGGAGCGGAAGATTTTCTCACGAAGCGAGTCTCGACGGACGAACTCCTGATGGCCGTCGAGCGGGCGCTGGCCCGCTGTGATCAGGAGCGGATCATCAGGAGGCAGCAACAAGAGGCCCGCGCGAAAATCGCAGCCCTGCCTCCGCGCGAGAAGCAGATGCTGCTCGGGATTGTCCGCGGCGTGCCGATTCGAGACTACGCCGAAGAACTTGGCGTCGCGGAGCGGACCGTCAAGCACTATCGCACCCTACTCACACGAGAACTTGGCCTGACCGCTGCCGTGGATCTTGCCCGGCTCGTGCAGGATGCGGGATTCACGGTCGAGCAGCTTGCGGAGATGGCAGAGGAGTAGCCCTGCTCTGTGGGCGGGAGGCGTTTCCACGGCTGCCGCTCAAGCTCAAAGAAGCTCTCGAAACTCATCCCGCGGATGTGGAGGTTGCCGAAGCGGCCCGTGACCTGTCCCCTTCCGTGCTTGGTTCGGGACGCCCTCGGACTCCCATGACCTCGCACGCTCTTTCATTGCGGGGAGCAGGTCAGGCCAATCATGAAGAGTAGCCGGATCAAAATCGGCGCCGTTCGGCCACACTAGGGTATGGACATCCGGATCCAGCCGAACCTGGTCGAAGAGATTCGGATCACGGAGAGGGCCATACATAGATCCGGCCAGGACCGGCCGAAAATCGATTTCACGTACCAAGCCATCACGGAATGCGATTCGCAGGCGATGCGGACCCACAACCTGGAAATCGGTGACGCGATGAAGAGCGTGAATCATGTCGGCACCTACGGAAGCGGGTCAATCGGCAGGGGTTCTGATCCGGCCTGCAACCGGCCCCAATCGGCAACCAACTCCGACTGATGCAACTCGGCCCAAGCTTCCACCAGTCTAGCTTGTCGCCGGGGCAGGCTCCCAGCGAGCAACTCTATGGGGTCAAGGCCGTACACGGCCTCATCGTCGCCATGATAGGCGTGAAAATGGGGGTGAGTGGTGCGGCCCCAGTTCGCAATACATGCGGATGATGATTCCGTAAAAGCGACTGAGTTCCGGCATGGCTAGGTTGACCGAGCTTCGAGGATGGCCGTTCCAACAGCAGTGCTCGATGTCCCTAACGAAAAAGTTGAGCAGCTCGCAGCCAACAACCTCACCATACCGCAGGACGCTATCGCGAGTCTGCTCCAACGCCTGGTTCGGCGTGCCTGGTTTCAGAGGATCTCGACCGCCACATCGGAGCATCGCGCGAACACACGATCGCCAGTCAAGAACACGTCCGCGTTAGCCTCCATGGCTGAAGCGTAATGAAGTGCATCAGGTGTTTTGAGGTTGTATTTCGCGCGGATTTCGGTTGCCAACTCGACTACCGATGCAGTTACCTCAATCAGGCTGATTTCGACCCCGGAGAAGAAGACATCGAATTGTGCCAACGTCCCTGTATCACACGCACGCAATAGATTTGATCGGCACTCCAATCGGCTCAAGCGAGACGTCGTCAGCGATCCTGGTACTCCGAGCGACGAAGCTAGCCGGGCGACCAATGGCGCACGGGCCAAGGCATCACCCTCAACCAATCGGATGACGACATTCGAGTCAAGGTAGATCAACGGTCGCCCCAGTCGTCGTGATCCGCGCGGGACTTGGCCAGTATTTCAGCTGCGCTCCGCAACTCAGACGCGGTACCGAAGGCATCTGCAATCGAAACGGTCGGCCGATAAACGGTCGGGGTGATGACCAACTCAGCGACCCCTTCCGCATCTGGGAGAGGCCCATCCGGGACGAATGTCCGGCCGGTGTTGTGCCCGCGGATGATCAGCGTGTCGCTCATAAAGCCAACTCCCGACGAGACGATACTCGAATGTTACCCGGTGCCCAATCGAGCGACAACGGCGGCCAGGATCAACGCGTTCCCAATAGGGCTCGGAGTTTTCTGCTCTGGCTCTGGGCTTCTGTCGCCGAACGGCTCGGCGAGCAGCTGCGGTGCGTAGCGCCGTCAGCTTCATCGCCTTGTTGGGCAGCATTGCCTAGGTGCGGGTAGTCGTGCATGGCAAGAGCCCGTTGAGAGATTCGCTAAACGGGCGCCATGAACTCGTTCGAGAGCACGATCAGGGCCGTTTTCTCCTCCAGATATCGGCCAACGAGGATCGTCGAACACGTCCAGCTGCCTCCGTGGCCGCACCAGACGTGCCCGCCCTCGCGCCGCTCGATCTGAAGTCCGAGCCCGTAGTCGAACCTCTTGCCGGAGTCTAGTCGCCCGGGTGTTTGCATCAGCTTCAATGATGCACCGTTCACAATGTCACGGTTCCAAAGGGATGACTGCCATTTGATCAGGTCTCTCAGGGAACTGAAGACGCCCCCGTCACCCACAGTATCAAGAGCGATTCCGTCAGATGTCTCAAAGAGCGGCAGACCATAGCCGAGGTTTCGGTAACCTTTGGCGATCTGCTTCGTCTCGTACCTTACGCCAGACACGAAGGTGTTGCGTAAACCAAGGGGAGCGATGAGATGCGATTCGAGAAACTCTGCGTAAGAACAACCCGCAATGGCTTCTATGACCCTGGAAAGCACGAAATAGTTGGTGTTGGAGTAGCTATGGCTCTGCCCGGGGCGCGCCTGACGAGTCCATACGTGCAACTGATTGTCAACGAACTCCGAGGACATCTGTTCGATAGGTGTGTACATCCCGGATTCCAGATAGTCCGGCAGGCCGGATGTGTGCCAGAGCAGGTCTCCAACCGTGATGGGACGGTCGACTCCGGAATGCTCGAACTGCGGCAGGAACTCGTGGACGGGAGCCGTCAGTTCCATGCATCCGCGCTCGATTAGCAGCACGATCGCTGTTGCGGTGAACATCTTGCTTCCACTGGCCAGGTCGAACACCGTGTCCGGCGTGATCTCGATGCCGGCCTCTATGTCAGCCAGGCCATAGCATTCGATACGCGACGCCTGCCGCTCCGGTGCGACGGCAAGGGCGGCCCCGGGGCCAGTTGCGTTGAAGTAGTGAGGGAGTATAGTCATCTACCCCGCCTTCGCTTGTCTGCCCAACGGTAGCGATCAGCGGCTCGCGACAGAGGGACCAGCCAAGACGCCGGACGTCATCGCGGGCCCGCTGCATCGCGTTGTTCTGGGCGAACCTTCCATTCGGACGGGCATCCACTACCTTCGCCTGTAAATCTACCGGGGCGCTGGGGTCGCACGCCAACACGGATCGCCCGCCGCTTGACGAGGCAGCGGCAGTTGACGAGGGCGATGACCGATTCACATCGGGGGCCCGGCCAACACGGCTCCCTACAGGCGCCTCGACTCAACTCCAACTTTTCTCAGGCCTCAAACCTGAGTCGCCATCTCGCTGCCAGCCGTCCCCAGCAACCCTGCCGCCATCTCAATCTCAAGCTTGAGCAGAGTTGAAACTGCCCGATCGCGGAAGAGGGCGGGTGGAGTTCCCTCGTCGGGAGCAGCGAACGCGCAGAACGGCTAAAATCACCGGGTTGCCGCCAGCGACGTTGTTTTCAAATGCAGCCCGGCCGGCAACTCCGGTGCATTTTGTTGTTATGCACGATTTCAATCATTCTCATCTGGAGCGTCAGCCTTTTGATCCGCCCAATCGACGACAGACTCGAACTGATTATCGTGACTGGCATATAAGTTTAGTAGAGACAGCGCTTGTTCGGCGTCTTTTAGTGGCTTGGAACGTCGGACAATGATGCTCGTTGTGTTTCCGTATTGTGGACCCGGTTCCCTCCAAATAGCGATCATATTCACTTGATTTCCGGTTGCATCTGAAGAAAGCGCGATCTTTAACGACCGGTCGTCGGCAAGTTCGACTGCTATGGACGGCTTGGATGTGAGATCTGCCCAGTTGAGTGTGCTGAACTGTTGGTCAAGAATTTTTGGAGTCACGGCGTTCCCGGCAGACTCCTCCGGAAACCCATTCGCACCAAGCGATGCAATTACCAACCGAGGGAACGAGACGCCGTCCGTCGTGCCGGGCTGCTCAACCGCTGTCGATGCCAGGTTGGGGTCGGGCGTGCCCGACTTGGAGCAGCCAGCAAAAGTCACGCAGAATATGAAAACGATCAGAACCGTATTGTGCATTCGGTTTGCCTTCTGTGCATCGCGTTGTTATGCGCTTTCGCGTTGACCTACGGGCTGCAACTCAAACACCCTTCCCAGCACCGCAGCCTCTGCTAGTCGGCCCGCCTTCAGGGCCGCCCGCACAGCGTCCAGCTTGCGTGCATCACCGACGGTTAGGTACGGAGCCCAGCCAGTGTCATCGTCGATTAACTCGACCTCTACCTCCGCCGCATACCGGCCTTCGTGGATCAATTTGATTTTCTTCTTTTCGCTCACGGGTGGAGCCTCCTCGTAAACGTCTCATCCCAAAGTGACGGATCAGGCTTGTAGGCTGTCACTAACACCGCGGGCCTATTGTATCCACGAGGCACACCCCACACCGCATGAATGGGGCTGCCGTCGATAGCCCGCTGGAGAACAAGCACGGCAGCGCCCTTCGGGTACTCGGGGTATTCCTCGACGACCACCGCAGAACCGGCCCCTGCGAGGAGCTGATCCACCGTGAGTCCATCGTCAGAGAGAGCATCGTAGCCGTGCTCGGATATCCTGACGTCCCCGACAGTGATCAGGGCGGCAAACTGTTGCCAGAGGCGGGACACCATGCACTCTCCGCGTTTTCAGTTCTTCCGCATAACGACAAAGTTGAGCGGCTCGCAGCCAACAACCTCACCACACCGCAGGACGCTATCGCGAGGCTGCTCCAACGCTTGGTTCGCCACTGAATGGGCTCATCCTGGATCGAACCCATTCCGCGAACTCTTCACGACTCAACTCGCCAGCTGCAAGGCGGATAATGACGGTCTCTTGCTCATCAACTCCGGCCGTGAGCTCTTGGCCATTGAGGACCAGAAACATTTCCATCGCAAGATGACCAACCCGCTTGTTGCCATCAAGGAATGGATGATTGCAGACCAGCGAGAACCCCAGGGTCGCCGCCTTCGTTGGGAGGCATGGATATAGGTCTTGCCCACCGAACGTCATTTGCGGCTGAACGACAGCCGACTCAAGGCCTCCGAGATCGCGAACGCCATCAAGCCCGCCAGTTTGTTGCAGGGCGAGGCGATGAAGCTCCAATAACTCTTCAAGCGACAGATACCGAATCATGCAAGCCGCCGATACAACTCTGCATTCTTCTGGAGCAAATACTCGGATGCTTTCTGAAATTGCTCATCAGGGCGATCGAGCATCTGCTCCACGCGACGCCGCAGAAACTCCTCCGGAGGCAAACCAACCTCCTCAGCCCAGAGCCGAAGTTGGGCGATTCGCTCATCGGATAGCGGAATAGAGATTGTCGTCATTGGAGGCACTGCAAGGGGAAGAAGCGGAAACGACGCACACGGAGGACCCCTCATTCTATCGACGGGGCGATGGGTTTGGTATGCGGGGCGACAACAGCTTTGACGGCATGCCAGGAAGGCTATGGCCTTGTCGGCTCTCGCCCCCTGCAGGCGAACGAAACAGTTGAGCAGCTCGCAGCCGACCGGCTCACCATGCCGCAGGACGTTATCGCGAGTCTGCTCCAACGCCTGGTTCGCCATGCCCTAGTTGTTTGGCGTCACGCTACACCAACTCAAGCACGGCAGCCCCTGGATCAGCGAGAAACCTCAGAATATCAGCCGCATTCGCGCGGATCAGGGCCACCACTTCTCGCGTCGGGCCATTGCCGCCCTGCAACCAGATGACTTTAGGCGGAGGCCCTAATCTTTCTGAAAGCTCGACGAAATCGGAATCCTTCGACACGACAGCCAACGACCGCGATGCCGCATATTCCCAAACATCGAGATCGTCGGCATTTGAAAGGCCCGCCGCGATAACCTGCTCGGCGGCGGGAAACTCCGCTGCAAGTAGTTGCGGGAGTCGGCGAGACAGGTTCTGGTCGAACAGCAGGCTCATGCCGCTGGCCTGGGCAGTTGCTCGGCAGCGAACGCGAGGCAGGCGCGAACGTCTTCAAGCGTCAGCTCAGGAAAATCGGCCAGCAACTCATCGACGGTCATGCCACCCGCAAGATATTCGAGCACGTCGCGGACAGCGATGCGCATGCCCCGAATGCACGGCTGGCCACTCCGCTTTCCGGGCTCGACGGTGATCAGCTGGGAATAATCCATACACCTAAGTTTAGCGGTGTTCCGCCACTGGGTCAAAGAAGCCACTTGCCTCTATTGGCGAACGGCCGCGGTAACCGGGCCGCCGCCAAGAAACTCTGACCTCAAAATCCGCGTGATCGGCGGCTCCGGTTCACCGCTTGGTTCTGCCTGTCTCTAGGGCCCGCTCACGTGTAGCAGTGATGACGTTTGCCTGTTGGTCTAAATCGGATATTGAGAGAACTAGGCCTTTGTCGTCGATCGTCCACGAAGCGTCTCTGTCTTTTCCAAGTAGTCTTATTTTGAAAGTTCCGCGATCACCTCGTATCCGAAGGCTCGTCGACGCTTTCAGGCGGTGTCCGCCCACAACGAACGTGACCTGTTTGTTCGCAAATTCTATGGCATCAAGATGATACACGTCCGTAACCGGGCCGCCATCTACGGATTCTGAAATCGACAAGAAGTCAGATGGTTTTCCGCCACATTCGGTTTTGGTTACGTGCCAGACGCCACCAAGTGTTTCAGCATTCGCCAAGGCGGGAAATTGAGTTAGAACAGAAAGTGCAAGAATCAAGGCACGCATAGGATCCACCATGACTGTCGTTAAAGAATCTTCTCAGGCAGAACGCCACCAATCACCCGGCGGCGACGAGAGATTGTCCATTTGAAAACGCCCGCTTTCGCCGCTCGGGTGCATTGGATTGTTATCCGCACTATTTCATCTATAGCCTCTAATCTTCCGGTGGATTGTAGGAGAAGTCAAACAGTGCGCGAATTGTGTTTGCCTGCCATTTGCGTTCCTTTGCAGGGTTCTCGGCGATTGCCGCCATCGACTGACAAAGGTCGATCATCGTTTCTTCAAATCCAGCACCGTTGAACACCAGCAGAGATTTGCCAAATCTGATCTCCTGTGCGATGTCAATGTGTTCGGCACTATTCGGTTTGAGGCGTGCCAGCTTTTTTGACAAGACGTTGATCCGGTCCTCGGCAGCCGCGTTGGCCTCGTCCTGCGTAAGTTTGGTTTGTCCAGTACCGAACCAGTCGTACATCACTTGGCGGAGGGTTTCATCCCTGACACGACGCCACACGCGAATTAGCAACACGTCAGCCAACGGAGTGAAGCCGAGGGTACAGCCCCGACGCCCCAAATGCTCGATCATCGACACAGGGTCATCTGTCTCGTCCCACTGCTTTCGTTTCAATCCACCGGCCATCTTGAATTCTGCATGACGTGAGTCGGATAACGTTGGCGGTAACCGGGCCGCCGCCAGAAAGACTATGACTCCAAAACCCGCGTGATCGGCGGCTCCCGTTCACCGCTTGGTTCTGCCTGTATTGGATTTAGGAAGTTTGGCGACTGCTTGTTGAAGCCAGTCATTGTACCACTCAAGAAAGGTGACGCGTTTCTTGCGTTTCCAGCTGCGTAGGCTTCAGCCCCTCTTGGTCGGTGCGTAGGTCTTCCCAAATGTGCCCAGCCTCGGAGCCCGTGACAACAAGCCAGTTCCGATATGCACAACCTTGGTGGCAAATCGGTATTGCGCCGTTTACGTTATCAGTGTTCCAATAAATCTCGTAAAACCGTTCCATTTCAGCATCGTAAAGCGATTCATCATCCTGCTCTTCGGAGAATGGCGGAACATCATTCCATGCCCTTGTATGCGGAAACGGCTTACCGAGAATCCCACAAAGCCATCGTTTTCCTTCCAGCGCTGGAACGAATGGCAATCATCCATCTCACGAAATTTGAATACTCCGTAGTACGGTCCCGCACCTCCGTTTCCAACCTCAGTGATGAAGTGGCGATAATCTTCCGGAAGTATGATTTCCGTGCTTTGATTCAAAGCTCGCAACGACCGATTGCCGAACCACGGGATTCAGGTTGAAGCCATGTGCTTCGGCGCCAAAGACCTTGGGCGGCCGCTTGGCAGTTCGGCACCGTTCAAGATCATCGCGAATTGATTCAATGGTTACGGGCATCACGCTTCAGGGCAGAACGACCGCGTTGAGCAGCTCGCAGCCAAGACGCCGTGCTTAACCGCCCGATACTCTCGCGAGTCTGCTCCAATGCTTGGTTCTCCCTTTTCTAATCCTCACGTCCCAGGCTCCGGGATTTCAAGTTCGCGGCAGATTTTCCTAGCCATGAACTCGTTGATCTCCCGATGACGCGGGACAGTAGAGACTTTGCAGGCAGTCGGATTCACATACACGGTATGCCTACCGCCCTCGCGATGGAAAACGCAGCCTTGCTTTTCAATATGGCGAATCAGATCGACTCGCTTCATGACGATGCAAACTCAAAAGGCTCTCGCTCCACCGTTTTTCCAGCCAAGGCTTCTTCGGCCAGTTCACGGTTGGCCTCAAGCACCAGTTGAACAGCCTCACGCAGATTCTCGCGAACCTCTTCAAGCGTCTCGCCCTGGCTGTTCGCCCCAGGAATCTCCTCCACAAACCCGATATAGCCCTCGGGCACCGGCATATAGACAGCGGTGAAAGTCACGGCCGCACCTCGCAAACCAAAGGACAAACCGATCAACCACGTTGAGACTACCACGCCGGGCGAACACCGGCATCGGCGATTCCCGCGGGCCGCTATCGATCACGGGTAAACAGCAACTTAACGGCTGACCCTCGGCTCACGGAGCGAGTCGGATTAGTCAGGCTCACGGTCCCGAGCTTCCCGCTCGTCCCTGGGAGAACGCTAGCGGTAACGGGGCCGCCGCCAAAAAACTATGATGTCAAAAACAGCGTCATCGGCGGCTCCCGTTCACCGCATGGTTATCCCCGGTTTTGTCCGTTAGGACCACAACCAGCCCGCTTACTCTAGGCATGACGTGCTCGACGGCGGTTGGTACTTTTTCTCTACTCGTATTGTTTTGACCAGATCGTGCTCGTAAATCGAAAAACCTCCCCAATTGTCTTTACGGGACTGTCGCTCCATAAGCCAGTAGCCCGTTTGTTTGGGAGGTATGCAGATTTGTACGAACTTGTGAGGCGCGATTCGGTGTTCGTCAGACGCAAAAGTCTTAAACGATGCGGATGTGATGTTCCGCGGTTCAGCAATGTATTTGGCAGCGGCATCTGCGGATTCGTCGATTTCTTCAATCCACAACGTTTCATCAAACGGGTTGACGAACTGCTCGGACCACGAGACGTAGATATTCGAGTCCGTGTTATTCTTGGCGGCAACGAGCCATTTCTTCCGACTGTTGTACCAATTGAGCATGTGGTCGGTCTGAACCTTCTGGCACTCGATGCTGATTCGTTCACTCATGTCGATACAGGATTCGCTGGGGATAACGGCACTACGTCACCGAGTCGCGGAAGCAGACGTGCCATTGCCATAAAGCACCGTCCGCGACTTCGGTGCACGTGACTGTTAGCCGCCAGGCGGGATCAGACGTTGGATTGTACGGCACCCTTCGTCGCATTCACTGTCCCAGGGTAAGCGTGATCTCTTGTCGGGCCACACGCATTGTAGCACGGGAAAATCGAGTGATTCATAGAACCAGAGCGCGTACCCAAGATAGGATCGGTAGTACTCGTCGGTGACCACACGGAACCCCAACGGAAATCCCTCCGCTAGGTCATCGACGATGTCGAGATCGCCAAATCGTTTGCCCGACTGCATTTGTTCGCCGATAGCGTTGATGAGGTGGCCGCCAGTCCCGGTATTCAGTCCAACGATCATGATTTCGGGTTGATCGAATGAATGGTACAGCCCAACTGAGAACACGTACGAAGGTCCCTGGTCATCGTTGGGGATTCCCACTAGGTGCCATCCAACACGTGCAATGTCAGACAGCAACTTCCGGTCGGATTCGTCTTCGGCGATAGGAAGCGGGTTCTTTTCCATTCAGATACTTGAGCGGCTAACCGCTCGCAATCAGCGGCTCGCGACCTTGGACTTTCTATCAGGACCAAGTTTATCGCGAGTCCGCTGCATTGCGTTGTTCGGCATGGCGCACGACCAAGGCAAGTCCACTCGCCCAAGCAAGCCGTACACAAGAAAACCCGGGCAGTGCTTCCAGATCGGCTAGAAGCGGCTCGATTCGTGCGCCATGCCCATCCGGCCAGTTTGCTTGTGGTAGCAGATCGTCGATGACGTACAGTCCGCCCGGCGCGAGCAGCGTAGCGCATCCGCGAGCGCGCTAAACTTACCCGGCCAAGAGTCGGCAAAGACTAAATCGAAGGAAGGGCCTTTGTAGTTCCGCAGCCAGACCTCGCCATCCGCTAAGTGAAACCGTACTCGCGGATCGCTGCCCAAGTGCCGGCGAGCGACAGCAACGACCGTCGGTTCGCTATCCACGGTGTCCAGCCGAGCCGCTGCGTCCATCCCGGAGAGTAGCCAAGCGGTACCGACTCCAGTGCCGGTGCCCAACTCAAGGAGCCGACCACCCGGCTTTGACGCCGCCAGTACCTGAAGGAGGCTACCGGTCCGCGGCTCCGACGCGGCGGCAAAGCCCAATGCCTGCCCGTCGGCGGCGATTGCCGACAGGAGAGCAGGCTCAGAGGCGAATACTTGGTCGTTCACTCGTGCCTTTGCGGCCTAACGGCACACGTCACCGAGTCGCGGAAGCAGACGTTCCATTGCCATAAAGCACCGTCCGCGACTTCGGTGCACGTGATTGTTAGCCGCCAGGTGGGATCAGACGTTGGATTGTACGGCACCCTTCGTCGCATTCACTGTCCCAGGGTAAGCGTGATCTCTTGTCGGGCCACACGCATTGTAGCACGGGAAAATCGAGTGATTCATAGAACCAGAGCGCGTACCCAAGATAGGATCGGTAGTACTCGTCGGTGACCACACGGAACCCCAACGGAAATCCCTCCGCTAGGTCATCGACGATGTCGAGATCGCCAAATCGCTTGCCCGACTGCATTTGTTCGCCGATAGCGTTGATGAGGTGGCCGCCAGTCCCGGTATCCAATCCAACCATCATGATTTCGGGTTGATCGAATGAATGGTACAGCCCAACTGAGAACACGTACGAAGGTCCCTGGTCATCGTCGGGGATTCCCACTAGGTGCCATCCAACACGTGCAATGTCAGACAGCAACTTCCGGTCGGATTCGTCTTCGGCGATAGGAAGCGGGTTCTTTTCCATTCAGATACTTGAGCGGCTAACGAACGCGTTGAGCAGCTCGCAGCCAAGACGCCGTGCTTAACCGCCCGATACTCTCGCGAGTCTGCTCCAATGCTTGGTTCTCCCTTTTCTAATCCTCACGTCCCAGGCTCCGGGATTTCAAGTTCGCGGCAGATTTTCCTAGCCATGAACTCGTTGATCTCCCGATGACGCGGGACAGTAGAGACTTTGCAGGCAGTCGGATTCACATACACGGTATGCCTACCGCCCTCGCGATGGAAAACGCAGCCTTGCTTTTCAATATGGCGAATCAGATCGACTCGCTTCATGACGATGCAAACTCAAAAGGCTCTCGCTCCACCGTTTTTCCAGCCAAGGCTTCTTCGGCCAGTTCACGGTTGGCCTCAAGCACCAGTTGAACAGCCTCACGCAGATTCTCGCGAACCTCTTCAAGCGTCTCGCCCTGGCTGTTCGCCCCAGGAATCTCCTCCACAAACCCGATATAGCCCTCGGGCACCGGCATATAGACAGCGGTGAAAGTCACGGCCGCACCTCGCAAACCAAAGGACAAACCGATCAACCACGTTGAGACTACCACGCCGGGCGAACACCGGCATCGGCGATTCCCGCGGGCCGCTATCGATCACGGGTAAACAGCAACTTAACGGCTGACCCTCGGCTCACGGAGCGAGTCGGATTAGTCAGGCTCACGGTCCCGAGCTTCCCGCTCGTCCCTGGGAGAACGGTCGCGATCAGCGGCTCGCGACCTTGGACTTTCTATCAGGACCAAGTTTATCGCGTGTCCGCTGCATTGCGTTGTTCGGCATGGCGCACGACCAAGGCAAGTCCGCTCGCCCAAGCAAGCCGTACACAAGAAAACCCGGGCAGTGCTTCCAGATCGGCTAGAAGCGGCTCGATTCGTGCGCCATGCCCATCCGGCCAGTTTGCTTGTGGTAGCAGATCGTCGATGACGTACAGTCCGCCCGGCGCGAGCAGCGTAAGCGCATCCGCGAGCGCGCTAAACTTACCCGGCCAAGAGTCGGCAAAGACTAAATCGAAGGAAGGGCCTTTGTAGTTCCGCAGCCAGACCTCGCCATCCGCTAAGTGAAACCGTACTCGCGGATCGCTGCCCAAGTGCCGGCGAGCGACAGCAACGACCGTCGGTTCGCTATCCACGGTGTCCAGCCGAGCCGCTGCGTCCATCCCGGAGAGTAGCCAAGCGGTACCGACTCCAGTGCCGGTGCCCAACTCAAGGAGCCGACCACCCGGCTTTGACGCCGCCAGTACCTGAAGGAGGCTACCGGTCCGCGGCTCCGACGCGGCGGCAAAGCCCAATGCCTGCCCGTCGGCGGCGATTGCCGACAGGAGAGCAGGCTCAGAGGCGAATACTTGGTCGTTCACTCGTGCCTTTTGCTGCCGAACGCTGGCGATCAGCGGCTCGCGGCGAACGGCGAACCATGGCGTCTGGCTTCGTAGCGAGTCCGCTGCATCGCGTTGTTAGCCCCCTTGATGGTCGTAGGTCCAACGATCCCATTCGGGATTTCTCCTAAACCAGTCGCAAGCATCGAAGAGATTTTGTCTTTGTTCTGGGCTCAATGCCTCCATCATCGAGACACCTGAAGAGTGGTCGTTTTGCTCATCACAGAGGACGATCTGGAGAACAACGACCATTAGTCGAGAATCGTACGGGCATGGAATCGGTCGCAATGGCATGGTTGACCCCTTTGGTTGAGGCTAACAGTGCGTTTAGGTGGGTCCGCGTAAGGCGCGGACCGACTGAGCCTGTCAGTATAAGCGATCGTCGACAACGCCTGGGAAGGCGTCGCAAGCCGTTTCGCGCCAACATGTTGCGCTGCCAAGCGAGCGGACGCCTGGGTTCTTCTGCGGACCGGCATAAGGAGATCCCCTCAAAGACCGTCCATGGGGCTGCGGACGCCTGCTGGACCTCGGTTGAGCACGTGCGTGTAGATCATGGTCGTCTTCACGTCGCGGTGACCGAGCAGTTCCTGCACGGTGCGGATGTCGTATCCGCCTTCGATCAGATGCGTGGCGAAGGAATGCCGAAAGGTGTGACAGGAGGCCCGCTTGGTGAGCCCCGCCCCCAAGACCGCCCGACGAACCGCCCGTTGCACGAGCGAGGCGTCGACATGATGCCGGCCCTGCTCTCCCGTCGCCGCATTTCTCCACCGATGTTCCTGCGGAAACACCCACTGCCAGCGATATTCCTGCGGAGCGTTTGGATACTTCCTCTCAAGTGCGCCCGGCAGCACGACGCGGCCCCAACCGTCCGCCAAATCACGTTCGTGAAGTCGCCTGACGTCTTTCAGATGCTTCTTCAACGGAGTGTCGAGTGACTCAGGCAGCATCGTCAGCCGATCCTTCGCTCCCTTGCCATTGCGGACCAGGATCTCGCGGCGAGTCCGATCGAGGTCTTGCACACGAAGGCCGAGGCATTCCGACAGTCGCAGGCCCGCGCCATACATGAGCGAAGCCATCAGCCACTTGTCGCCGGAAAGCGCCGCCAGCACTGCCTTGACCTCATCACGCGTCATCACCACCGGCAGACGAGTCGGCTTGCGGGCACGGATCACGGCCCCAAGATTCCCCAGATCCCGTGCGAGCACATGGCGGTACAGAAAGAGAAGCGCCGAGAGGGCCTGAGTCTGCGTCGACGCGCTCACCTGCTCCTTGACTGCGAGATGCATCAGAAAGGCGTTGACTTCAGACTCGGCCATCTCGCTGGGATGCCGCACGTTGTGAAAGAGGACGTATCGCTTGACCCAGTGGCGGTAGGCTTGCTCCGTGCGGGGGCTGTAGTGCCGAGCCATGAGTGCGTGCCGCAACTGATCGAGGAGTCGGGGCTGGGCGTCACCGGACGACGCCCCGGCTCGCTTCGTAACAGCGTCGCTTTGCAGAGCCATTGGCCACCTCACCTCCACGATCCCACTCCCTGTGCCCGTCTGCCGCATCGCCTGCTCGCGAAATGGCATGCCCCTCGCAAGGCCTCCCAAGAAGCATACGCCTGTATACCATTCCGTCGCAACGCTTCGGCTTCGCAATCACCGGTCGTGATCGTGCGGGGCTGGCTGGACGCCCCTGGCCCCCAGCCCTTTGAGGAGTTCCGCGAGGACGGTTGCGTCGGGTTCGATCTCGAGTCGTGCAGCGAGCCGCTTGAGAGCCCATGCGGCGAGGACGTTTTTCTTGATCCAGCAACCAAGCGCCCAGGCCGCGGCTCCGCGGACAACTGGCTCGGGATCGGTGAGGGCGAACTCGTCCAGGCGCATGACGACCGCGAAGCGTCTTTCAGGCGTCGCCCGACGAACTGCCCGTGATCGATATCCACAGCCTCTGATCGGTGCCGGACGCGAGGTGAAACCAAAGCCCCCAGGCGGCCAAAATCGGAGAGACTCCGCGCCGACGGCAGAAAAATGCCACTCCAGGGGGGAGGACAGCCGTTCCGGGAGCAGCTGATCAGGTGCCGGAAAACGCGGCACCAGCCTCACCAGCCGTCCATCGACTCGGAAATGCCTGTGCGCATGGTTGCGGAAGTGCCATTGGCCGGGCTAGCCT
>JAGYJY010000006.1 GCA_018401745.1 Pirellulales bacterium | reverse complement strand
CGTTCTGAAAAAGAGTGCATGAAGTATAGGGGGCTGGGATGTGCCGGGATAAACCGGTTTGGAATAGAGAATGAAAGTATCTTACGAAGAAAATTTAGCCAATTGCTTCGGCCTTCAGCGGAGGGGTGATTCCGGTAACGGAATTGCTTTCAGCGTCCGTGCGAAGGGAAACGCAGGCCAGCTACTGAGCTCCGACATCACCCCTTTCGTGTGCCGATCCTGTCCTGACAGGGAGAAGGCAACATCGTGCGCACCGCTTTGGCAAGGTGCGTGCGGACACGGCGGAGTCAACGAACCTGTGCATGCGTGGAAATTCCAAACGCGACAACCGGGAGGTCCTGTTGGTTTCCGTTTTCAAAGGGTGACAGGACGAACTCCGCGGCTACCTCGCCTGCGGCCTCCTCTGCTTCGGCTTCGCCCGCGCGGTCTGCACGTCGTGCCGCACGGGATTCGTGGTGGCGTTCTCCTGCAAGGGCCGCGGGGTCTGCCCGTCCTGCAACGGCCGCCACATGGCCCAGACGGCCGCCCACCTCGCAGATCACGTCATCCCGCCGGTGCCCGTGCGGCAGTGGGTGATCTCGGTGCCGAAGCGACTGCGTGGCATGCTTGCCGACCGACCCCCGGCCGTCGCGGCCCTCACGAAGATCTTTCTTGACGAGATCGAGCGGCTGCTCTGCGCTGCGGCAGGTGGTATGAGAGATGCCGACGCCCCCGCATCCGCCCGCCCGCGGCTCGGTGGCATCTCCTTACGGAGCCAGGGCCGATCCGGAAGATTCTCACACACCTGGGCGAATCACTCGAGCCTCCACCACTTTTGCCGGCCCGCGGCCCGCCCACCGACTGGGGCGAGCTCTTGCAGGCCCATGACTCCCGGGCGATTTTTCAAGCGTCGCCCGACGAGCTGCCCGTGATCGACATCCACAGCCTCTAACCGGCGTTGGACACGGGGCCTCGAAGCGCCAGGATCGGCAAACCGGGACGCGGTCTGCGCCGACGCACGAAAAACGCCACAGCACGGGGGTACGCGGCGTTTTGGCAAGCCGACACCGGACGGCCGACACGCCCCATCTCGCTGTTCAAGGGCAGTCCGTCAGCCGGAAGACCGTTGCGGAAGTGCCGTTGACCGGGCTATTCTTAGACGTCCGTGGGCTATGCCCAGTGGCTGCTCGATGCGTCGCCCGAGGAGATCGACCTCGCTCAGGTGCGGCAGTTCATCGAGCGGCTCGAATCGCAGCGATAGCCATCAACCTCACGGCTTGGCCCAGTAGTCGACCACGCAGACGTCCTCGACGTGCGGGCCCACGATCGAGACAAACTCCTGGTGGGCGGGGTGCGGCAGGTAGGCGTCGCGGTCGGCCTCGGAGGCGAACGTCACGAAGAAGCAGTGGGTAAAGCCTTGAGCCTTGCCTTCGGGCGAGATGTCGGTGCCCCACTCGAAGTCTTTGATCTGCGAGATCTTCTTCGGCAGCCCACGGAAGGCCTCGACGATCTTCGCCACGTCTGCGTCGGTCGACGTTTCCTTGAAGGCAAACAGCACCACGTGCCGCAAGACCTTCTCGTCACTGCTCTCTGCCTGTTCGGCACTCGCTGGCTGAGCGACGGCAAGCATGACGCACAGCGTGGCGGCCGCGATCAGTATCGCCGCCGGAGTCACGCCAGCCTGGACGGCGGCGACAGGGGAGGTTCTGGCGAGCATGGAGAGGAAGGTCAGCATCGAGCAATCTCCTGGTTGTTGTGTGAGACACGACTGACGGAGCGTACCATCCGAGCGTTCCTCGTGGTGCACACCAGACCGCGGGAAACGGAAAAAGGTGCTATTCGTGCCAGACGCCGTTTTGCACCGCTTCGAGGGTCAAGGGCAACCGGTCATCAGACCGACCGCCATGGCAGAACGTCACAATCGGATCGCCGCTGCGGGGTATCGCCACCGTAGACGAGGCAGGGCCGCGGTCCTGCCTCTCCGGTACGCTTCCGCCAACGATCAAGCCCTCGCATGGCATCGGTCGTAGGCGTTGCAGTGACCTTGATCTCAATGGCTTGGACTCCCTCCGGGGTTTCCACGAGCCGCTTGTTGAAGTTGCGGTGGTACGGTGCTAGGCGAAACAGGATGAAGCTTGCCTCCAGCACCGCAATCCATTCACGCGCCGTGTTGTGGCTCACTCCCACCTCGTCGCCGAGGCCGCTGAGGTTCAACAGCTGCCCCGTGCGGCCCGCGCACTGTCGCACGAACCGCTGAAACTGCGTGAGGTCGCGAACGCTGAGCAGCTGCCGGACATCTCGCTCAAGATAGGTTTGGACGCAGCTGCCAAACCAGAGGACAGGATCGAGGAGCCGGTCGAAGAGAGGAGGGTAGCCGCCACGAACAACCGCCTCATCGACCGTTGGCAGCAAGAGCGAGGCGGCACGGAGTTCTGATGCGGCAAAAGGCAGCAGGCTGACAAGCGCAAACCGACCGGCGAGGCTCTGCGTGATGCCAGAGAGGAGACCGAACTGCTGCGAACCGGTCAGCACGAATCGGCCCGGCAGTTGCTCCTCGTCAACGATGCCCTGAAGCCACTCAAACAGCCGCGGGCGAGCGACGTGACGGTTTGAAAGGCGTCGCGAGCGATCATCTGGCTGATCGTAGCTTCCGGTTACAATCAGCCAGGATGGCTTTTGGGCGAGTGCCTTGGGCTCAAGTACTCCGTGAGGACGGCCACCGCCATCAGGCCCGCGTGCTCTCGCACGCGGCTGCTACCGTTCTGTTTACCCCGCGAGGATGCCGCGGCTTTCCAGCAGCGTCAGCACAGCGTCGACGCACTCGCTGAGGGACTTCTCGTGGGTGGCCAGCGTGAGATCTGGCTTGGCGGGCGGCTCGTAGGGGGCCGAGACGCCAGGGAAGTTGGTGATTTCGCCGGCGTCGGCGAGGGCGTAGTGGCCCTGGGTGTCGCGGTCGCGGCAGACCTCAAGCGGCGCGGCGAGGTGCACCACCAGAAACCGCTCGCTGCCGAGGCGATCCGCCACCTTCTGCCGCACGGCCTCTTCCGGCGCGACAAACGACGCCAGGCAGATCAGGCCCGCATCGTTGAAGAGCCGCGCCACTTCGGCGCTGCGGCGGAGGTTTTCGCTGCGATCGGCTGCGGAGAAGCCCAGGTCGCGGCTGATGCCCAGTCGCATGTTCTGTCCGTCGAGCACGGTCACGGCACGGCCCATGTCAAACAGTCGCCGTTCCACGGCTTTGGCGAGGCTTGTCTTGCCTGAGCCGGCGAGGCCCGTGAAGAGCACGGTCGCCGCTTGCTGGCCGAAGCGAGCCTGTCGCTCTTCTGTCGAGACGCCGCTTTCCTCGCGGTGCAGGTGCTCGGCCGATGCATCGTCGTCCCAGTGATCGGCCTCATCGCCATCACCCCGGTCGAGAATCATGCCTGCCGCCACGGTGCCGTTGGTCAGCCGGTCGATGATGATGAAGCCGCCCGTGCCGCGATTGCGACGGTAGGCATCGAAGGCGATCGGTTCGGCAAGCGTCACCTGGCAGCGGCCAATCTCGTTGAGGGCGAGGGTCGGCGCTGGCTCGCGGTGGAGCGAGTTGATGTCGATCCGGTAGCGGAGCGAGGCGATCTGGCCTGGCGAAACCTTTGTCGCCTGCTTGAAGAGATACTGCTTGCCCGGCAGCATCGGCTCCTCAGCCATCCAGACGACCGTGGCGTCGAACTTCCGCTCAACTCTTGGCACGTTGCCTGGCCGCACGAGCATGTCGCCACGGCTGGAGTCGATCTCGTCGGTGAGGGTGAGGGTGACCGACAGCGGAGCGAAGGCTTCCTCAAGTTCGCCGTCGTAGGTCACGATCGATTTCACGCGGCTCTTCTTTCGCGAAGGCAGCGTCATCACCTCATCCCCCTTGCGGATGATCCCAGAGGCGATCGTGCCCGAGAAGCCGCGGAAGTCGAGGTTGGGCCGCAGCACATACTGCACTGGAAAACGGAAGTCTTCCATGTTGCGGTCGGAGCCGATGTAGACCGTCTCTAAGAGCGGCATCAGCGGGCTGCCGGTGTACCAGGGCATCTTCGGGCTGAGCGTGACGACGTTGTCGCCCTTGAGCGCCGAGATCGGCATGAAGTGCACATCGGGCAGCTCAAGCCGGCCCGCGAAGTCGACATAGTCCTGGCGAATCTTCTCAAAGACCTGCTGGTCGTAGTCGACGATGTCCATCTTGTTGATGGCCACCACGATGTGCTTGATGCCCAGCAACGACACGATGAACGAATGTCGCTTCGTCTGGGGCAGCACGCCGTGCCGGGCGTCGATCAGGATCACAGCCAGGTCGGCGGTCGAGGCTCCCGTCGCCATGTTGCGGGTGTACTGCTCGTGGCCCGGGGTGTCGGCAATGATGAACTTCCGCTTGTCGGTGGAGAAGTAGCGGTAGGCCACGTCGATCGTGATCCCCTGCTGTCGCTCGTCCTCAAGGCCATCGGTGAAGAGAGCCAGGTCGACCTCCTCGCCGGTTGTGCCGTAGCGGGAGGAATCCTTTTTGATTGCGGCGAGCTGATCCTCGTAGATCATCTTCGACTCGTAGAAGAGCCGACCGATCAGGGTGCTCTTGCCGTCATCGACGCTGCCGCAGGTGATAAAGCGTAGCAGCTCCTTCTGCTCGTGCTGAGCAAGGTATTCGTCGATGTCGGAGGCGATCAGCGTTGATTGATGGGACATAGTTTTGCTTGACCTTCAGACCTCTGACAGGGGAGCGTGCGGCTCTGGCTTGTTCTCACGCCGCAGGGGCCGTTCAGCGGCCGCAGGCCCGCTGCAACGGCAGGAGTGATGCCACCTCAGAAGTAACCCTCTCTCTTCTTCTTCTCCATCGAGCCCGCCTCGTCGGAGTCGATCAGCCGGCCCTGCCGCTCCGAGAAGGTCGTCAGCAGCATCTCCTGGATGATCTCCGGCAGCGTGGTGGCGGTGGAGTCGACGGCTCCGCTGAGCGGATAGCAGCCAAGCGTGCGAAACCGCACCTTCCGCATCTCTGGCTTCTCGCCCGGCTCCAGCGGCAGCCGGTCGTCGTCGACCATGATCATCACGCCGTCCCGCCAGACGATCGGCCGCTCGGCCGCAAAGTAGAGCGGCACGATCGGAATCTGTTCGAGGTGGATGTACTGCCAGACATCCAGTTCGGTCCAGTTGGAGAGGGGGAAGACGCGGATGCTCTCGTTCTTCTTGACCTTCGTGTTGTAGAGGTTCCAGAGTTCGGGCCGCTGATTCTTGGGATCCCAGCGGTGAAACTCGTCGCGGAAGGAAAACACCCGCTCTTTCGCCCGGCTCTTTTCCTCGTCGCGGCGGGCCCCGCCAAAGGCGGCGTCGAAGCGGTGTTTGTTGAGGCCCTGCTTGAGGCTCTCGGTCTTCATGATGTTGGTGTGAACCTGGCTGCCGTGGGTGATCGGGTTGATCCCCTGAGCGCGACCCTCCTCGTTGACATGCACGATCAGATCGAGGCCAAGTTCTTTGGCGATATACGCATCCCGCATCCGATACATCTCCTGGAACTTCCAGGTGGTGTCGACATGCATCAGCGGGAAGGGGATTTTCGCCGGATAGAACGCCTTTTCCGCCAGTCGCAGCATGCAGGCGGAGTCTTTCCCGATGGAGTAGAGCATCACCGGGTTTTGAAACTCGGCCGCCACCTCTCGGATGATGAGGATGCTCTCGGCTTCGAGCTGCTTGAGATGGGTCAGCGAGTAAGAGGACATGCCGTTTCGTGCGTTGGAGTGCGAGTGTGACGATTGGTTTTTAGGGAGTGCTCGCCGCTGCGACAACCCTGGACGGGGCAGGGCAGTCAGACCGCTGTGACCGCAGCGGCCGCTCTGGAAGATCGACATTTTCCCGGCCCTCATGGACAGCCCGGGAAGTCTGGTATTATGCAGAAGTTCGAGCGACGGTGGTTGTAGCTCAGCTGGTTAGAGCGCCGGTTTGTGGTACCGGAGGTCGCGGGTTCGAGCCCCGTCAGCCACCCTTTGCTCGCCCCTCTCTGGGCCTGGCCTGCCCTGAGTAGCCCACTTCTGGGGTGGACCTCTTGGATTCTCTTGCGGCCCTGCCGCCTGAGCGGGAATCTCTTGTCGGGCTGCGGCTGGTCGTGACGCCCGCAGCCTTACCGCCGGCTGTGAGTGCGGCTATCCACTTTGCCCGCCCGGTAGAGGGTGTTCATCATATCGAAGGCCGTCACCTCGTAGAGCAGTTCGGTCACCTTTGCGTGGATCTCCGGTGAGAGCAACGGCTCCACCTGCTTCATCAGGGCAACGACCCGCTTTTCCTGGGCTTCCAGTTCGGCGATATCGACCTGGCCGTCATCGGAAATCGCCCCGAGAAACGACGACAGTTTGCGGGCCTGTTCGGCGAGTAGGGGCGACTGCGAGTGTTCGTCAAACCAGGTGCTCGGTGGGCTGGCTGTCATGAAACGCTCCCTAGAAACGGGGAAGAATCTTGCGGGCACCACGGCGGGCTGGTGTCTCGCATCCCTTGAGGATAGACCTGCCGCTGTGCTGCTGCCAGAGGCTCACCGTCCGTGGAACAGGCTATCCATGGCCTTTCTCCACGTGGGCAACACCCGAAAACGCCGAGAGTTCTCGGGGTTGCCGATCGCCGCATCCTGCGTCGGCAAACTTTTTCCACAGTCTGCTCGCCCGTCTCGACTTTGCTGCTAGTCGAGCCAGTCGTTCTCGGCGAGCCTCTCCGGAGCGTAGGTCTCGGTGACGTAGCTGATGTCTTTGGAGATCAATGCCTCGACTTCGAGTTTGAAGCCGTTGGAGAGCATCTGGCTGATTTCCTTCTGCCACGCCTTCTTGTTGGCAAACCAGGGGTAGGCAGCGATCTGCTTGGCCCGCTTGATGTCGGAATCGGAGAGGGCGATCTGCACGCTCGGCGTGAGGCCGCACCGCTCGTAGTCGCGGCTTCGCAGCCCCAGAAACTTCGCTTCCGGAATCGCCATCCGCTGCGACTCGTAGGCGAGGTTGATCGAGCCCTGCTTGAGAACAGAGTAGATGTAATACCCCCAGGGGTCGTTGTCGAGCAGGCAATACACCGGCAGCTTCAGCTCGTGGTGCAGCCGATTGAGGAGCCGCCGCACGCCCCGCGGTGGTTGGCCGCCGCCGTGCGTCAGCAGGCAGCCGTGCTTTCGCCAGAACTTGTCTTCGTTGAAGCGGCGCCAGACGGTGTCTTTTTCGACATGCAGGATGAAGCTGGCTTCACATTTTTTGAACTTGATCACGTCGGCTTCCACGATCGACGGGATGCTGTAGCCGCCCGAGCCCATCCGGGAACAGTCGATCTCGTCACCCGAGTCTTCCAGCACGATCGGTCCGACCATGCCGCCGCGATTACTGGCGTAGACATGCAGCTCTTCTCGCAGGCTCTCGAGCGTCACTTCGAGATCCTCAATCATCGGGTCGCACTCGTCCTGCGTGGCAAAGGTCTCCTCGCGGGTGCCCTCGATGGTGTGCTTGAGCAGGTAGTAGAGGCCTCGGATGCTCGTGGTCTTCTGCTGATCGATCAGCTGTTTGCAGCCGCTGGCGACGAGCAGCGTCTGCATGTAGCTCTTGGCCTGCGAGAGATTGAAGAGCTGCCGGCAGTTCTTCTGCGAGCCCATCTCGATGATTCGCTTCGACTTGTTGAAGCGAACGTTGGAGAGGCTGCGGGTGGGGATGTCGAGATGGGGGTCCCGTCGTTTCTCCGCAGCCGTGACCACGCCATCGGCAAGGCCGACGATCAGTTTTCGCGTCTTTTCATCGACCGGCGGAAGCTTCGGGCGAGGCTGCGCGGCTGTGGTCGACTTTGAACGCTTTGATCCGGCGGGCATCTGGGATAATCTCCTGCAAGGGGACGGGCGGTGACGTGCGTCACCCTGTAGAGCCTACTTTCGCCACCTTTCCGGAAACACTCCCGCCGTGATCAAAACAGGCATTGCCTACCTGCTGATGGTGCTCCTGATGGCCTTGGGCATCCTGATCGTCGGCCGCTCCGACGGCCGTCGTGCTCCCGGTGAGGAACCGCCGAAGAAGAAATAGTAACCCTGTCCGCGGCGGCGGCGGTCTGTGCGATCGGCCGAAAGGGTCCGCGGCTGGGTTCAGCAGCGGACGTCGTCGGCTCGGCCGACCGCGTTGAGACGTCGCAGAAATCGCGGGGCCTGCAGGCCTCCGCCGGCCTCCTGGCGGTCTCCGGCTGCCTGGGCAGCTGGCGGAGGAGGTGGCAGCTGGAAAAACTCGCTGATGCGGCCCACCACCGTGCGCTGCTCATCGGCTGTCAGCTCGGGGAAAATCGGCAGGGCGAGCGTCTCGTGGGCAGCCTGTTCGGTGGCTGGCAGGGCTCCTTCGCCGCATCCGACATAGCGGAAGCACTCCTGCAGGTGCAGCGGGACTGGATAGTAGATCTCGCTGGCAACGCCTCGCTCGCGGAGGTGGGTCCGCAGCGCGTCGCGGTGGCCTCCACGCACGCGGATCACATACTGGTTCCAGACGTGGCGTCCGCGGGGTTCGTCAGTCGGCACGACAATCTGCCCGTCGAGGCCAGCGCGAGCGAAGAGCTCTGCATACGTGGCGGCGTTGGCCTGCCGCTGGCTGGTCCAGGTGTCGAGGTGCGGTAGTTTCACCCGCAGGACCGCGGCCTGGATCGAATCGAGGCGGCTGTTGATGCCGATGACCCGGTGGTAATACCGCGGCTCCATGCCGTGAACCCGCAAGAGCCGCAGCCGTTCAGCGAGGTCGTCGCGGGTGGTGGTCATGAATCCGCCGTCGCCAAAGCCTCCCAGGTTCTTCGTGGGGTAGAAGCTGAAGCAGCCGACGTCACCGAGCCCACCGGAGCAGTGGCCATGCCAGGTGGAAAGAATCGACTGGGCCGCATCTTCGATCACGGGAATCCCCGCGTGGTCGGCGATTGGCAGGATGGCATCCATGTCGGCGGTGCGGCCGAAGAGGTGCACGGGAATCACTGCTCGGCTTCGCGGCGAAATCTTGCGAAGAAGATCGGTGGGGTCGAGCAGGTAGGTCGCCGGGTCGATGTCGACAAAGACGGGCGTGCCTCCGAGGCGGGTCACGGCGCTGGCCGTGGCGAAAAAGGTGTAGCTCGGCAGCAGCACTTCGTCGCCGGGCTCGATCCCCACGGCCATCAAGGCCAGGAGGAGGGCGTCGCTGCCTGACGCGCATGAGATCGCATGGGGCACGCCGAGCATCCGTGCCAGTTCGCTCTCGAGCTCCTCGACGTCCGGGCCCAGCACAAACCGGCCGGAGTCGCAGACGCGGCGAATGGCAGCCAGAAACTCCTCCTGGAGAGCCTCATACTGGCGATCGAGGGCGAGCAGGCCGACGGAGGGCAGCAAGTCGTCGTGGGAAGTGTGCAAACCGTCGAGCGTTGTGCGAATCATGGAAGCAGCGACTCCGTGAGCTCTGAATCCACAGCCTTGGGCGATATGCCCCGAAACGGCAACGGATTCCTGTTCAAGATCGTCACGGAGGATTGCTCCTCTGAAATCGATCAGGCCGACTAAATCGGTTGTCGTGTCGAAATAGGAAACTTCGCCATACGGGGCAAGGGCAGCTGGAGAGCATCTGGAGCGACGGTCGGCCGGAAACTGCCCCATTCCGCTGAATTGACACCTCAGCCTCTCGAACCCTAGATTCACGTCGGGAGAAGACCTGCTCCATGTCATCTCCAACCCCTTGGGCGGCGGTTCTTTCAGTTGTGCGGTAGATCCGAGCGGATGTGCCCGAAAGTTTTGTCGACGGACCGCAGCCCCGTTTGTCGACGCGACCTCACGAGAAGATTGCGGCCGGCCTGCCGAAGCCGCGAATGGCATGGGTTCCACGAACGCCAATCCGCCGTCGGCGTCGTCTGCCGGTCCTGCCACGCCTGTCATCCAGGTGCCTATCGATCTGCATCGACTGGCGGAGGGGCTTAGCCTGCCTGAGCCGGGGGTCGCGGAGGTGATCGCCCTCCTCGATGCTGGCAACACGATCCCTTTTATCTCCCGGTACCGCCGGGATCAGACGGGCGGCTTTGACGAGGTGGCGGTCAGACGGATCGCCGACGCGATCACCCGGGCTCGTCAGCTGGCCGATCGCAAGCAGACGGTGCTCCGGAGCATCGAGAACCAGGGAAAGCTGACGCCTCAGCTCACGAAAGCGGCGCTGGCCGCCCAGACCAGCAAGGAGCTTGAAGACCTCTACCTTCCGTTCAAACCCAAGAAACGCTCGCTCGCAGAGATCGCTCGGCAGCGGCGGCTTGAGCCGCTGGCCCGTGAGATCCTCGCGGCCGATCCGGCTGCGGCAGACCTCGACCGACGGGCTGCAGACTTCATCGACGCCGACGGGCAGGTGGCGACCGCCGCCGACGCTCTGCTCGGCGTGGGCCACATCCTTGCTGAAGAGATCGCCTCCCGCGCCGATGTCCGCAAGCGGCTGCGGGCCCTCCTGGAGAAGGTTGGCCAGCTGCGGAGCCAGCGGCTCGAGCCGGAAGGCAAACCGATCTCCAAAGACGCCAAGCACTATCGCGACTACTTTGACTACGCCGAGCATGTGCAGCGGATTCCGCCGCACCGTGGGCTGGCGATCAATCGTGGCGAGCGGGCGAAGATTCTGCGAGTGAAGATTGAGGGGCCGGCCGACGAAATGCAGGCCGCCGCTGAGACGCTGGTGGTTCCTGAGGGGCATCCGCACGCCAGCTTTCTCGCCGGCTGCGTTCGGGATGCGGTCAGCAGGCTGATTCTGCCGAGCCTGGAACGGGAGTTTCGCCGGGAGATTACCGAGCAGTGTGAGCGGCATGCGGTTGAGGTGTTCGCCCGCAATCTGCGGCATCTCCTTCTCCAGCCGCCTGTTTCTGGTCGCCGGGTTTTGGCGATCGACCCTGCCTTCAAGAGCGGCTGCAAGGTGGTGGTGATCGATCCCTACGGCACCCCTGCTGGAGCATGAGGTGCTGCACATCGTAGGGAAGTCGGAAAAGCGAGAAGAGGCAGCTGCCAAACTCGCCGCCCTCGTGGAGAAGCACGACGTCCAGGTGATCGCGATCGGCAACGGAGCTGCGGGCCGGGAAGCCGAAGGATTTGTCGCCGAGCTGGTGGCTGGGCCGCTCGCTGAGCGGGGGCTGGAGTATGTGATCGTCAACGAGGCCGGGGCGAGCGTCTATTCAACAAGCCCGCTGGCCCGCGAGGAGTTTCCGCAACACGACGCCTCGATCCGCAGCGCCATTTCCATCGGCCGGCGGCTGCAGGATCCATTGTCAGAGCTTGTGAAGATCGAGCCTGCCAACATCGGCGTGGGCCTTTATCAGCACGATGTGCGAGCCAAGCATCTGCATGCCTCGCTCGACGGTGTTGTCGAGAGCTGCGTCAACTACGTCGGTGTCGACGTCAACACGGCGAGCCCTGCGCTGCTCCGCTATGTTTCGGGGCTCAATCAGGCGATCGCCCGCGGCATCTTGGAGTGGAGGGCCGCCAAGGGGGCCTTTGCCAACAGGCAGCAGCTGCTGGATGTGCCGGGCTTCGGCGAGGCGACCTACGTGCAGGCTGCCGGCTTTCTCAAGATCGGTGGCGGCAGCAATCCGCTCGATGCCACCTGGATCCATCCGGAAAGCTACGCGGTGGCTGAGCGGGTGCTGGAGCGGCTCGGAGCCAGTGTGGAAGACCTCTCGGGCCGGGAGCGGGCAGAGAAACTGGCCCAAGAAGTCGGCAAGCTCGACCTCGACGCGCTCGCAGCTGAGTTTGAGGTGGGGAGGCTGCTGCTCGACGACATCGTTGAGCAGCTCACCAGGCCCGGTCGAGATCCCCGTGAAGACCTGCCGCGGCCCTTCTTCAAGAAGGGTGTGCTCAAGCTCGAGGATCTCGAGGTGGGCATGGAACTGATGGGGGCAGTTCTCAACGTCGTGGACTTTGGGGTGTTCGTGGATATCGGGCTGCACGACAGCGGCCTGGTGCACATCAGCCAGCTGTCGCGGCGGTTTGTCCGCGACCCCCACGACCTGCTGAATGTGGGCCAGGTGGTGAAAGTCTGGGTGTTGGAGCTCGACAAGACGCGGCGGCGGGTGGCGTTGACGATGATCCCGCCGGGGCAGCCGAGCGGACCGCGTCAGGGGGACCGTCCGCAGGGGGACCGCAGGCAAGGCGACCGTCCGCAAGGTGATCGCGAGCAGGGAAGTCGTCGGCCGGCGGATCGTCGCGAGCGGCCCGGTCGCCCAGCAGACCGTGACCAGGGAGGCGCTGGCAGGAGTGGTCGCCGCGGGGGACGTCGTGGCGGCAGTCCGGCCCAGCCCGCCGTTGCGAGGGCGTGGTGGTCAAGAAACGCCGCGAGGACCGAGGCCTCCGGCCCCGCCCATCACCGAAGCGATGCGTGAGGGCAAAGAGCCGCTGCGAACCTTTGGCGATCTCTTTCAGTTCGTGTCGCAGAAAGACGAGCCTGAGGCAGCTGCGAAGAAAAAGCGGAAGCGACGGCAGCGGAAGAAGCCCTCATCCCACGGCGAGGCTTCTGTGCCGGAAGCGTTGACGAAGGAAGCCGCAGGTCAGGCTGAAGGCGGACACGAGAGTGCAGCCGACATCCCACCCCAGCCAGTGGTCGATCGGGATCTCCTCCACCGCGAATCAGAAGAGGCTGTTCAGGCTGTCGATTCCGGAGCGGCCACACCTTCAGCAGACAGTGCTGAATCAGCAGACAGTGCTGAAACGAGCAGTGCCCAAGCGAGCAGTGCCGAAACGAACTCAAACCAGCCGCGCGAGATGAGCGAGTGATGCTCGTGAGAGACAAGCGAATCAACGCTCGCGGAAGGTGATGCGACCCTTGGTGAGGTCGTAGGGCGAGAGTTCTACTTTGACTTTGTCGCCCGGCACGATGCGGATGAAGTTTTTCCGCATCTTGCCAGCAACGTGTGCGTTCACGATGTGGCCGCCGTTGATCTGCACACGGAAACGGGTGTTGGCGAGGGCCTGGGTGACCACACCTTCCACCTCAAGAGCTGCTTCTTTCTCCGCCATGTATTCCTTCTACGTGAGGGGCAGACATCGATGTCAAGAGAATATCAGCACCGGGAGACCCACTGCTGTTCTGGCAACTATGACGCACCCGAGCCGAATCGTCCAGCAGGCGACAGCGAATGGCTCGCTGGCAACGCCGGCGGGCTCCCGCGGAAACGTGAGGATTTCGTGAGGGCTGCCGCGTCGTCAGTCGTCTTGATCGGCGGAGGCGACGCTGGAGGGTAGGGCGTCTGAGGCCCTCCATTTCAGGTAGGCATCAAAAAAACCATCGAGATCGCCGTCGAGCACAGACTGGAAGTTGCCGACGGCATGCCCGGTCCGCTGGTCTTTGACACGCTGGTCGGGATGTAAAAAGTAGTTGCGAATCTGCGAACCGAAGCCGGTTTTGGGCTGCTGCTTGTAGCGAGCCAGCTGCTCGGCCTCCTTCTTTTCTTCTTCAAAGCGGGCCAGGCGTGCTCGCAGCATCTTGCGGGCGGTTGCGCGATTCTTGTGCTGACTTCGCTCGCTCTGGCACTGCACAACGATGTTGGTCGGAAGGTGGGTGAGGCGAATGGCGCTGGAGGTTTTGTTGACATGCTGGCCGCCGGCACCACTGGCGCGAAACACATCCTCACGGATCTCGTCGTCGTCGAGCTCGATCTCGGTGTCGTCGTCGGCAATCTCGGGGAGACATCGACCGCGGCAAAACTGGTCTGTCGCTTGCCTTCGGAGTTGAACGGGCTGATCCGTACCAGCCGGTGCATTCCCATCTCACCCTTGAGGTAGCCGTAGGCCCAGGGACCGCGAACGGCGATCGTGGCATTCTGGATTCCCGCGACATCGTCGTCTTGCCTGTCGAGCAGTTCGATGTCGTAGTCGTGTTTACTGGCCCACGCGGAATACATCCGCAGCAGCATCTCCGCCCAGTCGTTGGCATCGGTGCCGCCGTCGCGGGCGTGGAGCGAGAGGATCGCATCCAAGGCGTCGTGGGGGCCCGAGAGAAGCGATGTCAGCTCCAGTGCCTCGACGAGCGTCTCAAGCCGCTCGGTCTCGCTTGCCAGCTCTGCTTCGAGCGATTCGTCTTCTGCCGCCAGTTCGGCCAGGGCTTCGATGTCGCCGCTCACTGCCAGGGCTTCGTTGAGCGGCTTGAGGACTGAGTTGATTCCCTTCAGCTCTGCAACCGTGGCCTGAGCTTTTTCGCTGTTGTTCCAGAAATCGCCCTCACCCATTTCGGCTTCGATGCGGGCAGCGGCTTTTTTGCGTCCTTCCCAGTCAAAGAGAGTCCCGCAGCTGGAGCAGGCGGGCCCGGATGGCTTCGGAGCGGGTGATCAACGCGGTGTCCATAAACGATTCCGAACGCGGGATGGCAGAGTGCAGGATTGGCAACTCTTGGAGTCTAGCAGACTTTTGGAACACGTTTGCTGGCGTTCAGCGGTGAGCGACACGGCTGCCCGGAAGCCGCTGCACCAGCCGCCGGGTTTCGAGCAGGCTCACTGCAGCCAGCACTTTGGAGGCTTCCAGGCCGCTCGCCTCGATGACCTGGTCGATCAGACAGCCCCCCGCGCCGACAGGAATCGAGGCAATCACCTGCCGTTCGGTGTCGGTGAGGACATGCTCGGCAACACGGCTCGCCGCAGTCGAGGCGGGGTGCGGTGACGAACTTGCGGAACCGCTGCGACCGCTGCATCCCGCCGGGCTGACGACCGCTTCAAACAAGGGCCCGAGTTCTTCGAGGATGTCATCGATGCTGCCCACCAGCTTGGCGCCATCCTGGATCAGCTTGTGGCAGCCCTTTGACATCCGGCAGCTGATGTCGCCCGGCACAGCAAAAACCTCGCGGCCCTGATCTCCGGCGAGCCGTGCGGTGATCATCGCCCCCGAGCGCTCCGCGGCCTGCACCACCACAACCCCGAGCGAAAGGCCCGAGATGATGCGGTTTCGCTGAGGAAACAGGCCTGCTGTGGGCTTGGTCAGTGGCGGCACCTCGCTGATCACAGCACCAGCGGCGATCACCTCGTCGGCGAGGCCGCGGTGTTCGGGCGGGTAGATGGAGAGCACGCCGCTGCCGAGCACCGCCAGGGTGCGTCCGCCTGCGGCGAGCGCGCCGCGGTGGCCTGCCGCGTCGATGCCGCGGGCCAGGCCGCTGACCACGGTGTAGCCGGCCCTGGCGAGCGCCCCGCCGAGCTGTTCAGCCACCTTCACGCCGTAGGCCGTGGCATGGCGTGCTCCCACAATCGCCACGGCGAGAGCGTCGCAGGGTCGGATCTCGCCACGGACAAACAGCACCCCCGGTGGATCGTCGATGCGGCCAAGCAATGGCGGCGTGCGAGGGTCGCTCTCCACGAGAATCTCGACGCCACGCCGGCGGCACAGCCCGAGCAGTTTCTCCGCTTCCCGAGGAGAGGATTCCGCGATCGCCTGGGCGACCCCGGGCCCGAGCCGTTCGCTGCGGGTGAGATCAGCGACATCCGCAGCCAGCACCTCGCTCGGCCCACCAAACCGGTCGATCAGCCGTTGACGAAGCCTCGATCCCACGCCGGGGATGCTCGCAAGTTGGAGCAAGGCGATGAGAGTCGCCTCGTCGGCTGGCCGATGCCCCATGCCGTTGGCGGCATCAAAGCTCAGAATCGAAGCCTCTTCAGGCTCAAAAGCCCCGCCCGCTTTTTCCGCACCCATGCCCATCTCCTTGCAGGATAACGTGAACATTTGTCACGTTGTACCCCTGCGGTTGGAGGGCGTCAACTACTTGCAGCCTTCAGCTCAGCAAGATGCTGGGCGGCGGTCACAAGCCGATCCCAGTTCTTCTCGACATAGTCGGAAGGACCACCCATCTGAGCGACCGCGACAGCAACCTCTTCGGTGGGGACCATGTCAATCGCGTCCCATGGGCAGACCTTGAGGTCGTAGGGATTCGATTTCTTGCCCGGGATATGCACGCAGATCTCGCAGCCGACGCACCGCTCAATGTCGATTTCGCACCAGCTCTGCAGGTTGTGGAACTGGTCGTGTTGGTCGATTTTCACGATGCAGTCAACGGGGCAGACCTCCAGGCAGGCTTCGCAGCCAGTGCAGTTGTCTGCGTTGATGACCGCCAGTTCTTTCGGGAGCTTTTTGCGGGGACCTTGCTTGGCCATGGTGTCGAACTCGGCACAAGGAGAGGCGAAACTTCACCTTCTTATCGTAAACGCCATGGCGACCGTGGCAGAATCGTCTTAGACGGTCTCGCCACGAATCAGGTCGTCGGAAGTCTGCCGTGCCCGCACGAGGCGGTGCTGCCCCCCATCGACGAGCACCTCCGCTGGCAGCGGCTTGGAGTTGTAGTTGCTCGCCATCACGAAGCCGTACGCCCCAGCCACGTCGAGCACGAGAAAATCTCCAACGGCAGCCGGCGGCAGCGGCCTGCTGGTCACGAATCCGCCTTCTTCCTGAGTGAAGATGTCGCCCGATTCGCAGAGAGGGCCGCCCACGACGACGGCTTGCGGCTCGCCGGCTGCCGGTCGGCCGTCGGCTGCCACGACGCGGATCGGGTGGTAGGAGCCATAGAGCACAGGGCGGGCCAGGGTGTTGAAGCCAGCATCGACGAGGACATACCGCTTGCTGCCCATCCTCTTGGTCGCCCGCACCTCGGTGACGAGCGAGCCGGCCTCAGCGGTCAGATAGCGGCCCGGCTCAATCTCCAGCCGAATCCGGTGGCCAAAGCGGTCTTCGAGCCGCTTGCGGGTGGCGTCCCAGAGCTGAAAGTAGCCGCCCAGGTCGGCATGCGTCTCGTCCGGCCGATAGGGCACAGGCAGGCCCCCGCCGGCTGAGATGGTTGTTAAGGAACGGCCCACGTCGGCGGCGATCCGCTCCACTGCGCCTGCCACCTCGGCAAGATGCGCGAGATCCGAGCCGCTGCCGATGTGCATGTGCAGGCCCGACACCATCAGCCCAGCCCACTCGGCACGCTGGAGCACCTGAGGAATGTCTTCGTGCCAAATGCCGTGCTTGGAGCCCTCGCCCCCAGTGTTGGTCTTCTGGCTGTGGCCGTGGCCGAAGCCGGGGTTTACCCGCAGTGTCACCGCTGCCCCTGGCATCCGCTCGGCGAGCTGGTCGAGCATGTCGGCAGAGCCGCAGTTGACGTGGATCCCATGGCTGGCCACCGCGGCAAGGCTGTCGCGGTCGAAGATGTCGGCGGTGTAGACGATCGGGTGCACGGGAGGCAGCCCGTCTTCGCCGTTGCCAGGGGCCGCATGCGGCATGTAGCCGGCTGCCAGCGCGCGATGAATCTCCCCCGCACTGACCGCATCAACTACCACGCCTTCCTGGCGAACGAGGTTGAGCACCGCCAGGTTTGAGCAGGCTTTCTGGGCAAAGCGGACCGTGTCCCAGGCCGCCAGGTCACGGCACCGCTGGCGGATGATCTCCGCATCGTAGGCATACAGCGGTGTGCCGTAGCACCGGGCCAGTTCGGCCACCGGCACACCGCCCACAGCTGCTGCCGCACCATCCGTTTCCTGCATCAGATCTTCTCCTTGTTCAAAAGCCCGGAGGAACGCCCGCTGGGCCGAAGCCACCGCCGGGCGGGAGCTGTCCGCCGGGCCCGGCGGCCTGCGCGGCCACCACCGCGGCCACTGCCCGCAAGACGCCACCGTCGGCGGTCAGCTGCCAGGCCATGCCCCGATCGATCGGCCGCACCACAAACTGCAGCATGGCCGAGGGGGCGGCCTTCGCCGCTTCGACCGCGGGGGCGAGATCGGCAGCATTCGGAGCGGTCAGGGCGATAAAGTCGAGGAGCTGCTCACAGGCGATCTGCACCGCCATGCCGGGCCGCACCTGACGCTCGGCCGATGACCCCTGCATCAGGCCGTCGAGCCGTGCCCCCACATCGCCTCCAGCCAGCACGTAGACATGCGAGGGGGTGATCGCCAGCGTGACCTTCACGGGGCTCCCGTCCGCCCCTTCACCAGCGGCGGCCGGGTCGATCTCCAGCGTGTGGAGCGTCGCGTCTCCCATGGTGTCGACGTCAAACTCGAGGGCGACCCCCGGCGGCAGCTCCACACCCTCGACAGACTTCTTGATCGTTGACTCCAGGCTCCGGCCGTCGCCGACGCGGGCCCCGCCGGTCAGTTCGGTCTTCGCGCCCTCGGCGGTTACGGCGAGCGTGGCGTCGAGCTTGCCGCTGTCGAGCATGATCCCGAGGACCGTGCCGAGCAGTTCAAGAACCGGGGCTGCCTGCGGATCGGTGTTCTGCTCAGCGGCCTGGGCAAAGCTCATCTCCACCTGCTGCCGCATCTCGGGCGTGACGGTCTGGGCGAGCATCATCCGCACCATCGGATCGGCGGCCTGTTGAAGCGGCACCGAGAGCGTGGCGGATTCCTCAGCGTCGACTGCGCCAGGAGCCCCGGGCACCGCCACGGTGAGGTTTTCGATCTCAAGTCGGCCCTTCTCTTCGTTGATGCCGATGCCGAGGGTCATCGACTCGATCTGGCCAAAGGCGTCGACCATGGCAGCGACGGCATCGCCAGCCTGCGGGCCAGCACCACCGGGCGCCTGAGCAGCGGCCTGCGTGGCCATTTCAGCAAGCTGCTGCCGCAGCGGCTCGGGCAGCACCGAGGGGAAGAGGGAGAGAGCGAGCGTGAAGTCGTCGGTGAGCGTCTCAAAGGCTTTGCCCGGATCGATGTCGTCGGCCACCGGCATGCCGGTGGGGCTGATCAGGGCCCAGCCGTCGCGTTCGATGATGTCGGCAGAACCCATCCCGGGGATCGCAAGCTGCCGCACGCCACCCTGATTCTGCACCGGGCCGATCAGGCCTTGCAGCGAGCCGAGCAGGGCGTCGAGATCCTTGGCGGGCACGCAGCCGCAGCCGCTGATGACGCCGTTGTCGCTGGTGATGATCAGCCCGAGCGGCTGCCGCACATCCAGACCGGCAAGCCCCTGGCCCTGCGTGGCCATCATCAGCATCCCCTCGGCGCCGCCGGCGAGCATCGGGTTGCCCGTTTCGCGGCCGAGCCAGGTGAGCTGTTTCTTCAGATCGCGGTAGCTGTCCATGGCCACCACGGCCACGACGTCGGCCGCTTCGGCCGAGGCCGTCCATAAAAAGCCACCCAGGCCGACAGCGAGGGTGAGGGCGATCAGGCCGCATGTTCGCGAGAAGCACCGCATGGGAAGATTCCTGTGGGGGAGGCGACGGATCCAGCATCGATGTTGTACGGGATCATGGGCCCGGCGGACAGCATGCTGAGCTCGCGGAGGGCGGTGGCTCGGCTATCCTGACAGGTCCATGGACGAAACTTTTTATTCCGACGACGCCGACGAACTGGCCCGCCATCTCGAGCCACAGCGGCGGCAGCGACTGCGACTCCACGCGCTGCTGTTTCTCGCCACCTGCCTGACGACATTCGCGGCGGGAGCGGTCGGCTGGGAGCCGGTGCTCGCCGGGGTTGACGCCGACCTCGCCGGAAGGGTGGCCGAGCACTGGCAGCGGGGCCTGCTCTACATGGGGGCGGTGATGGCGGTGCTTGCCGCCCATGAGGCCGGCCACTTCATCGCGGCCCGGCTGCATGCGATTCCCGCCACGCTTCCCTTCTTCATCCCGATTCCGATCCTGCTGACGGGCACCCTCGGGGCCGTGATCGGCATGGAGGGCTCGCGGGCCAGCCGGCGGCAGCTCTTTGACATCGCCATCGCGGGGCCGATCGCGGGGCTGATGCTCGCGGTTCCCTGCCTGGCCGTGGGCATTCTCATCGCTCCCGCTGACGCCTCCGGCCCATTTGCCATGCCTCCGGTGGGCCGCTGGATGGTGTCGCTGCTGCGGCCAGATCTGCTGTCGCAGGCGTCGATTGCTCCCAATGCCGCCTTCATGGCCGGCTGGGTGGGAATGCTCGTGACCGGGCTCAACATGATTCCGATCAGTCAGCTCGATGGCGGCCATGTGAGCTACGCGGTGTTTGGCCGCCGCAGCTGCTGGCTGGCCCGCGGCATCCTGATCTCGGCGATTCTGGCGATCGTGCTGCTCGGGACGATCAACTGGATTGCCCTCGTGGTGATCGTGACGCTGCTGGGCACCGACCATCCGCCGGTGCGGGACGACGCCCGAGGGCCAGGGGCGGTGCGGCGAGTCCTCGGCCTGCTGTCACTCTTGATACCGCTGGCGACCTTCATGCCCGAGCCGTTTGTGCTGAACTAGTGCAACGACCCCAGTGTTTGGGTCTCGTATACTTGGAGGATCCGTTGTCGCCGGAAGTTTGAGCCATCCCCCGAGGATTGATCCAATGCTGCAGCCGCACCATCAGCCCGAGGATGATCTGGCGTCGCTGATCGAAGCGGCCCGCTTCTACGACTACCGAGTCGCCTCCAACCCGATGGCCGACGGCGGGGTGCCGCCCGTGCCGGGCGTGCGGTTTTCCGCCTCGCTTCATGAACAGGGGCCCACACTGATCGTGCCGCTCGACAACAGCCGTGCTCTTGGCTGCCCCGGCCCGGCGACCACCCCGAGCCTGTCAGCGAACTTTCTGCATGTGCACTCAGGCGACGCGCTGGCCACCGATGCCAATGCCACCAGCCAGCTCTTTTATGTGATGCGTGGCGAGGGGATAAGCCGAGTCGCCGATGCTGCCGGCACAGTTCTTCCATGGTCGGCCGGCGACCTGTTTACCCTGCCGGCTGGCAGCCCGGCCACACATATCGCTGGTGAGGAGGCCGCCCTCTACTGGGTGCACGACGAGCCGCTGCTGCGGTATCTCGGCGCCGCGGCCACACGGCCCCGGTTTGCCGCCACGCTCTACCGCCAGGGGGCGATCCACGAGGCACTTGAGGCGGTGCTGCACGACCCTGAGAGCCGCAAGGCCAACCGACTGAGCGTGCTCCTGGGCAACCATCGCTTTCCCCGCGAGATGACAGTCACGCATGTGCTCTGGGCGATGTTTGGGATCCTGCCGGTGGGGGCGGTGCAGGCTCCCCACCGACACCAGTCGGTGGCCGTCGACTTTGTCGTTGATGCTCAGCCGGGCTGCTACACGATGGTTGGCGCAAGGCTGGCGAACGATGGATCGATTGCCGATGGCGAGCGATTCGACTGGGAGCGGCACTCGGTGTTTGTGACGCCTCCGGGGCTCTGGCATTCCCACCACAACGAGTCGGGGCAGCCAGCCCACGTCCTGCCTATTCAAGATGCCGGCCTGCACACCTACCTGCGGACGCTGAGCATCCTCTTTAGCCGCAGCACCGCCGACGGCGGCCACCAAGTGGTCGACAACGCGAGCTAACGGTCCGGGGAAAAAGCCATTCATGGCCTTTTCCCACTCAAGCGACGTCCCAAAAAGCCGAGAAGATTCTGCGAAGGCGTTTCATGTGTCGTCGCCGTTGAAAAAAGGCCCGCCTCATCCCGGAATGGACGAGGCGGGCCTCGGTTTTCAGCCTCAGGTGCGACCTGGAGGCGTTGCTCAGAGGGTGGCAAACACCGACTTCTTGGAGTCGGTGCTGGTGGTCACGGAGCTACCTTCGCTCGCCAGGGCAGCGAAGGCGAGCGTGGTGGCGTCAGGCCCGCTGGTGACACCTCGCGAGTCGCGTGGCAAGGCTGCGACAGAGCGGGTCGGCAGGTCGGCGGGGGCTTCGGGGCCCATCACCGGCTGCTCCGTGGTGTCGCCGCCAGCGGTGCCGGTCGATTGAGCGACTGCCATGCCGCCGGCACCGGTGTCGCCACCGTTGCCCGCCCCCGATCCGCCGCCCTGGCCGAGCAGGCCTGCACTAAAGACAGCATCGGAGCCGTAGTTGGGGAACAGGGCCAGGATGTCGTCGAAGTCGACCTTGCCGTCGTAGGTGAAGTCGCCTTCCGACCAGACAAAACTGCCCGTGGCCCCATAGTTGGGGAACAGCCCCAGGATGTCGTCGAAGTCGACCTTGCCATCCAGCTGACTGTCACCCGTGCCCGTGTACCGCACGGTCAGCAGACCATTGCCATCAACGACGTAGCCGACACTGAAGGAGGTCGCCGCGGCTGCAGCACCCTGCACCGTGAAGGTGATGCCTGCCGTGCCATCCCAGGTGCCGCCATTGCGACCGGCGATGAGCGCCGTGCGGATGTCGGCCGCGGTGAACCCTCCGCTGGCCACGGTCACGCCTCCCGCACCAACATCGAGCCGGGCAGCGGGATCGAGGGAGAGCGACGAGAGCGGCATCAGCGTGGAGCCCACTTCGAGCATCACCTTGGCCCCGGCAGCCACCGTCAGCGGACCGCCGTTGAGGGCTGCGGCATTCTGGATGACGACTGTGCCCGCATCAACTTGCAGGCCTCCGGTGTGAGTGTTGGCGAGGTTCAGGATCAGCGTGCCGTTGCCGGTCTTCACGATCGTTGTGTCGCCGGTGTAGACCGTCGTGTCGGTCACAGTCTGGCCGTCGCCCACCGAAACTTCGGTGCCACCTAGGCCGGGCACAAACCCTGGCGAGGCGACGTCTGAGGCTGACCAGATCGTGCCGGCAGCGTTGACCGCTCCATCGACTCCAGCAACGGAGGCTGCCCAGTTGCTGCCAACGTTGTTGTCAGCGGCGGTGTCGGTGAGATAGAAGCTGATGCCCTGGCCTGAGGTCGGCCATCCGCCAGCTCCGTTCTCCTGGTAGTTGGCCTCATCCTCCACGTCGCCGTTGCCGTTGCGAACCACGAGGACTTCGTTGGTTTCACTCGGTGAGTTTGCCAGCGAGCCCCAGCCAACACCGATCACGATCACCGTGGGATCCGCAGCAGTCGACCAGTCGGCCCTGAATGCGTCGGCTGTCTGATTGCCACCGTCGGCGTTGAAGATCACCGCCACACCCTCTGGCGGCAGCAGCGTGCCTGCCGGCACTGGCGTAAAGACGTTGGCGTCTTCATCGTCGAGATACCAGCCGCCCAGGTCGATCGTCGTCGAGCCAGCATTAAAGACCTCAACCCATTCGCCCTGAGGCTCGGCTCCACTGCTGTCGTACATGATCTCGGAGATCACGAGCGAGCCGGTCTCATCGTCGGTGACCGCCAAGGTTGCAGAAGCGGCAGCAGCACTATCACTCGAAGCGGTGATCGCGACCCCCCGCGTGCCACTGTAGAGATCGTTGTTGACGAGCGTGACGTTAAAGGAAGCCGACGCTTCGCCAGCGGGAATCGTCACGGAGCTCTCAACGGTTCCCACGTCGGTGTTGCCGCTGGAAAGATTGACCACCATCTCGGCCGTCAAATCGCCATCGCGGGTGACCGTCATGGCCGCCGTGGCGGCGTCTTCAGCGACCGTTCCGCTCGCGGCAGTCAGTGTCAGCGTCGCGGCTGGGGCCACACCAGAGACCGTCACCGTCACCGTGCCGACCGACTGGACACCGTTGCCGTCCTGGATCGTGTAGGTGAAGGTGTCGTCGAGGGTGGTGCCAACCACCAGATCGGCCAGGCTGATGCTCGTGGCGGGGTCGTAGCCGAAAGTGCCGTCGCCGTTGTCGGTGATCGTGGCTCCTTCGGTGCTTGTCGCGTCGAAGGCCACGATGCTGTAGTCGGCATACGCGTTGAGCTTGTAGGGGCTCGAGAACGGCACATACGCGAAGGCGAAGCTCGTGGCCGCGGGAGCAAAGTCGCCCGTCTGTCGGCCCTGGATCAGGAAGTCGCTGCCGCTGGCGGTGTAGTTGAGCACCCGGTTGTCGGGAGCCTCAGCGTTGACCTCAGCCACAAACTCACCGCCCGTGGAGACCAGCATCAAGATGCCGTCGGTCGGCGACGCGCCCGGGATCGTCAGCGAGAACTCGCCGGGGTTGATGAAGGTTTCGCCCAGCGTGAAGTTGCCGACCGACTGGTCGAGCTGGCCGCCCTCGGAGAAGCCGGTGTAGCGGCCGGCCACGAGCCCAGGCAGGTTGGCCGGGATGTAGACGAAGCTCCAGGCGTCGTCCTCAAAGCCGCTGGCATCGCTGTCGTTGTCGAGCTGACGGAACTGCCAGGTGTTGCCACCGATCGGCCGGGCCGCGAAGGCGTTGTCGTCGTTGCTCTGCGTGATCGCAAACAGGAAGCCGTCCTGGAAGGAGTCGGTCACGCCTGGGATCGAGACCTCGTAGAAGCCCGTGCTGAGCTTGACGACGTTGGCCGGAGCGACGCCGCGACCGCTCATCAGCGTGCCATCGGCTGCCACATGGCCACCAATCCAGCCATCGGCGAAGGGGAAGAAGGCTGCCCCCAGCGGTGCGTTTCGCTCACCACCGCCCACGCCGGTATCGGTTGCGAAGCCGTACGTGCCGAAGGCTCCGTAGGTGTTGACAGTGCCGAACGGATCGATGTTTTCCCGCATGGTGCCGTAGAGCACGCCATCGGCCGGCGTGAAGGTCTGGCCGTTGATGCCGATCTGCACATCGCCCACGTTGCCGGCGCTGAGCACGTTCATCTCATTGGGCTGAGCACCGGTCTGCTCGACCGTCCAGGTGGAGCCGGCGTTGCTCGTCGCGGTGGAGTCGACGGTGATATTCGCCGCTGCCACCTCATAGACCCCGTTGTCGGCATGGAAGTCGTTGCCGAGGACTGGGATCGTGAGGGTGGCATCGGCGGCCACCGCTTCGGCATCCGCCACGGCCGTCGGCCCATCGACGGTCGGCATCACAGTCACAAAGAACGTGACCGTCGCGGTGGCTCCGCTCTGGTCGGTTCCGGTCACGGTGATCCGCGACACGCCAAAGGCATCGGCCTGCGGCGTGATCACGAGATCAGTGCTGTCGGCAGCGACTGCCGCCGACACCACACCCTCCTGCGAGGAAACGGCCGAGAGCGTGACCACGTCGCCGTTGTCGACATCCGTGAAGAGCGTTGCCAACGAGATCGTCACCGGGGCCGCGTCTTCGTCGAGGATGCGGTCGTCGATGCTCTCAACTGCCACCGGGGCGTCGTTTACGCCCAGCAGGGTGATGGTGGCGGTGGCGGTGCCCGTCAGCGAGCCGGTGGTTGCCCGGTAGACAAAGCTGTCGCTGAGCGTGTCGCCCTCGCCGAGCGGAGCGAGCACGTTGCCCGCGTCGTAGCCGATCGTGCCGTCGGCATTGAGCGTGAGCGGGTTGCCCAGCTCGCTGAGGCCACTGGCCGGGTCGGCCGTGCTGCCAAACTGATCGACCGTCAGCGGACCGGTCTGCGAGATCTGGTTGGCAAACGGGATAAACAGGAAGTTGAAGTCGAGGTCGGGCCGCGTGTCGGGCGTTGGGAGCAGGTGCTGATGGATTACGAAGTCGGTGCCGTTGTCGGCCGCGTCGTAGCTGAAGAGCACATGGCTGGCGTCGGTGGCGGAAGGATCATTTGACTGGAAGATCAAGACACCGGTCTCAGGCGAGTGGCCGGGGATCGAGAGGTTCCATTCGCCTGCCGCCGTCCGCTGGATCGTGAAGTCACCGACGCTCTGCCGCATCGGGTTGGCGACGGTGGCATCGCCAATCACATGGCCGCCGATCAGCCCGGTGGCATTGCGAGGCACGTAGACGAAGCTGAAGTCGTCGACCTCGCCGCCGCCGGCTGCTGAAGCATTGTCGCGAACGGCCACCTCCCAGTCGCTCCCGCCAAGCGGCCGCGAGCTGGCAACGTTGTCTTCATTCGAGCCGCCGATCACAAACAGCACGCCGTCGGTCGTGGAATCGGTGACACCGGGGATGGTCACCCTCCAGCGGCCACCGCCAATGTCGCTCACACTCGGGTCGGCATTGACACCGTCGCCGTTGACAACAGCCAGGCCGGGAAGGCCCTCATCGTAGTGCCCGCCAACCCAGCCTTCGGCAAACGGGAAGTAGGCCGCGGAGACGTAGACCGCCTCCTCGTCACCCCCGGTGACCGACGCCGTGGCAATCCACATGTTGCCGGCCGCATTCCCCTCCTGATGGACTTCAGCCGACGCATAGCCGCCACTCTCAGCGATGATCGCGGATCGGTTTTCGGCGATCGTCGGGATCACCACGCCGTCGGCGGGATTCATCCGCCGCAGCGAAGAGCCGTCGCCATTGACGTCCACCCAGAGGTCGATGTCGCCCCAGTTCTGCTGGACGCCGTCGAAGGTGATCGCGCCGGGGATGTGGCTCCGCTGCTCATCGCCATTGGTATCCAGGGGGATGATCCAGTCGGCGTCATTTGACGACTGCACCGCGGAGCCCGGCAGAAACTCAAAGTTGACCGAGCTGACCGTCTGGCCCGGCTGCTGCAGCGGCGGCTGGCCGAAGGTGTCGTTGGCCAGCACGTTGAGGCCACTCTGGCCGACGGCCAGGGTGAACGAGTCGTCGGCGACGTTTGGCCCAGGGGCACTCACGGTGACCGTCACGGTGGCCGTCGACGTGTTGCTGTTGCCGTCGCTGATGGTGTAGGTGAAGGTGTCGCTCACCGACGTTCCCGGCGTGACCGTCACGCCAGCTGGATCGTAGGCAAACGTGCCGTCCGCGTTGAGCGTGACGGCTCCACCGAGGGTGCTCGTGGCGTCAAATGCCGTGATCGAGAGCGACGCCGGAGCAAATGGCGTCAGCGGGGCGGCAAATGGAGCAAAGACGAAGTCAAACTGGGCATCGGTGGCGATGAAGGTCGGGATGTCCCGCGCCTCGATCAGGAAGTCGGAGCCCGACGCCGTGTAGTTGAGTGCGATTGGGTTTCCACCGCTTTCGGTCAGCAGCAGGGTGCCATCGTCGGGCGTGAGGCCCGGCAGGGTGAGCCGGTAGAGGCCGGTCGCATCCTTGACGACCGTTGGGCTGCCCGACTGCAGGCTGGCATCGAGGGTGCCGTCGGCAGCCACGCGGCCAGCGATCAGGTTTGGCGTGTCGTTGGCGATGTAGACAAACGAGAACTGGTTATCAAAGAGGCCGGCGTCGTCGTTGTACCGCTGACGCAGCGTCCAGTTGCCTGTGCCGGCCTGGGCCTGGGCCGACGACGTGATGTCGAAGTTGTTGGTGCCGCCGATGCTCATCAGATAGCCGGCGGTCGCGGCGTCGCTCACGCCGGGAACGGTGATTGAATACTCACCGCTGGCGACCTTGGTGATGTCGGCGGGCGTCAGTCCAACACCCTGCAGGAGCTCCCCAGTGCCGTCCACACGGCCAGCCGTCCAGCCGTCAGCAAACGGGAAGAAGACCGCGCCCACGGAGCCGCTCCGCTCGCCGGAGCCGTTCTGGTTCGCCGACTGGGTTCCGAAGCCGAGCGAGTTGTAGGTGCCCCAGTACCATTCCTGCACCGAGCTGAAGGGGTCGAGGTTGTCTCGCGACGTGCCCAGCAGCACGCCGTCGGTGGGCTGGATGCCGTTGCCGGCAAGGCCGATGGCCACGTCGCCCGCGTTCGGCTGGCTCTGAATCGTGAGGGCATTCACACCGCTGCCGGTGCCCACGACCGTCCATGTCGAGCCGACATTGTCAGCCCCGGGAGGCACGTCAATCGTGGCGGCCGCGGCGTCGTTGACCGCACCGTCGGGGTGCACGTCGTTGCTGAGCACGGAGATCGTCACGATCTCGGTGTTGAGCGTGGTGGCGGTGTCGTCTCCGGCGGTCGGCGTGTCGTCACCGAGGGTTGGCAGCACGGTCACGTTGAGCGAGGTGCTGTTGGTGGCTCCAGCGATGTCAGTGGCAATCACCATGACGGATGTGAAGCCGAAGGCGTTGGCCACCGGCGTGATCTCGAGGCTGGTGCCGTTGACAGCAACGCTCAGCAGGGTGCCGTCGGCTGTGGTGGCCGACAGCGTCAGCACGTCGCCGGTGTCGACATCAGCAAAGAGCCCGTCGAGGCTGACGCTCACCGTGCTCGCGTCCTCGGCAAGGGATTGGTCGGCAAGCGAACCCACGACATCGGGCGCGTCGTTCACGCCCACATGCGTGACCGTGACGGTTGCAGAGTCGCTGGAGGCACCGGTCGAGTCAGTGACGCGGTAGACAAAGGTGTCGGTTGCCGTCTGGCCTTCGCCGAGCGAGCGGATCGTGCCGCCGGCATCGTAGCCCACGGTGCCGTCGGGGTTGATCGTGAGGGCGAAGCCGAGCTCGCTGAGGCCCGAGGTCGGATCGGCCGCGGTGCCCACCTGGTCAACCGACATCGGCAGCTGCTCGGCCGCCTGGGTGATCCGGTTGTTGAAAGGCACAAACAAGAACTGGAAGTCGTGGTCTGTGCGGATGTTGGGATCCGGCAGCGAGTGCTGCTGGATCACGAAATCGGTGCCGTTGGAGGCGGCCTCGTAGCTGAGGAAGATGTGCTCAGGCTGCGGTGAGGTGAGCGTCTGACCTTCAAGCAGCAGCATGCCGGTCTCTGGCGAATGGCCGGGCACCGAGAGGACCCATTCGCCTTGGGCCGACCGCTGAATCGAGAAGTTGCCAATCGACTGCTTGGTCGGGTTGACCGACGTGGAGGCCCCATTCACGCGACCACCGACGAGACCGGTCGCATTCTGCGGAATGTAGACAAACGCGAAATCGTTGCCTTCGCCGTCTGGCTGCGCGATTTTGCTAAACGAGTTGTCGTGGAGGATCAGCTCCCATTTGTTGCCGCCCAGTGGCCGCGACTGGGTGACGTTGGCCTCGTTTGAGGCACCGACGGAGTAGAGGAAGCCCTGGGTGTAGGAGTCGGTGACGCCCGGAATCTCGATCTCGTAGATGCCCGTCGCGGTGCGGGTGACCACGGGGTCGCCATTGGATGCGACGATTGTGCCAGCCCCGTTGACGTGGCCGCCAATCCAGCCCTTGTCAAACGCGAAGTAGGCCGCAGACACCGCAACCGCCTCTTCATCGGTGCCGGCCACGTCGATATCGGGGAAGGGGGCCTGGGCTGTGGCGATCCACATATTGCCACCACCTTCGCTGACCACTTCGAGGGTCGCGTAGCCGCCCTGGCCGAGGATGGCGTCACGGTTGTCGTTGATCGTGGCGATCACGATGCCGTCGTTGCGGTTCATTCGCAGCAGATCGCTCTTGTCGGCGGCGAGCTCACCGCCGTCGACATCGATGTAGAGGTCGATATCACCCCAGTTGTCGTGGGCTTCGTCGATAACAACTGATCCCGGGATGGTGCTCCGCTGCTGGTTGCCGTTGGCGTCAAGCGGGATGAACGAATCCTGCTGGTTGCTTCCCTGGTTTGAGTTGGCCAGGTCGACACCGATGTTGAGCGCACTGACATGCTGCCCCGGCCGTGGGCCGAAGGTGTCGTTGGCGGTGACATTCAGGATCGTGCTCTGTGAAATCCAGAACGTGTCGTCGATGGCGTCGACCTCGGGCGCACGCACGGTCACGGTCACGGTCCCGGTCGCTGCCTCCCCTGCGGCGTCGGTGATCGTGTAGGTGAAGGTGTCGCTCAGCGACGAGCCAGGCGTCAGGGCCTGGATCGAGGTGCTCGTGCTGGGGTCGTAGCGGAAGGTGCCGTCGGGGTTTTGCGAGATCGTCGCTCCCTCGGCGCTGGCGGCCTCAAACGCGGTCACGCTGAAGGCGACGTTGCGGTTGAAGCTCAGCGGATTGGCAAACGGCGTGAAGACAAACTGAAACTCCGCGTCGACCAGTGCGAAGTCGACCGTCTGCCGCGTGAAGATCAGGAAGTCGTTGCCGTCGGCGATGTAGCTCGTGATGATGTTGTCGGGGTTGCCGCTGGAGGCGTCGGCGCCACTCCCGAGCACGAGCAGGGACCCGTCGGTCGGCGTGAAGCCGGTGATGGAAAGCCGGTAGGTGCCGGCGGCCTCCTGCGTGAGCGAGTAGCCGGCGCCGGTTTCCACCTTCTGAAGCTGGCTGCCGGTGGCATCAAAACGACCGGCGACAAGCTCGGGGGTGTCGGCCGGCACATAGACGAAGGCAAACTTGTCGTTCTCAAAGGTGTCGGCGTCGTTGTCGGTCTGCCGGTAGATCCAGGTGTTGGTGCCGGCAACCGGCAGCACGGAGTAGGCGTTGTCGTCGTTGTTGTGGCAGATCGCAAACAGGAAGCCGTCGGTGGCAGCGTCGGTCACCTCGGGAAGCGTGATCGCGAACATGCCGTCGCGAAGCTTGGTGATGTTTGACTGGGCCACGCCGACCCCGTGGGTGAGCGTGCCCGCAGCGTCAACCTGACCTGAGGTCCAGCCGTCGGCAAACGGGAAGAAGGCGGCGGCGAGCGGAAAGTCGGCCTCCGCATTGCCCCCCGCTCCGCGCTCCGTGGAAAACCCGTAGGAGCCCCAGTGGGGATGCGTGTTGACCGTGCCGTAGGGATCGGTGTTGTCGCGGACGGTGCCGAGGAGCACGCCTGTGGACGGATAGAGCTTCGTGCCGCCGAGCCCAACCTCATTGTCGCCCCGGTTGGCGGGGCTCGTGATCACCATGTCGTTGGGCGCCGCCCCGGTGTTGGTGACCGTCCAGGTCGAACTGATGTCGACGTCGATGTTGGCCGCGGCGACGTCGTAGGCGACGCCGTTGGGATGGTAATCGTTGCCGAGCACATCGATGTCGACCGTCTCAAACGACAGCGTGGAAGCGGAGTCGTCGCCGGCAATCGGCGCATCGGTGTCGGTCACATCCGGCAAGATGTTGACCTCAAAGGCGGTCACGAACGTCGCGCTGGTGCTGTCGGTTGCCGTGATCGTGACGGTGTCGAAGCCGAACGCGTTGTTGTTGGAGGCCAGCGTCAGCGTGTCACCGGAAAAGGTCGCGGCAACGATGCGGGAGTCGCTCGCGGCGTAGGTGTAGGGGCCGGTGCCCGCTGTGAAGATCTTCGAAAGATCGATGGTGGCCGTCTCGTTTTCGCCAAACACCTGGCTCGTGGTCGTGGCACCGCTGGTGGGGAGGAGCGTGACGCTGGCCGTGGCCGTGGAGGTTTCCGTGCCGTCGGTGACGGTGTAGCTGAACGTCTCGGTCTGCGGCGCGGTCAGGCTGAGCGAGCTCGTGTCGATCGAGATCGTGTTGTCGGGATTGATCGTGATCGGCAGGCCGCTCTCAGCGGTTGCAGCGTCGGCAGCAGAAATCGAGAGCGTCAGCGTGGGCTGCAGCGCGTTGGTGAAGGGCACATAGGCAAACTGGAAGTCGGCGTCGACAAGCTGGCCGCCGTCCTGATCGCGGGCCTTGATCACGAAGCCATCGCCTGCGGGCTCATAGCTGAAGAAATCGTCTTCAGGGGCAACGCCGTTGTCGACCGCACTCCCGAGCAGCAGCATGCCAAGGGCAGGGCTGCCCCCGGCAACGTTCAGTCGCCAGGTGCCTGGGCCTTCTTTGGCAACGGTGAACTCGCCCACGGCGTCGCTCACTGGATTGCTGATGCTGTAGGCGGCGTCGACGCGGCCCGCCACGAGCCCGGGGGCATTCCGCGGGATGTAGACAAAGCTGAAATCGTCGTTTTCGCCGTCGAGCAGGTCTGCGGTGTTGTCTCGGACCGAGATCTCCCAGGCGTTGCCGCCGAGCGGCCGGGCGGAGGCGAAGTTGTCTTCATTGGAAGCACCAATCACGAACAGATAGCCGTCGGTGAAGGAGTCGCTCACGCCGGGAATCTGCACCTGATAGCGGCCGCCGCCGGTCTGGCTGACGTCGCTTGCGGAGAGGCCGTTGCCTGAGAGCAGGACGCCGCTCGGGTCCACGTTTCCGCCAATCCAGCCGGCCGCGAAGGGAAAGTTCACCACCCCGGCGTCGACATCGGCCTCGGTGTTGGCCGACTGCTTCTGCATGCTCAGCCAGGTGGCTGCTCCGCTGGGATAGGCCTCGATCACCCGGTACTCGCTGGCGAGATTCTGGCGGACGGTCGCAAGGGTCACGCCCGAAGAGGGGTCGATATCCGCCCCATCCAACTGGATGTTGACGTCACCGGTGTTAACCGTGGTGGTGGTCAGATTGTTCGGAGCAGCCCCGGTTTCCGCGAAGCTCCAGGCTGAGCTGCCGTCGACGGTGAGGTTGCCCGCGCTGACCGACTGTCCGCGGAGATCGCTCGTGTCGATGTCGTTGGCGAGCACCTCAAGGACGACGGCCGAGCCACTGTCGAGCACGGTCTCGAAGTCCGCCACTGCCGTCACGGCCAGCAGCCTTCTCGGCTCAAGCGGCTCCATGCCCTGGGGCCGACGGCTGCGACGGGCGGCGGAACGTCGGGTGTTGCTCTTACGGGTTCGCTTGGACGAGAAGGGCGACAGCGACATGGAGTCTCCTTGCGAGAATCAGAGTTGCGGGCTGCGGAATCGTGGTGGAGGTGCGAAACACCGACGTAAACGGCAATGTGCCGAGGCGACCGTCCGCACGTCAGGGCAGGTCGGCGAGCGGCAGCATGTGGCCGGTTTATATCGCGCCGTGGGTCGAGCCCAAGCAGCCTCGAAGAGATTTAACAGTGTGAGGGCGCCTTTACACTGTGTGCAGCCGCTCACAATGTAAAGTCTCGCTCACAGTGTGTGTTCGCCCTCACAATGTGTGTTCGCGCTCACAATGTGTGGGGCTGCGGGGGCAGGCCCACAACGCCCGTGCCGCCTTGAGATGGCTCTGCCAAGACAGCGTGCTGCGGTTCACGAAGTTCTCATGAAACCGACACCAAATGCTTGCGCGAATCTCTAGGCTGTACGCAGGGTGATGCCAATGGCATTGCCGCCCGTGCGATCAGTCGATCGCTCGCCCACCTTCTCGCCTGTTCTGTAAGGAAACGCGAATGGATATGGTTTGCAGTGAGCTTGGCTGCGGCCGGCTTCTCCGTCGTCACCGTTGCTGTGGTCGTCGAGCGTTCACGCTTGTCGAGCTGCTGGTGGTGATCGCCATCATCGGGGTGCTGGTCGGGCTGCTCCTCCCAGCGGTGCAGTCGGCACGCGAGGCCGCCAAGCGGACGCAGTGCACCAACAATCTCAAGCAGCTGGGGTTGGCCTGCCACAACTACCAGGACACCAATGGCCAGCTGCCCAACGGAGCCCGAGACGGTGATCACCGCATCAGCTCATTCACGGCCTGCTGTCGGAGCACAACCGTTCACGGCTGGACCTGGTGCTATCAGCTCCTGCCCTATATGGAGGAATCGGGCGTCTACAACCTCGCGTCGGCTGCGGAGGACTCGCAGGTGCCGAATGCGCGCAGCTACCACCCGAAGGAAAACATCGTAGGGCAGCAGGCGATCGTCGGCCTCTACTGCCCAAGTCGCCGGGAGCCGAAGGGATATGGAAGCGGCAAGTTTCATCGGACCGACTACGCCGGTAACGCGGGGCAGCGGGGCCTTGGCAACCTGCGAGACACCGATAGCAGCGGTCTCAAGGGCGTGATTATTCAGACGGACCGTGCTTCCACCAGCATTGAGCGGCTTCGAGATGGATCGTCGAAGACGATCATGATCGGCGAAAAAGCCCTGCATCCCGATGCGTTTGGGATCGACGGCGGCGACAACGAGATGTGGAGCAATGCTGGCTGGGATGAGTGCGTGATCCGGTTCGGTGCGGGCGTGCTCTCAAACGGCAACACCTATGGAATCCCGCCGATTCCAGACATGAAGGCCCCGCATCCTGTGGGCGGGCGTTGGACGAGTTACCGTGATGCAGGCGGTATCAACTGGGGCAGGTGGCATCCCTATTTTGGCTCCGCGCACGGAGTTGGCGCGAACTTTGTGATGGCCGATGGATCGGTGCGGCTGATCGGATTCGATGTCGATCAGTTGGTGTTTCGGCGGGCGAGTCTGTCCAACGATGGGGAGCCGTTTGAGCTGCCGTAGGTGTGATGAGCCTCGCGTGGGGCTTGGTTGGTCTGACGCATGAATTCAGAGAGAGAACTGAGATGCTTCGAGTGATTTTGTTGGCGTTGGTCGCGGTGGTAGCAGGGTGTAGTTCGAGTGTTCCCGAGCCGCCGGAACTCAATGCAGAGACCGAGGCTGCGATTGAGGCGGAGCAGGCTGCCGTCGAGCAGGCCGAATCCGAGCAGTGATGGTTATGGGCGTCTGGTAGCGAGTTTATGAAGACAACGAAGCATGCGGGAGAGTGTATCGATGAAGAGTCGCAGCCGGTCCGGGTTTACTCTTGTGGAACTGCTGGTGGTGATCGCCATCATTGGGGTGTTGGTTGGTCTGCTCCTTCCCGCTGTTCAGTCGGCGCGGGAGGCGGCTCGACGGACGCAGTGCCTGAACAACCTTAAGCAGATCGGCCTTGCCTTCCACAACTATCAAGATGCCAATGGCCAGCTTCCCAACGGCTCGCGTGACGGCGATGAGCGGCTCGACAGTTATGCGTGCTGTCGGTCGCGGACGGTGAGCGGCTGGAACTGGTGTTTTCAGATCCTCCCCTACATGGAAGAGTCGGGCATCTACAACCTCGCCCCGGCCGCGGAAGATCCGACTCCGCCCGACCTGGGCCGGTATCACCCGAAGGAAAACCTCGTCGCCCAGCAGGCCGTGGCCATGTATTACTGCCCGACGCGACGGGCGCCCGCGGCGTATGGCAGCGGCAAGTTTTACCGCAGCGACTATGTCGGTAATGCAGGGCAGCGCGAACCGGGATCGATTCAAAGTGGCAGCAGCACCGGCACGAAAGGTACGGTCGTGCGGGGTGGAACCGACACCGTGACGATCGAGCGGATTCGCGACGGCTCCTCGAAAACCCTGCTTGTTGGTGAAAAAGCCCTGCATCCTGATGAGTTTGGCACGGATGGCGGCGACAACGAGATGTGGAACAACAACGGATGGGATACCGATTCTGTTCGGCATGGCGGTGGGATGCTGTCCAACGGCAACACCTACGGATTGCCACCGCTGCCCGACATGAAGGCCCCTCACCGCGAGGGTGGGCGGTGGATCACGGTCCGCGACGAAGGTGGCAACAACTGGGGGCAGTGGCATCCCTACTTCGGCTCGTCACACTCCGGTGGAGCGGCGTTCTGCATGGCCGATGGCGCGGTGCGGCTGGTGAACTTTGACGTGGAAGGCCGGATCTTCCGTGCAGCAAGCCTGACCAATGACGGAGATCCGGTCACGCTTCCGTAGGGAAGCGGGGAGCCTCGGCTGATACACTCATGGAGATGACGTCTCGGGGATTGCCCCGAGGGCGAAGGCTCCAGGAGGAGTGAAGCGTCGTGGCTCGTCTCATTGTTCACGATCTGTTGTGTGGCCGAGAGTGGCTGCATGCAGGTGCCCTGGTAGGGCTTGCGGGGCTTGTCTGCAGCCAGTGCCCTGCAGCGGCAGCATCGCCGCCGGTGGCAGTCACCGCTATGACCTTCGCTGAGCGGGTGGGGCCGCTGTTGGCCGCCCGCTGCCAGGAGTGCCATGGGGCCGAGACGCAGGAGGCGAGCCTGAGGCTCGATTCTCGCGAGGGGCTGGCTGCCGGAGGCGGCACCGGGCCGGTGCTCGTGCCTGGGTCGGCTGAGACGAGCCTGCTGGTGCAGGCGGTGCGTCGGGTGGATGAGCAGCTGGCAATGCCTCCGGATGGCCCGCTCTCGGACGAGGAGGTGGCGTTGCTCGCTGCCTGGGTCGATGCGGGGGCCCCGCATCCCGATGGCGCGATCGTGCCGGTGGAGCCCGAGCATGCGAGCCCGCGAGCCCGCGACCACTGGGCGCTGGCACCGCTGGAGCGGCCGCCGCTGCCAGAGCAGCCTGCGGGGCATCCGATCGATCGGTTCCTGGGGGGGCCGCTGGCTGCTGCAGGCCTCAAGCCGACTGCCGCTGGCGATCCTGCGACGCTGGTGCGTCGGCTGGCATTTGACCTCACGGGGCTGCCGCCGGAGCCCGACATGAGCGATCGCTTTGTCGCCGACCCGTCGCCAGCGGCCTTCGCTGCCCTGGTCGATGAGCTGCTCGCCTCGCCGCACTATGGCGAACACTGGGCCCGACACTGGCTCGACGTGGTTCGCTACGCCGATTCCAACGGCCTCGATGAGAACGTCGCCCATGGCAACGCCTGGCGATATCGCGACTATGTGATTGCCGCCTTCAACGCCGACAAGCCGTTTGATGCGTTTGTGCGGGAGCAGATCGCGGGCGATCTGCTGGTCGACGACACGACCTCACCTGAGCGAAAGGCCGAGCTGCTCACCGCCACCGGCTTCCTGGTGCTCGGCCCGAAGGTGCTCGCCGAGGGTGACGAGACCAAGCTCCAGATGGACATCATCGATGAGCAGATCGACACGACCAGCAAGGCCTTTCTCGGCCTGGCCATTGGCTGCGCCCGCTGCCACGACCACAAGTTTGATCCGATCAGCCAGGCCGACTACTACGGCCTGGCCGGCATCCTGCAGAGCACTCGCACGATGGAGTCGCTGACGCGGATTGCCAAGTGGAATGAAAACCTGATCGCCACGCCTGCTGAGCAGGCAGCCCATGCTGCGCACCAGGCTGAGATCGACGCTGCTGCCGCCGCCGTGGAGGCCTTTCTCAGCGAAGCCCGTGAGTCGCTCGCGTCGTCTGGGCTCGGGGGAGAAGCTGCTGCAGCCGCCGAGATCGTTGAAGATGCGTTTCCCGAGGCGGCGAAAGAAAAGCTCGCTGCGCTGCGGGCCGAGCAGCAGCAGCTGGAGGCCGCGCTGCCGGAGCTGCCCTCAGCGATGGGCGTGGCCGAGGCCGAGCCAGTCGTGGCGGCGATCCACCTCCGCGGCAGTCATCTCACGCTCGGCCGCACCGTGCCCCGCGGGATTCCGACAGTGCTTGAGCTCGATGGGCCGGTGGCGATTCCCGAAGACGCCAGCGGGCGGCTGCAGCTGGCGAGGTGGCTGACCGATCCGCGGCATCCGCTCACCGCTCGTGTGATTGTCAACCGCGTGTGGCGGTGGCATTTCGGCCGCGGCATCGTGCCATCAACCGACAACTTCGGCACCACCGGCGAGCCGCCGACCAACCAGCCATTGCTCGACTGGCTGGCAGCTGAGCTGATTGAATCGGGTTGGTCGCTGAAGCACCTGCATCGGCTGATTCTCTCAAGCGATGCCTGGCAGCGTTCGAGCGACACGGCCACGAGCCCAACGGCCGCTGCCGCAAGAGAGCACGATCCCGACAACCGGCTCTGGTGGCGGGCGGATGTGCGGCGGCTGGAGGCAGAGTCGGTCCGCGATGCGATGCTTGCGGTTTCGGGCCAGCTCGATGCCACGATGGGCGGCTCGCTGTTGCATGTCGGCAACCGGGAGTTTCTCTTTGACCACACGAGCAAAGACGAGACCGACTACGACGTGCCGCGGCGGAGCATCTATCTGCCGGTGATCCGCAACCACATTCAGGATGCCCTGTGGCTCTTCGACTGCACCGATGGAGCGGTGCCCGACGGCAACCGGGCCACGTCGACGATCGCCTCACAGGCTCTGTGGCTGCTCAATGCCGAACTGCCGATGGATGCTGCTGAGCAGATCGCCGGCGATGTGCTGACGGCAGCCCCTGGCGACACGGCCATGCAGACGCGGCTGGTGTTTCGTCGGGTGCTCGGCCGACTGCCAAGCAACGCTGAGGGAGCCTGGTTGGCTGAGCAGGTCGCGACGATGCGGCCGCTGGTCGACACCGAGCAGGCGGCGTGGGCGGCAGCTGTGCAGACATTGCTGGTCAGTGATCAGTTTCTCGTGGTGCGGTGAGCCAGTCAGGCAAGGTGGAGGGTGAGGCGATGTGGCAGCAGATGACGAGCCGTCGGCAGGCACTCTCGCAGTCGGCCGTGGGCTTTGGCTGGCTGGCAGCTTCAGCGCTGCTCAATCGCGCAACGGCTGCGGAAGGGCCCGCGTCCTTTCGGATTCCCGCCCGCGCTCGACGCGTGATTTTCATGTTTATGAAGGGAGGGCCGTCGCAGGTCGACACCTTCGATCCCAAGCCCAAGCTGGATGCCGATCACGGCAAGGAGCTGCCGTTTGCCAAGCCGCGGGTGCAGTTTGCCAAAACCGGCACGCTGCTGAAGAGCCCCTGGACGTTTCGGCAGTATGGCCAGAGCGGCTGCCCGGTGAGCGAGCTCTTCCCGCATGTGGCCCGGCATGTCGACGAGATCTGTTTCTTGCACGGCGTGCATGGCACCAATGCCGCCCACGGCGGGGCGGCGCTGAAGCTCCACACCGGCAGCGATACCTTTGTGCGGCCGGGGATGGGAGCCTGGGTCAACTACGGCCTGGGCACAGAGAATGAAAACCTGCCAGGCTTTCTCACCATCTGCCCGACGCTCGCCCATGGGGGCGTGAACAACTGGGGGGCCGCCTTCCTGCCGGCGGAGTGCCAGGGTGTGCCGATGGGGGTGGCGTCGCGGCCGGCCAGCGAAGCAGCCGTGAAATACATCGCCAACCCGCGGCTCTCGCCGAATGTGCAGCGGCGGCAGCTGGCGATGCTGCGGGACCTTGCCGGTAGCCATATCGCTGGCGAAGCCGGCGCAGCGGCTGAGCCATTGGTGGAGGCCCAGCTGAAGAGCTTCGAGCTCGCCTTTCGCATGCAGACTGAGCTGCCGGAGATTCAGGACCTCTCGGGCGAGACCGCCGAGACGCTCGCCCTCTATGGCATCGGCGACGCGGTGACCGACGACTTCGGCCGGCAGTGCCTGCTGGCACGGCGGTTTGCCGAGGCGGGGGTGCGGTTTATCCAGGTGACCCACAGCGACTCCAAGGTGCAGTGGGATCAGCATGCGAATCTGCGGGAGGGCCATGCCGAGAAGGCAGCAGAAGTCGACAAGCCGATTGCGGGGCTCTTGGCCGATCTGAAACGTCGCGGGCTGCTCGAAGACACGCTGCTGCTGTGGGGTGGCGAGTTCGGCCGCACGCCGGTGGCTGAGGCGACCGACAACGGCCGCGACCACAACCCCGAAGGCTTCACGATGTGGATGGCTGGCGGCGGCGTCCGCGGTGGCTTCCGCTACGGCAGCACCGACGACTACGGCTACTACGCCACGGAAAACGCGATGCACATCCACGACGTGCACGCCACGATGCTCGCCCTGCTCGGCATCGACCATGAGCAGCTGACCTACCGCTACGCCGGCCGCGACTTCCGCCTCACCGATGTCGCCGGCAAGGTGCACACCGCCATTTTTGCGTGAGTGCCCGGTGAGACGCATGGCCTCGTGCCGATTTGGTGCGGGCTTTCACCGCGGGTATCCTCCGACGTTTCACGCGGCCATCAGGTGGGCCGCTTCGAGGGGGCGAAGGGAGATGGTCATGCGGCGATGTGCAGACGGCGAGAGCAGGTTTTTCAGCAGAGTCGCGCGGGGCGTGGTGATCCTGCCTTGGCTGCTTCTGCTCGCCGCGGCGACGACGGCCGTTGCCGCTCAGCCGGCCGCTCGGCCCAACATCGTGTTTATCTTCAGCGACGACCATGCCCCGCATGCGATCGGGGCCTACAACGGCTGGCTGAAGTCGGTGAATCCCACGCCCAACATCGACGCCCTGGCGGCGTCGGGCATGCTGTTTCGCAACAGCTTCTGCACCAACTCGATCTGCGGCCCGAGCCGTGCCGTGATTCAGACCGGCAAGCACAGCCACAAGAACGGCTTCATGAACAACGGCAACTCCTTTGACTGGAATCAGCAGACGTTTCCCAAGCTGCTTCAGCAGGCCGGCTACACGACGGCGCTCTACGGCAAGTCGCATCTGCAGGGGAAGCCGCAGGGCTACGACGACTGGAAGGTCTTGCCGGGGCAGGGGCTCTACTACAACCCCGACCTGATCACGCCCGAGGGCCGTGTGCGCGTGGAGGGCCACTGCACCGACGTGGTCACCGACCTGGCGGTTGAGTGGCTGAGGGAGGGCCGCGACGGTTCCAAGCCCTTCATGCTGATGGTCCAGCACAAGGCTCCGCACCGCAACTGGATGCCCGCCCTGCGGCACCTCTCGCTCTACGACGACATGCAGATGCCCGAGCCCAACACGCTCTTTGATAAGTGGCACGACAACGCCCCGCCGGCCAGGTTTCAGGAGCTTGAGATCGACCGCCACATGCATCTCAACTTCGACCTCTTTGTCGATCTCACGCCCGACTTCGATGCCGATGCCGCGGAGGGGGGCACCGATCGCTCGGCCTGGCGCACCATGCAGCGGATGTCACCTGAGCAGCTGGCCGCCTGGCGGGCCTTCTACGGACCGCGTGACGACGCCTTCCACGAGGCCGGGCTCACCGCCGACGGCCTCGTCCGCTGGAAGTATCAGCGGTATGTGAAGAACTACCTGCGGTGTGTGCGGGGCGTGGATGAGAGCGTCGGCACGCTGATCAAGACGCTCGAGGAGCTCGGCCTCTCCGACAACACGGTGGTGATCTACTCCTCCGATCAGGGCTTTTATATTGGCGACCACGGCTGGTACGACAAGCGGTGGATGTATGAAGAATCGCTGAAGATGCCGCTGATCGTGAAGTGGCCGGGCGTCGCTGAGGCCGGCAGCGTCAACGAAGACCTCGTGCAAAACCTCGACTACGCCGAGACCTTCCTGGAGATGGCCGGGGCTGAGATTCCGGCCGACATGCAGGGCCGCTCGCTCGTGCCGCTGCTGGCTGGCGACATCGCCCGCCGACTGGCGGGAGAGCATCTACTACCACTACTACGAGTATCCGAGCGTGCACATGGTGCCGCGGCACTACGGCGTCCGCAACGACCGCTACAAACTGATCCACTTCTATCAGTTTGACGAGTGGGAGTTTTACGACCTCGAGACCGACCCGGACGAACTGCAGAATCTCTACGAGCATGCCGACTACGCCGACGAGATTGCGACGATGAAGGTCGAACTCGAGCGGCTGCGGGCGGCGTATCAAGACGACAGCGACGTCGCCGAACTGCCAGCCGAAGAGCAGCAGCAGCTCCGCTCACCCGTGACCATCACCCGCGCCGGCTGAAGGCCAGCCCTCCACGAGGATGCGTCAGCTGAAGAAGAGCCGACTGGCGGTGCCGCGGAGGATGGCGTCGCGGTCACGGCTGCTGAGGAAAGGGCAGCGGTCGCGAATCAGAGCCAGCGACGGCTCGTAGCCCTGGCCCTCGGCCAGCTGGAAGGGGCCGTCGGAGGCCCACATCAGCCGCTCGGCACCGTAGGCATTGCGGAGCGCTTTGATCATCGGCTCGAGGTCGTCGTAGGGAGGGGCCTTTGTGCCCAGGGCGTAGAAGGCCGAGACCTTCACATGCACGGTGGGAAAGCGGGCGAGATCGGTGAGCATCGCGAGCTGCTGCGGATCGACTGCCCCACGCATGCCGATGCGGGCGAAGTGGTCGATCACCACGGGCGTGTTGGGAAACGCCTGGCACATCGCCTTCACCGCAGGCAGTGCATCGGGATCGGCCAGCAGGCACATCGCCAGATGCTGTTCGGCGCCAGCGGTCCACATCCGCTTGATGCCCTCGGAGTGCTGCCAGGCCTCGGCCTTCTCGCGATTGGTGTAAAGCCGGAAGCCTCGCACGCCGCGAACGGCCATGCCCCGCATCGTGTCGGCCACATCCGGCTGCTCGTGATCGACAATGCCCACGCCACCAAACACACCGGGGTGCGCGGCCATGCAGTCGAGCATGTAGCGGTTGTCAAAGCCGTAGTAGCTCATCTGAATCAGCACAACCCGCGAGATGCCCAGCGGCCTGGCGGCAGCGAGCAGCTCATCGGCCGTGAAGCTCGGCGGCTGCATGTCGCCGCGGGTGAAGCCTTCGGCCAGCGGATAGCGATCCAGGTCTGGCGTCCAGACATGCACATGGGCATCGACAAAGCCGTCTGCTGCTGATGGCTCCGCCGCAGCCGCCGTTTCATTCCCGGGGCGAAGAAGACCGGCCGCGGCCACCGTGGCGAGGCTCGCGTGTGTGAAGGAGCGACGTGTCCAGACGGCTCGCGGATCCATGGAATGTTCCCTTGAGAGCGATTGAGGTTCCCCGGTTCGCTTCAGGGTATGGTCGGCATCGATCGCCATGCAATGCACCGGCGGCCGACAACGATCACTCGAAACGCAACAGAAACTCACGGTAGAAGGCGGCCGCAATCGTCACCTCCTCCAAGGGCACCGACTCCTCTGCGGCGTGGGCCTGGTCGATGCTGCCCGGGCCAAACACGATCGAGGGCACGCCGGCCCGTCGCGAGAGCTTGCTCGCGTCGCTGCCGTAGGGCACGCCGATCGCTTCAGCTGGCAGGCCGAGCGTTTCACAGACCGCTCCGGCGACCCGCACCACCGCCGCGTCGAGCGGCGTCTCCAGGGTTTCATCGAGGAGCAGCGTTTGCACCGTGGCCGTCGCGCCGCAGGCGGCGGCGGTGGACTCGGCGAGGTCGCGGTAGGCCGAGAGAACCGAGTCAGCCTCTTCGCCAGGCAGCAGCCGGCGGTCGACTGCCAGCTCGCAGCGTTCCGGCACAATGTTGACCTGCACCCCGCCGCGAATCAGCCCGACCGATCCGGTGGCCGGGCCGAGCAGCGGATGGCCGGCAGCCTCGGCCAGTTCGGCATGCCGCTGGTCGAGGGCAAGCACGAGTCTGGCTGCGGCCGTAATGGCACTCACGCCGAGCCAGGGCTTTGACGAGTGGGCGGCCCTGCCGGCAAAGTGGATGCGAAGCCGCAGCACACCCTTAGTGGCCGAGACGATCCGCAGGCCGGTCGGCTCCGCTACGATCGCTGCTGCCGTTGTGCCGCCGGCGGTGGCCAGTCCATCAACCAGCGCGAGCACGCCGCGGTAGGCATGCTCCTCGTCGACGACGGCCGCCAGCCAGACATCACACGCCGGTGGCTCACCCGCCGCAGCGAGATCGAGCACCGCCGCGAGCATCGCCGCCAGGCCCCCCTTGGTGTCGCAGGATCCGCGGCCGGAGAGCCGGCCGTCGCGGATCGTGGGCTCGAAGGGAGGCACGGTCATGCCCTCGACGCCCACCGTGTCCATGTGGGCCTCGAGCACCACCCGACGTGTCCGGTCACGGCCCGGCAGCACGCCGACCACGTTCTCACGGCCGGGCTCCACCGGCTGCGAGAAGACCTCAAGCCCAGCGGCCCGCAGCGTGTCGCGAAGAAACGCCGCCACCTCAGCCTCGCCCGGCCCTCCGTAGGCCGGGTTTACGCTATTGATGGCAACGAGCTCCGCAAGCAGCGTGTGAGAAAAGTCGGCTGTCATTGATGCAGATGCTGGGTATCTCTGTTGACGATTTGCCACTGCTTCCAAGCTGAGAAGATAGCCCGTCGGGCTGATGCCGATGTGCGAACGGGGGGACGGCGGCCTCAGCGGGTGGGTCGCTCGGGGTGAGCCCAGGCCGATTCGCCGAGCGTTCGCTTCGCCATCCTGGCTTCGCTCACTCGTGCATTCTCGCTTTCGCCCTCCGGGCTGCGCTCGACTGCAAGGCCGGCTCATTCGGCCCGGGCTCACCCCTCGCTTACGGTTTTAAGGTCGGCCTGTCCGCCGCTTCGCGGCGGTCTGCGGCCGGGGGAGCGGGCAAGCGGGACGGGTCCACGGGCCGCGGAGCGGCCTCGCCGCAGGCGAGGTGCCTTCGGCACCCGCGGACCCGTCCCGTTCTTGGCACGCTGCGCGGCGGTCTGCGGCCGGGGCGGCGGTGCAAGCGGGACGGGTCCACGGGCCGCGGAGCGGCCTCGGCGTAGCCGAGGGCCTTCGGCACCCGCGGACCCGTCCCGTTTTGTTTGGCGGCTGCGTTGCCGGCGGGGGTGGGGATTCCTAGACTGGTGTGAAGTCAGGAGAGAGTCGAAAGACCGCCGAAGGCCGAACGCTCAGGCAAAAGTACTGACCGACATAGCGCTGTTGGAGAGTGGTGCTGGCAGGTTGCCAGTGCCCACCGAAGGGGCAACCCCCGGGCTGGAGCTCGGGGCGAATCTCTCAGGTACCAGGACAACAGGGCTCCCGCCGACGCCGCCCTAGGTGCCACCCTAAGCGGTTGTATTTGCATTGGAGCCCTCCTGATGTCTCTTGCTGAATCGCCCTTAGCGGCCCTGATGAACGGCTCGGCTGCTCGCTGTGCTGCAAATGCTTCCGGAGATGCTTCCGCTGCTGCCGGCAGCAGTTTTGCCCGCCGGCACATCGGGCTCAGCCCGGCGGATGAGGCCGCCATGCTCGAGGCTGTGGGAGCGGCGTCTCGCGAGGCCCTGATTGGCGAGATCGTGCCGAGCAACATTGCCCGGCATGACGCGATGCGGCTGCCAGCGGCGATTTCAGAACCGGCGGCCCTCGAAGAACTGCGGGCGATTGCCTCCCGCAACACGCTGCTGACGAGTTTCATCGGCCAGGGCTATCACGCCAGCCACACGCCCGCGGTGATCCAGCGGAACATTCTGGAAAACCCCGCTTGGTACACCGCCTACACGCCCTACCAGGCCGAGATCAGCCAGGGCCGCATGGAGGCGCTCGTCACCTTCCAGACGATGGTCTGCGACCTGACGGGGATGAGCATCGCCAATGCCTCCATGCTCGATGAGGCGACCGCCGCCGCTGAGGCCATGACCCTGGCCCACCGCGTTGCCAAGGCGAAGGAGGAGACGTTTCTTGTCGACGGTCGCTGCCATCCACAGACGCTTGAGGTGCTTGCCACACGGGCGGAGCCTCTCGGCATCAAGCTGGTCGTGGGCGACGTTGACACGCTGCTGGACGAACATGCCTGCTTCGGCGTGCTCGTGGCCTACCCAACGACCGACGGGGATCTGCCCGACTGGCGAGGGCTCGCCGCACGGGTGCACGGCACGCAGGGTGTGGTCTGTGTCACCACCGATCCGTTGGCGCTCACGCTGCTCGAGCCACCAGGCGAGTGGGGAGCCGACATCGTGGTGGGCTCCACGCAGCGGTTTGGCCTCCCGATGGGCTGCGGCGGGCCGCATGCGGCCTTTCTGGCCTGCCAGGATGCGTTTAAACGGTCGCTCCCCGGGCGGCTTGTAGGCGTGAGCATCGACGAGACCGGCAAGCCCGCCTACCGGCTTGCTTTGCAGACCCGTGAGCAGCACATCCGCCGCGAGAAGGCGACCTCCAACATCTGCACGGCGCAGGTGCTGCCCGCGGTGGTAGCGGCGATGTATGCGGTTTACCACGGGCCCGATGGCCTGACGGCGATCGCCGAACGGATTGCCAGCCTCACAGCGACCCTTGCTGCAGGCCTCGCCCAGATCGGCGTCAGGATCCGCAACCGGCGGGCCTTCGATACCCTCGCCCTCGAGACCAGCGAGAAGACCGCGGAACTGCTCGATCAGGCCCGGCTGGCCGGCATGAACCTGCGGAAGATCGATGCGACCACGCTGGGCATCAGCCTCGACGAAACCACCACACCTGCCGATGTGGTGCGACTTTGGAAGGTGTTTGCCGAGGTCTATGGAAGCGAGCCGCCTGAGTTTGCTGCCTGCGAAGAGACTGCGGCGCCGCTTCTTCCGGAGATGCTGCGGCGGCAGAGCGACTTCCTCACGCATCCGGTGTTTCATTCACACCGCAGCGAGACGCAGATGCTCCGCTACCTGCGGGAACTGGCCGACCGCGACCTGGCCCTCGACCGCACCATGATCCCGCTGGGCAGCTGCACGATGAAGCTCAACGCCACCAGCGAGATGATCCCGATCAGCTGGCCAGAGTTTGCCCAGGTGCATCCCTTCGCGCCCGCAGACCAGCGAGAGGGCTACGCGATCCTCGACCGTCAGCTGCGGGAGTGGCTCTGCCAGGCGACCGGCTACGCGGGGATCAGCCTGCAGCCCAATGCCGGCAGCCAGGGGGAATACACGGGGCTGCTCGTTATCCGGGCTTGGCAGCAGGCACGCGGCCAAGGCCATCGCGACATCTGCCTGATTCCGGCCTCGGCGCATGGCACCAATCCCGCCAGCGCCCAGATGGCGGGCATGCAGGTGGTGGTCACTGGCTGTGATGCCGAGGGCAACGTCGACCTTGCCGAACTCGAGGCGAAGTGCGTGGAGCATTCCGACCGGCTGGCGGCGGTGATGATCACCTACCCGAGCACCCACGGCGTGTTTGAGACGCAGGTGCGGCGGCTCTGCGAGATCGTCCACCACCATGGGGGCCGGGTGTATGTCGATGGAGCCAACATGAACGCACTCGTCGGCGTGGCCTCACCGGGCGACTTCGGCGGTGATGTCAGCCACCTCAACCTCCACAAGACCTTCTGCATCCCGCATGGTGGCGGCGGGCCGGGCGTGGGGCCGGTCTGCGTGGTCGAGGATCTGGTGCCTTTCTTGCCCGGGCATGCGACGGGAGGCGTGCTGGCAGAGGGCGGTGTGGGCGCCGTGTCGGCCGCGCCGCTTGGCAACGCTTCCGTGCTCCCGATCAGCTGGATGTATATCCGCATGATGGGGGCAGAAGGCCTGCGGCATGCGACCGAAGCTGCAATCCTTGCGGCCAACTACGTGAGCGTCAGGCTCCGGGAGCACTATCCCACGCTCTACACCGGCGAGGGCGGTCGTGTGGCCCATGAGTGCATCATTGATGTGCGGCCGCTGGAGAAGACCAGTGGAGTGACGGCCGAGGATGTGGCCAAGCGGCTGATCGACTACGGCTTCCACGCTCCCACGCTCAGCTTTCCGGTGCCGGGCACGCTGATGGTGGAGCCGACGGAGAGTGAAGACCTGCCTGAGCTCGATCGCTTCATTGAGGCGATGATCGCGATCCGTGAGGAGATCCGCTCCATCGAGAACGGCGGCTGGCCGCAGGACGACAATCCGCTGGTGCGTGCTCCGCACACGGCAGAGGCCGTTGCCAGCAATGAATGGCCGAGGTCCTACTCCCGTGAGACGGCAGCCTTCCCTGTCGCGAGCCTGCGGCGGCGGAAGTACTGGCCACCGGTGGGCCGGGTCAACAATGTGCACGGCGACCGCAATCTCTTCTGCAGCTGCGTGCCCGTGACGGACTGGCAATGAGCAGGCAGCTGCGGAGGCCTGGTCGCAGGCGGCCTACTTGACCGCCGACGAGACAGAGCCATCGTTGAACATCAGCCGTGTGGCCAGGGCAATCGAAGTGATGGAGAGCGGGATCGTGAGAATCTCCCAGTGCAGGTCGCCGGTGAGGATCTTCTCAGCCAGCACCCGCACAAACATGATCGCCAGGAGCACGGCCACCACTTCCATCAGCGTTTTCTTCAGCGATGCAATGTTCTCCACCTTCAACCAGCGGGGCGCCTCGGCCATCGAGTTGGTGTTGGTGAGAAACAGCGAATAGATGCCGTAGGCGAAGTAGAGAAAGGTGAGGCCCGTGAGGCCGTTGTCGAGCGACTCCAGCAGCTGCAGGTTGGCAGCGGTCCGCGGGCTGGCCTTGCCGGCCGCTGGGACGTCGTCGGCGATCAGCTCCAGCGCCGGCATCACCTCCAGGTAGTGCAGCACGGCCTCACCGGTGTTGGTGGCGCCGATCACAAACATCAGCAGGGCTCCAACCAGCGATGAAAACACCACCACCACGCTGAACCAGCGGGTCAGCCCCATCAGCTGCGTCATGCGAGGAAGTTTGTGGCGGAGGGCAGCAGGGGAGGGGGCGTGGGGTTGCATGGTGGCCTTGGAGGTGAAAAAGCGAACGGCGGCCGCGAAACGCGGAGGGATGACGAGGTGCCCTCACGACATCGCGCCATGCTACTTCAAAAGCTCTTTCAATTGCTCTGTGGACGTGGCGAGCGTGCGAAGCCGCAGCTGACGCCACTGTGTTGACGCTCTGGTCGGCGGCTTCGACAATCATTGATGCAGGTGTAGGCAACCCCTGTCGTGCTATCCCCAGGTGGGCTTCCAGAAGTGGAAAGCCCTCCTCAAAAAGGAGTGACCGAAACGTGGATTCCGAGCAAACCGACGTTCTCAACATTCTCCGACAGGATGACCCTGAGGTGTGGGCGGCCGTCACGGCCGAGGCGACCCGTCAGCGGGAGGGCCTCGAAATGATTGCCAGCGAGAACTTCACCAGTGCCGCCGTGATGCAGGCCGTGGGAAGCGTGCTCACCAACAAATACGCCGAAGGCTACCCAGGCCGCCGCTATTACGGCGGCTGCGAGCATGTCGACGTGGTCGAGAACATCGCCCGCGACCGAGCGAAGCAGCTCTTTGGCGCCGACCATGCCAACGTCCAGCCCCATTCCGGCAGCCAGGCCAATTCGGCGGTCTATCTGGCCGCCATCAATCCCGGCGACACCGTGCTCGCCTTCGACCTCGCCCACGGCGGGCATCTCACCCACGGGATGAAGCTCAACGCCTCGGGCATCCTCTACAACTTCGTTCACTATGGGGTGCGGCGGGGCGACAATCTGCTCGACTTTGATCAGGTGGCGAGCCTCGCCCGCGAACACCGTCCGAAGTTGATCATCGCGGGGGCCAGCGCCTATCCCCGTGAGATCCCCCACGGAACGTTTGCTGAAATCGCCCGTGAAGTCGGTGCCAAGCTGATGGTCGACATGGCCCACTATGCGGGCCTCGTCGCTGCGGGCATCCACGACAATCCGGTGCCGGTCGCCGACTTTGTCACCAGCACGACGCACAAGACGCTGCGTGGGCCTCGCGGTGGCATCGCCATGTGCAGGGCCGAGCACGCCAAGGATCTCGACCGCTCGGTCTTTCCGGGCACGCAGGGCGGACCGCTTGAGCATGTGATCGCCGGAAAAGCGGTGGCCTTTGGCGAGGCGCTCAAGCCGGAGTTTCGCGAGTATGCCCAGCAGGTCGTGGCCAACGCTCGCGTGCTGGCAGAGAGCCTGCGTGAGGGGGGCCTGCAGATCGTCAGCGGCGGCACCGACAACCACCTGGTGCTTGTCGATGTGACGCCGGCTGGCCTGGGCGGCAAGCTCGCCGAGGCAGCCCTCGATCGCTGCGGGATCACCTGCAACAAGAACATGATCCCCTTCGATGAGCGGAAGCCGATGGATCCTTCGGGCATTCGTCTTGGCACGCCCGCCCTGACCACCCGCGGCATGGGAACAGACGAGATGCGGCAGATCGCCCGCTGGATTCTGGCCGTGCTCGCCGCTCCCGAGGAAGAGGCGGTGCTGGCTGCAACCAAGCGGGAGGTTGTGGAGATGGCCGATCAGTTTCCGGTGCCGGCAGCCAGGCTCGAGGCGGGCCTGGAAGCGGTTGAGCAATGAACCCCACTGGAGCGTTGTCGCCCCAGGCTGGCCAGAGCCGTGTGGTCCGAATGGGCCTTGTCCAGTCAGCCTGCACGGCCGACCGCGAAGCCAACGTGCGGCAGGCCCTGGCAGGAATCGCCGAGGCGGCGGCAGCTGGTGCGGAGCTTGTCTGCCTGCAGGAACTCTTCGCCGGGGAGTATCCCTGCCAGGCGGAAGACCATGCCCGCTTCGAGGAGGCCGAGAGCGTGCCGGGGCCGCTGACGCAGCAGCTCTCCGTCGCTGCCCGGCAGCATGGTGTGGTGCTCGTGGGGAGTGTGTTTGAGCGACGGGCCCACGGGCTCTTTCACAACACGGCGGTCGTGCTCGAGGCCGACGGGCAGCTGGCGGGCACCTACCGCAAGATGCACATCCCTGATGACCCACACTACTACGAGAAGTTTTTCTTCACCCCTGGCGACACCGGTTTCTGCTCGATTGCAACCAGCCGGCTGGCCGTGGGCCCGCTCGTCTGCTGGGATCAGTGGTATCCCGAGGCCGCCAGGCTGACGGCGATGGCAGGGGCGGAGACGCTCTTTTATCCCACGGCCATCGGCTGGCTCGATGGCGAGGAAGACCTCCACGCAGCCCAGTATGAGTCGTGGGACACGATGCTCAGGAGCCACGCGATTGCCAACGGCGTGTTTGTCGTGGCGGTCAACCGCACCGGCCGCGAGGGTCCGCTGCGATTCTGGGGAGCGAGCGTGGTGTACGCCCCCAGCGGTGAGCTGCTGGCCAAGGCAACGCATGATCAGCCGCAGGTGATCGTGGTGGAATGCGACCTCGCGCGGATCGAATGGTCGCGGACGCGGTGGCCCTTTTTTCGTGACCGGCGAATCGACGCCTACGGCGGGCTGCTCTCCCGGTGGGGGCAGTGAGCATGCTGTTGGAAACGCCGGCATCGCTCGGCTACAGGCTGGCTGCTGAATGGGAGCCACAGGAGGCGGTCTGGCTGTCGTGGCCGCACCGGCTGGCCACCTGGCCAGGGCACTTTGAGCCCATCCCGGAGGTGTTTGCCGGGGTGGCCCGGCGGATTGCGGCCACGGGGCAGCCAGTGAAGATCGTCGCCGCAGGCGAGCCGCTGGCCGAGGCGCGGCGGATGGTCGGGGATGTCGAAGGCGTTTCGCTGGTGGAGCTGCCGACAAACGACTCCTGGCTTCGTGATTCGGGCCCAGTCTTTCTCTCCGCCCAGCCTGGCCGTGAGACGCTGCCACCGGCGGCGGTGGCTTTCGGCTACAACGCCTGGGGTGGGAAGTATCCTCCCTGGGACGACGATGCCGCCCTCGGCGGGCGAATCGCCACATCGCTGGGGATGCGGGTGTTTTCGCCATCGCTTGTCCTCGAGGGGGGCGCGATCGACACCGACGGCGCGGGCACGCTGCTGGCGAATCGTCTGTGCGTGGTGGACGAACGCCGCAATCCGGGCAGGTCGGCTGAAGAGATTGAGCAGCAGCTGGGCGACTCCCTGGCGATCGAGCGGGTGATCTGGACGGTCGGAGACCTTGCCGGCGACGACACCGACGGCCATATCGACCAGCTGGCCCGTTTCGTGGCCCCGGGGCGTGTGCTCGCGGCTCGCCAGCCCGATCCGCTCGACCCCAATCACGGCTCGCTCACGCAAAACCTGTCGATCCTGGCGGCGGCACGAGATGCCGCGGGCCGGCCGTTGGAGGTGGTCCCGGTCGACCTGCCGCGGCGGTTCTGCCGGCACGGTGTGCAGCTGCCGGCCAGCTCGCTCAACTTTCTGGTCACGAGCGCTGCCGTGCTGGTGCCCGTGTTTGGAGATCCGGCCGATGAGCCGGCCCTCCGCACGATTGCAGGCTGTTTTCCAGGCCGTTCCATCGAGCCGGTTGACTGCCGTGACCTCGTTTGGGGCCGCGGGGCGGTGCACTGCATCACCCGAGATCAGCCGCGGTGGCCGGCTGGCTGAGCGGCCGGGGCCTCGGAGGGCAAAGTCCGGCCTTGCCTGCCGCCGCTGGCTGCGGGACATTCTTGGTGCGGAGAGTGGCCTGCGGGACGGCCTTGAGAGGAGACAGAGATGGAATCGCTGGCAAGCGGTGTGCATGGGTTTGTGACGCTGCTGGCCCGGCTGATGCTCGTGGCGATCTTCATGCTCAGTGCCCTGGGCAATAAGATTCCCCAGTTCAGCGAGACGGTCGACTACATGGCCTCAGAAGGAGTGCCCCAGCCGAGGCTCGCCCTCTTCGGGGCGATCGCGCTGTTGCTGCTCGGAGGGCTCTCCGTGATTCCGGGGGCGTGGACACGCATTGGGGCAAGCTTCCTGTTTGTGTTCTTGGTCGCCGCCACCTTCTTCTTCCACGACTTCTGGAGCTACGGCGATCCGGCTCAGGCACAGCAGCGGCAGGTGCAGCTGATCCACTTCATGAAGAATGTGGCGATCGGCGGTGGGTTGCTGATGCTGGTGGGCTTTGGGGCGGGCCCATGGAGCGTGGATGGCTGGATCGCGGTGAAGGAAGCCGAGGCTACCGGAGCGACCGTCCGGCCAAAACGGTCATCGTCCAAAGAGAAAGACAAGGCCAAAGACACCTCCATCGAGTGAGTGGAGGCGATGTCGGAGGCTACCCGAGGGGAGCGATACCGATGGAATTCCGTGATGGTCGCCGACAGGCCCTGATTCTCATCCTGGCAGGGGCGGTGCTTTCCGGCTCCAGCGCCATGCTCACCGCCGCAGAGGAGAAGCCCGTGATGCATGCCCCCACCGTGAGGCCCTTCGGAAAGCTGCCCGATGGCCGTGACGCCCATCTTTACGTGTTGGAAACACCCGGTGGGTGGCGGGCCACGATCACCGATTACGGCGCGATTCTGACGAGCATGACAGTGCCGCTGGGTAAAGATGGCCCCGTCGACGTCGTGCTGGGCTTTGACTCGCTCGATGGCTACCTCGCCGGCCATCCCTACTTCGGTGCCAGCTGCGGCCGCTGCTCCAATCGGATCGCTGGCGGCCGCTTCAGCCTCGGCGGCAAGGCGTATCAGCTGGCCGTGAACAATGGCGAGCACCATCTCCACGGCGGCGACGTGGGCTTCGACAAGAAACTCTGGAAGGCGGAGCCAAAGCTGACCGAAGCCGGGCCGGCGGTGACGTTCCGCCTGGTTTCCCCGGACGGTGACGAAGGCTATCCGGGCGAGCTCTCTGTCGAGACCACCTACACGCTCACACCTGCGGGCGAACTGGTGATTGACATGCGGGCGACGAGCGATGCGGCGACCGTCTGCAACATGGTGCACCACTCCTACTGGAACATGGCAGGGCAGGCTTCAGGATCGATCCGTGGCCAGCAGTTGACGGTCAACGCCGATCGCTACCTGCCGGTTGACGAGGGCTCAATCCCAACCGGTGAGCTGGCTGCGGTTGAGGGGACGGCCTTCGACTTCCGGCCAGAGCGAAAGCCGGCCGCAACGCTTGCCGCTGCGATCGACGCCCTGCCTGCCTCAGCCGATGCCGCTAACCCAGGGGGTGTCGACCACAACCTCTGCATTCGGGGGTGGCAGCCAGATGGAACGATGCGACCGATCGCTGCACTCCGCGACCCCGAGAGCGGCCGGACCCTTGAGATCGAAAGCAATCAGCCGGGCGTTCAGGTCTACACCGGCAACTACCTTGACGGCAGCCTGACAGGCAAGGCAGGGGCGGTGTATCAGAAGCATGCGGGCCTCTGCCTGGAGACACAGTGTTTCCCGGATGCGATTCATCATGTCGGCGAGCAAGGCTGGCCCAGTGTGATCCTCGAGCCCGGCCAGAGCTACCACCACCGCATGGTGCACCGCTTCGGCAGTTCGAACGACTGAGGCGAGCCGCCTGGCTGACGTGAACTGGCTGACGTGAACCGCGAACTCAAACAGAAGGGCCTCCGTTCCCAGTGAGGAACGGAGGCCCAAACTGTTGTGACCACAGCCGGTTGTGGCTGTCTGCTGGAGGATTTACCGCACGCGATCGAGCGTCCACCGCCCGCCCGCGTTGCCGCCAGCACCCATGGTGGCGAAGGCCGCACTTCGCAGCAGTTCCACCACGTGAGTCGGTGGGGCTTCATCAGGGAAGCCCATCGTGGTCATCGTCGATGGCCGGTCAGGCGCATCCACATCGACTGTCAGCAGATAGTCGCCCGTGGTGCGTCCTGATCGCCCTGATCCATCAACGGTGGGGTCGTACCGCGAGTTGCCGTACGACGACACGCCGATGAAGTAGGTGCCGGTGACCTGCACGGTGAACGAAAGCCGGCTGTCGAGCGAGCCCCGCCAGTCGTCGTTGCGAGCGAGTTGCCGGCCTGTCGCGTCAAAAAGCCGCAGGTAGCTGTCGAGAGTCGACGGCGTTGCGAGGGAACGGGCATCAATGTCGATAAGGATTGCCGAGCCGGCCCAGAGGCTGATCTCATAGAGGTCAACGTCCGCGCCAAAATATTCACCATCACCAATCGTGCCGCTGGCCTGAACACGGCCATCCACCACAGTCAGCAGCGACGCTGTGGCAGTGGAATCGTTCGGCTCCGCAGGATCCAACGGCGGCGGCGGCGTGCCAGGGTCGCTGCCTGGATCGCTCGGCCCGTCGTGGCTCATGGTCACGACATAGTCGCCGACCGTCCGGCCTCGCCGACCGCTGCCGGCGGTATCGGCCTCATAGTCGCTGTTGCCGTAGGACGAAATGCCTACGTAGTACGTGCCGCGGGCAGCGACCGTGTACCGCAGGTAGCTGTCGAGCTGGCCAAACGCGTCGTCGTTCTGGGCAAGCTCGTTGCCGTCTGCGTCGAACAGCCGCAGGTAGCTGTCGAGGGCGGAAAAATTGGCGAGCGTTCTGGCATCGACGTCAATCTCGATCGTCGTGCCTGCCACAAGTTCAACAGCAAACAGGTCGACGTCAGACCGTCCGTAGGCACCGTCGCCAATCGTGCCGGCAATCACCGCCTGTCGGCTGTCGAAGACAACCGCCGTGGCCGTGGCGATGGAGTCGTTGGGCTCCATCGGGCCTGCTGGCGGATCAGGGTCTGGCCCGGGGCCGGGATCGGGGTCAGGATCCGTCGAGTCTTCCTGAAAACGGACAAACAGTTCGTAGCTGCCCGTGGAGCGGCCGTTGCGTCCGCTGCCTTCGACGAGAGGGTTGTATCGCATGTTGCCATAGGCCGACACGCCGACGTAGTAGGTGCCTGAAGACTGAAGCTCGTAGGCCAGGGCACTGTCGAGCGAGCCAGAGGTGTCGTCGTTCTGAGCGAGCTGCCGACCGTTGGCGTCGAACAGCCGCAGGTAGCTGTCAAGCTGCGAAGGCTCAGCGAGCGACCGTGCGTCGACATCGAGCAGTATCGTGCCAGCGGCAGAGACGTCGACAGCATAGAGGTCGACATCGGCTCGCTCGTACGTCCCGTCGCCAACGAACGCCGAGATCCGTGTCTGTCCGTCGACGAGGGTGAGTGCCGCCGCGGTGGCGATCGCGTCGTTGGGCTCGAAGGCTGCCGGCGGCGGAGGCTCGAGAACCCGCCAGGTGTCGGAGGCATCACTGGTAAGCGGCTCACCCGCAAGATCCGAAATGAAGCTTCCCTCCGCCGTCAGCAGCAGCTCGTAGCTGCCCGGATCCGCAGTCCGCGATGCCAGGTCGGCGAGCGTCCACGTGATCAGGTCGTCGGTCACCAGAGCAACGGCGGCACCAAAATCACCCGGGTCGATCAGCGGGACGTCGACGCCGTCTCGCCGAAGGCTGAAGTCGCTGAGGTCAACGCCGTTGACGGCTCGGTTGAATGTGACCGAAATCCGATCGACAGCGTCGAGCCGCGGGTCTGGGGAGACATCGAGGATGTCGACCGACAGGGCCGGCGGTGGATTGACCGTCCAGGTCTCGGTGATGTCAGCGGTCAGGGAAGCTCCCTCATCGCTGGTGATGCCACTGCCGTCTGCAGCGAGCACCAGACCATAGTCACCGGGATCACCCGTCAGGCCGGTGAGGTCAGCGAGCGTCCAGCGGATCGAGTCGCTGCTCGTCAGCGTGACGCCAGCCTCACTGAGCGAAACCGGATTTCCGTCTCTGGTCAGTGCGAGGTCGGCCAGGTCAAACCCCGTAACCGGTGCGCTAAAAGCAATCGTGACGGCGTCAACCGCATCGAGCCGTGGGTCAGGCGAGACATCAATGATGTCGCCACTGAGGGTCGGCGTGGGCGTGTCGACGACGACGCTCAGCTCGTAGCTGCCGGACGTGGCTCCGATGCGACCGCTGCCAGCGATCAGCGGATCGTAGCTACTGTTGCCGTACGACGAGATGCCGAAATAGTAGGTGCCCGCCGTCGACACCGTGTAGGCCAAGACGGCTGTCGAGAGACGCCGATCCACTGGTGTCGTCGTTGTAGGCCAGCTGCCGACCGGAAGCGTCGAACAGGCGGAGGTAGCTGTCGAGCGTCGAGGCTGGGGTGAGGCTGCGGGCATCGACGTCGAGCGTGATCGTCGCACCTGCAGCGAGCTCGATCGAGAAGAGATCGACATCCGCCAGCGCGTAGCTGCCATCACCCACGATCCCGGAGAACGCAGCACGGCCAGCCGTGAGCGCGACCGGCGCAGCTGTCGCGATCGAGTCGTTGGGCTCAAACGGCGCCGGAGGCGGTGGCTCAACCACCAGCCAGGAATCGGTGACGTCAGCAGCGAGCGTCAGGCCGTCGCCATTGGTGATCCCGCTCCCATCAGCCGCCAGGGTCAGCTGGTAGACGCCCAGATCAGCGGTCAGAGTTGCTAGGCCGCCGAGCGTCCACGTCTGCTGATCGCTGGAGGCGAGCGTGGCCGTGCCTGCAAGAGCAACAGCTGTCCCGTCGCGAGTGAGGGCGAGATCGGCCAGGTCGAAGCCGCTGACAGCGCTGGTGAACGCAATGGTGATTGCGTCGACTGCATCCTGACGAGGGTCGGGCGCGACGTTCACGATATCAGCCCGCAACGATGGGCCAGTTGAGATCGCGTCGAGGGCTGCGGCCGCGTTGGCGAGGCCGCCGGTGGCCACCCGGCCGTTGAGTGACGAAATCGGCACGGCGGTGTCGAGAATCGCGGTGCGGATTTCCGCAGCGGTCAGATTCGGGTTGGCGGCCGCCAGCAGGCCAACGATGCCCGCGACATGTGGCGTGGCCATTGAGGTGCCGCTGTAGCTGGCGTAGCGGTTGCCGGGAAGCGCGGAATAGATGCCCACGCCCGGAGCCCCGACGTCCACGCTCGTGGCTCCATAGTTGGAGAAGCCCGCGAGGTTGTTGCTGCTGTCGGTGGCGGCAACCGAGATGATCGCCTCACTCGTCATGCTCGCCGGATAGCCCGGAAACGTGTCGTTGTTGTTGCCCTCGTTGCCAGCAGCGGCGATGAACAGGATTCCGGCATCGCCACCGGCTTCGATGGCATCGCTGAGCGACTGCGAGAAGCCGCCGCCGCCCCAGCTATTGTTGGTGGCCACGATGTTGATGCCGTGGTCGCGGCGCATCATCGTTGCATAGTTGACCGCTCGCACCGCATCGCTGGTGGAGCCGCTGCCGCCACCGCTGAGGAACTTCAGGCCCATGATCGAGACCTGCCAGTTCACGCCGACGATGCCCGTGCCGTCGTTGCCAACGCCGCCGATGGTGCCCGCGACATGGGTGCCGTGACCGTTGTCGTCCATCGGGTCGCCGTCGTTGTTGACGAAATCGTAGCCGTAGACATCGTCTATAAAGCCGTTGCCGTCGTCGTCTATGCCGTTGCCTGGAATCTCACCAGGGTTCCGCCAGATATTGGCAGCAAGGTCGCGATGGGTGTAGTCGACGCCGGTGTCGATGACCGCGATCACGACGTCCCTAGAACCGGTGGTGATATTCCACGCTTCGAGCGCGTCGATATCGGCGTCGTCGATCCCACCAGTCTGTCCGGTGTTGTGCAGCCCCCACAGGCGACTCAGGTCGGGGTCGTTGGGCGTGGAGGCGTGATTGATCACAAAGTCTGGCTCGACATAGGCCACGCCGCGCGTGGTTGAGGCCCAGCCGAGGACGTCTTCCGTGGCCGCGGCAGGAGCTGTCAGCGAGAAGAAGCCCTCGCCGAGCGACTCAGACTGCCATGCGGTGTCGGCTGACCGATCAAACAGCCATCCGCCAAAGTTCGAGCCCAGCGAGCCGTCGGTGCGAAGAATCCACGAATCCGCCCGCGCCGTGACCGACTGGCCGCCCCAATCCAGCTGCGAGGTGAGCGGGTCAACGCTGGTGCCGATGCTCGCGGAGAGGCAGAGCCGCGGTTCGAGCGACTCGTGATGCAACGCCCTTTTGGGCCGCCGACGCGACGACGGCACGAGGCCGTGCGTCGATCCACGTCGAGAGACAGCCGCATGGCGACGGCTGAAAACCCCACAACGCTTCCACCATCCGGCGTTGCTCCCGCGCATGCCAACCTCCGCTGCTTGGGCGCCGTATCTTTTCCCCCACGAAGCATTTCTGCTTCGTGCCCGTCGATGCGGCAGTGAATGTAGACGAGTGGTGCGTGCAGGAGATTCCGGCCCCCACAAACCCGCCGTATTATGCCGAACGCCTGGGACGAGTCAAAGGTCGTTGGCAACCTGCCCTCGACGTTTATCGGTAAACTTGGAAAGCGAACCCAGAAAAAGCGTGTTTCTAGCAGCGTGCGCGATGGACGCGTGAGTTTTTTGTGAGCCCGCCTCGACCTCTCCGAGGGACATTTGGTGCCGCCCCGTCGGGGAGGAGAGGATCGGCTCCTTGACCTGCGGCCAGGGTCTTTTATAAGGATTTCTGATGGTTTTTCCGATCGCCGACGACAACTCCGATCGCACGCTTCCCCCGATCGTCACGATCAGCCTGATCGCGATCAATGTTTTTGTGTTTGTCGTGCTGCAGGGCATGGGCAGCAACAACGACTTCACCATGGCCTTTGTGCAGGTGCCTGCGGAGATCATCTCTGGGCGTGACATCGTCACAGAGCCGGCCGTCCGCAGCGTTGAGGTGCAGGGCCAGAAGTATCAGGTCATGGATCCGGGGCTGCGGCCCACGCCGATCCCTGTGTGGCTGACACTCATCTCCGCGATCTTTATGCACGGCAGCGTGATGCACCTGGCCGGCAATATGTGGTTTCTCTGGATCTTCGGCGACAACGTCGAAGACGACATGGGCCACGGCCGCTACATCGCCTTCTATGTGGCGACTGGGGTGATCGCGTCACTGGTGTTTGTGGCGACCAATATGCAGGGCGACGCCGCCCTCACGCCAAGCCTAGGGGCCTCAGGCGCGATCTCAGGGGTGCTGGGGGCCTACCTGGTCCTGCATCCCGAGCGACGGGTGAGTGTGATCTTTGTGCGGATCATGGTCGACGTCCCGGGCTATGTGGCCGTCGGCATCTGGTTTCTCTTTCAGATTCTCAGTGGCCTCTTCGACACCAGCGGCGGTGTGGCGTATTCGGCCCACGTCGGCGGCTTTGTGGCTGGTATGATCTTGGCAAAACCGTTGAGTTCTCGGCGGGCGCGGGACACGGCCGACAGGCTGCTGCTGGTCCGCCGTCGAGTTCCATAGCGAGTGGCTGGGGGAAGCCGACCGGCCCATCTCGCGACGAGCGAACACCCAGACACCACACCGAGGATGCAGACGTCATGATCAAGCGGATTCTGGTGGGCGTTGGCACCAGCCAAACGGCCCGTTCCGTCGCAGCGCACGCCGTGGAGCTCGGCCGGCATTTTGAGGCGGAGCTGCTGGGCGTGGCGGTGACAGATCCGCTGCGGCTGGAATGGACAGGCCCCCGGCCGATCGGCATGGGGGTGGAGGCGGTCACCGCCGAGCTGCGGGAAGAGCGGCTGCAGCGAGCCAAGGCCGATGTCGCCGCCGCCAAAGCCATCTTCTCAGACCGCTGCCGAGCAGATGGCGTCGAGCACGGCTTCAGCGAGCAGGTGGGCGATCCGTTTGAGATCGTCGGCCAGCTCGTGCGGTATCAAGATATGTGTGTGTTCGGCCTGCGGGGGCTGTTTGAGCACGATGTCGTGCCCGAACCACGTGACGCACTGGAGCGGCTGGTCGCCAGCGGGGTGCGGCCGATTCTGGCCGTGAGCGAGGAGTATCGCCCGATCAAGAAGGTGCTAGTGGCCTACTCCGGCTCACTCGAAAGTGCCAAAACCTTTAAAAACTTTGTGCTCTCTGGGCTGTTTCCAGAGGCGGTGATCCGAGTCGTCAACTTCAGCAGCAATGCGGCAGCTGCCCTCGGCCTGCTCGACCATGCTGCGGCCTATTTCCGCAGCCATGGGCGGGAGGTGGATACCGACCATGTGGCTGGTGATCCGCAGCAGGAGCTCATCCGCTATGCGACCGCCTGGGGGGCGGATCTGATCGTGGCTGGCAACAGCGCAAAGAACCTCCTCATGCGGCGACTCTTCGGCGAAACCGCTCTGATGCTGCTGCGGGAGAGTCCGCTGCCGCTCTACCTCTCGCAGTGACGCGAGCTCACCAAGACCGAGACAGAGGTCGATGATGTCGCACCATTCGCATCCGCCCGCCACAGGCAACCCGCGCCCGCTCTTCATGCCATTGCTGATGGGCGCGGCCTCCACCAGCGGGGCCGCGAGGTACGCGCGGGTAGATGTCGTTGCGGCCCAGTGGCGGGTGCATGCCAACCTGCTGGCAGGCCTGCTCCCCGACTGCTTTGTGCCGCTGGCCGACGGCCCAGATCATGCGGGCTTGCTGACCGTAGCGTTCGCCGACAACCAGGGCGTCGAGTTTCTGGCTGGTCGCGGCTATCGCGTCGCCTCCGTGCTCGTGCGGGCGGCATTTCAGGATCAGGAAGGGCCCAGCGGCGACTTCGTCGTGGCGATGTTTGAGGATGATTGCCTGCCGATCGTTCTCGGCCGTGAACTGCTGGGGCTGCCCAAGCTGTTTGCAGATATTTCGATCGAAGATCGCCCCGACAGTTCGATGGCCTGCGAGGCATCGCTCTGGGGGCACCCGCTCTTCTCTCTTGAAACTGGTCCGTTGGTTCCGCGAGAGCAGCTGCCAGAGCAGATTTCGGAGCCGCCGCCGCTCCTTGGCATGCGGTCTTTTCCCGATCCGGTGAGCGGTGACCTATTTGGCGAGCCCCTGCTGACGCCTGTGGAGGCGAGGCTGGGGAGATGGCCCTGGGGAGCGAGGCGACGGTGACCTGGGGGCTGGCGGGGCCAGGAGAGGTGGCCTGTGTGGCCGGGTTGCTTGATGCCGTCCGCACCCTGTCGGTCGACGAGCCGGTGGCTGTGGTTCGCACCGTGATGAGCCGTGTTCTGCGAACCGACCAGATCCAGCGGCTTTCGCCGCCTTGCCGGTTGCCGGCGGCGAGCCTATGAAGAAAGAGGTCGGTAAAGCCGGTGCGGAGGCGGTGCGCGCCGCTACGCAAAAGTTCAGACGTCACGAGTGCCGGAGAGGTCGTTTCCATGTTTGACGCTGCGTCCGCATGTTCAGACATTCCTGCGGCCCTCTCGCTGGGCACCTCTGGTTCTGAGCCGATCCCGCCCAGGGTGGATGTGGCGGTCATTGGGGGAGGTCCTTCAGGGGCGACGGTGGCCACGCTCCTGGCGATGGCTGGCCGAAGCGTCGCCGTCTTCGAACGCGACCATTTCCCCCGCTTTCATGTGGGCGAGTCGTTGATTCCCGAGTGTTATTGGACGCTCGGCCGCCTCGACATGCTCGGCAAGATGCGGGCGAGTGGCTTCACCGAGAAGCATTCGGTGCAGTTTGTGAACGAGCGGGGCGATCTCTCGGCGCCGTTCTACTTTGCTGACCACAAAAAGCACGAAAGTTCTCGCACCTGGCAGGTGACTCGGCGTGAGTTTGACGTCTTGATGCTCGACAATGCCCGCGAGAAGGGGGCACGTGTCTTTGAGGGAACGCGTGTTCTGGAGGGAACCTTTGCAGGGTCCCGCGCCACAGGGCTGAGAGTTCAGCGTGAAGGCGGCACTGAGCAGACGGTTGCCGCAGACGTTGTGGTGGATGCCAGCGGCCAGTCGGCCATGATTTCAGCGAGGCTCGGCACTCGCCAGTGGGACCAGGAACTAAAAAAAGCGGCGGTGTGGAGCTACTGGAAAGCCGCTGAGCGGGGAGAAGGCAAAGACGAAGGTGCCACAACGGTGTTGCAGCTCGATCAGAAGCAGGGATGGTTCTGGTACATCCCGCTGCCTGATGATGTGGTGAGCGTGGGCGTTGTCGCCGACAACGACTATCTCCTCAAGGATCGTGCCAACCGCGATCCGGAAGTGATCTATCAAGAAGAGATCGCTCGCTGCCCAGGTCTCGGCCCACGGCTGGCGGGCGCAGAGCGGGTGCAACCTGTTCGTGTGGCCAAGGAATACTCCTATCGAGCCAGCGACGTGGCGGGTGATGGCTGGGTGCTCGTGGGCGATGCCTTCGGCTTTCTCGACCCGCTCTACTCATCAGGCATTTTGCTCGCGCTGCGGAGCGGCGAAGTGGCGGCTGACGCCATCGACGCAGCACTCGCAGCGGGCGATACCTCCGCCGAGCGGCTTGGCACCTGGGGGCCGGAGTTTATTCGAGGCATGGACCGCATGAAGCGGCTGGTCATCGAGTTCTACGATGGGCTCAACTTCGGAAAGCTCGTGAAGCGAAATCCAGATCTGCAGGGCGTGGTTACCGATCTTTTGATCGGTGATCTCTTCAACGACAGGGTCGATGCGATCGTTGGGCCGCTGGACGAACTGCGGGCCGAGATGGCCGCGGCATCAACTGCATCAGGCTGCTGAAGTGGCTCCCAGCAGAGGCGGCATCGGGCAGCCAAGAGCATCGGCGACGCCGCGTAGCAGTTCGGCTTCGGCTGCGGTGATCATGCCGTCGTGAGCCACGGTTTCCGAGATCGCCTCGATCACCCGCCGCTTCGACTTCGGCTTCAACCGGGCGAGCGCATCGACGGCCTTGCTGAGTTCGTTGAGCCGGGCCTGATCTCGTGGCAGCAGGTGCAGGCCGGGCAGGCCGGTGAACTCGGCTCCGCGGTGGAACGCCTGGGCTGCATCGTCCCCTGAAGAACTGCCCGCATGAGCGAGGCAGCTCAAGAGCACAGCCACGTCATGTCCGCTGGCTTTGCGTCGCTGCCCCCGTTTGGCCTTGATGCCAAACACGGGGTCGAGATGCCGCAGCAGAATCTTCTGCAACACCCATTCGAACAGGTCGATTCGGCGATCAGCCTGCACGAGAGCCTCGACGGCATGCCGGAAGCCCGCGTACTGCTCCGCCGATAGGTTTCGCAGGGTGCCGACTGCCGTGTCGACGAGCATCAGCCTTTGCTCACGGGGCAGGGCGTCGATGAGCAGCGAAAGCTGCCGCGTCGCTTCACAGGCAGCGGGTTCGGCCAGGCTTGCCAGCAGCTCAAACTGCTGATGCCGCACATTGGGGTCGCTATCGAGCAGCAGGGCATACACCACGCCGCGGCAGCCGAAGGGATCGTGGGCTGCGTCTCGGAGCCGGGGATGCAGAGAGGCGAGTAGTTCGTGGGCGTGGGCGATGCCTGCAGCCGTCGGATCCCCGATGGAGTCGATCGCTGCTCGAGGCTCGACCCTGCCCGCTGCTGGAATCACCGCCGTCGGCGGTGGTGGTGACTGGAGACCTGCGGCCGCGGTGCCACCGGCAAAGCCTGCGACGCCCGCCACGCCAGCAGCCGGTGCTGCTGCAGCCGGCTCTGCCGACAGGGCCTCTGCGAGCAGGGCCGCCTTCGAGGCATCAATCCTGGCGATCCGCTCGGTCAGCGGTGGATGGGTGGCAAACAGCGTCCAGAGGCCGGACGCGAAAAACATATGCGAGGCTTCGGCCGCTTTGGGCGTTTCCAGTTTCGAGCCATTTGCCGAGGCGATGCGGGCCAGGGCTCCAGAGATCCCGCCGGGGTTGCGGGTGAACTGCACGGCAGACGCATCGGCAAGAAACTCCCGCTGCCGGCTGACGGCCGCCTTGATCAGGCTGCCGAAGAAGGTGCCGACGTAGCCGATGATCATCAGCGCAAGGCCCAGCAGAAGGATCGCGGCGACGGCTCCTCCGCCCTCCTTGTTGCTCGAGCGGCGACTGCCTCCGCTCGATGCTGCGATCCGCATCGCGTAGTAGCCGAGCAGGCCCAACACGAGGATCCCGTGCACGATGGCGATCAGGCGGAGGTTGAGCCGCATGTCGCCATGCAGGATGTGGCTAAACTCGTGGGCCACGACGCCCTGCAGCTCGTCGCGGGAGAGCTGCTCGGCAGCTCCTCTGGTGATGCCGATCACGGCCGAGTCGATATCGAGCCCAGCGGCGAAGGCGTTGATGCCAGACTCGCCATCGAGCAGGTAAACCGGCGGCACGGCTGTGCCCGACGCGATTGCCATCTCTTCGACGATGTTGAGCACCTTTCGCTCAAGCGGGTCGCGGGCATCGGGTGGAAGCCGACGGCCGCCGAGCATCTCTGCGAGCTTTTCACCGCCACCGGAGAGCTGCGCCGTCTTGTAGAGGCTCCCCCCACCGATCACAAAGGTCACGCCGCTGGTCACGAGAACAAAGAGGTCGGGCTGCCACCAACTCGTGCGTCCCAGAAGGCCGCCGGCAGCCTGAGAATCGTCATGCTGACCGCCGAGCGCAATGGCGATCACCAGCATGTAGACAAGCACAACCGTGGCGACAAACGCCACCACCATCAGGCCCACGAGCCACCTGGTGTTGCGACGAGCCCGGTCCTGGTGTGCGAAGAAATCCATTGCCCCTCACGCTGGTGCATGGAGAGTCGTGGCCGCTCCGGCGACCTCGCGGTGGCTGACACCGGTTTCCGGCAAGCCACGTGCGAGCCGCTTGCAGCCGCGGTGTCGTCAGAACGACACCTTCGGGGCCTCTTTGATCTGCTCAGCGTCGTCGAACTCAAGCAGCGACGCCAGTTGGAAGCCGAAGATGCCTGCCAGCAGCACTGGAGGAAACGTGCTGCGGTAGGTGTTGTAGGCGGTCACGGAGTCGTTGAATGCCTGCCGGGCAAAGGCCACCTTATTTTCGGTGCTGGTGAGTTCTTCCTGGACGGCGAGCAGGTTTTGGTTGGCTTTCAGATCGGGATAGGCCTCGGCCAGTGCGAAAAAGCGGCCGAGGCTCTGGGTGAGGGCAGACTCCGCAGCACCGAGCGAGCCGATCGCGGCAGCGTCGCCTGGGTTTGCAGCAGCGGTGGACGCAGCTGAGGCGGCCCGGTTGCGGGCGGAGATCACAGCCTCGAGCGTCTCCCGCTCGTGGGCCATCGCCCCCTTGGCTGTTTCCACAATGTTGGGAATCAGGTCGTAGCGGCGTTTGAGCTGCACGTCGATCTGGGCAAAGCCGTTTTTGAACCGCTGCGAGAGCGTCACCAGCTGGTTGTAGATGGCAATGCCCCACATCAAAACAACCGCGGCAATGCCGGCGATCACGAGGAGCGTGATGGTCGACTCCGAGAGTGCCAGCAACGTCATGCGGATTCTCCTGAAAAGGCGTTGTCGTGAAGGTCGCGGCGGGGAGACACGCTGGGCAGCATGCCCGCCAGGCTCCGTTGTGCCAGCGAACAGTCTACGGGGCCGGGCCCTCGGTTGTCGCGTTGGCGGCCCGGAAACCTCAGCTGACCACGTTGCGTGGCTGTCCCTCGAGGAAACTCCGCAGGTTGGCCGCCACCTCATGAATCAGCCGCTGTCGGGCATTGCGGGTGGCCCAAGCGATGTGGGGGCTGATCACGCAGTTGTCGGCCTGCAGCAAGGGGTTTTCAGCAGGAGGCGGTTCTTGGGAGAGCACATCCAGGCCGGCACCTGCGAGCCGACCGGTGTTGAGGGCCTCAGCAAGGTCGGACTCCACAACGAGTCCGCCCCGGGCGGTGTTGATCAGATACGCCGTGGGCTTCATGCCTGCCAGCCGCGTGGCATTGATCAGCCCGTCGGTATCCGGGGTGAGCGGGCAGTGCAGGCTGATCACGTCGGCTCGCGCAAACAGGTCGTCGAGCGACACAAACGACACCCCGTCTGCTGCCGTGCCAGCCTGCCGGCTGCGACTGCAGGCGATCGCTTGCATGCCCAATGCCTGGCCGATTGCGGTGACCCGGCGGCCGATCGCTCCGTAGCCCACCACCCCGAGGGTGAGGCCCTCGAGCTCCACGAGGTCGCCGTCCCACCAGCAGAAATCGGGTGAGGCCGTCCAGCGGCCGCGGCGGACCTCGCGGCTGTGATGGCCGGTGCGGTTGGTGAGTTCCAGCAGGAGGGCAAAGACTGCCTGGGCAACGCCAGGCGTGCTGTAGCCGGGAACGTTGGTGACCGTGATGCCACGACTAGCGGCGGAGGCCAGGTCGACCACGTTGGTGCCGGTGGAGAGCAGGCCGACATAACGGAGCTCTGGCAAGGCGGCGAGCGTTGCCGCGTCGAGCACGGTTTTGTTGGACAGCAGGGCCTCTGCGCCCGCCGCCCTTTCCTGTACCGCGGCTGCCGCCGTTCGATCGTAGACGCTGAGGCTCCCCAGGGCCGCCACGGGAGCCCAGTCGAGGTCGCCCGGATTGGTGGTGTGGGCGTCAAGAATCACGATCTTCATCGGCATCGGCGGTCTCGCTTCCGTAGTGGGGGCGGGTGAGCTCAGCGGTTATTCAGCCTTTGCGGGCATCACACCAGAAAAATTAGACCCAGCAGCCGCGCTCATCAAACGGGATTTCTGGATCTCCGAGGAGTATCAACCGTCGCTGGCCTGGATGTCTGCTGGTGCTTGAGCAGTCGGATGGCGGTGTTGCGGAACTGTATCTCGTGTCGTTTGAGGCAGCCACCAACCTGATGGCCCTCATCAATGACAACGACTTCAACATGGACTGGATCGAGGACCACGATGAGCCGCAGCGAAAGAACTGTCTGTGGGTGATCCAGTTCCACAACCCACTCCTGGCCATTCCTGGCGACGCCCTGACTCACAACCTGCGGCGGCGGCCTGATCGCCGCGGCGTTGCTGATGGTATGCTCCCCATCCGGGTTCTGTTGTGCTGCCTGCCCGGGGAAGAAAGGTCTGATCATGGTTGATGAGAGCGCATCGTCTGAGAGGGTCTTGCGGGAACGGGAAGTCTTGGCAGAGGCTCGTAGCCGGGGCGCAGGGGCGACGCTGGCTGCGTTTGTGAAGCTCTCAGGGCCTGGCTGGCTGCAGTCGGCGATCACGCTCGGCGGCGGCTCGCTGGCCGGCTCGCTCTATCTGGGCGTCATCGGCGGCTACGATTTTCTCTGGCTCCAGCCGCTGATGATGATCCTTGGCGTGGTCATGCTTTCGGCGATCGCCTATGTCACGCTCTCAACCGGACAGCGGCCCTTTGACGCGATCACGACCCACATCAGCCCGGTGCTCGGCTGGGGCTGGCTGCTGGCGGCCCTGATGGCCAACCTTGTGTGGGCCATGCCGCAGTTCTCGCTGGGGACGGCGGCCCTGCAGCAGAATCTTCTTCCCGAGGCGCTCGGGGGTGAATCGGGGAAGTTCCTCTGTGTGTTGGGGCTGTTTCTCGTGGCCTCGGTGGTTGTCTGGTTCTACGACTCGGCCGGAATGGGGATGCGGATCTTCGACTGGACGCTCAAGGCGATGGTGGGCCTAGTGGTGATCAGTTTCTTTGGTGTGGTGACGGCCATGTCGCTGGAGGGCATCCTCGACTGGGGCCGGATTCTCGCGGGCTTCACGCCTGATGTTGGCCTCCTCTGGCGACCTGCGGCCGACCTGCAGCCCTTCATCGCCGCGTCCGGCAACCCGGACTACTGGACGCAGGCCATCCTGGCGACGCAGCGGGAGCGGATGATCGCTGCAGCGGCGACGGCGGTCGGCATCAACATGACGTTCCTGCTGCCCTACTCGATGCTCCGCAAAGGCTGGGACCGTGGCTTCCGTGGCCTGGCAGCCTTTGACCTCTCGACTGGCCTCTTTATCCCGTTCGTGCTCGCCACCAGCTGCGTGGTGATTGCCGCCGCCAGTCAGTTTCACGCCCGCTTTGATCCTGCTGAGGTGGATCGACCAGCCGCGGAGATCACCGGAGAATTCAGGGCCAACTTAGAAAAGCGGCTGGCTGCCGAGCCTGGGCCGGAGGCTTTCGCCGCTCTTGAGCCGGCAGCGATCGATGCCCAGATTGACGCCTTGCCGAGTGCGGATCGTCAGCTCGCGGTGATGCTTGTCAAACGCGATGCCTTCGACCTCGCCAAATCGTTGGAAAACCTGTTCGGTGAAGGTGGCCTGACGCAGCGGATCTTCGGTGTCGGTGTTTTGGGCATGGCGATCTCGACCATCATCATCCTGATGGTGATCAATGGCTTTTGCGTCACCGAGATGACGCAGCGGCCAGGAGACCGCGTGGTGCATCGCCTGGGGGCGGTGCTGCCGGGGGTTGTCGGCGGGCTCGGCTTCCTGGCCGTGTGGGGCGATGACCAGGCCCGCTTCTGGCTGGCCGTGCCCACGAGCAACTTTGGCATGGCGCTGCTGCCGATCGCGTATGTGACGTTCTTTCTCATGATGAACAACCGCTCCCTGCTCGGAGACGCGATGCCTACGGGGCTGTTTCGACTCGTTGCCAACCTAGTGATGCTTGTGGCGATTGGCGTGGCGGGCTTTGGAGCAGGGATGTCGATCTACGCCAACCTCGGCTGGGGCGGGATGGTTGCGGTGGCCATCTTTGTGGCTGCCGTTTTTGCCGCGTCATTGATGCACTCATCACGGCAGGCTGGTTCTCAGGCGAATGCCGGCTGATATCGGCTCGGCGTGTGGACTTGCAGGCAGCGGGCAGATCGCCGAGGCTGGCGGGCAGTGATGAGCTCCCCAGTGATGCAATCGATGAACTGCTCCATGCCCAGCCGACGAATCAGGTTGAGGGCCTGGGGGGCCTGCGTGGCCGGGATGGTCGCGGCACTGCTCCTGGGAGCCTGTCGCGAGGGTCTGGCCCAGGGGCCCTTGAGCCGCCTGCTGACGATTCCCAGCCAGGGAACGGAGGCAGAAAAGCGGCCGCCGCCAGCGGCGAAGACGGCTCCTGCGATATCTCAGAATGCTCCTCCGCAGGAGCCGGCAGCAGAAGGGCAGAAGCCCCCTGCCGCGACGGCTCCGGCGGATGCCGAGAATGCAGCCGTCACACGAGATCTCCAAGAACAGGCGGACCGTCTTCGTAAGCAGCGGGAGGTTCTCGAGCAGGATCCGTCGATTGCGGCCGAAAGCAAGCCGCGGGTCTTTGAGCAGATTGACAAGGCTATTGAAGCGCTCGAACGCCAGCGGAGGCTGAGCAACGAGCTCAGTCAGCTGCGGCAGGCGGCGGCTTTGGTCGAGCAGCGGAAGGCAGCTGTCGCGAAGGAAGCGGAACAACCGATTGAGCTTGGGCTTCGGGAGGTCGAGCCGGCTGCCGACGTGGAAGCGCTCGACGCCGCAAAACGAGAGGCCGAACAGGCGCTGACGGCGGTTTCCGAGAAAGTCGCCGCGCTGACCGATCAGATTGCCAATCAGCGACGCGAAGCCAAGCTCCTGCCGCAGCAGATCTCCGATCTCGAGGCCAAACTGGATGCCTTGCAGGCCGAGCCCGTGATCGAAGAGGGGGCCTCGCCGGTGCTGACGCTGTCCATTCAGGCCGCGCATGAAGCGGCGAGGAACGCTGCCGCGGTCGAGCTCGACGTGGCTCGGCAAAAGGCGATCACCTACGACGCCGAGGCGGAGCTCCTGCCGCAGGAACTCGAACAGCTGCAACGTCGCGCTGCCTTGGCGACCGACGCGGTGACCTCCATCGGCCAGCGGGCGTCTCGCCGGCGTCAGGACATGATCGCAAGTCGGGTTGAGGAGTTCGAGAAGCTTCTCGGTGAATCGCCCCAGGCACGGCAGGTGAAGGCAGCGGTCACGGTGGAGCTCTTTGAGGAGTGGAGCAGCCTCGCCAAGGAAAGCCGACAGCGGTCGGATGAGTTCACTGAAACTCGGAAAAAAGCCCGAGATCTCCAGGTTGCCCTCGATGAGATGGAGGCTCTGGTTGCCAGCGACCTAGCCACTGGGGGTGGTCTCAGTCGGTCCGTCGGTTACCTGCTGCAGCGAACCCGCGGCACGCTCCCGTCGATCCGAGATGTTTCTCTGAGCGGCGTGGAGCAGTCGCAGCGGGTCGATGACATTCAAGAGATGCTGGCCAAGATCAGTGGTCGGCTCGACGAGCTGCCGCCGCCGCCAGTCCGCGCTGAAGGTCGCGAGCCGGAGGCTTCAATCGATTCCCTCGAGCGGCGGCTGCTGCAGGAGATGGATCGCGATGCCGACCGCTTTCTCACCGATACGCTGATTCCGCTGGGTGTTGAGCAGAACAAGCTCGAGCTCGTGGTGCGAACCTACGAGAACCTCATCGATCGCAACCTCCTCTGGGTGCGGAGCAATCGCTTCTTCGATGGGGCGAGTTTCTTGGCGGCAGCAAAGGGCCTCATCAGGGCTGCTGCAGTGGCAGCGGCTGGTGGAGCTTGGCCAGACGGTGCGGCAGGTGGTTGCAGAGCGGTGGTCGTTGGCGGCCCTCGGCGGCCTGCTCGTGCTGGGGCTGTTCGTGCTCCGCCGCTTCTTCGTCAAGCAGGTGGTCAGGCTCGGCAGCCAGGCGACCGGCCGTGGCGCTTTGCGGCTGCAGACGACGCTCGAGGCGATGGCATACACGGCGCTTGCCGCCTTGCCCTACTATTTGGGGCTCTTTCTCACGTCATGGTTTCTCGCCGGATCGAGTGACGATCAGTCGTTTACGCATTCGGTTGCAGACGCACTTGGCCGGGTTGCCAGCGTGCTCTTGCCCCTGGAGTTTCTCCGTCAGCTCGTCCGCAACCACGGCGTTGCCTCAGCGCATTTCGCCTGGCCCGAGCCGGCCATCCTGCCTGTTCGACGGACGCTGCGTCGTTCGCTCTTCGTGCTCCTGCCGCTGATGTTTCTCTGGTCGCTCGTCGAGGTTGAGCTCGCTGGTCGCGACGAACTGATCGCGACTGCCCGGCTGTTGTTTATGATCGTGATGCTTGTGTCCTCGATGATCTTCACCGGGCTTGCACATCCTCGCCTTGGCATTCCAGCCGAGGCCTTCACGGGCAGCACGGCGACCCTGCGGATTGGATGGCTCTGGCGGCCGCTGGTGATCATTGTGCCCTTGGTTTTGGCCGGCTTGATGGCCTATGGCTACGGCTACTCCGCCCGGCAGCTTTCGGTGTCGTTCTACGAATCGATCTGGGTCGTGGTCGCGTCCATCGTGTTTCACGGGCTTGCCAAACGGTGGCTGCTGATCTCGCGGCGTCGGATGGCTGCTGGAGGAGATGCGGGCGAAGGCGGCGGCACGGGAGCAGGCCGAGTCGCTCGGCGTGGCGGCAGCGGGTGGTGTGGAACTCGTGGAGATCAACCAGCTTGGCGTCAGCGAGATCAATGAACAGACCCGTCGGCTGATCGATGCGGTGCTGTTTGTTGGCGTGCTTGTGGGGCTGTGGTGGATCTGGTCGCCGGTGCTGCCAGCGCTCGGTTTTCTTGAACAGGTCACCCTGTGGGAGATCAAGGCCGAAGATGGCACGGTGACCGGTGCGGTCACGCTCGCAAGCCTGTTGGTGGCTGTTCCCTTGGTCGTGCTCACGGTGATCACCGTTCGCAACACGCCCGGCCTGCTTGAGGCGGCGGTTCTCCGGCACCTCCCGCTCGACACGCCAACCCGCTACGCGATCACCTCGCTGGCGAGCTATGTGTTGGCTGGCCTCGGGCTGGCAGTGACCGCAGGAACGCTCGGCCTGAGCTGGGCGGCCATCCAGTGGCTCGTTGCCGGTCTTTCGGTCGGTCTCGGCTTCGGCCTGCAGGAGATCGTGGCCAACTTCGTCTGCGGCATCATCCTGCTCTTTGAGCAGCCGATTCGCGTGGGCGATGTGGTCACCATCGACGGCGTGGAAGGAGTGGTCTCCAGAATCCGCATCCGGGCCACGACCGTGACCACCTGGGACCGCCAGGAATACATCGTGCCCAACAAAGACCTGATCACCGGTCGGGTGACCAACTGGACGCTGAGCGATTCCACCAACAGGATCAATGTGACTGTCGGTGTCGCCTACGGCACCGACACCCGGCAGGCCACAGCCCTGATTCGCGAGATCTGCCTGGCCCATCCCGACGTTCTTCGCGAGCCAGAAACCTTGATCACCTTCGAGCAGTTTGGCGACTCCACCCTCAACATCACGGTGCGGGCGTATCTCTCACTGATCGAAAAACGACTAGTGGTGATCAATGACCTGCACACCGCGATTCACGAACGGTTTGCTGCGGAAGGCATCGAGATCGCCTTCCCGCAGCTCGACGTCAGGCTCCATCGCGAGGACTAACTGTCCGTGGGAAAAGCTCTCCTTGGCCTTTTTTCACGCAAGCGTCACCCCAAAACGAGGGTTTTAGGGGTCGCAAGTTGCCGCATCCTGCGGCGGCAGGCGTGTTCCAGAGTCTTCTCGCACGCTCTTTCTATGATCTGCGGCCCGTGGGCAGATGCTCCGGCGCGCTGATGCCCATCGAGAGATAGATGCTCATCATGGCGTCGACACTCATGTCGGCCGGCACGATGTTGTCGGCGGGCACGAAGAGCAGGGCACCGCCGAAGGGAACGGGGGCGGTGGGGATAATCACCATCTGATACTCCCGCCCCTGCACCTGCACGCGTTCGGGTGAGACGAGAAACGCCAGCAGACCGCATTCGCCCCCGCCGCCGAAGAAGCAAAATACCGGCGACATGCCGCGGACAGCATCGTTGTCGCCCGTGTTGAAGAGATCCACCATCTGCTTGGTTGTGCCGTAGAGGCTTCCCAGCAGCGGGATGCGTGAGAAGAAGGCATCGGTGATGCGGACCAGAATCCGGCGGGCCCCCACTTCCATCGCGGCCCCCAGCAGAAAGATCACCGCGAGCACGATCAGCCAGCCGATGAGGTAGGGGACGTGGGAGTTTGGCTTCACCGAAAGCCCCAGCTGGGAGAGGCCTTTGCCAACCGTGGTGTCGGGGCCAAGAAAGCCGACGAGGAACTCGACGCCCCACATCACCGAGCCCACCGTGACCACCAGGGGCAGGAGGATAAAAACCCCCGCCAGAAACATGCCGGTGATCCGTTTCCAGATCCATCCGATCCCGTGTGTCATGCTCAGCTCCAGTGGAGGGCGGCAGCCATGGCTGAGTCACGCCGGTGCCCTGGCCGGCGGACCTGCTTTGAGGTTGAATGGCCCGTCGTGGGCCCGCGGCAGCGTATCCCGTGAAGGCCTCTTCCGTTCTGCAGGCCCCCGGATGGCCACATGGCCCTCACTCAGCGGCCCAGCTGAGAGAGATACCGCACAAGGTCGGCCAGCTCTTGCCGTGAGAGCCCGTCGACCAGGCCCTGCGGCATGAGGCTCGCCCCAGGGCTTTCCTCGTCGATGTCGTCGGTGCGAATCGACACGACCTTGTCTTCGGCCGTGCGGAGCACCAGCTCTGTGCCGGTGCGGGACACCGGGATGCCGGTGACCACACGGCCGTCGGCGGTGAGCACAACGAGGGTGTTGTAGCCTTCCTTGACGTTCTTCGCTGGATGAAGCACGGAGTCGATCACGTAGTCCAGAGGGCTCGAGGCTCCGATAGCCGTGAGGTCAGGGCCAACGCGGCCACCTTCCCGGCCGATGCGGTGGCACTTCACGCACTGCAGCTTTTCCTGCCGGTAGAGGGCTTCGCCACGGCCGGCATCCCCAGACTCCGCGAGAAACGCGGCAAACGTGGCCACGTCGCCCGCCGTCATCGCCGCGGTCTGCAGCGGCGACTCTCCCTTGGAGAGGCTTTCCAGGAGCGGCATCAGCCGGGGCTGTTCCTGGCCCGCTCCACGGACCAGAGCGATGCCGTGAATGAGCACCTCACGAGGAACTGCCGGGCCTTTCGCAAGCGCATCGGCCAAGCGATCACCACCGCCACGCCGGCTGAGGAAGGCACGGAAGAGACGGTCTTGCACAGGCTGGGGAGGCGCGGCGGCGAGGAGCTCTGCGGCCGTGGTGGCCGCTGTGTCTGGTGCGGCCGCAGCCAACGCTTCGATGGCTGCCGCGCGGAGGCCCGGGGCGAGCGTGTGTCGATCAGCCAGGTCCGCCAGGGCCGTTGCCGAGGCGTCGGCTGGCAGTCGGCCAAGGGCCTTGATCGCAGCCTCCTGCAGCCAGTTGGGGCGGCTGGTGTCGGCAGCCAGCAGTTTCACCGGCTCGACCAGCCCCGCCAGCCCCCACACGCCCACGGCCTCCACGGCCCGCACCGAGAGCGGACCGCCGTCGGTATGCAGCAGCTGCGAGAGCCCTGACAGGTCGCCTGCCGGAACGGTTCCACGGGTGGCGGTGGCCGTCAGCAGCGAGCCGAGCAGGGCTTCGGCCCGCTCAAAGGGTGTGGCCGGATCGATCACCACGTCGAAGGCCAGCCGGGCCTGCTCGGGTGTGCCGTAGAGGGCGATCGCGTTTTCCGCCTGGGCAATCACCTCGGCAGCCAGCGTTGCCGCGGTTTTCCAGCAGACCGACAGCCCAGGGAATCGCCGCACCGCTCTGCGCGGCATGCACCGCAAAGAGCACCCGCTCCGGCCGGCCGCCGTCATCAAAGCGGCCCGCCAGCACGGCAGGCAGCCAGGCGGGCTCCAGCTCGCGGGCAGCAAGCCAGACGGCGTAGTCGAGGGCATCATCCCGTTCCGCATCGACCGCATGCAGGATCAGTTCGGCGGCCCGCTCGCCGCCGATGGCTGCCAGCGTCCGCACCGTCTCGAGCCTGACGAGCATGGAGGGGTCGTCAACGCCGGCCGCCAGCAGCTCCAGCGGATTGTCGAGGCGGTCGGCCCAGTCAGCTGCCACACGGGCGGCGGCAGCACGGCAGCGAGCATCGGCCGAGGTGAGCATCTCCTTGAGCAGCGGTCGGTCGACGTCGTCTTGACTGCCACGGTCGATCGCTTGGGCGAGCCAGAGGCCCTCACAGTTTCAGCCGATCGACATCAGGGCTGCTGAAAGCTCCAGCAAAGCCTGCCACCCAGCGGGCCCGTGCCTCGTGCACTTCAAGGGGGTTGCGGGACCAGAGCACCCGGCGGGCCATGTCGCGGGCATAGCCCGAGTCCGCAGAGAGATGCTCAAGCAGCTCTTCGTTGCTGAGCGATGTGAAATCGATCCGCTCGGTGAGTGGCCGGTCTTTGGCGGTGATCCGCCAGATGCGGCCATGCTCGCGGTCGCGGCGAGGATCGCGGAAATCGACCTCACCGTGCTGGATGATCGGGTTGTACCAGTCAGCCACGTAGATCGCTCCATCGGGGCCCATCTTCACATCGATTGGCCGGAAGGTGACCCGCGAGGAGTGGATCAGGTCGGGGAGTTTCTCGCTGGCAAAGCCTGAGCCAGCCTCGCTGAGGCGAAAGCGACAGACACGGTTGGCCCGGAAGTCGTGGGTGATCAGCGTGCCCTGAGCGTCGTCAGGAAGATGTGGGCCGTCGATCATTTCCAGGCCACAGTATTTCGGGCTGCCGGGGTTCATGCCGTGGAGGATGCGTGGGGTGCCCACGGCCGTCTGGTAGGCGGCCCCGGGAAACCCGTAGTAGATCCCTTCGCCGCCGGCACCATCGGTGACGAGTGAGCGGCCGTGCGGATCGAAGGCATGCCCCCAGGGGTTCACCCAGCCGCGGGCAAAGATGTCAAGCGGCGAGCGTGCGGGGCAGAAACCGCCAGATGCCGCCGCCATTGAGCCGCTTCACCCCACTGGGGGTTTCCACATGGCTGTGGATGTAGATCGACTGGTTGAAGAAGAGCCGGGCGTCGGGGCCCCAGCGGAAGGTGTGCAGAATGTGATGCGTGTCTTCGGCCCCAAACCCCGCCAGGATCACGCGGCGGGTGTCGGCTGTGCCATCGCCGTCGGTGTCGGCGAGGTGCAGCATCTCGGTGCTGTTGGCCACGTAGGCCCCGCCGTCGCCTGGCAACACAGCGGTGGGCATCAGCAGGCCATCGGCAAACACCGTGTGATGGTCTGCGACGCCATCGCCGTCTCGGTCTTCCAGGACCGTGACCGTATCGTTGGCCACCTCGCCAGGCTGGATCTGCGGGTAGACCTTTGACGAAGAGACCCACAGCCGGCCCTGCGGATCGAAGTTGATCTGCAGCGGCTTGGCGATCATCGGATCACTGGCAAAGAGCGTGACCTCATAGCCGTCGGCGACCGTCATCGCTGCTCGTTCGGCCACGGGATCGGGAGCGGGGATGTCTGTCAGGTCTCGCTGGGCAAAGAGGGGCTGGCAGGCAAAGGCCAGGGCGATCGCGGCCAGCGATGCGGTGCGCGTGGTGTGTGGAAGCGGGAGGAGACGCGTGCCAGACATGTGACGGGATCCTCGTGAGGGCGGACTGAGCGATGGATTGAGGCGGTGTCAGGTGAGCGTGCGGCAAGAACGGCCGGGAGCAGTTGCCGTCATGGCAGCGCATCGACTGCAGCACGGATGCGGCCTTCCGCTTCAGCGATAAGCGGGTCGAACTGGGGAATCTCGACCGCGTTGTTGCCCTGTTCGTGGCGGCGGAAGAGAAAGAGGTAGGTCTCGTTGGCAGGCCGCCAGCGGTGGAAGAACAGCTCGTTCTTGGCCGCCACGAGCTCGCGGACTGGTTCCAGCTGGGCGGGGTCGTCGCCCGACGGGGAGCCGCCAGTGGCCGCTCGCATGATTGCCGCAGCTTCATAATAGCCCGCCCGGGTCAGCTGGATGCCGTCGAGGGAGAGCAGGCCGTTGTCGTTGGTGCGGGGAAACGCGGCAAAGAGATCGATCAGCCCGCTGTCGGTCGACGCAGCCAGGTCGCGAATCACCTCGGCATACGCCGCCAGCAGCTCGTTGCGACGATCGGCATCCGGGCAGGTGCTTGCCTGCAAAAATGGCACAGGGGTGACGAGCACCAGCCGGGGGGGCTGCGGGGCCTGGTCGTTGTCGGCTGGGGCCGGTCGTGTCAGATCGTCGCAGAGCCGCGTGAGCTGCTCGCGAAAGGCGGCAATGCCCTCGGGGCCGGCATACGACTCGTTGCGGCCGTAGGCGACGAAGACGACGGTCGGCTGCAGATCGCCCACAAGCTCGATCATCCGTCGATAGCCCTCTGCTGGGCTGTCAAAAACACCCCGCGACTCTGCCCAGACTGTGTCGCCATTCCAGCCGAGGTTGCGAAACTCGAGCGTGGCCTGCGGATGGCCTGCCGTCAGGGCTGTTTCGATGAGGCCGAGCTGGCCCTCCCGCTCAATGAAGCCTTCGCCGAGAAGCACGATGCGATCGCCGTCGACCAGCATCGGATCGGCCTGTGCTGTTGCGGGAGGCCCGTCGGCCAGGCAGCAGTTCGCAAGCAGCAGGGCAATCGCGGTGAATGCCCAGACAGCCCTCCGGGGAAACAGGTCTCGGCACGGCCATCCTGGCAGACCGGCAACAGCATTCATGGTGGCTTCCCTCCCGTGGTGAAGCCTCGCAGAATAGGCGACGGCTGCGGTCCTCGCAAACGTCAAGGGGAGGGCTGGCCCGCTGACCACCAGGCAGGCCAGGCAGCGGCCGGCTCAGCGAGGCCGTCTGCGGTGCCTGAGGCTCAATCGCAATGCCGGTGAGCTGCAGCTTGGCGGTGGGATCGAGCGTGAAGGCATAGACGTCGCCCACTTCAAGACCGGCGGGAGAGGCGGCAAGCTGCGGGTTCAAGGCCTCAAGACGGTGCATCTCCAGGGAGACGGTCCAGTCCTCGCCGTCCCACTGCATGCCTTTCGGGCGCAATCGTCACCTCGAACTTGCCCGCAAAGACACCCTGCATCCGCTGCGTGGTCAGCCCCACGCGAACCCCGGATCGTGTGGCCATGCGGCCACGGAAGGTGATAACGGAACTCGGAGGCCAGGACCACCGGATGCTCGGTTGTCCTCCAGGCGGCCACACCCGCAGCGTAGAGCAGCAGCGGAGCATCCACCCCTTCCCGCCACAGCAGCGGAATCGCTGCGAGCCGCGTCGGCGCGTCGTGCGAGGCGGGGAGGACAATGCCGTGGCTGACCCATTCGGCGACAGAGAGGTCGAGCGACCAGCGATAGATACCGTGGGGCTGCGGCGTCGCAGCGGGTGCTTCCGACACATCGAGGGAGAGTGTGACCTGCTCGCCAGCGGCCACCGCGACCGCCGCGCCATCGACGCGTCGAGCAACGTCCGCCCGCCCGCGATGCACCCGAATGAGCGTGTCTGTCGCTGTGGTGCGGACGTCAAACAGGCAGCCACGTGCCTCGATGACTGAGGTGGGCGTCTGCACCACGACGTCACCGAGGCGGTCGTTGGGGCTGGGGTCGATCCAGAGGCTGCCTTCGACCAGCTCAAAGCGTCGCTCATTGTCGCTCGGCCTGAGCAGCCGGATCACCGAATCGCCCGCGATGGTGAGCTGGCCGCCAATCAGGTCGGTCGTGATCCAGGCATCGGCGGCCCGTGATTCAAGGGTGTCGCCCGGTGTCAGCCGCTGGCCCTCGGGAATGCGGTCGAGGGTGGTTCCTGTCGAGGAGAAGAGACGCGTGGCGCCCACACTGCGGGCAACGCGAACCGGCGGAAGCCCGCCGAACGTCCAGGCCGAGTAGCCACTCGCGGCCACCACGATCGAGGCCAGCAGTGTGACGGCCACCGACCTGCCAGTGAAGCAGCCATCGGCGACCGCTGCGGACGGGCCATGAAGGCCGAGCGGTGCCTGCCGCCGCGGGCGTTGCCAGCCTCTGCTCGAGATCGCTGAGGCCCACAATCTGTTCGGCAAGATCTCGCAAGACGTTGCCTCGTGGCCTCATCCGCGGCAAGTCTGGCGGAGACAGCAGCCTGCTCCTCCGGTGGCAGGCTGCCGTCAAGGTAACGCAGGAGCTGTTCGATCCGCGTCGCATCAGGAGCACGTGAGCTGCCTGGCAGCGGAGGCGGTGATGAGGTCATTAGGAGCTGCCCTCGACGGCGAGTTTGCCTTCAACGCACTGTCGGAGCGTGAGGTGCAGCCGCGAGAGCCGCTTGTAGACCGCGTCGAGCGTGATGCCAAGCCGATCGGCCACCTCACCGCACGCGAGGCCGTCGGCATACCGCAGCCGGACGAGCACGCGGGCCTGCTCGGGGACGTCACTGAGGCATTCCTCCAGCGCATCAGCCCGGCGGTCTTCCTGCTGGAGGCCAGCGGCGGCCCACTCCTCGTGCAGCTGGGCGACCGTGTCGGCTTCCAGAATCGCGGCTTCTCGTTTTCGCCGCCGCAGCCAGTCGATGCTCGCGTTGCGGCAGGTGATAAACGACCACGACACCACCGCGGCCTCGGCTTGAAACTCACTTCCAGACGAGATCGCTTTGAGCACGACCGTCTGGAAGATGTCGTCTGCGGCGTGGGGGTCGCGGGTCACCAGCCAGGCGGCGGCGGTCAGCTTCTGCCGCCACTGCATGATCGTGGTGATCACAGCCGTGTTGTCGAGCGGCATCTGGATCATTCCTTTTTGGGATGCGGCAACTGGCTGTCACGCTGCGAAACGCGTCCCCCGCTTCAAGACAACGCAACGCACGGGACAATCCTGACGGTTCGTCTTTCACCGTTGGACGCGGGCCTGTCAGGATTTGCCGAAAACAGCGTTTCTCGCCTAAAGACTATGAAAAGCCCTTCCTCATCCACAGCCGAGTCCGCCGCCGTCGTGGGTGACGGTCGCCGCCACGATCTCGACGCCCTGCGGGCGTTTGCGATGCTGCTTGGCATTCTGCTCCACGGGGCGATGGCCTTCATGCCCTTTCCCTGGATTGTGCAGGACACGCAGAAGTCGCTCGCCGCAGGCCTGATTGTCGGGATGATTCACGGCTTTCGCATGCCGTTGTTCTTTGTGATGAGCGGCTTTTTCACCGCCATGCTCTGGCAGAAACGGGGGGCTGGGGCGATGCTCCGGCAGCGGTTCATGCGGGTGCTGGTGCCCTGCATGCTGGGGCTCGTGACGATCCTGCCTGCGGGAGAGTGGGTGGCTGCCCGCAGCCGGGAGGCTGCTGCCCGGCAGGACGAAGGGCAGGGGGCTCAGGCCTCAGAAAACACCTGGCTGGCCGCCGTGTCGAAGGCTGTGGCAGCTGGTGATGCGGGCCAGCTTGGGGAACTGCTCGCCCAGGAGGAAGAAGCCGAAGGGCCCCGGCCGCCGCTGGTGGATCCGGCGTCGAAGTCGCCCTTGCTGACTACGGCGGCCGTGCTTGGGCATGTCGACGTCGCCAGGGAGCTGATCGACCACGGGGCCGATGTCAACGGCCGTGATCAGGGCGGACGGACCGCGATGCACGCGGCGGCCTTCATGGGGAAGGCCGAGGTCGTGGACCTGTTGCTCGCCCGCGGAGCAACGCCGCTGCCCAAGGGACCGGTCGGCGACACGCCGATCGATTCGTCGAGGGTCGATGCGGCCACAACGACGATGCTGGCTGGTGTCCTGAGCCTCCCCACGCCCGACATGGACGAGGTTGAGGCAGGCCGAAAGCGTGTGCGGCAGCTGCTCGCCATCGCCAGCGGGGCCGATCCAGACGAAGCGGAGAAGGAAGAGCCGCGGCGAGTGCAGGGCAATGACGACGAGTCCCGACGGCCGGGGCTTGCCGGTCTTCGCCAGGCCTACACAGCCTGGCTCACCTCAGAACAGTTTGTGGTGCCGCTCCCGCCGAGATGGATGCCGCAAAGCCTCTTCATGGGCCCGATCTTCGGCCACCTCTGGTTTCTCTGGTTCCTCTGCTGGCTGGTCGTTGGGTTCACGATCCTCGCTGGGCTGGCAAGCATGCTGAAGCTTCCCACGCCTCCCCGCTGGCTCGTTGTTTCGCCTGCGGTGCTGCTGTGGCTCGTGCCGCTGACGGCGATCCCGCAGCTTTTTATGGGTGTCTTCGGCCCCAACGTCGGTCCCGACACGTCACTGAGTCTGCTGCCACAGCCGCACCTGCTCGTCTATTACGGCATCTTCTTCGGCTACGGCGGCCTGCTCTTTTTTGTAGGAGATCCCGAGAACAGGGTGGGCCGTCGCTGGTGGCTGCTGCTCCCGCTGGCGGTGCTCGCCTGCTTTCCAGCAGCGGCGGCGTCGATGGGCAATCCCGTGGCAACGGCCGTTCCGCAGGTGCTCTTTGCCTGGCTGATGTCGTTCGGCCTGATCGGGCTCTTTCGAGCGATGCTGCGGTCAGAAAACACGGTGGTGAGATATATTTCCGACTCAGCCTACTGGCTTTATCTTGCGCACATTCCGGTGCTCGTGGCCCTCCAGACCTGGGCTCGCCCCTGGCCCTGGCCGCCGTTGCTGAAGCTCTTCCTGGAATGCGTGCTGGCCACGGCGGTGCTCCTGGTGAGCTACCAGCTCTTTGTCCGTCACACGCCGATCGGCTGGCTGCTCAACGGCCGCCGGGGAAGAGCACGGCGGCCTGAGACTGAGGAAGCGTCGACGGCTGCGTTGCCCTCGCCGGCGATGAGCCCTCCAGACGTTGCCTGAAACGAAGCGAGCCAGTGGGCCGATGATTGGCCCACTGGCTCTCTTGTTCGTTGACAGGCCACTTCCGGCTCAGCCGAGCATCACCACCGCGAGGGCGACGACGGCGGCACCCATGCTCACCGGGAGGGTGAGGATCGAGCGGGCGAGGTCACGGCCGGGGAGAATCATCTCCCGCTCAGCCGGGGTCATCTCGAGGAAGGTCTCGAGGTCGGCCATCGAGATCGGCTTGACCATCGAGTGGTCGGCTCCATGCTCGGTGGCTTCCCAGTGGCCAGGCTTGCCGGGCACTTCGCTGACGATCGCGACCCGCTGCTGGCCGCCTTCGCTGTCGGTCGTCTGCGAGGCTTCCAGCTGGTTGCGGAGCAGTTCGACAAAGTCGAGGCCTGACATGTCGTCGAGGTCGGCTGCCACAAGCCAGGCGTCAACCGCATGCTTCTTCGCCAGGGCCAGGCCCTCAGCACCGGAGCTTCGCAGGTGCAGGCCGATGCGGCCGGAGCGGGCGCTCTCCACGAGTTCCTGATAGGCCTCAAAGCGAGGGTCGATGACGACGACGCTGGGAGCCTGGATCGCTTTGGCGAGCTTCATGACCATTGGAGAACTCCTGGAAAAACGTGAATGCAAAAGGATCTGTTGAATCGGATGGAATGCGTGAGAGAGCCGCGAGTGGCTCAGGCCTCGACAACATCGAGGAAGGCTGGGGCTGATTCGGCGGGCCGCAGGGCCTGCACGAGTTCGGCGGAGAGAGGCCGCACGAGGTAGCCGGCAATGCCCGCTGCCAAAGACCGCTGCTCGCCTTCGATGCTGTAGTCGTCGGCAACGATGAAGATGCCGGAGTGGCGACCCTGGCCAACGCGGCCGAGCGACTGGCGACGGCCACGCAGCAGAGGATCGACCTCGCTCTGGCTGACCTGATTGGCCAGCAGCGGCAGCAGGTCGAAGCCTTCCATGTCGGGCAGTTCTTCGCTGACGAGCCAGACATCCGCTCGGAAGCGTCGAGCGAGCTTGATGGCCGACTGGGCGTCGTTGCAGAAGTGAAGACCGATCTCACCGTCCATGGCCGCCGTCACAAAGTCGGCATAGCGATCGCAGTGCGGATCGACGATCACGATCTCTCGCACAGGGGCTTGCTGCGAGGAAGCGGCCGAATCCTTGGCCATGTCTCGTCGGTCGTAGGCGTTTGGCAGGTTCACGATCAGTGTTCTCCGCGTGCTGATTCCGAGTTTCAGGATGTCAGGGGAATCAGTGGGGGCTCTGTATTGAAGATTCAAACGAAAGTTCTGTGACTCACTCATCCACACCGACGGTGGGCCGGGTGGCGAAGCCGCCAGCGGCAACAGCCGCCCGCACGCTGTCCCAGTTGGACGACACCGGCGGCATGCCGAAGAGGTCACCCACCACTGCCGGCAGCACAGCGGCCGAAAGGCCAGACATGCCGCGGGCCGCAACCACCTGATCCGCCTCAGCCCGCGTCAGGCCCAGCACCTCAACCGACGTGATGTCGTCGAGGCCGAGCGAAAGCTCACCGGACGGCAGCGGAATCGAGACAGGCGTGGGAGTGATCCCGAGGGCAACGCGATGCGACATTTCGTTGGCAGTGGCAGTCGCACAGGCAAACGAAACAGCGACGCCGGCGACGAAGACTCGCAGTGCGGTGGCGTTTTTCACGATGAAGACCCTCTTAAAAATCGGCAGTGGAATGACGGAACGGACGGTTGCTGACAACAAGCTTTTCAAACAGGACGGTGTATCCAGCTAGACCACAGAAATGATCGAGAGGAACACCACGATCGGCACCGCACAGCAGAGGATGTCTGCATGGGTGAGGTGCCAGGAATCAGCCAGGGCAGAGGCTGATCCCGCTTTTCCTCGAAAGTTCATGAGCGAACTCCTTTGACGACGGACCTCCTTGCACGGAAACGCATCTCCAAAAAGCCAGGCGGCTCTCGGACGCAGCGTGTTTCGTGCCCAACGTGTTGAAACGCGAGCCCTGCCGAGACGCCCCGGCAGACCTCGTTCGCAAAAGGCCTCAAACAGCCGACGCCTTGCGACCTGAGCGGTCGCCGGAATCGGGCTCTTCAGAGCCTGTCGCTGCAAGAAATAAGTTGCACTTCGCGTGCCAAAGCCGTGGCAGCCTCTGAGGAATCCTCAGAAAACGCGTTTTTCTCGGAGTTTCAGCGGCCTTTTTTCTCAGCAGGGCGAAGGGGACGCTGCGGAGGAGGTGGAGCGAATCGCTCCACCTGGCTGGTGCGAATCGCTCCACCATGACGCTCCGGCGGGGTGTGCTGGAGCGAATCGCTCCACCTGACTGGTGCGAATCGCTCCACCTGGTGGGGTCGCTCGGGGTGAGCCCGGGGCTGCCCCTCCGGACGCTCGCTGCGGGCCATCCGCCGCGCAAGCGGGACGGGTCCACGGGTGCCGCAGGCACCTCGGCTTCGCCGAGGCCGCTTCGCGGCCCGCGGACCCGTCCCGTTCCCTCTCCGTCCCCCTCCCTTCATTGACGAACTGGGGAGGCTCGGCGGGTCGGCGAACGCTCGCGGAGCGTTTGGCCTATCCTGGCCCAGCGACGCGACTTTTGCCGCCTGCCGAGCCGGACCACCGCGCGCGGTCTCCTCTCCGTCCCCTCCCTTTATTGACGAACTGGGGAGGCTCGGCGGGTCGGCGAACGCTCGCGGAGCGTTTGGCCTATCCTGGCCCAGCGACGCGACTTTTGCCGCCTGCCGAGCCGGACCACCGCGCGCGGTCTCCTCACCATCCGCCCGCCGTCTCCTCGCCCCGCTCCTCGCGGCCAGGGCGAGACGAACACGGTGCTAGGCCTTGGCGAAGGCGTCGCGGAGCATGGCGAGGCTCTTGGGGACTTCGCTGGCTGGATCGCCCTGGCCTTCAAACTCGAGCGACACGTAGCCGATGTAGCCGACCTTCTTGAGGAGGCTCGCCACGCGGTCGTAGTCGACGTCGAGCGTGTACCACTTGCCGCCGCCGTAGTAGGTCTTGGCCTGCACAAGCACGGCGTCGGGAGCGAGCCGCTCCATCTGCGGATACATGTCGTCTAGGAAGTTGCCCGTGTCGAGGGTGACTCGCAGCCAGGGAGAGTCGATCGCTTCTACGATCCGCATCACGCCTTCTGCGGTGCGGCCGAGGCCCCAGTGGTTTTCCAGGCCGAGCACCACGCCCTTCTCTTCGGCAGCCGGCAGGCACTTTTCAAAGGCCTCGATCACCCAGGCAAAGCCCTCGTCATCGGTGTAGCCCGGGAGCCTCGGCTCAATGCCGCGGTTGGCCATCAGCTCATCGAAGTCCTTGGAGGTGCCCCAGCGGCCGGTGTTGACCCGCATCGTGGGAATCCCGAGCCGGTAGGCGAGGTCGATCGAGCGGAGCGTCTTTTCAATGTTGGCCTGCCGCACGGCGGGATCTGGCGACACGAAGCCCTGGTGGGTGGAAAGGCCGTAGAGGTCGAGGCCGTTGACGAAGGCCTGCCGCTTGAGCTGCTGCAGCTGGGCGTTGGAGGCTTCCCCCATCTGCACCTCAAGAATCTCCACGCCGTCGAAGCCCATGGCAGCGGCCTTGTCGATGCAGTCGGCAATCGGCGCCGGCTCCTGGCGGAACTGCCAGAAGGAATAGGTCGAAACCCCAAACTTGGGCAGGCGGCCAACCGGCGCCGGTGAGTCGGCAGCGAGGAGCGGTGTGGGGAACGCCGCGGCAGCGGTGAGCGACGCGCCGGCAGCGAGCATGCTGCGGCGGGAGACACGAGAACCTCTGGGGGTGTGCATGGCGTTGGCGAGCTCCTTGAAAACGGTGGTCGAAGAACGGGCGAAGCTGGCGAGAGAGCGGGCGAATCGGCAGGTGCGGTGTCAGGCAGGTGGAGGCTTGAGGGCTCCAGCGTGTTTGCGGTAGAGCCCACGAAACTGATGGTAGGTGATTCCCAGTTGTTCTGCTGCCTTCCGTTGGTGGTAGTGGGTCTCTGCGAGCGCCTGCTTGAGCATGGCGACCTCCAGGGAGGCAATGGCGTCGAGAAGAGGTGTTTGGGTGGCTGCGTTCGAGTGGGGCAGCGGCTCGGTCGACGAGGCTGCGGTGCCACCGAGGATGCCGATGGATGGGGCGTCGGCATCCTTCGTGCTGCGGCTCGCGAGGGTGTGTTGCGATCGGGACGGCTCGGCCGCGAACGGGTCGAAGATGAGTTCACTGATGGTGGTGGTGTCGCTGCGGTACACGGCCCGCTCGATCACGTTTTTCAGTTCACGAACGTTTCCCGGCCAGTCGTGGGCGTGCAGGGCCTGCTTCGCCTTGGCTGAAAACGTGGGCGTCTGCTCACGGCCGAGTTCCAGGGCCATCCGGCTGGCGAAATGGTGGGCGAGCAGGAGGATGTCGTCACCACGCTCCCGCAGCGGAGGCACTCGGATCACTTCAAATGCGAGCCGGTCGAGCAGGTCGGCCTTGAAGCGGCCGTCGTGAACCAAGGCAGGCAGGTCGGCGTTGGTGGCTCCCACGATTCGCACATCGACCTGTTGAGGCTTGGAGCTGCCGACTCGCTCAAAGCTGCCGTACTCCACCGTGCGGAGAATCTTTTCCTGAACCTCGATGGGGATCAGCCCAATCTCATCGAGCAAGAGCGTCCCGCCGTCGGCTGCCTCAAAGCGTCCGGCCCGGCTGGTGGCCGCACCCGTGAAGGCTCCCCGTTCGTGACCAAAGAGTTCCGCCTCCATCAAGGCGGGTGCCAGGGCAGCGCAGTTGAGCGCGACCAAGGGCGACTCCCAGCGGCGGGAGAGGTAGTGGATCTTGGCCGCTGCCAGTTCCTTGCCCGTGCCTCGTTCGCCGACAACGAGCACAGGCCGGTCGACGCCGGCGACCCGAGAGAGCTGCTCGACAAACGAGAGAAAGGCGTCGGACTGGCCAAGGGCTTCACGCATGTGGTTTCATTTACCACGAAACGGCCAGAAAATCCATTTTGTGGGGGATGCCGCCTTTTGTGCGTTCGGCATGTTTCGGCATCACGGCCCTTAAGTCGTTATTTCTCAACAGGTTGTGAAACGATGGCCGGTTTGGCACCGAATATGCCTCTCATCTCTTCCGTCGGGCTGATCAGGTGGGTTGGCCCCCTTTCAAAATCGCTTGAACGTACGACCGGAGGCTCGCCATGGGCGTCTTCACACGGCTGAGAGACATCATCAGTTCCAATATCAACGCGATGCTCGACGCGGCGGAGGATCCCGAGAAGCTGATCCGCCTGATGGTGCAGGAGATGGAAGACACGCTGATCGAGGTCAAAGCCAGCTGCGCCGGAGCGATCGCCGCACGCAAGAAGGCCGAGCGGGCGTCGGCGTCGGCCCAGGCAGCTGTTGCCGAGTGGCAGGACCGGGCTGGCCTGGCGGTCGACCGGGGCCGCGAGGATCTCGCCCGCGAGGCGCTCCGCGAGAAGAAAAAGTACGAAGAGAAGGCGGCGGTGTTTGCCGAGGAGGTGGCGGCCTGCAACGACCTCGTCGCGCAGTACAAACAGGACATCGCTGCAGTCGAAGCCAAGATTCAGACAGCCCGCGACAAGCACCGGCTGCTCGCTCAGCGGCATGCCCGGGCACGCAACCACAAGCAGGCGCAGACCACGCTCCGCAAGGCCGACAGCCTGGAGGCTCTGGCCCGCTTTGATCGGCTCGAGAATCGGATCGAGCGGATGGAGGCCGAGGCAGACCTGGTCGATCCTTCGAGCAACGCCCCGCTGGTCGAACAGTTTGAGGCGCTCAAGGGCGACGACGAGCTCGATCGGGAGCTGGCGGCTCTCAAGCAGCAGCGGCAGGGTGGCTGATCGGGCTGCTGTCGATGTGGGCTGTGCGGCCTGTGGTGACGCCGCACTCTTTGAGAGGAAGAACCTTCATGGACAATCGTGACTGGCCAGAGGAACGCACCCGCCTGCGACGCCCCGGGCTGATCTTTGGGGTCTGCCGCTGGGTCGCTGACCGGCTCGGCATCGCGGCATTCTGGGTGCGACTGGCAGTGGTCCTGATCGCCTGGTGGACGGCCTGGTGGGCCACGATCGCGATCTACCTCGCGGCGGCGATTGCCCTGGGGCGAACAGCGAGTCCCATTCGGGGCCGCGACGTGCGAGAATGGCCTCTGCGAACAGGCCGGAGCCTCTGGTCGCGGCTGGCCGAGCTTGAGCAGCGGGTCGAGTCTGCGGAGGCTCGCTCCCGTCGCCGCGGGGTCTGACGCTCCGGCTGTCCGCTGCTGTCGAGACTGGAGAGAAGAGAGGTCTGGAGAGACTGCCGTGATCGCCCTTGGCTTGCTGGAAATGGTGTTCATCATCGCCACGCTGATCGTGGCGGCGGCGGTCGTGCTGGGGAGCAGTTTTCTCTCGTGGGCCGCGGGTGGCCCGTGGATCCTGGGGGTCTGCTCCGGCCTGGCCACACGGCGGGGCGTACCGGTGGTGGCCGTGCGGCTGCTGGCGATTCTCCTCACCATGCTCACGGGCGTGGTTCCCGGCGTGGTGATCTACCTGCTCTTGGGGCTCTTCCTCGACAACTGGATCAACGCTGTGCCGCTCGCTCCGGGTGTCACGCTGCCTCGGCCGCCAGCTGCCCGCGATGCTCATCGCACGCCGGCCGAGCTCGACCACATCGGCCGCTACCGGATCAGCGGTGTGCTTGGTCGCGGCGGCATGGGCACGGTTTTCCGCGGCCACGACGATGCGTTGCAGCGGGATGCGGCGGTGAAGGTGCTGCATCCACGTTTTGCGGCGGGCGAAGGCTCTGCAGCGAGCGTGATGGAGCGGTTTGCCGAGGAGGCCCGCAGCATCGCCCGGCTCACCTCTCCGCATGTGGTGCAGATCTACGAGTTTGAGCCCCAGGCAACGCCACCGTATCTGGCGATGGAATATGTCAACGGGCAGAGCCTGCAGCAGATCCTCAAAGAGAAGCCCCGGCTCTCAGCGGAGGCGGCCGCCGACTGTGGTCGACAGGTGCTCGCTGGCCTGGCTGCCGCCCATGCCGCCGGCATCGTGCACCGCGATGTGAAGCCGGCCAACATCCTGCGGGCTGCTGATGGCACCTACAAACTGACCGATTTCGGACTCGCCCGCAGCCTTGAGCGAGCGGAGAGCCTGACGATCACCGGCACGCTGCTGGGAACGGTCTCGTATCTCGCTCCGGAGGCTGCTGCCGGCGAGGAGGCCACTGCCGCGAGCGATCTCTATAGTCTCGGGGTTACGCTCTATCAGATGCTTGCCGGCCGCACGCCCTTTGGTGAGGCCAGCCCGCTGAAGCTGCTGCGGCAGATCGCCGTGGAGGACCCGCCACCACTGGCAAACCTTCGCGACGATGTTCCGCCGGCCCTTGAGGCCTGGCTGATGCAGCTGCTCGCCCGCGATCCCGCCAATCGATTTGCATCAGCAACCGCAGCACTGGCGGCGCTCGACGCGATCGGACTCGCGAGGCCCTCAGGCGACGAGCTCGATGGGCTGGCCATGACCGCTGCGGTGATGCCCGTGCGGGAGGCCGAGCGGTGGGTTCCTCGCAGCGATGTCGACTCGATCCTCCGCACGGCGATGCGGATGGAGTCTCAGGGAGAGAGCCTGCTGGGGGAGCGATCTGTTCTCGAAATCGCCCGCGAGCTTGATGTCGATGCCGCGTTTGTGCGGAAAACCCTCGATGCCTATCAGCAGATCTCGCCAGAGGAGCGTCGCAGCCGGCAGCTGGGCCGCGGCTTCCGCGGGTCGCTGGTCGTGGGTGTGATGGCCGCGATGGTGGGGGTGCTGCTGTTGCTCGTTGGTGCCGCTGGGTTCTTCAGCTACCGCTCTGTGGGGGGGAGCGCTGTCGACGAGCAGCCGGCCGAACCAGACGTTCAGACGTACCACATCCCGGTGAGGCTGCCTGACACCGGCCAGGATCGTGAGCCCAGGCCGCGTCGCGATGCCGAGATTATTCTGCTCGACACCCCGACCGGCGGCTCTGCCTCCAGTCGCCTGCCAAGCGGCTCTGGAGCCCCGGCCGCAGCCCGGTAAGCCGCTGCTGCGCTGCCTCAGGCTCCCGCCGCGGTGTGGCGCGGTGTGGCGTGGTTTCCAAACGGTGATCAGACGCCTCGTCTGTCGTATGATCGTCCACGCGGGAAGAACTGCCCGGTGTTGGCCGCTCAGGCAGACATCTCGGGCAGGCCGGCTGACTGAGAGGCCGCAGGTGCGTCTCGTTGAAGGGGATCTCAAGCAATGCTGTGTGGCAGGTATTCTGCGAGCCGCTTCGTGCGGCTGATGCTGATCGTTGGGGCGGCGTGCACGCTGGTGGGGAGCAGCAACCGGCCCGCAGATGCGGGGCTGCCCGAGCGGCCGCCAAACATCGTGATCATCTTCACCGATGACCAGGGCTACGGTGATGTGGGTGTTTTTGGGGCGGAGGGATTGAAGACGCCCAACATCGACCAGATGGCCGCAGAGGGCCGCATGTTTCGTCGCTGGTATGCCGCTCAGCCTGTGTGCAGCGCCTCGCGGACCGCCCTCTTGACCGGCTGCTACCCCAACCGAGTTGGGATCCACGGGGCCCTCGGCCCAGGCAGCCGGCATGGCATCAACACCACCGAGACGACGCTTGCCGAGCTCTGCCGAGGTCAAGGCTACGCCACCGCGATCTTTGGCAAGTGGCACCTCGGTGACCATGAGACGTTTCTGCCGACCAGCCACGGCTTCGATGAGTTCTTTGGCATCCCCTACTCCAACGACATGTGGCCGCAGCATCCCCAGACCAACGCCTTTCCGCCGCTACCGATCGTTGAGGGCACCCGGCGGCTGCGGACAGCCGACGAACGCGATCAGCGGATGATGACGAGCTGGCTCACCGCTCGCGCTGTCGACTTCATCAACCGCAACCGCGACCAGCCCTTTTTTCTCTACCTGCCCCATCCACAGCCACATGTGCCGCTGGCCGTCAGCGATCGCTTCGAGGGGACAACCGAGCGCGGGCTTTACGGCGATGTGATCGCTGAGATCGACTGGTCTGTCGGTGAAATCATCAACGCGATCTCCACCAACGGCCTTGATGAGCAGACCCTCGTGATCTTCACCAGCGACAACGGCCCGTGGCTCTCCTACGGCGAGCATGCCGGATCGGCCGGCCCGCTGCGGGAAGGCAAGGGCACGACCTGGGAGGGCGGGTTTCGTGAGCCATGCGTGATGCGGTGGCCGGGCCAGATTCCGTGCGGCACGGTCTGCGACACAGCTGCGATGAACATCGATCTGCTGCCAACGGTTGCAGAGCTGATTGGGGCTCCGCTGCCCGAGCAGGAAATCGATGGCGTGAGCGTTCGCTCGCTGCTCACGGGCGACGCCAACGCGGCCTCACCGCACGAAGCCTTTTGGATCTACTACGGGCAGAACGAGCTCCAGGCAGTGATTGCCGGCGACTACAAGCTGGTCCTGCCGCACCGCTACCGCACGCTCGACGGTCGAGAAGGGGGGAAGGCGGGCCTGCCGGTGGACTACCAGCAGAAGACCACCGGCACCGAGCTCTACAACGTGGTCGCTGACCCCGGCGAAACCCGGGATCTCGCAGCCGAGATGCCCGACAAGGTTGCCCAGCTCTTGGAGCATGCCGAGAAAGCTCGAGCAGAACTTGGCGACACGCTGACCGACCGCACCGGAGCCGGCAGTCGTCAGCCAGGCCGGCTGACCGAGGAAGAGCACACCGCCTTGATGAAGACGCACTGGCCCAACGGACGACCAGGGCGGTAGCCCATAGGCGGCAAATGACGAAGCGGGACGGGTCTTCAGGTGCCGGGTGCGACAAGCGGGACGGGTCTTCGGGTGCCGGTGCGACAAGCGGGACGGGTCTTCGGGTGCCGGGTGCGACAAGCGGGACGGGTCTTCGGGTGCCGGAGGCACCTCGGCGGAGCCGAGGCCGCTGCGCGGCCCGAGGACCCGTCCCGTTCCCTCCGTCCTCCGAGGACCCGTCCCGTTCCCTCCAGCGCTCGCGTCCTGTTCGCCGTTACAGATCGCCCTGCAGCTCAAAGATCCAGGCCAGGGCCGCGTTCATCATCGCTTCGCCGGCACCCACCTCCGCCGGGGCGACCTGCGTGTCGGCGCCGTAGCCGCCCTCAGCTGCCGCCTCGATCGTGGGGAAGTACTGGTGGTAGCCGTTGCAGTAGCCGAAGAAGAACAACTCGTCGACACGGGCTCGCTCCCGCAGCCGAACTGCATGCTGGCAGAAGAACTCGCCGGAGCCGCCCACCAAAGGCGATCGAGTCGTTGAGCACCGCCACGGTGATGCGGGGCCGGATGCCGTCGCTGTATTCCGCAACAAAGTTGGCCACGAGCTCCGGGAAGAAGGCGAGTGAATAGATGCCGGCGATCACGGGGTTCGTGAAGTCGACCCTGCAATCAAATGCAAACCGCTCTTCGCGGACTTTGAGCGTTGGCCGCTTCGCGGCGACCGGCTCGAGCGACTCAGCGAGCTCGGCGGCAGCTCGGCCCAGGGCTGCCCCGTAGGCCCGGTGATCCTGGCCGCTGCGGTCGGTGGAGAGGTCGCCGGAAGCCCCTGCATGAAGAGTGCCGTGCCGCCGAGTTTCGCTTCGATCGTCTCTCGCAGCGAGCCGATGTAGTCGGCGGAAAAGGTCATCGTCGCATCAGGAAGGCTCGTTGGATGGGCGGTGAAGTTGACGAGCACCGCCAGCGGTTTGCCGCTGGCCGCATCGTCGAGCCGGAGCACACCGAGCCGGCGGTCGACCGGAGCGGGCTGGATCTTGGAGTGGCGGTTGCGGTTGAAGCCCTCAAGCTCACGCGAGCCAGCTGCCACGCGGGCGGGCACGAGCTGGCTGTCGGCTGCGAGAATCACCTGCTCAACCTGTGTTTCGAGAAACCTGGCATACCGCACGGCGGCGTCGTAGCGGCCCTGGCCCCTGCCGGGCTCGTCACTGAGCTCGACCACCGGGCCGTGGTGGGTGTGGGAGCCGGCAATGAAGGAGTGTTCGATGCCAGCCTTGGCTCGGATCGCCTCGCGGATCCGCTGCAGCCCGGCCTCTGTCGGGGAGCGGCCAAGATCGAGGCCCACGATCGCGAGCTTGGTGTCGCCGACCGCGATCACCACAGCCTTGGCCAGCAGGGGATCGGCCGTGCCCGTTGAGGGAGCGGCATGCCGGGAACCGTAGCCCCACATCGGCACGGGCTCGGTGGGGGTGATGTCGATCGTGGCCGCGGCCGCGCGGAGTTCCGCAGCGATCGCTGCCCCGCCACTGCTGATCCAGCCGATCGCGGCCAGACAGAGGCTGATGCCGAGACGGGCGTGCCGCATGCTGCTTTCCTCCCTTACGATGATTCGGATGCATTGAGGCTGATGAAGATGGCCAGCATACATCGCTCGTGTGGAATGCTCGCGGACGTGCAACGGCTTTCAGGCTGCCGGCTCCGGCCGCGTTGATCCTTCCGGGCCCGGAGAACGATTCACTGGCGAGACCTGGTCGAGGCGAAACTCCTTGCGGCTCATCGCTTCGTAGTGGTGGCCGATGTCGATCTGCTCGCCTTCCACGACCCGGTTGCCCTGGGCATCGAGGCGGGCGTTCATCGTGGCCTTCTTGCCGCTGCGGCAGATCGTCTTGATCTCGACGAGGTTGTCGGCCCAGGCAAGCAGGTAAGTGCTGCCTGCGAAGGGCTCGCCTCGGAAGTCGGTGCGGATGCCGTAGCAGAGGACGGGGATCGCGAGCTGGTCGCAGACCATCGTCAGCTGGAGCACCTGCTGCGGCGTGAGAAACTGGGCTTCGTCGATGAGCACGCAGTGCACCGGCTCTGATGCCAGCATCTGTTGCAGGGCGTTGTGGAAGTTGTAGCTGCAGTCGAAGCTGATCGCCTCGGCCGAGATGCCGATCCGCGAGCTGATCTGGCGGGTGCCCGCACGGTCGTCGACAGCCGGGGTGTAGAGCAGCGGCCGCATGCCCCGTTCCCGGTAGTTGTGGGCCGACTGCAGGAGCGTTGTGCTCTTTCCCGCGTTCATCGCCGAGTAGTAGAAGTAGAGCTGTGCCATGCGATGCCTGCGGATGGGGAAGGCGACCGGGGAAACTGAGCGAGCCGGGGCCGATTTTGCCGAAATGGATGGCTCTGGAGAACCGCTCGCAGTTACGATTGGTGGTAAAGGGGATTCCACGATGCATGTGCAGGCTCAGGCTGGGTCGAAACGAGCGGCCACATCGTCCACCGCGGAGACATTCACCATGGTGCCGACTGGAGGCCGACCGATGCAGGGCCCTGTGAGAGTGGCAGCGGTGATCCTGCTGGCTGTGGCCATCGCCGCGGGGCAGCGCACGGACGCCGCGGAGGTCAGCTTCGACCGGGATGTGCTGCCGGTCCTCTCCGACACCTGCTTTGCCTGCCACGGCCCTGACACTCATGAGGACGTCGGGCTGCGGCTCGACTCGTTTGCAGCGGCCACGGCCGACCGCGGCGGCTACCGAGCGATCGATCCGGAGCATCCCGCGGAGAGTGAGATGCTTGCCCGCATCGATTCTGCCGATGATCCGATGCCGCCAGCCGATTATGAGAAGCAGCTCACCCTTGAGCAGAAGCAGATCCTGCGAGCCTGGGTGGAGCAGGGGGGCGGCTACGAGCAGCACTGGGCGTATGTGCCGCCGACCCGTGGGCCGCTGGCAGATGGTGGCGGCGATGGCTCGGCGGTGATCGACGAGGCGATTGCTCGTCGGCTTGATGAGCGAGGCCTCGGCTTCGCGGCCGAGACGGATCGACGCACGCTCGCCAGGCGGGCCGCCCTCACGCTCACTGGCCTGCCGCCGACGCCCGCTGAGCTGACGGCGTTTCTCGCGGATGCCTCCCCGACGCCTATGAGCGATATCTGGATCGATTGCTCGCAAGCCCCCGCTACGGCGAGCACATGGCCCGTTTCTGGCTCGATGCGGTCCGCTACGGCGACACCCACGGCCTGCACCTCGACAACCGCCGCGGCATCTATCCCTATCGCGACTGGGTGGTGCGGGCCTTCAATGCCAACCTGCCGCTCGACGACTTCATCACCTGGCAGCTCGCAGGCGACCTGCTGCCGGAGCCAACGCTGGAGCAGCAGGTGGCCACCGGCTTCGTGCGGCTCAATCCCACCACCAGCGAGGGCGGTGCGATTCCCGACGAGTTTCAGGCGAAAAACAGCTTCGACCGCACGGACACCCTGGGCACGGTGCTCCTGGGCATGACGCTCACCTGCGCCCGCTGCCACACCCACAAATACGACCCTGTCACGCAGACGGAATACTACGAGCTGCTGGCATTCTTCAACAGCACGGCCGAGCCACCGATGGATCGCAATGCCTATGCCTTTGGGCCGACGGTGCGGGTGCCTGCCGACCATGCGGCTTGGCAGGCCTGGCAGGAGCTGGAAGCTGAAACGGTTGAGCATGTTGCCCATGCCCGCAACCTCGTGGAGGCCGGAGTTGTGAGCCTCACTGGGGATGATGCGAGCCGATGGAGCGGGCTGAGCGGTCTCGATGTGCTGGCGTTGGCTGCCCGTCCCACGGGCCCCTTTGCCCCTCAGCAGCTGGCCACTGAGGCCCGCGGTCTGCTCGTCCGCCGTGAGGCTGCGGAGGCGGCCTTCACGACAACGCTCGTGGCGGCCGATCTGTCGACGCCACGCGAGACCAGGGTCTTGCATCGTGGCGAGTATGACCAGCCCAAGGGCGACCCGCTCGAGCCCGGCGTGCCGGCGGTGCTCGGTGATCTCCCAGACGACGCCCCCCGCACGCGGCTCGGCCTGGCCGCCTGGCTGACCTCAGCTGATCAGCCGCTCGTTGCCCGCGTGCTCGTCAACAGCCTCTGGCAGCAGGTGTTTGGGGCGGGCCTCGTGCGAACCCCCGAAGACTTCGGCGTGCAGGGCCGCCGCCCAACCCATCCAGAGCTGCTCGACTGGCTTGCGGTGGAACTTCGCGAGAGCGGCTGGGACATGCAGCACATGCTCAAGATCATGCTGACCAGCCGTGCCTTTCGGCAGGCATCCGCCACCAGACCCGATCTCGATGATCCCGAGAACCTGCTCGTGGGCCGCGGCCCCCGCTACCGGCTCGATGCCGAGGTGCTTCGCGATCTGGGGCTCTGGAGCAGTGGCCTGCTCGACCCCGCGATGGGAGGCGAAGGCGTGAAGCCCTATCAGCCGTCGGGGATGTGGGCGGCCATGGCCCATCCGGCGAGCAACACCAAGCAGTATGTGGCCGACACCGGTGAGCGGCTCTACCGCCGCAGTCTCTATGTCTACTGGAAGCGGACAAGCCCGCATCCCATGATGACGCTCTTCGATGCTCCCGACCGAGAGTCGGCCTGCGTGCGACGGTCGCGGACGAGCACGCCGCTGCAGTCGCTCGGGCTCTTCAACGAGACACAGCGGATTGAGATGGCACGGGAGCTTTCCGAGCGGCTGCTGCGGGAGCAGAGCCGCGACGATGAGCGGCTGGAAGCGCTGTTTACGATGCTCGCCTGCCGGCCGCCGAGTGAGCTGGAGCGGCGTGCCTGCGATGGCCTCCTGCGAGAAATGCGGCAACGCTATGCCGCAGACACGGCGGCGGCGGAGGGCCTGCTGGCTGTCGGTGAAGCCAGCCGCGATCCATCGCTGCTGGCGGCTGAAGTCGCCAGCTGGACCCAGCTGGCCGTCGCCGTGCTGGCAAGCGATGCGGCCACGATGCAGTACTAGCAGCACGAGCAGTACAAAGAGAAGGGGGCTGAGGAATGGTGCATTCTGCGGAGCGAGATCTTGCTGCCACGCTGGCGCGGCGACATTTCTTTGGGCAGACGGCTCTCGGGCTGGGGACGGCCTCGCTGGCGCAGCTGCTGGCTCAGGACGGAGTCGTGGCTGACGAAGCCTCGGGCGGGGTGGCGGCTGCGGAGCCTGGCCTGCACCATGCAGCCAAGGCAAAGCATGTGATCTATCTCTTCATGAGCGGCGGCCCCAGTCAGCACGACATGTGGGACTACAAGCCGGCGGTGGAGAAGCAGTTTGGCGAGCAGCTGCCAGATCATATCCGCGACGGGCAGCGAATCACTGGAATGACGGCCAACCAGCAAGGCGGCCTGCCGCTCGCGCCGAGCAAGTATCGCTTCACCAAGCACGACAACAATGCCGACGGCGTGTGGGTCAGTGAACTCCTGCCCCACACCGCTGGCGTGGTGAAGGAACTCTGCGTGGTGCACACCGCCTTCACGGAGGCGATCAACCACGATCCGGCCATCACCTACATCCAGACGGGGAGCCAGGTGCCCGGCCGGCCGAGCCTGGGGGCCTGGCTGAGCTACGGCCTTGGCAGTATGAACGACAACCTGCCGCACTACGTGGTGATGCACGCCAAGACGAGCTACGCCGAGCAGAGCCTCTTCAACCGCCTCTGGGGGCCAGGCTTTCTGCCGGCGGAGCACCAGGGGATTCTGATGCGAAGCCAGGGCGATCCTGTGCTCTATCTGGCCAACCCCCCAGGCGTCAGCCGCAGCGACCGGCGGGCTCAGCTCGATCTCCTCCAGACGCTCAACCAGCAGCACTGCGACGCCTTCGGCGACCCTGGCGTGCTCTCGCGGATCGAGCAGCATGAGATGGCCTTCCGGATGCAGACCTCAATCCCCGAGCTGGTCGACATCTCAGGCGAAACTGCCGACACGCTCAGCCTCTATGGCGACGACGTCAACACGCCGGGCAGCTTTGCAGCCTGCTGCCTGCAGGCCCGGCGGCTGGTGGAGCGGGGCGTCCGCAACGTCCAGATCTTCCACCGCGGCTGGGATGCCCACGGCAACCTGCCGGCGGAGCATGAGTCGCAGTGCCGGGATATCGACCAAGGCTCGGCTGCCCTGATTCAAGACCTGAAGCGACACGGCCTCCTCGACGACACGCTCGTTGTCTGGGGCGGCGAGTTTGGTCGGACCGTCTACTGCCAGGGTGGGCTAACCCGTGAGAACTATGGTCGCGACCATCATCCGCGGTGCTTCACGGTGTGGATGGCTGGCGGCGGTGTGAAGCCGGGCATTACGTACGGCCGCACCGACGACTACGGCTACAACATCGCCGACGAGCACGGCCAGCCGATTTTCCCGCAGCCGGCGAAGGAAACCTGGACGCCCGGCTCGATGCATATCCACGACCTCAACGCCACGATCCTGCACCAGCTCGGGATTGATCACCGCCGGCTCACCTACCGCTACCAGGGCCGCGACTTCCGTCTGACCGACATCCACGGCCATGTGATGCATGATCTCGTGCAGGGATGAAGCGGCAGACTTTTTCCACACTCAGCGAGATCATCAGGTAAACACGACCGTGCGGTCGCAGATCATCAGCACGCGGTCTTCGGCCCAGAGCCGCACGGCACGGGCGAGCACCAGCCGCTCGGTGTCTTGGCCGAGGGCGATGATCTGCTCAACCGTGTGGGCATGGGTCACACGGGCGACGTCTTGCTCGATGATCGGCCCCTCATCAAGATCGGGCGTGACGAAGTGGGCCGTGGCACCGATCAGCTTCACCCCGCGAGCCGCCGCCTGGTGGTAGGGCTTGGCCCCTTTGAAGCCCGGCAGAAACGAGTGGTGGATGTTGATCGCTTTGCCTTCGAGCTTCAGGCAGAGCTCGTTTGAGAGCACCTGCATGTAACGGGCGAGCACCACCAGGTCGATGCGGCTCTCCTTGACGATCTCGAGCAGCTTTGCCTCCTGGGCAGGCTTGGTTGCAGGCGTGATCGGGAGATGGTGGAAGGGGATGCCGTGGCTGCGGGCGATCGGCTCGGCATCGGGATGATTGGAGACAATCGCCGGGATCTCCACCGGAAGCAGGCCGTTCCTCCAGCGGTAGAGCAGGTCGACCAGGCAGTGGTCAAATCTGGAGACCATGATCAGAATCCGCGGCTGCCGGTCGGCCCGCCGGACCTCCAGCCGCACCCGTTGGTCATGCCCCGCAGCAGCGAGCTTTCCAGCGACCGCCGCAGCGACCTCCTCCGACGCCTGGCACTCGGTCTCGACGACGGTCCGTAGACAGAACAGCCGCGAACACGGATCCCCAAACTGGCCGCTCTCCACGATGTTGCCGCCGATGTCAAGCAGGCCACAGGAGACCGCATGCACGATTCCCGGAGCATCGGGAACCGTCAGGGTGAGGATGTGAACCGTCTTCATGGGCGGCTGGCACCGATGTCGGCTGCAAAGCGAAATGGCTCGCCGCCAAGCAGCTGATCGCTGGTGATTGTGGGGCAGACATGCCGCTCGATATGTTCGATCACGCGGCGGGTGCCTTCCACGTGGCTCACGAAAGGCCAGGCAGCGGGGTTGTACATGCTGTCGGTCATGTCCCGCATCAAGACGACATGCTTACCGTTGCGGGCTAACTGCCGGAGGCCAAAAGGGCGGCCGAGCACGCACATGTTTACATGCACGCCGGTGAGGATCACGTTGTCGATACCGCGGGCCTCAAGAATGCTCCAGACCTCGTCGCCACGATCGGTGAGGAAGTCGCGATCAGCGTCGATTTCGATCGTGGCCAGCTGCTGCTTCCAGGGCGCTCTGGAGTTGAGGCCACGCGCGGCGAGTTCGGCCGCCCAGGCTTCATGCTCGGCCGGGTCGTCATCCTCGCCGCCGTCAGACTGATCGATCGGATATTCAACCGTCTCCTCGGCCGGAATCGAGGAGCACCAGGAGGTGATGTCTTCTGGCAAGGTGGCAGCCAGGGGAACGGCCATCGCTCGCTTTCGTGCGGGATGGTCGGTGTAGGCCTCCATGCAGTCGCTCGGGGCATGAATGATCGTCGCGCCTCGACGACGGGCCTCCTTGACCACCTCGTTGAGCCGCGGGGCAAACTCGTTGAGCCGCTTTACGGCGTTGAGGCAGTGGTGGGCATCCCACACGTCGCAGACGATCAGCGCTGTGCGGCCTGCGGGCCACGAGGCTGTCTGCTGCTCGATGCGAAAGCCCGTCAAAGCGGCATCGCTGGCATGCTGCTGCGTGAGCGTGAGCTCGAAGGTTTCGGCGGCGTGGCTTGGGGGTGGGGCCATCACGGCGGTCGCCACCACCGCACACCCGAAAAATCGTGCCAGCATGGAGGCGTCCCCTCTGAGAAAGCGTCGGTTGAGAACACTCCGGTAGTGTCTCTGCCGCGAAGTCTATCAGCCAGCGTTGTGATGAAGGCGTTGTCAGCCCGTGGCGGCCTCGCTGCTCGCAGCCTCGTAGAGCACGGGGTTGCGAGGGTCGGCCATGACCTGGCCAATCTCAGTCGACGGAGTCCATGTCTGATGATCGAGCCGCTGGGCGTCGTTTTTCGGCTCCGCCAGCAGCATCTCAAGATCCATGAAGATCACGGTGTGGACCTTCCGCGGATGGGCGGTCGTGTTAGGGCCGGCCCGGTGCAGCGTCCAGCCGAGGTGGAAGGAAACGTCGCCGGCGGCATACGGCTCGCTGACCTCGACGAGCCCCTGGTCGCGAACCGCCTCACGGATCAGCCGCTCCGATTCCTCAGAGATGGCGAGCTCCCTGCCGATCCGCTTGCGATGGCTGCCGCGGGCGAAGGAGAGCGGGCCCATCTCCAGCGGCACGGCATGCAGTGGAATCCAGGCGGTCACCGAGAGGCCTGAGGCCATCGGCCAATACTGCTGATCTGCGTGCCAGGGTGTGAAGCCGCCAGCGGGCTCTTTGTAGAGGGCCTGGTCGTGCCAGAGCCGCACGCCACGGGTGCCAAGCAGCTCCGCGGCGATGCGAGCCAGTCGCTTGGAGAATGTCAGGCTGCGAGCCTCGGGGCACCGTTCCCAGAGGTTGCCCACCTGGATAAACGCCTTCCCGTAGGTGTCGCGTTCTTCCAGCGGCACGCCGGCAGAGCGATCATGGGCGAGCGTGTCTGCTGTGATCGCAGGCTCCAGGGCAGAGAGCACCTCGGCACTGAAAACCTTCGGCAACCGAATGAAGCCGTCTTCGCGAAACTGCTCGCGTGCGGCATCGGTGAGCGGGTAGGGATCAGCGAGCGCAGCCTCGAGTGATGTGGACGAAGCAAGACATCAGAGGCCTCCCTCCAGCTCGGCCAGGATCGCGGCATAGGCATCTTTTCTGGCGGCCGCTTCCATGCCCCGTAGCTCAAGCATCCTGGGCCGCAGGCCGACAGCAAAGCTGGGATCCTTCGCAATGCGTGCATCGGCCTTGGCAAGCAGGTCGTCGGCATTCCCTCCGGTGGCCTCCGCGGCTGCCGCCACCACGCTCCGCAGATACTCTGCCGCCTGCACCTCGGGATTCGGCTCTGCCGGGGCCTCCGAGCGGCCGAGCGCCCAGCGGATGCCCTCGATCAGGTGCTGCTGGTAGGCAGGCTCCTGCCAGGTGGCGTCGTTGTGGCCGAAGTTCGTGTAGAAGACGCGGCCGTCGCCATAGCTGCGGACCCACGAGACCGGCACATGCCACGGCTCCTTGGGGGTGCTAGCCGTCATGTCGAGGCTTACGAGCACCCGCAGGTTGTCGGGGTTGTAGCGGAGGTCGTACTGGTAGATCTCGTCCTTCCAGCGAAAACGCTCAGGAACCATCGCGGCCAGCGGATGGCCGGGCTCGTGCACCACGAACGCATGCTCTCCGCCTGCGTTCCAGGGATGGCCTGCAAAGTGGCCGCCGATCATTTCCACGTAGGCATCGTTGCTCTTGAAGGTGTCGCTTGCGGCGTGCATGCCGATGAAGGCTTTGCCCTTCTTGATCCACGACAGGAAGGCATCGACATCGGGTATCGGCAGTTCGCCCGTGGTGCTCGCAAAGATCACGCCATCAAACTCAGCGAGGGCCTCGGGGGCAAAAGCCTTGGCAAACACCTCTTCTCCGGCGGGCTGCCGCAGGTAGTCGACATGGAAAAGGCCACTCTCCCGACCGAGCTGCTCGATGACAGGCTCCGCCGTTTCGATCGAGTTATGCCGGAAGCCGTTGGTGACTGTCACCACCAGCAGCCGGGCTGGAGGCTCCGCTGCGATCGCTGTGCCTGCCCAGGAGAGAAACACGGCCAGCAGCAGGGCCATCATGCCGCCGAGACCGCCCATATCCATGCCGCCCATGCCGCAGCCACCCATCCCGCACTGGGGCATGCCGCAGCCTCCCTCCGGCATCTCACCACCGCCGCCAGACGATCCATCGGCCACATGGCCAGAAACCACACTGAGCAGCCTGGTGAGCTTCTTGCCCTTGCAGTGCGGGCAGGCCGGCTTTTCCTGGCCACGGATCAGCAGTTCGAACTTCTCGTCGCAGTGCTGGCAGGCGTATTCATAGAGCGGCATGACACAAGTCTCCGGAAAAATGTGACGGCAGTGATGGGGCGCGCGTGGTTGGAAAGGCAGCGGTCAGTCGGGCTATGCCTTCATGGCAGCCTGCGCGACGGCGACGCACTCGCGGATGTCGGCAATGGGATCGGAAGGATTCTCTTCATACTCAAGCGAGAGGGCGCCGTCGGCAGGGAAGTCGGCCTTCACCAGGGCTTCGAAGACGGCCCGCACATCCATGTGGCCCTTGCCAAGGATCACGCCCTCGGTCTTCTCTTTCATCTCGGCGAAATCCTTGAGATGGATGCCGTAGAGCCGGCCGGCCAGCAGGCGGATCACCTCCGTGGGCCGCTCGCCGGAGCGGATGAAGTGGCCGAGGTCGGCACAGGCCCCGATCCGTTCGTCGTGGCCCTCGATCGCATGCAGCACGTCGATCACCCGGTTGTAGCGATGGGCGGGGCCGTGGTTGTGGATCGCGATCCGGATGTCGAACTCTTTGACGAGGTCGTCGAGGCTGGCGAACGACTCCGGCGATGGATCTGCTGAGATCGTGCGGATGCCGGCAGCCTTGGCGAACGCAAACACCTTGCGGTTGGCGTCGGCATCGGCACCAAAACCATTCACGCCGTGGGCCGAGATGGTCAGGCCAAGGTCTTTGACCTTCATGACGGTCGCATCGATCACCGCGGTGTCGTCGGTGATTGGAAACATGCCGGAGTAGAACTCGACCGCCTGAAAGCCCAGGTCTTTGGCATGCGCAAGCGCCGTGTCGACGTCGTAGCCCCGCAGCGAGTAGAGCTGAATGCCCAGCGGAGCGGCAGGCATCGCCGCGGCAGCGACGCGAGGGAGGAGCCCGGCGGCCACGGCAGCGGAGCCAGCAGCAACAAACGAACGGCGAGAAAGCGTGGAGCGAGCCATGGACCAAAGACCCCCGAAGACAACGTGAACCGTAACGTCGCACCTCCTGGCAGAGCCAGGAACGACCGGGCGTGTCTTCCCGCACGCCCGGCGATCATCATACCGTCGGCGAACGCCTGCGGCATGCCCTGGCTCAGGCTCCCTCGATCTCGAAGCCCTTGCGGCTTTCCCGGCTCAGAAAGCTATTGGCCTGCTCGTCACCCACGATCTGCCGGGCAGCAGGATCCCAGTCGAGGGGCCGGCCGAGCCGCATCGCGATGTTGCAGAGGTGGCAGATTTCCAGCATCCGGTTGTGGGTCCAAACGTCCGAGATCGGCTGCTTCCGCGATCGCATGCCCTCAATGAAGTTGGCGGTGTGGTTCGCGCTCACCGGACCTCCATAGACCGCTTCGATCGCACCCTCGGGAAGCGGGTCGTCGGCCAACGCTTCGACCGGGGCTCCAGCGATCTTGCCTCGGTTGACGAAGAACCGGCCCTTGGTGCCTTCGAAGAGGATGCCGTTATCGCCCTCGCTGGTGATGATCATCTCCACATCATTGGGCATCGTCGCCCGGATGCGAAAGTGCGTGGCGGCGTTGTAGCGATCGTGGACCAAGGGCTCTCCGTCCTTGTAGTCCACCGGCAGGGTGTAGTCGAGCGGCTCGATGCGGCTGGGGCCGGTGTCGCTTGCACCGAGTGCCCAGCAGGCGATATCGACATGGTGGGCTCCCCAGTCGGTCAGTTTGCCGCCGGAGTATTCATGCCAGTTGCGGAATGAGTAGTGGCAGTTGCTGTAGAGCGGCACACCACCGCCGTAGCCCTCCCGCAGCTGCGGAAGCGCTCGGTAGGGAACCGCTTCCGCTGGGCCAAGCCAAAGGTCCCAGTCGAGGCCTGCGGGAACGGGGGCCTCAGGGATCTGTGGCGAGGGCTCCATGCCGTTGATGCCACAGGTGACTTTCTTCACGGTGCCGATGCGGCCGGCGTGGACGAGCGCCACCGCCTGCAGGAACCGCTGCTCCGATTCGGTCCGCTGCATGGTTCCCACCTGAAACACCCGGCCGGTTTCCTTCACCACCCGTTCGATCAGCTTGCCCTCGTCGATCGTGAGGGTCAGCGGCTTCTCGCAGTAGACGTCTTTGCCGGCTCGCATCGCCTCGACCGCGATCTTGGTGTGCCAGTGGTCTGGAGTGGCGATCATCACCGCATCGATGTCGTCGCGCTCGAGCACCGTGCGGTAGTCCTTGTAGCCGTCGGGCTTGCGGCCCTGGGCCTTCTCCACACGGGCCCGGTTCTCCTCAAGCACACCCGCATCGACGTCGACGAGGGCCACGAAATCGGCAAACTGGAATGACTTGCTGGTGATCGTCCAGCCCTGGTTGCGCAGGCCGATCGTGGCGAACGTGGGGCGGTCGGAGGGAGCGGCGAGGGCCGTCAGCCGGCCTGAGGCCAGGCAGACGCCGGCTGCGGTGCTCGACAGGCCCTGGAGAAACCGGCGGCGAGACGGCATGGCAGCAGACATGGGAGTGTTCCTTGTGAAGGGGGCTCTGGTGAAGGGGGCTCTGTGAGATGGGGCGGTGAAAAGGGGCTCTCATGCGGAGAGCGGCTGCGACTGGTGGTATACGGAAACCTGGGCGGGAGGGGGAGAACAACGTCGGTCTTCGGCGGCCCCATCCCCCCGGCCGGGCCCGAAGGTATCCTAGATGGAGGCGGGTTGCCACCAATCGTTCCGGTCAACGCTCCGAAGGCCTCTTCGCAGCAACCGTTTCAATCCCTGAGGTGATTCATGGACTCTTCTCGCGCTTCTCGTCGTTGGTGCCACCTGTGGATGGCCGTTTTTTGCCTGATGTCAGCCGGTGGGCTGGTTGCCATGCCGTTGGCATGTCTTGCGGACGAGGCGGCTGCCGAGGACAAAGCTGAGAAGACCGAAGAGAAGACCGAAGATGCCAAGACGCCTGCAAAGGCTGAGAAGATCAAGATTGAGCGGGTGGTGCTTTCGGGCACCTACGTCGATCTCGTGGGCCCGGCGGAGTTTGATCCACTCAGCCTCGTGATGGGTGATGGGCCGAGCCGCGGCAAGAGCTTCTATAAGCTGTGCGACTTCCTGGATGAGCTTTCCAAGAAGGAGGATGTCGATCATGTGGTCTTCGACCTCTCGGCCAACTCACTGAGCTTCAATCTCGCGCAGCTCGACGAACTGCTGAGAAGGATCGAGCTGGTCAAGAAAGCGGGCAAGAAGCTCGCAGCCTGGCTCGAGAACCCCTCGCCAACTCACCTGGCGATCGCTGCAGCCTGCGACCATGTAGCAATGTCGGATTTTGGTGGCATCGACATGCCGTCGAAGTCGCTGCAGTCGCTCTTCTACCGCGACGCGATGGACCTGCTGGGCGTCAAGGCGTCGGTGGTGCGGGCAGGCAACTTTAAAGGAGCCGTTGAGCCCTACCTCAACTCCGCGATGAGCGATCATCTTCGCGACCACTACCTCGACATGCTCGCCACGATGAACGATGCCGAAGTGTCGATGATCGCCAGGGGCCGCGGGCTGACGACTGAGCAGGTTCGCGAACTCCAAAAGCTGCGGGTGCTCCTGCCGAAGGAAGCGCTCGCTGCCGGCCTCGTCGATGCGCTTGCTCCGACCGGCACGCTGAAGACCGCGATGGCACGCTGGGCCGGTGCCGAAGGCGAGGTGGATTGGGTTGAAAAGGGCCGCAGCGCACGCAAAGAGATGTCGATGTTTGAGCTGATGAGCAAGATGATGTCGGGCGGCTCGAGTGGCAGCTCGCGAATCCGCAAGCCATCGATCGCGGTGATGCACCTCTCGGGAACAATCATCGACGGCACGAAGACGTCGGGAGGTTCCATCGTCTCAGGACCAACGGTGAAGGCGATCCGCGAGCTGATCGACGACGAAAAAGTCGAGGGTGTCGTCGTGCGGGTCAACTCGCCAGGCGGATCGGCGACTGCCAGCGAGGCGATTCGCCAGGCCCTCCTTGAGCTCAAGGCGAAAAAGCCAGTGGTTGTCTCCATGGGGGAAATGGCTGCGTCTGGTGGCTACTGGGTGAGCTGCCTCGGTGTGCCTGTGTATGCCGAACGGGGCACGATCACCGGCTCGATCGGTGTCTTTTCAATGAAGCTCAGCTTTGGCTCGCTGATGAAGCGGGTGGGCGTGCACGTGGAAAACATCGCGCTCGATGAGGCAGCGGTGGCGTTTGCCCCCGACCGGCCCTGGAACGACGACGACGAAGCCACGCTGCAGAAGACGATCGACGATGTCTACACCCGCTTTCTTGACATTGTCGGCGAGGCGCGTGGGATCGAGGTTGAGCAGCTGCACGACCTGGCTGGGGGACGAGTCTGGTCGGGCACGCAGGCGAAGCAGCACGGCCTTGTCGATGAAATCGGCGGACTTGATAACTGCCTCGCCGTGGTGGCCAAGAAGGCCGATCTCGAGAGCTATGAAGTGGTGCATCGACCTCAGCTCTCAAGCGGGCCTCGATCTGTCGACACTCCTTGGCGACTCGGACGAAGACCTGCGAGCGATCGGTATCTCTGCAACCGCGATTGACCTCTTGAAGAAGCGTGGCCTCGCCACGGCAGTGCTTGAAGCCCTGCTTGGCGACGCCTTCGGGAGCGGTCAGGTTCGCCCCAGCGTGTGGGCTCTGGGGCCGGCGGATCTCTCGATCCGCTGATCCTCTGGCAGGCGGTGTGATTCCCAGGTGGCTTGCCACTCGAGCCAGTCGATCGGCTCGACGGGCTGGGGCGTGGTCTGTCCTGAGCACGACTCGATCGTCTGATCCGCCCCGCAGAGAACTGCCAGGCCGCTCAGCGCGAGTCGCAGGAGTTTCTCTCGCTCAGGGTCGAGCGTGGACATCCAGCCTTGCTCGACCAGGTCGCCCGTGACGCGGCCTTCGAACTGAGAGATCGCCATCGTCAGAGGGACCGCTCCGAGGGAGGCTGCGGAGAAGCTCACGTGGATCCGGTTGGTCGCCAGCCGCACTTCCGCCACGCTGATCTCCGTCTGATGGAAGAGCCGGGTGCGCTTCAGCAGGCCGAGGCACTCCGCCTTGGCGACGGCCTCGATATCGCTGGCGAGCTCGGCCAGGGCTTCATCAGCCGGCACCATCCCCATCCCGGTTCGATCGGCACGCAGCTGCCGCCGTAGCTTGGCGTAGAGCTTGGGAATTGTCCCGGAGTGCAGCCCTGGTATGAGCAGTCGCCGCATCGTCTCACCGTGGCTGCCGATCTGGATCGGCCGCAGCACGGGGGAGCGGTTGGCGGCGTAGAGCCGCCAGTTTTCTTTGAGCTCCCAGGCAAGAAAGCCAAACACGCCAGGGGTTGCGGTCGAAACAAACGTCACCGCTGTCAGGGCGAGGCCCCGTTCCATGCCCGTGGCTGCCACCAGCTGGCCAGCCACCATCGGAATCATCGGTACCAGCAGCTTGTGGGAGACCGTCACCACCGGGAAGTGCTTGATCGGATTGAGCTGCGGCTCGATCAGCAGGGTGACGCAGAAGCGAATCACCCAGTCGACCGACGCCCAGAGCGTGGTCAGCACCGCCTTCACCGCCAGCGACCACCGCGATTCATCGGAGCGAAACCGCAGCTGCTCATCGACGACATAGAGCATCCCTTCCAGGAAGTCCGTCGCATGCCGGAAAAGGTCGACGACCCAGGTGAGCAGGCCGACGATCAGCGTGGCATGAATCTGTCGGATTGCTCGTCTCAGGGTTTCGAGCACCTGTTCTTCAAGGAGGCGGCCGAGAGGTGAGTTGAGCACGCCAAGGCTTGCAAAGAAGACCACTTCATTGAGCCATGGATTGGATCGGGAGACCCAGCCGCCTTCCTGCGGCACCATCAGCCAGACAATGAAGGTGAAGACCACCGGGCTGGAGAGGTGGCGGCGGAAAAACCTGACCAGCCGGCTGCGAAGAAACCGCTCCACCGGCGGCATCTTGAGCACCCGCTGCGGGAGGGCAAACATCAGGAAAGAGACGCCCTGACTCATGGCCTGGGCGGCCTCGAAGAGTTTTGTGCGGAACGTGGCCAGGTGCATCACCAGCCAGAAGAAGACCCCCGTCAGCAGTACGGCCGTCTGGCTGTAGATCCGCACAGGATCACCGAGGGCGTAGTCCGTCACCGGCTCGACAATGTGTTCCAGTCCAAGCCAGAAGATGAATGCACCACCAAATGGCAGCAGCACATGCAGCGTGAGGGTGCGGCCGAGAGGCAGCCCGAAGGCAACGGCACTCAGCCGCTGCATCAAGGCGAGATAGGCTGGGGCAGCTGTGTAGGCTCCATCGAGATGCCGAGCCAGGCGACGATTGGCTTTCAGCAGCGGATCGCCCAACGCCAGCTCCTGCAGGCCTTGGAGGTCATGGAGCTTCACCTGGCTGCGTGAAACGGCATCCCGCACGTTGCCAAACGACTCAAATCCCCGATTGGCGATGTCGCTGAGCAGCTCGTCAACCAGCGTGTCGAAGGCGGCTTCTTCGACCAGCGAACGAGGGGCAAGCCCTGCAGTCGACAGGCTGTGGCGGATGGCGGGGGCAAGTCGGCTGCGGACGTTGGCAGCCGTGGTCTCGATCGCGGGCAGGAGCAGGGCGTTACCCGCCTCGACCATGTCGGTCGAGAGGTTGAGCGATGGCAGGCGACGCAGGGCGGCAGCAACATGGCGATGGATCAGGGCGGTCCGTTGATGCGGGAGCGGGCGGATCAGCGGTGTGCGGCCGAGTGTCACGGCCCAGGAGAGCAGCTGCGTGCGGTAGCTCTCCCGCTCACTGTCGACACAGATCTTCTGCAAGTCAAACAGGAGCCGCGCTGCTGGCGACCAGGAGGATCCCCCAGCGGCCTCGACCAACGCCATCAGCAGGCTGCTGACATCGCTGGGGGTTGCTTCCCCAAGCCCCAGCCCGCGCTCGAGCCTGCGGACTAGGCAGGCGGTGCGGCGGGCCAGGCCGCGGCGAGTCCGCTCTGCAGCGACCGGATTGCCGTCAGCCAGACTGCCGAGTTTCCAGTGCAGCAGCGCAGCCCGCACGTCATTGCCACGGCGGGCCGCTAGGCGGGTCCAGTGTCGAAGAAATGCTCGCCTGCGTCGCGTGATGGGGCTTCGGTGACGTGGGGGCAGGGCGGTTGCTCGGCGAGTCCTGTTGTCGGTGGCGATCGGTGCTCCCGTGGCCAAGAGGGCTGGCCGGGTTCTCGCCAGGATGGCATCCAGCCCGACCAGTTGCTGAAGCCGACGGATGAGCGTTTCAGGATGGTCGATCGCCGGAAACCAGGCGTGAAACTCCCGCGGGGCAAACTCCGCAAGTTCGAGTGCCATCGCGATAAACTCAGCCACGACCTCCCGGGTGTTGTCAGGGTCTCGCAGCCGCGCCTCTTTGGTGAGCACCGCTCGCACCTCCGCCAGCTGCAGCCTGCCGAGCTGCGGGAGGTCTGCAAGGATGCGGGTGACGTCCTCGGGGGTGGCCAGAAGGGCGCGGGCCTTGATGTCGATGCAGCCGTGGGCGAGCAGCCGCCAGTAGCTCCGCAGCAGGCCGTCGGTGTCGTCTTGGTGGGCTTCCGCGTCGGGGCGAGCGATCAGCAGCAGATGGTCGGGCGTGTGGGCGGGGAGCGCCCAGACGTCGTCGGCCAGGTCCAGCAGCCGCAGCGGCGTGAGCACAATGCTTTCCCCGTGGGGCATCCGCGCTCTGGGGATGGGTAGGTCGAGGTCAGCCTGAATGATTCGCCGCACGACCCGTGGCGATGCAAAAATCGCCTCGGGCACCGCGGCCCGCAGCGACTGCTCAATCGAGAGCACGCCTGACTGCGTGCTGTGCCCCGGACGAGAGGAGTTCATCGGTGCTCAAGCGAGGTCATGAAGCTGGTGATGCACTCGTTGACGAGCGTTGGCTGCTCAAGAGGCGCCATATGGCCGGCGTCGGTGATTTCCACAAACCGAGAGTCTGGAGCGAGGGCTGCGTTGGCCTGCATCTCAGCTGGGGGTGTGATGCTGTCTTCGCTCCCGCAGAGCCAGAGGCTCGGCATCGGCAGTGAGGCAAGCTGCGGGGTGGCGTCCGGTCGAGCGGCCATGGCGAGCAGGGCGGCAGCCACGGCTTCAGGTCGAGCGGTCATCATCACGCGGCGGGTGGATTCGGCCATCGTCGGCTGTTCGGCGTAGCTGACTGCAGCGAAGAGCTTGCTGTGCATGGCATCGGCCACGGTGGCCACGCCGCCTTTTCTGACAATCTCCACCATGCGGTGGCGGTTGGCGATCACGTCGGCGGTATCGGCTGCCGCACGCGTGTCGCAGAGGATGAGACCGTTGAGCCGCTGCGGCGCGAGCGCGGCAAAACGAAAGGCGATGTAGCCGCCCATCGAGAGGCCGCAGAGCGTGACGGGCTCGGTGAGTGCCAGCTGGTCGAGCAGGTCGCAAAGATCGGCGACGAAGTCGTCGAGCGTGGTCACCGCCGGACCGCCATGGGAGCGGCCAAAGCCCCGCAGGTCTGGAGCGACCACCCGGAAACGGTCGGCAAGCCCGGCAAGCTGGCCCTGCCACATGCTGTGGTCGAGAGGAAACCCGTGCACACAGAGGAGGAGCGGGCCCTTGCCGGCCTCAAAAAACGTCAGTTCTCCGCCTGCAGCGAGGGACACGGCGGATGGTGGGGGAGGCGTGTGCATGACGTTTATGAACCACGAGCGAGCAGGCTGTAGATTCTCGTATCGGCCAGTGAATCAGCAATAAGGTGGGCGCCACTGAAGTCGTGCCGCCGGCTGTGGCCGCCGGGAACTGCCACGACCACCGCACCGGCAGCCACCGCCGCCCGGCAGCCGTTGGCGGAGTCTTCAAAGACGAGGAGACGGCCGGCCGGCACGCCATGCCGGGATGCGGCAGTTTCGTAGATCTCAGGATGAGGCTTGCCTTCGGTGACGTCTGCGGCGGTGAGCACGAAGTCGAGCCGCTCAAGCAGGCCCACCCTGCCCAAGACGTCGTGCGCGAAGTCGGGGCCGCTGCTGGTGGCCACACCCTTGGGCAGGCTGTGCCGCTCCAGATGGTCGACCAAGGCCGATGCGCCTGGCATCAGGCTGAGCCGATCGTCGAGGAGTGAGACGAAGATCTCTTTCGTCTCGGAGGCAAGGATTTCCACCGAGTCGGGAAGGTCGTGCCACTCAATCATGATGGAAAGCGCGATCGGCTGCGGCCGCCCCATCATCGCGTCGAGGAGGTCGGCATCGAACGACCTGCCTCGTCGCCGCAGCAGCTCCGTGCCGACATCCTGGTAGAGCTCCTCGGTGTTGACGAGCAGGCCATCGAGATCGAAGGCGACAGCGGCAATGGTCGGGCTCGTGGCCGCCTCTGAGGCTGACATCAAAAAACGTTCGTCCGTGGGCCGCGGGAGGAGGATGGGGTGACATGCGTCGCGCGGGCCACAGGCAAAAAAACAGGACTTTCGCTGGGCACCCGCTGGCCGCTTGAACGGCGTTTGCAGGATACCGCATTGCCCGCTGCGGTAATCGCCCCCCCTCCAGAGAACGGGGGTTGCGGCAGGCTCCCCCGACGTTGCGGTGGAAAACTCACCTTGAGCGATTTTTTTCAGCCCTTGTAGAGTTCTCAGATTCGCCAAAAGCCCGGTTTGGAGTGGTCCCACCTACCGTGCATACCGCGATATCCGTCAGGACACGGATCGCCAGCACTGCTGTGGCGACGTGTGGTTGCCTGCTGTCACCAGCGTTGAGGAGTTTCCTGAGGGAGAAAGGGGGCGAAGAGAAACTGTCGAACTCTGGTCGCGTAAAACGCCGAAATGGATGACGATCGCCAAACGCGAAGGACCATTGCGCCCATGCCTGCAAAGCCACTCGTGAGCATCGTCATCCCTGCCTACAACCAGGGGGCGTTTGTTGCGGAAACGATTGAGAGCGTGCTCTCTCAGGAATACGACCACACAGAGGTGATCGTCCTCGACGACGGATCCAAGGATGCAACGCCGGAGATCATTCAGGGGTTCCGCGATCACGTCACAGCCGTTCGGCATGACAACATGGGAGAGAATCCGACCGTCAATCGAGGGTTGGGAATGGCCCAAGGCGAGATCGTCTGCATTGTCAACGCCGACGACCCGTTGTTGCCCGGAGCAATCGAGGCGGGTGTGATGGCCCTTGAGGGCGATCCCCGAGCCTTGGCGGCCTACCCAGACTGGGCCGAAATTGATCCTGCTGGCAATGTGACCCGCACTGTGCGGCTGCCCGACTACGACCTCGGCGTGATGCTCCTCGGCTTCGACGTGGCGGTTGGGCCGGGTGTGTTTCTTCGCCGAGCATCGCTCGATCAGGTGGGGAAACGAAACCCAGCGCTGCGTTACACGGGCGACCTCGATTACTGGTTTCGCGTGGCGATGCTGGGAGGGCTGCGGCACATTCCAAAGGTTCTGGCGACGCATCGGGTGCACCCGCAGGCGGCGTCCTCGGCGGCCCAGGGAAACGTGATGGCCGCTGAGGTTTTGCGGCTCGTCGAAGAGGCCATGGGCAGCCCAGATCTTCCCCGCGAGCTGTGGCAATACCGCTATCGCATCCGAAGCAAGGCGCATGCCGTCGCGTCACACTACTGCGGGGCCGATGCCACGGCTCGGGCTCGCCATGTGCGGCTAGCCCGCTGGTATCGGTATGGCGCGAGCCTCCACGGCAGGCTCACGGGGCTGGCGCGGCCCAGCCCCAGCCCAGCCCCACAGGTGGAGCAGCTCGAGGAGCCCTCCCACTACAACGCGATCTACGCCTGAAACCGGTGGGTGGCGGACAGAAGCCCGGCACGAACATCGAGAGACGCCATGCTGCAGTGGGTTGAACGTGATTCTCTCTACGAGCAGGGCGCGGCTCTTGTAAAGCCGTCCTCTTCGGTGATGGATATTGGCTGTGGTGTGCGGCCTCAGACCATTGTCAACTCCCCCAACGTGCTTGTCTGCGTGGAGGCGCATGACGAATACGTCGCGGAGCTCCGACGACGCTTCGCCGGGACCACCACGCTGATCATTCAGGGCCGCGTGCCCGACTGCTTGCACACGCTCCCGGACCGCTGCATCGACACCATCATGATGCTCGACTTCATCGAGCACCTGGAGCGAGAGGCCGGCCTCGAGACTCTCCGCGAGTGCGAACGGCTCGCCCGTCGGCAGGTGGTTGTGTTTACACCGCTGGGCTTCATGCCTCAGGACGAGAGCGGCCAGACGGATGGCTGGGGGCTGCATGGCACCTACTGGCAGACCCATCGCTCAGGATGGGCGCCCGACGATTTCGACGACCGCTGGGATGTCGTTGCCTGTCCCGACTTCCATCACATCAACGGCAAGGGTGAGCAGCTGCCCGAGCCGTTTGGGGCACTCTGGGCTGTGCTCAACGTGAGCGGGCAGCCGCCTGAGGGGGCGATGCGACGCCGGCGGAAGATGCGGTCAACGTGCTCTCCTCCGGCCTGCGGCAGCGGGAGCTCGAGGTTCTCTCGAAAGAGATCGAGCTGCGTCGACGGGAGCTAGCTCTCGAACCGATGGAGCGGTGGCTGGCACGGCTGCGGCGACTACGACCGCAGTACTGGTGGCAACAGGTCGTGAAGCAGCTGGCACGGCAACAGGCGACCGATCAGGGAGAGCCATGAAGGTTGTCTACGTGAGCGCGTATGACCTGCCGGGCCAGCGGTTCAACGGCATGGTGATCCACCGGGCGCTCCTTTCCCAGGGGCATGAGTCGGACTATGTCGTCGATCTGAAATACTCGGCCGAAGACCGGGTGCATGCCCTGGGATCACGGCTGCTGCGGAAGCTGAATCGGGCTGCCAATGGGATGGAGGCGCGGCAGTCGCGGCAGTCGGACCTGAGTGTGCTCGGGCTTGGCATGCTCAGCCAGCCGTTCACTCGGCGTGCTGACCTGCTGCACCTGCAGCTGTTGCATGCCCGAAGTTTCTTCAGCCTGCGGATGCTGCCGTGGATCGCCAACGGGAAGCGACCTGTGTTGTGGACACTGCATGACCCCTGGATCACCACCGGGCACTGTGTCCACTCCCTGGGCTGCGAACGCTGGCGGACGGGATGTGGCGAATGCCCAGATCTGTCGCTTCCGCTGGTGATCAAGGAAGATCAGACGGCTCGCAACTGGGAGCTGAAGCGGAAGAGTCTGGAGCGGTCTTCGATTCACCTGATCGTGGCGTCGCGGTGGATGGAGCAGCGGGTGGCGGAGAGTCCGATCCTGCAGCATCTTCCAAGGTCGGTGATTCCCTTTGGGCTGGATCCTGAGGTGTTTTGTGTTGGCGATCAGGCTCAGGTCCGCGAGGAGCTGGGGATCCCGCTGGATGCTCGCGTTGCAGCTGTCCGCTGGACGCCCCACAACATCCTCAAGGGCACTCGTTTTGCGGAGGAGGCCTTGCTGCGGCTTCCTGAGGGTGTCGTCACCCATGTGCTCTGTTTTGAGTCGGATGGAAGCGACGTCGCGGCGCTCAAAACCCGCTACACCGTGATCCCCATGCCCTGGATGGAGGAGGGTAGGGACGTTGCGCGGGCGATGACGGCTGCCGACGTCTTTCTGATGCCCTCGGTTGGTGAGACCTTCGGCATGATGGCGATCGAGGCCATGGCCTGTGGCACGCCCGTGGTTGTTTTTGAGGGCACGTCGCTCCCGGATGTGGTCGGGGCGCCGCAGAGTGGCGTGGCCGTGCCGCAGGGCGATGCGTCGGCGCTGGCGGCCGCCATCACGAAGCTGATGACGGAGCCCGTGTTTCGGCAGGCGATGATCGACAGCAGTCTGGCGCTCGTGGCCCGCGACTACACCGAGGCTGCCTATGTGGCCCGCCACGTGGCCCTCTATGAGGAACTGATTCATGAGCACCGCCGCGCGGGCTAAGGCGGCCGTGAGCAGGCTCGCGGCTGCTGTTGCGGTTGTCGTGATTCGCGTTGCCACGAGCGGTCGGTGGCTGTTGGGCCAGCGATCCACGGAAGGAGGGGGAGCCGATGACCGCTTTGCGGTGGTCTCCCACGCCGTGCCCCCGATGTGGTCGGGCCAGGCAATGGTGCTTGAGCGGCTGCTGGGCATGCTGCCCGCGGAGCAGGCGGTCGTGATCGCCTCATCTCGGGCAGCTCCTGCGGACTTGGCCCGAAACACAACAGTGACGCTGCCGAGCGAGCCGTGCGAGGCCCGCTGGAGCCAGCCCGGCTGGTGGGCGACGCTGACAGTCCTCTACCGGTGCGTCCTCCGCGGCTGGCGGATTGCCCTGATTCTCCGCCGGGAGCGGTGTGGGGGCGTGGTTGCCTGCACCGGCGATCTGATCGATCTGCCAGCCAGCATGCTTGCCTGCCGAGCGCTGCGTCTGCCGCTGGTGGCCTACTACTTCGACGATTACGTCGCCCAGTGGAGCTGGGCTCCGGCAGCGTTTGCCCGCAGCCAGCAGTTTGAGCCGATGATCCTGCAAACGGCTCGCCATGTGCTTGTGCCGAATGAGCGGCTCGCTGCCCGTGTGGCCCAGCGGTCGGGCACACGGCCCATGATCATTCGCAATCCCGCATGGACCGATGAGGTGCCGGAACTGCCGCAGGCCGCGGGCGACCCTCGGGCTCCCTGTCGGATTGTCTACACAGGCGCGGTCTACCATGTAAACTACGCCGCGTTTCGCTGTCTGATCGCGAGCTTTGCAGAGCTCGCGGATGTGCAGCCCGAACTCCACCTCTACACGGCCCAGGATCCAGGGCAGCTTGCGGAGGAAGGCATCCACGGGCCGGGTGTGGAAGTGTTTGCTCATGTCGATCCGGGGAAGGCCTGGGCCAGGCAGCGGGAGGCAAGCATCGTGTTCATGGGATTTGCCTTTGATGACGGCGTGGCTGCGATTGTGCAGACATCTGCTCCGGGCAAGCTCGGTGATTACCTGGCGAGTGGTGTGCCGATTTTGGCGCTCGCCCCCCCCGGAAGTTTTCTGATCGATTACCTCAGCGAGCACGCCTGCGGAGAGGTGGTTGAGAGGCTGGATCCACACGCAGTCGCCCTGGCGATTCGCAGGCTCGCCGGTGATGCAGGCCGCCGCGAAACACTGGTCACGAATGCCCTGGCCTCTGCTCGCCGGGAGTTTGCGGCGTCGGTGGCGGTGAAGGAACTTCTCAATGCCCTCGGGCTCGAGTCTCGAGTGGAACCGCGGCACGAAGCGATCGAGCAAGGGGCTGAAATCGAATGAGCAAACTCAGCAGGCGGATCAAACGATGGCTCTCAGGCCTGGTGGGAGGGCGGCGGGAGGGGATGCGACCATCACCACCGATCGACGACGCAGCCCTCGAGGCCTTGGCCGACGAGCGAGGCTTCGACCTGGTGCGGCGACACTACTATTCGCCGGTGCCCCAGCGGGAGGACCTGAGCACGCCAGGCTTTTGGGATGAAGAGAGCCGGCTGCGGGGCATCGACATGCGGGAGGCGGAGGCGGTTGCGTTTCTCACCGCCACGCTGCCTCCTTTCCTGGCCGAGTTTCGGGATCGCTTCCCGGTGGAGCCCGTGGAGGGACAGGCAGGCTTCTCTGTGGTCAATGGCGTCTACATGGCTGTCGACGCGCACGTCTACTACGGCATGCTCCGCGACCTCAAGCCCCGCCGCCTGATCGAGGTGGGCTCGGGGCAGTCGACGGTGGTGGCGGCTGAAGCCTTGAAGCGAAACGCAGCCGATGCGTGTGCTGCAGACGGCCAGGCTGCCACCAGCCTGCTGGCCATCGAGCCGTATCCGTCGGAGCTTGTGCGGGGGCTTGCGGCCGAGGGGCAGCTGACCCTGCTCGAGCAGCGGGTGCAGGACGTGCCGCTTGCTGAGTTTGAGGCGCTCGAAGCGGGCGACGTGCTCTTCATCGACAGCACCCATGTGCTCCGAGAGGGAGGAGATGTCCAGTATGAATACCTGGAAATCCTGCCCTCGCTGCAGCCGGGGGTGCATGTGCACATCCACGACATCAGCCTGCCCCGCCGCTATCTCAGCGTCTACAACGAGCAGGGCATTCACTGGAACGAGCAGTATCTGCTGCAGGCATTTCTCTGCTGCAATGCCGACTTTGAAGTGACCTGGCCCGGCAACTTCATGCTGCTGCGGCATGCCGAGCTGATGCACCGGATGTTTCCGGAGATCGCCGCCATGCGGCGGAAATTTCCACTCGCCGAAGCGAGTGCCTTTTGGATGCGACGGCGAATCGAAAAGGCCTGAGCGATCGAGCAGCATGCCTGAGGGCTGCGCTGGGCCTCATCGGGGATTGACCTCATCGGGGATTGGTGGCGTCGCTGGGATGCACAACCGCCTCGAGCGGATCTGCTGGAGCCGGCGCGGGGAGTGGCTCGGTGGTGGTCCTGGTCCGCTGGCACCGCAACCTCCTCGGCAGCTGGAGCGTCGGGCGGGCTTTGGGCTGCGCGGATGTCGCCCCAGCCGCCGACCACCTGCTCAAGGCGAGCGAGGGTCTGATGAAGATCGGCTTTGAGCCGCTCGCGACCGATCTCGTAGCGAAGCAGCTGCCGCCAGTTGTCGAGCAGCTGCAGAAAGTCGACATCGCCGACTGTATAGGCTTCGCTCGACACCTCCAGCGTCTGCTCCGCCTTGGGCAGAATGTCTTCGCTGAAGAGCGCGAGCATCTGGGAGTGACTTTCGGCTTGGGCAAAGAGCTCGGTGACCTCCTCAAGCGTCGCGTCTCGCAGCGAGTCGTACCGTCGCGCGGAGGCGACCGCGGCTGCTTCCGCCGACCGCACAGACGCGTCGAGCCGTTTCCGGTAAATCGGCAGGTTCATGCCGGCGGTGAGCAGTAGGGCATCCTGACCGTTGGAGCTTGCCGCGAGCCCGGCATCGGCGACATCGATCCAGGCAAAGCCGAGGGTGACGTCGGGCTTCGAGTCGAGCCGGGCAAGTTCGATCGCCCTCCGCTCCCGCGTGTTTTGCGTGAGGGCCGCATGGAGCTGGGGTCTGGCCGACACGGCCCGCTGGCGAAGGCTGGTCAGATCGGCAGGGAGCTGCTCGTCGGGCAGGTCGGCGAGCGGCTCAAGGCGAGTGTCGGGTGGCACATGTAAGAGCCTCGTGAGCCGGGCCTGTTCGGCAGTCTCTCGCTGCCTGAGATCAATCAGGCTGTTCTCAATCGCAGAGATCTCAAGATCAGCCCGGAGCACGTCCTGCAGGCTCGTCTGCCCAGTCTGGTAGCGGGTGTCGGCGACACTGCGGAGCCTTTTCAGGAGCTGCTGCTCGGCCTGGGTGATCTCGATCGTCCGTTGCACATACGCAAGCTCGTGGTAGGCCTTCTTCACCTTGGCGACCGTCTCCAGCTCGACTGCTGCGAGCTCGGCCCGAGCCACGCCCGTCTCCGCCTCGGCCAGTGACGCCCGCGTGTCGCGTTTGCCCATCCAGGGAAACTTCTGGTTGGCGTTGAGAATGAACTGAAACTCACCGGCCGCCGTCTGCACAGGCGCTGGCTGGGCAACGGTTGTCAGCGAGGGGTCGGGCAGGCTGCGGGCCACAGGCACCTGAAAGGCGAGCGCCTCAATCTGCTTGCGGGCAGCCAGGATGTCGGGGTTCTGCGCGAGGGCGACTCGCACGTAGTCTTCAACTGGATGCGGGCCCTCAAGCGCCGGCACGCGGGCCAGCGGTGTCATGTCGCTCTCGATCGCCATCCCCCGAGGACGAGCCGCTCCCAAGCGCTGCCCCTGATGGGAAAGCTTTCGCATGCTCGCCTCGGCCAGCCCGGCAAGCTCACCATCCCGCGAGCGGCCCACGCTGCAGCCTGCAACAGCCAGAACGACGACTGTCGTCCAGGTCGCACACTGAGCCACCCGCTGCCAGAAGGCGCGGCCCTCTCGCGGCGGCAGCATCTGGCTGCTGGCGGCCGCGTCGGTGGCTTCTGACCGGTGACAGCGCTGCACGACTACCGCTCCTCGCGGACACCACGCTCTGTCTGCAGCGACTCGGCATACAGCTGGTCGATCTGCTGAAGATGACTCTCCGGCTCCGCTGCAATCTTCTTCAGGCATGGTGGGCAGCAGACAAACACCACGCGGCCGCCAATGATCTCCCAGGCTGGCTTGGCCGGGAGGTCCTTTTTCATCACCGGACAGACTCGCTGGGCTGCGGCGATGTTGGTGTGGATCGTCTTCCAGTGGGCGGCATCGATCTGTCGGGTGGCGCAGGCTTTGCAGCAGAGGAAGATTTCCTCCTCCTGCTGGCCAACCAGCACCTTCACCGGCGGACCGTGATCACCAAGCGGCAAGCCCGACACGGGGCAGATCCGCTGCACACCAATGTGCAGCTGCTCGGGGGTTGGCTCCGCAGCAGAGCCCGCGGGTGCGAGCACCGTCAGGGCTGCCACAAGAAACACGCGAGAGAGATGAAGCATCATGAGAGAGCCTCCGGAGGGGTGGGAAAGGTAGGGAAACAGCTTGAGTGGCTCAAGGGAGGCTGGGGGGTGTGGGCCAGTGCTCCGCCGCCTCGTTGTCGACGGGAAGCCCGGCTCGCAGCCGCAGTTCCAGGTAGCCGCAGTAGATCGTCGGCACAACGAACGTCGTGAATGGCTCGACGAGCATGCCGCCGAAGACGGGCCAGGCCATGGCCCGGGCCACGTCGCTGCCGCGGCCTTCGGACAGAAGCACCGGCAAGAGCGCTGCGATCGTCGTCAGCGTGGTCATCACGCAGGGGCGGATCCGCTTGAGCCCCGCCTCGTAAATCTCCTGACGAAGTTCCGGCACCGTCTCGATCCGCCGCTGCTGCAGCCGCTGGTGGATGAAGCTCGCCATCACAATCCCGTCGTCGGCGGCAAGCCCGGCGAGCGCGATGAAGCCCACCCAGACCGCGGTGTTGAGCTCGATTTCATTGATCGCTACGGCCAGCATGCCTCCCGCACAGGCGATCGGGATCCCCGAAAAGACCACGAGCGAAATCGGCAGGTTGCGGAAATGGAGGTAGTGCAGCAGAAGATTGATCAGAAAGACTGTCGGAAGAATCCACATCAGCCGCTGATTGGCCTCGATCTGGTTTTGAAACGAGCCCACGGCCTCAAGTTCGAAGTTGCCTTCGGGAAACACAAGGCTGCCGTCGGCTCGGGCCTGGCGAAGATCCGCCATCACGCCGTCGACGGTCTCCAGAGCGCCGCGGCCAGCAGGCGTGAACATGACGTGCGCCACCAGCCGCGAGTCCTCGCTCGAAATCGCCCCCGGCCCCCAGGTGGTCGTGGCCTTCGCCAGTCGCGCCAGCGGCACGACATCCCCTGAGGGCGTGACCACCGGGAGCTTGGGCAGGTCTTCCAGCAGCTCACGGCGATCCCGTGAAAACCGGACCTGGATCGGATACCGCTCGCGGCCCTCGACCGTCGTGGTCGCGTCAACGCCCCCAAGCCCTGCCGCGATCAGCTCGTTGACCATCAGCGTGGTCATGCCGTGCCGCGCGGCCTCCTCGCGATCGACGTCAAACTCTTGGTAGGGCTTGCCCATCACGATGTCGGGGTTCACGGTGCGGGCATCTACCAGTGGATTGCTGCGGAGCCGTTGAGCCACTGCCAGGGCCGCCTGGCCAAGCCCCTCAAGTGAATCGCCGTAGATGCGGATCGCCATTGAGGCCTTGATGCCCGCCTGCAGCATGACCACACGGCCCTCGATCGGCTGCAGGGGTGAGGCAGGCGTGACACCCGGCAGCGTGGCCACGGCATTGATCTCGTTCCAGATATCCCCCGCCGTGATCCCGGCTCGCCACTGCTCCCTGGGCTTGAGCATCACGTAGGTTTCGATCATCGCCGCGGGGGCCGGATCGAGGGCGGAATCGATGCGGCCGATCTTGCCGAGCACGTCGGCCACTTCGGGAATCTGGCCAATCAGCGTGTCCTGCGTCTGCAGCACCTCCATCGCCTGCGTGAAGCTCGCTGCCGGGTAGAGGCTCGGCATGTAGAACCAGCTGCCCTCGTCGAGGGCGATCCAGTCGTCGCTTGAGAGCCCTGTGAAGGTGTGCTTGGCGTCGACATAGCCAGGCACATCGTTGAGTTCGGCTCCGCAGGCCCTGGCGAACCGCTCCAGCGGAGCGAGCAGCGTCGGCAGGCCGATCCAGGCGGCAAGGCCCAGCGCGAAGAGCAGGGCAGGGAAGAGAAGCATCAGCCCTTTGTTGTCGAGCGCGAGCCGGAGCCTGCCAGCGTAGAGCCAGCGGACGAAGCGACTGGCAGGATTTCCATCCATCGGTGTCAGCCGCTCACGGCTGAGCCACCAGCCGCTCAGGCCACCGATCGCCGCGAGCCCTGCCGTCACCAGCCGACCGGCTGCCCCGGTGGCTGCGGTGAGCTGCTCCTGCCACACCAGCCCACCGAGCACAGCCATCACCGCCGCACCGCCGCTGGCGGCAAGCAGGCTGCCGAGCCGAGATGGCCGCGAAGACCGCAGCACGAGTCTGGCCAGCACCGGCACGACCGTGACCGCAACGATCAGGCTGGCCACCAGCGCGAAGGTTTTTGTCCAGGCCAGTGGCGTGAAGAGCTTCGCGTCGCGGCCCGTGAGGAAAAACACCGGCAGGAAACTGACCACTGTGGTGGTCACCGCGGTCATCACCGCGGGCACCACCTCCGCGGCGGCCCTGCGGATCACCGCGAGCCTCGCTGCGGCTCGCGGCCTGCCCTCGGGCCGCTGCGGGCTCTGTTCCCATTCGGCGAGCGCGTCGTAGATGTTTTCCAGCACGATGATCCCCATGTCGACCATCGTGCCGATGGCAATGGCGATGCCCGCCAGCGACATGATGTTGGCGTCGACACCAAAGAGCTTCATCGCAGCGAAGGCCATCAGCACCGCCAGGGGCAGGGTGATCGCGATCAGCAGGCTTGCCTGCAGATGCAGGAGAAACAGGGCCACAACGACGATCGTGATCATCGTCTCCTGGCTGAGCGCCTCGGTGAGCGTGTGGATCGTCTCATCGATCAGCCCAGTGCGGTCGTAGACCCCGACGATGCGGATGCCGTCGAGCTCTGGCTCCAGCGAGGTGATCTTCGCCTGCACCCGCTCGATCACGTCCCGCGGATTGGCTCCATACCGCATGATCACCACACCGCCGACCGCCTCGCCGCCGTTGTGGTCGAGGCCGCCCCGGCGAAAGGCGGGCCCCAGCTGCACGCTCGCCACGTCTCGCAGCCGCACGGGAATCCCGTCGCGGGTGGCAATCACGGTTGTCTCGATCTGCCCAATCGTTTCCGCCGTTGAACGGCCAGAGCCGATGAATCCCCGGCCGCGGACGAGAAACTCCATGCCGCCGCTCTCGACGGTCTTGGCGCCGACATCGATGTTGGCCGCCCGCACCGCCTCCACCACGGCTGAGAGCGTCAGCTGGTGGAACCGCAGCCGGTCGGGGTCGACATCCACCTGATACTGCCGAACGTAGCCACCGATCGAGGCCACCTCGGCCACACCCTCAACCGACTCCAGGGCATAGCGAACGAAATAGTCCTGGCGGGAGCGAAGCTCGGCGAGGTCGACGCCGGCCGGCGGCTTGAGCACATAGAAGAAGATCTGCCCTAGGGCCGTGGCATCTGGGGCGAGCTGTGGCGTGACGCCTGGGGGCAGCGAGCCGGTGACGGTGGTGAGCTGCTCGGCCACGCGGGAGCGGGCCCAGTAGAAGTCGATCTCGTCGGCAAAGGTCACCTGCACGAAGCTGAAGCCAAACATGCTCTTACCGCGGACGCTCTTCGCGCCAGGCACCGCCTGCAGGGCGACCGAGAGTGGATAGGTGATCTGGTCTTCCATGTCTTTCGGCGAGCGACCAGGCCACTCGCTGAGCACGATCACCTGGTTTTCCCCGACGTCGGGAATGGCATCGAGCGGCACCGTCTGTATCGCATGCCAGCCATAGGCGGCCACCGCCACGGCAGCGAGCAGCACGACGAGCCGTTCCCGGAGACAGAAGTCGAGCAGGCGGGTGATCATGGGGACTCCCCGGTCGCCGTGGGCGGCGGCGGTGCTGCGGGGACCAGCTGCGGTGCAGCAGGGACCAGCCGCATCGCACCAGGAGGCGGGAGGGCTGGCCCCTCGGCGGTGTCGGCCGCGGGCTCCGCAAGCCGCATCGGCCCGATCGGTGGCAGGTCCTCCAGCTCGATCAAGACCGAGGGCTGCACCGCCTCGGCTGTTGCTTCGGCCCGAGTGGGGTCGATCAGCGATGCATTTCCCATCAGCTGCATCTGGGAGTCGATCAGGAAGTTGCCTTTCCTCGCCACGGCCTCACCAGCGGCAAGGCCCTCAGCGACCACGACGTCGTCATCCACAACGGGCCCGAGCACAACCGACCGGATCTCAAAGCGGCCAGGTTCGGTCTCGACATACACGACGCTGCTGCTGCCGGCCATCAGCACCGCATCACGGGGCACGACGAGCACCTCGCCTGCGAGCGCCGGGTTATCGGTGAAGCCGAGCGATGTGGCGGAGACCATCGGCACACCACAGATTGGGCAGCTGCCCGGCTCGGCGGCGGTGATGTGGGGATGGCGTGGACTGATCCACCGCCCCGCCAGCTCTGGATCGTAGAGTGCCTCGCTGCCCCCGAGCGGCACCTCGAGGGAAGCCCGGGCGAAGTCGCCGATCCGCAGGGAGCCCTCGTCGTTGGGCAGCACAACCCGCACGCCGACGGTGCGGGTGCGCGGGTCAACGACCGGATCAACGAAGGTCACCCGTCCGTCAAAGAGCCTGCCCGGCAGCGACTGCACCTCCGCCTGCACCCGCACGCCGTAGGTCAGGAAGGCCGCATCCTCGGGAAACAGCTCGAGCTTCAGCCACACGCTGGAGAGATCGGCAAGCTCGTAGATCGTGTCGCCTTCGGAAACATACTGGCCTTCCACGACAGCCTTTTTGATCACCGTGCCGCTCATCGGGGCCACGAGCTCGAGCCGACTCTCGGCCGATGCCGCTCGCTTCCAAGGCGGCGATCTGCGGATCGCTCATGCCGAGCTCCACCAGCCGCTGCCGGGAGCTGCGGGAGAGGCTCTCGTTGACCGAGGCCACCCGGGGAAGTGACCCACCGCGGCTTTGTATGCTGGCCTCGCGAGCCAGGAGCAGCTCCACCTGCGCCGAGTAGAGCTGGGGCGAGTAGAGCACTGCCAGTGTGTCGCTCCTGGAGACCACAACCCCGGTGGAGTCGGCAAAGAGCTTCTCGATGCGTCCATCGACGTAGGCGGCGAGGGTCTTGCGGCCGCCCTCGTCGTAGTCGAGCCGGCCGATGGCTTCGATCGTTCGCCTGGCAGCGGCGCTGCGGACAGCGACCGTCTCGATCCCAGCCACGCGGCGGGCGGCTGCATCGATCACCACCGAGCGGCCATCGGTGGAGCCTGCCTGTTTGGCCGCAGGCACCAGCTCCATGCCGCAGACCGGGCAGCGGCCCGGTTTTGAGCTTGGCGGTGTGCACATCATCGGGCAGATGTAGCTGGCTGCTCCCGCGTGCTCGGTGTGTTCGTCGGCGGCAGTGCCGGCCGTGTTGCTGCTGAGCCAGCCGAAGCGTTGCACAACGCCCAGGCCGGCGAAGGCCATGCTGATGAAGAGCAGCAGGAGGAGCGGCTGCAGCACAAGCTTGAGCCACCAGCCGATGGCTTCGCGGGGGCGGCCTGCGGCGGTGGAGGCCGCAGCCGCGTGCAGAGAGCCGGGCATGTTTGTGTGGGCGGGCATTGTGATCACGGCTCGGTTTGGGGAACGCGGGGAATCAACACGTGCGTATGGCCACGCGAGGCGTTGCAGGCACCACGCAGGCCGAGAAGCACTGGCCAGGCTGGTCAGACCGCAGGCATCGCCGGCTACCTGACACGACAGACGCCGAGATCAGGCAGCCGTGGATGCCGAGAGGCACCGCGCGGTGCGCAAGACACGCCGGGCTCGGGAAGCCCGCTACGTTCGCCAGCAGCACAGCGCAGCAAGATGCTGCAGAAGAGGCTGAGGCCGAGGGTGCTGGTCCTTGCCACGGGGGCGGCTGAGAGCGCCTGCGTCCATCGGCACATCAGCCAGAGCCGACGGAAGAGCCGTCATGCTCGCGGCGGCGTCATGCTCGCCGCGTGGCGGGTTTGCCGGTGCGACCGGCAGCCGCGGCACCTCGGGCAGCCGGCGTGCCGAGCAGCGGCAGCCACTAGCCGCAGCGACATCATCGGCGGGGCCCGCGGGGGGACCGTCACTGCAGCATGTGGCCTCGGGGTGAGGTGTGCTCGCGGAGGCCTCCGGATCCACGCAGCAGCAGGAGCCGTTCTCGCCGCTCCCACCGCAGCAGCTGGCATGCGAGCAGTCTGCAACCACCAGGCTGACCGGCGTCGCACGAGCCCCGTCATCAGCGGAAACCGCCTGCGGCAGACCACGGCTGTCCGCGGCGAAAACCGCCACGATCACCGCAAGCCGCATGATGACGGAACAGGTCGCACGCATGAATCAGCCACTCCAGTGAACGCCGCACTCATTTCACTATCTCGTCGCGGACCCGCCGCGGCAAGGCGTTTTTTCTGCCGGCTTCGGAATGCAGCGTCAGAAAGGACGTTTCCGGCGGCAGCCGGCTCAGCACCGGTCAGCTCCGCGACGGCGGGCCGCATCCCGCGGAGAGTGCACTGACGGTCACGCACACTGTCCCCGCTCCGCCGCCCATGCATAGCTTCCGCCGCCGCGTTTCCCCCGCGGCCCCGCCTCCGGCCTCATGCCGGTCCCGCGGCGGCACAACGCAATGAGCGTCGCCGGGAGACGGGACTACGCGGCTCATGAGCTGCGCCTCAGACGGAAAGTGGTTGAGGAGGCGCCATTGGCAGACCTATCCTTAGACCGCAAAGCTGGCTCACAGTTGGATTCCAGCTGAGCGAACGTCGTAGCGTTAAAAAAGTGCGAAAAATGAAGAGACTCCTGCTCCTGTGCTTCATCGTGTTTTCGACTTTGCAGTTTGCCGCCGCTCAACAGCCTCCGCTTGGGTCGCCCGGTACGGTCGCGGTATATGAACTGATAGAAGAGCCTGCTGGTCGCCCGGCCTTTGAGACCGAAAACCGTTTGTCGGTGGTCGAGGCAACGATTTGTCTTGGCCCTGTCGAGCAAGGTTCAGAAGACGCGCCCGCGCAGTGGTATGGCCTAGAGTTCACACGGCAAAATGGCGACAGCTACCAAATGTGGACGCTGCTGGATAGCTGGCCCACGGAGTCCCACGACCCAGTCGTTTCGCAGTATTTGTGGCAGGAGCCAGGTTGGCCCGATGCGGTGAACTTTGTGCATCAAGTAAGTGGCGAACCGCAATTGCCCAAATTGAACCTGTGGACGTATGGCTGGCCGCAACAACCGGAAGCCGGTATCGGTGGCAATCGGGCTCCGGTTCAGGAGACTCCCGAGAAGATTATGCTTCAAGGTTGGATGTTTCGTAGGACAGCGATCGCTTTGAGCCAGGTGGTGACTCCGCCTGCGACATACACCGATCTGCCGCTGCACCCGGAACTGCTGAACGGCTGGGTGGCTTTTGATCGCGATCAGGCAGGGCGTCCCCATTACCGCTTGGGGATGTCCGCCGACGGTCAGTCGAAAGGTTACGAATACATAGCCAAGACGCCAGAAGAGCTGAAATCTTACCTTGCCGCCGGCGCTAACTTTCTGGTGACGCATCCTGGCAAGCGAGCCCGTGCCAACTATCCCGATTGGCTGACGCGCAGCTCGATGTATCACAACAACCTGGCCTATCAACCGCTTGACTGGCCCGCCGATCTGTATCGCTCCAACTATTGGGGCTTCGGCAATCACGTCGATGAACCAGGCGTGCACAACTGGGGCCTTGCTCTTGACGATTCCGAGGCGGCTCCGCTGCCGGAAATTCAGGCTGTCGATAGCTTGCAGCGGATTGTTCGAAAGGGAGTCAAAGAGCGAGGTCAATCAGCAATCAACCGGAGCTTTGCGAAAAACTTCGGGCTGGGCGCACTGGAGTTGTTGGAAGGCCCTGAATCCATTGTCGCCTGGGAGTACGAATGGCCGACGGCCTGGTATCAACTGGCGGTTGAAGACGGAGTCGGCGGGATCGTGGACGAAGATGCCACGACCAATGACTTAGTCGAGGCTTATAACATGGGGTTGGGAACTCAAATCCCGCCAACTGTCCAGAATGCTGTTGCTCTACGAACGGCCGTTTTGCGCGGCGCGGCTCGAGCTTTTAATAAAAAATGGGGGATCGCCTTTTATCATCCGAATGAGGTAAAATTAAAGAGCGCCACAATACCGCTTTTCTACGAGGAGGGTGCCTCCTATTTTTGGTACTGGACGGGCTGGATCGGCATTGCCGACAACTCCGGATTGCCATACCCCTACCAGCTCTACTACACCTCGCTCGTGCGTGAAGCGTTCGACCGCAACCCCAATCGGAAAACGGCAGAACTCTTGCGAGCTGCGAAGGTCGCCGTTGTCATTCCCTATGGTTACACCTTCACACCTTATCATATGCACCGGCTCGATTGGTTGCATCTGGAACGCAAGAACCAACACGGGATTAAATATCGTGAGGTTTTGGCCAACGCCGCGTTAGAAGTCGAGCGTTTGTTGCGAGGAGGACGAGAATTTGACGTCATCATTGACGATCCGCAGGTTCCACCTGCAGGCTACGACGAGTTGATCTTCGCGCAGGCGGATGGAAAACTGCGGATTGAGCGACCGGGCCAGGCAGCCGAACTGCACGATCTTCCTCGGCCAGTGGCTCGCCCCGATTTAGGGCCGGGTCCTCGACTGCAAATTGAGGTGAGTCAACCGACTGATGGCAGTTCTGACCAGATTCGATTTCGGGCTGTCGGAAAGCTCGGCACCGGTGAATGGGCTGGGGAGCGTCCCGAACCGCTCGTTTCCTGGGAAGTTTATGGTCCGGACAACCGGGTCAGGCCATCGATCTTTCCTGAATATGGTTCCAGCTATTCATTGAAGCTTGAGCAATCCGTGCCATTCACGCTTGAGCATCCGATACCGATGGAACTGAGCGAACGCGAGGATGGCAACACACCAGCGGCTGGTTCGTATACGATTCGAGCAGCTTTTACCGACGTTTTCGGTCGCCCGGCCGTCGCTTATCAGACAGTTTTTCTGCAGGAATAGATGTTTGCTCAGGCCGCATCCGGCGGATCTTCGCATCGCGAAGGATAGCCCGGTCAATGGCACTTCAGCAACGGTCTGCCGGCTGGCAGAAGGCATGTGATCAAGAAGATCGCGTGTTGCGGCCGTCCGCAGGCCGTTGCCGCAAGCTCCCCGCACCCCTCTGCGGTGGCGCTTTTCTCGCGTGGGCGCAGACAGCGTCCTGGATCGCCGTATGTCATGCAGACTGCGCGGGCGAAGCCGAAGCAGAGGAGCCCGCACTGTAGATAGCCGCGGAGTTCGTCCTCGACGTAGCCCGATACACGCCGCTCGGCCGCTTCTCGCCACTCGAGCCAGCTCTCGAGGTTCTCTGAGATGATTTTGTGAAGCGCCGTCTCCTTTCTGCACTGCTTCGGATCGGCGCTCAATCACCACGTGCATCTGCGAGCCTAAAGCGACCGACGGCGTCTTCGTGCCAACCGGTGACGGGCCGCCGGCCCTCTTGCGGGCAAGCTGCCTGCCGAAGACAGTTGCCGGCTCGGCCTATTCACCCAGGCCGATCTGGCCACGCTCGGGGTCTGGCTGGTTTTCTATCAGGAAAACGTGCCTGACCCCTTCTGGGCAAAAGACGAAAGGGACAGGCACCGTTTGCTGACCCAAACGGAGCCAGTCCCTGCCGATGCGGCCGCCGACATGGTCGCTCGAGAAAACAGTGGTTTCTCAGTGGACGCAAGCGTCCGGATCACGCTCTTACGTCTCCATCTGCGTGTCTATTGCCAGCCTCTCGAGCGACTGCTGCGAGGAATCTCCGCTGCACCTCCACGGTCGGGCCGCATACGGCCCGACCAACTCCGGACGGTAAGTGAAGAGTCGGGGCGACACGATTCGAACGTGCGACCTCTACGTCCCGAACGTAGCGCTCTAGCCAGGCTGAGCTACGCCCCGATCACAAAGCAGCCATCTGCGGCCATCGATCCTCTTGCAAGAGCTGAGCTATCGATAGCGACCACCAGTGAAAAGCGTACACGGCCCTGCGGCCGCAGACAATCGCAGCCGTCGGCCAGCCGTTTTCGCCTCATTCCGCCGCGGAAACGCAGACGAGTTCCTTGTCGTTGCGGGCGAAGATGCAGCGGTTGGCAAAGGCGGGATGGCTCCAGACCACCTCCCGGCCAAAGCACTCGCCCGTCGGATCGAGGACGTGCATCCGCGAATCCTCTGCATAGCCCTCGGGAGAGAGTGTGGCCACAATCAGATCGCCCGTTTCACTCATCAGCCAGGTGCGGTCGCCGTTTCGCACGAGAAAGGCCGTGCCATGCCGGCCCCGCCGCTCGGTGCCCATGGTGGGCTCAAGCGTTTCCCACAGCCGCTCGCCTGTGGTGAGATCGACCGCGGTTAAAAAGCCGGTTTCGCAGTCGCAGCCATAGAGGGTGGTGCCGTCGATGTAGGGCGTGCTGTTGGCGCAGTAGACAGCCGTCTTGGGCTCGCCTCGCCAGAGCAGGCTGGCCCCGGGCGTGTCGGCAGAGAGCTGATAGAGCGCCCCCACCCGGCCGATGCCGCTGGCAAAGAGCACCTGGCCCAGCGGCGTGTCGGCAACCCGCGGCGCCATGATCGACATGCCGTAGCCGGGCTTGAGCGGCTGGCTCCAGAGCGGCTTGCCGGTCTCGGGCACCACCGCGTTGAGCTTGTCGGCATCCCAGATCAGCAGCTGCCGCACGCCTGCTGACTCGATGATCGTGGGTGGGCAGTAGCCCGCCTCACTGGCCGTGCCCTGCCGCCAGCGCTCTTCGCCTGTCCGCTTGTCAAACGACACCGCCACGCTGCCCTCGCCTCCAACGAGGCAGATCAGCTGATCGCCATCGACCAGCGGATGCCCGCAGAAGCCCCAGATTGGCGTGGGGGCGGCGTAGTCGCGCTTGAAGTCTTTCTCCCAAAGAACGGTGCCCGTTTCGGCGTCGAGGCAGAGCAGGTTGCCCTCCGCGCCCAGGGTGTAGACGCGGCCAGCATCGACTGTCGGCGTGCACCGCGGCCCGTAGGCGTAGGAAAGCGAATACGGGCAGTCGTATTCGTGCTTCCAGAGAAGGCGGCCGTCGGCGGCATCAAAGCAAAGTACCCGCTCGCGACCGGTGAGCTCGTTGCGGCCGTTGGGGTTGTTGGCCAGTTCCCCACCGGTCTGCTCGTAGTCGGTGAGATAGACGCGGCCGCCCACCACCGCCGGGCCCGAGTAGCCCCCCTTCACCGGCACTCGCCAGACCACCGGCAGGCCGGCTGCGGGAATCGTTTTGACAACACCCTCTTCATGCCACACGCCATCCCGCGTGGGCCCGAGCCACTGCGGCCAGTCGTCTCCCCAGTCGTCTCCGTAGACAGCTGGTGCGAGAAGCGTGACGACGAGGGCGGCCACTGCAGGCAGCCGAGGTGTGAGAGGCGTGGACATCCGCGAGATTCCTCGTGAGAAAAAGCCGAACGCGTTGCTCTGACCGTGCGGCCCGGGCACCGCACGTTGCATTCGCGTCAGTGTAGCGGTCGACGCCACACCGTTGGTGAAGGCCCGGTTAACCGTGAGCTGCGGCGAGCGGTGGCAGCTCCTGGGTGACGTCAATCCCATCGGGTCGCCAGTCGACCAGCTGCACCTCCGCTGAACGGCGGCCGCGATACTCGTTGACGACCGGCCGGAAGGCGATGTGAAAGGGTTCCCCCGGCGGCGGCAGGTGCGGCAGCCAGTCGCCTGCCCCGAAGGCCACACCGCGGATCGTGGCCCCGTGCTGCACCAGCGAGAGCTGCAGATGCCGCCCGCCTTCGCCCATCGTGCGGGCCGGCGCCGCCAGCGAGACCCGCGACGAGCAGAGCAACGGCCGGTGATTGGCGTTGCCGAAGGGGGCGAGTCGCTCGATCTCCTCCACGACCCGCAGGGTGAGGGCCGCGAGGGTGGTTTCCCCATCAATGGTGAGCGTGGCGGTCCGCAGCCCTTTCGCCATTCGCGACGCCACTTCGCCGCAGAACTTCTCGCGAAACGCGTCGATCTGGCCATCGTCGACCCGCAGCCCCGCCGCCGCGGCATGGCCACCGCAGGAGCGGAGCAGCTCCCGGCAGGCCAGCAGCGGCGCATGCACGTCAAACCCGGGCACGCTGCGGAGGCTCCCGATCGCCTCGCGGCCCTGGTGCTCGTCCTGGGCGATCATCACCACCGGCCGGTGATACTTCTCGGCCAGCCGCCCCGCCACGATCCCGATCACTCCCGGATGCCAGCCGCGGGCCGCCAGCACGAGGGCCGGGTCGGCTGCCGGATCAAACCGCTCGGTTGCCTGCTTGGTGGCTGCCAGCTGAATGCTCCGCTCGATCGACTCCCGCTGTGCGTTGAGCTCATGGGCATACTCGGCCAGCTGATGGCCGCGGGCCACGTCGTCGGTCAGCAGCAGCTCGATCCCCACCGTCGCCATCCCCATCCGACCGGTCGCGTTGAGCCGCGGAGCCACACGAAAGGCGACATCCTCGCTGTCGAGCCGGCTCTTCTCGTGCAGCTTGGCAAGCTCAAGCAGCCTCGCCACACCGGGCCCGCCTCGGCTCCGCAGGGCCTCCAGCCCATGCCGCACGTAGATGCGATTCTCGTCGAGCAGCGGCACCACGTCCGCCACGGTGCCCACCGCCGCCAAGCCAATGCCCTTAAGCAGCATTGCCCGCAGCCGGGGCGTGACCTGCTTCGCCCCACTCGCCCGCGTGGCGATCGCCCAGGCCAGCTTGAAAGCCACGCCCGCCCCGCAGAGTTCTCCAAACGGATAGTCATGCCCCGGCAGCCTCGGGTGGACGAGCACATCCGCCTCCGGCAACTCATCTTCAAAGGCATGGTGGTCGGTGACGATCAGCTCAAGCCCCAGCTCGCGGGCAGCCACCGCCTCGGCAACGCTGGCGATCCCGCAGTCGACCGTGACCACGAGCCCAGCCCCCTTCTCCTTGATCGTTGCCAGAGCCCCGGCATTGAGCCCGTAGCCCTCATCAAAGCGGTCGGGCACGTACCAGAAGAAGTCTGCATTGAGGGCCTGCAGGCAGCCCGCCAGAATGGCCGTCGCCGTCATCCCGTCAGCGTCGTAGTCGCCGTAGATGCACAGCCGCTTCCCCACCTTGACCGCGGCCACGATCCGGTCGGCGGCCTCCGCCACCCCGGGCAGCAGCTCCGGATCACGAAGGTCTGAGAGGCTCCCGGCGAGAAACGTCCGGGCATCGTCTTCGGCCACGCCACGGGCCGCCAGCAGCCTGGCGAGCACCGGCGAAATCCCGACGGACCGCTCCAGGCGACTCACGGCTGCGGCGTCGTGCGGTTGGATTCGCCAGCATTTCGGCATCGGGCCACCCCCTGCGTTCGGTTCCTGGTTGATGGGTGGCTATTAAAGCAGATTCACGCCTGGGGGCCGCTCGGGGTGAGCCCAGGCCGATTCGCCGAGCGTTCGGGGGCGCTCGGGGTGAGCCCAGGCCGATTCGCCGAGCGTTCGCTTCGCCATCCTGGCTTCGCTCACTCGTGCATTCTCGCTTTCGCCCTCCGGGCTTCGCTCGACTGCAAGGCCGGCTCATTCGGCCCGGGCTCACCCCTCGCTTACGGTTTTAAGGACGGCCTGTCCGCCGCAGGAGCGGCGGCCTGCGGCCGGTCAGAAACCTTGGCTTTCTGACTGGTCGCCTTAGCCTGCGAAGGCCAGGATGGCTTCGCAGGCGTGAAGCGAGTCCGCCGCAGGAGCGGCGGCCTGCGGCCGGTCAGAAACCTTGGCTTTCTGACTGGTCGCCTTAGCCTGCGAAGGCCAGGATGGCTTCGCAGGCGTGAAGCGAGTCCGCCGCAGGAGCGGCGGCCTGCGGCCGGGGACGAGGGCTGAGCGGGGTGGCGGTGCGCAAGCGGGACGGGCGGATTGAACGGGACGGGTCTTCGGGTGCCGGAGGCGGATTGAACGGGACGGGTCTTCGGGTGCCGGAGGCACCTCGGCAAAGCCGAGGCCGCTTTGCGGCCCGAGGACCCGTCCCGCTCGCGCGTGCATTCGCTTTGCGGCCCGAGGACCCGTCCCGCTCGCGCGTGCATTCGCTTTGCGGCCCGAGGACCCGTCCCGTTTCCTCCCTTCGCTCATTGACAGAAAAGTGGAGGCTCGGCGGGTCGGCGAACGCTCGAGGAGCGTTTGGGCCTCTCCTGGCCAGCGACGAGACTTTTGCCGCCTGCCGAGCCGGACCACGCGCGCGCGGTCTCCTTCACAATCCGCGGGTGGTCTCCCCACCGCTCGCTCGTTTGTGAGGCGGCTGCGGGGTTTTGGTGGTGGATCGCCGCGGAGGGTCGTGCTGTGGTTTGGTGTGGGCTAGAGTGTGGGCCGTTGTGGCTGATTTTTTCGTTTTTGTGTCGGGAATCCTGAGATGCCGATGCCCGTTGCTGAGCCTGTGTTGCCGCGGCTGCCCGTCAAGCCGCGGCGGGAGAATGTTCCAGCCGATCAGGTGCTCTGCGAGCATTGCTCCGCCAAGTGCTGCCGCTACTTCGCGCTGCCGACCGATGCGCCCGAGACGATCGAGGAGTTTGAGTATCTGCGGTGGTTTCTGCTGCATGAGCATGCCACGGTCTTCGTGGAAGCCGGCTCCTGGTATGTCTGTGTGCACACCGTCTGCAAGCATCTCCAAGACGACAACCGCTGCGGCATCTATGAGACCCGGCCGTTGATCTGCCGTGAGTACACGACTGACAACTGCGAGTATGAAGACGACTGGGTGTATGACCAGTACTTCGAGACGCCCGAGCAGGTCGAGGAGTTCATGGAGGCGATGCTCGGGCCGTGTGGCTCGAAGATCGGTGATGGACGCAAGCGAAAAAACCGGCACCGATCGATTCGCAGCCCCAAGCCAAATCCGCTGCAGATCCTCTCGTAACAGCACTGTCACCTCAGGCTCGCCCCGCCCCGCACCATGATCACCCCTCGCACGCTCAAAGGATTTCGCGACTACTTGCCCGCCCAGGCTCTCGCGCGGGAATGGGTGCTCGATGTGGCTCGTCGCGTGTACCGTTCCTACGGCTTCGCACCGATCGACACGCCGGCGCTTGAGTATCTGGAGATTCTCACCGGCAAAGGGAGCGACGAGACCGACAAGCAGCTCTACCGCTTCACCGATCATGGCAATCGCGACGTTGGGATGCGGTTTGACCTGACCGTGCCCTTCGCCCGGTTTGCCGCGCAGCATGTGGGCTCGCTCGGTCTGCCCTTTAAGCGGTACCACATGGCGACCGTGTGGCGTGGTGAAAACACGCAGCGGGGCCGCTACCGCGAGTTCATGCAGTGCGACTTCGACACTATCGGCACCACGAGCCCGGTGTCGGACCTGGAAACGGTCCTTGTGGTGCACGACCTGCTCGTCGCGATCGGCATCGACCGCTTTACGATCCGGCTCAACGACCGCCGCACGCTCACCGGCATCCTTGAGCAGGCGGGGCTCGCCGAAAAGCAGACGGATGTCTTGCGGGCCCTCGACAAGCTCGGCAAGGCCTCACCCGAGGCCGTGGGTACGGAACTGGCGGGCCATGGTGTTGCTCCCGAGGCGATTGAGCGGCTGCTGGCGATGGCGTCGCTGGCGGGGCCGCCGCAGGCGGTGCTCGAGCAGCTCAAGCCGCTCGTGGGGGAATCGGAAATCGGCAAGGCCGGCCTGGCGGGCCTGGCAAAGATCATCGATGGAGTGGCCTCGGCGGGCGTGCCTGCGGGTCGGGTGATGCTCGATCCGTCGATCGCTCGCGGCCTTGATTACTACACCGGCATTGTGCTGGAGAGCTTTCTCGACGAGCTGCCGAGCCTGGGGAGCATCTGCTCAGGCGGCCGCTACGACAACCTGGCAGGCCTCTACACCAAGCAGCCGCTTCCTGGCGTCGGCGCCTCGCTCGGGCTCGATCGACTGATCGCAGGCCTTGAAGAGCTTGGCCGCCTGCCGACTGCCGAGACACCGGCCGAAGTCTTTCTCGTGTTCTTTGCCGACGAGCATCTTGGCGACTATCTGCGGATTGCGTCGGCCCTGCGGTCGCGAGGCGTGGCCGTCGAGTTCTATCCTGAGGCCAAGAAGGTTGGTGTGCAGCTCAAGCTCGCGGCCAAGCGAGGGCACCCGGTGGCGTTGATCCTCGGCTCCGATGAGTTTGCCGCCGGCAAGGCCCAGCTGAAACGGATGGCCTCGGGGGAGAGCGAGGAGCTCACCTGGGGAGGCGATGCCGACGTGCTGGCGGAGGCGGTCGCTGCCGCGGTGGCCTCGGTGCGGTCACGCACCTGATCCGAGCCCTTGTGGGCCGCCGCAGCAGGCGGGGGCGTGCGGCTACAAGCGGTGGCCAGATGCCAGCCGGCTCTCGAGTTCAGCAATCTGCTGGGCGATCTGTTCGCAGCTCGCGGGCCGGTCGGCCTTCTCGCGGGCCATCATCCGCATCACCACACTGGCCACCTCGGCTGGAATATCGGGCACGCAGGCCGTCAGCGGCTTCGGTTCGCCGCGGGCGATCGACGCCAGCATCGAGACGATCGACGTGCCCTCAAAGGGAAACTGCCCGGCGAGCATCTCGTAGAGCATCACCCCGAGGCCAAAGATATCGGCCTTCAAGTCGACGTCGCTGGAGTTGCTCATCCGCTCAGGCGCCATGTAGGCGGGGGTTCCCACGATCGCCCCGTCGACCGTGAGCCGCATGTCGTCGCCGCGATTGTCGCTGGCCAGGCCGAAGTCGATGATCTTCACCTTCTGGTGCGGCCCCTCAAGAAACACGTTTTCCGGCTTGATGTCGCGGTGAATCAGGCCTGCGGTGTGGGCCGCATGTAGGCCCGAGGCGATCTCCCTGGCGATCCGCAAGGCCTCCGGCAGCGGGAGCCGGCCCTGCTCCTCGCGGACCACCGTCAGCGGGCTGCCGGAGAGCCGCTGCATCACGAAGTAGGGCAGGCCGTAGTCGCAGCCTGGCAGCGGATGCTCGCCAACCTGGTAGATCGTAGACGACGTTTTCGTGCTCGACCTTCGCGACCGCTCGGCTTTCCCGCAGAAACCGTTTGCGTGCGGCAGGGTCATCGGCCCGGGAAGGCAGCATCGTCTTGATCGCCACATCGCGGTCGAGCTGTTCATCGTGGGCAAGATAGACCCGCCCCATGCCGCCCCGGCCCAGCAGCTTGATGACGCGATGCCCACCGATCACCGTGGGCGGCGGATCGTCGAAGGCGCGGCCGGTGACCACAGGCCCGTCTTTGCTGACCGAGAGGCGGCCATCGGCGGATGATTCCAGCTGGATCGTCTCGGCATGTGAGTCGTGCGAGTCGTTGGTTTCAGGCCGTGTGAGCCGAATCACAAATGAGCAAAAGGGGGCCCCATGAAGCATGCAGGCGTCTTCCGTGATTTCCACCGCTTCGCCGTAGTGTTCGGCCACGCCGCGGAGAATGCCCGCCGCGAGCCGGCAGAGCTTGCGGGAGGAGGCGTAGATCACCTGCACCTCATCGGCCGCCGTGCGGGCCGTTTCGATCACCGGTGGCGTGGCGTCGGGCGTCGTGGCCCGCACCATGGTGTGGATTACCGACTCGGTGTGTTCGATCAGGTCGAGCGTCCGCCAGGTGGGCTCGACATGCTGCCCGGCCACCTTCAGCAGATGGGGTGCCAAAAAGAAGCCAAACCTCTCAAGCAGGCTGGGAAGCGGTTCGCCCGCTGCCTCGGCAACCGACGAGAGCAGTGAGACCGCCTCTTCGTCGGGATAACTTTTCGATGGCAGAAAACGTCGTGAGGCTGCGTTGACGGTGGTCCGCAGCGGCCGCTGCACACGGCCGTCTTTGGAGAGCGACTCCGCAAACTTCTGGATATAGAAAAAAATCAGCCCGTGCACGTGCGCAGCCCATCGTTAGAAGTCTGTCACGCAGATCACGACGGCGGCCTGCCACCGCTCACGCGAACTCGTCGTGTACCCCGGCTGCATGTCAGGGTACCAGCCGCCTGGGCGATTCGAAAGAAAAGGCGAGGGCATCCGTGCCGCACATTCTCGCCCGATAGAGCACAAGACCATGGGCGGCATGGTAGAGCCCACCGCACTCCACCGGCACGTCGGCGGTCTGCTCGAGCAGTGTGACCAGTGCGTCGGCTGCGCGTCGCACCCAGGGTTCATTCAGTCGCTTCCTGCTCCAGCGCCATCGCCAGAAACTCAAACGTGTGGCCAGACGAGCCAATCTTGGCAAACACGTCTGGCGACGTGCTCGGCCGTTCGAAAAAGCTCGTGGAAAAGCTGCCATCGGGCTGCTGGAAGCGGCGGGCGTTTTCGATTGCTGCTTGAATGCGTGCCTCGGCCTGGGCCCAGCCGCCGGCCAGATCGGCAGCTTCCTGACCGGTGGCGGCGAGGTAACGGTTGATGGCGACGGTCAGCCCGTAGAGGCGATGTGATCCCCCGCAGGCGCTCTCAGCCAGATCGGCCGCGGCCTCCATCGCCACGAGTTTTTCCAGTGTCCACTCGGTGCCGTCACCGGCGGTCCAGGAGGCGTCGACAGGCAGGTAGGTGGAGAATGCCATCAGGGTCCAGGTTGCCTCCTGGCCGGGCCTCAGGTCGTGCTGGGCCTGAGCGAGCAGGTCCGACACCTGGTAGGTCGCTCCACCGGCCGAGAGTGTCGCGTCCAACGGGAGCCCTTCGAGCGAAAACTGGGAGAGGTAGCCGAGCCACTGATCGGGATGCCCCTGGCCGGTTTTGCTGCCAGGATCAAGGACAGCGACCACTCCCTCCGAGCCCGGCCGAAGTGTCCAGCCGGTGAGCCGGCCGCCAGTCAGCAGGTAGTCGAGGGCCGGAGAGGTCGTTCCCTCATGATCGACGGGAAAAGCGTCGCCAAAGGCGAGGATTCCATGCACAACCTGCCAGGCGGCATGGTCGGTGGTGTTGAGCCGCCGGCCGTCGCGGGCGTGGGCAAGCACCGCATCGATTCGTTCGCAGAGGCTGGCCACGTCGACGAGGTCTCCCGTCGCCTCGCTGATGGGAGAGGCGGCAGGCTCGCGGTTGCAGCCCCCAGCCGCCAAAAGGCCGGCGATCACGCCCGCGGCGGCACACCCGCGGAGCACAACGGAAAAGGTCAGAGAACAAAAAGCGAAGCGAACCATGGCGGGGCCAAATCCGTAAAAATTGGTTGGCCCGAGAGGCCAGAGGGCAGGCGGATGGCCCCTGCACGAGGCCTCCCTGCTAGAATGGCTTCGGAAAGGCCGGCCGTCCAACGCGGCTTTCCGCATGCATGAAGCCTGCCGCGGCCCACGGGGCTGTGTCAGAGGCTTACGCCGGAGCGACATCCCGAGGAAACACGAGCACCACCATGTTTTTCGACCCAATGTATTTCGTGTATGTGGCTCCCGCCTTGTTGCTGGCGATGTGGGCACAGTGGCGGGTGCATTCGGCGTATGCCGCAGCGTCACAGGAGCCGGCTCCGATTACAGGGGCGGCGGCCGCCCGCCTCATCCTCGATTCCGCAGGGGCCACCGATGTGGCCATCGAGCAGGTGCCGGGCAAACTCTCCGACCACTACGACCCGCAGGCGAAGGTGCTGCGGCTCTCGCCTGAGGTCTATAGCCAGCGGTCGCTGGCCGCCGTGGGCATCGCAGCCCATGAGGCTGGGCACGCCCTCCAGGATGCCCAGGGCTATGCCCTGATGTCGATTCGCAATGCGGCGGTGGGGATTGCGAATATCGGCAGCGGCTTTGGCGTGATCCTGTTGCTGATTGGGCTCGGCATTGGGCTGTCGCAGCTGGCCTGGCTCGGCATTCTGCTCTTCGGCGGCACGGTGTTTTTTCAGCTGGTCAATCTGCCGGTCGAGTTTGATGCGAGCAATCGTGCAAAGGCCCAGCTGGTGAGCCTCGGCATCGTGCCGCAGGCAGACATGGGAGGGGTCAACCGAGTGCTCAACGCCGCGGCCTGGACCTATGTTGCCGCCACGCTGCAGAGCCTGCTGACCCTGCTCTACTACGCGAGTTTCCTCACGGGAAGAGATTCCGAGTGAGCGAGCGGAAGCGGCACCGCGGAGACGTGCAGCGACTGCCTGCAGCGACGCGGCAGCTGGCCTTCAACAGGCTCGGGCTCGGGCTCGGATCCCGACTTTGTTGAACAAACTCAGTGGTTGAGCGGTCAGTGGTTGAGCGAGTAGAGCAGGAGGTTCAGCGCAATCCGCTGGGCATCGTCGCTGCCGTAGCCGGTGCACTGCAGCGAGTTCTGCTTCTCGAGGGCGCAGGAGAGGTCGTAGGGGGAGAAGATCACCGCCCAGCGGTCGCCGCTGCGAATGCCCTGGAGCTTGGGGGTGATCAGCTGCTCCCTGGCATCGAGGCGGCCATCACCTGCCAGCGGCTGGCGGAGGGTCACGCGGCGAATATCGAAGCCGCCATAGGCCGGCGTGAAGAGCGGGTCGTCGGCGGGGATCTCCTCGAGCGTTGCCGCAGGCAGGATCGCTTCGATCTCGGCGCGGAAGGCGTCGGAAAACTCCTTTGAGCCGCAGATGCTGTCGGCCAGCAGCAGGCCGCCGCGGTCGAGGAAGGCTGCCAGGTTGGCGCGGCCCGCATCGTCGAGAGCGAAGCCACTGCGGCCATGCATAAAAAGCAGGTGGTAGCCGAAGATCGCCTCATCGCTCGGGTCGATCATCTGTGGGGCATCGTCGACCTCTGCACCAAGTTCGCGGGCGGCTGCCCGCAGCACGTTGGCTAGCGCTGCCGGAGCTGCGTTGCACATGCCGGCATGCCGCAGCTTGCCGATGGCGAGCCGCCCTCTGGCGGCGGGATCGACCTCAGGGTCGGTCGGCCGCTCCGGCAGGGCAAACAGTTCGTCTTTTCGCTTGAGCTGACGGTTGGTGGCGTAGGCAAGTACATTCGTGCCGATCGCCAGGGCCGCGTCGACCTCGCGGCGGATAGTTGTCGGCGAGGCTGTCTTTGGAACTGCCGCCGAGCTCCCACAGGCAGCCGAGGCTCGGCATCGCCCCGCCGGGCAGGTTGTCGGTGGGCGGGGCGTAGATCACCGAGGTGCGGCAGCCGTAGTCGATCCCCAGGAGAGGCCGCTGGAGACTCGCCGGCACGATCTCCTCGGCGTTCCAGGCGGGATGCTCGGGAGGCAGCAAAAGAAAGCGAAACTCAGGCTCGGGAAAGGCTTCCTCCATCAGCCTGCGGAGATCCGCATCGAAGCCGGCGCTCTCGGGGCAGCAGGCCTCAGCGAAGATGAAGCCGCCGTCGTCGAGGTAGGCCCGCAGTTTCTTGCCGGCGCCCGGGCCGAGGTCGAGGCCGCGGCTGCCAGAGAGCCAGAGCACGGGGGCCTGGAGGAGGTCATCAAGGCCGGCGGATGGGGTGTCGACCACATGCCAGGAGAGGCCAGCGGGGTAGTCCCGCTTCCACCGCTGCTCGACATGACGGACGAGGTGCGCGACCTCGTGGCCGTGCCGATTCCAGTCGGGATCGGGAAGATGCCGGCTCTTGGAAACAATCACCGGCCGGCGTCCCTTGGCCAGAAAGAGCAGGGCGAAGCTCGTGGCCACCACCTTGTCTTCATGCGAGCCCTTGAAGGTGCCGTCGAGCGGATCCTGCGAGGCGATAAACATCTTCGCGCCCTCGAGATACCAGTCGGCGTTGCCGATGTAGCGGCGGGCGGTGAAGCGACCCACCCGCTCGAGGCCGTAGAGATAGTAGTAGAGCCAGGTCTGCCCCCGGGTGCCCGGGTTTTCCACAACGGAAAAGCGGCTGCCCAGCCAGGCCAGGCCCCGCTCAAGCTGCTGCGGTGAGCGGCCTCCACCGCAGCAGGTGACGCTGTCGCCGGCGGCTTTGGCATCGGCCGCGAGGAGATGCTGGCTGGTAATCCAGAGGCTCGTGATCCCGGCGCAGGTCATGCTGCCAGAGCCGCCGAGGTTGCCGAGCGTGTAGCCCCAGGAGCCGTCGTTCACCTGACAGGAAACCCAGTATTTCTGAGCGAGCTGCCAGACATCAGGGTCGACCTGAATGCCGGCCTCGCTGGCCTCATGCAGTCCCAGCATCGCGTATTGCGAGTTGGAGTTGTCGCCGTTGCCGCGATTGTGGTGGTAGCTCCACGAGCCGGCGGTGGCTCCCTGCCGGATCTGACCATCTTCCAGCCACTTCACATTCCGGGCCAGCTGCAGCCGGTCGGCGTCGGGAGTCACGAGGGCCAGCACCATCGTCTGCAGCGACACCGAATAGGTTTCGTCTGGCGTCTGGCTGCGGAGCCAGTTGAGCGCCTTCGCCATCGTGGGATGCTCGGGAGGAAGGCCAGCATTGAGCAGGGCGAGTGTTACCAGCGACGTTGCCCCGACCCGTGTCTCGTTGGGCCGCATCGAGCACTCCCACGAGCCGTCACCCCGCTGCTGGCCGACCAGGTAGTTGCGGGCCTTTTCGATTGCCACCTCGATCTGCCGGGTGGTCACGGCCGGCTGCTGGGCCATCGCCTGCCTGCTAACGAGCAGAAACGCCGCGACCCCGAGAATCAGGGCAATCGACAAAGAACGCAGCGAGGGGGGGATGATATGGTGCATGCTCGCATTCTAGCGGCCGCGACGGAGCCATCACGATTGCCGCAATCGCAGCAAAGCCCGATACTGCACAAGGAACGGGCGAGTGCCGCCCGCGGCGACTCCCCCGTAGGTGACGTAAGCGTGTCGACAGCCCCCCGCCCCAAGACCCTCGACGACATCCTGCAGGAGTTTTCCCAGCACCGGCAGCTGATGCAGGAGGAACTTCAGAAGGTGATCGTCGGGCAGACCGACGTCGATTGAGCAGCTCTTTGCCGCGATCTTTACCCGCGGCCACTGCCTCCTGGAGGGGGTTCCTGGGCTGGCGAAGACGCTGATGGTGTCGACGGTCGCCCGGATCCTCGATGTCGGCTTCAAACGGGTGCAGTTCACCCCCGACCTGATGCCGTCAGACATCACGGGCACCAACGTGCTGGACGAAGACGAGAACGGCCGGCGGAATTTCCGCTTCGTAGAAGGCCCGATCTTCACCAATATTCTGCTGGCCGACGAGATCAACCGCACGCCGCCGAAGACGCAGGCCGCGCTCCTGCAGGCGATGCAGGAGCGGGAGGTGTCGGTGGGGCAGGAGACCTACCAGCTGCCCGAGCCGTTCTTCACGATCGCCACGCAGAATCCGATCGAGCAGGAGGGCACCTACCCGCTGCCAGAAGCCCAGCTCGACCGCTTCATGTTTAACATCAAGGTCGGCTATCCCTCGGCCTCGGAAGAGGAGCAGATCTTGCTGGCGACCACCCGCTCGGAAAAGCCGGAAGTCCGCAAGGTGCTCTCCGGCCGGGCGATCGTCAACATTCAGAAGCTTGTCTCCAGCGTGGCCGTCAGCGAATACGTGGTGAAGTATGTCGCCCGGCTCGTGCGGGCCACGCGGCCGAAGGATCCTCAGTCGCCCACGTATGTGGCGGAGCTCGTCGACTGGGGAGCGGGGCCGCGAGCTGGGCAGTTCCTCATTCAGGGCGGCAAGGCCCTGGCAGCGATGGATGGACGTTTCAGTGTGTCGCTTCGCGACATCAAGAGGATTGCCATCCCGGTGCTGCGGCACCGCATTGCCACCAACTTTCAGGCCCAGGCCGATGGGCTGACCAGTGAAGACGTCGTGGCCCGTCTGGTGGCGGAGATCCCTGAGCCCGAGATTCCCAAGCTCGTGAAGTGAGCGGCAGGCAGCTGCCAGAAGGGGGCGGGCGATGGTGCGTGCCGTTGAGGAATACCTGAAGCCGGATGTCGTACGACAGATTGCCCGGCTCGACCTTCGCGCGAAGTTTATCGTGCAGGGGTTTCTGCAGGGGCTGCATGCCAGCCCCTACCACGGCTTCTCCGTGGAGTTCAGCGAACACCGCAGATACACCCCCGGCGACGACCCCAAAGACATCGACTGGCTGGTCTACGCCAAGACCGACAAGCCCTACGTCAAGAAGTTTGAAGCCGAGACCAACATCACCGGCTACCTGCTGATCGACACCAGCCGCTCGATGGACTTCACCTACCGTCAGCAGTTCACCAAGCTCGACTACTCGATCTCGCTGGCGGCAGCCCTCTGCTGGCTGATGGTCCACCAGCAAGACCCCTGCGGACTGATGGTCTTCGACGACCGCATCCGGCTGAGCCTGCCTGCCCGCTCGAAACGTTCGCAGATCGCCGAAGTGCTCTCGCTGTTGACGCGGGTTCAGCCCTCAGGAGCCACCGACATCGCCAAGAGCCTAGTGCAGGCTGGAGCCATGCTGCGGCATCGCTCGCTGCTGATGGTCTTCAGCGACCTGCTGGCCGACCCCGAGCCGATCCGCGATGCCCTCAACCGGCTCCGGCATCGGGGCCACGACGTGATTCTCTTTCATGTGCTCGACGAAGCGGAGGAGCGGTTTCCCTACGAAGGGATGGTGGAACTCACCGATCCGGAGGCCGACTCAAAGCTCGTGATCGATGCCGACGCAGCCCGCAGCGGGTATCTCGAGAGCGTTCAGAGCTTTCGGGAGGACTACCGACGGTCCTGCTTTCAGGCGGGCATCGATTACGTTCCGATCGACACCAGCATGCAGTTCGACCGAGCCCTCACCGGGTATCTGGCCAGCCGCCGCAACCGCTTCTAAAGAGTTTCGTCACGCCGACGCCGCGAGCACACACCATCCATGGGCCTTTCCTTCCTCACGCCGCTGCTTCTCGGTGGGGCTGCCCTCGTGGCAGTGCCGATCGTGCTGCATCTGGCGATGCGGCGGAAGCCCGTGCCGCACGACTTTCCCGCCCTGCGATTTCTGCAAGAGAGGCGGATTGCCAACCGGCGTCGGCTGCGGCTCAACCACCTCCTGCTCCTCCTGCTGCGGATGGCAGCGATTGTGCTCCTGGCGCTCGCACTCGCGAGGCCAACGCTGCGGGCGGCTGGATGGCTGGGGGAGGCGGAAGGGCCCGTCGTGGTGGCTTTCGTCGATCGACACCTCGCCGCGAATGCTGCTGCGGAAGGCCAACCGCAGTCGGCTGGAGGATGCCGCGGCGATCGCCCGCGACCTGATTGAGCGGCTGCCGCGAGGCAGTGAGATCGCCATCGTCGACACGTCCGGCAGGCCGCTGGCATTTGCCCCGAGTCGCCAGGCAGCCGTCGCAGCTCTGGATCGTCTGGCAGCAGGTCCGCAGGCGATCCCGCTGGCCACCGCCGTCGATGCCGCGTCCAATCTCCTGACTGAGTCGCAGCTTGGCAGGCGGGAGCTCTATCTTTTCACCGATCTCTCGCTGGCGGCCTGGGAGACTGGCGAGCCAGCTGCCGCGGTGCTGGCCCGTCATCCGCAGGTCTCGCCCGTTGTGATCGATGTGGGGGTGGAGGATCCGTCCAACTTCTCGCTCGACTCGGTGCGGCTGCCGGCTGAGCGTGTGTCGGCCACGGCACCGCTTGAGCTGACGGTGGAGCGAAGCCGCCTGGGGCCTGCCGAAGAGCGGTCGGTCGCGGTCGAGATCGTGCAGCCAGACGGCCGCTACGCCCGTCGGGCCGTGCAGCCGGTGGAGTGGGATGAAGCCGGCTGTGAGCCGCTCACCTTTGCCATCGCCGGCCTTGAGAAAGGCACGCGGCAGGGGCGGGTCGTGATTGTTGGAGCGGACGACCTCGATGCCGACGACGCGCGGTATTTCAGTGTGGAGGT
>JAGYJY010000005.1 GCA_018401745.1 Pirellulales bacterium | reverse complement strand
CAGAGATTTTAGAGGCCTTTGTGGGTCAAACTGCCGGTGATGAAACCTGCGCTGTTCCGCGTTAGGGGAGTCGCAGATATAGTTGTGCACGAAGTGGTTTGCGGATCATTTCAGGAGACGTCGCATAGTCCGGCCGAGTGCACCACCCCGTTAAGGTGGAGTTCCCTCACGGGAACCGAGGGTTCAAATCCCTCCGTCTCCGCCTCCAGACGGGGCCACCGAATCTTTAAAAGTGCTCTTCTCGAGCAACCTGAACGTCTTGCGCCCAGGCCACACAGGCGTAGGGTGGGGAAATAGTGCTCGCTGAGCAGAGCACAGATTGTGTCGACGAGTGCTCGTTCACCACACACTCGATGCGGATGTTGCCACCTTGTAGGTCTGGCTCGTTGGTCGCGGATGCCAGCACCATGGGCGCCGGACACCGCGTAGCCCTTTGATGCCTTGGGCGCTCAGGTCCTCCACCAAACGTTTTTCTAGAGCACTTTCGGCAACGATGGTGACGAGTTTGCGATCGACTAGGTCCATGAGAGGACACCTTCCATAACGTGGGCACACCAGAAGTAGAGGGGCATGCCGGCAATGAGATTGAACGGAAATGTAATACCCAAGCCTCGCGGTGAGATAGATCCCGGGGCTCGGCTTCGGGTAGAGGCGAGCCGAACAGCTGTGGGGGCTGCGATATAAGACGAGGAGGCGCTCAAAACCCCCAAGAGTGCACGCCCCCACAGACAAACCGGCTAATAACCCAGCGCTCACCCGACGAATCCCGCAAGAACGGGGAACGCAACGGCAAAGACAACCACACCCACGCCGGCTCTCTTCACGTCGGGCAGTCGGCGCCCGGCAACAATTCCCAGTCTCCAGAAGAAACAGGGTCACAACGCCGGTGAACAAGCCACCGAAGAAAGGCTCAATCGAGGCAAAACCGACACCTTCCACCGAGCGCCCGATGCTCGAGACCGCCCACCAGGAGGACGATGGATCGCCCAGAGAGCACTCCTTTGAGCGAGTCTCTCCACGCCACGGCCTCAGCGCGGCCCCGGGAGGCAAGCATGACGACCAACAATGATGCCCGGCACCTCCAACACGGCCAGCAGGGTAACCAGGTAGCCCTCTGGCGAAGCGGCCTGAGGACTCGAGCTGAAGACCAGGGCTGCTGTAAGGTAACCAACGAGGTCGACCAGAGTGGCGAAGCCTAGCGCCCCCCGGCTGATCGGATCCAGCTTTCGTGAGCACACCACTGAGAACAAAGGTGCTCACAGGGGTGGCGACTCCGAGAGATCAGGCGACGAACCAGTGGTAGCCATAGCTCGGACAGCTCGGCGTTGCGCAGTGCAACACCACCTTTGATGCCGATGCCCAAGAGTAAATAGATGGAGATTGCTTGGTAGAAGGCCTCCGGAGGCGCAAATCGCTTCTGATGGCGACGGCCAGCAGACCAAGAACAAAAGCGAGAACCGGTGGGGAGATGAGGCTCGCGGCTGCCAAGCCAAACACATCGATATCCACTGATGGTGCCCTCCGCCCGAAAACACTTCTGGATGTTAGCGGAGAGAGGCTTTAGAGAGCCAGAAGAGCCCTCGGGGAATGCACACAGATTCTTGTTCACTATGGCTTGAAGCGCTCCACCGACTGAGTGGGCGGAAGGCTGAGTTCTACGTCCATCCCGGCCTGATGCTGTACTCACCCACCACCCCGGGTTAGCGCACTACTCATTACAACCTTGGGGGTCACCATGTCTCTTTCGTATACGCGAATACCATCCCGCAGACACCGATGCGGTGTTAGAGCTGTGGAGCGAGCCAAATCAGACGGCTTTGAGCCCGTGTAATGGTTTACGGAAGTTCTGGCGTCGTGCCAAAAAGACCACGCTGTGGCGGCTGCCAGTGACGGCCGCATTGTGGGGATTGCGGTTGCCCGCGCGGCACACGAGCAGGGCTGGATTGTTTTCTTCTCCACCTTGGGCGATTGATCGTCGCCAAGGAATTGGGAGTTCTTTGCTCTCTGCACTCGAGGCCAGAATGGCACCGTTGGGTCTGACCAAACTCTCGATCCTTGTGCCCGAAAGCCAAGACGAATCCGGAGTCTTAGATCGCGCTGGTTTTGTCGATAAAAACCACCTGAGTTATTTCGGAGCGTGAGATTCCGGTGAGCGAAAAAGAGCGGGCTATCCCTCAGCGAGCTCGGTGGTCGGGTTAGCGCCCAGAGACTTGTGGGCGGGCATTGCGGGAATGCAAAAAAGAGAAAGAGATGCTTGAGCGCCGGCTGGTAGCTGTTACCGCTGTCGATGCGATGTTGGCGAGAAACTCGGGGTGGAACCCCCGCGGTCGATTGTCTTGTTTGGCCCTCCGGGGACGGGAAAGACCACGTTTGCTAAGGCCGTGGCATCCAGGCTGGGAGTGGCCGTTTGTCGAAGTTTTCCCGGCTCGGCTGGCGGCTGACCAGAAGGGTCCCGCCGGCGCATTGCGCGACACCTTTACCCGAATATCCGATTTGGACAACGTCGTGGTGTTCATTGGACGAAGTCGAAGAAATTGCTGCGCAACGAGGCGGCGAACCTCGACAGCTCTGCAGGGGGTGACCAACGAGTTGCTCGAGCCGATCCCCATGTTCCGTGAGCGTCCGGGGCGCTGTGATTGTGGCAACCAACTCATTAGAGCCTTGGACGATGCATTCTTGCGCCACGGCCGTTTTGACTACGTGATCCCCATTGGGCTACCCGATAAGGCGGCGAGAGAACCATCTGGCGTCTGCCATATTCCCAGCGGGTGCTCGACGGTATCGATATACCCGAGCTGGTCAAGCGCACCGACGGGTTTTCACCGGCAGATATTGAGTTTGCAGCCAGAAAGGCGTCCCAGAACGCTCTCGAGAGCGCTGTCTATGACGATGGGGTGTCGGTGCCCACAGGGCCCACCACTGAAGACTATTTGGGGGCTATTGGTGACACCAGGATGACGGTGTCTGGCGAAATGGTCGGAGCCTTCTTAGAAGACATTGATGCACTAGCCAGGCTTTAGTTCGACTCCGAAGACGACGCGAGGAGGGTCGCAAATCCAGCGACTGACCCCTCCACACTGTCCAGTGCAAGAGGGTCTAGAACGACGCTAAATTCGCCGGAATCGGTAATGCCCACTACCAGCGGGAGAGTTTTGTCGCCGAGCCACGCCTCAAGGTCTGGCTCCAACTCGCTTTGTGGAGGACGGTGAGGGGGTGGGGAGCACCACCATCGCATCCCATTCGGGTTTTCTCCGAAGGGGAGTGTGTGATGTCACAGAGTGAGCAAGAGGTGAGACCAAGAAGATGGCCCACCACATAGCGGGCTTCCCCACTAGTCCCCCGTCGGCGTTATAGATACCGATGAGACGGGTGATGGCCACGGGGTTACTCGTTTCTGCGGGGAAGTAAAAAATGACTAACAGGCACTCTACGTGCACAGCGTAAACAGTGGTGAGTGAGCGCCGCCTGAATGTCAGATCGTGCTTGTTGGGCGGATGCTCCGCGCTGTGGGCTCCTGCTAAGCTTTCCCCGCACAACTGCACGGTGCACCAGCCTAGCGCCCGTAGCTCAACGGATAGAGCATCTGACTACGGATCAGAAGGTTGGGGTTCGAATCCCTCCGGGCGCGCCACTGGACAACATCATTCATGTGCGCCTTGGTCGAAATTTGACATTCACGGTTTTCTCACAGCCACGGATGTGGGCTAACACTGTTAGCGTGAGTTTGCCCGAACATTCGCAGGGTCACACAAGGGAGAAGCCATGACCGAAAAGATTTCGTCGAGCTCTGGAACGACAAGAGACGCCAGATTATTTCCGCCCAAATGCCTTCTGTTATCGCTCTGGCCGTGATTACCGTCATGGCGATGATGGGCTATTTCGATGGCGAGTACACCTACGCTCACGCCTTTGCGTCACTGTTTCTCGTGACCGTTGGATCGCTGAGTGTCTTGAACCAGTTTGCCATCATCCGCGAGGCACAGTCGGTTGTGAAGGACTTGCAAGCTATCGATAACCTCAGCAGAGTCGCACAGAACATCGCCTCGAGTGGCTCCGTATCTGATTTACACGCGCGTGCTCATGGCCGTGTTCAGTCTGGCGCTTCTGCTGAGTCTCCGTTCTTCTCGTCCTCTGAGGCTCACAGACAACGGAAAGGGAGCCTAGAGATGACGAAGAAGTCGTGGGTTCAACTCATTAACAGAGTGGCACTTGTGGCCTGGGCTTGTTGTGACAGTAGTGGCAATTCTCGCCGCAGGCTTTTTCTTGCTGATTGGCTTGGTGGAGGTAGGGCACCACAGGGGGGACTTCCACCTCGGTGGACTATGTGTGGTGTGGGAACACACCCTGAACCTCTGTAGTCGCAATTCGGTCTCGAGGCCTCTCAGAGAATCCTCACCGCTCAGCAATTTAGTCAGCCGAAACTACTGATGAGCGCCTCTCGAATGCGGCGCGATTCGTTGGTCAGGGCCCCTCGAAAATCAGGTTCCGTTCCTTATCGTCAATGCCCTGGAACGCTCACGAGACGGCCAAAAAGCAACCAAGCACTTGCGGTTGTAAGGAATATTCCTTACACTCGCGTTGTGTGCCACCATCGAAAACATCGCCAAGCTCACGTCAAAAGCCAAACCACGGTTCCTATCGCTGTCCGAAAGGCTCTTCGGTGGGACCTCACGATCGATTTCATTCACTGTGCTCGACGACGGAAGAGTTGAGGTCCGAAAGGTTGAGAGTTCTGACCAAGACCCGGTGGTCCAGCAGCATCTCGCTTTCCTGGAAAAAGACATGATGGTTCACCCGAGAAACTTTCGGTAATCCAGCGGATGAGACGATGCGAAAACTCCTGGAGGGAGTGGAAACCGAAAGTTTTGATCTGAGCGACTGACGTGACGGTCGAGCGATACAACGGGTGGCTCCTTCTTGCTCATCCGCATTCCGAGGATCAGTGGTCTCTTCTGCATAACAAGGTCGTTCGTTTGGCCCTCGAAGCAGCCGGAAACTTATCGTTCTCATCCCACGACCAAAAGATTAGCGACCGTTGAGAAGCTCGTTTTGAGGTGATCCCGTCGAGATCCAGCTAATCGATTGTGGCTCCAAGGCAACACGCTGGGGTCGAAAATAGGTCCTGGCGGCGGGCCAAGTTTGGCCAGCAATACCGTCTGTTTTTCCGGTTTGATTCGGTCGCGAAGATTGTCATTTTGGGTGGATGAATGACGAGAACTCCCTTCGGGCGGAGACAGGTAAAAAGGATGCGTATGTGGTTTTCCAGGCAATGGTGACCTCAGGAAATCCGCCCGCTCGATGGGATGATCTTCTCGGAGCTAGCAGTCCACTCCGGGTGCGAAATACTGAGGTGTGAGGCTTCCGGACACTCGCCGGCGCGGTGGATGGGACCTCTGGCCTCGCACCCTAGGCTGAAGTAGCCCCCTATTTTCCACTGGATCAGACCATGACCCCTTCACTTTTTGACCTCAGCCTTGATGAGTTGCGCGACCGCCTCGACGAGCTAGAAGAGTGGGGTAGAGCGCTTGAATCAGGCGATTTCGAGTCGGTGGAAAAACTCCCGAGCTGTAGCTTTTTCGACCTCGGTGGTTCCCCGACGATGATTGGAACGACTACCACCGGGTCCGCAACGGGTTTGATCGCCGGGCAGCCGAGAGTTTGACCTCGGCCAGTAACCTAGGCCGCTGCTTTTATGATGAGTGCGACTATTTTGTGCTCAACTTCTGCAGTCAACTCGGTAATGGCGTAGGTGGTGGGCCAGAAGTTGCCGTCGTCGAGCGCTGCGCTTTCGTCAAAGCCGAGCGTTGAGTAGCGGGTCTTGAATTTACTAGCGGCTTGAAAAAGCAGATTACTTTGCCGTCTTTCGCCCAGGCAGGCATCCCGTACCAGGTCTTCGGTGCTAACTGCGGGGCATGCTCGGTCACGAGGGCATGGAGCCTGTGGGCAATTTTTGCTCGGCTGCGTCCATGGCGGAAATTTTTCCAGCAGGTCAGCCTCACCACTGAGCTTTTTGGAGCGAGGGGCTTTGAGTTCGGCTGCCCGCTCTTTCATGGCAGCCGTTCCTCGGCGCTAAAACCGGATTCTTGATCAGCTGAAGGTGCCATGTGATGTCCTTTGCAACAACACTGCCTGGATCTAAAGCTGGACAGGGCCCCGGAGGACCCTGCCCAGGAATTACATGTTAGCTGGTGAGATCGAATCTGTCAGCGTTCATAACTTTTTCCCAAGCCTGAACAAAGTCCTGGACAAATTTCTCCTGGTTGTCGTCTTGGGCATAAACCTCGGCGTAGGAGCGAAGGATGGAGTTTGAACCAAACACCAGGTCGACTCGGGTCGCAGTCCACTTCACCTGACCGTTAGTGCGGTTTCGCATGTTGTAGAGGTTGTCTCCTGCTGGCTCCCACACATACGTCATGTCGGTGAGGTTGACGAAGAAGTCATTGGTCAAGCGCACCTTCGCGGTCGGTCAATACCCCGTGGGTGCTGCCACCGTGGTTGGTGCCCATCACTCGCATACCGCCGACTAACGCTGTCATTTCGGGGGCAGTGAGGCCCATGAGTTGGGTGCGATCGAGCATGAGCTCTTCTGCTGGCACCACATAGTTGTCTTTTGTCCAGTTGCGGTAACCATCGTGGATGGGTTCCAGTGGCTCAAATGATTCGCCGTCGGTCTGCTCTTGGATGGCGTCACCTCGACCTGGGTGGAAGCCAACGCTGACGGTGTGACCGGCAGCTTTCGCCGCCATTTCCACGCCGACGTTGCCCGCGAGCACAATGATGTCTGCCACGCTGGCACCGGCGTCCTTAGCGAGTGGTTCCAAGACTGAAAGAACGCGCTGGAGGCGTTCTGGTTCGTTGCCGACCCAGTCCTTTTGGGGGCTAGGCGAATCCGTGCTCCGTTTGCGCCACCGCGTAAATCAGAACCGCGGAAAGTCCTGGCCGAATCCCAGGCGGTGGAGACCATGTCAGAAATAGACAGTCCAGACAGCCTGGATTTTCGCTTTCAGAGCTCTAACGTCATAGGACGTGGTGCCAGCGGGCACCGGGTCTTGCCAGATGAGTTCCTCGTCGGGCACGTCTGGTCCAGGTAGCGGACTTTTGGCCCCATGTCGCGGTGGGTCAGTTTGAACCACGCACGAGCAAACATGTCTGCAGAAGTATTCGGGGTCTTGGTAGTAGCGCTTTGAGATTTCTCGATAGATCGGGTCTTTGATCATGGCCATGTCGGCATCGGTCATCATGGGCTTGAGTTTGATCGACGGGTCTTCGACATCAACAGGCATGTCTTCTTCTGCGATGTCGATGGGTTCCCACTGCCATGCACCGGCTGGGGACTTGGTCAACTGCCATTCGTACTGGAACAGCAAGTGGAAGTAACCGTTGTCCCACGTGGTGGGGTGTGCAGTCCAGGCACCTTCAATACCGGAGGTGACCGTGTCGCGCCCGACACTTCTGGTGGTGTGGTTCATCCAGCCGAGACCTTGCTCCTGCAGCGGAGCCTCTTCCGGGGCTGGGCCTAAGTGGGCAGCATCCCCGTTACCGTGGGACTTACCGACGGTGTGACCACCGGCGGTGAGGCGACGGTTTCTTCGTCGTTCATCGCCATACGGGCGAAGGTTTCGCGGATTTGTCCGGCTGTTGCCAAGGGGTCTGGGACACCGTTCACGCCTTCGGGGTTGACATAAATCAAGCCCATTTGGACAGCAGCCAGCGGGTTCTCCATAGAAGAGGGGTCAGCAACGCTGTCGTAGCGAAGATCACTCGGGGCCAACCACTCTTTCTCTGAGCCCCAGTAGGTGTCTGTTTCTGGGTGCCAGACGTCAGGGCGCCCAAATCCGAAACCGAACGTTTTGAGGCCCATGGATTCGTAGGCAATGTTGCCCGCCAAAATCATCAAATCAGCCCAGCTGAGTTTGTTGCCGTATTTTTCTTGATCGGCCACAACAAACGGCGGGCTTTATCTAGAGTTGGCGTTATCTGGCCACGAGTTCAACGGCGCAAAGCGCTGGGTTCCAGTTCCGCCGCCGCCTCGACCGTCGGCGGTCCGGTAGGACCCAGCGGAGTGCCAGGCCATACGAATCATCAGGCCGCCATAGTGACCCCAGTCAGCAGGCCACCAGTCTTGGTTGGTGGTCATAAACTCGTGGAGGTCCTTTTCAGCGCCTCAACATCGAGTTTTTGACCTCTTCGCGGTAGTCAAAGTCGTGACCCAGCGGGTTAGTTTTGGTGTCGTGCTGGTGCAAAATGTCCAGATTGAGGGCGTTTGGCCACCATTCCATGTTGGATCCACCCATGGTGGTGAGGGCTCCGTGGGGTATCGGGCATTCGGCGGGACTGCTCATGCGTACTTCTCTCTTCTCAGTATTTCTTGTGTGGCTACGGTGGACCGAAGATTTCGGGCTAAACTCCGCGACACCACCAGTCTAGTTGCTCGCGGTGGTGAGCCAAGAAACCTGAAACACTGGGCCAATGACCTTCCCTCTCTTCCTGATTCCACCCTTCAGCTTCTCTTTCAGATTTTGGAAGGAATGGGCGTTTTGGCGTTCATGGTGTCGGGGATCATGGTGGCTGCGAGAAAACAACTCGACGTCGTGGGGTCGTCGTCGTTGCCTTCATCACGGCGCTTGGGGGCGGCACTCTGCGCGATATTTTGTTGGACCGGAGGCCCTTCTTTTGGGTAGCCAATGAAGAGTGGGTGTGGGCGGTTTTGGTGCTCAGCGTCATTGCACCTGTGGTCATTCGAGCACGCCACATTGAACCCACACTTCGAGCCGTGGCGTGGCCTGATGCTGTGGGGCTTGGCTTGTTTGCGGCCTCGGGAACACAGATTGCTCTAGCAGAGGGCCACAGCCCTCTGATTGCGACCCTGATGGGTGTTGTCACGGCCGCGTTTGGCGGAATGATTCGAGACATTTTGGTCAACGAGGTGCCGTGGGTGGTCAACAGCTATCAGGTGTATGCCCTGATTGCATTCCTCGGCGGATGGCTGGTGTGGGGCCTAGGCGAGCTTGGCGCAGGGCCCTTGGTGTCTGTGTTGTTGGGGGCTGGCGCGATTGTTTTGTTCCGCGTGTTGGCGATTATTTTTGATTGGCGGCTACCGGCCTGGCGGTTGGGTACTAGTGACTAGTCCGAGAGCGCCTGGCGGAAGAACGTTGTCAACGCCGTTGCGTACCGATCGGTTTCGCTGAGCATGCCTTCGGTGTGGTCGGCACCTTCAAAGGTTTCTAAACGAACATCGACGCCCAGGTCGCGAGCATAGCTTTCGAATTTGACTGCCCCGTCGTAGGAGAGCCTTTGATCCTCGGTGCCGTGGAGGAGCAGAATCGGCCTATCCCCGGCGGCCTCAATACCCGCGGGGATGGATGTCTCGTTGAGTTCACCCCGCGAAGCCGTGCCGCTATGTCCGCTAACTGCCAGAGCCAACCGGGGAACCCCTGGAATTCCACTTCCTTGCGGGCGGTGTCGGCAAAATCAAATATGGGGGCTTCTAGCCCAAAGGCTGCGATGTTGTCGGTTTTGGCCGGCACGATTGCTGTTGCGATTGCCCCACCCGACACCCCGAACATGCCGATTTTCTCGGGGCTGATGCCTTTTTCGTTGACCAACCACTGGGCAACCTGGGCAAAATCATCAGATTCGTCCTGGCCGGCTGAGTGCCGCCCGTCCACACACGTTGACTCGCCCGTGTCGCGCTGGTCGACGAGTAAAACATTAAAGCCGTCTTGTGCCAACATGGCGCTGGGTAGCAGGGCGTTGTAGTCGCGTCGGCTACTGCCATAGCCGTGGGTGACAATCACAGTTTCTTGCGTTGTCGGGTAGCCGGCTTTAATCCACCACGCGGCCAGTGTCACATCCGGGGCAACCTGGATGGTGTGTTCTTCTACCGGGATGTCGCTCAGCCACCACTCAGAGAGGTCATGGCCAATCCACTTCGTCCACCCCTCACCGGGGAACGGTCCGTCTTCGGGGTTTCAAAAACTCGGGCGTGTTCAGGAGGTCGTCGTCGTTGATGGCGCAGGGGACCGTTGTCCCTTCGCGATAGACGTAGTCCCCAGCAGCTACGGCGCCAACCGAGCCGACCACAACGAGTGCCCCAGGCTTATTCCAAACCATTTAGCTACACCCATGTGATTGAGGGTAGCGCGGGTGTGGTGGGCTCACAAAGCGGTGCCCAAAAATACCTGCTGGGGCCTAGCATGGTGGTGTCTTCTCACCCCACCGGCACCACCAGAGAGGGCCAGGTGTTGGCCATAACAAGAGGAAAAAGATGAGTAAAAAGCCAGTCATTGACCACTTTGTGGGAGGCCGCCTGTTTGCCGGCGCCTCGACGAGAACAGCCCCGTGTTCGACCCAGCCCTCCGGTGTGGTGACCACAGAGGTCCGACTCGCTACCGCGGCTGATGTGTCAGAAGCTGTGGCCATAGCGAAAGCAGCTTTTCTCGGCTGGAGTGCCACGTCTTTAGCCAAACGCGTCCAGATCATTTTCCGCTTTAGAGAACTCCTGGAAGCCAAAAAGAGCGAATTGGCAGCCATCATCACCAGCGAACACGGCAAGGTACTCTCCGATGCCTTGGGCGAAATCACCCGGGGCAAGAGGTTGTCGAATTTGCGTGTGGTCTTCCCCACCTTCTCAAAGGCGAGTATTCCCACAACGCTTCGACCGATGTTGATGTGTATTCGCTCCGGCAACCCCTCGGCGTGGTGGGAATCATTTCGCCGTCTAACTTTCCGGCCATGGTGCCGATGTGGTTTTTCCCGTGGCGATTGCCGCAGGCAATACTGTCATTGTGAAGCCCAGCGAAAAAGACCCTCTGCTGCGATGTGGATTGCCGAACTCTGGAAAGAAGCGGGGTTGCCCGATGGTGTCTTCAACGTGGTGCACGGCGATAAAGAAGCCGTCGATGCCGTGTTGACCCACCCCGATATCGAATCGGTGTCGTTTGTGGGGTCCACCCTGATTGCTCGCTACGTCTATGAAACTGGCGCCCACGCCGGCAAACGGGTGCAAGCGTTGGGCGGGGCAAAAACCACATGCTGGTGCTCCCGATGCCGACTTGGACCTTGTCGCAGACTCTGCGGTGAACGCCGGGTTTGGTTCTGCAGGGGAGCGGTGCATGGCCATTTCCGTTGTCGTTGCCGTGGACCCCATTGGCGACAAACTGGTGGAGGCTGTGACACAGAAGATGGCGGCCATCACCGTGGGCGATGGCCGGCGGTCGTGTGACATGGGTCCGTTGGTGACGAAAGAACACCGCGACAAAGTCGCCGCCTACCTCGATGTTGCCCACGCCGATGGGGCCAGCGTGGTGGTTGACGGTCGGGGTGTGGTGGCTGATGGCGCCCCCGAAGGTTTCTGGTTAGGACCATCGCTGATTGACCATGTGCCCATCACGTCTCGTGTCTATACCGAAGAAATTTTGGTCCGGTGTTGTCTGTCGTGCGGGTGAAAACCTATGAAGAGGGTGTCGCCCTCATCAACTCGGGCGCTTTTGGCAACGGAACCGCCATTTTCACCAACGATGGGGGTGCTGCGCGCACTTTTGTCCAAGACATCCAGGTCGGCATGGTCGGTGTGAACGTCCCGATTCCCGTCCCTATGGCGTATTTCTCCTTTGGCGGCTGGAAGCACTCGCTGTTTGGAGATTCAAGAGCCCACGGTGAAGAGGGCTTCCGTTTTTTCACCCGACAAAAAGTGGTGACCGCCCGGTGGCTCGACCCGTCTCACGGGGGCCTGAACTTGGGCTTCCCGCAAAACTAGCCAGATTAGGCGACCCGCACGGGCTGAGCTTGTGGGCTATTTCCCGTCAGAAAATTCCCACAAATACAGGGCAGCGTAGGAACGATACGGGGCCCAACGCGCGGCAATCTCGGTGGTGTTCACGCCCTGGCCGAAATGGGCTTCCACGGCTTTTTTGAGGCCCAGATCACCCGGTGACCAAATGTCTTCTCGGCCCATAGCAAAATCAGAAACATTTCCGCAGTCCACGGCCCGATCCCCTTGAGTGCTGTCAACTGGGCGCTGACCTCTGGTGGCTCCATATCCGCCAGGGCGAAAGGATCCAGGACGCCCTGGTCAAAAGCTTCGGCCACACCGACAATGTAGGACGCTTTGGAGCGAGAAAGCCCGACCTCACGCAGGCTTTCTAGCGACTGTGACAGCAGCGTTCCAGGGTTATCTCCCTGCTAGAGCCAGCACGCGCGATTCGATAGTGTCTGCAGCTTTGACCGATAACTGCTGACCGATAATCGACGACACCACGATGTGGAAGTACTGCTCTGGGGGTTTGGCTTCCAACAAAACGGGTTGGTAGCGCTCGGTAAGAGACGCCATGACGTCGCAGGTTGCGGCGAGCTGTGCGACAGCTTTCGCCTGTTGGGATTCCACCCCCTTACGCTAGGCCACCAAACCCTGGCATGCTCGTGAGCGATGAAAATTCTTGTCGCCCCGACTCGTTCAAGGGTTCCCTGTCGGCCACTGAGGTGGCCCACGCTCTGGCGCTGGGAATCAACAGCGCCCCGGGGACTCACACTGTGGTGGAAATGCCTCTGGCCGACGGCGGTGAAGGCAGCCTTGATGTTGTCGTGCAGGCGGGTTTTGTGCGACACAGCGTGCAGACTGTTGATTCTTGGGGGCACCGGTGACTGCGTCCTATGGTCTCAAAGACGGCCATGTGTTTATCGAAGCGGCCCAGGCTTTCGGTTTTATGCCAGGAGCCACCCCGGAACAGGCGAGAAGCGCATCAAGTTTTGGGCTGGGTGTCGTCTATTAACGAGGCTCTGGGTCACCACCCCCACACGGTCACGCTGGGTGTGGGGGAACGTCTGGAACCGATGGTGGTGCGGGCATGGTGTCTGCCCTGGGCTGGACGTGTGTGGATAAAGACGATAACCCGGTACCACCCGGTGGCGAAGGGTTGGTTTCTTTAGCCCGGTGATCGCTCCGGTGGCGCCGCTTACGAGCCACCCCGTGCAGTGGCGGGTAGTCACCGATGTGACAAACCCTTGGTTGGCAAACGAGGAGCGGCGACAGTGTTTGCTCCACAAAAAGGAGCAGACGATGAGTCTGTGGAGCTACTGGCGCAAGGCCTCGACACGTGGGCCACGACAGTGGACCCCGTTCTTGCCACACACCCCGGCACCGGCGCGCTGAATTAAAGACTCCGGGTGGCGCCCTCGCCGCCCTCGGAGCCGACACACACCACACCGACCCCTCGAAACCCTTGCAAACAAGGGGTTCCAGCCCCCTACGCAGCCTGCAGGGGTAGGGAGGGCCCCGTGGCCCTGCCGGAGCCCATCTGACAGCCCCAGCGGCCACCCCCGGCACCCCCGGCACCATCCGGCACACCACACCGACAACCCATCGCACAACCACCAGCACGACAGCCGGGCACCCCACCCCACCCCCGGCACCAACCGGGTTGCGATCTGCCCGCCAACGGGGCTGCGGATCCGCCCGCAACGCCAACCCACCACACCACGACATCACGACATCACAACCACACATCATCAACATGCCAGCCGTGCCGGCTGGGGCCCCCGCCACCCCTGGCACCCCCGGCTACCACCGTCTTGACCTAGGCATCGGACGAACCTGCTCACTGACTCCCCGGCACCCTTGCGGCTGTTGCACGACTTGTGTGCAGGCCGCAGGTTCGACATGTCATGCGCCAACTCCGGGTACAACGCCAACGGCAGGATGTGATCGACGGTGTCAGCCCCAGGCCTCGAGCACAACCAGCACACATCGGACGCTGCAAGCACCTGCAACCTGAGCTTCTTCCATTTGTGGCTTGTCCTGACCGTCATACTTTGGGTTGCTCATCCGACCTAGCCTCCTTAGTTGCGTTTGCGGGTGACCACTCCACCCCAGATGCCGTACAGCTCGTCCCTGCCGTCTTCCATGCATGGCAGCCGGACCGGACAGCCGGCGCAGATCACTTTGGCTTTGCGCATGTCTGCGATCATCGGGCCGGTTGGTGGCCGCTCCGGGAACCACCATTTGGTTGGCATGCCTCGGCATGCCGCCTGGGTGCGCCAGGTCATCAGATGGCTTCGGGAGTTCCAGTTGGACAAGTTCAAACACAGGTATTTTGAAGCGCCCTGGGGTTTTGCTGTCTCAGTAATTCCACCAACATTCAAGAACATGACGCAGGTATTTCATCCGAAGTTCGATTGCCGCATGCTGAGCAAGGTTGTAACTGCGATTTATGCCGATTGATCCGGTTGTCTGATCTTGTGTGGATCACCCGTTATGGCATCGCCAATAACTGCAACACTGTGAAATCTCGCAACGACGCCAACTGGCTGTAGTGTGCGGCGCGCTCTGGGCACCAACAGATCAGATGAACCGTCAGCGCACCGGAGACTTGTTTTCGATCAGTAGGAAGCGTCCGTTTCTTTCGAGCATTGCGTCGACGTCCATGAAGCTGACGTTGCCTGGGAAGCACATCGGTGTAACTGAGCCTGTCCCAATCCCATCGTCCGGGCAACGAACTTGTCTTGATTGCGGATGTCAGCCATCAGGCAACCCAACCGTTCTCGTGCGACAGCAACGCTCCGCGTCAATGTCGCAGCCGATGGCGTGCCGCGCCAAGATGACTGGGCGGCAGCCCAGCCGTCCCGAGCCCATGAACGGATCGCAAATCAGTCTGGCCTTGGTTTGGTTAGCCGTTCGACAATTGTGAAACGCACCGAAGTCTTGACCCCAGTGGTGCATCGATTTGGCTCCCAGCGTCTGCACCTTCTGCTTCGACGAGGTCACGGAAATTGTCGCCGCCGTAGACAAGCATTGGTTTCCCAGTTGGTGTGGACGTTGCGTGCCATTGAGTAATACGACGGCCCTGGCGTGAGGTAGCAGCCTGTCCACCTGTAGGGCCTGCCAGCGCTTAGGCGTTCGTAAACCTCGGGTAGGTGCGTTTACCGAACAGCACAACGAGGATGCCGTCGGGTGCCAACACTTTGTCTGCCCATGCTATGAGGCCGTCAAGGGGCGGCAGGGTATTCCTTCGGGTACGGAGGATCGGTGATGATGGCGTCGATGCCTGCGATGTCTGCGAGGACATCACGGAAGTCTCCATGCCTGATGTCAACGACAGTGCCTGCACCAATCTGTTGCCTTTGCTTTTGGCTTGCTTTGGTGCGTTTTCTTCTGCAACACGATCTCTGGCTGCACGTTCGGCTGCTTTCACTTCCCGCTTTGCCTTCGATCACGTCTGCAATGAGTGGTCCGGCGTGGGCCCGGGTACTTGATGCGCAACTTCAACAAGCTTCCGCCTGTCCAGGGCGATGGTCCCAGCCCTTACGTGACCGGCAAGCGCTCGTGGCGCCAGCAGGGTGATCAATCGTCCGGCCTGGGCCGACTGCCACGGCCGGAAACGCCTGACGGCAGCAGCCGCCTTGTCCCTCGATCGTGCTGGCACTGCTCGTTGAACCTCTGGGGCAGGATCTGCCCCAGGGTTGTCCGGAACGCCGAGCCTCTGCATGCGTCGATCGGCCTCGGCCTCGTACATCGGCAGTAGTCAGGCCGACAGCCAGCGCCTTCTGCCCTGCGCCAGATCGTCGCCGGCGGATCGCTCAGCGCCTGACGAACGAAGTCGACCAGGGCCGTCGCCGTCGTACACCCGGGGAACGTGGGGCCCGACTGCCGGCGAGCTTCGACACGCGGCCAGCCGGTTGCGGCCGTCGAGCAGCGTGCCGCCCGGGGGCCAGCCAGAGGGGGCTCCGCCAGACCGTAGCTGGCGTACCGAGTCGGCCAGGGCCTGTCAAGCTCGTTCGCCTCCCTGAGCATCGGGAACACGTCGGCGGCAGGGCGCACCTGGCCTGTGAAGGTGACAGTGTCACGGCCAGGCCGTGATCCTCCTGAGTTGGTGGGGTCCGGCCGGGTTGCTGTGGTAGGTGATCCCGGCCGGACCCGTTTATGTGGTGGTTAGATGAGCTCGTAGCCGTCGATGTCGTCGTTGTCGCCATTCGCGCCATTAGCGTCATTCGCGCACCCTGCCCCGTTTGTGGGCTGTTCTTCGTGGGTGGGCTGCTGACGTTTTTAGAGAGTGAGTGATTTCTTCTGATTTTGTATCTACGCGAATGGCGCTAATGGCGCGAATGGCGGCCTGTTTTTGGTCGTTTTCGGGTGTTTGGGTGCGCGAATGGCGCGAATGGTGGTTTTGGGCGTCGGGGTGGATTTGGAACCGTTGGGCGTTGCGGCCTCGAGCCCCAACTTTGATTGGGCCTTCGAACATGGGTCGGATCCAGCCTCGTTCGATGAGGATGGTGACTGGTTCGAGGGCGTCGGCGACCCGGTCGACGTGCCGTCGCAGCCCTTTTTGGAGTTCGCTGATTGAGAAGTCGGTGGCTGCCTGGTCGTTGATGAGCCAGTTGAGGATGAGGCGGGCTTTGGTGAGGTTTTCGTCGGTGCCCCAGAGGTCGTGGACTGCGTAGGCGTGTTCGATCCAGTAGTTGCCGATTTGGATGGCTTTTTCGATGATGCCTGGTTGGATGTTGCCGTGGTGGTTGCCGTGGTGGGCGATGTGTAGGAGGCCGCAGAGGCGTAGGACTGATGATTCGAGTTTGGTTGCCCATTCTGCGAGGGCTTCCATGTCGCCGCCTGTGTCTCTGCGGTTTTCGAGGTGTTGGCGCCATTGGAGGTAGGTGTTGGCGTCTTGGTCGGTGAGGGTGACGGTGCCGGGTGTTTGGTAGCTGCGCATTGTGCGGTAGAGGTTGACGATGTGGGTGTCGTAGGTGTGTTGTTGGGCGTCTCGGTTGGTGCGCCGTCGGGTCATGTCTCGTTTGCCGACGTTGGATGGTGGGATGGAGTACATGAAGCGGGCGGTGAGGCCTCGGCCGGCGAGTTCGGGTTTGTTGGCGAGTTTTTCGATGACGTGTGGTTGGACGGTGAGGCCGATGGTGAGGACTGCCCGTTCGACGTGGTCTGGTTCTCTGCCGATGCGGTCGACGGTGATTGATTCGGCGCCCCAGGCTTTGAGGTACACCTCGAGGTTGGCCCGGTCGGAGTATTGGCCGGTCATGAGGTCGAATAGGCCGCCTTCGCTGGACATGATGCCGAGCCACCCGTTTTGTTGGCCTAGGAGTTTGGTGAGGGCTTCTGGTGTGGCGTCTTCGGCTTTGAGGCGTGGGCGGTGTGGGATGTTGATTGCCATTGCGGTTTGGGTGTGTTGCCAGGCGGTGTCGAGGTCGCCTTTTTCTTCTGCTTTGCGGGCTTGTTTTTCTGCGATGCGGTGTTCCATTTCGGCTTTGGCGATGGTGGGGCCGAGTTCGGTGTCGAGTTCTTTTTGGTAGCGGTCTAGGCAGGAGGTCATGGCTGCGAAGACGGGTGATTTGCCTTGGCCGGGTGGGCTGGCGACGACGAGGTACAGGTTGGTGGCGTTGTGCCAGCTGTCTAGGGCGGCGTTGATGCGGGCCCCGCAGACCATTGCGAGGGTGGCGAGGCCGATGGTGGCGGGTAGGTCGATGGGTACTTGGATGTCGTCTGCGACGGCTTCGCATTGTTGGGCGAGCCATGCGGGGTAGGTGTCGATGGGGAATGTTGGGAGTTGGCGTGGTGCCATGCCGAGCGGGATGGGTGTGTCCCAGGTGTCAACGAGCTCGCTGCCGGGCGTTTCGCTGTCGGCCTGGCGGGCGATTTGCCGGCCGGTTTCGACGATCCATGCTGAGGTCGATGGGTTGGCTGCCGGTTCCGTACCCTTGGCCGGCGAGGTCGACGGCTGCGGCCCGGTGGTCACCGTTGTGGCGTGTGGCGGCCCAGTAGCCGAACCGGTCGTAGGTGCCGTTGTCGTCCAGGCCGGGGACGCTCGAGGTGAAGCACTTTGAGCCGGTCGGTGCCGGTGTGGTTGACGACTGCGCTGATGCCGGTGGTTTTGCCGGGCCGGCGCCACCGGTATTCGGTGCCGTGTTGTTCGACTGGGGTCCAGCCGTCTGCGGTTAGGAGTTGTTCCCAGGTGGTGCTGTCGGTGAAGTGGTCGCCTGGGCGGACGTCGAGCTCGGTCCCGATGTGGGTTGTCCCACTTTCCCGATTTGGGATTTTTGGGTTCCCGTTTTGGTCGTTTAGGTCGGCCAAACGGTCGGGGGTTTTGGCTGGTTCCTGTTTGGTGAGTGCGTCGACCAGCCATTCGGGTGGGTTGGTGGTGTCGCCTTCGTCAGCCCAGGTGTATGGGAGGCCGCTGTCGGGGTGTATGGATGGTGGGGCGACTATGTACCCTTTGCCGCCTGCTTTGACGTCGACACCGGGGCCGAGTTTGGTGTTGAGTTTGATGTCGGGTGGCTGGTTGAGCCACAGGTGGAAGCCGCCGTCGCCTCGCCCGCTGATGGAGGTCATGGTGTTGACGGTGCGGTTTGTTGCCAGTTTCTGCCAAGTTTCTGTGCCGTTGTTGCGTGGGTCGATGTCGACGACGATGACGCCTTCGGGTATGGCGATGGCAAGGTTGGCGTGGGGGAACTCGGTGAACCATTGGCGGATGGTGTCGGGGTTGGTGGTGGCGTTTTTGAAGCCGTTGGGTGCGAGTAGTCCGTGTGGTTCTTTGCTGTTGGGGTTGAGTGGGAAGACTGGGAGGCCTCGGGCGGCGTATGCCAGGGCGGCGTCAAGGGTGGCGTTCACGTCACCTCGTTGTCGTCGTCGTGGCAGGTGCAGTCGTCGAGTTGCTGGTTGCAGTTGTCGCACCAGGGGCCGTCGTCGGGTGGGTTGAGCCAGCTGTCGTGCAGCGGTGCGCTGTTGGGTGTGTGGGCTTTCATGTGGGTGGGCTTTCGAGTCGTCGCCGGGCCGCCCATTCGTATTGGCGTTGGCGTGCGGATGCGGCTTGGCAGGGTTCACACCGTTGCGATCCGGTGCCCCGGTGTCCGATGGGTGTGCGGCAGTCGACGCAGGTGCGGTGGGTGCGCATGAATGTGCCTCGCATCTGTTTGCGCTGATCAGGTGTCCTGCCGCCCCACACCCCGTCGGCCTGGTTGGTGCGTAGGGCGTATTCGAGGCATTGCTGTTGGGCTGGGCAGCCGGCACAGATGGTCAACGCTTTGTCGTAGGCGCCTCGAGGCCGGGATTCGTCTTTGCCTTTTGGGAAGAACACGTCGGTGTCGACGTCCCGGCAGTTGACGGGCAGGCGTGTCCAACTCATGTCGCCTTCGTCGGGGTGGCAGTGCGCCGGGCCGGTCATGCGGTCACCGTCACTGTGTTTAGGAGTGGCCCGTCGTCGACGATGCGGTTTGGGCGATGGTGGCGTATTCGGGGTTTAGTTCGGTTCCGATGAACCGACGGTCGTGGCGTAGGGCGACGACTCCGACGGTTCCTGACCCGGTGAACGGGTCGAGGACCAGGTCGCCGGGTCTGCTACCGGCGAGGACACACGGTTCGGCTAGGGCGGATGGCATGACTGCTGAAGTGTGCGCCTGCAGAATGGTCTTGGTGGTGATGGACCAGACGCTGCGCTTATTGCGAGTTCCACCGTCATGCGCCAGTTCGGCAATAACGTCGGCGTCGTAGTAGTACCTGTGCCGATCGGCGAGTTGGGATGCGTGCTCGTGGTCACGGTTGGCTGCTCGAGGCGCCCCACCGGTCGTGAGGTGATCGGCACCGGCAGGGTTAGGAGCTGTTCGATGGCTCCGGGCCCGTTTGGCGATGATGCGGTCTGCCGGGATTTGTAGGGCGAGTTCACGACCGGTGCCGATTGCCCTGGCGATCCCTTTGCGTGTCCACCCTCGGGCGATCAGCTGCTCGATGTGTTCAAGGGTGCGGGCGATGGGTACGGTGCCGTGGTTGGCCACAGCTCGAGCCGTCACCCCGCAGATGGCCGCTTCGGTCATGCGACGTCCGTCTGGTTGTATTCGTGGCGTAGCGCCCGCAGTACCCGACCGGATTGGCCGCCCCACACACCTGTCTGCTGTCTGGTGCGGATGGCGTAGGACAAGCATTCGGAGCGCACCTGGCAGGTGTTGCAGACGGCTTTGGCTTTGGCGACGTTGCCGTTTTCACCCCTGGCCGGGAAGAAGATGCTGGTGGCGGTGTTGCGGCAGGCGGCGTGTGCCATCCAGCTGGTGTCGCCTTCTGGGATGTAGGTGAACCAGTCGGCCGGGTTGGATGGCAGGCCTGCCGCTTGCCTTTTGCGGGCACGCCATTCCCGATGATGTTCGGTGCCTGCTTCCCTGCACAGGTCGCAGCGGCAGCCCCTGGTGTAGCTGTAATAGGTTCCGTGTTCCCTGGCCATCACTGCCACCAGAGGGCGACGGTGGCGATGGAGGTGGCGGTGAGTGCTGCGGACACGGTGATGGTGACGGTGAGTGCCCAGCGGTGGTGTCGGGTTTGGTCGCAGAGGACGCCGGCCATTGTGCCGATGGCAGCGCAGATGAGCACGATGATGGTGGCGACCCCGAGGATTGTGAGGTGCGTCATCGTTCGCCCCGATTCACCGGATGCTGGGAGGCGTAGCGGCGGTCGTTGCGGGCCCTGGTGTCGGCCTGGTCGGCCCGGTGCGTGTGGATGACAGCCACACAGGCTGCGGCTGACAGGCCGATGATTAGCAGTGTTGCCAGCCAGCCGGCGTTGGCTGCGAGGTCGATGACCCAGCCGGTGAGGGCGAGGGCGGTGATGGCGATGGTTATTCTGAGCATGGTCGTGGATCTCCCCGTTACGTTTTGTGGCGTTGTGGTGGCGGTTTGCGGCTCCCGGTGGTCGGGCACAAGTGGCGGGCTGCAACCCGTCTTGTGCCCGACCCCACCCGGGGAGCAGGGTGGAACTGTTAGATCAGGTCGGCTGCGGAGACGACGGCAGCGACAGGGGCGGCCGGGGCCGGTGCAGGGACAACTGCGGGTGTGCCGGTTTCGTCGCCACGCTTCAACTGCAACTCGAACAGCTTCGGCGGGTGACTTTCCGGGCTTCGCTTCGCCCAGGCCGGTCATCACGATGGCAACCCGGTCACCGGTGGCCGGCCGGTTCGACGCCAGCAACCCTTGGAGCTGCCGCTGTGAGGCCAGCACCGACCAGACGGTGCCGTCAGCGATGCGGATGTACAGCGATGGGATGCGGGTGCCGTCAGGCATCGTGGCGATCGACAGCTGGGTGATTTCCCCGGCGATGGCGTCACCAACCTCGAGGAACTTGAAGGGTTCGGGGTAGTCGCCGTTGGCGCCTCCGAACTCGGTCCAGTCAATAACAGTCATGGCTTGCTCTTTTCTGTTTGGGTTAGGGGTGTGACCGTGATGTATGTGGTGGCCAGCAGAGCAATGTCTGCTTCCACCTGTGCGGAGCTCGTTGGTCGGGTGAGCCCGTACAATTTGGCGGCCTGCCGGGCCGCTTCGAGAAGGTGACGTTTGCCACCGAAATGTTCGACAACCCGTTTCGCTGCACCTTCGGCCAACACCAGCTGGGTGTCGTCGATGGTGAGGATCCCGGATGTGTAGGCGTCAGCGAGATGCCCGAGGACGGCTTCCTGGTTGCCGGTGGCGTGGATCAACCCGACGTGGTCGGCGATGCCGGCGTGCTCGAGGGCTGACGGCCATTCGGGTTGCGGAATGATGGACAGGTGGGCGTTGACCATGTCGATGCGTTGGTCCCGCAGCGATTCGACGTCGTCGAGGGTGTCCCACACGAACTGCAAATGGTGTTGGCGGGCTTTACCTTCGGTGAGTTTCGGCACACCCGCCTTGTGGCAGGCGGACAGGACGTCAACTTGAAGGTCGTCGGGTAGGGCTGCCAGGCGGTGTTTGATGTCGGTGATGCGTGGGTCTGTGGCCGGGACGAACTGGTCGTCGCCGGGGTACAGGTCGGCTTGGCAGATGTCGAAGTCGAGTTGGTGTTGCCCTGCGGTGTTGGTGATGGCAGAGAAGATGGCGTCCACACTCCAGGGGAGTGAGCGTGGACACCACCTTCCCTTGCCGCACGCAAGGTGGGCACTCCTGGGGGCCACACCTTTGCGAGTGTTTCCAAACAGCCGTGCTCGGCCAGCTGGCCGATAGCTGTGGTGATCCATTTCATCCGGGTGAGCGGCTGCGGGGTTGGGGTGAGGTCGATCGGTTCACCAACCTTCGCTTTCCGCCACGCTTTGATCTGGTCGATCATGGCGACGGCCGGGGCGGCTGCTGCGAGGTCGAGCTCGTAGATGGTGACGCCTTGGGTGAGGTCGACGGGGGCGTGGATGATGTACCCGTAGTCCCGGTTGAGGTCGTCAGGGCCGATCGGTGTGCACGTATTCGTGGACGGTTCCCAGCTGTGGCTGGCGTGGGCGTAGGTGTGGAGTTGCAGGCAGTATTCGTTGAGCCCGTACCTGACGTCCTTACCGGTCTTCAAATCGATGAGGAAGATGTCGTCTGACCCTTCGGCCGCCACCGCTGCGTCGATCTGGCCGGCGTAGCCGAGGTCGAAGTTGGCGACGACACGTTCAACCCATTCGGTTTGCACGGTGAAACCTGCGGCGGCCATCGCAGCGATCACACCGTCCAACCACATGGCGGCGGTCGGGTCGGTGGGTCGGGTGCCGTAAAGGTTCCATGCTTCGAACACACTGTGCAGGGCGGTGCCCATTGCTGCGGCGGTGTTGCCACCACCGGCTTCCCGGGCTGTGTCGGCGAGGTCGTCGAGGCGGCGGTTGTCTTCGGCTTGGGCCGCCTGGTTGACCTGCAAGATCAGATCAGGGCGGGCCGCCAAACCGGCCAAGCGCAGTCCGGTTCAACCATTTGTTGAGGCCGGAGCGGTCGGCCAGGATGCCGATGCGGTTGGTGACACGTTGCAGTTTCTGCACGGTGCCGGTGTCAGGGTTGGTCAGCTGGTACTGACCCCTAACGACTGGTGGTGGGTGGCGGTATGTGGTGGTGTCAGTCATGGTGGCGGTGCTCCTGGGTGTGCGATTGGTGTGCTGGTTACGGTGCGTTCAGTAGCGTTGTGATGGTTCGGGCTTGGGAGAGGGTGCAGATGGCGAACTGGTCGCCCGGGTAGGTGGTGCCTTTGCGTTTCACGATCAGCCAGTGCAGGAACCGTTTGGCGTTGTGCTGCTGCTCAACGGTTTCGTCCAACCAGGCACCGAGTGACAGTTGCTGCCGGTTTTTGCATTGCCACACCGCTGATGGTGGCGGCGTCCAGATGTCGCCTTTGTCCAACGTGGCGCCGGCCGGGATGCGTTCTGCTTCCATCACCTCGGCCAGGTAGTCGCAGATGTCCCGCTCAAACTTGGAGCCTTTGGCTTTCGCTGGGTTGCTCATCGGTTCCACCAGTCGGACGTTTGAACAACGAACCAGCCGAGCAGGGCGCCGAGCAGCAGCGACAGGACGAACAGGACTGTCAGCGGCCAACTCATCGGCGTCGGGTCCGGTCAAGGTTGCTGCGCAACACCTCGTTGGTTGACCGCAACCAGGCGATCTCCTGGTCACGTTCTGCCAGCAGTTCCAACCGGTTTGATCGGATGGACGCCACCGACCTGAGCAGCTGGTCCCGGGTGTGGCGCAACCGTTCAATTTCGGTGGCGGCGTCGTCGAGCAGCCGGCAGGAAACCAAAGCCCACGCCAGCCTTGATGACCAGGTGGATGGTCGGGCTGCGTTGCGCAGCTGCTCAACGAGGTCAGTCAGCATCGGTGGTGATTCCGAGCTTGGCGAGCTCTGCGGCCCGATGGGACAGGAACTCGAGGGCGTGAGGCACGTCGTCGAACGGGATGGCAACAAAACCAGAGCCGTGCTTTGTCCGTACAACAAGGGCGATGGTCTGCTCGAAACCGCTCCATTTGGATGGTGTCGATGTCCCAGTCGATGCGGTTCGGCACGGTCATGCCTGACGCTTTGAGCCGGAGAACGTCACATCGATGCCGCCAACTTCGGCGGAAGCAATCAGCAGAATGTCGCTGCCGTCGCCACCGCCATCTGCCGGGTGGTCATGTCGGCACCGATGTCGGACAGCCAGTCGCAGCCCGACACCCATTCTTCGTAGGTTGACCACACGATGTGCATGCAAGGCTTGTAGTGGGCGCTGATGTGAACGCCGGGGTGGTCTGCGCCGTCCAGCAGGTGGGCCATGCGGGCCAACAGCCGATCAACCTGGTGCAGCTGATTGGCGACATCGTCAGACGTTGACTGGGTGGCGGTGGTGGTGGTGGGCATGGGTGTGGTGCTCCTGATGGTTGGGTGTGTACGTCAGGTACGGGGTCACAGCAGTTCCCTGCGTGACTTCGTGGCCGCCCAAGACAGGCGGTGCATTGCTTCGCTGGTGCCGTGCCGCTGATCGCTCACCTGTTCGGCAGCGACAGTCAGCACCTCGAGCAGGTGGCGTTGGTCCCGGATGACGGTGCATTGCTGTTCGATGAGTTCGGCGTCGCTGCCGTCGCTTGGCGGACTGCGACACCAGGACACGTCCCATTGCGGCACGCTGCGATTCCCAACGTCGGCGTTCCAACAGGCGACCCAACGTCCACCACACCGGGCTCACGCACACAAGGGCGACGATCAGGAGGTCACGCATCGGTGATCCGTTTCGGGTTGAGCAGCCCGTCGATCACTGCGTCACGTCGGGTGGGGCCTTCACCGACCAGCTGCCAACCCTGCTCATACGGTGCACCCAACTGCACCCAGTACGACCAGGTGGTGTCACCGGAGCGGACGACATGCCCGTAGGGGTTGTCGTTGATCGAAACTTCGTACACGCCTTCTTCGGCGTTTTCGAAGCTGATCGTGTCTTCCATCAGCCGGCCGCTTCGAACTGCTGACGTTCAACCCACCGGTCAATCTGGCGAAGATCAAACCGGACCCTGCGGCCCAGGCGGACGAACGGGATCTGGTGGCGTTGCACCATGTGGCTGATCGCTGCCGGGGTGAGCGACAGGTACACAGCTACAGCGTCGGTGTCCACTAGGCGTTGCGTGGACATCAGCGGTTGTTCGTGGTGGCGGTTGGTGACATGTGCGCCATTAGACAGGAGATTGCTGACGTATGTCAAGCATCACCTGACTGCAATGTATGTTTCGCCTGTCAGCGGGGTAGCGTGGCATTCCCATGGAGGCGGACCAAACAGAGGCAGTTGCGTGGCGTGCAGCTGTGCGCAAACAGATGGCCGAGCTCGGCTGGACGTACCGTCACATCGCTGATGCGCTCACCGCTGCGGGGCATCCGGTCACCCGTCAGGCCGTTGAGGATTGGGTGCAAGACACCCGCAAGCCACGCAAACCACCGGCACCAGATGTGGTGTTCGCACTCGAGGACGTGATGGGTTGCCGGGGCCTGTTGTCTGGCATTCTCGGCTACCAACGCAAAGGGTTTATGCCGACTGTTGAGTCTGCGGTGCAAGCTGACGGGCAGCTGCGAGCTTCGCAGAAACAGTTGCTGCTGGAGATGTTGGCGACCATGCGCCAGTCTGCGTCAAAGCGACAGCGGTAGCGGTACGAACAACTTGCAGTGCGTCGACCAGCCGCCAGTTTTCGGCGGTCAACTGTTTCACCTGGGCTTCAAGCTGCTGGATGCGAAGCTGCAATTCGTGGCCTGGCGCTGTGGTCATGAGCGGTTACGTTACACACACGCTGTGACACCAGGTGTTGCTACTTGCCAATTAGTCACTAACCGTCAACAAGGATCACGATTAGTGACGGTTATGACCGCATGGCGTCCAAGCCTTCTGCCAACCCGTCGTCATGCCCGGGGAACAGATGCCCGTACCGGTCCATCGTCACCCCAAAGTTGGAGTGGCCAGCCCACTGCTGAATCGTTTTCGGGTGGGCACCAGATGCGATTGCTAATGCGATGGCGGTGTGCCGCAGGTCGTGGATGCGGGTGTCCCGATCGATGCCGGCGTTGGTCAACGCCGGTTTGAAGACGTTGCCGGTGAAGCTGCTGTGTGACAGCGGCCGGCCTGCACCGTTCGGGAACACCAGATCAGCCGGTCGAGTATTCGGCCATGTGTGCGGCCAGTTCGGCAGCGACCGACGCCGGCAGGGTGATCGTCCTGGTCGATGCCAACGTTTTGAGTTCGGTGCCGTGCAGCTGCTCCACCACCTTGATCTGCCCGCCACTGACATTGCGTGGATGCAACCCTTGCAGTTCACCCCAACGCAATGCCCCGTACCCGGCGACCAGCACCCACACCCGGTACCGGTCGGGCATGGCGTCAGCCAACGCTTCGACCTGGGCTGATGTTAGGAACCGCATTTCGGTGCGTGGGATTTTGGGTGGTTGCACTGGTGTGCACACGTTGACGGGCATGCGGTTGCGTTGCACTGCGATGGCGAACATGCGGTGCAGGGTGCGGTAGTGGCGGTGCACCGACGATGGTGCGAAGTCTTTGCTGATGCTGTTGAGGTAGGCGTCGATGTGGTCGGCACTGATTTTGTTGAGTGGGAGGTTGCCGAGCTCGGGCAGGATGTACCGGTCGAGGTCACGCCGATAGGTTTTGAGTGTGCCTGGTGACAGGTTGCGGGCTGATGCCAGCCAGATGTCTGCCCATTCGGTGACGGTGATGCGTGACCCGGTGGAGCTGACACCTTGGCTGCGGAGTTGCAGCTGGTCACGTTCCCAGTTGTTGGCGTCGGCTTTCAGTTTGAAGGTGCGGGTGACTTGTTTGCCTGCGAGGTCACGCACCCGGGCCCGGTAGCTGCCTTGGTCTGTCTTGTGGACGCTCATGGTCGGGCCGATTCGTACCATTCGATGGTACGGATTCGTACCGGATTCGTACCATGACCCGGTGAAAGGTGGTGTTTTGTGGTGTCTGGTGGCATGTGGGCACCTTACCGGTGAGATGCCTGGCAGACAACAAGAAAGGCCCCGTATCAGGCTTTTCAGCGTGATACGGGGCCTTTGTTGACTGGAGGCGGCGGTCGGAATCGAACCGACGTACGGGGCTTTGCAGGCTGCTATCGCCCCGCCAGAACCCTTGTGTTTGCAGGCTTTGCAGCGGGTGCCGGTTGGGCCGTTGACACTGGATTGACACCAGTTGTCAGCGGTCTGCGGTCAGATGACGTTGTATTGCAAAGGGTCGATGTCGGCGCCCATTGCCCACGCTTGTGCCTCGGCCACCAAATCGTCGGCGGTGAGTCCGACTGCGTTGGCGGCGTCGTCCACGGTGACTGCTCCGACGACGGCGAGCAGGGTGGCGAGCGCCCCGGTGTGGTCCAGCGGTGAACGTGGCGGGTCGGGCGTTTCGTACTGTTCGACAATGTTGTTGTTCGGTAGGTCGGGGTTGTAGCCCGCCGGGGCCGTACTGAATGGTGGTTGTCATGTCCACGTCCCTTTCACACCGACACGGGCGTTGATTCCTCTAGAGTTGTCAAAGAAGAAGGTTGCGGTAGCTGGCAGAGCGCCGGTAGTGCTGAACCGCGTTAGTCCGGTCGCTGGTGGGAAGGCGATAAGCCCGTTTAGTCCGGCGTCGCCAAACTGGGTGTAAGGGGCTGGACCTGAGTTCCGGCTAATGGTTGGCCGTGTCGCCGGGGCGCCTTGACACACCCCACCGACCAAAAACCAACCGGCGGTGATTGCTGCGGTACCGCCGCTGATTTCTTGGGTCGTTGCGCTTGTGCCGTCAATCGTGCCTGCATCCCACACCAAAGTTCCGGCCAGACCGTTCATTTGGTAAACACCCAAACGAATCAGAGCACCAGCCGACCCCGCCACGGTGACCCTTGCGCCTATTTCGTTTACCGTTCCGGTCGGCAGGTACATCAACGCACCGGTGAACACACCGTTTTCTTGCATGAGCGCCGCCGACGTTGCGGAAGGTGGCAGCAACCAACCGGAGGTTGCCCCGACTACCGGGCTGGGGACACACCGACCGGCCCCGTCGCACCGGTGGGCCCGGTTGGTCCGGTTGGTCCACCTGACGGCCCGGTCGGGCCGGTGGCACCGCTGCACCCGTTGCCCCAGTCGCACCGGTTGGGCCTGTGGAACCGGTTGCACCTGTCGGCCCTGTTGGGCCTGCGACGGTGCTTGCCGCACCCGTCGCCCCAGTCGCACCGGTGGCACCGGTGGCACCCGTTGCACCAGTGGGACCGGTGGGCCCTGCGACGATGCTGTCGGCACCAGTCGCACCTGTCGGCCCGCTGGGTCCGGTTGCACCAGTCGCACCTGTCTGGCCGGTTGGCCTGCGACGGTGCTGTCCGCACCGGTGGCCCCGGTGGGTCCTGTGGCACCTGTCGGCCCGCTGGGTCCGGTCTGCACCAGTCGCACCTGTCGGGCCTGGTGGGCCCTGGCACCGTTGAGGTCGGCACCGGTGGCGCCGGTGGGCCCGGTGGCGCCTGTCGGACCGGTGGCGCCTTGCGGCCCGATGGGGCCGACGTTGCCGGTGAGGGTGATCGATGTGGTGTCGGTGGCGCTGATGGCGACGGTGGTGGTGTCGGTGCCGACCCTGACAACGGTGGCGTCGACGGTCATCGGGTCACCTCCGCGGTTACCAGACATTCGCCGGCGAACAGCGTGAGCACGCTGGTGCAGCCGGTGATCATGTGGACGTCGAAGGCGTAGGGGCCTGCCGCCAAACCGGCAGTTTGGGTGGCGGTTAGTGCCAGTTGTACGACACCGGTAGCGGCGTTCGTCATGTCGACGGCGAACGTAGCCGCAATCGTGTCGGACCCGGGATAGCGCCTGATCTGCGCCTCAAACGTCCTGCCCGTCACGTCGGTGGCGACCGGCGGTGTGGCGTCATCAGTCACCGTGATGGTGTGCCCGTAGGTGTCGCCCTGATAGATCGTGATGTCCCGGGTGGCAGCCATGCTCAAAGCCCTTCGTAACCGTCGTTGGATCGGACGCCAGGCACCGGTGTGAACAAGGCTTCAATCTCCCGGGATGCCGCAACGTCCACCGGCACCACCTGGGCCCGGACCACCGCAGCAACAACGCTGGTGACAGCGACGACTGCGGCGCTGATGGCGGCCAGCTGCGTGCCGTCAATCGACACGACGTCGAGTGTCATCAGGGCGGTGAGGATTGCCACCACAACCAGATCGGCACCCGCAAGGGCAATCAACACAGGCTCTTTGCGCCACATAGCAAACTCCAGATTGGTTGCTGTGGCGGCTGCCCTCATGGTAGCCGCCACCGGTAGATAGGACTAGCTGCCGCCCGCCGAATGCTGCACCCACAACACCAACTGTGGGTTGCGGGCCAACACATCAACAAGCACCGGCGCCAAACGTCGCACCACCGACTCCTCAACGTCGGATGTCAGTTGGTCGGTGGTGCCGATCAGGTCGCAGCAGGCGTGCAACAGTTCGTGCATGACGGTGTCGGCCACCTGCGATGCAGCCTGCTCAGGATCAACAATGATCCGACACGTTTTGCGAGTCTGTCTGTCCGAGCAGACTGTCACCGGTTTGGGCTGACGCCCGGTCGATCGCAGCCCGACTGATCACCAGCTGATACCGGTGGCAGCCCAGGTCGATGTGTTTGGGTGGTTTCATGACATCACGGTGCAAACCGTCAGCACACCGCCACCATGTGGGTACGGTTTCCGACAGGCCGGGGCGGTCACAGCGGGTGGCCGTCAACGTCAACTGATGCTTCGTAGACACGTCCACGCCACACAGCCCGGCCACCGAAGATGCTGACGTGCTCGATGTACGGCACCGTGCTCCCGGCCTGGTCGTAGAACACCACGCTGACACCCTGCTCCCACTTCTCACCCTTACCCAACACAGGGTCACCGTTGATCGTCGAACCGGTGGAGGCGCTGGGCACCGCACCGTCAACCCGCATCAACCCTGACGGCAAATGGGCGACGTAGGTGCGGGTGTGACCATGCCGGGCAGTCGTCCGATAGGCGGTTTGGGTGCGTGGATGATGCCCAGCGATGGTGCTGACTTCTTCTGCCAGGTACTCGCCGGCAGTCTGCCCCGGGCCGGCCTTTAGCGATGTGACCGTGGATTGCCCGCAGGTTCGGGGTGATCCACACGACACCCTCCGGGTAGCTGTCTGCCACCTGCCAGCCGTAACTATTGGTTTGCAGCAACCATTCCAACGCTCATCACCGGATCGTCACCGGCGATGCGCAAACCCATCAGGGCCGGTGCGTTGTCGGTGAGCCAGTTGACGATGCGGTTTTCGTGGTTGCCTGGTATCAGCCACCTGACAGCATCGGGTGCCAGAGCGGTGCGGGCTGCGAGTTCTTGTTGGCCTCGGGCCACCGACTTACGAAACGAATGCCGGTCAGCGAACCCGGCCTGCGACCGATGCGTCGAGAAGTTGGTGGCGTCAAGGAAGTCGCCCAGGTCAACGACCATGTCGACACCGTGCTGCGCTTGGGCGTCACCCAAAATCTGTCTAGAAATGTCCAATGCCGCTTCATCATGTGAGGTGCGCCACACCTCATCATCGTCACGCCAATAGCTGATCTGAGCGTCAGGGAACACCACACAGCACGACAGATCAGTGTTGACCCTGCGGCGGGTGTCCTTGCGCACCGTCACCTTCACGTTGCACAAAGGTTCGAGGTCGTCGAGGTGGACGGCTCGAGCCTGCACGTTCGCCCGGTACTGGTAGCACCAGGTGTCGGTGGCGGCGTTCTGCACCCAACGGTTCACCCGCAACGGGCCGACAATCTCCCATTGGGTTGGGTCCAGTTTCCATCCCAGCAGCAGGTCGTCGTGGGACAGGGTGTCGGCTACGTCACCCACATACACCTTTGACACCCCGGTGCCGTGGGTGCCGTCTATTTGGACGCTGACACGCTCCCCAGCGGACTGGGTGGCGAACCCGTCCAAGTCACTCACCGGCGCCGCCACGGGCAATCTGATGGGCTTGGAACCAGTTGTTGAGTGCGTTCGTCGACACGGTGTCATGCCCGATGCTCCGCAACCATTCCACCATCGTGGACACACTGTGGGTGTCAGCCTGGCGTGCGGCGACCAGCTGGTCACGCACCTCGACGGGCAGCCGGTCCACCGATGATCTGACCCAGTCGGGCCGAATCTTTGTCAGGCATGTCAGAAAGCAGCATGGCGGACGCTCCTACTAATCCTGGCGGCGTTTGGGAATACCTTGTATCAACGCTTCGAGCCGGCCGATGTTCTGCGATTCTTCGGCCATGTGGGCCCGCAGATCTTGACTGAGGGTGTCAACCTTGTGGTCGACCGATTCCAGAGTGATCTCAACTCTGGTGACCCTTTGAAACAGGACAACGACGGCTTTGATTGCTGCGACAATCAGGCCGACGATCGCAGCGAACACGACAACGACCAGCGGATGGGTAGTGAGGTCTTCCATTGCACGTCAACGATCGGTGGGTCGGCCGAGGTCTTTGCAAGCCCGCAACCAGTTGACAATCGGATCAGGATTCGAAGCGTCACCAGTGACGATCTCGGTGCCCATGTAGGCCAGCACGTCGATCTCGGCTTGGGATGCCAGGCGGTACCGGGTGTTTCCGAACACATGCCACGCCGACTTGCCGGGCCTCGGGTCAACAACGATCACAGGTTTCATTTCATCCTCATCAGGGTCAGGTGGCGGTGGTGGTGGCATCGGATTGGTTGCATGGAAATCGCCGGCCAAAATGCGGGCCATCGTCGGACCACCCGGACAGGACGTCGAGTTCGGTGCCTGCTGGTGGCCTTTCACAAACCCGGCACCGAACCCTTTGTCATGCTCGGCAATCACCTGATTAGCCGCAGCAATCTGCACATCGGTCGGTGCCTGGTCGCCACCCAACGGCAGGTACACAGCGTGGCTGTCCCAGTTCCAACCCAACGTGTGGGCACCGGCGACACCGAACCCTCGGAGCTCGTAGATGCGGCCGACACTGTCAGCGCAGAAGCTGTAGGCGATGTCCGGCCAGCCTTGGGTGTTCATGTGATACGCCTGGACGCCACGCAGGTGGGCGCACACAGCGTCGAAGTTGCCACCCACCACATCGGCCGGCAAAGGCGCCCCACCGTTGTAATGAATAAACACACCTTTGCTGACATAAATCTTCTCGGACCATTTTGGTGGGCGGGCACCCCACTCATCCCGGGTGACAACCTGCATCATCGGCTCCGGTTCGTAGGTGAGTTCGCATCCAACGACACCGAGCGGGCCAACGTGCGGCCACCGAACTGCCGTTGCATCTGCCAGCGAGGCTTGCTGCCATTCACATCAATGGTCGCTGGGCCTTCAACGTCGAAGTCAACAAACGAGGTGATCTGCTCGACGTCACCGGTGCCGTCTGCGGTGCGGAGCAGCCAGTAGTCCCAGCGGTCTGAGCACGCCCAGGTCATGGAGTCGACACGGCCTGACACCGGGTAGATGTTGCGGCCACCGACGTTGACGTTGGCGGCCATGCCGTACCGTTGGGTGGCAGGGTCAGTCAACGCCCCCAGCGACGCCCACTCCTCCTGCTCCTGTGCGTAGATCAGGCTGCCGATACCGGGGATGCTGTCAGCATGAATCCACAGGTAATCACCGGGTTGCAGATACCCGACGATTTCGGAGCTGCCTGCCGACACCGTCCACTCACGCCTGATCGACGCCAGGCGGCCAACACTGTTGGCGGCCTGCTGCAACGGTGCTGTCTGGTCGGTGTCGAAATCGACGATGGTGTCCCAACCAACCCTGACCGCAGGGTCAAAGCTGTAACCGTTGACGCCTTGCCGGGTGGACGGTCCCATCCTTCTCGGTGCCGGTCGACGCCAACGGTGTGCCGTTGTCGTTACCCCTGGCGATCCCCCTGGCAGCAAACTGTGAGAAGTCCCATGACACGCTGATGTCTGCGTTGAACACCTGCAATGGCAGTTGGGTGATTCCCCATTGGGACATGCCGTCGGTGCGTGGCAGCCCGTCAGCCAACAACACCCGAGGCAGGTAGGCGAAGATGGTGCGGGTGAAATCTGCGACAGATGACCAGCCTTCGACGTCGATGGCACCGTTGGGTCGCACCCGCCACTCAAACGGTTTGTCACACAGCGATGCGAGTTCGTCCATTTGTTGGCGCACTGTGTAGAACCGTGGGATCTCCCAAGTGATCGACGGGCTGGCCTGCATGTTCTGCACCGTGCCCGGAAACAACCCGTTCAGATTGGTGCCAGGGCGAAACCCACCAACACCCCAAATGAGCAGCGACAACCACACAGCCACCGTCTGCGTTGTCTCCGTGATAGCGCTGTTTGGAAACCTGCCACGCCCCGACTCATCACCCAACCACACAGCCGTCGACGGGCCCGACAGCTGCACACTGCCCCCATCAACATCAACAGCGTCCAGCCGGCCGGTAAACACCGCAGTGTTCTTGATCGAATCCAACGACGGTTGCGGGCCCGATACCTTTCGGCACCACAGCAATGTGATCCCAAGGGTTGACCCGGGCAATGAAATCGTCAGCGGCCCCACCACCACGCAGATTCAGTGTCCACCCGCCGAGGCCTTGGTGGACCTGGGTGACACTCACACCACACCCGCCGAGGTTTGCTGGGCGATCATCGCAAACCACGCACGGTCCATGCCGAACAGCTGATCGTCACCGGTCAGGGTGGCGCCACCACCGACGACGGCGTGGATGCCGAACAGTTGGGCTGCTTCTGCTGTGGCGGTTGTGTAAACCCCTGCCCCTAACGGTTCACCAATTTCGCCGGCGTAACTCAAACCCACCCTGTTGCCATTAGCGTCGTTTGCTGGCGAGTACTTCAAATGTGGATCAGAAGCGGTGTACCCGGCCCCCGTCGCTGAAGTCGGAGCAGTGCTGGCAAGAAACCCGTCAGAAGCCGGATCGGCAGGATCCTCAAGGACTTAGACACTTCCGATTATGGCTGTGTTGTATGACACAGCGACTGTCAACGTGCGGCTGCCACGCACCAACCCGTAATCAACAGAGCCATTAGTACTTCCACTAAACCGGTATCGCACCGCAACGTAATCTGGTGTGTTTGCCAAAATTGACGGCAACCCATAGGAGGGTGTCACGATTCAAGTGCTCATGACGTTGTAGGTCGATGCCGTAGGCCAGCGGGCTACCCGACGCCATTGCAAAATCGTGATTGACAAGCCTGATCAGCCCGTTATCAATCGTGACCGTACCGGTGGCTGCCAGCCGGGTGCCGGTCACGACCGTGCCGCCCTGAGTGATTGTGCACGCACCGCCGTACCAGTTCGCCAACGGCAACTGGTAGCTGATCGACACCGGGCCGCCACGATCAGATTCACGCAACCCAAACGCCGGGTACTCCTGCCAGTCGTAAGCAGTTGTCCCGATCGTAATCAGGCTCGGAACAAACCAAGTGGTGCCACCGTTAGCGGTGCCTGACGCCACACCAACCTGCGCAAAGTCCAGTTCGGTGCCACCGTCAGCGTCGGTGGCCCGGGTCCAAGCACCGGTCTGCTTTGTGTAAATACCGTTCTGCGATTTTGGTCGTCTGGTTCTTCACCAACACCCGGGTGCCGTTCGCAGACACCGACACACCATCAACCGTCTGCGTGCCAGACAGGGTGATGTTCGCAGTGGACGCAACCGTCACACCCTCCTTGACCTGGGTGCTATCAGTCAGCCGGCGCACATCGCCACGCAACGTCGGCAACGTCGACGCCGCCACATCAAACCCGGCAGGCCCAGGGTTGAACGAGATGATCGTCGACGCCACATCAGGGATGGCAGCCCGGTACAGCGGGCCGGTCACCCCAACATCAGCAGTCCTGTTCCGGTTGTCGCCACGCACCAACAACTGCGAGTTCGCCACCTGGCGGCCCTGATTCTCACAACGGGCCGACACCGACACCTGCCGCAACCCGGCAGCCTCCAGGTTCGGGTCACCATCAACCCCGACCTCGAGCAGCTCGTACACACCATCGTTCGCAGCCAACGCAGTCCCGAAGATGATCGGCACGAAACGCTCCGCACCGTTCGACCCGAGATCCAACAGCTGTTTCGCCTCGGTCGCTGACGCCAACAGGCCAAACGACACGGTGCTCATGTCCGGCTGGGAAAACCCCTGCGGCTCCGCCAACCCGGTAATACGCCCAATCTGCATCAGCCAAAACTCCTACTGTGAGTGGCCGCAGCCTTCGGAAGCTCCCTGGCAAGGAAGGTCAGAATGTCCTGCTTGTCCTTACCGACCATCCCATTGATCGTGATGTTGTACGTCGAACCACCGGATGTGTCGTTGCGGCCACCAACCTCAGACGGGCGCAGCACCCGCTCACCGGCATGCAACATCGCCAACACCGGCTGGCCGGCGATGCCAGGGACAACACCGCCCTTGTTCAACTCCGGCATCATCGGGAACGAAATGCGGGTGCCCCGGCCCGGCACACCAATGATGTCCGGGATGTCAACACCAAACCCGCCGATCGTCGAGTTCCACAACGACCCGATCGTGTTGAACGCCAACCGGAACGGTGCGGTGATCACATCAGCCAACGTGGAAAAGACGTTGCCGATCAGGTCTTTGGCGGTGCCGAAAAAGTCGACGACAGTTTGAAACGCCGATTTGATCCCCTCAAACGCACCTTTCAGGAAGTCCCAAGCGAACGACACCGCAGCAACAATCCCTGACCACACCACCTTCATCACTTCCCACAGCTTCAACGCTGCCGGCACAATCACGTTCATAAAGACGAACCCGATCAACTCCAAAATGGGTTGGATGATTGACCAGGCGAACAGCAGGATTTCGACGACTGCTGTGAACACGAACGTGTAGTACTTGATGAACGCAGGCAAAATGATGCTGTACAGGAAAATGTAGATTTCGATGATCTTGGCGAGGATCGGCCCGATGAACGACCAGGCCTGACTGATGGCGTTGCTGATACCGGGCCACGCCTCCATGAACGCTGACGCCAAGTCTTGCAACGCCGGCAGGATGTCGTCGTTGAACGCTGCGACCAGCTGCTCAAAGATGGGTTTCAGGAACCCTTCCCACGCTTCCTTGGCGGCCGCCTGAATGTCCTGCCAGCCCTGATCAACAATCTTGCGGAACCCGTCAAACCGGAAGTAGGCGACAACCAGCAAAGCGATCAGCGCTGCGACCGCAGCAACGATCAGGCCGACAGGGTTTGCCAGCATCGCCAAACTCAACCCACGAACAACCGTTGTTATCCCGGTGATGATCTTGATGAGTTTGCCGCCAACAACCAGCAGCGGGCCGATCGCAGCAACAACCGCCAAAACCCGAACCACCGTCTCTTTGGTTTCCGGTGACAGCTCCTTGAACCGGGTACCCAAATCTTTGAAGAAGTTGGCGACCTGGGAGATGACCGGTGCGATAACCGCACCCATCTGCTCCATGCCGTCGCCGAGCTCGTTCATCGCCTGCTTGATCTGACCGCTCGAGGTTTGCGCCATCACCTCAGCGGTGCCACCAAACTGCGCTTCAACCTCAGACAGGATGATCTTCTGCGCTGACAAGGTGTCACCCGACTCGACCAGCGACTTGATCATGTCCTGCTGGCTTTCGGTGAACGACACACCTGACCGGCGCAACGCAGTCAACCCAACGGTCGGATCCTGCAACGCTTTGGCCAGCTGCATGGTGGCACCGTTCAGATCGCCACCCATAAACGATGCCAAGTCCTGGCTGGCCTTCAACGTCCGATCAAACACGTCGTTGCCGTCACCAACCTCGTTCGTCAGGCTTTTGAACGTCAGCAACAAACCGGCCGCCGAGATGGTGGCCTCATCACCAAACGTGGTGGTTTGCTGCAACTCGGCAGCCAAATCCTTGATGTGATCTGCGGTCACCCCGGCGATACCACCGGTGGCTTGCAACGCAGCGTTCATGCGGGCTTCGGCATCTTCCTGCCCGGTGAACGCAGCGAACATGGCGGCGCCGGCAGCAACGATCGGCAACGTCACATGGGTGGTCATCTTCGAGCCGACAGCAATCATGCCGTCACCCAAAGCGTTCATCGAATCGGTGATCGACCTTGACTGCCCCTGGGCGACATCACCCAACTTGTTCAGATCGGCCTGGGCCCGTTTGATGTCTTTGTCGTTGTACGACCCGATGATGTTGATCGCAATGGCCATCAGCGCAACGCCTCGTTTACACGGGCTTCTGCCCTGTTCGCCACACCACGCATAGCCCCGGCCACAACGGTGTAACCCTTTTCTTCACGCCAGGTGCGCACCAGCAGGCGTGGCGGCCTGCCACCAAGATCAAGGTTGCGGAGAAAGTACCGGGATTGCAGGGTGCCGCTGCCGCCCTGACTGCCAGCCGTCTCATAGATCGCACCGGCAACCGACTTGTTCAACAAACGGAACTGGGAGCGGACACCACCGGCACCAGCCCGAGCGTTCGCAGTTGACGTGGTAATGCCCCGCTTGACGACAGCGGCATCCCAACCAAGATTACGGCCCCGACCTGCTTCAACCCAGCCACCCCAGTTGCGTGCCGGCCGACTAGGAACCCGGCCCTTCGTTTTGGTGATAATCGGCCGCACCGACTTCACCATTTCCTTGTTCAGGTTCTTCTTCATCTCAGGGTCGATGACACGCAAAGCGTTCAACGTCTTGTCAAGGTTCTCGACGTTGATGCCTGGCCGGTCCACACTCATCGCCTGCCCTTTGCCCTTTCCAACTCCTGCTGCTGCTCCTCGAGCACCGCCACCATCGCCCAGAAGATCTCGGGGTCGCAGCCCAGCAGCTCGTTGGGGGCGATGGACGTTGCCACCGCCACCCGGGCCACCAGAAGGGTCAGGCTTCCGGCAAAGGGAGACTGCCCTCATCCTCGGAACCAATCTCGGCCACACCGTCCAACCACAAATCGAACGTCTTGACCTCATGCCCCGAAAACCGCATCGCTTCCCACGCAGACCACGCCAACGCCTCGTACGTCACCGACGCCTGGTCAAACAACTGGCCCATCGACTTCTTGAAGTGACGTTCGGCAGCAACGATGACTTTCGGAGTCACCGCCACCACCACCGGATCACCATCAGTCATCGTCACTTTCAGTTTCATCACTGCCATGTTGTGTGGCTCCTTGTCAGGTTCAGGCGGTTGCCTTGGTTACCGAGTTGCACGGCCAGGTGATGCTGGCGGTGGACAGGTCACCGACGCTGCCGTCAAGCGGTGCCCATTCGGTGAACAGCACCTCGCAGGTGTACGAAGGGTTGGCAGCTGACACCACGGTGCCGGCCGGGATCACCACAACGGTGCCGATCGTGCCGACAAGCGACCCGATTGTGGCTTCAACCTCAGCGGCAGCGAAGTCCTGGTGGAAGCCCAGGGCGATGCTGTCGTCCTTCAAGCCACCAACCCGGGTCACATGACCGGTGCCGAATGCTGTGGTTTCCACCTCTGCGGCGCTGCTTGACAGGCTCACAGAGTTGATGTGATCCGACAGGTCGACGGTCGCAACCTTGACGTGCACATTGGTCAGTACGATTTTGGCCATCAGCCGTCCTCACTCATCTCAGGGTCGATCTTCTGTGATTTGCGTGCGGCGATGACTTCGATGTGCCCGCCCTCAATCAGGTAGGTCACATCTCCGTCCAACTGTACTTCGCCCCCTGTCGGGACTCCCTCTACTGCATTACGTCCAATAACCCGGTACTTCGTCACACAGGCCTCCTAAGCCCACACGGTGACCGCAACGGTCACCCCGATGTATTCGCTGTCGCCAACCTGCACCGACGACAAAGCATCAGCGCTGGTCACCCTCGACGTCTGACAGTTCCCACCCAACGTGCGGTCAGCCTCAATGGCCTGGCGGACAGACTGGTCGCCATCCCATGACAACCAGTCGTCAATCTGCCGTTGGGACTGCTGGTCGGCCATCCGGCCGGCAATCAACTGGATTTGCATTGACCATTCGGTCAGCCCACCCGACATGTTCTGGGTGTAATCAACCTCTGCCCTGGTGATGATCGCAGCGGGTGGGTTGACCTGTTCGGGCACATGCTCGGAAACACGCAGCCCACGCACCAACGCCAGCTGCCCCAACAGGCCTTTGCGGATGTCAGAAAGGTTGCCTGCCATCAGCCGATCGGGACTTTCACATACGGTGCCAACATGCGTTGCACATCAGGGTCAACCGCACGCAACGTGATCGCACCCAAATCCCCGAAACCAGCGACACCCAGCAGGCTGTCGGCACGTTTGAACAGCCGGCCGGACAGGATGCCGCACGCAGACCTGACAGGTTCAGGCACCGCCGGCCAACCCCAACGTGCAGTCACCTGCACCGTCGGACGAATGTCCATCGGGAAATAGGTTTCATAAGCGACCAGCTTGGTGATCGGGTTGCCCTTCGCCAAAGCGTTCAACGGCTCCGCAGTCGCATCAGTGATCGTCAGGTTGAACGTGGCCGTGGCGTTCTCGTCAATCTTCAACACGAACCCGTCAAGGGTGCCGATGTCGTCGGTGCGCACGACCAGCTGGTTGTCGGGGTGAAACACCCGGGCGGTCGCAGTGTCAGCCAGATCAAACGTGCGGTGGCAGATGTCGTCAATGGTGCGACTGGCCGCTTCGATGTGCGCTGCGAGCAGGTCGTCGTCGACAACGTCGTTGATGCGCAGCATCGACTTCAACTCACCAAGCTCGATGTACCGCATCAACGTTGCTCCGGGACAGGTGTGGCGTCACCAGTACCAGCAACCATCGTAGACGTGGCCGTCGACGTTAGGCCTCTGCCATCCACATCCAACGGTTTCGCAAACCTCGCCGAACCGTTCCCCCAGGTGGACAGCTCCTCACCCCGATGGTCAGCCAAATCGACAGCGACCAGCAAACGGCCGGCAGCAACCAACCGCTGGCAGGTTGGCACATCGTCATACCCGTACGTTTCCGGGACAGGCCCAATGGTGGTGAACCAGTCGGTGCTGCGAAACGTCCACCCGGAACCAGGCACAGACGGCCGCAACAGCCCTTTCACACCACCGGCCTGATAGGTGCCGACCGGTGAACTCCACGGATAGTCAGGTTCCTGCAACCCGCACAGCAACGCCACCTTCTCATTCGCTTCCGCCCAGAACGCTTCGACGGCTGCACGCCACCCGGGCCGCCAGAACATGTCGTCGCTGGTGAGCACCACAATGTCGCCCCGGGCAGCGCAGGCGGACCCCAGCACGTTCATGCCACGCCCACAAGTGGTCACCCCATCGTCAGGCTGGTACACCAACCCGCCAATCACCTCAACCCACTTCGACGTGGTGTCGGTGCTGCCGTTATCCACCACGATCAGCTCATCGGCCTCTGCGGCCAGCGACCTGGCACACTCCCGGGCTAGTTCCATCCGCCCGTAACGCACAGCGTTATGTGTGAGCATCCCAGCAACAACCTTCACTTGTCCCAGTCCTTCCACGAATGGTTCCACCGGTGCACCCCAAACGAACCCGGGAACTGCTCACCGGCACGCTCCGGCTCATCCCACAGGTACGGATAAAACGCATCCTTTGGTAGCACCGTCACATCGCTGCGGCCGGCCAACGTCGCTGTTGTAAACCTCGGGCCGGTCGCTGACGGATCGGGACTCCAAAACCCGTCGAAGAACCGTTGCAGGCACGCACCGATACCGGCGTGATGCCGTTCCGCACCGAACACAGCATCCGTCAAAATGGTGCCGTCCTCCGACCCGAAGAAACACTGGTTGTCCAGCAGCTCGTCGAGCGGGCGGACCGGTTCGACGTCCATGTCCAGATAGACACCACCGTGCTCCCAGACGGCCTCCAGACGCACCAGACCGGCCAGCTGGGCCCCAGCGGTGCAACGGTCGAACAGGAACCCCAAACGCCACCTGTCGGCATCCAAAGGGTCTTGCCACGTCATGTGCACCCAATCCGGGTGCAGGTCACACCAGCCCTGCCAGAACTCCTCAAACCGGTTTGGTATCACCTGTGGTACCACCCGGTGCAGGATCTTTGGGATCACAACGCCGACACGTCCACCGGGGCCACATCCACCTTCGGTGGCGACACCTTGGCCTCGAGCACCTTGAGGATGGGCCGCCAGTAGGTGTCGAACACCAGCTGATGGTCGTACTCCAACGCTTTCGCCCTGGCGTTCGCCGGGATGCCTTTGCCCCGGTAGGCCTCACCTAACGCATCGACGATCGTGTTGATGTTCGGCAGATGCAACCAGGCGCCCTGACCTTCCTCCCAGTCGGGCAGCCCGTCGACCAGCCAGCCGGACCCCACCAACTCGGGTTGACTGCTGAAGTCGCTGACGATGACCGGCACCCCGCACGCTTGGGCTTCCACCACTGGGATGCCAAAGCCTTCGCCCATTGAGGGTGCCATCAGCACATCCATCGCCTGGTACAACGCCACCATCGCCTGCGGAGACAAACCCATCTTGTAGGCGTACTGCTCAGTGAAAATGATGTTGCCGGCCGGGATGCCGCACGCCTCGGCCAACCGTGGCAGATGCACACCCGACCCCATCCCAACCATTTCGCTGTGCACCAGCAGCACCGCATCAGGATGATCTTTCACAAACATGCCGAACGCAGCGAACGCCTGCGGAAACGACTTGCGGATCTTGATGTTGCCCTTGTTCGCAGCGTTCATCCCCACCACAAACGCATCAGCCGGCACACCAAACAGATCCCTTGGGCTGACACCGTTCACGTCAAGCACCTCGGGTTGGAACAGTGTGGTGTCAACACCGTGCGGTGCGTACAACGCATCAACCCCCGCAGACGACAACAGCCGCTGACCGAACTGCGACATTGCAATCGCAGTGGCGTTCGTTTCCGCAAAATACTTGAGCACCTTCGGTGGCACCGGCACATGATCAACCGGCACCCAACTCGCAACATCCAACCCAGCCCACAACTGCGACTGGGCAACCCACACATCAAACAGGGTGATGACCAGCCCACGGTTGTCACCGAAATGGTTTCGGGCATGCCCGGCAATCACATCGTTGCCCCACACGTCATAACCCGACGGGAGCACCGTGATGCCGTTCCAATCCATCTTGGAACCCGCCAACCCATAATTGGCGAACAGGGCAACGTCGTGGCCGTCAGCCAGCAAACTGCGGGACATCAAATCGGTTTGGTTGCCGTACCCGGTGCCAGCCCAAGGTGCGTTACTGCACCACAACACCTTCACTTCACACCCGCCCGGGACTCCTTGCCAGCAGGTTTCGCCCTGGCAGCCGCCACAGGCTTTTCAACCAGCAGCCACCAGTTGCCGCCGATGTTGCCGACAACCTGAACGACTCGGGCCCGGCTGCGTTCAACCTCGGCGACAGCACGCTCGAGGTCTGACACATCCGGGCCCGGGAAAGAAACAAGTGGCATGAGTGGCTCCTGTGTGGCGGTGGTTGTGGCTAGACGGGACTGCTGACCCGGTCGGCCGCCACACAAACCGACCGAGCCAGCACTCCACCGCTCGAGGCGGTGGCCCTGGGGGAACTATCAGGCGGTGCCGCCCCGGAACGCCTTGATGGCGTTCTGGTCACGGACATCCGCATCGGTGCGGAGGATCGCCCGATGGGTGATGAGATCCTGCGAGAAAGCAAACTCGTTGCTGGTTTCCAGACGGATCGAACCGGCGTCACGGATGACGTACCCGGCAGCGAAGTCACCGAACGCCACGCTCAGTGCAGCGGTCCCGGTTGCAGCCACGAACGGATCGATGACGACAGGGAAGCCGAGCAGACGGTCAGGCTGACCGGCCTGGACAGCGGGCTGCCACAGGAAGTCACCGCTGGTGTTGGTGAGGTTGCGGATCTTGCCGGCAGTCGCATCACGCATCAACCATGAAGCGTTCTGACGGTAACCGGGGTCACCGAGCGAATACACCGTATCGGTCAGGTTCTGAATCGATGGCACGCCAGCGACACCGGTGCCGCCCGTCAGGGCAGTTCCAACGCTGGTCATAACACCCTGCGGTGCGTTGGTGCCGGAACCGGTGGCGTAAGCCGCACCCGATGCCCGACCCAGCGCCCGACCAAGATCGGCCGCAGCGAACCCGACGATGTCAACACCCGAATCCTGAACGAGCTCGGAGCTCATCTGGAGGAGCTGCCCGAACTTCCAGGCACCAAGGGTGATCTTGGCAAAGCTCGGATCGACCTCGGCAAGGGCGGTGCCTTCACCGACGATGGCGGCCGTGCCGTGCGAAGCAACCAGGGGAAGGTCAAGGTTCTCACCACCGGTGGTGGTGATGACCGTTGCGACCTGACGGACACCCGACACGTTCTCAAGGAAGTCGTACAGGGCACGCTCGAACGAGGTCGGGACGGTGTTGCCACCGGCGCCGGCCACACCCACGGTCAGGTCACGAAGTTCACGGCCAGTGGCACCGGCACGGATGGCACGCTTCTCAGCGGCAGCCTTGCGGATGTCAATGTCGATCGAACGTGCACCGCTCTGCCCACGCAGGAACGCTTCAACCGGGTCGACCGAAACGGCCGGCTCCGAAGGGCGCACCAGATCGGCGAACGCTTCCCGGGCGATGTCGGACTCACGGGCCGACTGGACCCGAGCTGACAGACCCTTGATTTCAGCGTCCTTCGCATCCATGTCAGCGAAGATGCGGTCCAGCTGGGCGGACTCCTCAGAGTCAAGCTCACGCTTTTCCGAGGTGGCCAGACCCATCAGATCCTTGGCCTGGTGCCACGCCTTGTTGCGGGCCTCAACGAGCTGCTCAATGTATTCGTTCATCGGAAGGTTCTCCATGTAGACGTGGCGTCTGTTTGGGAACCTGCCGGTATGGCCGAGCTGTTGAGCCGGGTCAGCGACGAGCAGGCATTGCTACAACCGTTAGGCAGACAGTCGCCTGTCCACCAACAAGGACTGATAATACGACATCGGATGCGCCGAACCCTGCTGCCTCACCTCATCGACGTTGACGTCGACGAGCTCGGCGACCTCGACGTCGACGAGCTCGGGCTCAACGACCTCGATGACAGGCTCGGGCTCGGGCTCGGCAGGGTTGACATCAGCGGTGGTCAGCACCCTGCCTTCGAGTTCTGCGAACAGTTGGGCACGGACGTCCTCGTCGGCCAGCGCTGCACGCAACGCCGCCACCGTCGCCGGGTTGGCACCGAAACTGACAACCGACACATCACCCCGAGACAGGTTGACTTCGGTGATGGTCCGGTCGGTGAAATCGTTTGCCCACACCTGATCGTTCACCCGGAAGGCAAACGACATTTCGTCCAGGTCGCCACGCAACATCTTCGGCATGATCGCACGCACATCAGGATCATTGCCGTCAAGCTGCGCTTCAACACGCAGACCCAACATTGTCCTGCATCAGACGCAACGTCGCCGACTTCGTGCGGGCCAACGGCAACCCCTGATGGTTGACCAGCAGCATCACATCAGGGTTGTCGGCCAACGTGCGGGTAAACGCACCAGGGGCGATCCGTTCGGTGAACGAACCGAACGCATCGTGCACCTCGTAGTCGTTGCCGAACACCGAGGCGTACCCACGGAACGTGATCGTCTCGGTGTGCTCCTCTTCGTCGTAATGTTTGCGGACCTCAATGTCGGAAATGCCGTACTGCCGCACCTCCCGAATGTTGGCCAGCTCTGCACGTTTCATCGTCTGAACATCTCCAATTCGGGTGGCACCGTTGTATTCGCCGCCGGGCTCCATGCCCTCATCAAGCGACACTGCGATCATCTGTGCGACCGCATCATTCATCTCCTCATGGCAACCGATCGTTTCGATGGTGCCGTCAGCATCAATCTTGATTGTTGCCCAGCCGGCACAATCGTCCTGCTCGTTGCTTACGAAATACGGCACGTCACGCCTCCTGGTTCGGCGCAAGGCCGGTGTCAATCATCGGACCCAAATCCTCAAGGTCACGCATCTCCTGTACAGACAGCAAGGGTGCGCCGAGCAGCCCGTTGATTCGGGCGGCCGTTTCGTAGCTGGCATACCGGCTGTTCAAGATCGCCACGCATCAAACCGTTCACGTTGAACTTCAACATCTGCCCGTCAGGCAGCAGACGTGACAGGCCCCGCTCCAACCGCACAATCCACCGCAACAAACTGTGGCGAACCAGATGGTGGCCACGCTGCTCGAGGTTCTGGTAGGTCAGGGTGGTGCCGCTCAAAGCGATGCCGATCATTGATGGATCGATCAGGAACATCTGGCCGGCGATCTGACTGTCCGAATACTTGCGGGAATCCAGAAACTGTGCCTGCTCGGCCGTCATGCTGATCGACTGCCAGCTGGTGTCACCGGTCAACACCACCGGCAAATGCGACTTCGACGTGCCACCGTGCGACGCCAACCACTGGTCCCGAATCTCACGCATCTGCTCAACCGACAGATCGGACTTCGAATGGATCACCCCAGGGGTAATCGCACCTTGTGTGTAGAACCGTGCAGCCTGATCCTGCGCACCCAACCCCATCCCGATTGACTGGCGGGCCATCTCAACCGGGCTGACACCCCGAATCCGACCAGGCATCATCAGCCCACGGATCATCAGCATCTCACCAGGGAACACCACATGGTCGATCTTGAAGGTGAAACTGTCAGGCCCGTCAGCCTCAACGATCACCCGGCGAGGATCCAACACATCAACGGTCACAACCTGGCCACGCTCGTTGCGGCCGATCGCAGCGATCGCATTGCCCTCGAGCAGCAACGAACTCAACATCGAACCGAACAGATCAACACGGTCGGTGGCCGCCTGGTCACCCAACCATGCCGGTGCCGTCACCGGGTCACGCCCATCCAACACATCGATCGGCAGGGTGGCGATGCTGTCAGCTGATCAGCTGCACACAGCCGTACACGCACAGCAAACCCATTGAAGCTTCGGTTGACGGTGCGCTGATCGACGGGATGAGCTCGTTGCCGGCACCCCAGCGACCCCACTTCGGGTCACGCACAGCACGCTCCTCACCCGCAGTGCGCATTTCCAGAAGCCGACCAATCATCTGCTTTTCAGCCTCGCTCTCGGGTCCATCAACACACCCGCACCCAGCAGAGAAACCCCCGCCACGAACAGGCCCAACGGCAGCCACACAACGCACGCCGCAACAACAATCAAGATTAGGCCACACACCTGCAAGATCTCCGCTACCACAACACCCTCCATCAGTCCAGATCGGCCAGATTCACAACACGCACCACAACCGGTGGCGCCTCCTCAGCCACACGATCAAACACACCACCCAACGCCAACGTCACCGCCACCAACGGACAAACATCAGTCGTCAAATCCTTCCGGGCCCACAACCACAACTCACCAAACCTGCGTTGGCTCGCACCGGACAACGCCACGTTCAACGGCACCTGATCCAAATGGCGGAGCCGATCGGTCACCGCAGCATCAAACAGCTGGCCGCACGCATGCGCATGCCACCGGCCAATCACCGTGCGCACCTCAACACCCAGCCTCAACCAGCAACGCCACCAACGGGCCGGCCGGCCCGGCCGGATCAACCACCACCGGCCCGTACTGCCCTGCCCTGGCTTTGAACCAATCCACCACCCAGGCGGTGCCCTCACGATGCTCAACGACCTCGACGTGCAGCCGGCCGTCCTCACGATGCCCGGCCGCACCCACCGCCGCCATCCCACGATCCGGCGTCACATCCAACGCCAACACCGGCACATCCACAATCCGTGACCGCAAATCCACCAGCCCCGACCAGGTGTCCTCCGGGACAACCTGCCACGGCTCAATCGCATGCCGATCCTGCCGCTGATTCAAATAGGCCCTGCGGAACTCCACCAGACGCATCGACTCAAAGTCGGCTCGGATTGCTTCAACCCCGATGGTGTGACCCAACGCCGGCATGCACCCAGCCCACACCTGCTCATCAGCCGGATCGGCACCCTGCTCCGCAGACCACTCAAAGTAGGCGACGCCTTCGGTGAGGCCACGGTCGACACGTTCACGACCATCATCAATCTTGGCGTTCAAATAATTCGACGACACATCACCAGCGGTGGACACCACCCACAGTTGCGGTTGCGGCCTGGTCACCATCGCAGGTTTGAAACCCTGCTCCAAACGGTCGTTCGGCTGGGCGAACGCCTCATCAATAATCGCCAAATCCAACTGCGAACCATGACCGGCCGTCTCCGTCGTCGCCAACACCGACCACAAACTCCCGTTATTCCACCGGATCGCCTCACTGCCATTGCTGCGCCGCACCTGGGCCTGCCGCCCAAAAATGCTGCCCACCACCACCGGCACATGATCATCAGTGAACTTCAACCGGGCCGCCTGCCCCGTCTGCGCCGTATACCCAACCCGCTGCCCATCACCCATCAACAGGCACCGATGCAACATGATCGCCAACATCAACGTGGTCTTTCCCGACTGGCGTGGAACTGTCAGCCGCACCTCCCGGTACACCAGCCGGCCCGAATCAGGATGCGTTTCCAAAGCCACATCAACCACATGCTGCTGCCACGGCATCAACGGTGTACCCAGCTGCTCCGCAATCGCAGCAACCTCACGGCCCCGGGTAGGCCGATCAGTCCTGGCGGTCGACCACCTGGGCAGACAACCCGGCAAGGAAGACGTCAAGCTCATCTACATCACCACCCGACTCCGCCAACTCCGACAACGTCGCCCGCAACTCCCGGCTGATCGCAGCCGTCGCCATCCCAGCACCCGCATCCAACTGATCCGCCAACGTCAACGCCAACTGCGCCAACGCATCCGACGCCGGATCCGCATTGAGACGCTCGAGGGTTGCGCTGACCGCACCACGATTGCTCGGTGGCGGCGGCTTCACCGCACGCTTCCGCGGCGCCGGCTTCCTCACAGGTTTCTTGGCGGGCATCCCCCAACCCTACGACCAGGCATCGACCTCGAGCCTCCTGCCGCCCCGCAACGTTTGCAGGATGATCGCTTCGGAAACGCAAAGAACAGCCCTTCCTGCTAACAGGTGGGTCCGTAGCACGATCGAACTGATCGGCAGCGTCTCCAAACGCCCGGAGTTTCACCCGTCCCCTAGAATGTTCGTACAGCACATAATCTACCCGGCCGGCCAACGCCATCAGAAACGACTGATCGATGGAACGCACCCCATCGAATCATCAGGTTCTCAACAGCGTACTGGTCAAAACGCTGACCAAAACTATTGTTAATCAGTGTGCCACTCGCTTGCCTTTAAGATCCGGCCAATGGCGGTAAACGAACGGCCGGTCTTTCGGCACCCAGACATTGGTGGGCAGGTGCATCATCGAGGCCATAATATCCATGTACCCGATGTCCTCGGAGGCCATGCAGCACCCGCCACCAGGTCGATCTCACCCAGCTGCGCCAGGCGCTGAACCCGAGCCCAGGAGCCCTTGTCACGGACCTCAACATCAACACCCAGCGGCGCCACAATCTCTCGCAGAAACGCAGGTACGGCACCAATTAGTTGGCCAGGTGCCTGATCCGACTGCCACAGCAATGGCGGATACTCCGGCTACCGCTACACCATCGAGCGGCTACAGACACAAACCACTGCAGGCCTGCAAGAATGGCAAGCCCTACTACCAGAAGGAGCTCACTGACGCACGTGAAAAACCGGAACACAACATTCTGCAGCAGGACTACTCGCACAAGCGCTCCAACAGGGAGTGGCAATGCACAGCCAATTAATTAACAAACTCAACTAACCCAGAGTACTCAACTCTACCGACGTCACTGGTAAGGCACTGATGATCCCTCAATTCTTCCGATTCCTCCATGGTCGAAGCTTTTCACAAATCAAATCGTTGCAACACAAATATCGCCACTTTTGCATCCGAGCTTCCGCGGAGCCTGTCATGACCCAGCTAGAAAACCAGCTTGCACACCCTGTCACCATCATCGGCAACCGGGCCGCATGCCTGGGAGAAATTCTGCGAGACGATGTCAACCTGGCGGTATGGGAACGAAGCCAGGATTTCAGCTGGGGCGGCTTTGTCACGGAGTTCTGCAATCAGGCAGGTAACCTTGAGCGATTCGTCAGCCTCGAGCCAGGCCAAAGCGCTGCTACCGCATTACCGCGCTGGGCTCTTGATATCGCCGGAGCCAGGAACTGGATTGACGATGTCGACGAGTTGATCGAGATGTACCAGTGTCTTTTTGAGCCTGAAGCGATAGGTCTTCGCATACATGTTCTGGCTGACACTATGTGCCCTGATCAGGATCGGGGTGCCGGGTGCGCCTGCTTCGTACTTTCGCCGCACAGGAACCGAGGGTTACCTGAACTTTGTTACCGTCCCGCTGAGGCGAAGGACCCTCTGCCAGAGCAACCAGCCTGCAGATCAGATCCAAATCGATGCCTATGGCGCCGCTGTCGCCCTCCTGAAGGGCAGGTGAAGGAAGCAATGAGGCTGGGGAATGGTGCACGTTCACCGCGGGCTGAAATGGCACCCCAAGACTGATTGTTGGCCTCGATTGGCTTTCATCCTGAACCTTTAATGTTCGCGCGGTATTTCAGTGTGGAGGTTGATGCAACGCCCCGGGTGCTCGTGGTGGCGTCGGAGCCTGCCGATCGCACGGGCCGCTACGTGGCTGAGGCGATTGCCCCAGCGGCCCTTGCCCGGGATGGGCGAGGTCGGCTGGAGTGTTCACTGCTGGGCATCAACGACTTTCGCGAACAGGCCTGGGACGACTACGACGGCATCGTCCTTGTCGATCCACCGCCGCTCGATGACCGCACCTGGGCAGAGCTTGGCGATTGGGTGCGGTTCGGTCGGGGGCTGGTCGTCTGGCTCGGACCGCAGGCCGCCACACCCGAGGCCTTCAACACCGACGAGAGCCGGCGGACGCTCGGAGGTGAGCTCGCCCGGATCTGGCGGGATGAGAGTGGTGAAAACTTCCTCAGCCCCAGGCAGCTCGACCATCCGATGCTGTCGGTCTTCCGCCGGGTGGCCGACACGGTGCCCTGGCAAGACTTCCCGGTCTATCGCCACTGGGAGTTTGTGGTGAATCCGGCCGCCGACGCTGCGGCCGCCCGGCAGATGCTGACGCCTGCAGAGCCGATCATTGCCTACCGCGATGGCACCCCGGCTGTGCTTGAGCACACGCTCGGGCAGGGGACGGTGGTGGTGATCACCACGCCGGCTTCGCAGCCGGCGAGCGATCCCGAAACCTGGAACCTGCTGGCGACCGGATTCGAGCCGTGGCCGTTTGTGGTGCTGGCCAACGAGTCGCTGCTGCATGCGATGAACACCCGTGAGGAACACAACGTCATCACCGGGCAGCCAGCGGTGCTGCGGATTCCTGCCGATCTCGATGCTCCGGTGGTGGTGCAGACTCCAGCCGACGATGAGTTTCCGGCCGCGATCGATCCACAGCAGCGGACCGTGACGGTTTCTGCGACCCGCGAGCCGGGCAACTACCGACTCCTGGCAGGGGGCGACGTGGGCGGCTTTCGTGGAGGATTCAGTGCCAACCTGCCGTCGGCGGCCACAGACTGCCGTCGGCTACAGGCTGACGAGGCCGTGGAACTGTTCGGTGCCGACACGCCGGTGGCCCGCACCGGTGATGAGATCGTGCGGGAGGTTGCCCTCGAACGCGTGGGCACCGAGCTCTCGGGCTGGCTGATCATCCTCGTGGCGATGCTGATGGCAGGCGACTGGATGGTGGCCAACCGCTTTTACGCCCGCAGAGACGACAGTCAGCCACCGGTGCGGCCATCAGACGATTTCGAGTCTAGCCGCGACGCCTTGCCGGCAGTGCCTCCGTCTGCGGCACGGCCCAGGAAACGACAGCCTGCGGCCGAACTGGCTGAGGTCGGTGATTTTGAAGACTGATTCCCGATCGCGTCGTTGCGTCCGGCGGCGTTTCTGATTCCCGCGTTTTTGACAGCTCTGCAATGCCCGCTGAGACCGACCCAACCGCCGCTGGCTCCACTGCCCTGACGCTCCTCTTTGAGCCCGTGGGCTCGTGGTGGTTCGTGCTCATGGTTGCCGCTGGGTTGGCTGCGGTGCTGGTGCTCGTGGGGCCGGACCGCTCACGGGTGGAAGGCTTTCGGCTGAAGTGGCTGGTGGGGCTGCGGGTCGCCGCGTTTCTGGCGATCGTGCTGTGCATGCTCCGCCCCACGGTCGTGGCCCAGCGGCGGCTCCAGCGGGAGGGCGACCTGCTCGTGCTGGCAGATGCCTCAGAGAGCATGACCGTGGCGGATGCGCCGGCCGGGCAGACCCGCTGGGAATATCTTGTTTCGTCGCTGGAGGCTGCCGCGCCGGAGGCACGAGAACTCCTCGACGAAGGGCATCTTCGGCTTCACCTGTGGCGGTTTGATCGGGGGCTCGAGAGCGTGCCGGTGACCGCGGACGATCCGTTCCCGCTCGATCCGGCGTGGGTGAAGCAGGAAGGCTCGGAGGAGACGGCTCTGGGGACAGCCCTGGATGAGGCCGTGCAGACGACGAGCTTTGAGAGCCTGGCGGGCGTGATTGTGCTCAGCGACGGGGCGCAGCACGCCTATCCGCCGCGAGATCTCCCGCCCCAGACTGTCGCCCGTCGGCTCGGTGAGAGTGGCATCCCACTGTGGAGCGTGCTTTTGGGCAGCAGCGGTCTGGGAGTCAGGGCCGTGATGCCGAAGTGGTCCAGCTCTCCGTGGCAGATGATGTGTTTGTGAAGACAACAGTCGAGGTGTCAGGTCGAGTGCGACTGACCGGCTTTGGTGACCGCGATGTGGTCGTGCGGCTGCTCGTCGAAGAGCCCGACGGTGTGCTTGAGGAGGTCGCCAGGACCGTCGTACGAAGTGTTGGAGCCGATGCGGAAGAGACGGTGCGGCTGAGCTGGCGACCGGAGCAGCCCGGCGAGCGGAAGATGTCGCTCGTGGTCGATCCCTTGGAAGGGGAGACCGTGATCACCAACAACGAGGTCAGCAGCTTCGTCAACGTGATCGATGGCGGGCTGCAGGTGGTCTATCTGGAAGGAGCGCTGCGGGTGGAGCAGCGGTTTCTTCGCCGCACCCTTGCGGCGAGCCCAGACATGCAGGTGGCGTTTCGCTGGATCGATAGCTCAGACCGCAGCGACTGGCCCGTCGATCTCAGCGATGTCCTCACTGACGAAGTCGATGTGTTTCTCATCGGCGACCTTGACTCCTCGGCGGTTTCACCGGAGCAGCTGGCCCTGATCAACGACCGGGTGGGGCAGGGGGCAGGCCTCGGGCTTCTCGGCGGCTTACACGCCTTTGAGGCCGGTGGCTGGGGCTCAACACCGCTCCAGCCGGCCTTGCCGTTTGAACGTGATCCGCTGTCGCGGCAGCGATTTGATGAGCCGATTCGCGAGAGCCTGCATCTTCGTGGGCCTCTGCAGATGCTGCCAGATGAGCGGTTTGGAGGGATTTCGATTCTCAGGCTGGCCGACACGCCTGCTGAGAACCTCGCCGCCTGGCGGGAACTGCCGCCGCTGGAGGGGGCGAATATTCTCGGGCCGCTTGCGGCAGCCGCCCGGCCGCTGGCTGTTTCGCAGGCTGGTGATCCGCTGCTGGTGGCGAAGAACTATGGGACCGGGCGAGTGGCCGCCCTTGCGGTCGACTCCACCTGGCGATGGGTGATGCAAGGAGAGGACCGAGCCCACCGCCGCTTCTGGCGGCAGTTCATCTTCTGGCTCGCCAGTCGTGACGACATCACCGACGACGCCCTGTGGGTGCGGCCGGCGCAGCGACGCATCTCGGCTGGCATGCCTCTCAGCTTCAACGCGGGGCTGCGGCAGGCGGATGGCGAACCGATCGAAGATGCAGTGGTGGAGGCAGAGGTCGTGGCTCCCGACGGCACGAAGCGGCCGGTGCGACTCGTGCGCGATGGCGAGAGCTGGGCTGGGCAGCTGACTGACTGTACGCAGCCTGGCGACTGGACGATTGCGGCAACAGCTGCTCGGGATGGCCAGCCTGTGGCCAGCCGGGGAGCCCGTTTCACCGTTTTTCGGCAGGATCTTGAGATGGCCAATCCCGTCGCCAATGGCCTCGTGATGCGGCAGCTGGCCGAGGAGACGGGGCGAGAGCCGCAGCTGGCAGAAGACATTGCCGCCATCTTCGAAGAACTCCTGGAGAGGCCGGCTGGTTTACGAAAGCGAGGCAGAGTGGATCTGGAGCCTCTGGGATTCATGGCCGATGCTTCTGGTGACCGTGGGTCTGCTCTCGCTGGAGTGGTTTTTGCGAAAAAGATGGGGCCTGGCCTGAGGGCAGCGGCTGGCCGCTGGCGAACGCGAGGAACCGCGGTATGCCGGCTGCGAAGCGGCTGCTACCCTCCGCTGGCTCGGCCGCACGACGCGGCAGAGCCTCCCCGAGCCGAGGCCGTCCGCGATGCCCAGACGCAGGCCGATTCGCAACAAACTCCTGCTCTGCGGCCTGCTGGCCGGCGTGGCGGTGACGGCGCTGTTTGCCAGCAGCCTCGTCGGGGTCTCGTCGTATCGCCGGCTGGTGCGGGCGCTGTCAAACCGAGCCGCCGAGATGCCCCTGGCCAGTGAACTCGGCCAGTGTGTCGATGATCTGCGGCTCTGCCACGCCCGCCAGTTCGTCGACACCGACACCGGCAACACCAGCGGAGACCTCTCGCATGAGACCTTCACCGGTCGGCTCGTGCAGGTCGAGCGGGCCCTGGAGAGGTACCGGCAGCAGCTGGAACGTTGGGACCTCGACGGCGTGCCGATTGCTGACCGCACCCGAGAGCGGGCAACGGCGACGGCGATTTCCGGAAGCCTGACGTCGCTCCGCCGATGGAGCGGCGACCGACGGCTCGACGACCCGGTAGCGCGGCACCTGGCGACAGGCCGTGAGCTCGATCGCCTGGCGTCTCTGACTGCCGAGCTGCCGAGTTTCCTCCAGGAGCAGCTTCACGATCTCGCCCATGAAGTCCGGACGGGCTACCGCACCCTGATCATCGTCACCTGGGCAGCGGCGCTCTCGGCGACAGCCCTGCTCGTCGCGCTTGGTGTGCTGATTTATCGATGGGTGTTTCGGCCACTGCGTCACCTTGGCCACGGGTCGCGACGTGTGGCTTCCGGCGACTTCGACTACCGCATCCACCTCGACACCGACGACGAGATGGCCGAACTTGCGGAAGCCTTCAACGGCATGACCGCTCGCTTTCAGGCGATACGGGACGACCTCGATCGGCAGGTCGAGCTGCGGACTCGCGAGGTGATCCGCAGCGAGCAGCTGGCGAGCGTCGGCTTCCTGGCTGCGGGAGTCGCCCACGAGATCAACAATCCGCTGGCGTCGATTGCGATGTGCGCGGAGTCGCTGGAGAGCCGCCTCACCGACGTTGTCAACGATCCTGACGAGAAGCGACTCACCATCCGCTACCTCGAGCTGATTCAGAGCGAGGCCTTCCGCTGTAAGGAAATCACCGAAAAACTGCTCGACTTTTCGCGGCTCGGCGAGGTCAAACGCCAGCCGACAGCGATCAAGGCGATTGTGAGCGATGTGGCCGAGATGCTGCGGCACGTCGGCCGCTTCGCTGGCAGGTCGATCGAGATCGACGAAGGTTCGGACCTGCTGGTGATGGTCAATCCGCAGGAGATCAAGCAGGTGGTGCTCAACCTGCTGGTCAACGCACTCGACTGCATCGAGCCATCCGGCCGGATCTCCGTCAGTGTCAGCCGCAACGGCCACGAGGCCGAAGTCATCTTCGTTGACGATGGCTGCGGCATGAATGAGGAGGTGCTTGCGCACCTCTTTGAACCATTCTTCACTCGCCGCAAGAATGGCCAGGGGACAGGGCTTGGCCTGTCGATCGTGCACCGGATCGTGGTTGACCACGGTGGTCGCATCGAGGCGACGAGCGAAGGCCCTGGCAAGGGGGCCACCTTCACGCTCATGCTTCCGCTCGCTGCTGTCGGCGGATCCACCAGGCGGAGCTGTGGAGGGACGGCCGCACAGCCAGCAGCAGGAGGTGGATCATCACCGAAAGGCCGCTTAAGCGTCTGCGGGTGCTGTTTGCTGACGACGAAACGTCGATTCAGGAACTGATGAAGATCGAACTGCCGCGGCTCGGTCATGAGGCGACCGTCTGCGCTGATGGGCGGGCTGCGATGGCGGCCCTTGAAGAGGCGTCGTTCGACTGTGTGATTGTCGACCTCGACATGCCCCATGTCGGTGGACTTGATGTGATTCGCCGCGTCCGGGAGGTGTCGCCCGACACCGAGACCGTCGTGATCACCGGCAAGTCCTCGCATGAGACAGCGCTCGCGGCCCTTCGTGAGGGCGTTTTTGACTACCTCACCAAGCCCTGCAAGCTTGCTGAGATCCGCTCGGTGCTTGAGCGGGTTCGCAAGAAGCGAGAGCTGACCGCTCGGCTTCGAGCCTTGGAAACCCGCGTGCGTCGTGCTGAAGGCGACGCTCGGCTCGTGGGCGATTCGCCGGCGATCGAGCGGGTCCGGCGGCTCGTCGCTCGCGTGGGCCCTACGGAATCGGCTGTTCTCGTTCGCGGCGAGACGGGCACTGGCAAGGAACTCGTGGCTCGTTCGCTGCACGAGGCCAGCGGCCGCGCTTCCGGACCACTTGTCGCGGTCAACTGTGGTGCCCTGCCGGAACAGCTGGTGGAGAGCGAACTCTTCGGACACCGCAAAGGAGCCTTCACCGGGGCCAGCGAACACCGCGCGGGGCTCTTTGAGGTGGCCGATGGCGGCACGCTCTTTCTCGATGAGATCGGAGAACTCCCGAAGTCGTTGCAGCCGCGACTGCTGCGGGTGCTCGAAAGCGGTGAGATCCGCCGCGTCGGTGAGAACGAACCGATTCGTGTCGACTGCCGCATCGTCTGCGCGACCCATCGACCGCTCGAGGAAATGATTGCCGAGGGAGCCTTCCGCGAAGACCTCTTCTTCCGCATCAACACCTTTGAGATCAGGCTTCCGCCGCTGCGGGAACGCCGCGAGGATCTGCCCGCCCTGATCGATCACCTTGTCAGGCGTCTTCGTCCTCAGCTTCCTGCGGGCACTCAGGTGGTCACCGGCGAACTGCTTCAGGTGCTTGCCAGCCACCCGTGGCGGGGCAACGTCCGCGAGCTTGCGAACGTCATCGAGTATGCCCTTGTCGTCAGCGACATGCTGCCGCTGTGCTGCGACCACCTGCCGGAGCGGCTCTTCGCCGCGCAACCTCTTGCCGCACGGCCAGTTGCCATGCAGCACAGAGGCATCCCTGCCTTGGACGAGCAGACTCCAGCTGCCGTGACCACTCTGAACGACAACCGTCCGCCAGATACCGGGCGGCCGCTTTCGCTTCGCGAACTCGAGATGCAGGCCATCTTCGAGGGGCTCGACCGCAACGAAGGCAACAAAGCTCGGACGGCCGAAGAACTCGGGATCAGCATCAAGACGCTCTACAACAAACTCAATCAGTGGTCGGAAGGGACCTCCTCGCGGACTGCGTCCTGACCCACCGACCTGCCGACGAGTGCCTCGTGAGCCATCGTCTCTTGACCGTTGCTTCAGGCGGTCGTGTCAGACCGTCTTGCGAACGACTCCCACGAGCACACCGAGGACACGCGGGTTTTTCACGTACATCGGCTTCATTTCCCGGTTGGCCGGCTGGAGCCGCACGCGGTCTCGCTCCGGAAACCACTGCTTGAGTGTTGCTTCGCCTTCCTCAGTCTGGGCCACGACGATATCACCGTTGTGGGCCGTCTTTGCTTTTCGGATGACCACCCAGTCGCCATCGGCAATCTGGGCGTCGATCATCGAGTCGCCCATGACCTTCAGCACAAAGTGATTGTCGCGGCTGAAGAGGTCTGCAAAGTCGATCCGCTCGGTCTGCTCCTCTGCCGGCCGGAGCGTGCCCGCGGCCACGAGCCCCGCCATCGGAAGCCCACTGAGGTGGGCGGGCTCCGTTGTTAGTTCGATGGCCCGCGACATGTTGCGGCCACGGGTGATGTAGCCCTTCCGCTCAAGCGCCTTGAGGTGACAGACGACGCCGTTGGGAGAGCGAATTTTGAAGGCAGTGCCAATCTCGCGGACGGTCGGCCCGTAGCCACGCGATCGAATCTTGTCGCGAATAAACTCGTAGATTGCCATCTGCCGGCTGGTGGGGCTGCTCTCACCTTCCGCATGCCGCTGCGGCCCGGCATCTCCAAAGAGCCCCTCGATGCCATGCCCGTTGGTCGTCGTCGCCTTGACGCGAGCTTTTCGGGCTGGGGCTGACCGGGCTCGCGATGAGACGGCGGACTCAGCCGTGGCAGGGCTGGTGGGCTTTGACGTGGTGCGGGTGGTAGATTTTTTGGCCATGGGTGGCATGATGCGAACGGGTCGCCCTCCTCGGGGTTCTTGTGATCGTCTGAACGACGGTATCCTACTATACTGCTGTCCATTGTCAAGGCCCCGTTGTGAGTGGGAGGGAGGTGTGCCTGAGCTTCCAGAAGTGGAAACGATGCGTCGCGGCATCGCCACCGCCATCGGCATGCGGGTGGACTCCGTTGAGGTGCCGCAGGGTCGGTTGCGGCCTCTTTTGATGCAGCCTCCGCCGCGAGAGCTCGCTGCTGAAGTCTGCGGCCGTGTCATCGAGGCAGCGGAGCGGCATGGCAAGCGGATCGCCCTGCGGCTTAGCAGCCCAGGGTCGCCCCGTCGGCAGGCTGCGACAGGCTGTCGCTGGCTGGTGATTGAGCCGCGAATGACTGGCCTGCTCCTGGTGGCAGAGCCCCCGTCGCAGGAGCACGTCCGGCTGCGGCTTGGAGGCCGTTGCGATCGAGGCTCTCAGCAGCAACTCCTTTTCTGGGATCGCCGGGGCCTCGGCACAGTCCGTCTTGTCGACGCGGCTGGCCTGGAGCAGCTCTGCGGCCCGTCGCGGCTTGGCCCCGACGCGCTCACGATCGACACCGCCACGTTTGCCTCCAGGCTGCGAGACTCGACGCGGGCGGTGAAGGTTGCACTGCTCGATCAGCGAGCCGTTGCCGGGATCGGCAATCTCTATGCAGCCGAGATGCTCTTTCACGCGGGCATCGATCCTCGCGTCCGCTGCCGGCAGCTCAGCCGAGTGCGGTGGGGCAGGCTGCATGCGGTGATGCAGGAGGTGCTTGCAGAAGCCGTGGAACTCGAGGGCTCCACGCTCTCCGACGCCACCTACCGCACGGCCCTCAACGAGCCGGGCCGCTACCAGGCTCGTCACCGCGTCTACGGCCGCGAAGGCCAGCCGTGCCCTGCCTGCGGCACCGCGATCCGACGGATCGTGCAGGCCCAGCGGTCCACCTTTTTCTGTCCGCAATGCCAGCGTCGCTGACACCGTGGGCGGCACCGTGGGCGGCACCGCAGCCGATCCCTCCCAGCACTCAATCCCGTTCCCCCAACGGAGCCAAACCGCCTATGTGGATGCAGCACGAGATCACCCTGTCGCCACGGCCGCGAGGGTTTCACCTGATCACCCGCGACGTGCTCGAAGCGATCCCGGAGCTCCGCCAGCTTCGGGTTGGCCTCCTTCATCTTTTCATACAACACACCTCGGCCAGCCTCTCAATCAACGAGAACGCCGACCCCGATGTACCGGTCGACCTCGAGATGGCACTGAACTGCGTCGTGCCGGAAACGCTGCCGTATGTGCACACGCTTGAAGGGCCCGACGACAGCCCAGCTCACCTCAAGGCGTCGCTCGTGGGCAGCTCGCTGAGCGTGCCGATCCGGGATGGGCGGCTGCTGCTGGGAACCTGGCAGGGCCTCTACCTCTGCGAGCACCGCAATCGCGGTGGACATCGCAGGCTGGTCGCCACCCTGCAGGGCGAGCCGCAAGGCTCGTAGCCTGGAGCCAGAAAAAACAAAGGCCTCGCTGCATCACGCACAGCGAAGCCTTTATCGTGTTTCAGCACACCGCCAGATCAGAGCCGCTCAGCGGAGCCACGCTCCTGTCACCAAGCCCGTATCACCAAGCCCGTATCACCAGGCGAAGTGAGCAAAGGCCTTATTGGCATCGGCCATGCGGTGCACATTTTCACGCTTGGTGACCGCTGCCCCTTCTCGCTTGTAGGCCGCGATGATCTCCTCCGCAAGCTTCTGATGCGTCGGCCGGCCCTTCTTGTCGCGAACAGCCTGCAGCACCCAGCGAATGCCGAGCGACTGTTGACGGTTGCGATTGACCTGCATCGGCACCTGATAGGCGGCACCACCGACTCGCTTGCTCCGCACCTCAACCGCCGGCTTCACATTGTCGATCGCCCGGTTGAACACCTCGATCGGTTCCGCATCGGTGATCTTCTCAGCCACGATGTCCATCGCATCATAAAAGATGCGCTGTGCGATGCTCTTCTTGCCGTCGTGCATCAGGCAGTTGATGAACTTGCTGGCAAGCAGCGACCCAAACTTCGGGTCAGGAATGAGGGACTCGCGGCTGGCGGTGATTTTACCCATCGTCGGTCAGTTCTCAGAACGGAGATGTTGAGTTGATTGGAAGGACTGATCGGCTCAATGAGCCATATGCATGCGACCCGACAAGAGCTTGAATCAGCTTCGCTTGGCACCGTAAAGGCTGCGGGACTGCTTCCGACCCGAAACGCCGAGTGTGTCGAGGGCACCACGGATGACGTGATACCGCACACCCGGAAGGTCACGAACTCGCCCACCGCGGATCAAGACGATCGAGTGTTCTTGCAGGTTGTGGCCTTCGCCCGGAATGTAAACCGTGACTTCCTTCTGGTTCGAAAGCCGCACGCGAGCGATCTTCCGCAGCGCCGAGTTCGGCTTCTTCGGCGTCATCGTGCGGACCTGAAGGCACACGCCACGCTTCTGCGGGCACTGCTCGAGCACCGGCGACTTCGAAAACTTCCGCTTCGGATGGCGGCCGGTGCGGATCAGCTGATTGACAGTGGGCATAGTCGGAGGTCGTTCCGTACGTGGTGTGTGCGTGTTTCGTCTGCGGAGCAGTGATTCCCACTCCGGTCGCGGAAACTGCCTCGCGACAGACGAGTCACGAAGGATACCCCAGCGAACCGGTCGACGGAAGGCCCACGTCACTCAAAATCGCTGCCGGGCCGCTCGGGGTGAGCCCGGGCCGATTCGCCGAGCGTTCGGGGGCGCTCGGGGTGAGCCCAAGCCGATTCGCCGAGCGTTCGGGGGCGCTCGGGGTGAGCCCAGGCCGATTCGCCGAGCGTTCGCTTCGCCATCCTGGCTTCGCTCACTCGTGCATTCTCGCTTTCGCCCTCCGGGCTGCGCTCGACTGCAAGGCCGGCTCATTCGGCCCGGGCTCACCCCTCGCTTACGGTTGTTAAGGACGGCCTGTTCGCCGCTTCGCGGCGATCTGCGGCCGGGGAAGGCGGGGCTGGGCGGGGTGGGGCGCGCAAGCGGGACGGGTCTTCGGGTGCCGGAGGCACCTCGGCTCCGCCGAGGCCGCTTCGCGGCCCGAGGACCCGTCCCGTTTCCTCCCTTCGCTCATTGACAGAAAAGTGGAGGCTCGGCGGGTCGGCGAACGCTCGAGGAGCCTAAAGGCCTATCCTGGCCAGCGACGAGACTTTTGCCGCCTGCCGAGCCGGACCACCCGCGCGCGGTCTCCCCACCACCCGCACGCGGTCTGTTTTTCGATGGCTCTTTACGTGGGGCTTTCTTAGATCGGCTGGCAGAAGAGTTCGCCGCGGCTGCCGGTCGTGAGGTCGCCGTGCCAGTGCTGCCAGGGGCCGCGGGCGGTCGCCGCGGGAGATCGCCAGCCGTTTCTGGCAAGCTGCGTGAGGAGCATCGGGATGACTGCCGGCTGCCAGACGCTGCCTTGCGTAAATGCAGGCCAGATGTCGGGTGTGGGGCCAAGGGCCACGATCGAGCCGCGTCTCATCGCTGCGCCTGCCCGCGGGCCGAGGCTGCCGGCGACGACAACGGTGCCGGCGCGGAGCTCGAAGCCAGCCCCTTCGCCACAATCGCCACCCACGGCAAGAATCCCTCGCCGCATGCGGGCTCCGGCCAGCTGCCCAACCGTCCCCTCAACCAGGACGGTGCCGCCGTTGACGCCACGTTCGTGGCGGGGCAGGGCGGCAGCGGCGTTGTCGCCTGCGTCGCCGAACACGTGCACGACGCCGCCCCGCAGGCCGCAGGCAAGCCAGTCGCCGGCCGATCCGTCGACGGTGAGCCTGCCGCCCGCCATGCCCTCGCCGGCGTGCCGCCCGATGGTGCCGTCGACGTGGATCGAGCCAGATGCCATGCCCGCAGCGATGTGGTGCACCCGCGTTAGGTTGCCCCGCAGCACGATTCGGCCATCGTTGGCAAGGCCAGCCACGGTGAAAAACTCGCCGAGAGGATGCGCACGGCCGTCGGCTCGGACCGGCCGGCTGGCCACGTCCGCAGGAGGGAGGTTTGCCAGGCGGTCTGGCGTGATCCCGGAGAGATCAATGCTGAGGACACGCCTGGCCAATCACGTCGTCGCGGGCGGTGAGCTCAAGGGCCATGCGGATCCTCTGTTCCCAAACGCGGCAGTGGCCGTTGGGAAACTCCCAGTCAAACACAGCTGCGTGATGAAAAAGCCTACCGCGGCGATACCGGAACGTCGTGCGGCCTCCGGCGTCTCCCTCAAAAGCCTCCCCGGACGGCCGTCAGCTTGGCAGGTGCGGGAAAAACACCCCGTGGCCATCTGCCGCCGACCCGCTACAGCCGGTATCTTTGGTAGGAGCGTGTTATACCGGAGTTTCTCTGCCGATGACGCTCAGTGCGGGCCGATATGCGTAGGGAGCGCCGTGCGAGCGAGTCGTTTCAGTTTCGTGTCTGGATTCCCTGCAGCGAGCCGTCATGCGTTTCTCCCTCATCGATCGCGTCACCGCCATTGACCCCGGCAAGACCATTACCGCCGTGAAGGGTGTTTCGCTCACGGAGGAGTATCTCGCCGACCATTTCCCTCGCTTTCCCGTGCTGCCGGGGGTTTTAATGCTTGAGGCGATGACGCAGGCCGCCGCCTGGACGATCCGCATCGGGGAGGATTTCGCCCACTCCGTGGTGGTGCTTCGCCAGGCCCGCAATGTGAAGTATGGAGATTTTGCCGAGCCTGGCAGCGTTTTGACGGTGACAGCAGAAGTGCTCTCGCAGGATGAATCGATCACCAAGATCAAGGCGTCGGGCCTTGTGGGAGATCGCCCGAGCCTGACGGCACGGCTCGTGCTCGAGCGATACAACATGGCCGATCGGGTGGCGCACGGCGACGCAATCGATGCCCGCGTGCGAACCAGAATGCGTCGCATGTGGAGCCTGCTCGCCCCGCGGCCCCGCAGTGCGGATCGTCAACGACCCGAACCGGCTCGCTACATCGCTCTGGCCAACGGGCACGCCGCGGCCCCGGTTGCGGTGCCCGCTGGAGGCTGAGCCGGCGGCCCCCTTCCCCGAAGGAGGCGGAATCTGGGGGATTTCGGGTTTCATTCTCCGCAAAACAGCCCTATAAATCTGCCTTCAGGGTTTACCGAACCCGTACCGATCCCCCTCCTTTTGCAAGGTGCCATTCGATGCCGTCGCGTGATGAAATCTTCGAAAAAGTCAGAGCCGCCCTGGTGGACGCCCTCGGCGTTGACGAGGAAGACGTGACGCCCGAGGCGACCATGGTGGGAGATCTGGGAGCTGAGTCGATCGACTTTCTCGACATCGTGTTTCGTCTTGAGAAGGCCTTCAGCATCAAGATCCCTCGCGGTGAACTCTTCCCGGAAGACGTGCTTTCCTCGAGTGAGTTTGTGGCGGATGGCAAGGTGAATGCGGCTGGCATCGCCGAACTGAAGTCTCGGATGCCGTTTGCCGATCTGACGAAGTTTGAGGCAAATCCCAGCGTGCAAAACTTCGCCAACACGCTGACCGTCGAAGACATGGTGCGATACGTCGAGTCGAAGGTGGCCGGCTGATCGTCTTCCTGTCGAGAGCATTCGCCCACTGTCGGAGTTCGCATGCGCTGGTTCTGGATCGACCGCTTTGAAGAGTTTGTCCGTGGCAGCCGAGCGGTGGCAATCAAGAACGTGTCGCTCGCCGAGGAGCACATGCACGACCACTTCCCTGGTCTTCCGTTGATGCCCAACTCACTGGTGGTCGAAGGCATGGCCCAAACCGCTGGGCTGCTGGTGGCAGATGCGATCGACTTCAATCGTCGCGTGGTGCTCGCCAAGGTGGCGGCCGCCACTTTCCACTTTGATGCACAGCCCGGTGATTCGCTCCGCTTTGAAGCATCCGTAATGGATATCAAGGCCGCGGGCTCGCTGATGAAGGTCTCGAGCACCATCGGCGACAACCTGCAGGGGGAAGCAGAACTCTTCTTCGCGCATCTCGAGCCTGGGGAGGGCGTGCCCACGCTCTTTGAGCCGGATGAACTGCTCACCTGGCTCGATCACCTCAAGATCTTCGACGTGGGGAAGGATCAAGAAGGCAAGCCGCTGGTGCGGCCCGACTGGTCTTAGCCGGTTTCCTGCAGCAGCCTGCCCGGCTGCAGGCTTGGCGACTGGCCGCCGTTGGGCCGATCGGGCAAGATGACGAGCGGCGGCGAGAGGCCGCCGGCCCCGCCGCCGTATGCCGTTCCGCTGGCGGGGTAGGGAACATGGCCCTTGAGAGGCCCTGAGTAGCGGCGTTCCAGTGGGATGGATGGGTTCGCCATGGTCAGCGGCAGACGACGGGTAGTGGTCACGGGCATGGGCTGCATCACGCCCCTGGGCACGCGTGTGGATGAGCTCTGGACGCACCTCAAAAACGGAGACTCTGGCGTTGGCTTGACCACCGTCTTTGACGCCTCCAAGTTTCCCACCAAGATCTCCGCCGAAGTCCGCAACTGGGACATCACTGACGAGGGCTACACGGCGGAAGACTGGAAGTATTGTGGCCGCCACACCAAGTTTGCCGCCGGCGCTGCCATGCGGGCGATGACCGATGCCGGTCTCAGCACCGGCCTCGACGATCCCACCAGGCTCGGGGTTTACCTCGGCAGCGGCGAAGGCCAGCAAGACTTCAACTCCTTCACCGCCATGATGATGGAGGCCATTCACGGGGAAACCCTCGACGTCGCCCGGTTCACCAAGCTTGGCCTGGAGCGACTGCATCCGCTCGCCGAGATCGAGCAAGAGCCCAACATGCCCGCCGGCCATCTTGCCGGCGTGTTCAACGCTCAGGGCCCGAACGTCAACTGCTTGACCGCCTGCGCTGCCTCGAGCCAGGCGATCGGCGAGGCCACCGAACTGATTCGCCGCGGCGAGGCCGATGTGATGCTCTCCGGCGGCACGCACAGCATGATCCACCCCTTTGGCGTGACAGGCTTCAACCTGCTCACGGCCCTCTCCACCCGCAACGACGAGCCCGCGCGGGCGAGCCGGCCGTTTGATCGCGACCGTGATGGCTTTGTGCTCGGCGAGGGCTCCGCGATGGTGGTGCTTGAGGAGCTCGAGCATGCCCGCAAGCGGGGCGCCACGATCTACGGTGAGGTGCTCGGCTATGGCTCGACCGCCGATGCCTTCCGGATCACCGACACCCACCCGGAGGGCCGCGGTGCCTCCGCCTGCATCCGCATGGCCCTCGACGATGCCAGTCTCGGCCTCGGCGACATCGGTTACATCAACGCCCACGGCACCAGCACGAGCGTCAACGACCGGGTGGAGTCGCTGGCCATTAAGCATGTCTTCGGACCGCAGGCCTACAAGATCCCGGTCTCAAGCACCAAGAGCATGATGGGCCACCTGATCGCCGCCGCCGGGGCCACGGAACTGATCGTCTGCCTGCTCGCCATCCGCGACCAGATCCTGCCGCCCACGATCAACTACGAGAATCCAGATCCCGACTGCGACCTCGACTACATCCCCAACATGGCTCGCGAGGCTCCCTGCAGCCATGCCCTCTCCAACAGTTTTGGGTTCGGTGGCCAAAACATTTCGCTGATTGTGGGTCGCTACGACGGGTAAGTGGGGTCGCTCGGGGTGAGCCCGGGGCTGTCCCTCCGGACGCTCACTGCGGGCCATCCATTTCCGCAAGCGGGACGGGTCTTCGGGTGCCTCAGGCACCTCGGCTTTGCCGAGGCCGCTTCGCGGCCCGAGGACCCGTCCCGTTCCTTTCGCTCGCAGGCGTGAAGCGAGTCACCCCTCGCTGCTTGGCATTTTGGGGTTGGTTTTCTCAACCCGCAGCGGCCGCACGACCGATACCACCGGTGGTCTCGGAAGAATCGGTCCGACGGCCCATTGCTGCCGGTCGCCGCTTCCGCCAGGAGGGGATCTCACATGAAACACGCGCTCTTTTTGAGCCTTGCCGCCGTCGTTTTCGCGACTGGGAGCGGCTGCTCGCTCATCGACCGGCTCTTTCTGCTCAACGCCGACGGCCCCTACGCCGGTCAGCCCGGAATGCCTCCTGGTGCGATGGCCGACGCCGACAGTGGCGACCCGGCCGTGCAGCAGGTCGGCTACCTGCAGAGCTGCACCGATGGCGACTGCGTCAACGGCGGCTGTCCTGATGGCTCCTGCTACGGTGGCGACGGTCGCGGCTGCCGAGACGGTGCCTGCGGCAACATGGCCTGCCGCAGCGGCATGTGCGTGCACGGCGGCTGCTACGGTCGGATGTGCCCCGATAGCTCGTGCCAGGCCTGCCGCCAGCACGTGGGCCGCTACGGTGGCTTGGCCCGTCATCGCCTGACGCCGGGCGAACGGTGTGCCCTTGGCGGCTCTGAGCAGATTGGTCCTGCTGGCCCGCCCACCGGTGGCGTTGCCTACCCCTACTACACGACCCGTGGCCCTCGCGACTTCCTCGCCAAGTGCCCGCCGTCGATCGGTCCCTGACCGTCGACGTGCTGAGACCTTCTCGTTCGCTCCGCACAGCAGCCGGCACTCAGACGCGTGCCGGCTGCTCGTGTTTTCTGCTCATGGCTGGCGGTGTCTTAGGCTGCGACATGCGACTGCCGGCGGCAGGCGACGGCCACCCCCACCAGCATTGCCAGGCCAGCCAGATCGACGAACGAAAAGCCCGAGCCAAGAATGCTCAGGCTGTCGGGAGCGAGGGCACAGGCGGCGGCGGCGAAGCAGACCAGCCGCATCGGCCAGGAGAGGCGGGCGTTGAGGTAGCCGGCCATGCCGGCAGCCAAGGCCACGATGCCGACGATCGCTGCCGCGACCGCCCCCACGACCGCCAGTGGTGCCGCAGGCCCGCCGTCGTCGTTCATCAGGCACAGCGCTGGCCGATAGACAAACATGTATGGCAGCGTGAAGCCCACCAGGGAAAAGCGGAAGGCGGCCAGACTGGCCCGCATCACGTCGGCTCCAGCGATCGAGGCGGTGGCATACGCTGCCAGCGCCACCGGCGGGGTGACCATCGCCATCATGCCGAAGTAGAAGATGAACAGGTGCGCTGCCAGGATCGGCACGCCGAGCGCGGGGTCGGTGAAGACCGGGCCGATGATCGTCGCCAGCAGCAGGTAGGAAACGGCACTCGGCAGGCCCATGCCGAGCACGAGCGAGCAGCCCATAATGGCCAGCAGAGCGAGAAACAGGCTGTTGCCAGCCAGCGGAATGATCGCCGCGGGAACACCGGTGCCGATACCGGTTCGCGACACAAGCCCGATGATGATTCCCACGCAGGCCGCAGCCGCCACCAGCGGCGTGCCGCCGACTGCGGTGGTCCGCACGAGCGACACGATCCGTCCGTTCCAGAGGCTCCGTCCGTTCCAGAGGGTGATCAGCAGGCTGACCACCACGAGCACGACCAGCAGGCCAGCCAGCCCTGCAATCGGTGCCTCCCCCCAGCCGATCTGCTGTGGAAACACGACGCGGGCCAGCACCGACAGCCCAGCCCAGGCGACCGCAGCCACCCCGCGACATCCAAGAGCCGCCGGTGCGTGGATTGATCAGGATCATCGCCATCGCAAAACAGGTGGCGATGCTCACCGCCCGAAACGGTGAGAAGCCGGCAAACAGCAGGGCCATCAGCCCGCCCAGGGCGGCCACGAACGTCAGCCCCTCCAGGCTGAACACAGCCGTCGCCTCAGCCTGCGATGGGGCGGCAGGCTTGGCTGGTGTCGCCTGGCTATCGCCGCTCGCAGCCGATGCAGTCCGTCCTTCATCGATTCGCCGTGCGTAGAAGTGCACCAGCAGAAAAATGGAGACGTAGTAAAGAATCGCCGGCACAATCGCGGCCTGCACGATTTCCAAAATCGCACCGGCGGGTCGCGGTTGATGATCTCAAGCATCATGTAGGCCCCGGCGCCCATCACCGGCGGCACGAGGGCTCCGCCGGAAGACGCTGCCGCTTCAATGCCCGCTGCGATCGCTGGCGAGAAGCCGATGCCCCGCATCAGCGGAATCGTGAAGGTGCCGGTGGTGGCTGCGTTGGCCACAGCGCTGCCGGAGAGCGACCCCATCAGGCCGCTCGCGAGCACCGCGACTTTTGCCGGACCACCGGCCCGTGTGCCGAAGAGCCGTTGGGCCACACCGATCACCCAGCCGGTGGCGCCTGCGGCCTCGAGCACGGCCCCGAAGAGCACGAACAGGAAGACGTAGCGAAACATCACGTTCATCGCGGTGCCAAACACGCCTTCGCTCCGCAGCCAGCTCTGCCCCACGATCGCCTGCAGGTCTTGGCCGCGGTGGGGGAAGAGCCAGTCGGGCAGGCTGCGGGCCACGCCTTCATGCGCGTAAAGCAGAAAGAGCACCGCCAGGATCGGCAGCGACCAGCCGACTGAGCGGCGGGCCGCCTCGAGCACCAGCAGCATGCCCAGCCCGCCAATCACGAGGTCGGGCGTGGTGTAGAGGGCTGCCCGCTGGCCGAGGGCCTCCGACTGCACAACGAGATAGCCGCAGCAGACAACGGCCGCAACGGCGAGCACGATGTCGCTGATACGAGCCAGCCTGCTCTCAGCGGGCTTGGCTCCAAGAAAGCAGAGCACGAGGCCAAAGCCGCCAAACACCGCCAGCTCCGCCAGCGGCGGCAGCATCGGAATGCTCACCTCGATGAGCACATACACCGCCAGCGCCGTGCCAACGAGCAGGCGGGCCACTCGGCTGAAGCCCGTTGGTTCGAGAGGGCGAGTCGCGGCGTCTGTCTCGTGGGGAGCGGTGCCCTGCGACATCACGGGCTACTCCGCAGTCCAGAGGCCGGCTTCCTCGTAGAAGCGGATGGCCCCGGGATGGAAGGGGACGCCGCTTTTGCGAACCACATTCTTCTCGGTGATCGCCCGGGCCGCTCGGTGCCGCTCAGCGATCTTCGCCCTGTTTTCCCAGACGAGCTTGGTGAACTGATAGACCATCTCCTCGTCGACCGAGGCGTCGGTCACGAGGTGGGCCGAGCCGACATTGAGCCCGGCAAAGTCCTCGTCGAGGCCGTCGTAGGTGCCACCAGGAATCGTGGCTGCCTCAAAGAATGGGTAGTCGGCAATCAGTTTTGCCTGGGCCTCTTCATCAAACGGCACCAGCCGCACGGGGTTGGCCTGCGCGATCTGCGAGAGGGCAGGGCTGGGGATGCCGCCACCGATCATCGCCGCATCCACGGCTCCATCGCCAAGCAGGTCAACAGCCGACTGCTGGCTGCCGTAGCGGGCGTCGATCTCGTCGAGGGTGAGCCCGTGAGCTTCCAGGATCGGACGGACGAAATACTCAAAGCCGGCGCCTTCCGGCCCGAGATACACCCGCTTGCCCTTGAGGTCGGCGATCGATTGGATCTCCGAGGCCGCTGGCACCACAAACTGCGCGACGTTCGGGAAGAGGGTCATCACACTCTGTGTGGCATGCGTCTCCTCCCAGCCCTCTTCGCCCCGCACGGCAAAGTAGGTGATCGACGAGTTTGACATGGCAAACTGCAGCTTGCCCTGGGAGAGCAGGCGGATGTTTTCCATCGAGCCGCCGGTGCTTTCGGCCGACACCCGCCAGCCGAGGTCGCCCTGAGCCTCGTTGATCACATCACAGACGGCACTGCCGACGGTGTAGAACACGCCACCGATCGGCGCCGTGCCCACGCTGATGAACTCCCTGCCGCCTTCACCGCTGTTGCAGCCGACGACGGCGAAGAGGCAAAGGGCGGCTGCTGCCAGCCGCGAGGCGTTGGGCGTTCCAGCGAAGTGTGAGAGGTGGGAACGGAGGGCGGCAGCAGTCATGGAGGTCTCCCGAAGAAGCGGTGCTCGGATGCCGTGCTTGGCAGTGCCATCGCCTGCAAACACGGCCCACAGCCTACGATCCGCCGCAGCGATTCGCCACGGTGGCCTGCTGTGACCGCGGTGGATGGTAGCCCCGCCTAGCCGGCGGACATTCGTGGGGCCTTGGGGGCGTCATCGGGCAGGGTGGGAATCCGCCAGATCACCACGAGGCCGATGCTCACGAGCACCACCAGCGCCAGCCGCAGCCAGTCGGGCAGGCTGCTGAGCACGAAACTGACCGTCACCACCGCCGCCACCATCGCCACAGCCCGATACTTCAGCGTCTTGCGGATGCCGCGGTAGTGGTGCCAGTCGTCGAGGGTCGGGCCAAACGACTTCGAGCGGTGCAGCCAGGCATGCAGCCGCGGTGAACCCTTGTAGAAGCAGTAGCTCGCCAGCAGCAAAAATGGGGTCGTCGGCAGCAGTGGCAGCACCGCCCCGACCACCGCCAGCCCGAGGCAGAGCCAGCCGCCCACGACGTAGAAAAAACTCTTGATCGGCTCTGTGGTGGGCTTGAGGTCCATGTCAGCCGGCCCCCCTGAGGGTCCTGCGAGGCATGTGGTGTGCGAGGTGCCTGTGAGCATACGGTTCGCCTCTCGCTCCGTCGTGGTCAGGATGGCAGCCGTGCGGTTTCCCAGCCACCCGGAAAAGCGTATGCTTCCGCTCGAAAACGCACACAGGCGGAAATCGTCAGCGTCCAGTTTGAAGCCCATCTCCGGAGATGAAATCCATGCCCCTGGTCCCGATGCGAACCCTGCTCGATCACGCCGCTGAAAACGGCTACGGCATTGCAGCCTTCAACGTGAACGACATGGAGCAGATCCAGGCGATCATGGAGGCTGCCAAGGAAACCGAGAGCCCGGTGATCGTGCAGGCTTCTCGGGGAGCCCGCAAGTTCAGCCAAGACGCCTACCTGCGTCACTTGATGCTGGCGGCTGCCGAACTCTATCCGTGGATCCCGATTGCCATGCACCAGGACCACGGCAACTCGCCAGAAACCTGCCAGAGCGCGATCGACAACGGCTTCACCAGCGTGATGATGGACGGCTCGCTGCAGGAAGATGGCAAGACACCGGCCGACTTTGACTACAACGTTCGCGTCACCAAGCAGGTGGTCGACAGCGCCCACGCCCAGGGTGTGTCGGTGGAGGGTGAGCTGGGCTGCCTCGGCTCGCTGGAAAGCGGCACAGGCGAGGCGGAAGACGGCCACGGCGCGACGGGCACGCTGTCGCACGACCAGCTGCTGACCGATCCTGACGAGGCTGAGCGATTTGTGGCGGCGACGGGTGTTGACGCCCTCGCGGTGGCCATCGGCACGAGCCACGGGGCCTACAAGTTCACCCGCAAGCCCGACGGCGAGGTGCTCGCGATGGGGCGGATCGAGGAGATCCACAAGCGGCTCCCCAACTGCCACCTCGTGATGCACGGCTCGTCGAGCGTCCCGCAGGAACTGCAGGACATTATCAATGAGTTTGGCGGCAAGATGCCGCAGACCTGGGGCGTGCCGGTCGAGGAGATCCAGCGGGGCATCCAGCATGGTGTCCGCAAGATCAACGTCGACACCGACAACCGCATGGCGATCACCGGCGCGATCCGCAAGGTGCTGGCCCAGCATCCCGAGAAGTTTGACCCCCGCGACTACCTCAAGCCCGCCCGTGAGGCGATGCAGAAGGTCTGTGCCGAGCGGATGGTGCAGTTCGGCCAGGCGGGCAACGCCCGCAAGGTGCCGGTGGTTTCGTTGGCAGAGATGGCCGCTCGATACGCGTCGGGCCGTTGAGCGAGGCGTTCGGGTTTTCAAGCGTTGAAGACGTCAGCCGCATGATGGCAGCGATGTGAATGCACTCCGTCGGATCTTCTGGGTCTTTGTTCGGCTGCTGCTTCGGCTGCGGTATCGGATAACGACCGATGGAGTTGAGCAGCTCGAGCGGCTTTCTGGGCCGGTGCTCGTGCTGCCGAATCATCCGGCCTATGTCGACCCGCCGACCGTGATGTCGCACACGGCGGCGGGGCTGTTGCAGAGGGGCCTGCGGCAGCCACTGCGGCCGCTGGTGTTTTCCGGCACCTATCGCGTGCCGCCGCTGCTGCCGCTGATGAAGCTGGTGCGGGCCTTCGAGGTGCCTGACCTCTCGTCCGCCAGCCAGCAGGCGGCCTCGCGGACTGCACAGCTGATCGACGGCGTGGTCGAGCGGGTGCAGGCTGGCGAGAGCTTTCTGATCTATCCTTCGGGCAGGCTGCAGCGGGGCAACCTGGAGGTGGTCGGTTCGGCCCGCTTCGTGCACGAGCTTGTCAGCCGCTGCCCCGACCTGCAGATAGTCTTGATCCGCACGCGAGGCCTCTGGGGCAGCCTCTTTAGCTGCGCGGCGGAGGGCAGGCCGCCCGATCTCGTGCCTGCGGTGCTGCGAGCGGCAGCCTGGGTGCTGGCGGGGCTGATCTTCTTTCTGCCCAAGCGGAGGGTGCATCTTCATGCCGAGGTGATCTCGCGGGAGAACCTGCCGCTGCAATCCCGCGAGGCCTTCAACCGCTTTCTGGAAAACTGGTACGACGCCGACGGTGGCCAGGAGCCAGTCTTCGTTCGCTACAACCCGTTTTTCGGTCCGAGTGAAGGCCACTACCGCCCCGCCACCACGCCCCGTATCGATGCCGCGAGCCTCAGCCCCAAGACGATCAGGCAGGTCAACGAACTCGTCGCATCGTTTCTCAAGCGGGATCTCAGCGGCAGCGAGAACGCCGTCGACACGACCCTCGAGGCCCTCGGCCTCGACAGCCTCGACCGGATGGAGCTCGCCCTGCGGATCGAGCAGCAGTTTGGCTTCCGCAGCAGCACGGTGGTCAGCACACTCGGTGAACTCTGGGCGCTTGCTGATGGCAAGCTCTCCGACGGCGACGGCGGGCTCGCACCGCTGGATGTCTCGAAGAGCTGGTTTGCCCCATCGCAGGAGCAGCCCCGGGCGGAGCCGCGCCGCTGGCTGCTCGCCTCCACGGTGGCGGAGGCTTTTGTGCGGCGGGCCCTGGAGCGGCCGGATCAGGTAGCCGCGGCGGATGGCCTCTCCGGGGCGGTCAGCTACCGGCGGATGCTCGTCGGCGCTGTCTTGATGGCCCGCCGGTTTGCCAAACTGCCCGAGGAGCATGTGGGCGTGATGATGCCGGCGAGTGTGGCCGCCGACATCGTGTTTTTTGCCCTGCATCTGGCCGGCAAGATTCCCGTGATGCTCAACTGGACGACTGGCCCGGCCAACCTCGCCCACGCGATCGAGTCGACCGAAACCCAAACGATCATCACCTCCAAGCGGCTCGTCGACCGGCTGGGGATCGAGGTGGCCGGCGGCGAGTATCTCTTCCTGGAAGACCTCCGCAGTGGGATCAGCAAGGCCGAGGGCATCGGCACAATGCTCGTGGCTCGGCTGTCACCGCAGCGGCTGCTGCGGAGAATGCCCTGCCAGGAGGAGAGCGATCCTGCCGTGTATCTCTTCACGTCGGGCTCGGAGAGCGCGCCCAAGACGGTTCCGCTGACGCACCGCAATCTGCTGACCAACATCCTCGACGGCATCGATGTGCTTCAGCCCGATGCCGACGACACCCTGCTCGGCTTCCTGCCGCCGTTTCACTCTTTTGGCCTCACCGGCAACGTGCTGCTGCCGGCGCTGACCGGCATCCGCTGCGTGCGGCATGCCGACCCGACCGATGCCCGCGGGCTCGTGCAGGTGATCCGCGACTTCCGGCCAACGATGGTGTTCACCACGCCGACGTTTCTCAGCTACATCATGGCCGCGTCGAGTGGGGATGAGCTGCGCAGCCTGCGAAAGATCATCACCGGTGCCGAGGCCTGCCCGGAGGCGGTCTATGCCACCTGCCAGGAAAAGGCAGTTCATGCGGCGATCCTCGAGGGCTACGGGATCACCGAGTGCTCGCCGGTAGTCGCGGCCAACCGGCTGGCGAAGATCAAGCACGGCACGATCGGCCTGCCGGTGCGGCATGTGGAGGCCTGCATCGTGCATCACGAGACGGGCGGGCCGGTGGCCGAGGGCGAGACGGGCATGCTGCTGGTCCGCGGGCCATCGATCTTCGACGGCTACCACCGCTACGACGGCCCCAGCCCGTTTGTCGAGTTTGACGGGAAGTCCTGGTATCGCACCGGCGATCTCGTGGCGGCCGACAGCGATGGCTACCTCCATTTTCGTGGCCGGCTGAAACGGTTTCTCAAGGCGGGCGGAGAGATGATCTCGCTGCCTGCCCTGGAGGCTCCCTTTCAGAGGCGGTATCCCGCCGACGAGAACGGACCGCGGGTGGCCGTGGAGGGCATCGAGACCCCTGATGGCCGCCAGGTGGTGCTCTTCACCACGTTTGAGCTCTCGCTCCGCGAGGCGGCTGAGATGCTGCTTGCCGACGGGCTGCGAGGGGTGATGCGGCTCGATGAGGTCCGTCGCCTCGACGCGATTCCCGTGCTGGGCACCGGCAAGACCGACTACGTCAGCCTCCGAAAGCAGATCGAGGCGTCGCTCGACGCCTAGCTGTCCGTGGAAAAAGCCATCCATGGCCTTTTTCCACTCAAGCGACGCCCCAAAAAGCCGAGGTTTTTGGGGGTCGCCGGTCACCGCATCCTGCGGCGGCAGACATGTTCCACAGTCTGCTGGCTGTCCGTGGAAAAAGCCATCCGTGGCCTTTTTCCACTCAAGCGACGCCCCAATGCTGGGAGCGTGCCCCGATGTGGAACAGGCCCTGGCAGGCTTTTCTGTCGGCAGCGAGTGGCAAACTCGCGTTGCATGGCCTTCCTGGACGGCCTATCGTCCCCCGTCCCGTGGTCGGGCTGCGGGGCATGCTGCGCATGGAGAGCGGAAGCGGATCACACCGATGGATGGGCCGATGCACGAGCACGGGCAAACGCGAGTGAGAAGCTGGGTGGAGCAGGACGTCGGCGATCAGGCTGTGCTGGAGCGTGGCCGTGCCGTGCTCGAGGCCGAAGGGCGGGCGGTGCTGGCTGCTGCCGAGAGTCTCAGCAGCAGCTTCTGCGAGGCGGTGCGGTTGATTCACACCTGCTCCGGCTGCGTCGTGGTCACTGGCATTGGCAAGGCCGGGCTTGTGGCCCGCAAGATCACCGCCACGCTTGCCTCGACGGGCTCGCCTGCCCACTTTCTGCATCCTGCCGAGGCGTTGCACGGCGACCTTGGTGTCCTCCGCGGCGACGACCTGATGCTTGCTCTCTCGCACTCAGGGGAAAGCGAGGAGATCACCCGCCTGCTGCCGCATGTGGCCGCCCGCGATGTGCCGATCGTGGCCATCACCGGAAACCCTGAGAGCACGCTTGGCCGCGCTGCTCGCGTGGTGGTGTCGAGCGGCCGGCTGCAGGAGGCCTGCCGGCTCGGTCTTGCTCCGAGCACGAGCACAGCCGTGATGCTCGGCCTGGGCGATGCCCTGGCCCTGGTGGCCTGCGAACTGCGGGCCTTCACCCATGACGACTTTGCCCGGCGGCATCCCGGTGGCAGCCTGGGCCGCACGCTGGCCACGGTGGATGAGGTGATGCAGCCCTTGGCAGCCTGCCGCACCGCCCGGCCGCATGAGACCGTGCGAGAGGTGTTTGGCCGCACGCTGCCAGCCCGACGCACCGGCGCGGTGATGATTCTCGATGATGCGGGCAGCCTGGCGGGCATCTTCACCGACAGCGACCTTGCCCGGCTCTTCGAACGCCGCAACGACGCTGCCCTCGATGCTCCGATCGAGATGGTGATGACCCACCGGCCGCGGACGGTCCCAGCGGGGCTGCGACTTGCTGATGCGGTGGCCCTGCTTGAGCAGCATCGGCTGAGTGAACTGCCCGTGATCGATGCCGCTGGCCGGCTGGCCGGCCTGCTCGACATCGTGGACCTTGTGGGGCTCGTGCCGCCGGAGCTGCTGCCGGAAAGCCTGGCTCCCGCAGCCCCTCGTCGCGCTGCCTGAGATCACCTACCTGCCGAACGTCGGCTGACAGAACTGCCCACGATGCCCCAAGAGCCCGCCGCGATGAACGAGCCGCCCGAGGCAGCTGATCTGGAAGACCGCCTGCGTGTGATTCGCCTCCTGCTGCTTGATGTCGACGGTGTGCTCACCGACGGCATGGTCACCTGGGACAACAACGGCATTGAGCAGAAAGCGTTTCATATCCGCGACGGCCTCGGTATCAAACTCTGGGCAAAGAGTGGCGGGCTGACAGGGATTGTCACAGGACGGTCGAGCCATGTGGTTGCCGTGCGGGCCGGCGAGCTGGGCATCGGCATTGTCCGGCAGGGCGTGAGCGACAAGCGGGCAGCGGTTGAGGCGATCCTTGCTGAGCATGGCCTCGGCTGGAATGAGGCGGCGTTTCTTGGCGATGACCTGCCGGATCTCGCCTGTGTCGTGGCCTGCGGTGTGGGAGTTGCGGTGGCGGACGCCTGTCGCGAACTCCGCGAGGCGGCCGACATCGTGACGATCGCTGGCGGCGGCCGCGGGGCAGTCCGTGAGGTGATCGAGCGGATCCTCGAAGCCCGCGGTGTCTGGGAGGCTGCCGTCCGCCGCTACCACTCGGGCCAGGCGTCGTAGGGCGTCGTTGAGCGAATCGCATCCTCGAGGCAGGCAGGAACGGCCACCATGGAACACAGGCTCGGACGAACGCTCCGTGTGTTCCTGATCGCCCTGGCGGCCACCGGCTTCTACCGGCTGACAATGGTCCCCTTGATCGAACGGTCGGCCGATGAGCAGGCGGTGCTCGAGCCGACGGCAGAGGAAGCTGCAGCGATTCGGGCGCGGGCGGCGAGCCGACTGGCGAGCCTGGGCGACATCTTTCCAGAGGGCTCCTGGGAACGCGACGATCCCACGGTGCTTGAGAGCAACAGCATGCGGCTGCTGTTTAAGGAGTATCACACCCTGCCCGATGGCCGGATGAACCTCGTGCCCTGCACGCTCGTGATGCTGCCAGAGCCGTCGCCGGATGGTCAGCCCAAGGGCCGCACGGTGGTGATGCGAGCACCGCAGGGGGCGGTGCTCGAGTTTGAGGAGCCGATCGACCCAGCCCAGGGCCGTCTCAGCAAGCTGATTGGGGGCAATCTCCGCGGTGAGGTGAGCGTTCGCGGAACGGCCACGACGCCCGGTGGTGAAGATGAGATTGAGATCAACACCCGCGATCTTGAGCTGGCCGAGAACCGGCTGCAGACGATCGAGGCGGTGCAGTTTCGCTACGGTCGCAGCCGCGGCAGTGGCCGGGGGTTCGTGGCGCGGCTGCTATCGAAGCCTGGTGAGAGCAGCGACCGCGGACCGGCGATCAACGGCGTGGAGTCGATGCGACTCGAGCGGGACGTGCAGATTCTCCTGGAGGGGATGGCCGGTGGCTTCCTGCCTGGCAGCGAGGCAACCGCGGAGGCCGACGGCCCCACGCCGCCCGTGCTGGTGCGTTGCCGCGGCAGCCTTGACTTTGGCGTGGTGAGCCGTTTGATCACGCTCACCGATCATGTCGATGTGTCGCGAACGCTGCCCGACGGGGGCATCGAGCAGCTGGTGGCCGACAGGCTCTCAATCCTGCTGGCCGATGAGGCAGCCGCGGCTGATGCCGACGGCCCCGACACCGGCAGCCTCAGGCCGGTGGAACTTGAGGCGCGGGGCAGCCCGGTGGTCGCGCGGAGCAGCGAAGGCGGGCTGGAAGCTCGGGCGGAGCGGCTCGGCTATGAGATTGCCACCAAGCGGATCCTGCTCGACGGTGAGCAGCCGGTGATGCTGCTGAGCCCGGATGCCGAGCTCGAGGCTCGCTCGGTCGACTACGTGCCCGGCCCTCCTGGCTCACCAGGCGCGCTGATGGCCGTTGGGCCGGGATGGCTTGAGTCGCGAGCCACGCCGGAGCACGGGCCGGTGCGGCTGGCCTGGAAGAAATGGCTGCGGGTGCGGCCGGATGGCGATGGCCATGTGGCCTCGGTGGCTGGCGATGCCCAGGCGAGCTTTGAGAGCCAAGGCCGGCTGGCTGCGTCAGAGATGCACCTCTGGCTCGAGATCGATCAGGCGGCCGCCGAGACGCGGCCTGCACGGGCCGTGGCCGGCGGCGTGAGCCTCGCTGGTGTGAAGCCCACGCGAATGCTCGCCCGCGGGATCGTGGAGACTGACGCGCCGCAGCTGGCTGCCCGCAGCGATCGGCTGGAGATCTGGTTTCGGCATCCCAAGCCTGTGGTGGCTCCGCGGCCAGCAGCACCGGCCGCGACCGCTGCAGCCACCCCACCGCCGCCACCGTCGGCTGTTCCACCGCCGCCTCCACCCGAGGCTCCAGCCGTGGAGGCTCCCGAGGCGGCGGATCGTGGCCGCATCGTCGCCTCGGGCGCGCTGATGCGGGGCCTGGTCGATATGAAGCCAGAGGGGCCTGTGGTCGCCGAGATTTCGCTGGAAGACTCCGTGCGGCTGATCGAGGAGCCGCTTGCCGGCCAGAGCGAGCCGCAGCTGGTGATCGAGGGGGATCAGCTGCAGGTGGTTCGGCCCACGGGCTTTGATGCTAGGGCGACCGTTGCCGGCCGCCCGGCGAAGATCAGCGGCCGTGGGATGGAACTTGAGGGCCCGCTGGTTGAAGTCGACCGCGGACGCAACCGGATGACCGTCGACGGAGCAGGGCGGATGCGGCTGCCGGTGGCTGGTGGTGGGCTGGGGCTTGAGGCCGTAGCCACGGGCAGCACGCCAGCGGTTGCCTCGCCAGCAGCCAACGGGCCGGCTGAGCCGCTCGACGTGACCTGGCAGGGCCGCATGGACTTCGACGGCCTCACGGCCCGCTTCATCGATCGAGTCGTCACTTCCAGCGGCGAGGGTCGGCTTGAGGCTGGCTCGCTCGACGTGGTGCTCGATCGGCCCTTCGACTTCTCGCAGATGGCTGCCGGCGGCAGCCGCGGACAGGCCGACGTGGCCCGCATCGCCTGCGGCAGCGGTGTGAAGATCCACAATGTGAGCGGCACGACCGACGGCTCACGATCGGTGGAGCGGCTCTACGTCCGTGACCTGCTGATCGACCGCACCACTGGCAATGTGCTCGGCAACGGACCGGGCCGGCTGGAGAACGTGCGGCTTGGCCAGGCACCTGGCTTTGAGACGCCCTCTGGGCTCGCCGGACCCGGGCAGCCCTCGCCGCCTCCGCAGGCAAAGCCCGATGAGCTGACCTACCTCGCAGTCGACTTTCAAAAGGGCCTCTCCGGAAACCTTGGCCGGCGGGTGCTTGAGTTTCAGCAGCGGGTGGAGGCGATCTTCGGGCCGGTTGCCTCCTGGGACGACACCCTCGACCCCCGCGATGCCCGTGGCCTGCAGCCACGGGCGGTGCGGATCTCGAGCGATCTGCTCGGCGTGGGGCAGACGCCGCCGCTGCCGGGGATGCGACGGGGCAGCATGGAGATGTATGCCACCGGCAACATCCTGGTGGAGGGCGACACCTTCACTGGCCGCAGCTCACGGCTAAGCTGGAGCGAATCGAAAGACCTGATCGTGTTTGAGGGAGACGGCCGCAGCGACGCCCAGCTCTATCGCCAGGAACGCGTGGGCGCGCCTACCTCAACGGCGTCGGCCGGCAAGATCTTCTACTGGAGAGGGCTCAACCGCGTCGACATTCAAGACGCCCGCTACCTCGACCTCGACCAGATCAATGCCTCCGCCGCCGGGTTTCAGCCACCGGCCCGCTGACCGTGGCGGGCCGCGGATGCCGCACTCGACTGGACGGAACGCTGGACGCCGGGCGACGATTGCGCAACGGCGGTTGTCGTTTTCAACGGCTGCCCACGCCGGCCTTCCTCGGCATTCACACGCATGACACACGACACGCTCTGGGCGCCCTGGCGGCTGGCCTACGTCAAGGGTGACGCTCCGAAGCAACAGGCGGTGGAGCCCGAGCGTTGGCGACCGGGAGCAGACACGGGCTGCTTCCTCTGTCGGGCTGCTGCGGCAGAGGGCCATGAGCACGTTCTCGGCGTGCTGGAGCGAACCGATGTGAGCCTGGTCATGGTCAACCGCTTTCCCTACGCCAGCGGCCACCTGCTGATCGCCCCGCTCGATCATCAGGCAACGCTCGAGGACCTCAGCAGTGAGCAGCTCCTCGACCTGCAGCAGTGCCTGGCCAGGTGGTGCGGGCTGACCCGCAGCTCGCTCGCCTGCCAGGGTTTCAACATCGGGCTGAATCTCGGCAGGGTGGCTGGGGCGGGCGTGCCCGGCCATCTCCACTGGCATCTCCTGCCCCGCTGGGATGGCGACGTGAACTTCATGCCAGCGGTGGCCGGCACCAGCGTGATTCCACAGGCCCTGGAGAGCCTCTGGGAGCAGCTGCACGACGAAGCACAGCGAGGGAGGTCGTCCGATGCTTGACTGGCACAAGCGCGAAGAGACGCTGCTTGCCCCCTGGGCGATGCATGCCGCCGATTCGGCAGGCCGGGTGCATCCTGAGCCGCCGCATCTCCATCGCAGCCCGTACCAACGCGACCGCGACCGGATCGTGCATGCGGCGGCCTTTCGGCGGCTGGCCCACAAGACACAGGTCTTTACCGGCTACCACGGCGACTACCACCGCAGCCGGCTGACCCACACCCTCGAGGTCACGAGCATCGCCCGCACGATGGCCCGAGCCCTGGCTCTCAACGAGGACCTCGTGGAAGCGCTTGCGATGGGCCATGACATCGGCCATCCGCCGCTGGGGCATGCCGGCGAAGACACGCTCGACGCGCTGCTCGCCGACGAAGGCGGCTTCAGCCACAACGCCCAGGCCCTCCGCATCATGGAACTCCTGGAAAACCGCTATCCGGACTTTCCTGGGCTGAACCTCTCGCGAGAGGTGCTCGGAGCCCAGATGAGCCGCTGCGACAAAGCCAATGAGCATGGCCGGCTGCTTGAGGCGCAGGTGGTCGATGCGGCTGACTCGATCGCCTACGACACCCACGATGCCGACGATGCGATCGAGCTTGGCCTGGTGCAGCTGGCCAATCTGCTCGAACTGCCGCTGGTGAAGGCGGCGTCAGAGCGGGTTCTCGAGCGGTTCGGCGACCTGCAGGCCGATCAGCTGCGGCGGGCGGTGCTCCACGAACTGGTCAACGTGCAGGTGGTGGAGCTGATTGAGCGGACGAGGCGGCACCTTGAGGAGCAATCGATTCGCTCGACCGCCGATGTGCTCTCGGCCAGCACGCTCGTGACCCACGCCGAGACGACCGCTCGGGGGAAGCGGGAACTTGAGCGTTTTCTCTTTGAACGGGTCTACCGCAGCGAGGCTGTGATGGCGGTCCGCGAGCCGGCTCAGGAGCGGCTTTCGCAGCTGTTTGCCTGGCTTGTGGAACGCCCCGATGCGATGCCGGCAGGGTTTCTGGTGAGAGCTCGCCATCACGGCGTGAGGCGAACGGTGGCCGACTACATCGCGGGCATGACAGACCGCTTTCTGGAGCGAGAACACGCCCGCCGCTGCGGCTAATCCTGTCTGAACGTCTGCCGCTCGCGGGGGGCAGGGTGTGGTGCTACACTCGGTCCGCACAGCATCCAGGAAACTCCGCAGACGACCCACCTCTATGAATCGCACGCCGCTGGCCCTGATTATCCTGCGGGCCGTTTTTGTGATGGTTTTGGTCGGTATTGCCGCCCTAATCATCAACAGCGAGTTCGTGAAGGCATCGCCCCCATGGGTGCCGTGGGCGGTGCTTGGCGGTGGGCTGGCGGTGCCGCTCTTCGTGATCGCCGGCGATGCCCTGGTCCGCCAGAAAAACCTGACGGTGATCACCGCGGTCTACTTTGGGGTGATCGTGGGCGTGTTTCTCACCTACGCCACGCTGCTGGCCATGGGCCCCATGCTGCCCACGAGCCCGACGGCACCGCTGAACACCTGGATGCCGCCGGTGATCGGCGCCGTGATGTGTTACATCTGCACGAGCTTGCTCCTGCAGACGCAGGACGAGTTTCGCTTTCTGATTCCCTACGTGGAGTTTGCCAGGGATGTGAAAGGGCTGCGGCCCAATGTCCTCGACACGTCGGTGATCATCGACGGCCGCATTGCCGATCTTGCTGCGTCGGGCATTTTTGAGAGCCGCTTCGTGGTGCCAGCGTTTGTGGTGGATGAGCTCCGCGTGGCCGCCGACGCTCACGATCGCTCGCGGCGGCTGCGGGCCCGTCGCGGCCTCGACGTGCTCGACCGGATGCGGTCGAGCCCCGGCATCGATATCGAGGTGCTCTCGGTCAGTGACCAGAGTGGCGACGACGCGACCGAAGACTCGAGGGTGTTGTCCCTCGCCCGCCGACTCGGGGGGCGGGTGATCACCAACGACCCGGCGCTGGTGAAGATGGCGGCGGTTGGCAGTGTGCCGAGCGTGAATATCAACGACGTCGCCGTGTCGCTCAAGCCGGTATTTGTGCCCGGGGAAGCCTTTGAAGTGCGGGTCGTGAAAGCGGGCGAGGAGCCTGGGCAGGGTGTGGGCTACCTCGAAGACGGTACGATGGTGGTTGTGGAGGGGGCTCGCGAGAAGGTTGGCCGAACGATTCATGTGACCGTCACGAGCACATTGCAGCGGTCGGGTGGGCGGCTGATCTTCGCCAAGCCCGAACAGGCGGCCTAAGCCTGCGGGCGGTGGGCCTCCACTTCAACCGACACTCGATCAAGCGTGTGGCCGAGCAGGGCCAGGGATGTTTTTCAAGGGAGATGCCATGGCGAACTTCTGGATGACGACGACGCGGGCGTGTGGGATGACGAGCGGACGAACGGCAGGGCCTGTTGCGGTCCTGCTGGCCTTCGGCTGCGTGGCAATGCTGACGGCCTCCTGCCGTGGTGCCGAGAGTGGCAAGCCGGCGTACGATGATCCTGCAGCCACCGACACTGACTACCCGCTGCAGGGCGAGTATGCCGGTGAAATCGAGATCGACGGCCAGCGGATTCCCTTCGGTCTGCAACTGATCGCAGAAGGCGAGGGTCGTTTCAAGGCTCTCGGCTATCCCGGCGGGCTCCCCGGAGCAGGAGCCGACATGTCGCAGGCGTTTACCGGCAAGGGCGTGCGGGCGGGTGAAGGCGACAGCGCGATCGTGAAGATCGAGGGCGTGGATGCCGAGGGCGCGACTCGCCGTGGTGAGATTCGCGACGGAGCCCTGATCGTGCTCAACGGCGACAGCGAGATTGCCCGGCTGCCCAAGGTGGAGCGGAAGAGCCCCACGCTCGGTAAGAAGGCCCCGGAGGGGGCCGTCGTGGTCTTTGATGGCACGAGCCTCGACGGCGTTGAGGGAGGCCGCATGACCGACGACGGCCTGCTGATGCAGGGCGTCCGGTCGAAGGCCACCTTCGGTGATGCCACGCTGCACATCGAGTTTCGCCTGCCGTATCAGCCGCAGGATCGTGGCCAGGCTCGCGGCAACAGCGGCGCCTACGTGCAGGGCTGCTACGAGGTGCAGATGCTCGACAGCTTCGGGCTTGAAGGTCTCGACAATGAGTGTGGTGGTATCTACAAGGCAGCCGCGCCCGCGGTCAACATGTGCCTGCCGCCGCTCACCTGGCAGACCTACGACATCGACTTCACCGCGCCTCGATTTGAGGACGGCAAGAAAGTCGCGATGGCTCGCATGACGGTGCGGCACAACGGCGTGGTGATCCACGACGACGTCGAGATCCCCGAAGGCACGCCCGGCGGCACCAACGGCGAGGGCGAGGCTGGGCCGCTGTTCCTGCAGGACCACGGCAATCCGGTTCGCTATCGCAACGTCTGGATCCTGCCAAAGTCGTGAGCGGCGTGGCAGCGGAGGGCGGCGAGCGGGTGGTCTGCACGGGCTGCCCGCTTGTCTGCGACGACATCGTGCTGCGGGCCGAGGGCACTGACGCCGCCGGTCCGCAGCCTTTCTTTGAACACGCCTGTGCGGTCGGAGAGGCCTGGCTCGTGCAGGCCTCCGCCCGCCAGCCGGCGGCTGCGGCCGTTGTTGATGAAGAGCCGGTCGACGCTGCTGAGGCGATTCTCCAGGCCGCCACGCGGCTTGCCTCCTGCCGGCGGGTGCTCGTGACCGGCTGCCAAGACGCCACGCTGGAGACGGTCGCGGCTGCAGCCAGCCTGGCCGAGCAGCTGGGAGCTGCTTTCGACGCGGGAGCTGCCGAGTCGGCCATCTCCAGCGGACCTCTGGCCGCCAGACTCGGCCGGGTGACAGCCGACTTTGAAGAGCTCCGCGACCGGGCCGACTGCGTGCTGCTCTGGCACACCGATCCGTCGCAGACCCATCCGCGGTTCATCGAACGCTTTCTCGAGCCTGCTCCGGCCACCGGCCGTCGGCGTGTGTTTGTGATTGGCGGTGCGGTCGCTGAGGCGGCGGCCCGCGGCTGGACCAGCGTGGCGATTCCCCAGTCTCAGGGTGCCGAGGCTGCTGTCAGCCTGCAGCTGATGCTGGCAACGCAGGCTCCCGGCCGGGCTGCCCAGTCCACCTGCGAGCTGCCACCGAGCAGCCACGGGCTTGGGGCCGCGGTTGCCGAGATAGCGGCGGCCTGCCGAGCTGCAGCCTGCGTCGGTGTGGTCACGAGCAGTGGGGCCGAGGACGCCACGGGCCTGGCTGCTGCGGCGGTCAGTCGGCTGGTCACCGCCCTTGCCCACACCAAGCCGGCCTTTGAGATCCCGCTTGCCGCATCGCCGCGGGGGGCAGGGCCGGCAACGGCGGCGGCTGTCTGCACCTGGCGGTTTGGGGCCGCTGGTGCGGTTGCTCTCGCCAACCGGGATGGTGGCCTGCTTGCCCCTGCGGAGGCGGATGCCTGTCGCCTGATCGACCGCCGTGACGTCGACGGCGTTGTGGTGGTGGGCGAGCCACCGGCGGCTGTGACCGCTGCGCTTGCCGGCTTTGACGGACTGGTGGTTGCCCTGGGCGGCGCCGCTCCATCCACCCGCGGGCTCCAGATCTGGATCGACACCGCTCCCACGGCGGTTGCCAGCAACGGCCAGCTGCTTCGCGATGACGGCCGCTTGGTCGCGCTGCACGCGGTGCGGCCCACAGCGAGGCCCGCAGCCGCGGCAGTGATCGAGGCAATCCGTGGGCACCTCTCCGATGAGGAACTGCGATGAGCGATTCAACCGCAGAAACGCTTGTGCTGCGTCGCGGCCGCCTCCACGATCCCGCCAACGGTGTGGATGGTGCTACGGGCGACCTCTGGATTCGTGACGGCCGCATCGTTGAGCCGCAGCCCAAGGCCGACCGCGAGGTGGACCTCGATGGCCTGGTGGTGATGCCTGGGGGCATCGATCTCCATTCCCACGTGGCCGGCCCGAAGGTGGCCGTCGGCCGCCGCATGCAGCGGCCTGCTGCCGACGGCTGCCCCGATGCAGTGCCCACGATCCACGCCACCGGCCGACTCTACGCCGCCCTCGGCTACACCACCGTTTTCGATGCCGCCATCGCCACAGCCGCCGCCCCGCTAGCCCACCTGGAGCTTGCGGAGCTGCCCGTGCTCGACAAAGGCATCTTCCTCCTCGCTGCCGACGATGACGAGGTGGTGCGGTCGCTCGCGGCCGGTTCCGCCGACGAAGTTGCCCGTCTCATCGCCGATCGCGTGCAGGCCTCACGAGCGTGGGCCGTGAAGGTGGCCAACCCAGGCGGCAACCGCTTCTGGAAAGCTGGCCGCCGCGGCGACCACCGCGACCTCGAGGAGCCCCTGCCCGGCCTCTCCCTCACCGGCCGCGAGATGCTCTCCCGGCTCGCCCAGGCAGTCGCTGATCTGAAGCTTCCTCACCGCCTGCACGTCCACACCATCAACCTTGGCCTGCCGGGCAACTGGCGGACCACGCTATCGACGATGCAGGCCTTCGATGGCCTCCCCGCGCATCTCGCCCACATCCAGTTTCACAGCTACACCGGCGGGGACGCCGACGAGACGACCTTCGGTTCCGGTGTGGAACCGCTCGCCGCCTGGTTCAACGATCACCCCGAGCTCTCCCTCGACGTCGGCCAGGTGCTCTTCGGTTCGACCATGGCGATGACTGGCGACGCGCTGGCCGCCGAGCATCTCGCCGCGGTCACCGGCGTCCCCTGGTCGGCCCACGACGGCTTCCTCGAAGGAGGCTGCGGCATCCTGCCGGTCACCTACCGGGAAAAGAGCCTTGTGCATGCCTGGCAGTGGGCAGTTGGCCTCGAATGGTTTCTCAGCGTCAACGATCCCTGGCGAATCGCCCTCTCCACCGACCATCCCAACGGCGCCCATTTCACCGCCTACCCGACGCTGATGCGTCTGCTCGGCGATGAGGCCTTCCGTCGCGAGGCCTTCGAGCGGATCCATCCCGCTGTCCGTCGCAACAGCCCGCTCGCCGGGTTCACCCGCGAGTACACGCTCAACGAACTGGCCATCATCACCCGCGCCGCACCAGCGAGGCTCGCTGGCCTGCCGCAGAAGGGCCATCTCGGCGTCGGGGCCGATGCCGACATCGCCGTCTACCGGCCGGACGCCGACCTCTCACGGATGTTTGCGATGCCCGCCCGCGTCTACAAGGCGGGCGTGCTGGTCGCCGAAGATGGGCAGCTGCGTTGCTCGGTGCCCGGAGGTGTGCTGGCCGCACGCTCGGGGTGAGCCGCTCAGGGCCGATGAGCCGAGCGTTCAGGTGAGTCGCTCGGGGTGAGCCCGGGCCGATTCGCCGAGCGCTCGCTGCGGGCCCTCCAGGCCCTCGCTCGCTCGGATATCCGCTTCGCTTTGGCCCTCCGGGCGTCGCTCGCTCCTATACGCCGGCGGGTCAGCCCCGGGCTCACCCTTCGCTTACGGTTAAAGGCCGGCCTGTCCGCCGCCTTCGGCGTCGGTCTGCGGCCGGGGGAGGCGACGGGGCTGAGCGGGGTGGGGCGCGCAAGCGGGACGGGTCTTCGGGTGCCGAAGGCACCTCGCCTGCGGCGAGGCCGCTTCGCGGCCCGAGGACCCGTCCCGTTCCCTCCGGACCCGCTTACGTTTTTAAAGGCCGGCCTGTCCGCCGCCTTCGGCGTCGGCCTGCGGCCAGGGAGGCGACGGGCTGAGCGGGGTGGGGCGCAGCGGGCGGTCTGGCCGAGCACTCGCCCGGCGAGGCCGCTTCGCGGCCAGGACCCGTCCCGTCCTCGGACCACCCGCGCGGTCTCCTCACCCTTCGCTCATTGACAGAAAGGGGAGGCTCGGCGGGTCGGCGAACGCTCGAGGAGCGTTTGGCCTATCCTGGCCCAGCGACGCGACTTTTGCCGCCTGCCGAGCCGGACCACCCGCGCGCGGTCTCCTCAACCTTCGCTCATTGACAGAAAAGTGGAGGCTCGGCGGGTCGGCGAACGCTCGAGGAGCCTAAAGGCCTATCCTGGCCAGCGACGAGACTTTTGCCGCCTGCCGAGCCGGACCACCCGCGCGCGGTCTCCCCCTAGTCGAGAAGGTCGTGGAGGGCGGCCTTTTGTCGCTGCAGGGCGGCGTCGAGTGGGAAGAAGTCGCGGGCGCGGGCTTGTGAGGCGGTGGCGAAGCGGGCGTGCAGGGCATCGTCTTCGATGAGGGGGAGGCCGCGGCGGGGGAGTTCGCTTGGTGGGTCGGCCGGCACGATGCTGCCGGTGACGCCATCGGCGATGATCATGCGGGCAGCGTCTCCGCTGACGGCGACGGCTGGCACGCCCGCTGCCAGGGCATCGATCAGCACGCCGCCGTGGGCGACCTCGCCGGTCTGCCAGACGAGCCGCACATAGGCCAGCAGGTCATGGATGATCGCGCAGGCTGGCAGCATCCGGATGCGGCGGGCGGCTTCTTGCGCGCGGGCCCGCCGAGCCAGCTGCGGACCGAGCCGCCCGTGGCCGACGAGCACGTGTGTCAGTCCCTGGTGCACCACGTCGAGCTGGTCGGCAGCCCACACGAGCCGGGCAAGCCGGCTGCGGGCCACCAAGGGCGCGACGCAGAGGGTCCAGGTGGTGTCCAGCGGCAGGCCGAGCAGTTCGGCCACCTCCTCGCGGCTCCGGGCTGGGGCAGCCGCCGCGCCGATGCCAGCTGAAGACAGGCGGACCTTCCAGGGGGCCACACCGAGCCGCTGACAGGCATCGGCCGTTGCCTCACTCGATGCAAGCACAAGGTCACAGCTGGCGAGCAGCCGGCTGGTGATCCATCGCTCCGCTGCCGTCGCCGGGAGCCTCGGCCCGGCGAGGGAGGCGAGCCATTGCGGTCGGTGTCGCAGGCTCGCAACGCGCAGGGCGGCTCCCGCCACCACCGCTGCCGACCAGCCCCATGAGGCCACCAGCTGTGGTCGCAGCACCGCCACCGTGCGGGCCACTCCGGCGATGCTCGCTCCCGAGGGCTCGGGCCGGTGGCTGAGCGGATGCACGATCACGCCTGCTGCTGCTGCCGCGGTGGCCACGCTCCCGGGCTGGGTGGACACCGCGAGGTGCACCTCGTCGCCGGCCTCGTGCAAGCCACGGGCAGCCTGGAGCAGCTCGCGGCCGGTGCCGACCGGATCGAGGCCGCGAGCGACAAGAAGGATGCGACGGCTCATGGCGTTTCGGCGGTCCTGCCTGCGTCGACGCTGCCGCTGAGGTCGTGCCCGCAGCGGGCGGCTTCGATCTCGTCGGGATCGAGAGCGGCCAGATACGGCAGGTGCCGCCAGCCGCCGTCGAAGTCGAGCCCATAGCCGATGACGAAGCGGTCGGGAATCTCAAAGCCCACGTAGTCCGGCTCAATCGCCACCTCTGCCCGGCCGGTCTTCTTCAGCAGCACCAGCGACCGCACCGAGGCCGCCCCGCGTTTGTGCAGTTCGGCAAGCAGGCCTTCAAGGGTGCGGCCGGTATCGAAGATGTCGTCCACCACGAGCACATGTTGACCGGTGAGGTCGGGCAGCAGGTCGAGCCGCAGGTCGAGCCGGCCGGGGCTCGTGGCGGTGCCGCGGTAGCTACTGGCCCAGACCATGCCCACCCGCACCGGGCCATCGAGGCTGCGGATCAGGTCGGCCACCAGCACGATGCTGCCGGTGAGCACCCCCACGACCGTCACCGGCTGCCGCCCGAGGTCGTCCCGGATGCAGCGGGCCAGTCGGGAGATGCCCTCGGAAAGCTCTTCTTGGCTGAGAACGATCTGCATGAGAGTGCCGTGCGGGAATGCAGGAATCCGCTCCGAGCGGATGCGGCCCACAAGCCTATGCTAGATCGTTGAAAGGCCCCACCCCGGCCCCTCCCTCCTGCCGCGTGCCGATGCCAAACCCGACCGAATCGCCGACCTCCGCCGCCTGGACCAGCTGCGAGATCGACGGCCACGTGCTCGAGGCGTTTCTGCCTCCGCCGGATCCGGGGCGACCTCCAGGAGCCATCCTGCACCTTCGGGATCGCGACGACCGGGCCCCGTCGCAGCTGCCCGCCTGGAGGCAGGCGATCGAGAGCTCGCCCCTGCCGGTGGTCTCGCTCGCCGGCGGCACGAGCTGGTGGCTCGACCGCGTGGTCGGCGGCTTTGACGCACGGCTCTCGCCCGAGGCCTTCATTCGCGGCCCGCTGACCGACGGGCTGCGGGAGCGGTTTGGCCTGCCGGCTGCAGCGATCGCGACGGTCGGGCAGGGGAGCGGCGGCCAGGGTGCCCTGCGGCTCTCCTACCGACATCCGGCGGCGTTTCCGGTGGCCGCTGCGGTCCTGCCCACGATCGACTTCCACCGCACGATGGAGAGCGGTGAGCCCGGCAGCGAGACCCTCTGGGAGCTCTATGGCGACGTCGAGGTGGCCCGCCAGCAGACCGCGATCTTGTATGTACACCCGCTCAACTGGCCGCGGCACCAGGCCTTCTGGGCCCATGCCGGCGACCTGCTCTCCAGCGATGGTGCTGACCGGCTGCACAGCAAACTGATCGCCCTGGGCATCTTCCACGAAGCGGAGCTGGCCGGCCCTGTCGATGCCGCGGCGTGGCTGGAGGCTGCGGCCGCTGCGGCGATTCGGTTTGTCGCCGAGCGGCTCGAACGCGACTCCCGGCGGATCGCCTGAGGCTGCCGCCGCGTGCTGGTCGCGATTGACACCGCGGGTGCTGTTGCCGCAAATGAGGCTTTCCAGCCCACCTCCCGCACGGAAGCTCAGAGGCACGTGGAGTTCAAGGTCGCCCTCGACGTCTTTGCCGGTCCCCTCGACCTGCTGCTCTACCTCGTGAAGCGGCATGAGGTGGAGATCACCGAAGTTCCGATTGCGAGCATCGCGGAAGACTTCCTCGGCTACATCGACGTGCTCGAAGTGCTCGCGATCGAGCAGGTTGGGGAGTTTGTCGAACTCGCCAGCGTCCTGCTCGAGATCAAGGCCAGAGCCCTCGTGCCCAGGCCAGAAGAAACGGAAGCACCTGTGGAAGAGGTGCGGGAAGACCTCGTTCGCCGGCTCCTGGAATACAAGCAGTATCGCGACGCGGCAGTGATGCTTGAAGACCGGGCCCGCCGGCAGGAGCAGCGTTTTCCCCGGCTCGACACCAGCGACGATCCTGGCCCCAGCCCGCCGCGGGAGGTGGCCTTTGCCGAAGCTCAGGTCTGGGACCTGGTGGCGGCGATGAGCCGGGTGATGAAGAAGCGGCAGGCCCGCGCCCCTCGGCAGATCGTTCACGATGACACGCCGATCGAGGTGCACATGGAGCGGATTGAAGGCCTGCTGGCCGAACGTGACCACCTCGCCTTTTCCGAGCTGTTTGAAGATGAGATGCCCCGCATGCGGGTGGTGGGTATCTTTCTGGCTGTGCTTGAGCTTGTTCGGCGAGGCCGCGTGACCACCCGGCAGGAGCAGCTCTTTGACGAGCTCTGGCTCGCTCCGCTGGAGCCAGACGGCCGGCCAGGGCCTGGGCTGCACGAGCCGCCTCCTGAAGGAACCCCATGATCGACAACGCACCGCTCCGCACGCTGACCCACAAGGGCCTCACGGTGGAGGGCTACTCGCGGGCGGCCGTGCAGAGCTACTGGCGGATTCCCGAGCTGAAGATCGGTTTTGATCTCGGTGGCCAGCCCTGGGGGTTCATGGCCACCAGCACCTGGTTCATCTCCCACACCCACCTCGACCACATTGCGGCCCTGCCGGTGTATGTGGCCCGGCGGCGGATGATGAAAATGGATCCGCCCGACATCTACCTGCCCGAGGTGGCGATTGAGCCGGTGGGCCGGCTGCTGCGGGCGGTCTCCCGGCTCGACCGAGGCCGGCTTCCCTGCCGTCTGCTGCCCGCCCGGCCTGGCGATGAGATCGAACTCTCTCGTGAGCATGTCGTCACGGTCTCGTCGACCACCCACACAATCCCGAGCGTCGGCTACGTCGTCTGGGATCGCCGCCGCAAGCTGAAGCATGAGTTTCAGGGGCTGCCGGGCGACAAGATCCGCGACCTGCGGCTCTCGGGCGTCGACGTGACCCATGAGATTCGCGCTCCGCTGGTGGCCTACCTCGGCGACAGTTCGCCGGAGGGCCTCGACCGCTGCCCGGCGATGTATGAGGCGATGATCCTGATCACAGAGATGACCTTCGTGGCCCGCAGCCACCGCCGCGACAAGATCCACAAGTATGGCCACATCCATCTCGACGACATCATCGAGCGAAAGGAACGCTTCCATAACGAGTTGATCGTGGCCACCCACTACTCCACCCGCTACACCGATGAGCGGATCCACCGCATCGTGTCCAAGCGGCTTCCCGACATGCTCGACGGACGGCTGCGGGTGTGGCTGTGAGCCTGCCGCGGTCGGTCTATGTGCATGTGCCCTTCTGTCGCCACCGCTGTGGCTACTGCGATTTCACGCTCGTGGCGGGCCGCGATGACCTGATCGACCGCTATTTCGAGGCCCTCCGCCTCGAGCTGGGGAGGGTTGAGGAGCCGCTCGAGATCGACACCCTCTACCTCGGCGGCGGCACGCCCTCTCACCTCGGGCCAGACCGGCTGCAGCGGCTGTTTGCGATGCTGCGAGAACGGCTGTTGCTGGCTGCCGCTGCCGAAGTGACCCTCGAAGCCAACCCGCTGGATGTGACGCCGCAGCTGCTTGCGGCGGCCACCGACTGTGGTGTGACCCGCGTGAGCCTCGGCAGCCAGTCGCTCGATGCGGCGACGCTTCGCTCGCTCGACCGCGACCACACGCCAGAAGACGTGCGGCGGGCAGCGGCGGTGCTCGCCGGGGCAGGCTTTGCGGTGAGCCTCGATGTGATGACGGCCGCTCCGGGGCAGACCCTCGCGGCGGTGGAGCAGGATCTCGATGCTGCGATCGCTCTGGGGCCTGAGCATGTCTCGGTCTACTGCCTGACCTGGGAGAAGGGCACCGCCTTTGAGTCGCAGCGGCAACGGGGGCTGCTGCTGCCGGTGGACGAGTCGCTGGAACGGGCGATGTTTGAGGCGGCGATCGAACGGCTCACCGCCGCCGGCTACGAGCACTACGAAGTGTCAAACTTTGCCCGGCCTGGGCATCGCTGCCGCCACAACGAAGCCTACTGGGATGTTCGGCCGTGGGAGGCCTTTGGCCCCGGGGCGGCTCGCTTTGATGGCCGCACGCGGGTGACCAATCACCGCAGCTCCACCACCTGGATCAAACGGTTGCTGGCCACCGAAGACCCTGCCGGTGATGTCGACGCGATGTCGGCGGAGGAGGCGGCTCGTGAACGGCTCGTGGTGGGGCTGCGGCGACGAGACGGGGTTCTCGCTGCCGACTTCCAGGCCGCCTGCGGCTTCACGCCGCGGCAGCTGGCAGCCGAGGCGATCGACCGTTGGATCGCCGCAGGCCTCGCAACCGAGCACAACGGCCGGCTCGAGCTCTCCCGCGAGGGGCTGCTGGTGTCCGACAGCCTCTGGGGCGATGTGCTCTAACTGTCCGTGGAAAAAGCCGTCCGTAGCCTTTTTCCACTCAAGCGACGCCCCAAAAAGCCGAGGTTTTTGGGGGTCGCCGGTCGCCGCATCCTGCGGCGGCAGACGTCTTGCACAGTCGGCTCGCTGTCCGCCTGCCGTGGCTCAGCCGGTCTGGATCGCTGCGGTCAGGTCGAGGATCGCCTTCTTCCCGTCGGCGAAATACATCAGCGTGTTGTCAGCAGCGAAGAGCGGATTTGGGATGCCGGCGAAGCCGGGCGAGAGCGACCGTTTGACCACGACCACCGTGCGGGCCTTGTCGACATCCAGAATCGGCATGCCAGCGATCGGGCTCGAGGGATCGGTGCGGGCCGCGGGGTTCACCACGTCGTTGGCCCCGATCACGATCGCCACGTCGGTCTCGGCGAAGGTCGGATTGATGTCGTCCATCTCGCGGAGCTTCTCGTAGGCCACATCGGCTTCGGCCAGGAGCACGTTCATGTGGCCGGGCATGCGGCCAGCCACCGGATGGATGGCAAACTCCACCTCACAGCCACGGGCTTCGAGCACATCGGAGAGCTCGCGGACAGCATGCTGGGCCTGGGCGACGGCCAGCCCATAGCCCGGCACGATCACCACGCGATCCGCTCCCTCGAGGATCATGGCGATTTCTTCAGCGGCGGCGCTCTTGATCTTGCCGGCATAGACATCATCACCGTCGGCGATCGCTACGGTGCCGAGGCCGCCAAAGAGCACGCCCACCAGCGAGCGATTCATCGCCTCGCACATGATGGCAGTGAGGATCAGGCCGCTGGCCCCCACGAGGCTGCCGGCGATCACGAGCACCGAGTTGTCGATCACGAAGCCAGCGGCTGCTGCGGCGAGGCCGGAGTAGCTGTTGAGCAGGCAGATCACGACCGGCATGTCGGCTCCGCCGATCGGGAGCGTCAGCGTACAGCCGAGGGTGCAGCCGACGGCGACGAGCAGCCAAAAGAAAAACTGCCGCTCGGGCGCCATGCAGACCGCAACCAGCAGGGCGACCATGGCGATCGCGAGGCCAGCGTTGATCCAGTGTCGCTTGGGGTCGGTCCAGGCCTTCTTAAACTGCTTGAGCTCCTCGAGCTTGCCGAAGGCCATCAGGCTGCCAAACAGCGTCAGGCCACCGATCAGGCCGGTCAACGCCGTGGCGATGCCAAACTGCGACCAGGGCGCAAGGCTCGCCTGGGCGGCCGCCGAAGCCGACTCTCCACCTGCTGCCGCGACGGTGCTTGCCAGCTCAGCACCCGCCACCAAAGCGGAGGCGGCGCCACCGAAGCCGTTGAGCAGAGCTACCATCTGCGGCATCCCCGTCATCGGATACCGCAGGGCCATTGTGGCCCCGATGCTGCCGCCGATCGTGGCCGCCGCCCCGATCAGGATGAGCGGCCAGGCTCCGTTGGCGGCCACGGCTCCGGTGACCTTCGGGTCGAAGCAGGCAGCGAGGATGGCGATGGCCATGCCGGCCGCGCCGATCGCGTTGCCGCGACCCGCGGTTCGCGGCCCACTCATCAGTTTGAACGCCACGATGAAGAGCATCGAGGCGGCGAGGTAGGCGAGGTTGATCCAGGCGTGGCTCGTCATGGGAGCTTTCGTGCGAGGGATGTGGCGTCTTCGCCGGGGAGTGTCGGAGGCGTCACTTCTTTTTCGGGTTGAACATCTGCAGCATGCGGGCGGTGACCACGAAGCCGCCGACCACGTTGACCATGGCAAAGGTCGTCGCCAGGAAGCCGAGCACCGTGCCAGCCGTGGAGGCGAGGCTGGCGGTGACGACCAGGGCGCCGACTGCCGTCACGCCAGAGATGGCGTTGGAACCGCTCGTCAGCGGCGTGTGGAGCCGCTGCGGCACCTTGGTGATGACCTCAAAGCCCACCCACATCGCAAGCAGAAACACGGTCAGCAGCCGCACAAAGCCGGAGAAGGCATCTTCGCCGACAGCAGGGAGAGCCGCGGTTTCGGCAAGAAGGCTGGTCAGCATGGTGGGCATCAGCATGGTGGGCATGAGAAAGCTTTCCGGGGCGGAGGGATGCTGGGCTGTGCGGGTGTTGAGACCGATGCTGCCGAGGGCTAGCTGGCAGCGTCAGGAGCAGGGGCGGCCAGGGGCGGCAGGCCGGCGGCCTCGCGAACGCGGGTGTTCACCACCTGCCCCCCGCGGGCCACGAGCGTGTCGCTGCAGATCTCGTCATCAAGCGAGAGCTCTGGCAGCCCCAGAGCGAGCAGGTGCAGCAGGTAGGTGGAGATGTTGCGGGCATAGAGCTGGCTCGTGTGGAAAGGCACGTCGCTGGCCAGGTTGGTGGGGCCCATGATCGTCACGCCGCCCACCACGACGGTTTCTCCCGGGACGGTCGCCTCGCAGTTGCCTCCCCGTTCAGCAGCAAGGTCGACGATCACGCTCCCAGCTCGCATCTTGGACACGGCGTCGTGCGTGACCAGGATCGGCGCGGCCCGGCCAGGGATCGCGGCAGTCGACACCACGATGTCGCACTCGGCGATGATCCGCCCGAGCTGCTCCCGCTGCTGCACGTAAAACTCTTCGCCCATCGCCTTGGCGTAGCCGCCGGCGGTCTCGCTGCTGCCGGTGTCGAGATTGAGCTCGACAAACTTGGCTCCCAGGCTCTGCACCTGCTCCTTGACGGCGGGCCGCACGTCGTAGGCCTGCACCTGTCCGCCGAGTCGCTTGGCGGTGGCGATTGCCTGCAGGCCGGCGACACCGCCGCCGAGGATCAGCACCTTCGCGGCGGTGATCGTGCCGGCGGCTGTGGTCATCATCGGCACCACTCGTGGCAGCGACGTCGCAGCCAGGAGCACCGCCCGGTAGCCGGCGATGTTGGCCATGCTGGAGAGCACGTCCATGCTCTGGGCCCGTGTGATACGGGGGACGAGTTCCAACGCGAAGAGCGTCACACCACGATCGGCCGCCTCGAGGCAGGCCGACGGGTGGGAGAGCGGGTCGGCAGAGCCGATCAGGATCTGACCCTCCCGGAGGCGGCAGCAGTCGCTTGCCCAGCCCTCACCACCAGCGCCGCAGGTGCGGACCGCCAGCAGGCAGTCGGCGGCAAAGGCATCGTCCCGCGTGCCGATCGTCGGCCCCAGCCTCGCGGTAGGCGTCGTCGGAAAAGCCGGCCGCGACGCCTGCCCCCGTCTCGATGAGAACCTCCACCCCCTTCTTAACCAGCGGCTTGATGGCCGCCGGCACGAGGGCCACGCGGCGCTCCTCTGGGTAACTCTCCTTGGCGACGGCAACTTTCATGGGCGGTTGTGTGGCTTGGGGAGGTGGAGGCCGCTGCGGCGGCAGCGTCGTTGAGCCGCGAGCCCAGAGTGTCGCTGTCAGGCCGTGCAAGGACAACTGGGCTCGAGTCTCGCCGGCCGGTCTGCGGCTCAGAAACCCGGCGTCTCTGGTTTTTTGGTCGTCCGCATGGGAGACTTGTGGCAGTCGCTTGAGCCTGTTACGCTCCGGGGCTCTCAGATTTTAGCCGCACACACGAACCAGCAAAACGAGCAGCAGACGCGATGATTTCCACTGCCAAGACCTACATGGCCAAGCCCGGCGAAGTGCATCAGCAGTGGTGGGTCGTGGACGCTGCGGGCAAGCGGGTAGGGCGGCTTGCCAGCGAGTTGGCCATGGTGCTGATGGGCAAACATCGCCCAACCTACACCCCGCACGTCGACACCGGCGACTACGTGATCGTGGTCAACGCCGATAAGGTGGAGTTTGGCGGCGCGAAGTGGGAGCAGAAGGTGTACACGTGGTATACCGGGTACAACGGTCTGAATACCGAAACGGCGGGTGATCGGCTCAAGCGCCGCCCTGAGTTGATTCTGCAGGAGGCGGTTCGCCGCATGCTGCCGAAAAACAAGCTCGGCCGGGTGATGCTGCAAAAGCTCAAGGTGTATGTCGGGCCGGACCATCCGCACAGCTCGCAGCAGCCGCAGACTCGCGATTTCTAGGAATTCGTGAGTTCTGGGGAGTTCTGTTTTTCAAACGTGAGATCACATCTGCCGGGAAATTTTCGCGGCATCGAACGAGGGTAGACGACGATGGCGACGGCGACAGCATCAGGCGAAGTAACCGCAACCGGACGACGCAAGACGGCGGTGGCTCGTGTTCGTGTCAAGAGCGGCACGGGGCAGATCGTGATCAATGGTCGGCCGATCGACGAGTACTTTCCCGCCATCAAAGACCGAGTTCAGGTGTCGGGCGTGCTGGCCCACGTTGGCCATGTGGCCGATGTTGATATCAGGATTCGCGTGGCCGGTGGCGGTTCCGCCGGTCAGGCCGGAGCGTGCAGGCTTGGTGTTGCCCGGGCGATTAAAGCCCTCAATGGCGAGACCGCAGAAACCCTGCGTGCCGAGGGCATGCTCACCCGTGACGGCCGAATGAAGGAACGTAAGAAATACGGTCTTCGCGGCGCACGTCGCGGCACCCAGTTCTCCAAGCGGTAGTGTCTCCAAGCGGCAGTGCCCCCAAGGACACAACGGCGAAGGATCTGGGCGAGGTTCCGCGTCGACCGTGTCCGGTGTGGGCCGTTGCGGCCCCTACAACCGCGGTGATCCTTCCAGCCAGTAGGCCGATCAATTCTTAAGATCGGCACAGGCGGCATTCTGTTTTGTGGTCTATGTTTGCTTCGACTGATCAGCCGAAGCGATACTCGAAGGCATCGAGAACCGCTTTCGAGAGACCACGGCATTCCTGCCGAGCTGGAGGAGAACTCTGACATGGCGTCAAACGGTGTGCGACGGGACCTTCCGCGGCGGCAGTTGCTGGCCAGCGGATGTGGTGCAGCTCTGTTGCTGCCGGTGGTTGGCGGTATCGCCCGAGCTGAAAAGCGACTGGCTTCGGGCCCCGCAGCTGCGGCTGCCCCTGATGTGCTGGAAGCTGAAGCTGAAAAGCTCGTCGAAGTGAAATACATCCCCAACGACTCGCGGTCGGCGCAGGTCGTTGTCAAGAACATCTCGCCGAGGCCTGTGACCCTGCGACTGCCGGAGGCCTTTGTGGGCGTTCCTCGTGCTTGCTCAGATGGGCATGGGCGGCATGGGCGGTATGGGCGGCATGGGTGGTGGCGGCATGGGCGGTGGCGGTATGGGCGGCTTTGGTGCCGGAGGCATCGGTGGCGGTGGCATGCAGGCGACCGGTGGCGGTGGTGGCTTCGGCAACCAGGGCATGAACGGCATGGGTATGGGCGGCATGGGTGGTGGTGAACATGGGCATGGGTGGCGGGGCCTTCTCGATCCCCCCGGAGCGGACCCGCGTGGCCCGCATTCAGACGGTCTGCCTCGAATACGCCAAAGACGAGCCAAATCCACGCATGACCTACCGCATGCAGCGGGTGGAGAGCTTCACCAGCGATCCGCGGGTGGCGCTTGTTCTCGAGAGCCTCGGCCGCGGCGAACTGCCGCAGAAGGTTGCTCAGGCAGCCACCTGGCACATTGCCAACGGTCTCTCGTGGCAGCAGTTGGCCGCGGAAACGATCGACCATCTGGTCGGAGCTGACGAGCGGTTCTTCTCGCCGGTCGAGCTCGCCGCCGCTTCTCGTGTTGTGGCACGCGTCGAAGAGCTGGTGGGCCACTCGTCTTCAGGCTCAACAAGCACCTCGACCGGTTCGCAGGGGTGACCAGCTCTCAGGGTTGAGCAAAACAGCCTCCCTGCCCGCGGGTGGAGCGAACCTTCCAGTTTGGCCTCCCAGACCGACTCTGCGGCTGGAGAGACGACGTTCGTTCTCCGCCACCCAGGCTGGGAGAATCGGTGAAACGGCCACTTTCGTGGTCGAACCCGACAAGCCTGAGCCGCGTGAGGTTGTTTTGGCATCTCACGCGGACCAGACGCCCCTCGGTGGAAGAGGGCCCTACGATTTGCAAAACTGGAAAACCGGCCGCAGTGCTACACAGCCGGCTTCCGGGTGGTACAAAACAGTTGTGGGGACCGACGGTTTCGCGGAGTGTGTAGCCGGCTGAGTGGTTCTCGGCCGCCATCCGTGACACGAGAGGGAGTGGAGTCGATGAGTGAGGCTGTCTCGCCTGGCCGGTCTCCGGCCAGCGGTGCGGGCGATGTTGTGATCGAAACCCGCAACCTCTCCAAGACGTATCGAGATTTCTGGGGGCGGAGCAAAAAGGCAGCCCTCAAGTCACTCGATCTCGAGGTCCGACGGGGAGAGATCTTTGGCCTGCTTGGTCCCAACGGCTCTGGCAAGACCACAACGCTGAAACTGCTCCTCGGGCTGATCTTCCCAACCACCGGTCAGGCCCTGATGTTCGGCCGCGACGCGACCGACGTCTCGAAGAACGAGCGGATCGGCTATCTGCCCGAAGAGTCGTATCTCTACAAGTTTCTTGATGCTGAGGAAACGCTCGACTTCTATGGGCGGCTGTTCAACATGTCGCCGCAGGAGCGGAAGAAGCGAACCGCCGCCCTGATCGAGATGGTGGGGCTGACTCGCGATCGCAAGCGGCAACTCAAGGAGTATTCCAAGGGCATGACGCGGCGAATCGGCGTTGCCCAGGCGCTGATCAACGATCCCGAGCTTGTGCTCCTCGACGAACCGACCAGCGGCCTCGACCCGATCGGCACGCGGGAGATGAAGGACCTGATCATCGACCTCAAAGAGCGGGGCAAGACGGTGGTGCTCTGCTCCCACCTGCTGGCCGACGTGGAGGATGTCTGCGACCGTATCGCCGTTTTGCATCAGGGCGAACTCAAGGAGCTTGGTCGGGTGGGCGACCTGCTGCGGGTCACCGATATTACGCAGATCCGAGCCCGTGGCGTCTCGTCGCAGGCCGTGGAGCAGATCCGCGGCATTCTCGCCGCCGAGCAGGCGGCAGAAGTGGAGATCGGCAACCCCAACACGACCCTCGAGGATCTGTTCTTGGAGATCGTGAGGGACACGCAGGCTCGGCCCGGCAGGCGAGCCCAGCCGCAGGCCGTGGCTGCATCAGACACCCAGAACTCGGAGAGCAGGTCGCCCAGCCATGGTGCTTGAACAGGAGATCCCGGCATTTGCCACATGGATCGGCCCGGCGATCCTGTGGTTTTTCTTCGCAGCATCGCTGCTTGCAGTGGCTGCCGCAGCAGTGACATGGCTGGTGCAGTCGGTGCTCTATGGCCCGCTGACAGCGGGCGACCGTGTCTATCGAGGCACCCTGTCCGGGCTCGGAGATCTGCTGTCCGTTTCTCCCCGCCGCGTGTGGGCCCTCGCGCGGCTTGCCATGCAGGAATCGCTCCGCCGCAACGTGCTGGTGGTGCTGGCTCTGTTCGGTGGCATCGTGCTTTTCGCGGGATGGTTTCTCGATCCCGAGAGCGTCAACCCTGGGCGGCTCTATCTCGGCTTTATTCTGGGTGCGACAAATCTGCTCGCATCGCTGGTGGTGCTGGTGCTTGCGGTCTTCAGCCTGCCGGCCGACATCAAAGCCAAGTCGATTCAGACCGTGACCACCAAGCCTGTGCGGCCGGCGGAGATCGTTGCAGGTCGGATGATCGGCTTCGCGGCTGTGGGCACGGCCATTCTGGCGGTGATGGGTATCGCTGGCTGGGCGTTTGTGGTGCGAAGTGTCGATCACGGCCATGTGGCTGAGATCGCCGACATCGTGGAAATCCGCAGCGACGACGGCGTGCTCACGGGCTACGAAGGCCGCACCAGCCTCGACCGCGGTCACCGCCACCGCTTTTCCCTCGATGCCGATGGCGTGGGGTTCACCGATTTCGAGCAAGGCCACCGTCATGCCGTCGCACTGACGGACGGCGGAAATCAGACTGATGATTGGCAGCCCTGAGGGGATGCTGGAGGCCCGCCGGCCGCTGCGTGGCATGCTCCGTTTTCTCGATCGCGAGGGCAAGCCGAGCGTCAAGGGCATCAACGTCGGGGCCGAGTGGAGCTACCGGCAATACATCGAGGGTGGCACGCTCGCGGCGGCCGTCTGGACATTCTCCGGCATCACCGAAGAGCAGTTTCCCGATGGGTTGCCGCTGGAGATGCTGGTGCGTGTGTTTCGGACCTACAAGGGAGAGATCGAGAAGGGGATCGCAGGCAGCGTGCGGGTGAGAAATCCCCAGACGCTGATGCAGAGCGACCCGTTTTATTTCACTGCCAAGGAGTTCACGATCGACTCGCTCCTGATCCCCACCACGGTCAACACGACGACAACCGATGGTGGCACCCGGCAGATCGATCTCTATGAATCGCTCGTGGCAGATGGCCAGGTGGAGATCGTGCTCCAGTGTCTGGAGCCAGCCCAGTATTACGGTGTTGCTCAGGCGGACTTCTACCTGCGGGCTGGGTCGGGGTCGTTCGCCTTCAACTACGCCAAGTGCTGCTTCGGCATCTGGCTGACGATGCTGGTGGTGACGGCAATGGGCGTGGGCCTGAGTACGTTCCTGGCTGGCCCCATCGCTCTGCTCGCCTCCTTGATGGTGATCCTGATCGGGCAGTTCCGGGAGTTTGTAGAGCGGCTCTTCGCCAGCCAGATCACCGGCGATGCAACCATCGCCCCTGGTGGCGGACCGATTGAGTCGCTCTACCGAATTGCCACGCAGATGAGCATCACGGTGGATCTCGAGCAGACACCGGTCGTTGCGGCCATGAAGACGATCGATACGTTTCTGCTGGCCCCCATGCGGCTGGGGGCCGGCCTGTTCCCGTCGCTCTCCAACCTCGATACCAGCAACTTTGTGGCTAGCGGGTTTGACATTCCTGCCGACCTTGTGGCTCAGCAGGCTGTGCAGACCGCCGGCTATGTGCTCGTGATGTTCGTGTTGGGTGCTTTCTTCCTCAGGTCGAGAGAGGTGGCGTCGTCATGACCAATGAACCCAGTGGAGCAACCGGTCCTGTGGCTCTGGATCGAGAGGGCCGTTGGCTTGGGCTACGGCCTGTCACCCTGCTGATGCTCGTGGCGATCGGCGTGCTGCTGATCCCGCTGTCGGTGCTCAGCCAGCCGGCAGACTCCAGCAGCCCAGGTGGACTTCTCGCGCAGATGCGAGCAGAGGAGGGTCTCTCGCAGGCCAACCTCGGCGAGATCGACCCCACCAGCGAAACGATGCGGCTGGCCACACTCGGCCTGAAGAATGTCGCAGTGACACTGCTCTGGGATCGGGCCAACTACTACAAGAAAGTGGAAGACTGGACCAATCTGTCGGCCACGCTTGAGCAGATGACCAAGCTGCAGCCCAACTTCTACTCGGTGTGGGACTTCCAGGCCCACAACCTCTCCTACAACATCTCCGTTGAGTTCGATGACTACCACGATCGTTACGCCTGGGTGATCAAGGGGATCGAATTTCTGCGAGACGGGATCTTTCTCAACACCCGTGAGGCCCGGCTTCTCGGCAGGATGGGCTGGTTCATCGGGCAGAAGATCGGCAAGGCAGACGAGAAGCTGCAGTATCGGCGGCTCTTCAAGCAAGACGACGACTTCCACGAACGGGATCGCCCTGGCCGCACGCTGCCCGAACGCGACAACTGGCTCGTTGGCCGTGAAAAGTACATCTCAGGTCAGGAGCTGGTCGACTCCGGTGCTCCGCTGAAGACCACGCCGCTGATCTTCCACAGCGAGCCGATGATGACGGCCATCAACTACTCCCGTGCCCTTGAAGACGAGGGAGTGTTTGGTGAGCAGGGCCGCAACGCCTGGACGCTGGCCGGAGACGAGATGCGACGGTATTCGGTCCGTGATATTCCCACCACCTGGGATCTGCCGATCCGGCTGGGGCTCGAAGAGGAGATGCGGCAGCAGTCCGAGCGACTGGCTGACGAACTCGAAGAGCTGCTCCCCGGTCGTTATGCCGAGCTCGGGGAGCGGCTGCGGGCTGCGCTGCCGGCTGAAGAGCAGGCCGCTCTCGACGCGCCCAATGATGGAGCGATCCGACGAGCAGCAGCGGCTGGCCTACGAGGCCGCGCAGAAGACAACCGTCACATGGCCAATGGTGGCCCGCGAGGCACCAGCCGAGCAACGCGAAAAGGCGGTGCGACTCGCCCGCGACTATCAAGAAGCCTTCGAAACGGCCCAGATCATTCGTCGCTACCGCGACATCGTGAACTTCGACTTCTGGCGGGCTTCCTGCGAGGCAGGCATCACTGAAGACCTCCTGGCCGCCCGGGAAGCAACCTGGCGGGCTGAACGCGACTTCGAGAATGCTCGTCTGCAGCCCGCCAAGGAAGCCTTCGAGGAAGCGTTTGCAGCATGGCGGCGGGTGCTGGATGCGTTCGAAATCTTGCGAGAGGATCAGCTCACGGCAGATGACATCAAGGAGGTGGTCGACCGCTACCGACAGGTGCTCGACCAGCTCGATGAGCCGTTCCCTAGCCCGTTCGTGCTGCAGGACATGCTTGACGGTGCTTCTCGCGGATGAGTCTAGCCTCTCGTGGATGAGCCTTTGCGGTTGTGGCCGCTCGGGGTGAGCCCGGGGCTCACCCCTCGCTTGAGGTCATTGCTCTTTCGGCGTGCGGTGGATGAGGAGGCGGTCGATGCGGCGGCCGTCCATGTCGACAACCTCGATGGAGAACCCTCGCCAGCTGGTGGTGTCGCCGACGGAAGGAATCCGCTCGAGCAGGGAGAGGACCAGACCGGCGATCGTCGAGTAGTCGCGGGATTCGCCGTCGGTCTTGATGCCGACGCGTTCGCCGAAGTCGTCGATCGATAGGCCGCCATCAACGAGCCAAGACCCATCCTCTCGCTCTACGAGAGCCTGCGAGGCCTCGGCCTGGTGTTCGTCGCGAATCTCACCGACAAGCTCTTCGAGGATATCCTCGAGGGTGACGAGACCCTCGGTGCCACCGTATTCGTCGAGCACGATTGCCAGCTGATTGCGTTGCTTCTGGAACAGCTCGAGCAGCCGGTCGAGCGTCATGGATTCGGGCACAAACAGCGGTCGGTGCAGCAGTTTGGGCAGTTCGATGGGCCAGCCCATCCAGTTTTGGCGGAGCACATCCTTGATCGAAAGGTAGCCGAGAATCTGGTCGAGCGACCCATCGTAGACCGGCAGCCGTGAGTAGCCGGCCATGGCGATCGCTCCGAGCACCTGTTCCGACGGTGTGGCGATATCGAGGGCATCGATGTCGATGCGGGGCCGCATGATGTCGCGAACCGTCCGCTCACCAAGCCGCAGGGCTTCGATAGCCACGGCCTGCTCAACCGCTTCGAGCACGCCCTCAGCCCGGCCGGTTTCCAGGAGGTGCTCAATGTCGTCCACCGACACGCTCGGCCCCTGCTGTCGATGCGCTCGCAGCAGGAACAGCACGGCCCATGTGGAAACCCCCATCAGCCAGACCAGAGGCTTGGCGATGGTCGCCACGGCCATCATCACCGGAGCCACGATGCGGGCCACCGGCTCGGCGCTTCGCAGCGCGAGCCGCTTGGGAACGAGTTCGCCCACGACCAGCGTGAAGTAGGAGAGCAGCCCCACAAACGCCGTGAGGGCGATCGTGTCGGCCATGGCTGCAATCTGGGCGGGAGCGGAGGCACGGATGGCCTCCGCCAGCTTGCTGACCACCCGATCACCACCGTAGGCCGCGGCAAGCGTGCCCACGAGCGTGATGCCGATCTGGACGGTCGGGAGAAAGCGGTCTGGTGAGGAGGCGAGCTCCAAGGCCTTGGCGGCTGAGGCGTCTCCTGCATCGGCCAGCTGGCGAAGCCGGCCACGACGGCTCGCCACGATCGCCATTTCAGCGCCCGAGAAGAACCCATTGGCGAGGATCAGGGCCAGGATGATGAAGAGTTCGGGAAACATCGCAGCAGACAGATTCTCAGGTGGGAGCGTTGGGAGGGCTGGGGACGGTCGCCGTCGTGGCGGCCGGCTGCGTGGAGCCGCGGCGAATCACCGAAAGATTGTCGCGGTGGATCACTTCCTCGTAGGGAAACGTACCGAGAACCTCGCCGATCTGCTCGGTTTTGAGTCCGGCAATCTGACGGACCTCAGCAGCGGTGTAGTTCACCAGGCCACGGGCAAACGGGGCCTGGGCTGTGGTCGTGTCTGGATCGAATGTCGCCAGGCTGACGAGATCACCGCAGGTGAAGAAGCCCTCAACAGCTTGGATGCCGGCCGCCAGCAGGCTTGAGCCACGGCTGACAATCGCATCCCTCGCTCCTGCATCCACCATCAGGCTTCCCCTGCAGTCAGCCGACCAGCCCAGCCACCGCTTGCGGGCCGGCATCGCCTCGCCCCTGGTGGTGAAGAGCGTGCCCACGTCTTCCCCCGCAAAGATGCGAGGCAGCACGTCGTCACTGCGGCCGGAGGCAATCACGCAGTCGCCGCCGGCTTCTGTCACCATCCTGGCAGCGGCAATCTTGCTGGCCATGCCGCCTTTCGAGAGGCCGCCGAGGCGGTCGTGAGCGAGGGCTTCAACACTGCTGTCGATTCGCTTGACATGCGGAATCAGCCGGGCGCCCGGCATCTCTGGCGGCCTGTCGTAAAGCCCAGCCACGTCAGAGAGGAGCACCAGCAGTTCGGCCGAAAGCAGCGTGGCGACCTGGGCGGCGAGGTGGTCGTTGTCGCCGAAACTCGTCCGCAGCTCCTCGACGCTCACGGTGTCGTTCTCATTGACGATCGGCACCGCCTGGTGGTCGAGGATTTTTCGCAGCGTGTTGCGAATGTTGAGGTAGCGGCGACGGTCGTGCAGGTCGTCGGCAACGAGCAAGACCTGCGCGGCGTGGCGGCGGTGCTCCCGTAAGGCCCGCTCATAGGATTCCACGAGCAAACTCTGCCCAATCGCCGCGACCGCCTGCAGGTCAGGCAGTTCTCGCGGCCGCCGTGTCAGGCCGAGCCGCCCCATCCCCGCCGCGACGGCGCCGGAGGAAACGAGCACGAGCTGGCGGCCTGTCGCCAGGACGCTGTCGATCTGACGGCTCAGAGATGCGATCCGCTGCTGGTCAAGGAGACCATCGCTGCGCGTGAGCACGCGAGTGCCAACCTTCACGACAACGGTTCTGGTTCGGTGGAGGACGGGCTCTCGGACAGCAGCGGGCATCGGTGGGGGAAGCAGGCGGCGTTAGGCGGAAACCCCTCCGCCACTGGCAGCTATCCTACTGCCTGCGACGGCACTCCGCCCACTGCGACTGCCGATCAACGCTGTCTGATGGCGTTTTGCCCAAAGCAGGTGTAGACTTCGTCGGCTCTGCGAGTTTGGCAGCTGCCCGGTGCCGTCTCGGCCCGAGTCGGTCGCCACGACGCCCCGAATGTCCCTGTCTGCCAGCAATGAGCGATCTTTATCACGAATGTGGCTTGGTGGCGATCTGTCACCTTCCCGGGGCCACGACGAGCTCTCTGGTGCCATCCCAGGGGGCTGGCGAGGTTTCCAGGCTTGTGCCTCGCATGCTGCTCGACATCCAGAATCGCGGCCAGCTCTCGGCCGGCATGACCGTCTGGAACCCAGAGCGAAACCAGCTCTTGGCCACCTACAAGGAGCTCGGTAGCGTCAGCGAAGTGTTTCGCATGAGCCATCGAGGCAAGTATGAAAGCCTGATGGAGCAGCATGTCGGCCCGGCCGCCATCGGTCATGTCCGCTATGCCACCTGCGGCGCTGAAGACCGCGGCTACGCCCAGCCGCTCGAGCGGCCGCACATCCAGAAGCACAAATGGTTTTCCTTTGGCTTCAACGGGCAGCTCGCCAACTATGCGGCCCTGCGGGAGGAGGTGCTCGCCGGCAGCGACAACCATCTCGTTCGTGATAACGACACAGAGGTGCTGATGCACATCCTGGGGATGGCCCTCTCCGGAGATAGGCAATCCCGATCTGATCGATGTGCTCCGGAGCATCTCCGGTCGCCTCGACGGTGCCTGGAATCTGACGATGCTCGATGCCTGCGGTCGCCTGCTGGTGGCCCGTGATCCGCTGGGCATTCGTCCGATGGAGATCGCCCAAGACGGTCCGTTGATCGCGGCGGCCAGCGAGAGCGTGGCCCTGCTCAACCTCGGCTTCCCGCCGGAATCGATTCGGTCGCTCGAACCAGGAACGGCGATGCTGGTGGATGGAGATCGCGTGCGGTTCGAGCGGTTCTCCGAGACGACACAGCGGGCGCACTGCTTTTTTGAGTGGATCTACTTCGCCAACGTGGCGAGCAGCATGGACGAGCGGAGCGTCTACCTCACCCGCAAACGGCTTGGCGAGGAGCTCGCCCGTCTGGAAACGATTCCGATCGATTCAGAGACTGTCGTTGTGCCCGTGCCCGACACCAGCAAGGCAGCGGCAGATGCGATGGCCTACCGGCTTTCGATCCCGTCGGTCGAAGGGTTGATTCGCAACCGCTACACAGGCCGCACCTTCATCGACGGTGCCTCCAGCCGTCGCCAGAAGGCTGAATCGAAATACACCCCACTGCGGGAGGTGCTGGAGGGCAAGCGGGTGATCCTTGTGGAGGACTCCATCGTCCGCAGCACAACCATGAAGGTGCTGCTGGGGCGGATGCGGTCGCTCGGCTGGGCCCGTGAGATCCATGTCCGCATCGCCTGTCCGCCGATCATCGCCCCCTGCTTCTACGGCATCGACATGTCGACGATCCACGAGCTGTTTGCCCCGAAGTTTCTCGAGGACGGGCAGCTCACTGAGGAGTCGCAGCGGAAGATGGCCGAGGTGCTTGGGGCCGACACGCTACGGTATCTGCCGATCGACTCGGTGGCCCGGTCGATCGATCTGGATTCCTCCTGGCTCTGCCAGGCATGCATCAGCGGCTCCTATCCGACCCCGGCGGGTGAGCGGCTCTACGAGATCGCCTACGGCAGAAGCCTGGATGCCGAGACTGGTCGTACCTACGAGTCGCCGCCGGCGATCATTTCGTAGGTCTGCTGGATTCGTCGGTCTTGGTGGCGGCTGTTCGCAGGCGGATGCGTTCGTAGGGTGTGATCGGTTGGCGATTCGGTGGGCTGCGGTCACTGCGGTCGAGTTCGGCCCGCCAGACCGGTTTGTCGGCCAGACGTGTCCGCCGCTCGAAGTGGGTGCGGTAGTCGAAGTCGTTCTGGGCGACCGGCTCGGGAACGCTTCGCGGTGGCTGAAAGAGCCCTGTGGCTGCTGCCGCCTCCATCGCCTCCAGAAAATACTCTTCAACATCTGTCCAGGCATGCACCGTGCCGTCTGGGGCGAGAATTCGCGCCGCCTGCTGAAAGAAGGGCTCGCAGAGCACCCGCCGCTTGCGATGGCGAGCCTTCCACCAGGGATCAGGAAAGTAGACATGCACTGCCTGCACGCAGTGGTCGGCCAGCAGGCTGCGAATCAGCAGGGTGGCGTCTCCGGAGATGACCTGGGCATTGGGGAGGCTGCGAGCGGCGCAGCGAGCAGCGGTGAGTTTCGCATACCCAGGGGCAAGCTCAACGCCGAGATAGTTTCGCTCCGGCTGGGCTGCTGCCGCCGAGGCGAGAAACAGGCCCTTGCCGCAGCCCACCTCCAGCTCGATCGGGGCCGGCTCGGGAAAGAACACGGCTGGATCGAGAGGAGCGGGAAGCCAGGCGTCGTCGTCTGCGGCCGCTTCAGCCGGGAGGAGTTCGGTCAGCAGACGCAGGTGCTCAGCGGGATCCCCACCACGTCCGCGTTTCTTGGGACCACGACCGGGCATGGCGTTCTCAGGACGGGCTGCTCTTCGCCTGCCGATCGATTGTGGCAGGCAGGCTCTCGACCGGAAGCGGAACGCCCTTAATCACCCCGTCCACCACGATCGAATCGCGAACGAGACCTTGGAAGCGGCAGACAATCATCGCTTTGGGCCGAACTCGGATCCGCTCGACTGCGATCACCAAGCGATCACCAGGCACAACAGGCTCGCGAAACCGGACATCTTCCAGCCCACCGAAGCCGATCACCTCAGCCTCAAGCAGGTTGTATTTTGAGGCAAAATAACTCGAGAGCTGGGCGGCGGCTTCGCACATCAACACTCCAGGCATCAGCGGCATCGAGGGAAAGTGACCGCGAGCCCAAAACTCATCACTGCCCACATCCTTGTAGCCGACGCAGAGCCCCCTGGGCACATCCTCGTGCACGATGGCCGTGAGCTGCTCCATCTCGAATCGCTGCATGTTCCAGCGGCGAATCTCTTCGATATCGGCAAGGACGGCTTCGAGGTCGTACTCGCTCGGATGAATGATGAAGTCTCGAGGAGGCACGAAACCCGCTCCACTCAGAAAACAATGGCCTGATACCCGCAAACCAAATCGCGGTGCGGAAGGAGCGGCAGAAATGCCACCCCTTCCGTCATCGGCAGAAGGCGTCTCAGGTCTTGACGTGCCGCCGCTTCCGCTTGCGTGCCTTACTATTTGCGGGGCGGGCACCGTGGTTGGCCTTCTTCAGGCCGCGATGTGGCTTTGCCATGGCAATCCATGTCTCCAGAAAAACGGCTTTGCACCAATCGCCCGATACCAGTCGTTCGGTTCTCGGTCGATCTGGCTACAGAACCGCCAAAAAAAGTCTCTCAGGCGAGGGTACCAACTCTTTGATCGCCATGGAAGCGACCCATTTCAGCCCGGCCGACGCACGCGGGCTCACCCGTTGAGTGGGTGCCGGGAGACGGGCCGCGGCTCGGCCTGCTGGGCCTCACGAAAGGCGGAGCAGACAACCTCGATGAAGCTCGCGGTCAGGAATCCGGCGATGCCGCCGATCACAGCCGAAGAAACGCCTCCGAGCATGGCTCCGGGGACGGAACTGCCCACAAAGACAACCAGGCATGACGTGCCGATCAGGCCGCCGGCCAGACTGCCGACGCCTGCGGAAACTGGCACCAACCGCCCCAGGCTCTCTCCCCTCTCAAGGAGTGTCAGTGGCCGGCGTGCTGGCACCACGATGTTGTCAGCCGAACGAGCGGGCATGTCGCGGTCGGTCGCATCACGGATGCTCGTGCCAATCGCATTGCCAGCGACATGTGCGGCCACGCAGGCGAGAACGACCAGCAGGGCGAGCGTGCCCGCGATCCCAAACCAGCCGACCGCTGCCACGGCCACACCAATCACCACAGCCAGCCAGGAGAACGTGCGAAGACTCATGGGTTGTTTGGGTGTTTCCAACGGAGACGATCAGCAAAGCGGAGCCTGCGGCTGCTGCCCGCGGCCATCACGACTCTTCCACCACATACTGTAGGCCGCTGGCCGCTCAGAAGCCGCCATCGACGGCCTCTTCCCCGTAGATGGGCAGCAGGCGATAGTAGACCTCAAGGGTCAGGATCGCGAGCGCTGTGTGGGCGAGCCGGCCACCCGGGGCGGAGTCGGGGTCGGCAAAAAACCAGCTGCCTGTCTCGTGGCCATGAACAGCCTGTTGTCGGATGATCTGGTCCCGATTGGCAGCGTTCCAGCGGGGCCAGACGGGGTGGTCGGCCTGCATCAGAACCTGGGCGAGGTAGAAGTTCTCGTAGATGGCGTTTGGGTCGGGGCCGCGAGCAGCCAGCTGCGTCATGCCACGCCACAGTGGCTCTTCGTCGGTCGTCCAGCCGGTGTACATGCGGGCGAGCAGGCCGACGGCCGAGGTGGAGGGCTTGGCAGCTGGGGTGCGGTAGCCGTAGGCGGCTCCGCCTTGGGTTTGCACGCTGTCGAGGAAACGACGCACGCCATCGAGCGTGGGTGAGCGGATCGGAATGCCCGCCATGGCAGCGCTCTTGAGCGAGACAACCTGCCAGCCAGAAACCGTTGTGTCGCCAGCCTGGCCTGGAAGGTATCGCCAGCCCCCGCCGTGCAGGTCCTGGCTGGTTTCGGTGAACCGCACGGTTTCTTTGAGGAGCGGCTCGAGGAAGTCATCGTTGGTCATGCCGTAGGCCTCGGCCATGGCAAGAACGGCGATGCCATGGGCATACATCGAGCCTTCGCAGAGGTCACCGCCGCGGGGCCCGGGGCGGATGTTTGTGGCCAGATAGTAAAGTCCCCGGGAGACCGCGGCCTGGTGGGGGCCATCGAGGTGCGTGCTGCCAGCGCCGAGAAAGGGCAGCAAGGCCAGGGCGGTGGGGCCGATGGAGCCACTGATCGAGCCAGGGTTGCGGCAGCCGCCACGGCATCGCGAGTTGGCCAGGTCGCACCGCCAGCTTCCGTCGGGCCCCTGATGCGAAGCAAGCCACTCGAGTCCACGAGCCACCGCCTGCTCGCTGGCTGCGGTGCCACCGTGCTGCCGCACCGCCTCCCGCTTGGACCCGGCACTGCGATTGGCAAAGGGCACGCCCGTGACTCCTCCGCTGACACCACCGCTGCGTGGCCGCGGCGGCTTCTGCGGACGTCTGAGAGGTGTCGACGTCGACACGCTGGTGATGGGGGTGCCAGCACTGGCCTCCGCTGGCAGCGAAAGGTGGGCCGCATCCGCAGCTACCGTTTCGACCGGCTCCAGGGTCAGTTCGGGCGAGGCATCCGGTGCGGCTGCCTCGGGCTGCTCCTGAGCCGGTTGCGTGACGCGGTCACCAGCCTCGGCGAGATCGTCCGGTGAAGGCTGCACAGCCGGTTCGTCGCTGCCAACGGTGTCGATGGCTACGGCAGCCTCAAAGACGACCTCGGGCCGCGGGGTGTCGCCGGAAAAACCGAGCACGAGCGGCCGTAGCCGATTGGGTGGCTCGGGCCGGATGGCAAACACCGCCAGCAGGATCGCCAGCACAAGGTGGCCCACAAGGCTCACGTAGCCTGAGCGGATCGGTGTGCTGCGGACAACCTGCTCAAGCCGCTCGCCAACCCTGACGGGGCCGGGGTCGCCTTCCTCACCGCCCTGGGCAGACGGCGGCCGATCGCTCGATATGCGGTCGTGGGCGGGCATCACGAATCTCGCTGGGGCGGGCCGGCGGCCCTGGATACCCCTGGGGGGCTGAGGGGCCTGGGGAAACTCTGCCGATAGCCACAAGGCTAGCAGCCCGTCGCGTCGCCCTGCCACTGGCTCCTCGGGCATACCGGAAGGCTCACGCCCCAGGGTCTATCGGCGTTCGGACCGCTCGGCTCGATCACACCGAGCAGTCGTGACGGTCAGCGCGATTGCGCGGCTCCGCGGCCGCGCTACTCCTCAAACTCGGTCGTCACGCTTGCCTGGCCGTAGATCGGCAGATGCCGGTAGTAGACCTCGAGGATCATCGTGGCCAGGGAGGTGATGTAGAGGCGACCTGCCACCTCAGGGCCATGGCCCGTGTCGAAGCCCTCATACCAGCTGCCGGCTTCATGTCCTGCCGTCGCCTGGGAGTTGATCAGCCGGTCGCGCATCTTTGCGTTCCACTGCACCCAGGCATCACCCTCGAAGTGGTGCATTACCTGCGTCGCGTAGTAGTCGTAGTAGAGGTTGGCGGTGGGACCGCGGTTGCCCAGGATCTCGACGCCACGCTGCAGGCTGGGGTGATCTTTTTCCAGCCAAGGTACATCCGGCACAGCAGGCCCACGGCAGAGGTGCCAGGGCCGTTGCCAGGATCGGTGTAGCCGTAGGTCGCCCCGTCCTCAGATTGCACCGAGTCGAGGAAGACTTCCGCCTTCTTGACCGTCAGTGGCGACACCTGCAGGTTGGCCATGTAGCCGCTCTTGAGCGCCATCAGCTGCCAGCCCACGACGGACGTGTCGCCGGGCTGCCGCGGGCTGTACCGCCAGCCGCCTCCGACCGGATCCTGCGACTCCATGATGAAGTTCAGCGCCAGCTGGGCCGGTCCTGCCAGCCGCGGGTCCTGTGTCATCGCGTAGGCTTCGGAAAGCACAATCCCCACGAGCCCTTGCGTGTAGAGCGTTCCGCCTTGCGGGTAGGCCTTTCCCTTGCCCTGCACCGTCACGGTGGCCAAGTAGTTCAGCCCCGCTTCCACCTGCAGTTGATATGGGCCCTCGCGATGCGTGTAGCCGCGGCCGAGAAACGGGAGCAGCGCCATGGCGGTCGCCGCACTGCGGTCGGCCCGACCGTCGGTGCCGCTGTGAGAACACTGGCCTTGGCAGCTCGGGCACCTGGTCAAGTCGAAGGTCCAGCCGCCGTCGGGCAGCTGATGAGCGAGAATCCACTTCAGCCCCGACTCGACTGCCTGCTCGCTCTGTTTGCTGCCGCCACCGGCCTCGACAAGCCGCTCCCGCTCACCCGCGCGTCGTCCACCGAGCCCTCCTGCTTCTCCGCCAATGGCACCGATGTGCTGAAGAAAGTCACTGCTCGGGGCCGCATCGAGGCTGAAGTCAGTCAGTTCGACGTCGAGGGGCGGTGCGTCGAGATCGTCGGCGAGGCTCTCCACGTTGACCTCGGTCATCTCCGTCACCGCGTCGGGGACGAGGATCGCTTCTTCGATGTCGGGAATGTCGACATCGGGAGAGTCCGTCGGCACCGCCTCAAACTCCTCGACAAACTCTTCGATTCGTTCCGAGGGCGGAGAGGTGATCAGCCGTAGCGGCTCAAGCTGCGGCGGCTCGCTGACAATCAACGCAAGTGCCAGCAGAACCACGACATGCAAGAGCATGCTCATGGCAAACGCCGGCACGCTCGTCGCGGGTTGAGACGAGCCTGAGGCCGCGGTTTCAATATCAGCGGAATCCTCTGATGGAAACAGCGGGGGAACTCCAGGGGCTGCTGGTGGGCTGCCGCCGCGAGCTGCCTCAGCAGACCGGTCGGCTTCCTCCCTGGCGACGGGGAGCGGGGGCACCGGCGTGGCCCTGCCTTGGTGAGATGCGCTTTTCTCGAAGGACGGCGAAGCGGCAGCTGCTCGAGCACTCAGGGGCCGCTGCTGCAGCGGCTTTGGCAGCATGTCATCCTTTCCCCGCACCGGGGCCGTAGGACGGCTACCACGCTTTTCGGGCTCTGTCGGACGGTCAGTTGGGTTTGTCGAGATGTCGCTTGCCATCGCTTGCTCGATCTAAGCCCGCAGGAGATGCCCCGGCGAGCGGTTCCCGCGTGGATTGCCTTCGGTCGCCCCCTCGCCCCACACTGAATCGTACCACTCATGGGTTGTGACGCCGCTACCACCCAATCTGGGGTGCCAGCACTGCCTTCCGCGTTGCCGCGAAAGGGCATCTGGCGGAGGGGAGAGCCTTGAGGTAGTCTTCAAGGCCGCATTCATAACCAGCTCGAACCTCTCAACGGTGTGATCCGCCTCATGGCCAAGGGAAAGAAAAAGCTCGAAGTCGTGCACCTCGTGTGCGAGGAAACTGGCGACTACAACTACACGATCCGCCGGAAGACGGGCGGAGAGAAGCTTCGCCTGAAGAAGTACAGCCCTCGGCTGCGACGGCACACCGTGCACGTTGAGAAGAAGAAGTAGTCGTCTTCGCTCAGGTTGATCCTCCTGCTGCAGCGGCCTTAACCGACAGTCTCCAGAAGGGCCGCAAGTTCCCCTAGGCTGGAGCGGCCGGCTGGAGTGTTTTCTGTCGATATCGGTGGAGCATCAAGGACCACGTCGGCGGCCGAGCGAAGCCGGTGCGGTGGGGCCTCGTTTCCCTCGACCAGCAAGACACGACAGTCGGGCGATGTCCTGCCGGCTTTTTGTGTGCGGCGGGCAAAACGCCCGCTGCCTGGCCAGACCACAAGATCGATCTCGGGGGCAGCCGCGATCGTGGTGCGATGTGGTGTGTCGCGGTGAACGGCGTCTCGCATGTGCCGTTTGTCAAAGAGCAGGGCGACGCCCCGGCCGGTTGCAGTCGTCTCAAGGCCAGCGGGGAGCCGCCAGCGGAGGTCGTGGAGCGATCGTCTGGTCATGCCCTGACGGCAGCAGGCAAGCCGTCCGCGGCGGAGGAAGTAGCGGACGTTGGTGCCGTCTCGCCAGCGGGCCGTGGCGGTGGGGTCGGTGGGGTGCCAGACATGCAGTGAGCAGGTGCGGTCGAGCACCGTTTCAAGGCGGACGCCGACAGCCCTCAGCCGAAGCGTGATGTCGTCGTCTTCCTGCCCCCAGCCAACGAACCGTTCGTCAAACCCGTTGACCACGTCAAAGTCACGCCGGTGAATGCAGATGTTGTTGCCCACCAGCCGCGGCTTGGTGGGGTGGCCGATCAGCGAATACCACCGCCACTTGCGCAGCCTCCGCTTCAGGGCGGCTCGCTCCTTGGCGGGAAGCAGCTGGTGGACGGCGTTGGCGTCGAGCGTGGTGGGATCGACCGAGCGGCTCTGGAGCTCATCGAGGCGGCCGCAGTCGCCACCGGTGGCCACGCCTTCCCGACAGCGGGCGAGGTGAACGGCCACGTGATTGCGGGGCAGCATGCAATCGCCGTCGAGAAACAGCAGCCGCTTGCCGTGGGCCAGGCGAGCGCCGTCATTCCGCACGCGGGCGAGGCGAAAGCCATCGTGTGGCCGCGACGTGAAGGCGATCCGAAAGGAGGCGTTCGCTGCCCGCCGGGCGACGAGTTCGGCGGTTTCGTCGGTGGAGCCGTCGTCGGAGACCACCACCTCAAAGCCTCCTACGACGCCCTCCTGCTGCTCAATCGAATCGAGCACCAGCCCGAGATGCCGCGGCTTCATGTAGGTGTTGACGATCAGGGAAATCTCGGGAACTGCTGCGTGCGTGGGCATGTCGTTGTGTTCCTGGCCTGGCGGTGCCGCGTCAGGCATCCCCCAGGCAGCCGACGGCGGGGGCTCCGACCACGCTGCCGATGAGCCGGTGCAGGTTGTCCTCGCCAGTGAGGATGTCGAGTGCGATTTCGAGGGCGACAACGGGAACGCCCGCCAGGTCGTTGGTCTGGATTTTGACGAGATCTTTGACCGTGGTCACGATCAGTTCCATGTCGGTGCTGTGGGCCGCGCGGCCGATCTCGGCAAGGTCGCCTGAGGCATAGCGATGATGGTCAGGGTAGATCAGCTCGTTGTCGACAATGGCCCCGCCGGCTTCCACGGTGCGGCGAAAGGCTGCTGGATTGCCGATCCCTGAGACGATTGCCACCCGCCGGCCCGCGAGGTCGGTGAGAGGACGCAGGCTGCCGTCAGCCGATCGCAGGCAGCGTGGGCCATGCACGGCCTCCGCCCACACGAGCGGCCGTGTGCCCGCGAATCGCATCAGTTCATTCTTGATGGCCGACCGCCGTGCGGCATCGACCGACAGCGCTCGCGTGAGCACGATGCCGCCAGCTCTGGCAAGCCCGTGGAGCGGCTCGCGGAGAAGCCCGCGGGGAAAGAGGCGGCCGCAGCCATAGGGATCGGTGGCATCCACAGCGACGATGTCGAGCGAGCGAGCCAGCCGCCGGTGCTGAAAGCCATCGTCAAGGACCGCCACCGTGGCCGCGTGGCGGAGGGCTGCTTCGGCAACGCCGGCTGCCCGAACCCGGTTGGCGACATGCGGCACGCCCGGCAGCAGCATGCGGAGCTCGGCGGCTTCGTCGCTGGTGCTTTCGCGAGCGGCCGCGTAGCCGCGGCTGACAATCGCGGGCTTCTCACCCAGCTGGCCGAGCTGCCGTGCCACCCAGGCAACCAGCGGTGTTTTGCCGGTGCCTCCCAGCGTCAGGTTGCCGACGCAGATCACCGGGATGTCGGCCGTGGCGATCGGCAGCCACCCCAGATCGTAGAGCATGTTGCGGGCCGCGACGGCTGCCCCATAGGGAACCGCACAGCCTGCCAAGAGTCCTCGCAGCAGTGCTGCAGGCAGTCCTTGTTGAGAACCGTCCACGAGGGCTCGGAACGTAGCGGCATCGGGGAGACGTGGCATGGGGCAGCAGTGCAGGCGACAACGTCCGCTCAAGGTGGAAACTGAAAACGCTACGGCCCTGCGGGTTCGTGCGTCAATGTGCTTCGCAGGAGGTCTCAGAGGGGAACCGCCGATATACTGTCATGAAGGGGTTTTTTACGGTCTGTCACGCCCCACCCGCGGCGGATGCCATGGTGTTGGTGATGTTGTGTGCTGGCCAGAGCCTCCGCCCCGGTCACGCGGTGGCGGCATGGAGGAATGCCTAGTGGCGACAGCAGCCGAAACAAAACCCGAACTCTCTGATGCCCCGCTGTCGGTGCCTCAGTGGCGTGCGAGCGATGAGGGGGCCTCCAGGTCGGAGCAGTATCTCGCCAAGCGGCTGCACGCAGCCGCGGCCGACCACCGCAGCGTTGCCTGGAGCACCTTTCTCGCCGGAACTGCCGTCGGCCTGTTGGCCTGGATGTTTCTCGGCGTGCTCGCTGAGCACTGGGTTGTGGCTGGTGGATTGCCGATGTGGACGCGGGTGGCCTGGCTGTTGATGGCGATCGCTGGGCTTGGCGGGGCGGTTGTGCGATGGCTGCTCCCGCTGCTTCGCTACCGCATCAATCTGGTGTATGCCGCGCGGACCCTCGAACAGGGCCATCCCGATCTGCACAACGACCTCGTCAACACCGTGCTCTTGCGAGAGCATCCCGAGGGCATCCCTGAAACGGTTGTGCATTCGCTGCGGCGGCGGACTGCTCGCGGCCTCGCGCGGCAGCCCGGCGACATCGTTGCCGATCGGTCACAGCTGCTGATGCTGGTGTATGCGTTGGCAGCCCTGGTGGTGCTGGCCTGCCTGTATCAGCTGATCTCACCGAAAAACCTTTTTGTCTCGGCGGCCCGTTTGGCCGCGCCGTGGACCCGGATCATGCCGCCGACCAGGGTCCGCATCGAGCCGGCCGAGTTTGCCTGGAGAATGCCACCGCGGGAGGGCCGTGCGGCAGACGGCATGCGTCATTCACTGAGCGTTCAGCGTGGAGAGGTCACGCTGCATCGTGGCCGTCAGCTCATCGTCAGCACCACGATTCGCGGTCGCCGTCGCGGGGAGCAGCCGCAGGTCCGGGTGGTGCCGCTGGCTGACTCAGGCCGACCAGACGTGGCCTCGGCCTGGATGTTGCCAATGGTGCGGCGGGCAGGCGATGCCGGCCCGGAGGAAGACATCGCTGCTGCTGCGGCTGGTGACGAGCCCGTTGGACGTCGCGAGGTCTACGAGGTGGTGCTGCCCGGTGGCGACCGCGGCATGGATCGATCTGCCGAGTGCGCGATCCTCGCTGGTGATGGGCAGACTGAGCCGGTGCGGGTGGTGCTGGTGGACGTGCCATCGTTGCTGGTTCGTGAGGTGCGTTATGAGTTTCCAGACTACACGCGGCGGCCCCCGGAGACCGTGCAGTGGCAGGGGGATCTCAGAGCGCTTGAGGGAACGCGGGTGACGTTGATTGCGGAGGCGAGCCTGCCGCTTGCACGGGCCTGGATCGATTTTGGATGCGACGGCAGGCAGGATTGGGAGTTCACGATTCCCCCGCACGACTTGGCGACCGCCAGGGCAAGTTTTCCGCTGCGGCTCAATGAGACGCGGTCCGGTCCCTGGTTTGACAGCTATCAGCTCCTGCAGCAGCTGGCGTCGGCCGACTCCGACGAGATTCTCACCGAAGAAGTCAGGCATCGGATTGAGGTGACAGCCGACCTGCCACCGGAGGTGCGGATCGTGAAGCCGGTGGAGCAGACCGTGAAGGTGCCGCCGGACGCACCAGTGGGAGTTCAGGCGGCCGCACGGGATCCCGACTTTGCGATTCGCAGGGTCGGCCTTGAGTATCGCGTTTTTGCTGGGGATCAGCCTGTTGCTGACGGCTTGGCCTGGCAGCCTGAGGTCGAGCATGTCGGGCCCTTGTCGGCGACGCTGATGCTGACGCCAGCCGACGTCGGGGCGGCCTCCGGGCACCGCATCGAGTATCGGGCCGTTGTGGAAGACAACCGCGAACCGAAGCCGAATCGCGGGGTTTCGCACAGGGATGATGAGCCCTGGCCGCAGTTCGTCATCGATGCCCAGGCACCGCCGCAGCCTGTGCCACCGCCGCAGGCTGCTCAGGAGAGGCAGCCGGGTGATCAGGAGCAAGAACCTTCGGAAGGCGAGTCGGAGGACGGCCGGCAGCCGCAGAATGGCGGCGAACAGCCCCACGATGGGCAGCAAGGCGAGGATCAGCCCGGTGAGCAGGCTGGGGAGAACAGCGGCCAGCAAGACGGCCAGCAAGACGGCGGAGCTGACCAGGGGACCGCTCAAGAGCAGGAGCCCGGCGGAGAAGAGTCCGGATCGCAGGGTCAGCAGTCGAGCGGTGGCCAGTCGTCAGAGTCGGGGCAGGGGCAGCAGGGCGACTCCGGCGAAGGCTCACAGTCGCAGCCCTCGGCCGCGGAACAGGGCGCCCAGGACGGCCAGCAGGGCGGCCCGGAGACCGAGCCTGGGCCTCAGCGAGGCCGTGGCACAAGCGGCGAGGCTGGCGAAGGGAGTCAGCAAGACCAGGCTGCCGAAGAGGGCCGCGACGGGGCGTCGGGTGAACAGGCCGGAGAGCCCATCGCCAGCAACGGCACTGAAGATGGCGAAGCCATGGAGCGGATCCTCGAGCATCGCCGCCAGGCGGAAGAACAGGGCCAGGGCGAAGGTCAGCAAGGCGAAGGTCAGCAAGGCGAAGGTCAGCAAGGCGAAGGTCAGCAAGGCGAAGGTCAGCAAGGCGAAGGTCAGCAAGGCGAAGGTCAGCAAGGCGAAGGTCAGCAAGGCGAAGGTCAGCAAGGCGAAGGTCAGCAAGGCGAAGGTCAGCAAGGCGAAGGTCAGCAAGGCGAAGGTCAGCAAGGCGAAGGTCAGCAAGGCGAAGGTCAGCAAGGCGAAGGTCAGCAAGGCGAAGGTCAGCAAGGCGAAGGTCAGCAAGGCGAAGGTCAGCAAGGCGAAGGTCAGCAAGGCGAAGGTCAGCAAGGCGAAGGTCAGCAAGGCGAAGGTCAGCAGGGCGAAGGTCAGCAAGGCGAAGGTCAGCAGGGCGAAGGTCAGCAAGGCGAAGGTCAGCAAGGCGAAGGTCAGCAAGGCGAAGGTCAGCAGGGCGAAGGTCAGCAGGGCGAAGGTCAGCAAGGCGAAGGTCAGCAAGGCGAAGGTCAGCAAGGCGAAGGTCAGCAAGGCGAAGGTCAGCAAGGCGAAGGTCAGCAAGGCGAAGGTCAGCAGGGCGAAGGTCAGCAAGGCGAAGGTCAGCAAGGCGAAGGTCAGCAGGGCGAAGGTCAGCAGGGCGAGGGTCGGCAGGGGAGTGCAGCTGGTGGAGGCAATCAGCAGCAGGGGGAGGCAGGCGACCTCGGTGACTCAGGCGACACCCGCGGCATGGCTGGGCAGGGGGCGTGGTCGGACGGTGAAGGGGAGCGGGAAGGCGGGGATCTTGAAGCCACGCCGTCTGAACTTGAGTGGGGCAATGCCGATCTTGAGCACGCCCGCAACGCCACCGATCTGGCGATAGACCATCTCCGCGACAGCCTCGATGCGGGGGATCAAGACCTTCTGGAGCAGCTCGGCTGGAGCGAAGAACAGGCCAGGGCCTTTCTGGATCGCTGGGATGCGATGCAGCGGCTGCAGCGGAGCGAGAATCCTGCCGACCGCGTCGAGTTTGATCGAGCGGTGCGAAGCCTGGGCCTGCGGCCCGAGGGAATGCAAACCCGTCGCAGGGCCACCCGCCAAGGCCGCGATGGCGAGGCGGAGGGCACCCGCAGCCGGCCGCCGAGTGAGTATCTCGAGCGGGTGCGTGCCTACACCCAAGGACTCTCCACGCAATGATCGATGCGTTTGAAGGCCCTCGCTATCTGGTGCCGTTTGGGCCACGGCGAGTGCCGCACTGTTTCACGGATGTGCTCATTCTCGGCGGAGGGCTGGCGGGGCTGCGGGCGGCGATGGAAGTCGACCCGAGCCTGTCGGTGACGGTGATCACCAAAGATGATCTCCGTGAATCGTCGAGTCAGTATGCCCAGGGAGGCATTGCCGGCGTTGTTGATCCGGAGGATCGCTTCGACAACCATGTGGCCGACACGCTGATTGCCGGCGGTGGCCTCTGCCATGCGGAGGTGGTGGATGCGGTGGTGCGGGAGGCGCCCAGTCGGATCGAAGAGCTGATCGCCTGGGGCACCCGCTTTGATGAGCGGAACGGCGAACTTGATCTCGGCAGGGAGGGCGGCCACAGCCACCGCCGGATCGTCCACGCGCTCGGCGATGCCACCGGCCGCGAGGTGATGCGGGCGGTGATCGAGCGGGCCCGCGGTCTGTCAAACCTCGAGGTCTGGCCCGACACCTTCACCATCGACCTGCTCACCGACGAAACCGACTGCCGGGGCGCCCTTGTCTGGAACAAAGACCATGGCAAGACCCTGGTCTGGGCTCGGCGGACGATCCTCGCAACCGGTGGCGCAGGCCAGGTCTACCGCGAGACGACCAATCCTGACGTGGCCAGCGGGGATGGGATGGCGCTTGGCCTGGCGGGCAGGAAGCCTGCTTCGCGATATGGAGTTCATGCAGTTTCATCCGACGGTGCTCTACATCGCCGGCGGTGCCCGCAGCCTGATCACCGAGGCGGTTCGTGGGGCTGGAGCCTGGCTGGTTGATCGGGATGGGCAGCGGTTCATGCCCGCCTTCGATTCCCGCGCTGAGCTTGCTCCCCGCGACATCGTTTCGCGGGCGATCAATCGTGTGATGCAGCAGACGCATCATGCCAATGTCTATCTCGATCTGTCGCACCTTGATGCCGAGATGGTGCGAAGACGGTTTCCCGGCATGGCAAAGCTGTGTGCGGAGTTTGGGCTCGATCTGACCCGTGACAAGATTCCCGTGCGGCCCGGGGCCCACTACATGATCGGGGGCGTGGCGGTGGATGCCGATAGCCGCACGGATCTGCCGGGGCTTCTCGCCGCAGGCGAGGTTACCTCCAGTGGGCTGCACGGAGCGAATCGTCTCGCCAGCAACAGTCTGCTCGAAGGCCTGGTGTATGGGGCTCGCGCCGGAGCGGCGGCCTCTGCCGACGTGCTGGCGATGAACGATCGCGACGACCTGCGGGTTCCAATGCTCTTCAATCCGCGGCGAGACGAGTCTCATGAGCCGCTCGATCTCGAAGACATCCGCAACTCGCTCAAGAGCATGATGTGGCGGAAGGTCGGCGTGGATCGCAGCGGAGAGTCGCTCGCCGAAGCCTTGGAGGCCGTGGAGGGCTGGTGCCGCTATGTGCTGCCTCGGCAGTTTTCCGAGCCGCGGGGCTGGCAGCTGCAGAACATGCTCGAGGTCGGTCGGCTGATGATTCGCGGGGCCATTGTGCGGGAAGAGACTCGCGGGGTGCACACGCGACACGATTTCCCGGAAGCCGCATCCAGCTGGCGGCGGCACATTACCTGGCAACGCGGCATCCCCGAGCACCGCGAGCAGGCAATCAACGGCCCTTGCGACGACCACACCACGTTGCCTCTGGCTGCCAGGACCACCGCGACGGCCTGACCGTCGGCTCGACACGGCCCGCTCTCTGGCTGTTGGGGACTGGACAGCCCGGTGGCTGCGGTCCTAAGTTAGTGAGGCATTCCACGCGGCCCCTTGCCGGGGCTGCGGATTCCTGCGGGGATCGACGGTGGCGGGCCTCCAGGGAAAGTCTGGACGGCATTCTTGCTGGGTGCGTCTCCCGCCGGATCCGCGGTGGGGTATCGCTGTGGGTGCACGAGTTTGGGGAGCCGGTTCACGAGGACGCGTGATGCACAAAGCGGAAACTGCCACAGAGCCGACGGCTTCACCTCCGGTGTCGACTGGATGATCGAGGCGAATGGTCTCACGAAGTACTACGGCACGTTCATTGCTGTCAAAGACATGACGTTCCGCGTGCCGCGGGGGCAGGTGGTGGCCTTTCTGGGGCCCAATGGCGCGGGAAAGAGCACCACGATGAAGATGCTCACCGGCTACCTGGCTGCGTCTGCCGGCACGGCTCGCATCGCAGGCTTCGACATGGCCACCGATCGCATTGCCGGCGCCAAGCGTCTCGGCTACCTGCCGGAGAACGGCCCGCTCTATCCCGACATGACACCACGAAGTCTGCTTGAGTTCTTTGCGGATGCTCGCGGCCTCTCCGGCAACTACAAGAAAGAGCGGATTGAGGCAGTGATTCGACAATGCGAACTCGGCAGCGTGATTGGCAAGGCGATCGACAAACTCTCCAAGGGCTACCGACAGCGGGTCGGGATGGCACAGGTGCTGCTCCACGAGCCCGACGTGCTGATTCTCGATGAGCCGACGAGTGGCCTCGATCCCAACCAGATCCGTGAGGTTCGTGGGAATATCCGCAGGCTGGGCGAAAAGAAGACGATCCTGCTTTCGACGCACATTCTTCAGGAGGTCGACGCCCTGGCCGATCGGGTGATCATGGTGGCCGAAGGGCGACTGGTGTTTGACGGTAAGCCGCAGGATCTTCTTGCCGGCGGCGGCTCGCTTGACGATCGTTTTTATGAACTGACCCGTGGCTCGGCGGCCTAGGCCGACACTGTGGGAAACCTGGGTAGCCGGTATTCCGGGCCCTCACCGTTGCTACGCACTCGAAGGGAATGATGGCGATGAAGTGGCATGTGCTCGACGCCGTGTTTAAGCGGAATTTCGTGGCCTACTTCTCCAACCCCACTGGCTACGTCTTCATCTGCGTGTTTGTCCTCTTGGGGTCGCTGGCAGCTTTCTGGCCGCCGGAGTTTTTCAACTCCAACCTGGCCAACCTCGACCAGCTCAATCGCTACCTGCCCTACATCATGCTCGTCTTCATTCCCGCGATCACGATGAGCGTGTGGGCGGAGGAGCGGCGGCAGGGCACCGACGAACTGCTGCTGACGATCCCCGCCACCGACCAGGAGGTGGTGTTTGGCAAGTATCTCGCAGCGGTCGGCATCTTTACCGTGGCGTTGATGTTTTCGATGGTCTGCAACCTGATCATTCTGCTTCGCTGGGGCACGCCCGACGCCGGTCTCTTCTTCACCAACTACCTGGGCTACTGGTTTGTCGGCCTGGCGATGCTGGCGATCGGCATGGTGGCAAGTTTTCTCACCAGCCAACCTGACCGTCGGATTTGTGCTCGGCCTGCTGCTCAACGCTCCGCTGGTGGTGGCAGATCAAGCGGGCACCGTGATGAGCCCGTCGTGGGCGGAAACAGTGCGGTCGTGGAGCATGGCTGAGCAGTTCAACGACTTTGGGAGGGGCATCCTGAGCCTCTCATCAGTGAGTTACTTCTTGGGCATTGTGATCGTCTGCCTGTACGTGGCGATGGTGCTGATCGGCAGGCGACACTGGACCGGCCGCAAAGACGGTGCCCAGATGGGCGGGCACTTCGCTCTCCGCACCGTCGCCCTGATCGCGGCGAGCTTTGGAGTGGTCTTGCTTGTGCGGTCGGTCGATGTGCGGGCGGATCTCTCGGAAGGGCAGATCAGTTCGCTCGCTGCGGACACGCGGCGGCTGCTGGCCGAGCTTGACCCCGAGAGGCCCGTGGAGATCACGGCCTATGTGAGCCCGGTGGTCCCCGAAGACTACACGCAGACACGGTTGACCCTGCTGAACATGCTCAGGCAGTTTCAACGGCTCGGCGGAGGCAAGGTGAAGGTCGAAGTGATCTCGACCGATCCCAAGACCGAAGCGGCGGCGCTGGCCAGGCAGCAGTTTGGCATCGAGCCGGTTTCGGTGCTCGCCCGGGTTCGCGGTGCCTACCGGGAGGAGGAGGTTTTTCTCGGCTGTGCGTTTACCAGCGGACTCGAGAAGGTGGTTGTGCCGTTCTTCGATCGTGGCACCCCGGTTGAATATGAACTCATCCGTTCGGTCTGCACCGCCAACGAGCAGACCCGCAAGCGACTTGGGGTGGTGACCACCGACGCGGAGCTGTTTGGTGGCTTTGACATGATGACCGGCTCGCAGACGCCGCGGCAGCCGCTCGTCGACGAACTGGAGAAACAGTATGAGGTGGTGCAGGTCGACCCCTCGTCGCCGATCGTAGAGCAGTACGACGTGATGCTGGCTGTGCAGCCCTCATCGCTCGGGCCGGCCGAAATGGAAAACTTCGTGACGGCCGTGAAGGCTGGCCAGCCGGTGGCGATCTTCGAGGATCCCCTGCCAGTGCTGATGGTTGGCGTGCCGGGCACGAGCCAGCCGCGGCGCAGCCCGAGCGGTCCGATGGCGATGTTTCAGCAGCAGCAGGGGCAGCCGAAGGGCGATCTCGAGCTGCTCTGGAATACGCTCGGCGTGGAACTGATCACTTCGGGCGGGCAGCCCAGCTTTGGTGGTGCGGGGCCGAGCCCTGTTGTCGTCTGGCAAGACTACAACCCGCATCCCAAGCTCGAGCTTCCCAGCCAGTTTGTCTTCGTCGACCAAGCACTGGAGTCGCTGGGAGGCGGTGTCTCCGCACTCAATCAGGAATCGGCAGTGACCTCCGGGCTGCAGGAGATGCTCTTTCCCTTTCCGGGCGGTCTCCGCACCAAAGAGAAGGCGAACGTGAGCTTCTCGCCACTGGCTCGGACAGGAACGCGAAGCGGCACGATCGACGTCGCGGCGATTCTGGGCAACCGGGGCGACTCTCGCATGCTGCAAGCCTTTGAGCAGCCGGGGCAGGAAGCCATGGTGCTCGCAGCGAGCGTGCAGCGGGAAGGGCAGGCGGCTGCTGCGGCCCAGCCGCAGGCAGAGGAGGCATCGGCAGAAGGCGACGACAAGGCCAAGCCGATTCAGGCGATTGTTGTCACCGACATCGATCTCCTCGATGGCCGCATCTTCGGGCTCCGCGACCGGCCCGACGAGTTTTTCGCGCTCGATTTCGACAACGTCACGTTTGTGCTGAACATCCTCGATGAACTTGCCGGCGACGGCCGCTTTATCGAGATCCGCAAGCGGAAGCCCGTGCACCGAACCCTCGAACGCATCGAGGCTGCCGTCGACGACGCGCGAGCTCAGGCTGATGAAGAGCGGCAGAAGTTTATCGCCGAGTTTGATGAGGCCGAACGGGAAGCCAACGCCAAGATGCGTGAGGATGTCGGCAGCTTCGAGGAGAAGGTGCGCGACATGGAAAGCAGCGGCACCGCCGACTCGCAGGAGCTGGTCGCGGCCATGCAGCAGCTTGCTAGCCAGCAGCGACTTTCCCAGCGGAGGCTCGAGACGAAGATCGAGGGCATGCGGAGGAAGCGTGATGCCGAGGTGGATGCCGTGGAACGGCGACTCGGGGCAGCGGTGCGTCGTGAACAGGATCGGCAGAAGTGGCTGGCGGTGCTCCTGCCGCCGATTCCACCGCTTGTCGTGGCGTTCTTTGTGTTCTTCCGGCGGCGGGCTCGCGAGCGGGAAGGCGTTTCGAAGTCGCGGCTGCGGTGAGCTGCGTGTGAGTGGCTGCTGGTGCCTCTGGCAGCAGGGATGAGTCTCTTGGTTCGGCACTACGGATGAGGACGGCAGAGATGGCGATAGACAACAGTGGGATGGCGGGCGAGCGCGGCGGGCAGGGTTCCGCCGCGAAGACCACGCTGATCTATCTGGCTGTGGGCTTTGGGCTGCTGATTGTCGGCTGGGCTGTGCAGCCTCGCTTCCAGGCGCGGCAGGTGACGGCCGAGATGCAGGAGGTGCTCTTCCCCAAGCTTGAGGATGTGGCCCAAGCGGGCAGCCTTGAGATCGTCTCCTACAACGAAGACCTGGCGGAACTCTCGCCGTTCAAGGTGGTCAAGACGGGTGGTGTGTGGGTCCTGCCAGCGCACGACAACTATCCAGCCGATGCCCGTGAGCACCTGGCCGCTGCCGCCACGGAGCTGATCGACATGAAGGCGCTCGACGTTGTCAGCACGTCGCCTGCCGATCATGAGACCTTCGGAGTGATCGAGCCGGATCCGCAGAAGATCGAGGCGGGTATGACCGGTGTAGGAAAGCTCGTCGAGATCCGTGACGAGGCCGGGGCGACGTTGGCGCGGCTCGTGGTCGGCAAGGAAGATCGGCAGCCGGCCGGTGCTGCTGGCGGAACGCGAATTCTGCGTTTTGTGCGGAAGGCTGGTCAGGACCCTGTGTATCGCGTGGAGATCGATACCTCGAAGTTCACCACGCGGTTCGACGACTGGATTGAAAAAGACCTGCTCAAACTGTCGCCGTGGGACGTCCGCACGGTGCTGCTTGACGATTACGGCCTCGCGGCCGTGCAGGCGAACGGTCGAATGATGGTGGAGCAGCAGCGGAAGAGCCGCATTCGTCTTGCGTACGACGACCAGGGGGCGGAGTGGTCGCTTGCGTCTCTGGAAGTGTTTGATCCGGAGAAGCCATCGGAGGCCCCGCAGATTGCGGAACTTGCCGAGGGCGAGCAGCTCGCGTCGGCCAAACTCAACGACCTCCGCAACGCCTTGGGCGACCTGAAAATCATCGATGTGGCACGCAAGCCCGCAGGGCTGACTGCAGACCTCGAAGCTGAAGCGTCGTTTCTTGACGACGATGAGGCGGTGGCGTCGATGCAGCAGCGAGGCTTCCTTCCGTTGGCGTCGGGCGAGATCCTTTCAACCGACGGCGAGACCGTGGTCGGCATGAAGGATGGTGTGGAGTATGTGCTCCGCTTTGGGGCGGGCACGAGCGTCGTCCGCCGCGGCGATGAATCTGCTGGCGACGATGGCGGCGATCGCGACGAGGTGCCGGGGCGGTATCTGCTCGTGATGGCCCGCTTCAACGAGTCGCTGTTAGAGAAACCAACACTCGATCCGCTGCCAGGCGAGCCTGCAGCGACTGAGCCTGAAGCGACTGAGCCTGCAGCGACTGAGCCTGCAGCGACTGAGCCTGAGCGACTGAGCCTGAAGCGACTGAGCCTGAAGCGACTGAGCCGGAAGCGACTGAGCCGGAAGCGACTGAGCCGGAAGCGACTGAGCCGGAAGCCTCGGCTCGACGGGCGGGGCCCTTCCGGTTTGCGGCGCAGGCGGATGGCGACGCGTCGGCTGCGGCCGAGGAGGCTCCCGCCGCGGAACAACCTTCAGTGGCTGAAGACGCCGGTGACGAGGCCCCTCCCTCTCCGCCGCCTTCGGCCGCCGAGGCTCTCAAGGCCGCTGACGAGGCTGAGGCCAAGGCACAGGCAGCCCGCGAGGAACGTCGCCGGGTGGAGCGGGAGAATCGCCGCAAGCAGGAGGAGTACGACGAGAAAGTCGATGGGGCGAAGAAGCGGGTTCGCGAGCTCAACGGCCGGTTCGCAGCCTGGTACTACATCGTCTCAGGCGAGGAGTATGCCAAGATCCATCTCTCCCGTGAGGAGGTGATCGAGGACGCAGCCGGTGATGCATCAGCAGATGGTGGCCTAGGCGGTTTGCCCAACTCGCCCGGCTTTTCGCTGCCTCCAGCGGGCAACTGAGCCAGAGCGGGTGGCAAGGGGGCCCTCGCAGACTGTGGAAAGAGTCTGCCGCCGCAGGCTGCGGCGATCGGCAACCCCGAAAACCCTCGGCGTGTTCGGGTGTTGCTCGAGTGGAAAGAGGCCATGGAGAGCTTTTTCCACGGACAGTTAGCCATCGCGGCCGAGGCTGTGCAGGTAGTCAAACAGGTAGATGCCTGTGCTGTGGCCGTCGGAAAAATCGATCGAGTAGGCATAGTGGCCCACCGGCTTCATGCCGGTGACAGCAAGCGGCTGCACTTCTTCTGGTGAGAGCACCGTGAGCAGGCTGGGCGGTGGCTCCGCCGATCGCTTCTCGCGGCAGGTTGCACAGGGGCAGGCATTGCGGAGCATCCGCGGCGACAGCACCTGCGAGCTGCCGTCATTCCAGCTGATTTCGATACTGCCGTCGTCGAGGCGTCGCAGGGCCGTGGGCACTGGGGCTGGCGAGGGGCTGCTTGATTCTGAGGACATCGCGGGGTTCTTGGGGTGTCTGGCAGGCAGGGGGTGTCAGGAGAGATCACGGTGGTCGACGAATCGCCGCCCTTTGCCTTCGAAGCGGGGCAGGCTGCCCGCGGGGACGCAGGAGACTTCGATCCGCAGGCCAAGCCTCAGCTTAAGGGCCTCGGCGACGCGTGCGGGTTCGTTCCTTGGATCCTCGATCTCAAGGGTGAGGTCATCGAGCGATGCACGGCGATAAACTCCCACACGATACTCAGCGATCTCCGGGAAGCTGCGGACGATCTCGTCCACTGCGCGAGGAAACACATTCACACCCCGCACCACAAGCATGTCGTCACGACGTCCGAGAACGCCGCCGATCAGCTGCACCCGCGGCGGGCCCTCGGCAGCGTCATCTTCAGGCCATCGCGGCTGGACAAGATCTCCCGTGCGGTAGCGAAGCACCGGGGCTCCGCCGCGGCCGAGTGTTGTCAGGACGAGCTCCCGCAGGCCGCTGCCTGCCTCCGCTTCTGACGCACGTTCGGTGCTCTCGAGCGGCAGAAACTCAGCATGAAACCAGGGCTCGAGCACCTCAAGATAGCTGCCCTCCCGGTCGCCAACGCCCCAGGGGCCCACCTCCGTGGCCCCTGCATGGTCGAGCACGACCGCATCGAAAGCCTCAACGATCTGCTGGCGGACCGAGGGCACTGAGCCCCCAGGCTCGCCCGCCACCACCACCAGCCTGATCGGCAAGGCTGTGAGGTCAAGGCCCGCCTCTCGACCGGTCTCCGCCAGATGCAGGCAGTAGCTCGGCGTGGCCATCAGCACGGTAGCTGAGGTGCGGCGAGCGAGGTCGAGCCTGCCGCGGGATGTCATGCCACCACAGGGAATCGCCATGGCGCCAGCCGCGATCACGCCATCAAAGCCGCTCCAAAAGCCGGCGTAGGGCCCGAACGACGAGGCCACGAGCACCCGGTCGCCTGGTCCGACATCACCTCGTGCAAGCACGGCCCGCCAGCAGTCCATCCACCAAACCCAGTCGTCCGCGGTGTCGAAGACCGGCATCGGGTTGCCCCGCGTGCCGCTGGTCTGATGAAACCGCTGATAGCGGTTGAGCGGATAGGTCAGGTTTGCTGGCCAGCCGGAGCGGTCGGCGCCGGCCACCAGCTCCTCTTTGGTGGTCAGCGGCCAGGCCTGCAGGTCCTCGAGCGACTGCAGCGGATGTGGGAGATCGCCACATTTTTCGGCATAGAAGCGGTTCGCCGGCAGAATCTCTGCAAGCAGGGCATTGAGCCGCTCGAGCTTGGTGCGGTCGAGGTCGGCGCGGGTCAATGGCTCGTGGGCAGATCTCATGGCCCCTCTTATGCGCGGCCGTTTTTGTCAGAACCCGCCAGGCTGGTTGGGGCCGCCCGAGGGCGGCACGTAGCCGGGAGGCGGGAAGCTGGGCGGAGGCGGCAGCGGCTGCTGCTGCGGCGGGAGCACCATCGGTGGTGGAACTGGCTGGGCAGGCACCGGAGGCGGCAGCCCCGGCTGCTGTGGAGCGGGAAGCGTTGCTGCCGTGGGCGGCGTTGCCGCTCCCGGGAGTGACCGAGCCGAGGCACGCGACTGCTCGGCACGGGCCACGACCTGTTCTGGAGGCGTTGAGGATGCCGGCACCATCGTGAGGCTGACGTGCCGTTCGTCACGTATTTCACTGGGCCAGATGTTTTCGGTGACGAAATCGAGCGGAAAGATCTGGTACCACGGCATCGGAAAGGGCTGCCGGACCGTGAGCGTTTCATAGCCATCTTTGACGAGGCGGATTTTTCTGGTGCCGTAGTAGACGAAGTCGGTGGAGACGGGTGTGTTGCCGATCTCGTAGTCGTCGACGTAGACCAGGGCGCCGGGAGGTTCGCTGCGGATTGTCATCCGCCGCTGCACGCAGCCGGCTGCGGTGCATGCGATCAGCAGCCAGCAGGCAGCCCAGGCAGTTTGCCGGGAGGTGCGGCCAGATTTCGCGAGGAGGGCTCGCGGCATGGATCAGGTCTCCGCGTGCGTGGAGGGGGCTCGGGGACTGCGGGGCGACAGACCATACCGAGCCGCGGCCCTGGTTTCCAGACCGATGGAAGGGCCGTTTCCTCGGGATTTCTTCAGGAATGATGTATCGCACGGCCTTCGAGCCATCGCTAGACTCAGTCGGTCAGAGCCGAGGCGAAACGCCGCTGTTCTGGTGAGAGAGACCCAGGGGCGGCTCCCTGCAGACCGTCTTCGCGGCCTGCCCAGGGGGGCCGCAGTACGACCCGAGAGCATCGCGAACGTGGCCAGGCCCGGGCGTGGCCTGGGTTGCAAGCCGGACAAGGGCCCGAGCGTGGATAGCGGCACGACACTCCAGCACCACGATCTCAGTGATGTCGGCTGCAGGCGTGCCAACAACCAAGACTCCTGGTGTGTGCATCCGCCCGTTAGTTCGCAGCAGTATCGGCAGCGTGGCTGGCTGCTGATGGTGGCAGACGGGATGGGGGCTCATGCCGCCGGTGAGCTTGCCAGTGGCATCGCGGTCCGGGAGGTGCCCACCCAGTATCAGCGGATGGCCGGTCGGTCGCCGCCGCTGGCGCTGCGGGAGAGCTTCAAGCGGGTCAATGCGGAGATCTACGCCCGCGGAGAAGCCGAGCCCCAATACCATGGCATGGGAACCACCTGCACGGCGCTCGCCATCCTGCCCCGGGGGGCGGTTGTGGCCCATATTGGCGACAGTCGCTGCTATCGCATTCGCAAAGATGTGATCGACCAGCTCACTTTTGATCATTCACTGGTCTGGGAACTTGAGCTCTCCAGTCAGGTCTCTCGAGAAGATGCTGCCGCGGCGCCGCGAAACATCATCACCCGGTCGATGGGGCCGCACGCCGACGTCAAGGTCGACGTGGAGGGGCCGCATCCGATTGAGGAGGGCGACGTTTTCGTGCTCTGCAGTGATGGCCTGACTGGCCAGGTGAGTGATGAAGAGATCGGACTCGTGGCTGGCCAACTCTCGGCTCGCGAGGCCACGGAACTGCTCGTGGGGCTGACGCTCTGCCGTGGCGCTCCTGACAATGTGACGGTCGTGGTGGCCCGTGCAGGCCGCGGCGAGGTGTCGTCGGTGTCGCCAGGCGATCCGCCCTGGCAGGTCAGTGAGGCGCCAGCGGAGACGGTCGTTCGCGAATCGGTCCCCTGGAAGCCGTTGGCGGTGGCGCTGATGAGCTTCTTTCTCTCGCTGGTTCTCTTCGGGCTCTCCGATCCCTGGGCGGCCGAACCAGAACTCCGGCAGCGGCTGCTGCAGATCGCGGGAACGGCCTGCGGCCTCGCAGCGGTGATCGCGATGCTGGTCGCCTTTCTCGGGCGGATGGGGGGAGCATCTCTGTCTGTTCGCGTGCTCAAGCCGGATGGCCGGCTCGGGAAGGGGCCCTACCGCACCTACAACTGCACGCCGACGCCAGCACTCGTGGAAGGCATTGCCGCCAGCCTCGAAGAGGCGATTGATCGGGTGGCTCCAGAGCAGCGGCCTGCGCTGCGGACAAGCCTCGACTGCGGCCGACGCGATGCGGCCGATGGTCACTACCGGGAAGCCCTCGGGGCGCTTGCGGATGGATTCGCAGGCTATCGTGCCGCGCTCGACGAGGCCCGGCGTTCGGGCTCCGACGACCAGACGACCTGAGTGTTGCCGATGAAGATCGTCGCCCGATACGTCCTTGCGGAACTGATGCAGGTGTTTCTCGTGGCGCTCGCTGCGCTGACGCTGTTTATGCTGATCGTGGGGCTCGTCAAAGAGGCACAGCAGCAGGGGCTTGGCCTTGTTCAGATCGCGATGCTCGTGCCCTATGTGCTTCCCGAAGCGATGCGGTTTGCAGTGCCTGGCACGATGCTCTTTGCCGTGGCCAGCGTCTTCGGTCGGATGTCGGCGACGAACGAAATCACGGCGCTCAAGGCAGCCGGTGTGACGCCGCTGGTTGCCATCTGGCCGGCCCTGGCGTTTGCCCTCACGCTGAGCTTTGTCTCGGTGTGGCTCAACGATGTGGCGGTTTCCTGGGGACGTGATGGCATCCGGCGGGTGATCGTGGGCAGCGTTGAAGAGATTGTCTACGGGCGGCTGCGGCAGCAGCGGAGCTACAGCAGCAACAACATTTCGATCAACGTCAAAGGCGTTGAGGGGCGAACACTGATTCGGCCAACGCTCTCCTTTCAACCGGGCGGTAACAGTCCGCCAGTGACCGTTTCCGCTGCCGAGGCAGAACTGCGAGCCGATCCCGAGGCCGAGACGCTCTCGATCATCTGCCGCGATGGAACGCTCCGTGTGGGCGATGTCACAGCGGTCTTCCCCGACACCATCGAACGGGTCTTGCCGATGGACGCGGTCAGTCGTGAAGACACCGGCCGCAAGAGTCCCTCAGAAATCGCCATGGCCGACTTTGAACAGGAGCATGCCGATCAGCTCGTCTTGATCGACACGCTCGAGCAGGCGGCAGCCGCCCGTATTGGCAGCAATATTCTGGCCGGACGGATGGACCTGGCGCGGCCGGAGGTGGTGGCCTTTGAACGCGAGGTGCTCAGCGGTGAGCGGTCGCGGCTGCAACGGATCGTGATGGAGCCTTGGCGGCGATGGGCCAATGGCTTCAGCTGCCTCTGTTTTGCCTTTGTCGGAGCGCCGATGGCAATCCGCATGCGAAACTCCGACTTTCTCACCAGCTTCTTTCTCTGCTTCCTGCCGATCCTGGTGGTCTACTACCCGCTGCTGATGTTTGGCATCGACCGGGTGAAGGCGGGTGAACTGCCGCCGATCGCGGTCTGGATCGGCAACCTGCTCGTGACGGTATGGGGTATCTGGCTGCTCCGCCGGGTGGTTCGCAACTGAGGAGCCTCCCCAGGCTGGTCCCGTCCGATATACTCGCGTCGCCCGGATGGGGAGCGGCCAGTAGGCGGCGTTGATCAGATGCAGCCGTTGGCCCGTCGAGTTGCTGATCCGATTTTTAGCCGAGGGGAGTGAAGGGAAACACCATGGGACGACCAGTCACGCTGTTTACTGGCCAGTGGGCCGACATGCCGATCGAGGATCTCGCCAGGAAGACCCGCGAGTTTGGCTACGATGGCATCGAACTGGCCTGCTGGGGCGACCACTTCAACGTCACCCAGGCCCTCGAGGAGAGTGGCTACTGCGCTGCGAAGCGAGACCAGCTTGAGCGGCACGACCTCTCCGTCTATGCGATTTCCAACCATCTTGTTGGCCAGGCGGTTTGCGACATCATCGACGAGCGGCACAAGGCGATCCTGCCGCCGCATGTCTGGGGAGATGGTGACCCAGCCGGCGTCAACGAGCGGGCTGCCGAAGAGATGAAAAACACCGCTCGGGCCGCGCAGAAGCTCGGCGTATCGGTGGTCAACGGCTTCACCGGCTCCTCGATCTGGCATCTGCTCTACTCCTTTCCTCCGGTGCCGGAGTCGATGATCCAGGCAGGGTTTGACCTGTTTGCTGAGCGTTGGAACCCGATCCTCGATGTGTTTGCCGAGTGTGGTGTGCGGTTTGGCCTCGAAGTGCATCCCACGGAGATCGCCTTCGACACGATCACTGCCGCCCGGGCCCTTGAGGCTCTCGGACGCCGCGAGGAGTTTGGCTTCAACTTCGACCCCAGCCATCTGCACTGGCAGGGCGTCGACTCGGTGGAGTTCATTCGCACTTTCCACGACCGCATCTACCACGTGCATATCAAGGATGCGATGGTCACCCTCAAGGGGAAGCAGGGCATCCTGGCGAGCCACCTCAACTTTGGTGATCCACGACGCGGCTGGGATTTCCGCTCGCCGGGCCGTGGTGGCGTTGACTTTGAGGAGATCATGCGGGCCCTTAACGACGTTGGCTACGAAGGGCCGCTGTCGGTGGAGTGGGAAGACTGCGGCATGGATCGTGAGCACGGGGCTGCGGAAGCCGCTGCCTTCTGTCGGAAAATCGACTTCGCACCGAGCGGCCGCCAGTTCGACTCAGCGTTCTCGGACGACTGAGGCGGCCGGATCGCAGCCAGGAGTAAGGATGATCTTCGTCCGCCATGCCACCCTTGTGATGTCCTGCCTGCTGGGCGTGGCATCCGGCGTGGCCGGCGGCGAGGAGCCGGCCGCGGAGCGACTGCGAGTGGCTCCCGGCGGGTCGGCAGCGTTCGCCGCCACGCCAGCGGACGCTGGAAACGCAGAAGAGCAGGGCCGACTGGTCAGCCCGCAGGCTGAGGCGTTGGCCAAACTCGACGATCAGTGGCGGCAGGCGGCGGAGCCGCTGATCGCTCGGGCCGAGGCGGCCGGTGAGATGAGGCTGGCTGCCGAGATTCGGTCCTGGCGGGGAATCGCGTCGGCACCTACCGACGGGCGGCAGACGATCCATCGCATCCCGACGTCCGCCGAGCAGCCTGACTGGCTGGCGGCGTCGATGCAGCAGGCGATCTGGGTGGACTATCGCGGAGCCCGTGCGGCATGGGCCGACCGCGTGTATGACGCAGCCCGGGCGGCCGCCCGTGACGAGCATGGCTGCGAGGCCTTTCGGCTGCTGGCGGTGACGCTCGCCGCGGATCCGGATCATGCCGAGGCCCGGCAGGCCGGCGGCTGGGTTCGCCGCGTCGAAAATGGAACGACAACCTGGCTTTGGCCCGAGGCCGCCCGGCGGCAGAGCCGTCGCGAGGTCTTCTCTCCTGAGTTTGGCTGGCTGCTGAAGTCCTGGCAGCCGCGCTATGCCGAGGGCCTGCGGCGGCAGGGAACACGGTGGGTGGAAAAAGAAAAACTTCTTGCTCCTCAAACAGTGGCCGACGCTCCGCTCTGGCAATCAGATCACTGGCGGATCAGCCAGCTTGCCGACGAGGCCAAGGTCGCTGAGCTTGCGGCCCTCCTCGAGCAGACCCATGCGATCTGGTGGCAGGCCTTTGGCAGTTTTGCGATGGAGCGAGGTGAGCTGCAGCGGCGGTTTGATGGCCAGCATCGCGTATCGCCCGCGGCGGCCATGCAGGCGGTCCACTTCGCCAGCCGGCAGCAGTATGTCGACACGCTCGAGCGGCTCGAGCCGCAGATCGGCCGCACGCTCGGCATCTACTGGATGCCCACGCAGACGACCTACTTCTTCGAGTCCGACGACGTCGCGGCCGGCACGGTGTTTCACGAGGCAACGCATCAGCTCTTCGCCGAATCGCGACCCACCAGCCGCCTGGCCGGCGAACAGCATGGCTTCTGGGTGATCGAGGCCGTGGCCTGCTACATGGAGAGCCTCGAACCGACCGAGACGGGCTGGCGGCTCGGCGGCCTCGACCATGGCCGGGCCCCGATGGCCGTCGAACGGCTGACGCTCGACAACTTCTACGTGCCGCTGGAGACGCTCTGCAGCCTCGGCCGTGTCGAGTTTCAGGCGCACCAGCAGCTGCCGCCGCTCTACAGCCAGATCTCAGGCCTTGCCGACTTCTTTCTCAACGGTCAGCAGGGCCGCTACCGCGAGGCATTTCTGACCTATCTCCAGCGGATCTACACCGGTTCCGGCAGACCGGATTCCCTCGCCGTGTTGTGCGACACCGACTTCGAAGACCTCGACGAGCAGTACCGGCAGCACGTCTCACGGTGAGCCGGTGGAGTGGTCCGCTCGGGGTGAGCCCGGGGCTGCCCCTCCGGACGCTCACTGCGGGCCATCCAGGCCCTCGCTCGCTCGGATGTCCGCTGCGCTTTGGCCCTCCGGGCGTCGCTTGCTCCCATACGCCGGAGGGTCAGCCCCGGGCTCACCCCTCGCTTGCGGTTTAAGGCCGGCCTGTCCGCCGCTGCGCGGCGGTCAGCGGCCGGGGGGCGGCGTGGGTGTCGCGCAAGCGGGACGGGTCTTCGGGTGCCGCAGGCACCTCGGCTTCGCCGAGGCCGCTTCGCGGCCCGCGGACCCGTCCCGTTTCCTCCCAGGATGGCTTCGCAGGCGGGAAGCTTGCCGGCCTGTCCGCCGCTGCGCGGCGGTCAGCGGCCGAGGGCTTCTTTGGCGGCCTGGGCGATGCCTTCGGCGGTGATGCCGAAGTGCTTGTAAAGCTCGTCGGCGGGGCCGGAGGCGCCGAAGCTGTCCATGCCGATGAAGCGGCCGCAGCGGCCAATCCAGCGTTCCCAGCCGAAGCTGCAGCCGGCTTCGCAGGCGACGCGGGCCGTGATCTTCTTCGGCAGCACTTCCTCGCGGTAGGCGGCATCCTGGGCCGCAAAGCGATCCCAGCTCGGCATGCTCACCACGCGGGCCCGCACACCTTCACCGGCCAGCTGCGCAGCGGCAGCGAGGCAAAGGCCAACCTCGCTGCCAGTGCCAATCAGGATGCACTCGGGCTCACCGCCTTCAGCTTCCTGAAGGATGTAGGCACCGCGGCAGGTGCCGCTGGCAGCTCCCAGTGTGCTGCGGTCGAGGGTGGGCAGCCCTTGGCGGGAGAGCACGATCACCACCGGTCGGCTGGGCTCCTGCATCACTGTTCGCCAGGTTTCAGCAACCTCGTTGGCGTCTGCCGGACGGTAGACCGAGAGGCCTGGAACCGCTCGGGCGCTGGCGAGCTGCTCGATCGGCTGATGGGTGGGCCCATCTTCACCGAGCCCGATCGAGTCGTGGGTGAGTATGTAGATCACCCCGAGATCGCCGAGGGCCGAGAGCCGCAGCGACGGCTTGAGGTAGTCGAAAAACACAAAAAACGTTGCCACATACGGCCGCAGGCCGCACAGCGCCATGCCGTTGGCCGCGGCCGCCATGCCGTGCTCACGAATACCAAAGTGGAAGTTGCGGCCGGCGTAGTCCGCTGGGCCGAAGTCGCCCTCGCCTTTCACAAAGGTCATCGTCGATGGCGCAAGATCAGCAGAGCCGCCGACCAGCCACGGCACCTTGGGGCTGATGGCCGAGAGCACCTGCCCGCTGGAGACGCGGCTGGCGAGCCCCTTGGCGTCCGCGGGAAAGTCGGGGATCGCCTGCTCCCAGCCGGCAGGCAGCGTGCCGGCGAGAAACTCCCCAGCTCCTTGGCGAGCTCAGGGTGGGACTGGGCATGCTCGGCGAGCACCGTCTGCCAGGCATCGCGGCAGGCATGCCCCCGCGTGCCGAGGGTTTCGGTAAACCGCTGCGGCACCTCGGCTGGCACGACAAACGACGCGTCGGGCGACCACCCGTAGGTTTCCTTCGCCCCGCGGACCTCATCCGCCCCCAACGGAGCGCCGTGCGAGGAATGGGAGCCCGCCTTGGTGGGAGCACCGTAGCCGATCACGCTCTTCACGATCACAAGCGTCGGCTTGTTGGCCTCCGCTTTGAAGGCCGTCAGCGCCCTGGCAAGGGCGGCTGTGTCGTTGGCATCGTCCACATGCTCAACATGCCAGCCAAGCCCTCGAAACCGCATCGCCACGTCTTCGCTGAAGGCGAGGTCGGTGTCGCCCTCGATCGTGATGCGATTGTCGTCATAGATCCAGCAGAGATTCGACAGCTTCAGATGGCCGGCCAGCGACGCCGCCTCGGCCGCCACGCCCTCCATCAGGTCGCCGTCGCTGCAGAGCACGTAGGTGTCGAAGTCGAAGAGCTCCTGGCCGGGGCGGTTGTAGCGAGCGGCCAGCCACTTCGAGGCTATGGCCATGCCAACGGAGTTGCCGCAGCCCTGGCCGAGCGGGCCGGTGGTGGTCTCAATGCCCGAGGTCATGTGGTGCTCGGGATGGCCGGCACACACACTGTCGAGCTGCCGAAAGCTGCGGATGTCGTCGAGGCTCACGGCTGCAGCGTCGCCCCCGGCCCGGCGAATCCCCGCCAGGTGGATCAGCGCGTAGAGGAGCATCGACGCATGGCCGCAGGACAGCACAAACCGGTCGCGGTTGGGCCAGGTGGGATCTGCCGGGTCGTACCGGAGAAACTCCTTCCACACCGTGTAGGCGACTGGCGCCAGGGCCATCGGTGTGCCGGGGTGGCCGCTCTTGGCTGCTTCAACGGCATCCATCGAGAGCGTGCGGATAGTGTCGATTGCCAGCTGATCGACATCGGATGCCTGAGGGGCGACGGTGGGCTGAGTCATAGCTTCTCCGCGGTTTTTTCAGTTTTGACGCGGAGTCTACGGCTGTTTTGGCTGGAGCGTCAACGAGCGTTTCTCAGTCCCCAGCGCCACCGCTCGTGGACTGTGAGCGACGCGGATGAACCGTGGAACCGCTACGGCTGATGGTGGCTGCCACCGATCGCTGAGTCGTCGGCATCGAGGCCGGCAGCAAGGTTGCCGTCGTGGTTGTGGTAGAGGTGGTCGCGGTCAGCAGCGAAGGTCGGGTCATAGACCCGCTGCACGCGGCCGTCTTCAAAGAGCACATGGTGCAGCCCCGACGGATGGTGCAGGGCATGCAGCCCATGGTCAGCCGGGGCGTCAGCCATGATCGGGTGGTGGCCGCGGCGGCTGTTGCGAACCGACTGGAGCGAACCGGCGGCATCGCGGTGCCCCAGGGTGTAGCCGAAGTCGCCTCCCATCTGCCGCACAAGCATTTCAAGCCGCTCCGTCCCCACGGCTTTTCAAGCTCCTCACGACTGGGGATGCGGAAGGTGCCGCTCTGCGAAAGCGTGCTTCCGGGCACGAGCAGGGTGCTGTCGTCTGCCTTGAGCCTGTGCTCGGCCACGAGCGTGGGGGCATACAGGCCGGCTCGCGAGAGAGGGCCGGTCGGCGGAGGCGTGGGATACTCACGATGGGCATCGCCGTAGCCGTGGAGGGCGCCGGCGAGGACGCCCAGCTTTCGCTCGACCCGGCGGGTTCGTGAGTCTTCGATCGTTTCCAGCAGCAAAGGGGCGAGCAGCACCGCTGCCGCGATGGCCGACGCCCCCAGCAGCAGGCGGTCGAGGATGGAGCGGGACGCCGGCACCATGGGGGCTGGCTCCGGAGCGAGCGTGGGGCTCGGTGGCGGCGGCGGCTCATGCACGGCAGCTTGAACCGTCGCCGCCATCGCCGCCTGGCTGCGGACGAAATGCAGGGTGCGGCTGGCCAGGCCAGGTGGAGCAGCGTCGGCCGCTCGGTCGGCTTCGAGGGGCTGAAAAGCCGAGCGAAGGACTTCCAGTCGATCATGCAGCTGAAGGACATCAGCGATGGGGCTGTCGGAAGTGCGTTCGGCTCCTGCAGCGGACGATCCCCTCGCCTCGCGATCCAGGGCCTGTTGCACGCGTGCGGACTCGTCGGCGTCGAGTGCGCCGAGCAGATAGCCGATCAGGTCGTCTTGCATGGTCAGCATCGTTTCGGTCGAAAGGCGGATGTGAGGAGTTGTGTCAACGCTTGCGACATCCGTTGCCTGCTCAAATATGTTTCGGTCAGTTCACGAGGGCGTTACGTTCCACACCTTCACGTCCCACACTGGGTCGTCCACGACTCGTTGAGTTTGACGAGGGCTGAGTGCAGGCGGCTCTTGACGGTTCCCACGGGAATCCCGAGCGCATCGGCCGCTTCGCGATACTTCAGCCCCTGGTGGTACACCAGCAGGAGCGTGGCCTTGAGCTGATCGGGCAGGTCATCGACGGCAGCCCGCACCCATGCCTTGGCCTCTTCCTGTTCGTATCGCTGGGCGGCCGTCGGATCGGTTCCCGCGAGAACCTCCACCAGTGCCGCGACATCATCGCCCCCAGGGCGGTTGTCCAAGCTAACCATTCGGTGTCGCTTGTTCCGCCGCTGGGCATCGATGGCCTGGTTGGTGGCGATTGTGTAGAGCCACGGTCGGAATCGCCGGCCTTGCTGAAACTGCTCCTTTTTCAGGTAGATCTGCAGAAAAGTTGCCTGAAACACATCCTCCGCCATCTCGGCCTGCCCGAGATACCGACGGAGATAGTTGAACAGTTCCTGTTCGTAGCGATGCACGAGCGCCTCAAAGGCAGACTCATCGCCACGGTCAGAAAACTGCTCGAGCAGAACTTCGTCAGTCGGGCCGGAGGGCTCGACAGACGACGTCTGCCAGGCCGACCCGCCCTCCTGGGGTGGTTGGTTCCGTCCCGTTTGAGCGGGCAGGTCGTGCACGGACTCTCCCTCGTTACGCAGCCGGCCAGGAAAGGGTTCATCGGGCAGCCGTTTTTACCCGTGACGGGAGTATAGCCGGAATGCCGGAGAAACTGGCCGTTCTGGTGGCACGGGGATGGAGCGTGGCGGCAGTGAGGCCCTGCGGAGGTTTTTGACGAGCCCATGCGATCCACCTAGACTCCGTCCAAAGTTGCCCGGGCGGGTGGAGCGTCGTCAGTGTCGGAGATCGCTGTGAAAACCAAGCCCTACCAGTGGGCAATGCCGGGCGATGTCAACGCGTTTTTCGGGCTTGCCCTCGACAACCTCGCCGACCTCGTGCTGACCGTCGGCCTGCTGGCCACCGTCTTTGACTATCCGGCACAGTTTGCCCTCGGACATCTCGTGCCTGGCACGGCGGTGGGCGTTGTCATCGGCGATCTGCTGTTTACCTGGATGGCCTTCCGGCTGGCCCGACGGACCGGCCGCAACGATGTGACGGCGATGCCGCTGGGCCTCGACACACCGAGCACCTTCGGCATGGTGTTTTTCGTGCTCGGGCCGGCCTATCTGGAATCACTCAGCAGTGGGCTGGAGCAGGAGGCCGCTGCCCGGCATGCCTGGCATGTGGGTATGTGCGCCATCGTGGCGAGCGGCTTCTTCAAGCTTGCCTGCGCGCCGTTTGCTGCGAGCATCCGCCGGATGGTGCCCCGGGCCGGTCTGCTCGGCAGCCTGGCGGCGATCGCCCTGGCCCTGATCACCTTTCTGCCGACGCTGGAGATTGTGGGCACGCCGATCGTCGGCCTGGTGTCGATGGGGATTGTGCTGGCGAGCCTGACCGCGGCGATTCCGTTTCCGCTGCGGATTCCCGGGGCCCTGGCGGCCCTGGCGGTGGGCGGGGCGCTCTATGCGGTGGGCACGGCGGCCGGCTGGCTGCCTGCTGGTGAGGGGCATGCGATGGTCGACCCGGCTGCCGCCCTCTGGCCGACAGAGTGGCTGGCGGCCGCCAAGCTTGAGTGGCTTGAGGCCTGGAGCGACACGCTGAAGTATCTGCCGATCGTGATTCCCTTTGCGCTGGGCACCGTTGTGGGCGGCATCGACTGCACGGAGAGCGCGGCGGCGGCTGGCGACGAGTATCACACCGGGCGGATCATCGCGGTCGAAGGCCTGGCCACGGTGATTGCCGGAGCCTGCGGCGGCGTGATCCAGACCACGCCCTACATCGGCCACCCCGCCTACAAGGCGATGGGGGGCAGGGCGGCTTACACGCTGGCCACCGCGGTGATCATCGGTGGGGCCGGCATCACCGGCAGCTTCGCCTACCTTTACGAGATCATCCCAGCTCCGGCGATCCTGCCGATCCTGGTGTTTATCGGCCTGGAGATCACGGCCCAGAGCTTCCATGCCACGCCCGTGCGTCACTATCCGGCGGTGGCGATTGCCTGCGTGCCGGCGCTGGCGGCGATGATGGTGATCCATTCCGACAAGATGGCCGCAGCCGGCGCGGTCATCGAAGGTCCGCTGGCCGTCGAGGTCTACACGCTGCACATGCTCGCCGCCGGCTTCATCGTCACGAGCCTGGTGTGGGCCGGGATGACCGCGAGCCTGATCGACCGGCGGCTGCTGCGGGCTGCCCTGTGGGCGGTCGCAGCAGGCGGCATGACGCTCTTCGGCATCATCCACTCCCCATTTCCTGGCGGCCGACTGTTTGTGCCCTGGGCGATTGGTGAACTGCCGGAGGTGGCCGCAGGCCGTGGCCCGCTCTCGATGGCGGCTGGCTACCTCCTGCTGGGAGCAACCTTCGCCTTCTGGCGTCTCGCCCGCGGCGAGGAGCCGATGGATAAAAAAGGTAGCGGTGGGCCGACGGGTTTATTCCAGCCCATACGCGCCGGCGACCGGAATGTCGATGCCGGTGCGGCTGGCGAACTGGGTCCGCGAGAGGAAGCGGGGCTCGAGATTGAAGGTCACGCCCACGTTGTTGCGGCTGTAGTCGACGTTGAAGCCGAAGCTCATCAGGAAGGCCTCACCGATGCGGATCAGCTCCAGCCGCTGACCGATGTTGCGGCCGGTGAGGTTGAGCGCCGTGCCGAAGGAGCTCGCCCACTTGGGGCTCATCCGGTAGGTGTAGGATCCGGTCAGCACGCTCGCCTCGATCGGCCCGGCAAACTCCTGGAAGCCCATGTAGAAGCTGCCGCGGGTGGAGCGGTTGATCAGCGCCCCCACGGTGTAGAGCTGCTGGCCCTCGGTGAAGAAGTCGACGTCGGCGGTGGAGAGGATCACCGTGCGGTCGCCGACATGCCAGCGGAAGTCGTACTGCCAGAGGCCGAGAAGCTGGTCAAAGTTTTGGGTGTCGACCGGGAAAAACTCGCCGTCGATGTCGAGGGTGATCCAGTCGATGATGCGGCGGTTGCCCGCGGGCCCTCGCTTCGTCTGCCATCGCTGCCGGGCCCCGACACGGAAGGCGGTCAGGTCGTTGGCAATCTCCGTCGGCCCGGTCACCCAGCCGCCCAAGCCGCGGCGGACGGCATAGCTTCGCGGATCATACTTGCTGTCGGGGCCGAAGATGAATGGGGCCTGCAGCGGCACCACCGAACCCTGGAAGGGAACGGCGCCAAAGTCCCAGTAGGGAATGTTGCGGCGATACTGGTTGATGGCGTCGTCGTCGATCTGATCGTAGAGCGGAAACTGGTCGATGCTCTGCGTGGAGTTGGCATACGAGAAGTCGAGGTCGAAGACCACCTTGTGGGCGATGCCGTGCACGTTCCAGAGCTGGCTCTCGATGGTGTTGTCAGACCACCACATCGGCAGGCTGGAGCGAATGCCGACCTGCCCGTAGGCCCGATCGATCGGCTGGCCGGTAAGGTCCTGGCCCCAGTGGGCGAGTTCGCCCAGCGCGTAGGGCACGAGTTTGACCGCTCCCGCCTGGAAGGGCAGGTCGATCTCCTGGCGGGTGGCGAGCCGTTCGCCGATCACGTCCGACTCATACGGCAGCAGCGTGAAATACTCGAGCCCCTGCCCGACATCGGGAGCCGCAGGCAGCGGCTGGCTGACGTATGACACGCTGGAGTGTTCGTACCAGGTCAGCGCGTTGCGAAGCAGCGGCTGGGCGATCGTGTAGTGGTCGAGCCGGGGCCACCACTGGCTCTGGGTGAAGAAGGGGTCGACCCGGTAGCTGGCCAGCAGCCGCAGCTCGCGGCTGTCGACGGTTCGCCGGACGTCGAGCCAGGTCCGCTGCTCGTAGCCTTCCTCCCACTCGGCCTCGTAATACTCCTCGAGGAAGTTGTAGTCGCTGATCCAGCCTGCCGTGCCCCGCATCTGCCACTCAGATGAGAGGTCCTGCCGATGCCGCCAGAAGCTGCGGCCGCGGAAGCTGTTGGGGAAGGTGAAGTCGCGGCGAAAAAGGCCGAGGTTGTCGATGCCGGTGTCGTTGATGAACCAGCCGTCGAGCACGCCGTTGGCCGGCGTGCCGATGCCGAAGAAGTCGGGGCGGTCGTAGAGCAGGGAGGTGCCGGTGGCCGGTCCGCGAAGGCTGAGGTAGTCGACATCGAAGTCCCAGTCGACGCCGTCGGGAGCTCGCTGCCAGCCGAAGACCTGAAAGGCATCCCAGCTGGTGAGGATCTGCGTGCCGTAGATCTGGTCGTTTTTGACCTGCGCGTTGTTGATGTAGAAGGTTGGCTTCTTGGCGTTGGTGGCGAGCACAGGCCACCACAGCACCGGCACTCCCATCAGCCGCACCGTGTTGCCGCGACTGGTGATGAACTGCTGATGCTCCACGGCCGGCTCGCCAGTGGCGGGATCGACCAGGGTCTGGCCGAAGGGACCGGGCAGGGGCACCTGCTCGTCGGTGAAGGACATCTCGCGAGCGCGAAACTCCCAGGTGGGCATGCCCAGCCGGCTGGACGTCAGCCCGGCGTTCTGGGCGACGAAATCGCTGCGGTTGACCTGCCGCAAGACATCGGCCCGCAGCTTCACCAGCCCCGAGTAGTTGCTGACCGGTGTGAGCACGGTTGCGCCGGTGATCACGCCCGAGCTGCGAGGCACGTCGTAGTACATGCTCACCGCCTCGACCACACGCTGGGCCTGGCGGAAGATCACGTTGCCCTCCATGTAGAGTTCCATGGGGACGTCGGCCGCCTGGCTGCTGCTGCCGTCGAGCGATGGCTGCTGATTGGCCTGCGTCCAGATCACCAAACGGTCGGCCGAGATATCGAGCGGGCCGGCTGGGTCGACGCCGTCGATCACGAGGTTGACCCCCGAGGTGATCACCGCCACCCACTCGCCACCGCCGGGGCTGGGATACCACCGCACGTTCAGCGGCATGCTCGACCGCGGGAAGGCACGCAGCCTGCGGGCAGTGTTGGCGGTGGCAGCCTGCGGCGAGGCTGACGGAGCAAACTCCGTGAACTGGGCCTGATCGATGCTGCCGCTCTCCCCCGTCGGCGGAAGCAGCTCGACCTCGTCGAGGGGCAGCTCGCCCGACGTGAGCTGGATAGCCCCGTCGCCTGCCGAGCTGCCCGGCTGCTGCTCGGGATCGCCAGCGAAGGCCCGGCCTGAGGTGGCTCCCTGATACTGCACGGGAGAACTCGGAGGAGGCACAACGCTCGCGAAGTCGAGCTGGGGATCGCGGATGGTCCAGAACCGCCCGGCCCAGCTCGGGCCGCGAATCGCCGCCGTCGAGCGCTCGCCAGCCTCGACCTCGACGTTGCCCGCCATCCGCACCAGCACGCTCCGCACGGGGGCGAGGCGGCGGAGGCGTCGGCGGGGTCGGCCGTGCCGCTGGGTTGCTGCTCGATCCAGATCACCGCTTCATGGGCCGACGCGGTGGTTGCCCCCTGGGCAATCGTGGCTCCGCCGGTGAGATGCCAGACGTCGTAGGAGCCCTCGGTCCAGCGGGAGGCCTGGCCGGCACGAATCGCGAGGGGCTCGGTGGGATCGACCGCGGGCGCCTGAATCTGCCCGGCTTCGGCGATCGCCGAGGCGAGGCCGCGGGTGGGCAGTGAGGCGAGCACGCCGGCTGGCGAGCTCGGCGGTGGCGGCGGATCCTCGGCCCGCGGGGCTCTCGTCGATATCCACACCCCGACCAGGCCCGCAAGCAGCAGGATGCCGCGCAGCAGCCGACGGCTCATGCGGGCATGAGGCCGTGACAAAGGTCGAGCGAGGTGTGGGATGGAGTTCACGCGATGAAAAAGGAACGTCGGGCCGTCGGGCATTGCGAGCCCCGCGGCAAAAACAAAAACGCGCGGGACTATAGGTGTGTCCCTGCGGGCCGGTCAAGGGTGGGCGGGCGGCCAAAAAAATGACGTAAGTCGTTTCGTTTCAAAGGCTTGCGCAGCAGGCCCCGCGGAAATCCCAAAGCCGGCGGGAAACGGGGAATCGGGTAGGATGGGGAGCCGCCATGGCAGGCTGCGGAGGCTGCCGCAGCGTCCCGACTGGCGAGCCGGATGGATCAAGATCGGGCCGGAGGAGCTCCAGCGAAACGGATGTCGCGACCACCAGATGGGCACGAGGAGAGCGACGGCCGTGTGCCGCCTGGGGCGAGCCGCCTCGCGGCATGGCTTGTGCGGTGCCGCGTTTGGCTGGCCATTGTGGCTGCAGTGCTCACGGCCGTTGCGGTCAACCAGGCCCAGAAGCTGGAGTTTTCCCAGTCGATCGAGACGATGTTCGATCGCACCGATCCCGCCCTGCCTCCCTACGACCGGCTGGCCCGCACGTTTGGCGCGAGCGAAGTGGTGCTGGCCGTCTACGACGACGCCGAGCTGTTTACGCCTGCAGGCATCAAGCGGCTGCGGGAGCTGACCGCCACCCTGGCTGCAGTTCCGGGGGTCGCCTCGGTGATGAGCCTGGCCGACACACCGCTGGGCGACCGCATCATCCAGCTCGACACGATGCCGATGGCCGACCGCGTGGTCGAGCTGATGGAAGGGTATGTGGTTGGGGCTGACCATCGCACGGCGGGCATCGCCTGCGTGCTCGCGGGGTCGGCCGCGACCGACGCCGACCCTGCGGCTGCCCGGGACGACGCAATCGACCAGATTCGTGGGGTGATGGCAGGCCTTCCCGCAGGCACGGTGGCTGGCGAGCCAGTGATGCTGCGGGATGGGTTTGCGATGCTTCGCCGCGATGGCAATCTCCTCGGCACCGCGGCCGGCCTGCTGGCTGGTGGCGTGATCCTCGTGCTCTTCCGCAGCCTGCGGTGGGTGGTGGTGCCGCTGGCGGTTGTTGTGATGGCCCTCTGGACCACCCGCGGCGTGCTCGCCACCGCCGGCGTGAAGCTGACGATGGTCTCCACGATGCTCTCGGCGATGATCACCGTGGTGGGCATCGCGACGGTCACGCACCTGATCGTCGAGTTTCGCCGTCAGCGGGAGGCTGGCCTGGAGCCGGTTGCTGCGATGCAGCAGACGCTCGCCCGCCTGCTTTGGCCGGTGGCTGGGGCGATCGCCACCGACATGATCGGCTTCGGCTCGCTGATCGCCAGTCGCGTCGGGCCGGTGCACGACTTTGGCATCATGACGGCTCTGGGGGCGGGCCTTGTGTTCGTGGCGGTGGTGCTGACGACACCGTTTTTGGCCCTGGCCGGCCGCTTTGATGCCGACCCCCGCCGGCCGTTCGGCGAGGGTGGGCTTGAGCGCGGGCTCGACGCAGCTTGTGCAGCGGATCGTCGCCAAGCCGAAAACGATCCTGCTGGCGACAGGCCTGACGGTGGCGGTGGCAGTGGCGGGCATGGCTCGCCTCACGGTCGAGACCGACTTCACAAGAAACTTCCGGGCCGACAGCCCGATCGTCACGGCCTACGACGTGGTCGAATCGAAACTCGGTGGGGCGGGCGTGTGGGACGTGCTCGTGCCCCTCGACAACGGCATCACCGGCGAAAGCCTGCTGACGCTGAGCCGGTTTCAGCAGCAGCTCCGCGAGCTCAAGACCGAGGGGCCGAAGGGCCCTCAGCCAGCGCTCACCAAGGTGCTCAGCCTGGTGGATGTGATCGATGCGGTCTCGCCGATTCCCGCGGGTCAGCTGGCCGCCTCACCCACCGGCAGCTGGCTGCTCGGCCAGGCGATCGGTGGCCTGCGGAGCCAGCTTCCACAGCTCGCCGCGGCCCTGATTGGTGAGGATCCACGCGACGGCTCCACCTGGCTGCGGGTGATGCTGCGAGCACGTGAGCGGCAGCCGGCAGAGGCCAAGCGGGCGGTGATCGACCGGGTGCGTCAGCTGGCTGCCGAGGCGTTTCCCGTCAGTGAACGCGGCCAGGCCGGTGAGGTGACGGGCTTCTTTGTGCTCCTGGCCCAGCTGGTCGAGCGGATGATTGCCGACCAGTGGTTTACCTTTGGGCTGGCGGCGGTGGGCATCTTTGCCATGCTCTCACTCGCCTTTCAGAGCCCGCTGCTTGCGGGCCTGGCTCTGGTGCCCAATGCCCTGCCAATCTTTCTCGTGCTCGGCATCCTTGGCTGGATCGGCCAGCCGATCAACATGGGCACGGCGATGATTGCCGCGGTATCGATGGGGCTCTCGGTCGACAGCTCGATCCACTACGTGACCGCCTTCCGCCGACGCCGTGACGCCGGCCATCCGATGGCAGCCGCCCTCGGGGTGGCGCATCAGACGGCCGGCCGGGCGATCGTGTTTTCCACCCTCGCGCTGGTGGTCGGCTTCCTTGCCCTCTGCACGAGCGAGTTTATTCCCACCGTCTCCTTCGGAGCGCTCTCCTGCCTGACGCTCGCCGGAGGTTTGATCGGCAACCTCGTGGTGCTGCCGGTGCTGCTCTCCCTCCTTGGGGAGCCGCACCGCAGCAGCCCCGCGGAGAGTCAGACGATCTCGTAGGCCTGCTCCTGATGCTCCGAGAGGTCGAGGCCCATCTGCTCGGTCTCCGGCGACACCCGCATGCCGGCCACCCGCTTGGCAATCGCGAAGGCAATCACGGAGACCACGCCGCTCCAGACCGCCGTCAGAAGCACACTGGCTGACTGCCACCAGACCTGGCTGGCGATCGAGTCGTGCAGGATGCCGGACCCCCCAGGCAGGCGCCGCCACCACGCCGGTGAGCACCGCCCCCACAACGCCCCCCACGCCGTGCACGCCAAACACATCGAGGCTGTCGTCGTAGCGAAAGCGATGCTTGAGCGACGTCGCCGACCAGTAGCAGACCAAGGCCGAGACAACCCCCAGGCCGATCGCACCGAGCGGCCCGGCATTGCCGCTGGCCGGGGTGATCGCCACCAGACCGGCCACTGCCCCGGTGGCCACGCCAAGGGCAGAGGCTTTGCGGTGCGTGAAGAGTTCGATCACCATCCATGTCGTCGCAGCCGCGGCGGCGGCTAGGTGAGTGACCAGCAGGGCCATCGCTGCCTGGCCGTTGGCCCCCAGGGCACTGCCGGCGTTGAAGCCAAACCAGCCCACCCAGAGCATGCCGGTTCCCATCACCGCCAGCGGCAGGTTGTGGGGCCGCATCGGCTCGCGTGGAAAGCCCCGCCGTGGGCCGACCATCAGGCAGGTCACCAGGCCCGCGACGCCCGCGTTGACATGCACGACTGTGCCGCCTGCGAAGTCGAGCACGCCCCAACGATGAAACAACGAGCCCTCACCACCCCAGGCCATGTGGCAGATGGGGAGGTAGGAGAACGTGAACCAGAGCGCCGAAAAGAGCAGCATGCCGCCAAACCGCATCCGCTCGGCGAAGGCTCCCACAATCAGGGCAGGGGTGATGATGGCAAACGTCATCTGAAAGGCGACGAAGAGTGGCTCCGGAATCGTGCCGGAGAGCGACTCCGGAGTGACTCCCTGCAGAAAGAGTTTGTCAGCGCTGCCGATGATCGCCTGCAGGCTGCCGCCGTCGCCGAAGGCAAGGCTGTAGCCGTAGGCCACCCACAGCAGGCTCATGACTCCCGCCATTGCCAGGCACTGCACCAGTACGGAGAGCACGTTCTTGCTCCGCACAAGGCCGCCGTAAAACAGCGAGAGCCCCGGCAACGTCATGAACAGCACCAGCGATGTCGCCACGATCATCCACGCGGTGTCGCCGCCATCGGGGCCCACCACCGGCATCATCGACCCTTCCACGGCATCTTCGCCGCGGGCGATGCTGGCCGCAGCCCCGCCGGCCATCCACAACGACACGATGCCGACAGCCAGGGGCCGCCAAAACCCCCGCGACACTCGGAAAAAAGCGCACGAACTCCGCCACGCTCGCACAGAACGCATTTGCATAGTCTCCAGAAGGATCCGCCTAAGGCGGCATGGTACTGAACATGCCGCAGCCTTCCAGGGGCCGTCTCGGTCGGCTGCGTTCGCTATGCTTCTCTTCCATCCAGAGAGCAAAACCAACCGGGAGCGACGAATCACGATGAGCGAGTTTTCCAGTCAGTCCAGTCGAGGCCGAATCGTGGCGGAGCCGGCGATGCAGCCAGAGTCTGTCGAGGCCGATGCTCTGGTAGTGTTTGCCACCGAGGGGGCCTTGGGGCGGGGGGCGTGGCGGCAATCGATGCCGCCCTGGGAGGCATCCTTTCCCGCCTGGCAACAGAGGGTGAGATCACGGGCAAGGCATGCGAGTGTGTGCCATGCCTCGCTCCGGCCGGTATCGCTGCCAAGCAGCTGCTGGTTGTAGGCCTCGGCAAGCGGGAAGAGCTCGATCTTGGAGTGATCTACAGGGCGGCCGCCGCTGCCGCCAAAACGCTCGCCGCCCGCAAGCGAACTGCCGTCGCCTTCCTGGCCGACGGCTCCTGGAGCACACGGCAGCTCGAGCATGCCGTTGCCGGTGCCGCCGTGGGGATGGTGGGGCAGGACATCTACCGCAAAGACAAGAAGCGAACCCCGTTTGGAACGACGATCTGGCTCGCCGCTCCCGCCGACGCCGTGGAACGGGGCACGCACCTTGGAGACGGGATCAACCTCACCCGTCGGCTGGTCAACCTCGCCCCAGACGACATGTATCCCCAGGCCTTTGCCGACGAGGCTTCTGCCGTGGCCGGCCACCTCGGCATCGACATCGAAGTCTGGGACGAAACTCGGCTCGCCAAGGAACGCTGCGGCGCCCTCCTGGCTGTCTCCCGAGGCAGCAGCCGCCCACCGCGGCTTGTGATCATGCGCTACCGCGGCCCCGGCCGCCGCGAGGGCTCGCCGGAGCTGGCCCTTGTCGGCAAGGGCGTGACCTTCGATTCTGGCGGTCTCTCGCTCAAGCCCGCCGACTCGATGATGGGGATGAAGTGCGACATGGCCGGCGCCGCCACGATGCTCGGCACGATCGCCACGATTGCAGCCCTCAAACTGCCCGTCGATGTGGTGGCGGCCATGGGCCTGGTGGAAAACATGACTGGTCCCGCGGCCTATAAGGTCGGCGATGTGCTGACGGCCCGCAACGGCCTCACGATCGAGGTCCACAACACCGACGCCGAAGGCCGTCTGGTGCTGGCCGATGTGCTCGATGTTGTCCGCGGGCTTGAGCCCGGACGCATCATCGATGCTGCCACGCTCACCGGCGCCTGCATGGTCGCCCTCGGCCACGATGTCGCCGGTCTCTTCAGCAACAACCAGGCCTCCTGCGATCAGCTCGTCGCCGCCGCCAAGACTGCTGGCGAGCCTGTCTGGCAGATGCCGATGTTTCGTCACTACGACCCGCAGATTGAGAGCGACGTGGCCGACATCAAGAACGTCGGCGATGGTCGCTGGGGCGGCGCTATCACGGCGGCGAAGTTTCTGGAGCGGTTTGTGGGCACCACGCCGTGGACGCACATCGATATTGCCGGCCCGGCGTTTGCCGACAAGCCGAAGCCGTGGAGCGATGGGGGCGGCACGGGGGTGATGGTGCGGTCGCTCGTTGAGCTTGTGCGGGGGAGTCCGGAGGAGACGACCTGATTGGGGTGGGTCGCTCGGGGTGAGCCCAGGCCGATGAGCCGAGCGTTCGCTTCGCCATCCTGGCTTCGCTCACTCGTGCATTCTCGCTTTCGCCCTCCGGGCTGCGCTCGACTGCAAGGCCGGCTCATTCGGCCCGGGCTCACCCCTCGCTTACGGGTTTAAGGCCGGCCTGTCCGCCGCAGGAGCGGCGATCTGCGGCCGGTCAGAAACCTTGGCTTTCTGACTGGTCGCCTTAGCCTGCGAAGGCCAGGATGGCTTCGCAGGCGTAAAGCGAGTGCGCAAGCGGGACGGGTCTTCGGGTGCCGCAGGCACCTCGGCTTCGCCGAGGCCGCTTCGCGGCCCGAGGACCCGTCCCGTTCCATCCGCTCGAGGAACGTTTGGGCTCTCCTGGGCCTGCGATGAGACTTTTGCCGCCTGCCGAGTCGGCGTTTCTTTACAGCAGGTCTTCGAGCTGATCGACGAGGCTGCTGAAGTGGCTGAGGGCGGTGGCGACGGGTTCGGGCTTTTCCAGATCGACGCCCGCGTCGCGGAGGAGGTCGAGAGGCCACTTGGAGCCGCCGCCCTTGAGGAAGCCGAGGTAGGCGTCGAGCTCGGCCTGGCCGCCTTCGAGCACGCGGCGAGAGAGGCTGATCGCGGCGGAAAGCCCTGTGGCGTATTTGTAGACGTAGAACGCACTGTAGAAGTGCGGGATCCGCAGGGCCTCAAGCTCGAGCTGGCTGTCGAGGGCAAACCCGGAGCCGAAATAGGCGTCGAGCAGGCCACGGTAGAGCGAGCGGGTGCGTTCGAGTGTCAGCGGCTCACCCGCCTCCACTGAGGCGTGCGCAAGCTTTTCAAACTCGGCAAACATCGTCTGCCGCACGATGGTGCCGCGGATGGCGTCGATCTCGCGGACCAGGATGGCTGCCCGTTCGCGATCGCTGCCAGCTCGCTCGAGCAGCAGCTTCGAGAGCAGCTGCTCATTGAAGGTGCTGGCCACCTCGGCCACGAAGATGGTGTAGCCCGAATACTGGTAGGGCTGGCTGTCGGCGGAGTAGCGGGTGTGCATCGAGTGGCCCGCCTCGTGGGCGAGCGTGAACACATGCTCGATCACTTCCTCCTCAAAGTTCATCAGGATATAGGGGTCGGAGTCGTAGGTGCCGCTGCTGAAGGCGCCCGACTGCTTGCCGGTATTCGGGTAGCGGTCGCACCAGCGGCCTCGCAGGCCCTGCTCGAGCCGGCTGCAGTAGTCGCCTCCGAGTGGCTGGAGCGACTCGATGATCAGCCCCACGGCCTCGTCCCAGGTGTGCCGCTTATCGAGGTCGGGCACCAGCGGCACGTAGGTGTCGTAGTGGTGGATCTCGTCGAGGCCGAGCACCCGCTTCCGCAGCGCATAGTAGCGGTGCAGGGCAGGGAGGTGGTCGTGGACGGCGGCGATCAGGCTGTCGTAGACCGAGAGGGGAACGTTGTCGTTGAAGAGGGCTGCCTCGATCGCGGACGGATAGTGCCGCACCTTGGCGGCAAACACATCCCGCTCCATGGAGCCTGAGAGCGTGGCTGCAAGGGTGTGATCGTGGGCTTCAAACACCTCGTAATACTGATGGAAAGCCTGCTTCCGCACCGCGGGCACCTTGTCGTGCAGCAACGTCATGAAGCTGGCATGCGACAGCTGCACCTCGTCACCGCTGCCATTGGTGAGGCTGCCAAAAGTCATGTCGGCATCGGTCAGCTGGCGAAACACCTTTGAGGCTGTCCCGGCAAACGTGCCCTGCATCGCCAGGATCTTCTCTTCCGGCTCACTGAGCACATGGGGCCGCACCCGCACCAGCCGCTTGAGCATCAGCCGGTAGGGGGCGAGCGTGTCTGTCTCCAGCCAGGCGTCGAGCGTGGCGGAGGGTATCGCCAGAATCTCGGGGCGAATGAAGCTGGCACGCTCGCCGGCCTGCGTGGAGACGTGCTGAAAGCGGCCCACCATCCGCTGAGCCTGCTGGCCTTGCTGATCTTCGGCGGCTCGCAGGAAGGCGTAGGTTCCCAGGCGGTCGCCTTCCCGGTCGTAGTCGAGATCAAACTGAATCACCTCGGCAAGTCGCTCCGGCGACGAGCCGAGTGTGCCGGTGAAGGCATCAAACTCGGGGATACGGGCTTCCCAGGCAGCCAGCGCTGCTTCCCAGTCGGCATCGCTGGCGAACAGGCTGGTGAGGTCCCAGGTGTCGCCGGCCGCGACGTCGCTGCGTGCGGGCAGGGTCTTGGCGGGGCGTGGTGCGTCGGCAGTGGCCATCGTGGTCTCTCCTGATGCGTCGTCTGAAGTTGTGACTGCTGTGAGGCTTGGCGAGCGCGGGGCGTTGAGGAAGCAGGTGGGCGACGGCCAGCGTCAGAGCCGCCATACGGCCGTGCCCCAGGCGAGCCCGCCGCCGAAGCCGCACACCGCCACGGTGCTTCCCGGGCCAATCAATCCCGCCCGCCAGGCCTCGTCCATCGCCAGCGGAATCGAGCCGCTCGAGGTGTTGCCATAGCGGTCGAGGTTCATAAACACCTTTTCTGGAGGCAGGCCGAGGGCCGTGCGGGCACCCTCGATGATGCGGGCGTTGGCCTGATGCAGCACGAACAGATCGATTGCATCAAGCGGCAGCCCCGACTTCTCGACCACCTCGCGGATGTTTTGCTCAGCGAGCCGAATGGCCCACTTAAATACCGCCCGGCCGTCCATCTTCATAAACTGTCGACCGGCGGTGGCGCCTTCGACCGACACCGGCTCCCGCGTGCCGGTCATTGGGCAGGCAAGCAGGTCGGCTCCGCGGCCGTCTGAGCCCAGGGCGTAGGCCAGCAGGCCGTGAGGCTTGTCGGTGGCTGTCTGCTGTCGCTCAAGCAGCACCGCGCCTGCCGCGTCGCCAAACAGAGGCCAGGTCTTGATGTCGTCGGGATCGACCACGCGGCTGTTGGTATCGGCGCCGATCGCGAGCACCCGCTGGTGGGAGCCGCCGCCGAGAAACTGACCGGCGGTCACCAGCCCATACACGAAGCCTGCGCAGGCAGCCGTCACATCCATCGCTGGGCAGTCGAGCCCCAGTCGCTCCTGCACGATGCAGGCGGTCGAGGGAAGCAGCATGTCGGGCGTGAACGTGCCCAGCACGAGCAGGTCGATCGTACCTCGGTCAATGCCGGCCATCGCAATCGCTGCCTCACCAGCCTCCGCGGCGAGGTCGCTGGTGGCGATCTCAGGGGGGGCATGCCGCCGCTCGCGGATGCCGGAGCGGGTTTCGATCCACTCCGCATCGCAGCCGAGGCGAGCGAGGTCGGCGTTGGTCACCACCTGCTGTGGCACGCAGCTGCCGATGCCCGTCGTGCAAAAACCGGTTGCCTGCCCGAATCGGGATCGCCGTGGAGAGGTGAGGATCTCGGACATGAAGACTCGCGTGCGTGCGGAGGGAAACCTGCCGGAGCGTATGCAGGGCGAGCACCCTCAGGCAAGGGACACTGTCGCAATCGATGCTCAGCACAGGCCGGTGATCGCACCTCGCACCACGGCCGCGATCCGCACCGCGTCGTGGCAGGCATCTTCGCTCACGCCGAGGTTCACGAGGCTGCCTTCGTGGTTTTGGATGCAGGCCTCGCAGCCAGCCATGGCGGCACAGCCGAGGCTCATCAGCTCAAACGTCGCCTTGTCGGTGGCCGGCTGGGCGATGCGGGTCATGCGGAGGCGGGCCGGCCGTGAGCCGTAGCTCTCTTTGCCCACCATGTGGCGGAAGCGGTAGTAGACCGTGTTCATGCCCATCAGACCGGCTGCGGCGACCGCATCCGAAATGACTGCTGCAGCGGAGTCAGCACAGGCGGCCTGCAGGTCGGCCTCAAACGCTTCGGCAAGCTTTGGGCAGCGATCAAACCGGGCGGCCGCGAGAGCAACACCCAGCGACTGCTCGGCGGAGAGATGCTCCCCTCCGAAGATGCTCGAGAGGTTGAGCCGCAGGTCTTTCAGTTCGTCAGGGAGGGTCTCTCGCAGGCTGTCGAGGGCTGGAGTGGCAGGCATTCGTCGACTCTCGCGGAGGAAAATGGTGGCCAGAAGGCGTTTCGCACGAGGATTGTAGCGGTTCGTTGAAGCGAGCCGAGGGCGGATGGTAGTTTCTTGTTTCATGCCACGCCGCGACGATCTTCACACGATACTGCTCATCGGGTCAGGGCCGATCGTCATCGGTCAGGCCTGCGAGTTTGATTATTCCGGCACCCAAGCCTGCAAAGCTCTCCGTGAGGATGGCTACCGGGTCGTGCTGGTCAACTCAAACCCGGCCACGATCATGACGGATCCTGGCACGGCCGACCGCACCTACATCGAGCCGCTCACCTGGGAGGCTCTGGAGAAGGTGATCGAGGTTGAGAAGCCCGATGCGATTCTGCCGACCCTCGGCGGGCAGACGGGGCTCAATCTCGCGATGGACCTCGCCCGCCGTGGCATCCTGGAAAAGCACGGCGTGGAGATGATCGGCGCCAATGCGGAGGTGATCGCCCGCGCTGAGGAACGCGAGCTCTTCAAGTCCACCATGGAAAAGTGCGGCCTGGAGACCTGCCGTGGCCGCACGGTGAAAAGCATCGCTGAAGCCCGCGAGGTGCTTGCCGATATCGGCCTGCCGGCCGTGATCCGGCCGAGTTTCACGCTCGGTGGCTCCGGTTCCGGCATCGCCTTCAACAAGGGCGACTTCGATGCCAAGGTGCAGCGGGGGCTCGATCTCTCGCCGGTCGGCGAGGTGCTCGTCGAGGAGTCAATCCTCGGCTGGAAAGAATACGAGATGGAGGTGATGCGGGATGCTGACGACAACGCCGTCATCATCTGCGCCATCGAAAACTTTGATCCTTGCGGGATCCACACTGGCGACTCGATCACCGTTGCTCCGGCGATGACGCTCACAGACCGCCAGTACCAGCGGATGCGGGACGCAAGTTTTGCGGTGATTCGCGCCATCGGCGTCGAGACCGGTGGCTCGAACATCCAGTTTGCAGTGCATCCCGAGACCGGTCGAATGATCGTGATCGAGATGAATCCGCGGGTCAGCCGTTCGTCGGCGCTCGCCAGCAAGGCGACCGGCTTCCCGATCGCCAAGATTGCCGCGAAGCTGGCCGTTGGCTGGCGGCTGCACGAACTGCCCAACGACATCACCCGCAAAACAAAGGCCTGCTTCGAGCCGTCGATCGACTACGTCGTCGTGAAAGTGCCACGGTTTGCCTTTGAGAAGTTTCCTGAGGCTGACAGCAGGCTGACCACGCAGATGAAGAGCGTGGGCGAGACCATGGCGATTGGCCGCACCTTTAAAGAGGCGTTTCAGAAGGCGCTGCGTGGCCTGGAGGTGGGAGCCTTTGGGTTTGGCAGTGACGGGAAAGACCTCTGGGGCACGCCTCGGCAGCCTGCGCTCGACGAGATTCAGACACGGGTGGCGGTCGCCGACCCCGATCGCGTCTGGTATCTGCGGTATGCCCTCAAAGCGGGCATCGGCGTGGAGGAACTCCACGAGATCACGCAGATTGACCGCTGGTTTCTCGATCAGCTCGCCCAGATCGTGGAGATCGAAGACGAGGTGCGGGCAGCTGGCTCGCTTGCCACGCTCGATGAACGCCCTCCTGCGGAAGGCAAAGCAGGCAGGCTTTTCCGACCGCCAGCTGGCGACCATGCTCGGGGTTTCCGAACTGGAGATTCGTGCGGAGCGGATTCGCCGCGGGATTGTGGCCACCTACAAGGCGGTCGATACGTGTGCGGCAGAGTTTGAGGCCGCCACGCCCTACTTCTACTCCACCTGGGAGAGCGAAGACGAGGTTCCTCCCAAGGCGGCCGGCACGAAGCGGGTGATGATCCTCGGCGGCGGTCCGAACCGGATCGGTCAGGGCATCGAGTTTGACTACTGCTGCTGCCACGCCAGCTTTGCCCTCCGCGAGATGGGCATTGAGAGCGTGATGGTCAACTCCAATCCCGAGACCGTCAGCACCGACTACGACACCAGCGACCTGCTGTTTTTCGAGCCGCTCACCTGCGAAGACGTGCTCAATATTGCCGACCGTGTGCAGCCAGATGGCGTGATTGTGCAGCTCGGCGGCCAGACGCCGCTCAATCTCGCGAGGGCGCTCGCTTCCGCCGGCCTGCCGATTATCGGCACCTCGGTCGACACGATCGAAATGGCCGAAGATCGCGAGAAGTTTCGCGACCTGCTCGATCGGCTCGGCCTCAAGCAGCCGGCCAGTGGCATTGCCAAAACGCTCGAGCAGGCCCGCCGTGAAGTGGCCCGCATCGGCTATCCCAGCCTGGTGCGGCCGAGCTTTGTGCTCGGTGGTCGGGCGATGGAAATCTGCTACGACCAGACGCAGTTTGAGCGGTATGTCGCGGAGGCCTTTGCTGTGGCCCAGGGGCAGCCGGTGCTGATCGACCGGTTTCTGGAAGATGCCATCGAGTGTGACGTCGACTGCATCTGCGACGGCGAGCAGGTGATTATCGCCGGCGTGATGGAGCACATCGAAGAGGCGGGCGTCCACTCGGGAGACTCGGCCTGTGCGATCCCGCCCCACTCCCTCGCACCAGAAATCATCGAGCGAATCAAGGTCGCAGCTGCGTCGATGGCCAAGAGCCTCGGGGTGATCGGGCTGATGAACGTGCAGTTTGCCGTGAAGAAAGAAGATGGCGAGCCGCAGATCTATGTCATCGAGGCCAACCCTCGTGCCAGCCGGACGGTGCCGTTTGTGGCCAAGGCGACAGGCCTGCCGGTGGCGAAGGTGGCCGTCAAGGCGATGGCCGGCCTGACGCTCGCTGAGCAGGGTGTCACTTCCGATCCGAAGCCGGCGCACGTGAGCGTCAAAGAGAGCGTTTTTCCCTTTGTGAAGTTTGCGGGCGTCGACATCGTGCTCGGGCCTGAGATGCGGAGCACCGGCGAGGTGATGGGCGTGGCCGACAGCTTCAGCCTCGCCTTTGCCAAGGGACAGCTGGCCGCTGGCACAACGCTGCCGGAGACGGGGCGGATCTTTATCAGCGTGGCACGTGAACAGGCGAAAGAGGCGATGGTCGATGTCGCTCGGCGGCTGATCGCGCTGGGCTTTGAAATCATCGCCACCTCCGGCACAGCCCGGACGCTCTCGGCAGCAGGTATCCCCGTCGAGGTGGTGCGGAAGCTGCAGGAAGGGCATCCCAACCTGATCGACTTTCTGATCGACGGCCGTGTGCAGCTGATCATGAACACACCTCGCGGCAAGGGGGCCCGCACCGACGAAGGCCGCATCCGCGCGGCGAGTGTGATGCATGGAGTCCCCTGTATCACCACGCTGCCAGCAGCCGAGGCCGTTGTGCGGGCGATGGAGGCGCAGCGCGAGACACCGCTTTCGGTGCAGGCGATTCAAGACCGCTTCCCGGCGGCAGCAACAGCGATCAGCTAAGCGACGCTCCGCTTGAGCCCGCCGGCGTGGATACCCTCAAGCGAGCAGATGCCATGACCGCGTTGGTTCTTCAGTTCCTCGGGCTCGCCGCGATTGTGGCTGCTGCAGGGACCGCCTTGGCGCTCGCTGCCGATCGGATTGCTGAAATCACGAGGCTTGGCCGGCTGCTTGTTGGCAGCCTGCTGCTGGCTGGAGCGACGTCGCTGCCCGAGCTGTCTGTCGGCATCTCAGCGATTCGCAAGGGCCTGCCCGATCTGGCCATTGGCGACCTGCTTGGCGGCAGTCTGATGAACCTACTGATCCTCGCGGTGCTCGACCTGGCGGTGCGATCGCGGGGCGGAATGCTCTCGCGTCAGGCTGCGTCGCACGCCCTCTCCGGCGCGCTCTCGATCGGGCTGACGGCGATCGTGGGGCTCGCCGTGCTGACAGCCGACAGGCTGCCCTCGGTCACCGTGTTGAATGTCGGTGGTTGGTCGATGGCGGTGGTGATCGCCTATGCGCTCGGGGCGCGGATGATCTTCATCAATCAGCGGATCGCGGCTCGGGCCGCTGCCGACGCGGCGGAGGCTGCAGCGGGCGCCGCAGCGGCACAGCAGACCTCGCCGCACGGCTGGGCCGGCCTGTGGAAGCCGGCCACGGTTTTTCTCCTGGCCACGGTGGTGCTGATCCTGGCCGGACCGCGGCTGGCGGAAACCGCTGGTGAACTGGCGGACACAACGGGCCTTGGCCGGACCTTTGTGGGCACCACGCTGGTAGCGATCGCCACGTCGCTGCCGGAGCTCGTGGCGGGCATCACTGCGATTCGCGTGGGCGCGTTTGACCTCGTGGTTGGCAACGTGTTTGGCAGCAACGCCTTCAACATGATGCTGTTTGCCCCCTTCGACGCCGTGCACGACGGTTCCTTGTTTGCGGCGGCCAATCCGGCCCATGCGGCCTCAGCCTTTGCCATGATTTTGGCCACCGTCATCGCTGTGCTCGGCCAGCTCTACTCGCTTGAACGCCGCAGGCGGGTTGTCGAGCCCGACGCCGTCTTGATGATCCTGGTGCTCGTGGGCGCGTTCTTCCTCGTGTTTCGACTTTCCTGAGCCCGCGGCCGATACTCGTGGGAGAAGCTCAGCCGTCGCGGCGGTGGTCTCAGGTCAACAATGAAAAGCCATGCGAGGAGGCGACACGCGGGTGAGTGATCAGCAGCAGCGCCAGGCTGGGACGGCCTGGCACGCGCTCTCCGCAGAGCACGTGCTTGGGCGGCAGGGCGTTGCTTCCACAACGGGGCTCTCGGGCGACGAGGTGCAGGCACGACGCAGCGACGTCGGCCCCAACGCGCTTGCCGAAGAGCCTCCGCTGCCTGCCTGGAAGCGGCTGGCAGCTCAGTTCCAGGATCTTGTGATCTGGATTCTGATCGTGGCGGCGATCATCTCTGGGCTGCTTGAGGAGTGGGTCGAAACCGCGGCGATTCTGGCGATCGTGATCGTCAACGGCATCATCGGCTACGTGCAAGAAGCCCGGGCCGAGCGGGCCCTGGCCTCGCTCCAGAAGCTGTCGGCTCCGCTGGCGAAGGTGCTGCGAGGCGGCCAGCTCGTTGGCGTGCCAGCTGCTGATCTTGTGCCTGGCGACATCATCGAGCTTGAGGCCGGCGACAATGTGCCGGCGGACGCCCGGCTGCTAGAGGCCTTCAGCCTGCGGGTGCAGGAAGCCGCCCTCACAGGTGAGAGCGTGCCCACCGAGAAAGAAGCCGAGGCGGTGCTCGCTGAGGCCGCCCCGCTGGGCGACCGGCGGACGATGGTCTATTCCGGCACGGTCGTGGCCGCCGGCCACAGCACGGCCGTGATCGTGGCGACCGGCATGCAGACAGAACTCGGCCACATTGCCGGCATGCTCTCCCGCTGGCATCCCGAAGTCACGCCCCTGCAGCGGCGGCTCAGCGAACTCGGCCGCATTTTGATCGTCTTCTGCCTGGCGATTGTGGCGATCATCTTTGGACTGGAAAGCTGGCGAGGTGAGCAGGACTTCTTCGAGCTGCTCCTGTTCTCAGCGAGCCTTGCCGTGGCGGCGGTGCCCGAGGGGCTGCCGGCGGTGGTCACCCTTGTGCTGGCGATCGGCCTGCAGCGGATGGTGGCCCGCAATGCCCTGGTGCGGAAGCTGCCCAGCGTGGAGACGCTCGGCAGCGTGACGGTGATCTGCTCCGACAAAACCGGCACGCTGACCCGCAACGAGATGACAGTTCGCGAGATCGAAACCGCTGAGGGCCGCGTGCATGTTTCGGGTTCTGGCTACGCTCCCCACGGCGAGTTTACCCGCAGCCACGGCGACGCGACGGCCGTGCCGGTGGATGCCAAGGCAGACCCCGATCTGGGCCATCTGCTCACGATTGCCGCCTGGTGCAACAATGCCAAGGTTTCGCCTTGTGGCGAGGGGGATGCCTGGGAGGTCGTCGGAGATCCGACGGAGGGAGCGCTGATCTCCGTTGCCATGAAGGCCGGCATCGATCCTGGAAGCCGCGGCAAGGTGGCCTACGAGATCCCCTTCGACTCCGAACGCAAGACGATGTCGGTTGTCGTACTGGGGGACGGTGGTCCGGTGATGTACACCAAAGGGGCTCCCGAAGTGCTGCTTGAAAAGTGTGTGGCCGAGCGCCGGCAGGGCGTGGTTGTGCCGTTGGATGAGCAGCGGCGAGCCGTGATTCGTGAGATCAACGCCCGGATGGCTGCCAATGCCCTGCGGGTGCTCGCCTTTGCCTCCCGCGAGCCTGCGACGGAGGCGGAGGGGGAGTATGCCGAGCGCGACCTGGTGTTTGTTGGGCTCGTCGGCATGATCGACCCGCCTCGCGATGAGGTGCGAGCGGCGATGGCCACCTGCCGGACCGCCGGCATTCGGCCCGTGATGATCACGGGCGACCATCCTGCCACCGCACGGGCGATTGCCCGCGAACTGCAGATGATCGATGGCTCTCAGGCGGAGGCAGACGAGACGGTGGTCACCGGGGAGTTTCTCGACAAGCTCTCCGATGAAGCCTTGGCCGCACGGGTGGAGTCGATTGCGGTCTATGCCCGCGTGTCGGCCGAGCACAAACTCCGTGTGGTCAACGCCTGGCGGAGCCGCGGCGATGTGGTGGCGATGACCGGTGATGGCGTCAACGACGCGCCGGCAGTGAAAGCGGCTGACATCGGGATCGCGATGGGCATCACCGGCACCGATGTCACCAAAGAGTCGAGCGACATGGTGCTCACCGACGACAACTTCGCCTCGATTATTACCGCAGTCGAGGAAGGCCGAGGCATCTACGACAATATTCAGAAGTTCATCCACTATCTCCTCTCTTGCAATGCCGGTGAGGTGCTCTTGATGTTTGTTGCGGCGGCTGCCGGCTGGCCGCCGCCCCTGCTCGCGATTCAGATCCTCTGGATCAATCTGGTCACCGACGGCCTGCCGGCGCTCGCCTTGGGGATGGAGACCACCGAGCCCGACATCATGCAGCGGCAGCCACGGCCGCCGCGGGAGCCGGTGATCACGCTGGAGCGGGGCCTGATGATCCTCTCCCACGGCATGCTGATTGCGGGGGTCTGCGTGGCAGCCTACTGGCTGGCCTACCGCGGGAATCCGGATCACGCCGGCGCGGGCCCGTTCCATCACCTTCTGCGTGGCGGCGTTTTCCCAGCTCTTCTTTACCATCGGCTGCCGCAGTGACTCGGGCGATTGCGCCGATGCGGGGCTTTTTTGCCAATCCCGCGCTGATTCTGGCGATCCTCGTCTCGGCTGGCCTCCAGCTGGCGGTCGTCAGTCTGCCGGTGGCTCGTGAGGTGTTTGACGTGCACGAGGGCGTGGCCGACGCCTGGCTGCAGATCCTTGGCCTCTCCCTGATCCCGGTGACCGTGATCGAACTCATAAAGATGGTGCGGTATGGCTTCCGCTGAATCCCTGCGACCTCTCCCACCACCTTCCCCTGATGAGCCGCCCCGGCTGACCGCCCGCACCTTGGGTGGCCTAGAAGAGGTTCTCGCTGCGGAACTCTTGCATTTGGGAGCCGGAGACCTGCGGATCGGCCGCCGCACGGTTGAGTTTTCGGGCTCAACCGAAACGCTCTACCGCGCGGTGCTCGAGTGCCGCACGGTGATTCGGGTGCTCGAGCCACTCGGCCGCTTCGCCGTGCAGAACGAAGACGAACTCTACGCAGCGGTCTCGTCACTGGCGTGGCCAGAACTGCTGCATCAGGGCGACACGCTGCGGATCGATGCGGTGATCCACGACACGTTTGTGAGCCATTCGCTCTATGCGGCACAGCTTGTCAAGGATGCGATCGTTGATCGCCTGCGGGAGCAGGCCGGCTGGCGGCCCGATGTGCAGCTGCGGGGGGCGACCCACCGCTTCGCCCTGCACCTCGTGGGCTCGACCGCCACGCTCTCGCGCGACGCCGCCGGCCGATCGCTGCATCAGCGGGGATGGCGGCCAGCCACGGGCGTCGCACCACTATCGGAAGTGCTGGCAGCGGGCATTCTGGCCATGGCCGGCTGGCCGGCTGCAGATGGCGAGCAGCCGCTTCCGGCGGCCCTGCTCGACCCGATGTGTGGCTCTGGCACCTTTGTGATTGAGGCGGCGCAGGTGGCTGCCGGCATGGCGGCTGGTCTCGCTCGGGCGCGGCGGGGTGACCATGGCTTTCTGCGGTTTCACGACTGCGATCGAGAACTCGCGGCTCGGCTGATCGCCGAGCTGGAGGGGAGGATTCAGCCGCCGGCGTGCGTCCTGCAGGGCAGTGATCTCGATCCAGCCATGGAGGCGGTGGCTCTCGCCAACGCCGCGCGGGCTGGGGTGGCCGACTGGGTTCGGTTTTCCACCGCGGCCTTTGATCGAGTAACACCGCCAGCCGATTCGGGGCTGGTCGTCACAAATCCTCCCTATGGCGAGCGGCTGCCGACCGCTCGCGATGGCGCGATCTTTAGGCGGCTCGGCGACTGGCTGTTTGCAGGCTTTGGTGGCTGGCAGGCAGCGGTCCTCGCCCCCAACACTCCGGCCGCGCGGCAGTTTGGCCTCAAGCCGCGGCTGCGGATGCCGCTGCAGAACGGCCCGCTCGACTGTCGACTGCTGGTGGCGGAGATCCGCCGACGCGAGCTCTCCTCGCAGCCAATGGCTGTTCGCCGCGAGGGCCGCACCGTGGATGACCAGACCGGCGACTTTCGCCGTCGGCTCGCCAAGCGGTTTCGGCATCTGGCGAAATGGGCTCGCCGACAGGGCGCTGAGGCCTTCCGCATCTACGACCGCGACATTCCCGAGATTCCGCTGGCGATCGACTGGTATGCCGGCTGGCTGCACGCCGCCGAATACGACCGTCCCCATGACCGTACCGAGATCGAGCACGATGTCTGGCTCTCGCAGATGCTTGAGGCAGCCGTTGCCGAACTCGGCGTGCCGCCTGCTCAGGCGTTCCTCAAGGTGCGGCGACGTCAGCGGCATGGTGGGCAGTATGAGAAACTCGATGAGCGAGGAGCCACGCTGAACGTGCGGGAGGGGGACCTCCGCTTTGAGGTCAATCTCTCCGACTATCTCGATACGGGGCTCTTTCTCGACCACCGCACCACCCGGCGGCTCGTTGCCGAAGAAGCTCGCGGCCGACGCTTCCTCAACCTCTTCTGCTACACCGGCAGCTTTAGCGTCGCGGCAGCAGCAGCAGGGGCTGCTGAGACGGCCAGTGTGGATCTCTCCAACACCTATCTTGAGTGGACGCGTCGCAATCTGTGGGCCAACGATTGTGGTGACACACGTCGGCATCAGACCTACCGTGATGAGGCCCGCAGCTTTCTTGCCCACTGGCGGAGAGAGCCGTTTGACCTGGCCGTGGTCGATCCGCCCACCTTTTCACGCTCGGCCAAGAGCCCGCTGCCGTGGGATGTGCAGGAAGACCACGCCGCTTTGCTTGTGGACCTCGCTGAACGAATGACGCCGGGGGGTGTTGTCTACTTCTCCAACAACTCCCGGCGGTTTCGGCTCCACGACGATCTGCTCGACGAGCACTACACGATCCGTGAGATCACGCGGCGAACGATCCCAGAAGACTTTCGCAACCAGCGGATTCACCGCTGCTGGCGGCTGGTGCGGCACGCAGACCGCAGCTGAGTGGTGGCGGAAGTCTCACGCGGAAGCCGCAGACGGCCGGACAAGAATGCCTTCCTCGGCAAAGACGCGTCGCACCGCACGGAGCAGGGCAACAGCACCCGGTCCATCGCCATGCAGGCAGAGGGTGTCGCTGACGAGCGGCAGGTCGCGGCCACTGCGGCTGCGAAGCCGGCCCTCGGTGACCAGCTGCACCGCCCGCTCGGCAACCTCGCGGGCGTCGCTGAGCACGCTGCCGGGCTCGCTCCGCGGCACGAGCCGCCCGTCGTCATCGTAGGCCCGATCGAGAAACGCCTCGCGCGACACACGCAGGCCATGCGCGATCGCCACGGCGATCGCCGGGGCTCCCACCGGCAGCACGATTCGCATGCCAGGCCAGCTCCGCGCCAGGCTGCTGCAAACGGCGGCAGCGAGCTCACGGTCGTAGGCGACCTGGTGGTAGAGGCCGCCGTGGAGCTTGACGTGGTCGAGCGGACACGTGGCCAGGGTCTCCAGCGTTTCCAGCTGTTCGCAGACGAGCCGCGCTGCATCTCCCGCAGCAATCGTCAGCTGCCGACGTCCGAAGTGTTGGCGGTCGGGGTGGCCGGGGTGGCCGCCGACCGCCACGCCATGCAGCTGGGCCAGCTGGAGCGTGGCCAGCATGGTTGCCGTGTCGCCGGCATGGCCACCGCAGGCAATGTTGATGGAGGAGACGAGCGGGATGAGCGAGTCGTCATGTCCGGCAGCCTCACCGACATCGCAGTTGAGATCGATGGACCGCGGGGGAGACATGGAGCGTGTCATCAGGGGAGAGGTCATCTGAGCGTGGGGCGGCAGCAAGCGGTGCGACCAGCGGGCCTCGATCCGCGCTGCGATGTCGGCTAGCAGCTCTTGCTGCCGTTGCCAGGCGGCCTGGGCCTTGGCCCGTGACACGGGCTCAAAAACGACCTCATCACCGGGCCGCAGCTGGGCCGCCAGCCGCAGGTCAGCTGAGGCAACATGTCCGAGCACAGGATAGCCACCAATCGTCTGGCTGTCGGCCAGCAGCAGGATCGGCTGGCCGTCTGGAGGCAGCTGAACCGTCCCTGGGACCACGGCTCGGGAGATGCCATCGCCGTGGTGCTCGATCGCCGCGCCGGTCAGCCGCAGGCCCATCCGATCCGACTGCGAGCTGACGCGGTAGGTCCTCGTGAAGCAGTTGGATGATGCGACGGCCGTCGGCTCGGGCAGGATCAGTCGCAGCCGAGCCGAGGGAGCCGGCAGCGGGAGTAGGTCGGGGGCCAGGCTCCAGTGTGGGTCGGTCGCTGGCGTGCGTTCTGTGCCGATCATGAGTCGATCGCCGGGTTGCAGCGGACGACCTGCAAGCCCCCCGAAGCCGGCTGCCAGATGGGTGCTGCGGCTGCCGAGCACTGCCGGCACGTCGATGCCGCCGGCAATCGCCAGGTAGCCGCGGCAGCCATGGGTGGCGTGGCCGAGTGTGAGCGTGCTCCCGGCTGCCAGTTCGATCGGCCGCCAGCCGGCAAGGCCGGGGAACGTCGCACCCGTGAGGGCCACACGCAGGTCGCGCTCACACCGCACCGCTGGGCCCGCCAGCGTCAGCTCAAGCACAGCGGCCCCTGGAGGGTTTCCCACCAGCAGATTGGCCACGGCAGCGGCGGCGGCGTCGGCGGCACCGCCGGGCGTCACACCGCAGGCCCGATAGCCAGGCCGCCCAAGGTCCTGCACCGTGGTCATCAGCCCTGGGCTGAGCACGGTCAGGCCGTGCCGGGAGGACCGATCCGTTGCCCGGGCTTCCCCGAGCGGAGGCCTCGGCAGATTGGCGTTCCCGCGGGCCTCGACAAACCGCAGCCGGTCGCCCACCCGGCAGAGAGCGGGGTGGTCTGCCTCGGGATCAAAGAATTGCACGTCGGTGTGGCCAATGATCTGCCAGCCTCCAGGGCTGGCAAAGGGGTAGACGCCAGTCTGGGCCCCGCCGATGCCGACGGAGCCCGCGGGCACCCGCGTGCGAGGTGTGGCTCGCCGCGGAGTGGTCAGGCTGGGGTCGAGCCCGCCGAGATAGGCAAACCCTGGCGTGAAGCCAACGGCGGTGACCAGGTAGTCGCCCCCCGTGTGCCGACGGATCAGCGTGTCGCGATCGAGGCCGCACTCCCGGCAGACCTCATCGAGATCGGGCCCGGCATCGCCGCCGTAGGAGACGGGAATCTCATGGACCGTGGCTGCGTGGTCTTTTCGGTGGGGAGCGGCATCACTCGCGATCGCGGCAAGCGATGCCTGCAACTCATCGAGCCGGCCGGCAGCCGCCAGGTCGTAGCAGACCGTCACGCGGTCTGGCGAGGGCACGATGTCGACCACGTCAGCCAGGGCCGCCGCGTGGATCGCCTCGGCAAGCGCCCGCACGGCAGCGGTCGTGCTCGCGGAGCCCGCCTGCCCCGAGACCGGGATCGTCAGGGCAGCATCGCCAAGCAGCTGCATGTCGCCACCGTCTCTTCCCCGTTAGGCGTCCGCGATCAGGTCGAGCAGGAGGTCTCGGACATCGGTCATCGCCACGTGATCGCTGCGGCTGCGGGAGTCGCTCGTGAGCAGCAGAGGGCCGTCGTCGGTGGATGCCGGCAGGCAGCCATGCGAGCCTCGCACAAGCCGTGCGTCGGTGCCGATCACATCCATCAGCATGCGGAAGCCGAGCATCTTTTTGGCGAGTTTGCCAGCAATGCGAAGCTTTGGAAACGCGAGCGCCGGATCAACGAAGAGCTCGACCGGGTCGTAGCCTGGCTTGCGATGGATGTCGACGGAGCGGGCGAAGTCGGGCATCTTCGCGTCATCCAGCCAGTAGTAGTAGGTAAACCATCGGTCGGGAGCCGCGACGGCGACCAGCTCACCAGCCCGCTCGTGGTGAATGCCATAGGCCGCCTGGGCGCCGCGATCGAGCACTTCCGCCACACCGGGGGTGCTCTCCAGGATCGCCTTCACCTCGCCGATCCGCTGCGGGTTCTTGACATACACGTGCGCAAGCTGATGGTCGGCCACCGCGAAGGCCTCGCAGGCACCGCAATCGAGCAGCTCCCAGCCGAGGTCGACCTCCTGCACCCGCACCAGGCCCGCCTTCCGCAGCGCCCGGTTGAGGTGCACGCCATCCGACACCGGCGTGATGCCGTATTCGCTGAGCACAGCGACGGTGTGGCCGCGCTCAATCGCCCACTCGGCCAGACCACCGGCCACCGCATCGATCTCGCCGCAGGCCCGCACGGCCTCAGGAGCATGCGGCCCAAACCGCTGCAGGTCGTAGTCGAGATGTGGCAGATAGCAGAGCGTGACGGAGGGCTGCTCCCGCTCCATCACTCGCTGCGTTGCGTCGGCAATCCAGGCTGAGGAGCGGATCCCGGCCTTCGGCCCCCAGAAGTCGAAGAGGGGAAACTGGCCCAGGCCGCCCTGCAGGTCGGCCTTCAGCTCAGGCGGGTCGGTGTAGATGCTCGGCAGCTTGCGGCCGTCTGCCGCGTAGACGGGCCGCGGCGTGGCGGCCAGATCGACCTCCGCATACATGTTGTACCACCAGAACATCTTGGCAACGGTGAAGCGGTCGCCGAAACGACGCCGACCTGCGTTCCAGAGCTTCTCCTCTTCGCAGCCGACGAGCCGGTTGCTCTGTCGCCAGAACCAGACCTCCGCGATGTCGCGGAAATACCAGCCGTTGCCCACGATCCCATGCTCGCAGGGCATGCGACCGGTGAGCATGGTCGCTTGGGCGGAGCAGGTCACTGCCGGAAGCACCGTGCCGAGAGTCGCGATGGAGCCCGCCTGACCGACTGCTCGCAGCCGCGGTGTGTGTTTCAGCAGACTCGGCGTGAGGCCGACAACATTGATCACCAGCAGGGGCCGCATGACGAATCCTCGACGCGCCGGGGAAAATGAAAGATTTCAGGATACGCGTCCGTCCGCTCAGGGGCGTGTTACGACCTGCCGTGGCTGACGAGGTCGAGGATGTCCTGACCGAAGTCTGCCAGCCGCTTTTCGCCGACACCGCGGCAGCGGAGCAGGGCAGCTGGAGAAAGGGGCTTCTCGCGGGCGATGGATCGCAGGGCCTTGTCGTCAAGGATCGTCCAGGCCGGCTTGCCCCGTTCCAGTGAGATCCGCCGCCGCCAGCGTCGCAGCTGCTCGAAAAGCTCGCGGTCAATACCCTCCCAGTCATCCGCATCCACCTTTGCGGTCTTCGCCTTGCCGGCTCGAGGCGTGAGCAGCACCACCTCCTCGTTGCCTCGCAGCACCTCCCAGGCAGCCTCAGCCAGTTGAATCACCGGCCGGTCGCCACTGCTCCGCACCAGCAGCCCCTGGTCGAGCAGCTGATGCACCAGGTTTTCACAGCTTCGCTGATCGAGAGTTGCAAGCAGGCCGTAGGTTGAGAGGCGGTCGTGACCGTGGCGGAGCACGCCGTCAGACTTCGCACCCCGCAGCACCTCGCAGACATGCCGCACCCCAAACCGCTGCTCCACTCGATACACGCAGGAAAGGATCTTCTGGGCGACGACCGTGGCGTCGGGCAGGCTCTCGGTCTCCCCGAGGCACACATCGCACGCTCCGCAGGAGGCTTCGCTGTAGGCTTGGCCAAAGTATTCCGAGAGCCCGCGGTGCCGGCAGCGGGCCGCCCGGGCGTACTTCCGCATGGCATGCAGGTGCTCAAGCTGGCTGGCGATAAAGCCTTCGGCCTCCACTGGATCGAGTTCCGACTGCTCAATCGTCTTGCGGACCAGCGACTCCCAGCTGAACACGTCGGCCGACGAGTAGAGCAGCACGCACTCCGCCGCCAGGCCGTCGCGGCCCGCCCGTCCGGTCTCCTGCTGGTAGGCCTCCAGGCTCTTGGGCAGCGATGTGTGGAGCACAAGCCGCACGTTGGAGCGGTCGATCCCCATACCGAAGGCGACTGTGGCGACGACCGTGTCGATCGTTTCGTTGGCGAAGGCCTCCTGTGTGCTGTGCCGCGCCTCCGGTGTCAGTTTCGCGTGGTAGGGCCGTGCCAGAAAGCCCTCGGCGGCCAGCCGAGCCGCCAGCGTTTCTGTTTCCTTACGGCTCATGCAGTAGATGATCGACGCCTCCCCACGGTGCCTGCCGAGGATCTGCATCACCTGGTTCGTGCGGTCGGCCCGCGGAATCACCCGGTAGATCAGGTTGGGCCGGTCGAAGGTGCCCACAAGCCTGACGGGTTCGCGGAGGGCCAGCTGGGCGGCAATGTCGTCCCGCACCCGTGGTGTGGCGGTGGCCGTAAACGCATGCAGCGTCGCGTCGGGAAAGCGATCCCGCAGCATCGCCAGCTGCCGATACTCGGGCCGGAAGTCGTGCCCCCACTGGCTGATGCAGTGCGCCTCATCAACGGCAAACCGCCTGACTCCCACGCGGGCGAGCAGATCCATCAGACCGGTGTTCACCAGCCGCTCGGGCGCCGTAAACAGCAGCCGCAGCTCACCTGCCAGGAGCCGGCTGCGGATCGAGAGCCGCTCTCCATCCGACATGCCGGCATACAGCGCGGCCGCTGGGTAGCCAATCGCCTCCAGCGCATCGACCTGGTCCTTCATCAGGGCCACCAGGGGCGAGATCACCACATCGGTCGAATCACCGACCAGCGGAGGCAGCTGGTAACAGAGGCTCTTGCCGCCACCAGTCGGCATCACCACCAGAGAGTCGCGACCGCCCAAGGCGGCCGTGATGGCATCGGCCTGGAGCGGCCGCAGCGTGTCAAAGCCCCACCACCGCGAGAGCAACTCTCCGACTGCATCAGGCAGCCGTTCCTGGCTGCCTGACGTGGGCTGATGGCTGGCAGACTGCGATCCCGGCACGGCATCCTCACGAACCTAAGGGCTGGTAGGATACCAGACAACGGCGGGTTTCCCTCGTGGCGGGTCGCTCGGGGTGAGCCCAGGCCGATTCGCCGAGCGTTCGGGGCGCTCGGGGTGAGCCAGCCGATTCGCCGAGCGTTCGGGCGCTCGGGGTGAGCCCAAGCCGATTCGCCGAGCGTTCGCTTCGCCATCCTGGCTTCGCTCACTCGTGCATTCTCGCTTTCGCCCTCCGGGCTGCGCTCGACTGCAAGGCCGGCTCATTCGGCCCGGGCTCACCCCTCGCTTACGTTGTAAAGGGACGGCCTGTCCGCCGCAGGAGCGGCGGCCTGCGGCCGGGAGGCACGGTCGAGGTAGCGCAGCGGGACGGGTCTTCGGGTGCCGGAGGCACCTCGGCTCCGCCGAGGCCGCTTCGCGGCCCGAGGACCCGTCCCGTTTCCTCCCGTCGCTTGACGGTGAAGGCCGGCCTGTCCGCCGCAGGAGCGGCGGCCTGCGGCCGGGGGCACGGTAGGTGCGCAAGCGGGACGGGTCTTCGGGTGCCGGAGGCACCTCGGCTACGCCGAGGCCGCTTCGCGGCCCGAGGACCCGTCCCGTTTCCTCCCTTCGCTCATTGACGGAAAAGTGGAGGCTCGGCGGGTCGGCGAACGCTCGCGGAGCGTTTGGCCTATCCTGGCCCAGCGACGCGACTTTTGCCGCCTGCCGAGCCGGACCACCCGCGCGCGGTCTCCTCACCATCCGCGCGCGGTCTCCTTTACCCTTCACTCGTTGGTGGAAACCGGTCTGTCTGCCGCTGCGCTGCGGCGGGTTTTCTGCCTTGCGTTGGACACGCGTGATCGGCAGTATCCCGACGCTTATGCGATATCTCCGATTTTTCATGACGCGGGATCGTTCTTCGTGGCTCAGGCAGGGCTGCGGGTGGGGGATTCTGTGCGCGGTGCTCATGGTGGCGACGGCTGGGCCTCATGCTGCCGCGCAGAGTTCGTTCGGGACGCTGGGGAGCGCGGAACGTGTGCCGTTGCCTGCGGAGTCTGACGGCCTTCGCTTCGATGGCGAGCCCGAAAGCCGTGGTGATGCCGATGTGGAGGCCGGAGGCGTTTTCTTGCCGAGTGGCAACGCCATTCGGCTCTGGGAAGACACGCTGGCGACCGTTTCAGCCGGGCATGTGATTGCCCGCGTTGTGCCGCCTGACTTTGCGGCCGTGCCGCCGCGTGCCGGAGTGATCGAATCGGCCTGGGCAGAGCCTTCCGCGAACCGTGGGAGCGTCTCCGGCTGGCCGCCCCAGCGGCAGCGAGTGGTGGTGCGAGTGGTGCCAGGGGCCGGCGGCGCCTGGGTCGAGGGCGTGGTGGAAACGCAGATGCTGTCCGGGCCGCCCCCCGATTCCAAGACATCGGCCAACAGTCTTCCGCTCGATGTGCTCTCAGGAGTTGGCCAGGTAGGCCACTGGGAAGCGGTGCATGACAGCCAGGTGGGGCCAGATCCATCGGGGCGTTTTACGGCTGCACTCGTGGCCCGCATGGCCCCGGCCGAAGTCGTGGCCCCCTTGCCTCCGCTCGACCGCCATTGGAATCGGCCTCCAACGGTGCCGTGGGCCGACAGTCGCTTTCCGCGGCTCTCTCGAGCAGGTTACAAGGTGCTCGAAGACTACCGCAACTTCTACGACTGCGAGAGCCTCGTCTGTACGACCGCTGCCTTTGGTGCTGGCGCTCTGATGGCGAACACCGGGTTTGACGAAACCCTGCAGACCACATGGCAACGGAATGTCAGGCCTACCGACGTCGGCACCTTCTTCTCGGACTGCAAAGATATTGGCGAAGGCCGCTATACAATCCCGATTTTTGGCGCTGCAGCTGTTGCCGGGATGTTCATGGAAGGCAGGCCGCTGGGAGATGCCGTGGGCGGCTGGGGATCGCGGTCGCTGCGGATTTTCGCGGTCGGTGCTCCCCCTGTATGTTTTGCAGATGGCGACGGGTGCGTCGCGACCAGGAGAAGGCACGGCAGACAGCAAGTGGGTGTTTTTCAACGACAACAACGGCGTGAGCGGTCACGCGTTCGTGGGCGCGGTGCCTTTTCTGGCTGCCGCCACGATGGTCGAAGGGCCGGTTGCCAAAGGCTCTCTCTACGTCTGCTCGACGTTTGTCGCCTTTTCCCGCGTGACCGACGATGCCCACTACCCATCGCAGTCATTTCTCGGCTGGTATCTTGCCTTCGCCAGTGCCATGGCGGTTGAAGATACAGAGTTTCATTTCGCCGGGATGCAGGTCAACGTGATGCCGATTCCGCTCTATGGCGGCGGCAGCGGCATGGGACTTGAAACCCGCTGGTAGCCACGACGATCGCAGGGGCCTCCATGCTCAGCCGAGCATCACCACCGCGAGGGCGACGACGGCGGCACCCATGCTCACCGGGAGGGTGAGGATCGAGCGGGCGAGGTCACGGCCGGGGAGAATCATCTCCCGCTCAGCCGGGGTCATCTCGAGGAAGGTCTCGAGGTCGGCCATCGAGATCGGCTTGACCATCGAGTGGTCGGCTCCATGCTCGGTGGCTTCCCAGTGGCCAGGCTTGCCGGGCACTTCGCTGACGATCGCGACCCGCTGCTGGCCGCCTTCGCTGTCGGTCGTCTGCGAGGCTTCCAGCTGGTTGCGGAGCAGTTCGACAAAGTCGAGGCCTGACATGTCGTCGAGGTCAGCCGCCACGAGCCAGGCGTCAACCGCATGCTTCTTCGCCAGGGCGAGGCCCTCAGCACCGGAGCTTCGCAGGTGCAGGCCGATGCGGCCGGAGCGGGCGCTCTCCACGAGTTCCTGGTAGGCCTCAAAGCGAGGGTCGATGACGACAACGCTGGGAGCCTGGATCGCTTTGGCGAGCTGCATGACCATTGGGGAACTCCTGGAAAAACCTGAATGCAAAAGGATCTGTTGAATCGGGTGGAATGCGTGAGAGAGCCGTGAGCGGCTCAGGCCTCGACAACATCGAGGAAGGCCGGGGCTGCTTCGGCGGGCCGCAAAGACTGCACGAGCTCGGCGGAGAGAGGCCGCACGAGGTAGCCGGCAATGCCCGCTGCCAAAGACCGCTGCTCGCCTTCGATGCTGTAGTCGTCGGCGACGATGAAGATGCCGGAGTGGCGACCCTGGCCAACGCGGCCGAGCGACTGGCGACGGCCACGCAGCAGGGGATCGACCTCGCTCTGGCTGACCTGATTGGCCAGCAGCGGCAGCAGGTCGAAGCCTTCCATGTCGGGCAGTTCTTCGCTGACGAGCCAGACATCCGCCCGGAAGCGTCGAGCGAGCTTGATGGCCGACTGGGCGTCGTTGCAGAAGTGGAGACCGATCTCACCGTCCATGGCCGCCGTCACAAAGTCGGCATAGCGATCGCAGTGCGGATCGACGATCACGATCTCTCGCACAGGGGCTTGCTGCGAGGAAGCGGCCGAATCCTTGGCCATGTCTCGTCGGTCGTAGGCGTTTGGCAGGTTCACGATCAGTGTTCTCCGCGTGCTGATTCCGAGTTTCAGGATGTCAGGGGAATCAGGAGGGCTTTGTGTTGAAGACTCAAGCGATAGCTCTGTGGCTCACTCATCCACGCCGACGGTGGGCCGGGTGGCGAAGCCGCCAGCGGCAACAGCCGCCCGCACGCTGTCCCAGTTGGACGACACCGGCGGCATGCCGAAGAGGTCACCCACCACTGCCGGCAGCACAGCGGCCGAAAAGCCAGACATGCCGCGGGCCGCAACCATCTGATCCGCCTCAGTCCGCGTCAGCCCCAGCACCTCAACCGATGTGATGTCGTCGAGATCGAGGGAAAGCTCACCGGACGGCAGCGGAATCGAGACAGGCGTGGGGGTGATTCCAAGGGCAACCCGATGCACCATTTCGTTCGCAGTGGCAGTCGCACAGGCAAACGAAACAGCAACGCCGGCGATGAAGACTCGCAGTGCGGTGGCGTTTTTCACGATGAAGACCCTCTCAGAAATCGGCAGTAGATGACGGAACAAACGGATGCTGACAACAAGCTTTTCAAACAGGACGGTGTATCCAGCTAGACCACAGCAATGATCGAGAGGAACACCACGATCGGCACCGCACAGCAGAGAATGTCTGCATGTGTGAGGTGCCAGGAATCAGCCAAGGCAGAGGCTGATCCCGCTTTTCCTCGAAAGTTCATGAGCGAACTCCTTTGACGACGGACCTCCTTGCACGGCAACGCACCTCCCAAAAAGCCAGGCGGCTATCGGACGCAGCGTTTTTCGTGCCCAACGTGTTGAAACGCGAGTCCTGCCGAGACGCCCCGGCAGACCTCGTTCGCAAAAGACTTCAAACAGCCGACGCCTTGTGACCTGAACGGTCGCCGGAATCGGGCTCTTCAGAGCCTGTCGCTGCAAGGAATACGTTGCACTTTGCGTGCCAAAGCCGTGGCGGCCTCTGAGAAATCCTCAAAAAATGCTCTTTTCTCGGAGTTTCAGTGGCCTTTTTTCTCAGCAGGGCGAAGCGGACGCTGCGGAGGAGGTGGAGCGAATCGCTCCACCTGGCTGGTGCGAATCGCTCCACTTTTCCCCTCCCGCGGGGCATGCTGGAGCGAATCGCTCCACCTGGCTGGTGCGAATCGCTCCACCTGGTGGGGTCGCTCGGGGTGAGCCCGGGGCTGCCCCTCCGGACGCTCGCTGCGGGCCATCCGCCGCGCAAGCGGGACGGGTCCACGGGTGCCGCAGGCACCTCGGCTTCGCCGAGGCCGCTTCGCGGCCCGCGGACCCGTCCCGTTCCCTCTCCGTCTCCCTCCCTTTATTGACGAACTGGGGAGGCTCGGCGGGTCGGCGAACGCTCGCGGAGCGTTTGGCCTATCCTGGCCCAGCGACGCGACTTTTGCCGCCTGCCGAGCCGGACCACCCGCGCGCGGTCTCCTCACCACCCGCAGACAAGAAGTCGTCTTTTCAGGCCTTTGCAGCCAGCACGTCGACGACGGCGGCGGGATCGATGCCGTCGACGAGTTCCACGTGGCCGAGTCGGGTGGGGAGCACGAAACGCAGCTGGCCGGAAATCGCCTTTTTATCTCGCCGCATGATGGCGAGGAGTTCGTCGGTGGAGAGGCTGCTGGCGACGTTGGCAAAATCGATTGGGAGCCCGAGGGCGGCGAGCAGCCGGTCCTGGCGTTCTGCGGTTTCGGCATCGATGCGTCCGAGCCGGCAGGCGAGTCGCGCGGCTGCGGCCATGCCGAGGCTGACGGCTTCGCCGTGCAAAAAGCGACCGTAGCCGGTGGCCGACTCAAATGCGTGGGCGAACGTGTGGCCGTAGTTGAGGATCGCCCGCAGGCCGGTTGTTTCGTGCTCGTCTTGCGACACCACCTCGGCCTTGTGGCGGCTCGAGGTGAGGATGATGTGGTGAACCGCAGTCGGCGTGGCCGCGGTGATCTCGTCGACGTGCGTTTCGAGCCAGCGAAAAAATGGCTCGTCGCGGATCATGCCGTATTTCACAACCTCCGCGAGGCCGCTCCGCAGTTCCCGCAGAGGCAGCGTGGCCAGCGATTCGATGTCAGACACCACGCCCCGCGGCTGCCAGAAGCAGCCCACGAGGTTTTTGCCGGCCGGGAGATTGATGCCGGTTTTCCCGCCAATCGCACTGTCGACCTGGGCCACGAGGGTGGTCGGGATCTGCCAGACCGCCAGGCCCCGCACGTAGGTTGCCGCCACAAAGCCGGCCAGATCGCCGACGACACCGCCGCCGATTGCCACAACGTGGGTTTTGCGGTCGACGGCAGCCTCAGCCAAGGCCCCCCAGATTCTCGCTGCCTCTCCGGCGGCCTTGGATGACTCCCCGCTGGCGACCTCGATCGGGAGGGTTTCAATGCCGGCTGCCTGCAGGCTTGTCACCACCTTTTCCGCGTGGCTGCTGACCACCGCCGCATCGGCGATCGCGACTGCCCGGCGACAGCCAGCGTCCGCAAGCAGGGTTCCGACGCTTGCCAGGATGCCTTGCCCAACGGTGATGTCGTAGGAGCGGTCGCTGCCGCCGTCACCGGCGAGTTCGACGCGGACGGTCTGGGCGGTCACGAGCTCACACTCACCCGTTCGAGGTCTGCGGGGGTGACGGTGATCACGCGGGCGAAGCCAGTGTGCTGCCGAACGTACTCAAGGTCGGCAGCCTCGGTGGGGCTGGCATGGAGCAGGATCTCAACGCGAGCGCGGTCTGCCGCAGACCAGTCGGCGTAATCATCGGGCCAGAGCGTGTGCTGCTCGACAACGAGCGCTTCACGGTAAGGGTCGAACGCTTTTGCCATACGGTTGAAACCTGGCAGGGGCTGGTCGGAATCAAACACCGGCACCAGAGTATACATGTCCTCCTCCGAGGAATCGCCCGCATGCCGTCGTCCCCGCAGCCCCCTTCTGAAAACGTCCCTGATCCGGCCGCCGGTCGCGTAGGGGGATTGCTGGTCATGGGCCTGCTGCTGCTGGGGCTCACCGCCGCGTCGGTGGCGATTGTCTTTCAGCGGGGGCAGACGGAGCAGTGCCTCGCCTTCTACGGTCCCGCTGCCGCCGCTGCGGTGGCTCGCGCGGGCCACGTGGAGCTCTGGAGGCTGGCTGACGTGGATGGCCGGATGTCGGCCTGGAGTCGGCAGGATATTTCGCAGGCCAAGGGACTCGTGCATCTGCGGCGGGGGCTGGTCGAGGATGCCAACTTCGACTGGGAGGCCACTGCACATGCGGAGGGGACGCTGCCCGTGGCGTGCTGGGACTGGGCGATTGTGTTTGCCGATTCGCCTGACGCTGCCGCACATGGGAAAGCGACGCGGCTGCTCGTTGACCTCGGCGGCACGGCCACAGAGCCCGCTTCGGCTGGCTGGGTCACCGTGGTGGGGCAGGGCGGACGGGTCGGCCTGGGCCGCATCGGGCCCGGGCTTGCCGACTGGATCGAGGCGACAGTCGGCCCCTGAGTGTGGCCACCGCCCGCGGCGAAAAGTGGGCTGTTGTGAGAGGCCAGGAAGGCCTACCCTCCGCCCCACTCGCCCCTTACCGACTGGTGATGCCGGCGGCCACGCATGAACTGGGCGAGCACGCGGTGCCAGGCGAGCACGAGGTGGATCGATGCGGTCAATCGCAGTAGCGAATCAGAAGGGTGGTGTCGGCAAGACAACCACATCGGTCAATCTGGCCGTAGGACTGGCCCGCGCTGGTCGCTCGGTGTGCCTGATCGACTTCGACCCTCAGGCCCACGCCACGCTGCACGTCGGCGTGAGCCCCGGGCAGTCATTCTGTCAGCGGCTACGACCTCCTGACGGCCGATGTCTCCCTGGCCGAAGCGACCGTGCAGGCGGCAGAAAACCTCGTGGTCGTGCCGTCGCACATCGATCTCTCGGCTGCAGAGCTGACGCTCGCCGGCAAGCCGGGCCGCGAGGCGATCTTGCGAAACCGGCTCGAGGCCGACCCCCGCTGCCATGGCGGAGAAGGCCGTTTTGACTACGTCGTGATCGACTGCCCGCCCTCGCTCGGCCTGCTCTCACTCAACGCGATGGCGGCGGTGGGCGAAGTGCTCCTGCCCCTGCAGCCACACTTTCTGGCCTTGCACGGCCTCAGCAAACTGCTGGAGACGATCGAGCTGGTCCACGACCATGTGAATCCCAGGCTCTCGCTGCTCGGTGTTGTGCTCTGCATGTATGAGTCGTCGACCAGGCTTTCCAGCGAAGTGGGCCGTGATGTGGCGGAGTTTTTTGGGGCGTCGTTGGAGCGGCATCCCTCCTGGGCTTCTGCCAAGCTCTTCGAAACCCGCGTGCGACGAAATGTGCGGCTGGCCGAGGCACCAAGTTTCGGGCAGTCGATTTTTGAGTACGCCGCTGAATCCAACGGCTCTCAGGACTACGCCAGCCTCGCGGAGGAGGTCGATCAGGCCATCATCGCTGGCCATGGCGGGGTCCGCGCCGCTGCCTGAAGGAGGGCGGACGGTGGTGGCGACGATCGATTGGGATAGGCGACTGATGGCGGAGCCTGCACAATGCCCTCAATTTTCGTAAGGTTTTCCGTTGTTTTTGGGCTACCCGTGCGATTTGGTTTGGAGTGTCGCATGACCTCACCACATTCTGGCGGCCAGCGAGCGTTCGCGGCGCATCCGGCACTGATGGCACTGGCCTGCTGCCTGCTCGGTAGCGGCCTCTTGGCGAGCCGCATGGCACAGGCCCAGGACGGGCAGCCAGCGGAGCTCCCTCGGCCCGGCTATCGCGAACTCGCCCCTGGCGTCTTGACGGTGATTCCGCCCACCAGCCCGGCGGACATATCGGCTGCCAACGTGTTTCGGCAGCAGGAGTTTTTTGAGATCACCCTCGGCAACCCGCCGAACTGGAAGCCCAACGAAGCGTCGGTTTCCAGAACGCTGCTCGGTCAGGCCACAGCCCGCCGTGAAGGTGGCACCACCGCCACCTACGGCTACCCCTTCCAGCATGCCGTGTGGTGCCTGGAGTTTGCCTACAAGCCGCCGCGGCAGATCGATATCGATGTGCCAGTCGAGGGCGGCCGCATGCAGCGAACCCGCGTCTGGTATCTCGTCTACCGGGTGCGAAACGTGGGCGGCCTCAAGCCCAAGGCAGGGGTTGGCAATGCCGAGGAACTGCAGCAGCTGATCGATGCCGGCACCTTTGAGCCCGAGGCATTGAAGGCGTCGGGAACGCAGCTGACCGAGGCCTTCGAGGAGGCCGTGCGGTTTCTGCCCCATTTTGTTCTGCAGACCGAGGAGGCGGTGACGCCGCGGGAAGGGCTGGCCGCCTACCGCGGGTACCTCGACCGCGTGATTCCCGGAGCTGCAGAGGCGATTCAGGCTCGAGAGGATCCCGCCCGGCCGCTGCACGACTCGGTGTCGATCAGCGAAGAGCTGCTGCAGCCAGGCGAGGAACGCTGGGGCGTGGCAGTCTGGGATGGGGTGGATCCGCGGATCGACCTGTTCACGATTTTCATCAAGGGGCTGACCAACCGCTTCGCCTCGAAGGTGACTGCAAGTGCCGACCTCTTGGACGAGCAGAAGCAGCCGGCAGACAACGGCCTCGCCCTGATCCTGACGGATGGCGACCGTTTTGCGATGGAGTCGCTGCGGCTTGATTTCTGGAGGCCGGGCGACGATGTCGACCGTCGGCCGATGGAAATGATGGTGGGCTCCACGGGCCTCTCGCCCCGCATGGCGCTGGGCACCTTTCTCGCGGAAGCAGCCTCTCGGGCTGTTGTCACGCGGGCAGCTCCCACCACCGGACTCTCTCGTCTGGGAATCACCTGGCAGAATCTTCTCGACGGAGCGACCGGCGACCCGCTGGAACCAGGTCATGCCGTGAGCCTGCGGCCGCTGGTTGTGCTGCTTGAAACGCTCACTGTCGGTCGAGGCCGACACGCAGGAACGTGCCGCCGACGAAGTGCTGGGCATGGTGGCCGCAGACGACCTGTTCACGCTCCTGCGAAGCCTGGAGAGCGAGCTGCCTGGTGAGGCCGCGGCGGCGCGGGCTGCGGTGCTTGAGCAGCTTGGCGTCGTCATTGAGGAGGGATCTTCGCTGAAAACGCTTGCGGAACTGGCGTCCGCGATCGATCAGCGGCCAGAGATCGCCCAGCAACAAGCGATTGAGCGGGCTGTGTTTGGCGATCTCGCGGGAGCCTTCGAGCGGGTGGCCGCCGCGACCAGGCGTGGCCGGGCGGTTGCGGTGCTGGAGAGCCTGCGGCTCGACCTGCGAGAGATGGCCCGTCTGGGCTCGCTGGGAGCCTTCGACCGGCTTCGTGAGCGGCTCGATGCGATTGCCGGTGGTCTGGAAACCGACGACGGCGGCGAATGGCCCCGGCCGACGCTCGCTGTCATTTCGGGTATCTTTGGCAGTGAAGGGCCCGCAATCTACGAAGAAGCCGTCTCCCGTACGCCGGGGATTGACTACGAGTGGGTCTTCCAATACGAAAAATAGTGGAAGCATTACCGACAGGGAGCAATTGGAATGGCCCACAAGAAAGGTCAAGGCTCAAGCCGCAACGGTCGCGACTCCAACGCGCAGCGGCGGGGCGTGAAGCGGTTTGGTGGTGAAGCGGTGCAGGCCGGCAACATCCTCGTTCGTCAGGTGGGAACCAAGTTCCATCCGGGCAACAACGTGGGCATGGGCACGGACTACACCCTCTTCGCACTCGCGGATGGTGTCGTGTTTTTCGACCGTAAAGGGCGTCGCGTGAATGTCGGCGACGGTCCCGTTGGTGGAGCGGCGGCAGTTTCCTGACGCCCCACACATACCGTGTTTGTCGATCGCGCCCAGATCGAGGTTGTCGCTGGCAATGGCGGCCGTGGTGGAATGAGTTTCCGCCGTGAGAAATACGTTCCCCGCGGCGGCCCCGATGGCGGTGACGGCGGCCATGGAGGAAGTGTGATCCTCGTTGCCAAGCCAGGAGTCGACTCCCTGGCTGCGGTGTCACACCGGCAGAGCTGGCGGGCGAGCCACGGACAGTCCGGCGGGCCGTCCGACTGCCATGGACGCTCGGCTCCCGATCTTGTGATTGAGGTGCCGCCCGGAACAACGGTGCTTGATGAGGCGACCGGTCTGGTTCTCAAAGACCTCGCTGTGCCGGGCGAGCAGGTGGTCGTAGCGGAGGGTGGCCGCGGTGGTCACGGCAACGCCCACTTCAAGTCGTCGACCAACCGCGCCCCGCGGCAGTTTGAGATGGGCGGGGCAGGCCGCGTGCGTCGTCTGAGCCTCGAGTTGAAGGTGATTGCCGACGTCGGCCTCGTCGGTCTGCCCAACGCCGGCAAGAGCACGCTGCTCTCGCGGCTTTCGCGAGCTCGGCCAGAGATCGCCGACTACGCCTTTACGACGAAGACCCCGATCTTGGGAATCGTTTCGCTCTCGCCCGATCGCACCTTCGTGCTGGCCGACCTGCCGGGCCTGATCGAGGGAGCGCATCTCGGGGTTGGCCTCGGCCATGAGTTTCTGCGGCATGTGGAGCGGGCGGGCATTCTGGTGCACGTCGTCGAGCCGATGCCCGTGGACGAGAGCGACCCGGTCGACAACTACCACGCGATTCGTTCCGAACTGACCCAGTACGACCCCAGCCTGGGCGAGCGGGTGGAGATCGTGGCGGTGAGCAAGAGCGAACTACCAGGGGCAGAACGAGGTTCGTGCCCGGCTTGAGACAGCGACCGGCCGCGACGTGCTGGCAATCAGTGCTGCGACGGGCCAAGGGCTCGATCGCCTGCTTGCCGCTGTCGGCAGGGCCTTGAAGAACCGAGCCGCTGAGGGGTCGACCGAGGAGAAGCCGTGAGCCAGCCGCCAGGGGCCTCACCGCCTGCCGCAGGTCTTGCTGCTGTCGACACGGTGCTGCTTGCCGATGTCGGAAACTCACGGATCAAACTCGCTGTGATGAAGGAGCCGGCGACGGGAGGCACCCTGCCGCTGCTCGCCCGCCGCATGGACCTGGCGAGCCGCTCGTTTCATCCGGTCAACCTGGATGAGTGGCTGCGAGCGGTTGCTCCAGGGCCGGCGGTGGTGCTCGTGGCGAGCGTGCACGACGTCGCCGCCACCCGCCTGGAGGCCATGATCGCGGAACTTGCCGCCACGCAGCATCGCACCCTCCGCCAGCGGCGGATCCGCCCCGACGACCTGCCACTGCAGATTGATCTGCCGCAGCCGGAAAAAGTGGGTATCGATCGTCTGGCGGCCGCGGCCGCGGCCAATCGGCTTCGCAGCCCTGGCAGGCCTGCCGTGGTGGTCGACTGTGGCACGGCCGTGACGGTCGATCTGCTTTCAGAAAAAGGCGTGTATCTCGGAGGAGCGATCCTGCCAGGGGCCCCACTGATGGCCAAGGCCCTTGCCGATGGCACGAGCAAACTGCCGCAGATTGCGGCCCTCGAGCGTGGCATGCCGCCTGCCATGCCCGGCACAGCGACCGCTGAAGCGATTGCCGTCGGCATCGGCTGGGGCTTTCGCGGAGCGGTCTCGCGGCTGGTGGCCGAGGGCCGGCGGGCGCTCAAGGGCGACGCTGAGGTCGTGCTCACTGGTGGCTGGCGGTCTGCCGTGCGGGAAGAGTTTCTCGGTGTCAAGGAAATGCCCGACCTGGTGCTCGAGGGCGTTGGGCTTGCGGTGGAGAAGGCGGTTGCCCGTTGATGGCCTGGCGTTCTTCTGCGGCCTCCGAGGATTCCGTGACGGCTTTTCCTCGCTAGGATGGTGGTGAGGAAAAGCTGCAGGCCTCTTCCTGCCCCCGACCGCCCCGAGCTACGAGACCCGCGTGACGAGCCCTGAGAACAGCCCCCCGCCAGATTCCGCCAACGACCAGGGGCTTACGCGGGCGATCACCGCCGCTCGTGTGGCAGCTGAAACCCGGGGAAACGACCTCGTCGTCCTCGACTTGCGGAAGCTGACGCCGGTTTTTGACTACTTTGTCATCGCAACCGGCACGAGCCGGCGGCAGATTCATGCGATGGCCGACGAGATCGAACTGGTGCTCAAACAGCAGTTTGGCGATCTCGCCCGGGGCAGCGAGGGCTACGAAGAGGGCCGCTGGATCGTGCTCGACTACGGCGACGTGGTGGTGCACCTGCTCGATGCGGAAGCCCGCGATTTTTGGGATCTCGAGGGCCTCTGGAGCGATGCCCGTCGCGTGGCCCTGCCCGACTCGATTCCCCAGCGGGAGATCGCTCAGATGACCGCTGGCGAGGCAGGAGAGCAGCTTCCGGCCTCGCCTGAGTGAGCATCGGCTCGTCGTCTCCCACTGCATCGCCGGCTCACGACGCTTGCCGGCCAACCGCTTCCCTCAGGCATCTTCCTGCTATGTATCTCCGCCAAGAACTTCGTCGTCGTGTTGCCGCTGCCGTCGCCGATGCCGCCGCTGCCGGAGAAGTGCCAGCTGCCGTCGACCTGCCGGTCGGCGACATGGTGCGGGCCACCGCCAATGCGAAGTTTGGCGACTATTCCGCGACCGTCGCGATGCCGCTGGCCAAGCAAGCGGGCAAGCCGCCCCGGCAGGTCGCCGAAGCGATCATCGCCCGGCTCGATGCCGGCGAGTTTTTCGATCCCCCTGGCGATCCGGTTGGCCCCGGCTTCATCAACCTCACCGTGCGGGATGCGGCCCTGGGGCGGCTTGTGGCTGAGGCCATGGCCGATCCGCGGCTGGGCGTGCCCCCGGTTGAGCAGCCCCAGACCATTGTCATCGACTACTCGTCTCCCAACGTCGCCAAGCCGATGCATGTGGGCCACATCCGCTCCACGGTAATCGGCGACGCCCTGGCCCGGATTCTCAGCTTCCGCGGCCACGCTGTGATCACCGACAACCATCTCGGTGACTGGGGCACGCAGTTTGGCATGATCCTCTGGGGCTGGAAGCACTGCCGCGACGAGGCGGCCTATGCGGTCGATCCCACCGCCGAGCTCGGCCGCCTGTACCGGCTCGTGCGGAAGGCCGCCGATGCGAAAGAAGACGAACTTGCTGCCGATGCCGAGGCCGCTCGCCTGGCCGCCGAGCACCCAGAGCTCGGCCGCGAGGTGCTGCTGGAAACGGCCAAGCTCCACGAGGGGGATCCGGAAAACCGACGCCTCTGGGAGTCGTTCATGCCGGTCTGTCAGGCCGAGATCGACCGCATCTACGCCCGCCTGCATGTCTCCTTCGACCACACGCTTGGCGAGAGCTTCTACCAGCCGGTGCTTGGCGAGGTGGTCGATGAGCTGCTCGCCAGGGGCCTCGCCCGCGAGAGCCGTGCCGCCATCGGCATCTTCACCGACGGCCCAGACAAGCCGCCGCTGCTGATCCGCAAGGCCGACGGCGCCTTCCTCTATGCCACCACCGACCTGGCCACGATCCGCTGGCGGATGGCCAACTGGAAGCCCGACCGCATGCTCTATGTGGTCGATCACCGGCAAGGCCAGCACTTCCGGCAGGTCTTTGCCGCCGCAGAAGCCTGGGGCTACGCCGATGTGGATCTTGTGCATGTCGCCTTCGGCACGGTCCTTGGCGAGGACGGCCGTCCTTTCAAGACGCGGGCCGGCGACACGGTCGGGCTCGACGCGCTGCTGGACGAAGGCGTGGCCCGGGCCAAGGAGGTGGTGGCCTCCTCGCAGGCGGGCAGGGCGGGGAGCCGATACCGCCCGACGAGCAGCAGCAGATCGCCGAAGCTGTTGGCATTGGCGCGATCAAATACGCCGACCTCTCGCAAAACCGCACCACCGACTACGTCTTCAGCTTCGACAAGATGCTCGAGCTCAAGGGCAACACCGCCGCCTACATGCAGTATGCCGTCGCTCGGGTGGAGGGGATCTTCACCAAGGGAGGCATCGACCGCGAGCAGCTTCGCCGCGACGTGCAGGGACAGGGGATCGCGTTTGCCGATCCGCGAGAAAGGGCACTCGCCCTCCAGCTGCTCCGCTTCCCCGAGGCCCTCGAAGACGTCGAAGCCGACGAGAAGCCCAACTCGCTCACCGCCTACCTCTACGAGGTTGCCGGGGCCTACTCGACCTTCTACGACGCCCTTCCGGTGCTCAAGGCCGAGGGTAGCGAACGTGCCAGCCGCCTGGCTCTCTGCGACCTCACCGGCCAGGTGCTTCGCAAAGGTCTTGAGCTGCTGGGGATCACGGTGCCTTCGCGAATGTAGGGTCGCTCGGGGTGAGCCCGGGGCTGTCCCTCCGGACGCTCACTGCGGGCCCTCCAGGCCCTCGCTCGCTCGGACATGCGCTGCGCTTTGGCCCTCCGGGCGTCGCTTGCTCCTGTACGCCGGAGGGGCAGCCCCGGGCTCACCCCTCGCTGAGGGTTTGGGGACGGCCTGTTCGCCGCTTCGCGGCGATCTGCGGCCGGGGCTGGGGTGGGGTGGCGGTTTCTTCGAGGACGCCGCGGACTTTGGGCCAGAGGAGGGCTGCTTCGACCACCATCCAGGCTTCCAAGGCGAGCATCCCCGCGGCGACGGCGGCCAGGCCGAGGCTGCCGCCTGCATGCCAGCGGCGGATGTCGAGCACGAGGGCCCAGGCGGGCATCACCAGCATGAACAGCATCGGCACGACCGCCAACCAGGTGGGAAGGCCACGGCGGAGCAGGTAGAAGGCAATCACGATCAGGGAAAGGCCGGCGAGCAGCTGATTCGTGGCTCCAAACAGCGGCCAGAGGATCAGGCCTCCTGTCCCCAGGTTGTCATACGACCACGATTTCCCCGGGGCCGGAAACAACGCCAGCCCGAAGGCGGAAAGCACGGCAAACAGCGTGGCGCCGTGCGACGTGGTCAGCCAGCGGAGCGGATTGAAGGCCGAGGCAGCAGAGGCCGGCTTGCCCGCGGTCGAGCCGAGCAGGGTGCCGGCAAGTTCCTGCACGACATACCGCTGCAGCCTCGTGGCGGTATCGAGCGTGGTGCCAGCAAAACTCGCCACCAGCACCCCCACGATCGCCCGGGCCATCACCGCGTCGATGCCAATCGCCTCAAGCATGTTGCCCGAACCGACGACGAACGCCGCAATCGCCGTGCCTCCGGTGACCTTCGTCCAGTTGGCGTAGATCTCCTGCCAGAGGGCGGTGCCCGTCAGACCGGGATGCTCCTGGGGCCAGCCCAGGCCGATGCCAGCTCCTACGGCCACAATCACAAGTATTGCCAGAAATGCTTCCAGCAGCATCGAGCCGTAGCCCACTGGCTGAGCATCAGTCTCGCACCGCAGCTGCTTGCTGCTGGTGCCGGAGCTCACGAGGCAGTGGAACCCGCTGACGGCCCCGCAAGCGATCGTGACAAACAGGAACGGCAGGATCGGTGGCGCTCCCTCGGGCTCTAGGTTGATCATCGGGGCCACCAGCTGCAGTGGCTGGCCGTCCCCGGCTGCCCCGCCAAAAAAAGCGGCTGCCGTCAGGCCGGCCACAATCAGCACGAGGCTCGTCACCAGCTGCAGGCTGTTGATGTAGTCTCGCGGCTGCAGCAGCATCCAGACCGGCAGCACGCTCGCCACGTAGCAGTAGGCCAGCAGCACCGCCACCCAGCCCCACACGGGCAGCCCAGCCACCGCGGCATTCAGGCTCCGCACGGCATCTCCCATCCAGCCTCCAGCCCACTCCAGGCCCGGGCAGCCCGCACCCAGCCAGACGGTGCCATACATCAAGGCGAGGGCGAGCAGGCTCGGCCCCAGCAGCCGGCCCCCACGGCGGTGCACCGCCAGCCCGATCCAAACCGCGATTGGGATCTGCAGGAAAACCGGCAGCGTGGCCTCGGGAAACTGCACAAACACGCTGGCAATCACCCACCCAAAAATCGCCAGCACGATCCACAGGGCAAACAACAGCAGCACCAGAAACAGCAGCCGAACCCGCGGATTCAGGAGCCGTCCTGCCACCTCCCCCACCGTCAGGCCGCGGTTGCGGAGGCTGACCACAAGGACTGCCATGTCGTGCATCGCGCCGATCAGAATCGATCCGATGAGCACCCAGATCACAGCAGGGAGCCAGCCCCACATGATCGCCAGGGCAGGACCCACGATCGGCCCGGTGCCCGCAATGCTCGTGAAATGATGCCCGAAGACCACGGCCGGCGATGTCGGAACGTAGTCCCGGTCGTCGCGAAGCGATTCGCTCGGCACCACGGCCTGAGGATCGAGCTGAAACACGCAGGTGGCCAGCCAGCGGCCGTAGGTGAGGTAGCCGATCGCCAGGCAAAAGGCGGCGATCAGCACAATCAGCAACGCGGACATGGCGATGTGTTCCCAGAACGACGATATCCACAAGCGTACGGCTGATTGCCCACGGCCGGAAGACGCAGGTGGTTCGGCTCGGTGGGCGGCAAAAGTCTCGTCGCTGGCCAGGATAGGCCTTTAGGCTCCTCGAGCGTTCGCCGACCCACCTCGCCTCCCCTGTTGCCGTGGTTCGGCTCGGTGGGCGGCAAAAGTCTCGTCGCTGGCCAGGAAGCGAGCGAGAACAACTCGCTAGAATGCCCGCCATGAAACGCACACTTCAATCGATCCGCAACATCGGCATCGTGGCCCACATCGACGCCGGCAAGACGACGCTCACCGAGCGGATGCTCTACTTCACGAAGACCAGCCACCGGCTTGGCGATGTCGACCGCGGCACGACCGTCACTGACTTCGATCCCGAGGAGCAGCAGCGGGGGATCACGATCTACTCCGCCGCGGTCAGCTTCCAGTGGAAGGATGTCACGGTCAACCTGATCGACACGCCTGGGCACGTCGATTTCACCGCGGAAGTGGAGCGAAGCCTGCGGGTTCTCGATGGGGCGGTGGTGGTGTTTTCGGCCCGAGAGGGAGTCGAGGCCCAGAGCGAGACGGTCTGGCGGCAGGCCGATCGCTATGGCGTGCCGCGGATTGCCCTGATCAACAAACTCGACCGAGAAGGTGCGGATTTTGCAGGCACTGTTGGCCAGATTGAGCAGCGGCTCAAGGCCCAGCCCCTGGTGCTGCAGATCCCGGTCGGATCCGGTCCGCCGCACGTGGGAAACCCCTTTCGGGGCCTGATCGACCTGATCGCCATGGAGATGCTGACGTTCCCGAAAAAGGAAGACGTGGGAGCCGGCGAGGCCACGCTGACCGACGTGGTGCGGTCGGCCATCCCGCCGGAGATGCGAGGCGAGGCCGACAAGTGGCGAGAAAAGCTGGTGACGGCCCTGTTTGACCTCTCGGACGAGGTGGCAGAGCTGGCCCTTGCGGAGGAGCCCATTCCCCTGGAACTTGCCCGCCGGGTGATTCGCGAAGGCACCCTGTCTCGGCAGGTGGTGCCGGTGCTCGCCGGCTCAGCCCTCGACTGCATCGGCATCCAGCCCGTGCTCGATGCGGTCGCCTGGTATCTGCCGAGCCCTGCCGACGTGCCGCCAGTGGAGGGGCTCGATCCGTCGGAAAAAGAGCCCGTCACGATCAGCCGAGCAGCCGATCCTGCAGGGCCTTTCTGCGGCCTCGTTTTCAAGATAATTGCCGACAAACACGGGGATCTTGCCTTTGTGCGGATCTACTCCGGGACACTCAAAGCGGGCAGTCGGGCCTGGAATCCGGAGCGTCAGAAAAAGGAGAACATCGCCCAGCTGTGGCATGTGCAGGCGGATCGCCGCGAGCAGATCCCTGAGGCGACCGCAGGCGACATCGTGGGGGTGATCGGCCCGCGGGTGAGCGTCACCGGCGACACGCTGTGCGACGCCGGGAGCCCGATCGTGCTGGAAACGATCGAGTTTCCTGAAACGGTCATTTCAATGGCCATCGAGCCGGAGACGAGCCTGGAGCGAAAGAAGCTCTCCGAGGTGCTCGAGATGCTCAAGCGGCAGGATCCGACGTTTCGGGCGTTGGAGAGTGAAGACACCGGCCAAACCCTGATTTCCGGCATGGGAGAGCTCCATCTGGAAGTGATCCGGCACCGGTTGCAGCGGGATTTCAAGCTCAACTGCCGGGTGCACAGGCCTCGCGTCAGCTACAAAGAAACGCTGGGGAAACGGGTTCGGGCGACCGGCGAGTCCAATCGTCAAGTCGCTGGGCAGGCTCTCGTGGCCACCGTCTGCGTCGAGGCGGAGCCGACCGACGAGCAGGCGTCGGTGCGGGTTGTGCAGGGCTGGTTTCCTGAGGCTGAAGCCGAAGCTGAGATCGCCGCCACGATGGTGCAGGCACTCTCGGAGAGCGTCGAGCGGGGGGGGCTCAAGGGCTGTCCGCTGTGGGGAGTGACGCTCACCCTGCGAGAAAGCCCCCTGCCCGACCCGCTGCCCTCGGATGTGGCGATCCGGATCGCCGCGGCCGACGCGGTCGATGTGATGCTGGAATCCGCCGGAAGTGTGCTGCTTGAGCCCTTGATGAAGGTTGAGGTGAGTGTGCCGGAGGAGCACCTGGGCGATGTGATCAACGATCTCCAGCAGCGACGGGCGATCATCACCAACACGGAAATCCGTGCAGGGGTGAATGTGCTGACCGCGGAAGCCCCACTGGCGAGCATGTTTGGCTATTCGGCTGCGGTGCGAAGCGTGAGTCAAGGCCGCGCGAGTTTTACGATGGCACCGCTTAAATATGGGCCGGCCCCGGCTGAAACAGCCGAAGCGTATGTCTGATTGCCAGCTCCGGCAGCTGTCCACCCCGCCTTGTGTGCGACTTCCAGCGGGGGCTGTTGACAGTGGTTTCGCCGGGTCGTAGATTTCGGGACCCTGAATCACGCGGGGCAGCACGGTTTTTTACCGCAGCAGCCTGTGTGGAAAGAGTTTTCAGCGATGGACAGCCCGTCTAGGGCGTCCCGCAGTCGCGAAAACTCCTCTTTCTGGCCAGCGATGGCCGTTCGGTGTGGCGGCGTGGGCCTCGCGGCCTCGTTGGGTGTCGTGTGCCAGCTGGAATTGTTTTCGGAGTGCGGTCGTGGCAGCTACAGGTTCGACGCAGGAACTTATTCGGATCCGTATGGAGGCCTACGACCACAGTATTCTTGATCAGAGTGCTGCTGAGATCGTAGACACTGCCAAGCGGACCAACTCCGAGGTGCATGGCCCGATTCCGCTTCCGACGCGGATCGAGCGGTACACGGTGCTTTCGGGCCCCCATGTTGATAAGAAAGCTCGGCAGCAGTACGAGATCCGCACGCATAAGCGGGTGGTTGACATTATTCAGGCGACCGCGAAAACGATTGAGGCACTCAACAAGCTCAGTCTGCCAGCGGGCGTTGATATCAAGATTAAGGCGTCGGCTCGCTGATGCAGCTGGCTGGGCGGGGGCTTCGGCCGGGCGGCGGATGCTGCCGGTCGTGCCGCTGGTGTTGGTTCAAGAATTCAAGCAAAACGAAGCTTCTCAGGAGTCCGAAAGGCATGCTTGGAAGGCGTTGAGGTAAGGCCCTGCGGATCGCAGGGTGCTCCCCAAGCCGACGGCTTCGAGCGTGATTGCAGTGGCGGTGCCGCTGGCGTCCTTCAGGGTGCTGGTGGCAGTGTTGTTGCTCAGGAGACACAAAGACGATGACAGTTCCGCAGTCGACAGGTTGGAAGGGCTTGCTAGGCCGCAAGGTCGGGATGACGCAGGTCTTCGATGCGGACGGAACGGTGATTCCTGTCACGGTAATCGAAGCTGGGCCTTGTTCGGTGCTTCTTCTGAGGTCGCTGGAGCGGGATGGCTATGAGGCTGTCCAGGTTGGTTTCCGCGACCGTCCGCGGCGGCTTGTGAGCCGTTCTGGCCGTGGGCAAGTGGCTGTCCTCGATAGTAAGCGTTCGAAGCGGCGGCGTGATGCCGGCGTCGACCTGCTCCCCAAGGCCGACTGCGAGCCGAAGCGGTTTGTGCGGGAGTTCCGCGGTTCGTCCGAGGGGCTTGAGGTGGGCCAGGTGCTGACCGTCGGTCTCTTTGATGGCGTTGATTGGGTCGATGTGACTGGCACCAGTAAGGGTCGCGGCACCGCAGGTGTGATGAAGCGGCACGGCTTCAAGGGTCAGCGTGCCACTCACGGCGTGAAGAAGGTTCACCGCCATCAGGGTGGCACTGGTCAAAACACCTCTCCAGCTCGCACGTTTCGTGGCAAGCGGATGGCCGGTCGCTTCGGTGCTGAGCGATCCACAATGCGGAATCTGAAGTTGGTGCGTGTCGATCCGGAGCGAAATCTGCTCATCGTTCGCGGAGCCGTCCCGGGGCCGAATGGCTCCTACGTCGTCGTGCGGCAGACCAACATGCTGGGACGCCCTGCTGCGGCTGCTCCCGTCGCAAAGAAGGGTGGTGGTAAGAAGTGAAACTCGCCGTTTATGACATGGCTGGTAAAGAGGTCGGCAGTTACGAGATCGACCCCGCTGAGCTGGCCCCCACGATCAACCGGCAACTGCTGCACGATGCAGTGGTGATGTATCAGGCCAATCTGCGGCAGGGAACGTTCCGTACGAAGACCCGTGGCGAAGTCGCTGGTTCGACCAGGAAGCTGTACCGGCAGAAGGGCACCGGCAACGCCCGTGCGGGTGCTCGTCGCAGCGGTACGCGACGTGGTGGTGGCCACATCTTTGCGAAGCGTCCACGCGACTTTGGCTGGCGAATGCCTCGCAAGGCCTTGCAGGCCGCCACGCGGATGGCATTGGCCGCGCGGCTCGTTGATGGTGAGGTCTGCCTGGTCGAAGGACTTTCATTTGAGGCCCCAAAGACCTCGCAGATGGCCGGCGTGCTCACGGCACTCGGTCTTGGCCAAAATACCGTTCTCGTGTCGGCGGAGAGCCACTGCGAGAACCTTTGGAAGAGTGCGCGGAATATCGAAGGTGTTTCTGTTCGGCCTGTTGCCGACCTGAACGCGCACGCGATTCTTTCTCCACGGAAGATCGTGATGACGACGGCTGCGATTGACGCCTTTCGAAAGACGGTAGCGGCACGGGCCACGGGGGCGTCTGGGGCTGCAGCGTCTGACGCTGGTGCTGTTGATCAAGCCGGTGAGTCGCAGGAGTGAAGTGATGGGTAAACCAGTTCCGCCGCCGCCGGCAGTCAATCCCCGTCTCGCGCCGCATCAGGTAATCCTGAGGCCGTTGGTGACGGAAAAGGGCATACACAAGGCTACGCGGCACAACGCGTATTCCTTTCAGATCGCAGCGGAGGCCGGCAAGGCTGACGTCCGTCGCGCAGTCGAAGAACTTTTCAGCGTTCAGGTTGAGAAGGTCGCCGTTCAAAACAGGGTGGGCAAAGTCCGTCGCACGCGGCATGGCTACGTCCAGGGCAAGTCGTGGAAGAAAGCGGTTGTGACGCTGAAGCCCGACTTCAAGATCGATCTCTTTTAGGTTCGGACGAAACAGATGGGTATACGCACCTACAAGCCGACCAGTGCAGGCCGTCGCAACGCCAGCGTTTCCGACTTTGCCGAACTGACGCCAGGCAGCGAGGTTCCGAAGAATCTGCGTCTTCGTAAGAAGAAGACCGGTGGGCGGAATAATCAGGGCAAGATTACTGTGCGACACCGGGGTGGTGGGCACAAGCAGCATTATCGCCTGATCGACTTTCGTCGGAACAAGGACGGTATCCCTGGCAAGGTCAACTCGATTCAGTACGATCCGAATCGCACCTGTCGGGTCGCTTTGATCTTCTATGCCGACGGCGAGAAACGGTACATCCTTGCTGCGGATGGCTTGGAGGTTGGTGCGACGGTGCTGAGTGGCCCAACGGCACCGCCGGAAGTTGGCAACTGTCTGCCGCTGTCTGCGATTCCTCTCAGTTCCTCGATCCACAACGTCGAGTTGCAGCCTGGTCGTGGCGGGCGGATGTGTCGGTCAGCCGGCTCCAGTGCGGTCTTGCTCGCCCGCGAGGCGGGATGGGCGCAGCTGACATTGCCCTCCGGCGAAATCCGGCGAGTGCCGGCTGCCTGTCGGGCCACGATGGGGCAACTCGGCAACAGCGAGCATATGAATGTTGTGCTGGGCAAGGCTGGACGCAAGCGTTGGATGGGCATCAGGCCTCACGTTCGCGGCACGGCGATGAATCCGATTGATCATCCGCATGGTGGTGGTGAGGGCCGCAACAAGGGTGGTCGCCACCCGGTGAGCCCCACCGGAATAAGTGCGAAGGGTGGCAGCACTCGGAAGCCCCGGAAGCCATCCGGTGCCGCGATCGTGCGGCGTCGCAAGAGCAAGCGGTATGGGCAGCTTAAGCTGCGTTAGTGGAGCAACGCAGGCCTCGGTCTGCAGCCGAAACGAGAGACAGGAACGAGTTCGCGATGGGACGCAGTTCAAAAAAAGGCCCCTACGTAGATCCACGGGTGTATGAGAAGGCTGAGGCCCAGCTCTCAAGCGGTGCTCGCGACCCGATTAAGACCTGGTCGCGGTCGTGCACGATCGTGCCAGAGTTTGTTGGGCTGACCTTCATGGTTCACAACGGAAAACAGCACATCAAGGTTTATGTCACCGAGGACATGGTGGGACACAAGCTCGGCGAGTTTTCGCCGACGCGGCAGTTCCGAGGTCACGGTGGCAAGGGTGGCAAGTAGCCGCCTGCACGGCACACGGGAGTTCAGCTGTCGCTGAGTGACTCGGCAACGGCGATGCAATCCGGAACGGGAAACATGGCTTTCACTGCAATACACAAGTTCGCTCGGATCTCACCGCAGAAGGTTCGGCCGCTGGCTGACCTGGTTCGCGGGAAGTATGCCGACGAGGCCCTTGACATCCTGAAGTTTCAGTCCCAGCGCGGGGCTCGGATGCTTGAGAAGGTGATTCGGAGTGCGCTCGGAAACGCGGAGCATCAGCAGACAGTCGGCGTCGACGACCTGATTGTGGTTGATGCACGGGTCGATGAGGGGCCCATGTTTAAGCGGATTCGTCCCCGGGCACGCGGCATGGCGTTCTCGATCAAACGGCGGATGTCGCACATCAAGGTTTCTCTCGATTCGGTGGAATAGGGCTCCGCAGAAACACACGGACGTCTGAGAACAAGGCAAAGGCACGAGCATGGGTCAAAAAGTTAATCCCGTCGGCTTCCGCGTCGGCGTTATGGAGCCGTGGAAGAGCCGTTGGTATGCCTCGAAGAAAGAGTTCAAGGCGCTCCTCTTCGAAGATCACCGTGTTCGGCGGTTTGTGAAAACGAAGTATCGCAGTGCTGCTATTCCGAAGGTTGAGATCGAACGCACCCGCGACGAGGTGAAGATCATCCTTTTCACGGCGCGACCCGGTGTGATCATCGGTCGGAAGGGCCAAGAGGTTGATAGGCTCCAGGGCGAGCTTCAAGACCTCTTGGGTCGACGTGTGAACCTCAAGGTGGAGGAGGTCGGTCGCCCTGAGCTGCAGGCGCAGCTTGTTGCCGAAGATATCTGCGATCAGCTGTCGAAGCGGGCGAGTTTTCGTCGCACGATCAAGCGTGCGATGGAAACGACCATGGACGCTGGTGCGAAGGGTGTGAAGATACAACTCGCTGGCCGTCTCGGCGGTGCCGAGATGTCGCGATGCGAGAAGGCGATGTCAGGGTCGGTTCCACTGTCGACGCTGCGTGCCAAGATCGATTACGGGTTCTGCGAGGCGCCCACTCCGCAGGGCAATATTGGCGTACAGGTGTGGGTCAACCAGGGTACATACGAGGAGTCAGGCGATGCCGCTGATGCCCAAGAGGGTCAAGCATCGAAAAAGCCAAAGAGGGCGTATAAAAGGTGAGGCCACTCGTGGCAACACTGTCGTCTTTGGTGATTTCGGCTTGCAAGCAGAACAACCCGGGTGGATCTCGGCGCAGACGATCGAAGCTGGTCGTATTGCTGCCCAGCAGTACATTCGGAACGAAGGACGTTTGTATATCAGGATTTTCCCGCATCGCTCGGTAACCTCGATCCCGCTCGAAACTCGAATGGGCAAGGGTAAGGGTGAGCCGGAGTATTGGGCGGCCGTCGTGAAGCCGGGCACCATTCTTTATGAAATCGGTGGTGTGAGTGAGGATGCGGCGCGGATCTGTCTGCGGCGACTGGCGCACAAGATGCCGGTTCGGGTGCGGATGGTAAAGCGGCGAGGCATGTAGCCGCCATTGCTGAGCGGCTCATGGGCTGGTGAGCAAGCGTGCCGACCCGGCAGACGGTCGCTGCGACAGCGGTAGGCGGTTCGAAGAAGCTGGGCAGTAGTCAGGCAAGAAGCAAAAAAAAGTAGGACAAAGCAAAGACTGTTCACGGGTAGAGGTCGAAGCGATGACAAAGGCGAATGAGCTTCGCGAAATGAGCAACGAGCAGATTCAGGCCGTGTGGAAAGATGCGGCAGAGTCGTTGTTCAAGCTCCGACTGCAGGCCCAGACTGAGAAGCTCGCCTCGCCTACAGAGGTGCGGAGGAGTCGGAGGACGATCGCTCGGTGCCAGACGATTTTGGCTGAGCGTGGAAAGGTTGCTGCTTCGAGCGAAGCGGCCGCGGGCGGTTCGGAGGCGGTGTGACCAGGCAGCATGGCGCGAGCGGACATCGCTCGGCAGTGCCATACGGGATCGGGTCCGCGGCGGCTAACGCGTATCGGACACAAGCAGGAGAGAGTCGATGCCCAAGCGGGTGGTGACAGGAACGGTGACGAGTGACTTCGGCGGCAAAAACCCGTCGGGTCGAAGTGCCGCGTATCGTTCGGCATACGAAGTACGGAAAGATTTTGCACCGCCGCACGGTGTGCCACGTGCACGACGAGAACGAAGAGTCTGCGGCTGGCGATACGGTTGAAATTATCGAAAGCCGGCCACGGAGTCGTTTAAAGCGTTGGGAGCTCGTCCGAGTGGTCGCCAAGAGCACGGCTGTGGATGTCGCCTCGCTCCGCAGTGGAGCGCGTGCCACGCGGCTTCGCGAGGGTGCTGCAAAGGCAGAAGAGGCTGAGCTGTCGGCACGATCTGATCAGCCGCCGGCAGCCGAGCCGTCGACGCCAGCTGTGGAAGCTGCTGGCGGAAACGAAGAGACAGGTTCAGAACAGACGGGCGAGTGAGGGTTTGTCGTGACGGCGATCTCCAGCGATACCGTGATTGAAGGCAGGTACAGGCAATGATTCAGATGCAGTCGCGACTCAGCGTCGCGGACAACACCGGCGCCAAAGAGGTCATGTGCTTCAAGGTGCTTGGCGGGAGTCGGAAGCGAACCGCCGGGCTGGGTGATGTCATTATTTGCAGCGTCAAAAGCGTCATTCCCGGGAGTGACGTGAAGAAAAAGGCGGTTGTGAAGGCCGTGATCGTGCGGTGCAAGAAGCCGACGCGTCGCGGCGATGGTAGTTACGTCCGGTTTGACAGCAACGCGTGCGTGATTGTCGATAACGACAAGAACCCGAAGGGCACCCGTATCTTTGGTGCCGTCGCACGCGAGCTCCGCGAACAGAACTTTATGAAGATCGTCAGTCTGGCGAGCGAGGTGATCTGATGCTGATCCGATCTGGCGACATGGTGGAAGTCTGTTCCGGAAATGCACGGGGCACGAGGGCGAAGGTTCTTGTTGTGCTGCCGCAGAAGGGCAAACTCGTGGTGGAGGGCGTGAACCGCGTCTACCGTCATATGCGACGGAGCCAGAAAAATCCGCAGGGAGGCCGACTGAGCAAAGAGATGCCGATCGACGCCTCGAATGTCATGTTGGTGTGTCCATCGTGCGGGAAGCCGACGAGAATTGGCAAGCGTCTCGTCGAGGATGGCGGCAAGGTGCGGTTTTGTCGGAAATGTGGCGCGGATGCGGGCGTTCTGCGGGCAGCACGCGGTGGTGCCGCGAGCAAGGCAGCAACGTGATGTTCGCGGAACGCGGAACATTGTTGAGGGCATGAATCAGCACGACGCAAGACGGTGGGTACCGCAGGGCGTCGCAGTTTTGAAAGACACGCCAGACTCGGCGTTGAGAATAGGAAGGCAGTTGGACTGATGGCGAAACAGCAGAGCGAAGCGACGAGTGAGGCCTCCGCGGGCACGCCCCGTCTGCTCGAGCATTATCGCACCGTGGTTCGGCCGGCTCTGGTGGAAAAGCTTGGTGCGATGAATCCGCACGCGATTCCTGGGCTGGAGAAGGTGGTTATTAACATGGGTGTCGGCGTGGCAATCACCGAGAAGAAGTATCTTGATGAAGCCATTTCTGCCATGGCGCAGATCGCGGGGCAGAAGCCGATCGCCACGTTGTCTCGCATCGCCGTGGCTGGATTTAAGCTTCGGGAAAATCTTCCTATCGGCTGTAAGGTCACGCTTCGGGGCCGCCGGATGTGGGAGTTTCTTGATCGCCTTGTTTCGATTGCCTTGCCTCGGGTTCGCGACTTCCGCGGTCTTTCGGCGACAGCATTCGACGGAAACGGAAACTACAGTCTCGGGCTTTCTGAGCAAATGGTGTTTCCTGAGATCAATCCAGATCGGTTCACTCGTCCCCAGGGTATGAACATCACCATCGTCACGACCGCAAAGTCGGACGGGGCAGCACGTGAACTGCTTCGGGGCTTGGGCGTGCCTCTGAAAAAGGACGGGGATGCCGATGCAGCAGCATAGGCGTGAATGCCCTTTGGGTCGCAGTCAACGAGGACGAAATGGCAAGTAAATCAAAGATCGCGGCAGCCAAGCGGCCGCCGAAGTTCTCCACACGGATTGTTCGCCGCTGCATGTTTTGTGGACGGCCCCGGGCGGTGTATCAGAAGTTCGGCACGTGCCGGATCTGCTTCCGGAAACTGGCCGATCAGGGCTGTATCCCGGGCGTAAAAAAGGCGAGTTGGTGAGCCTCGCGCGACCGAATGGTCGGGGGCTGACCGTTGCATGCTGACTGAACAAGAGATTGACTTAAAAATCGCACGCTACGCGTGCAGCAGGCTGAGGAACGAGACCTGGCACGACGATGCCAGAAACCTGCGCAAACCAGTGACTCTACGAGGGCCGACCCGACCATGATGACCGATCCCATCGCCGACATGCTCACGCGGATCCGCAATGCCGTTCGGATCGAGCGTGCCGTGATCGAACTGCCGACCTCCAAGGTCAAGCGGGGCGTGGCGGACGTTCTCAAACGTGAGGGTTTTATCTGGGATTGGCGAGAGGTGGAGTCCGCTCCCGTTCCAAAGTTGCAGCTTGAGTTGAAGTATGGTCCGAATGGCGAGCGAGTGATTCGCCACATCCGTCGAGTGAGTTCTCCAGGTCGTCGAATTTATAGTGGGTCGACGCGGCTTCGGCCGGTGCTTGGGGGCCTAGGGATTTCGATCGTGTCGACGTCCGGTGGCGTCCTGAGTGATCGAGAGGCTCGGCAGAAGAAACTCGGTGGCGAGGTGCTCGCCGAGCTGTGGTAGAGATTCGGCGGTGTCATTATGAGTTGCATCATCTGTCTCCAGACAAGCTGTCGGTGAACACAAGCTGTCGGCGAACATAGAAGAGATCGAGTCATGTCGCGAGTAGGAAAATCCCCCGTCCCGCTGCCCAAGGGTGTTAAGGCGTCGCTTGAGAACGGTGATTTCCGTGTCGAAGGTCCGCTCGGAAAACTTGAGCTGAGTCCGCACCCGAACGTCTCTGTTGAGGTCGGTGAGGCTGAGGTGCGGGTTGCCCGTCAAGACGACACCCGAATCTCTAGGAGCGTTCATGGCCTGACACGCGCACTCATCGCCAACATGGTCGTGGGCGTTGAGAAGGGCTACGAGAAGAAACTCGAGATTGTCGGAGTCGGCTACATCGCAGCTGTGCAGAAGGATGTGTTGCAGCTGCGGGTTGGTTTTGCCAATGAGCTTCAGGTGCCGATTCCCAGCGGACTGACCGTGACCTGCCCAGATCAGACGCACATCTCCATTAAGGGTATTGATAAGCAGCAGGTCGGGCAGTTTGCCGCTGAGGTGCGGGCGCTGAGGAAGCCGGAGCCCTACAAGGGCAAGGGGATTCGGTACGAGAACGAGCAGGTGCGTCGCAAGGCGGGTAAGGCTGTCACGAAGTAGCGGCGAGAGCGATCTCCCCAGTCCGCCGGGCTGCCAACTCCCGGCCACCACGAACAAAGCCCGGCCACCACAAACAAAAATCGTAGACGGAAACGAGAACCATGGATCACGCAAGAATCAATCTACGCCAGCGGACACGTCGTCGCTTCCGTGTGCGGAAACGCCTCAGCGGGACTGCCGACCGACCGCGGCTCACAGTGTTTCGATCGCACAAGCACATTTACGCTCAAGTTGTCGACGACGTGACCGGACGTACGCTGGCTTCTGCCAGTACCGCTGACAAAGCCTTGCGTGAGCAGGTGGGATTTGGCGGCAACCGTACGGCGGCTGAGGCGATTGGCAAGGCTGTCGCCGAGCGGGCGCAGGCTGTTGGCGTGAAGCAGGTGTGCTTTGACCGCGGAAGTTTTCGCTACCACGGTCGCGTTGCCGCTCTCGCGGATGCGGCGCGGTCCGCGGGCCTGGAGTTTTAGGGATTGAAGTCGGAGCAGGCGACGCAGGGCAAAGGCCCGTCACAGACCACACGTATTCAGGCCACACACGTATTCAGGAATAAGGGACCATGTCGTCAGGCAGAGAGCAACGCAGCGGCGAGTTCAGCGAGCGGGTTGTCAAGGTTCGCCGTTGTGCGGCAGTTGTGAAGGGCGGTCGCCGCTTTAGTTTTGCTGGCTTGGTCGTGGTCGGAAACGGCCAGGGCAAGGTTGGCTGGGGCTACGGCAAGGCCAACGAGGTGCCACCTGCTGTTGAAAAAGCGATCAAAGACGGCATGAAAAACCTCGTCGAGGTGCCGGTGGCCTCTGGGACCATCCCGCATCGAGTGGTGGGCGTGAGTGGCACAAGCCGCGTGATTATGCTGCCTGCCAATCCCGGTACGGGTGTGATTGCTGGCGCTTCGGTTCGTGCGGTTTGTGAGTCTGCTGGCATTCAGGATGTGCTGACCAAAGCCCAGGGCTCGACGAACCCGCTCAACCTGGTCAAGGCTGCGATTAACGCGCTCCAGCAGCTCCGGACGCGTGAGGATGTTGAACGGCTTCGCGGGGTGAGCCTGAGCTAAGCTGCCAACGAGCGATGTGGAGCCGGCCGCGAGGTGCGTGCTTCAATCGCCGGTGTGGACCGCCCGGCCCTACTACGATCACAACCTTTCCGAAGGACTTCACGCTATGCGTCTCCACGATGTCAACAAAGGGATTCACAAGAACCGCAAGCGGCTTCGTGTCGGCCGAGGCCCTGGGTCTGGCCGTGGCAAGACATCCGGTCGTGGTCACAAGGGGCAGGGGCAGCTGGCAGGCTGGTCGGCTGCGGCGATCTTTGAAGGCGCCCGGATGCCGATTATCCGGCAGATCCCCAAGCGAGGCTTTCACAATCGTTTTGCCCGTACGGTGTTCGCTGTCAACATTGGTGACATCGCCAAGGCGTTTCCGGCTGGTGCTGAAGTGACGCCCGAAACCCTGAAGGCTGCTGGGATGGCCGGCGGTGTGTGGGACGAACTCAAGATCCTTGGGCAGGGCGAGGTGACGCACGCCCTCTTGGTCTCAGCCCACCGCTTGAGCAGTCAGGCTCGCGAAAAGATCTTGGCCGCTGGCGGGAAGGTCACGGAGATTCCTGGCCCAGCAGCCGTTGTCAAGGGTCAGAAAAAGTCGTCGCAAAAGGGATCGCATAAAACACCGGCGACGGAGTAGGCTCTCGTTCCCGGCCGAGGCCGGGATGCGATGACCGGCCCGTGCGGCACCCGCCGCGGGTTGCCCCAACGCCTCAGGAGGAAGCGGACTGGTGCTTGAGAAACTCCGCATTATTTTCACGATTCCCGAACTCCGGCAGAAGATTCTGCTCACGTTGGGGTTGTTGGCGATCTACCGTGTCGGCTGGCAGGTTCCACTGCCGATCGTCGATCCGCAGGCGATGACGGCTTTTGCCGAAGAGGCTGGTGGCCTCGGTGACCTGCTGAAGACCGTTGCCGTGTTTTCGGCGAGCCAGCTCTCGCAGGCCACGATCTTCGGCCTGGGCATCATGCCCTACATCTCGGCCTCGATTATTTTCCAGCTGCTCGGAACGGTCTGGCCTCCGCTGGAGCGGTTGCAGAAGGAAGGTGAGAGCGGTCGGAAAAAGATCAACGAATACACCCGCTATGCGACGGTGGTGATCTGTGTTGTCCAGAGTTGGGCGTATGTGGCCTTTCTTGCGTCGACCAGAATAGGCGACATGCCGTTGATCGATTCAGCGTTTCTCGTCGATGGGCGGCTCCCTTTGAGTTGGCAGTTGGTCGCTGTGATGACCATGACTGCAGGCACGATCTTCCTCATGTGGCTTGGCGAGCAGATCGACGAGTTCGGAATTGGCAACGGCATCAGTCTCTTGATCATGGCGGGTATTTTGGCAGCCATGCCGAGTGCTCTGGTGGAGTTGACCAGCGACACCAGCTGGGAACTCGGTGGCGGTGGTGGCAAGATGGGCGTGGAAACGCTCATCGTGCTTGCGGCGCTCTTTGTTGGTGTCGTTGCTGGCGTGGTCTTCATGACCCAGGGTCAGCGTCGAATCCCCACTCAAAGTGCGAAGCATGTTCGCGGGCGGCGGGTGTACGGTGGCACCCGTCAGTATCTTCCGCTGCGGGTCAACCAGGCTGGCGTCATGCCGATCATCTTCGCGAGCTCGCTGCTGTTGTTTCCTCAGATGCTCTTTCAGTATCTCCATAACGCCAATCCCGGCAGCCAGATTCTCGCCTCCCTCCACGATTCGTTCACGCGGGGGGAATCGTTCATGTACAACCTGCTCTATGTGTTGCTGATCTACTTCTTCTGCTATTTCTGGACGGCGATCACCTTCAATCCGAAGGACATCGCAGACAATCTGAAGAACTTTGGCAGCTTCATTCCCGGGTATCGGCCGGGGAAGCGGACAGCGGACTATCTCGAGCGAGTGATGGAGCGGATCACCTACGTCGGTGCTGGCTTCTTGGCTCTGGTGGCTATTATTCCCACCATCGTGGCGGGGGCTCTAGGAATCCCCGTGCAGATAGCGAGTTTCTACGGCGGTACAGGACTGCTGATCGCAGTGAGTGTAGCCTTCGACCTCGTGCAGAAGATCGATAGTCATCTTGTGATGCGAAACTACAGCGGCTTGCTGGAGAAATCCTGAGCCGTACCGTGCCGGTCGTCGCCGGCGTCTAATCCTTGGAGTGTCCGGCGGCCGACCACGTTTGCCACACCACCTCGTCGTGCTGCCGGTCCTCGAACTCGGTAGCGGCCCATATTCATGCGGATTGTCCTTATCGGGCCACCGGGAGCCGGCAAAGGCACGCAGTGCCAAAGGCTCGTGGAGTACCTGGACGTTCCCCATCTCTCCACTGGCGAGATGCTGCGACAGGCAGTCCTGGGTGAGACTCGCGAGGGGCAGCAGGCGGCAAGCTTCATGGAGCGTGGGCAGCTCGTGCCCGACGAGCTGATCGTTGGCATGGTGGGCCAGCGACTGATGAGGCCCGACTGCCGTAAAGGCTGTCTGCTCGACGGTTTCCCTCGAACGTTGCGGCAGGCTGCGACTCTGGATGAGTTTCTCGAACGTCAGGCCATGAGCCTCGATGGCGTGATCGAACTCGCGGTGCCTCGCGAGGAACTCGTGCGGAGGATGCTCAGCCGCAAACGTGAGGATGACGATCCGGAGATTTTTGCTCGAAGGATCGAGAGTTTTGAGCGGCAGACCGCTCCTCTCCTCGACTACTATGGCCGTCAGCGGAAGCTTGTCTGCATTGACGGGCTGGGAACAGCGGACGAAATCTTTGGGCGAGTGAGGGCTGCGATTGAGAAGTTTGCGAGTCGTCATCAAGGCCACGATGAGGCCGCTCAATAACAGGGAAGGCGGCCCTTGCGGTGACGACCATTGTGGGGCCTCGGCGGTGCTATACTTCCGCTTTTGCGGCTGTAATCGCTCCGATGGATGAGCATCTGGATACAAACGAGTCTGGCCAACGAGAGTCGAGTCAAAACACGTGGTGAATCTTCGTTCCCCGAGGGAAATCGCGGCCATGCGCCGCGCCGGATTGATTGTTTGGGCTGCCCATCAGCTGGCTCGGTCTCTGGTGAGGCCCGGGATCACCACGCTGGAGATCGACCAGAAAATCGATGCTTTCTACGGCGAGCATGAAGCGACGCCGCTGTTTCGAGGGGTGCCTCATCCAAGTCCTGGCAAGCCCGCTTTCCCGGCGGTGTGCTGCATGTCGGTGAACGACGAAGTGGTGCACGGCATTCCCTCTTCGAGAGTGTTGAACGAGGGTGATGTGGTGAGCATCGACACCGGCTGTCGCGTGGGCGGTTGGTGTGGCGACTCGGCTGTCACCTATCCGGTTGGGCGGATTGACGAGGATGTGCAGAAACTCCTTGACTGCACATCCGGCGTTCTTGCCCTGGCGATCGAGTTGATGGGGAAGCGCAGCCGTTGGAGCGACGTCGCGACGGAGATGGCGAAATACGTGCGAGATCATGGCTTCTCGGTTGTGGAGAACTTTGTCGGGCATGGGATCGGCCGCAACATGCACGAAGATCCGCAGGTCCCCAACTTCTGTACCCCGCAGTACAGGCGTCATCACGACTTTTCCCTGGAGCCTGGGCTCGTGGTGGCGGTGGAGCCCATGGTCAACATGGGCACCAAAAAAGTTCGTGGTTTGGCTGATTTCTGGACACAATCGACAGCAGATGGGAAGTTCAGTGCGCATTTCGAGCACACGATCGCCATCACCGAAGCGGGCCCCGTGGTGCTCACGGCAGCTCCCGCCGATGGTGAACCTGTCGCGACACAACGGTGAAGTGAGCCGCCGCGGGTGCGGGAAATCGTGGAAACCCCACGAATTCCCGGAATGTGTGTGACCCCCTTGTGGACAAGCCAGGGGGCCTCCTATACTCCGGGGCTCCCGGTTGTATCCCGATCCTTGTGAGGCGCGGTGGGTTGTCCGCGGTTGATGATGAAAGTTCGCGCGAGCGTCAAGCGTATCTGCGATAAATGCAAGATCGTCCGTCGCCGTGGCGTCGTATTCGTCGTCTGCGATAATCCACGGCACAAGCAGCGACAAGGCTAGGGGCCGGTCGGCGTCCTTCAGTTCGTCACTCTTCAGCAGATAGCTGTGGGGAGTGAGCTGTCGAGATTGCCTGAAGTCCATGCGCCACCCTGGAATGAGCGGTTATGCCACGCCTTCTCGGAGTCGACATTCCGTCGGAGAAGAAGACGATTTACTCCCTGCAGTACCTCTACGGCGTTGGGCCGAGGGTGTCGCGGGAGCTTTGCCACAAGGCGGGCATCGATCCGCTTGGAAAGGCGAGGGATCTCCAGGAGGACGAACTGGCCCGCCTGGCTGCCCTGCTTGACAAAGATTACGTCTGCGAAGGCCAGTTGCGTCGGCAGGTTGCACAAAACGTTTCCCGGTTGAAGGATATTGGTGCCTACCGTGGGTTGCGGCATCGCCGTGGCCTGCCGGTTCGAGGGCAACGCACCCGCACGAATGCCCGCACCCGGAAGGGGCCGAAGAAGACGGTTGCCGGGAAGAAGGGTGTGAAGGACTTGAGGTAATCAGTCTGCTCAGCGGGCCGCATGCGGATCAACTCTGCAGGTGCGGCTGCCTGGTCGGATGTTGGAGCGGCGTGCTGAGATCGGGAAGGCTCTGCTGGCCAGGTTTGGCTTTGTGCGGAAGCTCCCCTGCGGTTGAAGCGGTGATAAGACAAAGATTTGTTGGTCGTCATCTGTGCCGAGCGTGATCGGGCTGTGGATGGTGAGCCAGCGAAGCGTGGCGAGACGAAGAGTTTGGAGGAGAGTTCGTGGCCAAAGGCTCGAAGGCGAAGAAGAAAAGTGTTTCGGCTGGCATCGCCTACATCTCGGCGAGCTTCAACAACACCACGGTGACGATTACCGACGTCCGTGGTGACACGTTGTGCTGGGCAAGTGGCGGAACCTGTGGCTTCAAAGGAAGCCGAAAAGGAACGCCGTTCGCCGGGCAGCTGGCCGCTCAACAGGCAGCCGAAAAGGCAGCGAAGTTTGGTGTCAAGGATCTTGAAGTGAAGGTTCGCGGCCCTGGAAGTGGTCGAGAGAGCGCGATCACGGCACTCCAGGCAGCGGGCATGAACGTCAAGAGCATCGAGGATGTGACGCCATTGCCGCACAACGGCTGTCGCCCGCCGAAGAAGCGGCGGGTGTAGCGGCACCGCGGGCGTTGTCTGCGGTCGCGGGCAAAGGCGGCGAGCGTGGGCTCCCGGCGATGTTCTGCTGCGACAGCACGCTGTCTTCGTCCGGCCTAGGCCGACGGGGTCAGCGGAAGCGGTTCGACACGATGCCTCTGACACGATGCTTTCGACACGATGCTGCTCTCGAAATAAAGATGGTCGAAAAAAGATGTGACAGTTGATGCAAGGGTGACTCGAAAAAGACAGGCGAGCGTCGCTCGAAATAGGACAAACGAGCTCTGCTCGACAGGATAAGGACGAGGTGCGGTAAGAACCATGGGACGAATCACTGGGCCGGTCTGCCGGCTGTGTCGACGCGACGGACTCAAGCTCTTTTTGAAGGGGAGCAGGTGCGACACGCCCAAGTGTGCATTTGAGCGACGGAGCACGCCTCCCGGCATGGTGCAGCGGCGGCGCCCTAAGCAGACCGACTACGGGCTTCATCTTCGCGAGAAGCAGAAGGTGAAGCACTATTATGGCGTGCTTGAGCGACAGTTTCGCAACTACTTTGCGAAGGCCGAGCAAGGAAAGACCAACACTGGCGAGGCGTTGATGTCGCTGCTTGAGCGGCGGCTGGACAACGTCGTGCATCGGATGGGGTTTGCCGCGTCTCGCGCTGCTGCCCGACAGATGGTGCAGCACGGCCACATCACGATCAATGGCAGTCGCGTGGACATCCCGAGTTATTTGGTGCGTGCCGGCGACGTCGTCCGAGTCAAGAATCGCAAGCGGAGCCTGCAGTTGGTGCATTCCGTGTTGGCGGAAGGTCGGCGGGAGGTGCCCGACTTTCTGACTCGCGTCGATGGCGGTGTGCCCGAGGGTCGCGTTGACCGGCTTCCCGGGGCGGATGACGTGTCGATTCCTGTGCAGGCCAATCTGATCATCGAGCTTTGCTCGAAGTGACCACGCTGGAGCTTTTTGTTCCTTGAGAGAGGGCGTCCGCCTGATCTGCGTTGCTTTGAGTTCAGCAAAGAAGTCGTTCGTTTTCGCCCCACCTGTTTTGTTCGTCTCGCCCGCCACCCACGCAATCCCTCATCACATTCATCCCGCCTCGGCCACAGTCAGGCCGATCGTTCACAGGAGGTTTTTTCATGCACATTCGTTGGAGAGGTCTGGAACTGCCCGGCGTTGTCGCCGCTGATCAGGCGACCCTCACCGACACCTACGGTCGCTTCACGGCTGAGCCTTTTGAGCGAGGCTTCGGCACGACTGTGGGCAACAGCCTCCGCCGCGTTCTGCTCTCAAGCCTTGAGGGCAGCGCGATCACGCAGATCAAGGTCGGTGGTGCACTGCATGAGTTCACTACGATTCCAGGTGTGCTCGAAGACGTGACGGATATGGTGCTGGCGATCAAGAGTTTGGTCGTGAAGAACCACAGCGACTCCACGCGGGTGATCCGGGTCGAGAAGAGCACCAAGGGGCCCGTGACAGCCACCGATATTCAGACGGATGAAGCGGTCGAGGTCATCAACAAGGATCTCGTGCTGGCGACGCTGACGGACGATGTGCCCTTTGAAATCGAGATGGTGGTCGAGAACGGCCGTGGGTATGTGCCGGCAACCGAGCACAGCCCGGACACTCAGGAAATCGGCATTATTCCTGTTGATGCGGTGTTCAGCCCCGTGACGCGGGTTCGCTACGAAGTCGAAGAAACCCGCGTCGGACAGAAGACCAACTACGACCGGCTCACGCTGGAGATCTGGACCGACGGCACCATCACGCCCGAGATGGCCTTGGTGGAAGCGGCCAAGATTCTTCGCAAGCACCTCAACCCGTTTGTCGGCTATGGCGAGCCTGGTCCTGGTGTGCACCTGCCCGCTGGTGGTGGGGTGAACGTTTTGGCGATCGAGGCACCCGTTGCCAGCCGGCTCGGGCAACTTGTGAGTGAGATTGGGCTGAGCACGCGTGCGGCAAACGCCCTGGCGGCTGAGGGTATTAGTACGCTGCGTGAGCTCGTTTCGCGGACGCACGAAGATCTCCACGAGCTGCGAAACGCTGGTGAGAATACCGTGCAGGAGATTGAAGACAAACTCGCTGAGCATGAGCTTAGCCTGGGGATGAATATCGAAGAGTAGGCGAGGCGAATCCTTGGTTTGAGGCCCCGAGCGGGGCCTCCCGGAGAGCCGGTGAATCGCGAGGAGCAGTGACATGCGGCATCGTCGCAAAGGTAGAGTTCTGGGAAGAAGTCCTTCGCATCAGCGAGCGCTGCTGCGGAATCTCGCTTCAGCCTTGCTTCTCACCGAAGGAACGTTTGAGGTTGACGAGCCTGGTGCCCCCAAGGTGCCGGGACGGATCGTGACCACACTGGCGAAGGCGAAGGAAGTTCGCCCGCTGGTTGAGAAGTGCATCACGATTGCCAAGAAGGGCATCTCGGCCTCTGCAGCGGCAGAGGAGTTTGCAGCGCCGGCTGAGCGAGACACGCCCGCCTGGAAGGCCTGGCGGGAGAGCGAGACCTGGCGGAAGTGGTCGCAGGCGCGGGCTCCTGTGGTCACGGCCAGGCGTCGGGTGACGACGCTCTTGGGGGATAAGCAGGCAGCTCGGATCCTGTTCGAAAAGGTGGCTCCGCGATTCGTCGATCGCCCAGGTGGCTACACTCGGATTCTCAAGCTGGCCAAGCCTCGTTTGGGCGATGCTGGCCCGCGGGCGATCCTTGAGTTTGTCGGGCCTGCTGTGGAATCGGCCCCGGCTCCGATGGTTGAGCCGGCAGCGACGGCCTAGTCGCAGTCGCGGCTCCCACGCAGACCACTTCTATGCAGCGGCGTTGCAGGGCTTGTGTCCTGCAACGCCGCACGCGTTTTGGGGAGTGTTCTGCCCTGGTTCTTCTGCCTTGTGCCGTGCAGCCTGCGGTTTGCGTCGCTTCGCGGGCGGCCGCACGGTATAGTTAGGGGAAGGGCATTGTTCGCGGAAGGCCCTCGGCCAGCCTGGGTTGGAAACTGGTCGAGCGTCCGGAAGAGGTGGCGGAGATGGCTGCGCGGCGTTGGAGTTCTGCTGAGAATCGGCGGTTTTTTCTTGCCCGCCGCTGCGTTCCCGCGGGCTGGCTGGCGGCAGTCTTGCTGCCGTTGATGTTCGCGTGGGCAGGCATGGTGCCGGCCGCGGCCGCAGGGCCTCGGACCGCTGTCGCTGACTACGGGATTCCCGAGGTTCGGCTGATCAACCAGGCGATGCGGGCTGGCTGGCAGGACGCCCGGCTGGTGCCATCACCGCAAGCCACAGATGGCGAGTGGTGCCGTCGCGTGTATCTCGATCTCGTCGGCCGCATTCCGACGATCAAAGAACTTGAATCCTTCACCAAGGATTCGACCGACGACAAAAAGCTGCGGCTCGTGGATCGGCTGCTCGGCGATGCCTATCTCGATGAATACGCCCGCTCGTGGGCCGACGTGTGGACCACGATTCTGATCGGTCGTGATACCGACAACGACCTCGTGAGCCGTCCGGGCATGCGGCAGTATCTCCGCCGGTCGCTCTCGAAGAACATGCCTTACGACCAGTTCGTCAGGGAACTTGTCACCGCGAGCGGCACAAACACCCCTGGAAGTTCGAACTTCAACGGAGCCACAAACTTTCTCTCCGGCAAGATGGCCGACAACGGCATTCAGGCAGCAGCCCGAACCGCCCAGGTGTTTTTGGCGATGCAGGTTCAGTGCACCCAGTGTCACAACCATCCCTTTAACAAAGGCAAGCAGAACCAGTTTTGGGAGTTCAACGCGTTCTTCCGGCAGGCCGCTGCCCTCCGCCGCTTTGACGGTGGGAACGACGTGGCCTCGGTGGAACTGGTCGATCAAGACTTTGCCGGCGAGGGGGGCGACCCCGCGGAAGCCGAGATCTACTACGAACTCCGCAACGGCCTGACCAAGGTCGCCTATCCGGTCTTTCTTGATGGGGCGGAGATCTCAAAGAGCGGGTATCTGCCGGGCACGATGAGCGACGGAACAGCCTATGGCGTCAATCGTCGGCAGGAGCTCGCCGAGATGATGGTGGCCAGCCCGCTTCTGTCGAGTGCGGTGGTGAATCGGCTCTGGGGGCACTTCTTCGGCTACGGCTTCACCAAGCCTGTTGACGATCTCGGCGACCACAATGCCCCAACGCACCCAGAACTGCTCAACGCCTTGGCGGAGTCGCTGATGAAAGCCAGCTACGACACGAAGGAGCTGATGCGGTGGATTGTGCTGTCGGAAGCTTATGGGCTCTCCAGCCGAACCTCCCGCGGCAACCGTGCTGACGACCCATCGATGGGAGAGCAGCCGATGTTTAGCCACTTCTACCTCAGGCAGATGACCGCCGAGCAGCTGTATGAATCGCTGCTGACAGCGACGCGGGCCGATCTGACAGGTGACGCCGAAGAGCAGGCGCGGATGAAAGACGAATGGCTCGGTCAGTTCGTGATCGCCTTTGGCACCGACGACGGTGCCGACACAACAACCTTCAACGGCTCGATCCCACAGGTGCTGATGATGTTCAACGGGCCGTTGATCAAGGCCGCCACTGAGACCGGCAATGGCGGCTTCCTCGATGCCGTTGCCGCCAGCGGGATGTCAAACGCCCAAAAAATCGCCATGCTCTACCAGGCGGCGTTGGCCCGACAGCCGACGCGGCGAGAAGTCGTGGTTGCCAACGCCCTGATCGGCGCCCGCGAAGGCGATGTCACAGCCGCGCTGCAGGATGTCTGGTGGGCTGTTCTCAACTCCAACGAGTTCATCATCAATCACTAGGCCACGGGCTCGGGGCACCGAAGCCCACACACGCACACTCGCCGGAAGGCAGAGGGATCCTCGACGCGGGATGCCTCGGGCAAGGCTGGCCGGCACAACTGGGAGGCACTCGAATGCCCATCACACCTCTGCAGTCCATCCCATCGGGAATGAGCCGGCGGCATTTTATGAGCCACCTCGCCGGAGCGGCCGCCTTAGCTGCTCCCGCGACGGCCTTCACCAACACCCTGCTGGCCAACGCGGAGGACATGAAGAAGCGGCATAAGGCGGCCATTCTGCTGTGGATGGGTGGTGGCCCGAGCACGATGGATATCTGGGACCTCAAGCCGGGCACGGCGACTGGTGGTCCGTTTAAGCAGATCTCAACCTCCGCAGACGGCGTGGCGATCAGCGAGCACATGCCGCTAATGGCGCAGCAGATGCACCAGATGGCAGTTGTGCGGTCGATGAGCACCCGCGAAGCCGACCACATGCGGGGCCGGTACTACATGCACACCGGATATGTGCCCAATCCTAATGTGGAGCATCCCAGCTATGGAGCGGTGATCGCCCACGAACTCGCCGCACAGGTGCCGGAACTTGAAATCCCTCCCTTCGTCTCGGTGGGAGGCGGCAGCGTGGGCCCGGGCTTCCTCGGCATGACCTGGGCACCATTTGTCGTCGACTCCAGCGGGCGGGTGCGAAACCTTGATATGGGGATCGATCAGGCTCGTGTCCAGCAGCGGCTCGAAATGCTGGCCACGATTGAGAAGCGATTCATTGGTGAGGATCGAGGCGGCTCTGCCCAGGACCACGCGAAGGTGCTCGATCGAACCGTGAAGCTCATGACCAGCGAGCAGATGAAAGCTTTCAAAGTTGATGAAGAGCCCGAGGCTGTGCGAGAACGCTACGGCACCGCGGGCTTTGGCCGAGGCTGCCTGATGGCTCGCCGGCTGGTGGAACAGGGAGTGCCGTTTGTCGAGGTGGACCTCGGCGGCTGGGACAATCATCAAGGCATCTTCACAACGCTTGCCGACACCAAGCTGCCGGAACTCGATCAGGCGATGAGCGCGCTTGTGGAAGACCTCGTGCAGCGTGGCCTTTATGACGACACGGCCGTGATCTGGATGGGTGAGTTTGGCCGCACGCCCAACATCAACGGTGATGGAGGCCGTGATCATTGGGCCCGGAGCTGGAGCGTTGTGGTGGGCGGAGCCGGGTTCCGCAGGGGTGTGGTCGTTGGTGAGACAAGTTCGGATGGCAAGGAGATCGTGACGGAGCCCTATTCCTCGCAAGACATGATGGCGAGCGTGCTGAAATCGCTGGGGATCTCTTTGGAGACAACCTTCACCGCCGCCAACGGTCGACCGATGAAGATTGCCAACTCTGGAAGAGTCATTCAGGAACTCTTCGCCTGAGTCTAGCCTCGCGGCGGAGGCCGCTTTGACAGGCAGCATGTCATCGAGCACCATCCCGCCGGCCTCAGTTGTGTCGTCGTCGACCGAGGGGAGTTCGGGGAATCTCTCCGTCGAACCGCAGAGGCACGGTGGCGTGAACCACCTGCCCGGCACCGTGCGGCCGCTGTTGGTGCTTGCGGTGCCGGTGCTTGTCGAGCAGACCCTGGCGCTTGGGGTGGGCCTGACTGACAAATGGCTCTCAGGCAACCTCTTGCCGGGTCCTGAGTATCTCGCTGCCGTGGGCCTCACGGCTTACTGCCTGGCGTTTCTGCCGGCGGTTTTTGCTGTGGCCGCAGTCTCGGTCACGGCGATCGTGGCTCGGGCGGTGGGAGCAGGCGACCTGAAACTGGCCGCCCGGGCAACGGCCCAGTCGCTGCTGATCGGCGGCAGTGCGGTCGCGGTCATGCTCCTCGCGGCCGTGGTGGCTGGCCGCTGGTTTGTGGCTCTGCTTGGTCTGCCGGCAGCCTCGTCGCAGCTGGCTGGTTGATTATCTCGCCATCGTACTGCCAGCGCTGCCGGCGCTGATGTTTACGCAGGTTGGTTTGGCGGCCCTGAGAGGGGCGGGCGAGATGACTACCGGGATGGTGGTCATGACGGTCGTCAATATCGTCAATGCGGTGGCGAGTGCGGCGCTGGCGACTGGCTGGGGTGGGCTGCCTCGACTCGGCTGGGAGGGGCTTGCCTGGGGAACGGCGCTCGGGTCGGGCTGTGGCGCGGTGATGATCGGCATGGTGCTCTTCCGCGGTCGTGGCCGGCTGCGGCTGACCGCCAGCGACTGGGTGCCGGATCTGACGCTTGCCAAACGGCTCACCCGCATCGGCCTGCCTGCCGGCTGGGATGGGATTGCCCATGCGGTCTGTCAGCTGAGTTTTCTCTCAATCGTCAATCGGCTCGGGGATGTCGATGCGGCGGCCCATTCGCTGGCGATCACGATCGAGTCGCTCGCCTTCCTGCCAGGCAGCGCTTTTCAGGTGTCAGCGGCCACGCTCGCCGGACAGTTTCTTGGGGCAGGGGATGAGCAACGGGCCCGTGGCAGCGTGCGACTGGCGGCGATCATCTGCACGCTGCTGATGAGTTCGGTGGCGGTGGTGCTCGGCCTTGAGGCGGATCGGCTGGCTCGGTTCTTCCTGGCTGACGGCCAAGAGGAGGTCGCCGCAATCACGGCGGGTCTGGTCAGGATCGTGGCCTTTGCCCAGCCCCCCCTGGCTGTCTTCATGGTCTTTTCCGGTGGCCTCCGCGGAGCTGGCCAGACGCGTGCCCCGATGATCGTCAATCTGTCGGTGATGATCTTCGTGCGGCTGCCGCTGGCCCTGTTCCTCGCGTGGGACTCGATTCCGCTTCCCGGCGGGCTTGGCAGCCTTCAGGGCATGGGGCTGGGCGTGACGGGCGCCTGGTACGCCATGGCAGTCGATCTACTCCTGCGTGGCATCGTGCTCACGCTGCTCTTCCTCTCGCCCGGCTGGAGCCGGGGCCGGGTGTAGCGTTGCGGGCTGCCGTCAGTGAACGTCCGGAAATCGGATTGGGGAGCCCGGGTGCTTGCCATGTGCGGATGCGTTGTATGGTTCCTCCTGCAGTCGCGGCTACACTGAAGGAACTGGGGTGGCTCCGCCGGCTACCCGTCCTCGGAGCCGCTGCATGGCCGTCGATCTCGATGTCAAAAGTTGGACCACAGCCGATGCGGCAGATCTCTACGAGATCGCGCGGTGGGGCAATGGCTACTTCTCGGTTCGGAGCGACGGCCATCTCCTCGTGCATCCCGATCGAAGCGTCAGCCGCTCGATCGACCTGAAGCAACTCGTCGACCGGCTGGAAATGCGGGGGATCGACCTTCCGATCCTGCTGCGGTTTGGCGGGATCCTGCAGGACCGGCTGGGGCAGCTGCACAGCGCATTCGGGGGAGCGATCCAGGAGAGCGAGTATCAGGGCGACTACTGCTGTGTGTATCCGATCAAGGTCAACCAGCAGCGGCAGGTCGTCGAGGAAGTCCTTGAGTTTGGACGGCCCTACCACTTCGGCCTTGAGGCAGGCAGCAAGCCGGAACTGCTGGCCGTTGTCGCCCTCGCAGGCAACGATACCCCGATTATCTGTAACGGCTTCAAGGATTCCGAGTTTATTGAAACGGTGATGCTGGCCCACAAGATCGGCCGTCACATCATCCCCGTCGTGGAGCGGTTTAGCGAGCTGCAGCTGATCCTGGATCAGGCGGAGAAGCTTGGTGTGCGGCCAAGGATCGGCATGCGGACCAAACTGGCCACGCGTGGGGCGGGGCGCTGGCAAGGGTCGGGTGGTTTTCGCAGTAAGTTTGGCCTGACCGCCAGCGAACTGCTCGCGGGCCTCGATCTGCTCCGCGAACGCGGCATGGAAGACTGTCTGCAGCTGCTGCATTTCCATCAGGGCAGCCAGATCACAAACATCCGTCACATCAAAGCAGCCCTCAACGAGGCGGCACGGGTCTACACCGAACTGGCCCGCCGTGGTGCCGGACTGAAATACCTCGACGTGGGCGGTGGGCTTGGCGTCGATTACGACGGCTCGCAGACCAACTTTGAGTCGAGTGTCAACTACAGCCTGCAGGAGTATGCCAACGACGTTGTCTATCAGGTGAAGAATGCCTGCGACGATGCCGGAGTGCCGCACCCCACGATCATCTCGGAGAGCGGTAGGGCCATCGTTGCCTACCACAGCGTGCTCGTCTTCAGCGTGCTGGGCGTGTCGGAGCAGGGGCGGCATCCGGAGGTGATGGAGCCGCCTGCTGAAGCGGTGCAGCCGTTGCACGACCTCACCGAGACCTACCAAAACATCAACGTCCGCAACCTCCTCGAGAGCTTTCACGACGCCCAGCAGGCGCTCGACACGGCCATCGGCCTCTTCTCATCGGGCTACCTGCCGCTCGACCAGCGGGCAGCAGTCGAAGGGCTCTACTTCGCAATCTGCCGCAAGATCGTGAAGCTCTCCAAGCAGCTGGAGTTTGTGCCGGAAGAGCTTGAGGGTCTTGCCTCCACACTCTCCGACACCTACTTCTGCAACTTCAGCCTCTTCCAGTCGATGCCCGACAGCTGGGCGATCAAGCAGCTCTTCCCCGTGATGCCGATTCACCGGCTCAACGAGCGGCCCACGCGGCAGGCGGTCCTCGGCGACGTGACCTGCGACTCGGACGGAAAGATCGATCAGTTCATCGACCGCCGAGACGTCAAGCGAACGCTGCCTGTGCATCCACTCGATGCCAGCCCCTACTTTCTCGGTGTCTTTCTGCTCGGGGCTTATCAAGAGATTCTCGGCGATCTCCACAACCTCTTTGGCGATACCAACGCGGTGCATGTCAGCCTGGACGACAAAGGCGACGTTGTGCTCGATGCGGTGATCAAGGGCGACACCGTTCGCGAGGTCCTCAACTACGTCGAGTTTGACGCGAACCAGCTGGTGCAACGGCTGCGGCAGTCGATCGAGCGAGCTGTGCGGGAAGGCCGCATCGGCGACGGCCAGGCCGGCCGCTTTTTGAAGTTCTATGAGGAAGGGCTTGGCGGCTACACCTATCTTGAGGAGTCGCCGGAGCGATGATCCCCGCAGCTGCCGTGGAGTCGCTGTGGCCTGTGGTAGCACTGCCAGGACGCGTGCTATGCAGCTGATCCGCGTGGGCGGTACCGCCCTCAACCAGACGCCGCTCGACTGGAATGGCAACCGCGATCGCATCGTGGCGGCGTTGCGGGAGGCTCGCGAGCGAGGCGTGGCGGTGCTCTGCCTGCCGGAACTGGCGATCAGCGGCTATGGCTGTGAAGACGCCTTTCAGTCGCCCGGGCTTCATCGCATGGCGGTGCGTGTGCTGGCGGAGATCCTGCCAGAGACGAGGGGTATCGTGGCCGCCCTGGGGCTGCCCGTCCGTTTTGAAAGCAGCCTCTACGACAGCGTTTGCCTGGTGGCGGACGGCAAGGTGGCCGGCTTCGTGGCCAAGCAGTACCTCGCCGGCGACGGCATCCACTACGAGCCTCGTTGGTTTCGGCCGTGGCCACGGGGCCGTCGCGGGATGGTGGAGGTTGATCTGGGAGAAGGCCCGCAGCGGGTGCCGTTTGGTGACCTGCGGTTTGATGTCGGAGGAGTGAGGATCGGCTTTGAGATCTGTGAAGACGCCTGGGCGGCCTCGCGGCCCGGCAGTGATCTCGCCGCCCGCGGAGTCGACCTGATTCTCAACCCATCGGCGAGCCACTTCGCCTTCGCCAAAGAAGAGGTCCGCCGCCGGCTTGTGCTGGAAGGCTCGCGGGCCTTTGGCGTGACGTATGTCTACGCCAACATGCTCGGCAACGAGGCAGGGCGAGCGATCTACGACGGCAGCGTGCTGCTTGCCTCCGTGGGGCAGATGCTGGCGGAGGGGCGGCGGTTCAGCTTTGCCGACCGTGTGCTGACCGATGCGGTGGTCGATCTCGACGTCGCACGGCTCTCTCAGGCAAGGCTCTCTGTGGGAGCCTCAGCCGACGTTGAAGCCCCGGTGGTCGTGCCGTTTTCGCTGCCAGCTGCGAGCCAGCTGTCGCCGCCGCGGATGCTCCGCGATGCGTGGGAGACAGGGCCGCACGTCAAGGAGGAGGAGTTTGCCCGGGCTGTGGCACTCGGCCTGTTCGACTACCTGCGAAAGAGCCGCTCGCGTGGGTTCGTGGTTTCAGCGAGCGGCGGGGCTGACTCGTCGGCGGTTGCCTGCCTGGCGGCCTTGGCGGTGCGTTTCGCATCAGCCGAACTCGGTGGTTCCGCCGCGGCTTGCCGGCTTGGGTGCGAGGAAAAAGGAGCCGACGGGGAGAGGGAGCCGCAGGTTGAGCAGCTCGTCAATGCGACGCTGAGCTGTGTCTACCAGGCGACAGCCAACTCTGGCTCGGTCACGCGGGCGGCTGCGGAGGGGCTCGCCCGTGGGCTCGGGGCGACCTACCACGAGTTTGACGTCGAGGCCATCGTCGGACGCTACACGCACCTGGTGGAGTCTGCCCTGGGGCGATCGCTGTCGTGGCAGACGGACGATCTGGCACTGCAGAATATTCAGGCCCGGGTTCGTTCGCCTGGCGTGTGGATGCTCGCCAACGTCAGCGGAGCCCTGCTCCTCTCCACGAGCAATCGCTCCGAGGCGGCCGTCGGCTACGCCACGATGGATGGCGACACCTCCGGCGGGCTGGCCCCGATCGCTGGAATCGACAAGGCATTTCTGCGGTCGTGGCTTGGCTGGATGGAGCACTACGGCCCGCAGGGAGTGGGGCCGCTGCCGGCACTTGAGGCGATCAACGCCCAGCAGCCGACGGCCGAACTGCGGCCACCCGAGGCCAGCCAGACCGACGAGGCCGACCTGATGCCCTACGCCATGCTGGATCTGATCGAGCGGTTTTCCATCCGCGACAAGCAGATGCCGCTGGAGGTCTGGGAGCGGCTGTGTGGGGAACTTCCGGAGCAGCCGCCCCGTCAGCTGGCTGCCTGGACCGAGCGGTTCTTCCGGCTCTGGTGCCGCAATCAGTGGAAGCGGGAGCGGTATGCCCCCTGCTTCCATCTCGACGATGAGAACCTCGATCCCAAAACCTGGTGCCGTTTTCCGATCCTGTCCGGTGGATTTGATCGTGAACTTGCCGAACTGCGGGCTGTGGCGGGGCTTTGAGCCCAAGGGGCTCTCGGTGCCGTCGCCCTCAACGGCGCTCCGGCTGTGGGGATTTTGCCGAAAAACGGCCTCGCAGGCGGTCTGAGCCGCTGCTACAGTCCTCGCCCCGCGCGTCTGGCAGGGCCGCGGGAGTGGCCGTCTATGCCCACTGATCGCCCACTGATCGGCAGCCTTGTGACCGCGGCGGAGAGAACGATGCCAGGAGCGATTCGACAGACCTTGCCCGTGTGTGTGATCGCCATGGCGATAAGCCTGGTGGCGTTGCCGCTGCATGCCCAGGAGGCGGCGGATGGCCCTCGGGTGGCCGTTGTACCGCCGCAGGCCGCGGGCCGGCCCCCACTCACCCCGGCAGAAGCCGCGGCCCTCGATCGGCTGCTCGCGGCGTGGGAGCAGCGGAGTTCCGCTGTGCAGACATGGTCGTGTCGCTTCTACAAGTGGGAATACAACGCCTGGAGCCCGGCGGGTGAAAACGGCGACCGACTGGCCTTCTCCGAGAGCAGCGGCGAACTGAAGTATGCCGCTCCCGACAAGGGCCTCTACCGCGTGCGTGAGTCGAGGCAGTGGAATCCTGAAAGCCGCCGCTACGAGACGATCCCCGGCGACTCCGGCGAGCACTGGGTCTGCAACGGCACGAGTATCTATGAGTTTCGGCATGCAGAGCGGCAGTTGAAGGAGACAGTCTTGCCCCCTGAAATGCAGGGCAAGGCGATCAGCGACGGGCCGCTGCCCTTCGTGTTTGGCGCTAAGGCGGAAACGCTCAAGCAGCGGTATGCGATGCGGATCATCACACCCCAGGGGGTCAACGATCAGGTCTGGCTTGAGGCGATCCCCCGCTGGCAGGCAGACGCGGCCAACTTCTCACGCGTGGAGCTGATTCTTCAGGCTCGCGACCTGATGCCCTTCGCGATGCAGCTCTACAAGCCGGGCGGCCAAGACCGCGATGTCTATCAGTTTGATCCAAAGACGAGCCTGATCGACAAAGGACTCGATCTGATTCGCGACTTTTCGCGGCCGATCACGCCGCTGGGCTACACCTTTGTCAAGGAAGACCTGCCAGCCGCCGGCCCGCTGCAATCGCCACCACAGTGACGATCCGCAGGGTCGACCAGGCCGTTGGCGAGGCCATGGCGTGTTGGTATCTCCTTCGTTTGTGGGCGGAGTCGGTATGGGTATACTCGCGAGTTCTTCTGCTGCGAGGTTGCCCATGCCACTGGCTGATCCGACACACCCGCTGTTGCTGCTCGTGCAGCGAGACAAGCGGTATGCCGTCGATGCGTATCTCTTTGTCCTCGAGGCGCTAACCTATGCCCAGGAAACGCTCGGTATGGCTGAGGAGCCGGGCGATGCGGAGCGGGAAGAGACTGCCGAGCCAGGCAAGCGGAGCAGGCGGCGAAAACGGGCGGAGCAGCACCTCACAGGCCAGCAGCTCTGCGAGGCGGCCCGTCGATATGCCCTCGATCAATACGGCTACCTGGCCCAGACTGTGCTCGGCAACTGGGGCGTTGCCAGCACCAAAGACATTGGAGAGATTGTCTTCAATATGATCGATATCGGTCAGATGCGGAAAACGCGGAAGGACCGTCGGGAAGACTTTCACGACGTCTTTGACTTTGAGGATGTGTTTCGTGATCGATTCAGTTTTGTTGTTGCTGAATCGGCCTGACGGGTCGACCTGAGCAGGTCCATCCATGAACACCGTCGCGCGACAGCCAGAACCGGGGCAGCCAGAGCCCGTGGTGCATCGGCGACCGTGGCCAGCATGGCTCTTTGGCATCGCAGCCTTTTTTGAGGCCGCGTGGCTGCTATTCCTGTTTTGGATGACGCTGGCTTAGCTCCCTGGCATGATACGTCGCAAGGCGGACATGCGTTTCTGGAAGCAGGCTTGCTGAGAACTGCTGTGGCAGTCTCACAAAGCCTCTCATGAGTTGGCTCTGAAGACACTGCAGGGAAACACCATCATGTCCGTTCACGTCGATCTCTCCCCGCATGAGATCCATGTGCCCGTCGTCGTTCGCAACGCCCCCCCCGGCCGGCTCTACGAAGATGCGGTCAGCCGAGAACATGCGGCGATTGTGGCCAGCGGCGCTGTGGCGATTCGTTCCGGTGCGAAGACCGGCCGCAGTCCCAAAGACAAGCATGTCGTGCGGCATGTGGAGAGCGAGCGGGACGTCTGGTGGGGCCCGGTCAACCATCCGATTGAGGAGCACACCTTCCTGCTCAACCGGCAGCGGGCGATCGACTACCTCAACACCCGCGATCAGGTCTACGTGGTCGATGGCTACGCCGGCTGGGATCCCTCCTGCCGCATCAAGGTGCGGGTGATCTGCGCTCGGGCGTACCACGCCCTCTTCATGCAGAACATGCTGATCCGTCCCACGCTCGATGAGCTTGAGCGGTTTGGTGCCCCCGACTACGTGCTCTTCAACGCCGGTCAGTTTCCGGCCAATCTCCTCACCCATCAGATGACCGGCCGCACGAGCATCGACCTCTCGCTGGAAAGGCGGGAAGGGGTGATCCTCGGAACCGAGTATGCCGGTGAGATGAAGAAGGGTGTGTTCACTGTCATGCACTGGCTGCTGCCTGCCCGCGGCGTGCTCTCGATGCACTGCTCGGCGAATGTCGGCACCAACCCGGCGGTCTCCGACGTCGCGCTCTTCTTCGGCCTCTCCGGCACCGGAAAGACGACCCTTTCAGCCGACCCAGCCCGTCGGCTGATCGGTGACGACGAACACGGCTGGAGCGACCACGGCATCTTCAACATCGAGGGCGGCTGCTACGCCAAGTGCATCCACCTCACCCGCGAGCGCGAGCCAGAGATCTACGACGCCATTCGCTTTGGCACCGTGCTGGAAAACGTCGTTTTTGACGAAGCCACTCGTGTGGTCGACTACGAGTCGAGCACGATCACGGAAAACACCCGCGCGGCCTATCCAATCGAACACATCGCCAACGCCCAGGTGCCGTGTGTTGCCGGGCATCCCTCGAACGTGATCTTCCTCACCTGCGATGCCTCTGGAGTGCTCCCGCCGGTCAGTCGCCTCTCCCGCGAGCAGGCCATGTATCACTTTCTCTCCGGCTACACCGCCCGCGTGGCTGGCACCGAAATGGGAATCGTGGAGCCCCAGCTCGCCTTCTCCGCCTGCTTCAGCGCAGCCTTCCTCGTCCGCCACCCAACCGTCTACGCCCGGCTCCTCGCCGAGAAGCTCGAGCGTCATCAGGCCGCTGCCTGGCTCGTCAACACCGGCTGGACAAGCGGTGGCTACGGCTCCGGCCGCCGGATCGACCTTGCCGTCACCCGTCGGATCATTGACGCGATTCACGCGGGCCAGCTCGCCAATGCCGCCGTGCACCGCGATCCCGTCTTCGGTCTCGACGCGGTCACGGCTGTGCCCGGGGTCGCCCCAGAACTGCTCGTGCCAGCAAAGGCCTGGTCGCAGGAGGCCGCCTGGGAAGCCGAAGCCCGCCGGCTCGCTGGCCGCTTTCGCGAGAACTTCGCGTCCTATGCCGAAGCCGCCGGGCCTGATGTGGTGGCTGCTGGGCCGGTGGGGTGAGCCCAAGCCGATTCGCCGAGCGTTCGGGGCCGCTCGGGGTGAGCCCAGGCCGATTCGCCGAGCGTTCGGGGCCGCTCGGGGTGAGCCCAAGCCGATTCGCCGAGCGTTCGCTGCGCCATCCTGGCTTCGCTCACTCGTGCATTCTCGCTTTCGCCCTCCGGGCTGCGCTCGACTGCAAGGCCGGCTCATTCGGCCCGGGCTCACCCCTCGCTTACGTTGTTAAGGACGGCCTGTCCGCCGCAGGAGCGGCGGTCAGCGGCCGGGGAGGCGGCGGGGCGCAGCTGGATGGGGTGCAGCGGGACGGGTCTTCGGGTGCCGGAGGCACCTCGGCTCCGCCGAGGCCGCTTCGCGGCCCGAGGACCCGTCCCGTTCCCTGCTCGTCTAGCCTGCGAAGGCCAGGATGGCTTCGCAGGCGTGAAGCGAGACGGCCTGTCCGCCGCAGGAGCGGCGGTCAGCGGCCGGGGGGAGGCGGCGTGGCGCAGCTGGATGGGGTGCGCAAGCGGGACGGGTCTTCGGGTGCCGGAGGCACCTCGGCTCCGCCGAGGCCGCTTCGCGGCCCGAGGACCCGTCCCGTTCCCTGCTCGTCATTGGCAAAAAGTGGAGGCTCGGCGGGTCGGCGAACGCTCGAGGAGCATAAAGGCCTCTCCTGACCAGCGACGAGACTTTTGCCGCCTGCCGAGCCGGACCATCCGCGCGCGGTCTCCCAGCCCCGTGCTCATTGATGGTTCGGCTTTTACCTTTTTTGACTCCGGCTGTCGGGAGCCCTAGAACCTTGTGTAGGAGGGCTGCGGGGTGTGGCTCTGTGCCGTGAGAGCGGTTTTGCAACGGAGGTCGGTGCCGATGATGTGGGAACATGTGGTGCGGGGTGTGCTGGTGGCGAGCGTGTGTGTGGGCATGGTCTCCGCCGTGTCGCGGGCCGAGGCGAAGTCACCGCTGACGGGGTCGATGAAGAAGATCGACGGAAGCGAGGTCGATCTTGCCAGTTACGACGGGAAGGTCGTGCTGGTGGTCAATGTTGCCAGCCGCTGTGGCTACACGCGGCAGTATGCGGGCTTGCAGGAGCTCTATGCCAAGTTCAAGGACAAGGGGCTCGTGATTCTCGGTTTCCCCGCCAACGACTTCGGTGCCCAGGAGCCGGGCAGCGACGAGCAGATCGCGGATTTCTGCAAGAGCACCTACGGCGTCGACTTCGACATGTTTTCGAAGATCACCGTCAAGGGCAACGAGGCTCCCACGCTCTACAAGACGCTGATCGCGGAGTCGGATCCTTCCGGCGATGTGAAGTGGAACTTCGAGAAGTTTCTGATTGGCCGTGATGGCTCGATCGCGGGCCGCTTCCGCTCTGGGGTGGCGCCGTCAGACGACGAGCTCATGTCGGCGATCGAAGCGGAACTGGCGAAAAAGTAGCCGCTGGGCTGCAGTCGAGAACTGGTCACGTACGGGCCTGCCGCCATGAGCCCTCTCAGGCGGCAGGCCTGTGGCCGATGTGGTGCACGCGTGCGGATGCCTCGTCGTCTGCGACCGACGCACTGCCCGACGGCTGCCGCAGCCCTGCCTCGGCCGTGCGAGACGAGTGAAGCCTGCGGGTGATCGCGGTGGGCCGCCCTTGGGCTTCGCGATAGCCACGCACGGCATACTCGCCCACCATCGCTGTGGCCGCCACCTGCACGCTGCCTAAGAAGGCGATGCCTGCAAACAGTCCTGCGATCGCCGAACCAGCGAAGATCGCCGAGATGCCGGCCACGCCAGCGACGAGTATTAAGAAGCCGGCTGCTGCCCACACGAGCCGGAGTGGCGTGTCGGATGAGATCACAACTGCATCGGCCGCCAGGCGAATCAGCTTGAACGGCGAGTATTTGGTTTCGCCGGCCGAGCGGGCCTCGCGGTCATAGAGCACGGGCTCCTGCTTGAAGCCGCTCCAGGCCACGAGCGTCCGCATGTAGCGGCGTTTTTCGGGCAGCTGGCAGATCGCCTCAACCACCGCTCGATCGAGCAGCTTGAAGTCGCCGGTGTCGACCGGCATTCGGTAGGGCACGAGCTTGCGGAAGAGCCTGTGGAAAAGGCTCGCCGTGATCAGTTTGAACGCCGTCTCCCCATCCCGACTCCGCCGCTGGCCGTAGACGACGTCCGCACCCTGACGCCAGCGGGTGAGCATCTGTGGGATCACCTCAGGCGGATCCTGAAGGTCGGCATCGAGAATCACCGTCGCATCGCCACGGGCCTCCGACAGCCCGACCGACATGGCGGCCTGCTGTCCGAAGTTGCGAGAGAGTTCGACGATGGTCACGTGCGAGTCGGCCGTGGCGATCCGCTCGAGCTCGGAGAGCGTGCGGTCGCAGCTGCCGTCGTCGACGTAGATGACTTCGTAGTCGATCTCGCATGCGGAGAGCACCTGCTGCAGCCGGCGGTGCGTCGAGCGGATCACCTCTGCCTCGTTGTGGCAGGGAATCACGATCGACAGCAGGCCGCCGGCCTGTGGGCGGGTGTGGGAATCAGGGGTGGTCATCGACGAAGGCTCCCGGAAGTCGTGCTCATGCTGGCGTCGGCCGTCTGCGACGACGGGCGGGGCCCTAACAGCAACACATCGTGATCGCGAAACAGTGGTCGGGCCTGATCGACGACTCCGACATGCTCAGGCAGGGTGTGTTGGATTTCGGCGAGACGATCTGCGGCGACGAGCAGATGGCCATCAGGATGGAGCTGCCAGAACTCGCGGCATTCCTCAGGCGACGTCCATTGGCCCACGACCGACTGTGCGTAGCAGACGATTGCCGGCGAGGTCTGGTGGTAGCCGGCGAGCGTCAGTTCTCCAGCGGAGTGGTCCCGGGCGGTGTTGACGAGGCTTGGAAGCTGATTGGCTTTGCCAAGGTGTGTGGCGGCTGGACCGACGGCAAGAACCGTCAGCACCAGCCCCGTGGCGGAGAGTGTTGCCAGGGCGGCCGTGTGCCGATGACGCAGCGGCCCGAGGAGCAGGATCGAAGCAGCCAGCGGCACGAGACCGAGCAGGGCCACAGGCTCTCCGTCGGTCAGGCCGTAGGGAACGGCGGCAAACACAATGGCCGCCAGGATGCCGCCACCCAGGCCGAGAGAGGCGGCGCCGGTGGCGAGCCAGCGGGGATGCGGCCACGCTCGCCGGCGGCAGGCCTCGGCAGCCACGCTGCCCACGAGCAGTGCGGCGGCGGGGTAGGCCGGCAGAACATAGTTGGGCAGCTTGGTGGCGGCCGCAGAGAACGTCGCCACCCAGATCACAAACCAGGCCAGCAGCAGCATCGTGGCGGCCCGAGCGACACCGGGCAGGCTCCGCTTCCAGACACGCCAGCCGGCGATGACCATCGCCAAGGGCAGCCAGGAGGACCACGGGAAGAAGCCCGCGAGCATCGTCAGCGGATGGTAGAGCACGCCGCCGACATGATTCTCCATCGGCTTGGCAAAGCGATGCAGGTTGTGCACAAAAAAGAAGCCTTCCGGCCAGGCACCATTGGTGCGGATCGCGACAGTGAGATACCAGGGCGCCGCCACCGCCAGCATCGCTGCCGTCAGCACGAGGGGCCGCATCCGCCATGTGGTTCGCAGGCCGGCCCAGAAGAGTCCGGTTGTGATGCCACCGATCGAGGTGACCATGCTGCGTCGCAGCAGCTGGGAATCGGCGTCTGCCCACCATGCCCACATGAAAACGACGGCCAGCGGACCCACGAAGCCGACTGGCCCCTTACAGAGCACTGCCAGCCCGGTCAGGCCGCCGATCAGGATCGCGGCGGGGATGGTCAGCCTCTGCAGGTCGAGATCGGCTACCCGACGGGCGTCGTCGTCCCCCGCCTTGCCGAACGCTGGGGTCAGGCCTTCCACGGCCAGCACGGTGACCCAGGTCAGGCAGGCCACCAGGATCGCATCGGGCGTGGCCGCATGGCCTTCGATGGCCACCAGGAGGCTGCCGACGTAGGCCATCGCCGCCAACACACCCGCCAGTGGACTGAACCAACGGCCGCCGGCATGAAAGACTGCCAGGGCGGTCAGCAGGGTGGCCACCGCTGCGGGAATGCGGGCTGCGATTTCCGAACGACCAAAGGCGGCAAACGAGGCGGCGATGCTCCAGTGCATCAGCACCGGCTTATCGACAGCAAGCGTGCCGTTGTAGATCGGAACCACCCAGTCGCCGGTGTCGAGCATGGTCTGGGCGATGGCGACGAAACGGGTTTCGTCTTCATCCCAGAATGGGGCCGTGCCAAAGCCCGCAGCCAGCGCCAGGCTGGCGGTAGCGAGAGTGATCAGCAATCCCTGGCGATACGTCATGTGGTGCGGTCTCCGGCGATGGTCAAACATCACAGTGGGCGAATGGGTGGGCCGCGGTGAGCGGTGGCTTGATGGTCAGGCTGATGGTCGTTTGCCAGCTGGCCGGCCGGGCCGATCAGCACCAGGCTCTTGCCCCCGGGCATGCCTGCGGTCGTTTCCAACACGGAGTGGGTGGAAGGCAGGTGATCGAGCACGCGATCGGCAAACCGCGGATCGACCAGCAGGAAGGCTCCGGGTTTTTCGTTGATGTGGCTGAGGATCTCTTCCGGCTCGTCAAGCCTGACCACGTTGGCGGCACCGTGGCGGGCCGTCGCGTAGAACACGCTGCTGGGGGATCCCCAGGAGTTGACGGCCACCTCAGCGTCGGCTGGGAGCCCAGCGACGACCTCCCGCGGTCCTAGCGGGGCGAAGGCCTCAGCGGCAGCCGTGGCCAGGAGGGTGGTCGTGCCCACACCGACGATGGCGAGCGTTGCCGGAATCAGATGGCGGCTCCCGCCAGGCAGCCTTTCAGCCTGGAGAAGCCAGGCGACGATCCCGCCGGTTGCCGTCAGCACGCCTGCCGCGAGAAACCACGGGCCGGCTGCGGCGGATTGCTCAGGCAGGCTGCGGCTGACTGCCAGCGGCCCCACCACTGCGAACGCGATGCCGGTCATGATCAGGCTGCTCCAGGCCACGGGCATCCAGCGGTCGAAGCGGCCAGGCAGGCGGCTCCAGTCGTGCCAGAACGAGCCCACCAGCGCGGCCAGGGCCGGGTAGGCAGGCCAGATGTAGCCTGGAAGCTTGGTGCCGGCGATGGTGAAGAAGCCGATCCAGGCAACCACCCACATCACCAGGAGCCGTCGGCCCGCAGACGATGGCTCGTTCTCTCGCCGCCAGCATTTCCCCACGGTGTGGCTGAAGGTGAGCAGCGATGCAATCGACCAGGGGAAAAGCCCGATCAACAGGATCAGCGGGTAGTAGGCGATCGATCCAGAATGCCCTTCCAGGGGAGCGGCAAACCGCTCGAGGTTGTGCTCGAGCAGGAAACGGCGAGGCCATTCCCAGTCGGTCCGCAGGCCAACCCAGACATACCAGGGCAGAGCCACGGTTGCCGTCACGGTGAGCACGGTCAGCGGCCGCAGGGCCTTTACGCCCCGGAGCGCTCGCGTCAGGACGTTCGGTTCGCTGGAGTCTGCTCCGGGGCTGAGTGCCTGCCAGCAGACAAAGAGCAGGGCGGCTCCCGCGGGAACCACAACGCCCACCGGCCCTTTCGCCAGAATCGCCAGACCTGATGCCGCGCCGAGGGCCGCCGCACGGGCAACGCTCAGGCGAAGCTGGCCTGCGAGGGAGAGGCCACCGGCCAGCAGCCACAGGCTGCACGTGGTCGCCAGCACGAGCGGGGCGTCGGGGGTTGCCGCGCGGCCGCCGACAGCGGTCCAGATGCAGCCAGCCATGGTCAGCCCGGTCACGAGCCCAACCGCGGGGGAAAAGAGGAGGCAGCCGATTCGCCAGGTCAGCAGGCAGCTCAGCAGCGTCGCTGTCGCGGAACCGATGCGAGCTCCCAGCTCGTTTCGGCCGGCGATCGTCAGTCCCGCCATCTGAATCCAGTTGACCAGCGGTGGCTTGTGGACCCGCAGTTCGTGATTGAAGGTTGGCACCACCCAATCACCGGCGTCGAGCATCGCCAGCGAGCAGCCGGCGTTGCGGGTTTCGTCGTCGTCAAAAAGTGGCGGGCTGCCGAGGTTCACCAGCAGCACCGTGAGCGCAGCGGCCACAATCAGCCCCGCGTCGCGAAGGCTGCCTGCCGAGGCGAAGCCTCGCGGTGCTGGAAAACTGGTGGAAATTGATGGCACTGGAAGGCCCTGGAGAGCGGATCGCAACGTTTGGCACCGGTGGAAAATGGGCAGGGAGAGTAGGTTTGCCGGCGGGGCGGGTCAACCCGTGTGGATTCGCCCAGAAAAGTGCCCAGGAGGGGCCTTTTCTGGTCCCTCCGGGAGGTGGTGTGACGGTGGTTGACCCTGTGCTGTGGGCGGGTATGTTTCAGGTTGCTTTGGGGGTTGCAACGCCCCAGAACGATTCCCATCCAGGAGCCCGCCCTTGGCCGACGACAGCGATCCGCCGGAAGATCAGCCGTCTGGTGGAACGAACGGGCAGCGTGGGGCCGATTCGGCTGGCGGTCGGGATTCGGCTGGCGGGCGGATTGTGGAGCTGCCCATTGAGCAGGAGCTCAAAGACAGCTATCTGACCTACGCGATGAGCGTGATCGTCAGTCGGGCCCTGCCTGACGTGCGAGATGGTCTCAAGCCATCGCAGCGACGGATTCTCGTCGCGATGCACGACCTCAACCTCTCGCCTGGCTCCGGGCGGGTGAAGTGCGCCAAGATTTCCGGCGACACCAGCGGCAACTATCACCCGCACGGCGAGAGTGTGATCTACCCCACGCTCGTCCGCATGGCCCAGGAATGGAACATGCGGCATGTGCTCGTGGATAAGCAGGGCAACTTTGGCTCGATTGCCGGCCTGCCCGCGGCCGCCATGCGATACACCGAGGCTCGCCTTTCGCCGATCGCCTCGCTAATGCTCGACGATTTGCAGCTCGATACGGTCGACTATGTGCCGACCTACGATGAGCGGAACAGCGAGCCGGTGGTTCTGCCGAGCCGGTTCCCGAATCTGCTCGTCAACGGGGCCGGTGGCATCGCTGTCGGCATGGCGACGAGCATTCCCCCGCACAATCTTGGCGAGGTCTGCCGGGGGCTGGTGCGGCTGATCGACGAGCCGGGCGTTTCGATGGCCGAGCTGCTCGAGATCATTCCGGGCCCTGATTTTCCCACCGGCGGCATCGTGATGGGCCGCGAGGGGCTGCTGCGTGGCTACCTGACAGGCCGCAGCACAATCACGCTGCGAGCCCGTGCCCACGTTGAGGAGTTTGGCAAGAACCGCAACCGCATCGTGGTCACGGAGATTCCCTACCAGCAGACCCGCGACGCGATTGAGGAGAAGATCGCCGAGCTCGTCAGCGATGATCGGATCAAGGGGATTTCGGCGATCCGCAACGAGAGCGACCTCAAAGAGCCGGTGCGGCTGGTGCTTGAGCTCAAGCGGGACGCCGATCCTGACGTGGTCCTCAACCAGCTCTACCAGTACTCGACGTTGCAGACGTCGTTTTCGCTGATCTTTCTGGCGCTCGTCGACGGCAAGCCGCGGGTGCTGTCGCTCAAGCAGCTGCTTGAAGAGTTTCTCAGGCATCGCACGACGGTCATTCGCCGCCGCACGCAGCACCTGCTCGCCAAGGCCCGCAGCCGCAAGCACACGCTTGAGGGCCTGCTCGTCGCCCTGGCCAACATCGACGAGGTGATTCGCATCATCCGCTCGTCGTCGTCGCAGGCCGAGGCGAAGGAGCGGCTGATGGGGATTAAGGCCCCGGCGGCGCTGCTTGAGCGGGCGCTGGGCAGCGAGGGCTTCGCCGTTTTGCAGGAGGAGCGCGGGGTCGAGGAGGAGTATGGGCTTTCGCCGGTCCAGGCGGACGCGGTGCTGCGGCTCACGCTCGGCCAGCTGGTCAACCTCGAGCAGGAGCGGCTTTCCGGCGAGCACCGCGAACTGCTTGGCAAGATTGGCGAGTTCCGCCGGATCCTCTCCAGCGAAGCCAACATCCGGGCCTTGATCCGCGAGGAGCTCGTGGCCCTCGAGACCAAACACGCGGATCCTCGGCGGACCGAGATCAGCGGCGAGGCGGCCGATATCCGCGATATGGCGGAGCTGATCACCGAATCGACGATGGTGGTCACGATTACCAAAGATGGCTACGTGAAGCGGACGCCGGCCGATACCTATCGGGCGCAGAAGCGAGGCGGCAAGGGCCTCAAAGGCGCCAAGAGCGACGGAGACGATCCTGTCGAGCACTTCTTTGTGGCGAGTACCCACGACTGGCTGCTGGTGTTCACAACGCTCGGAAAAGTCTTCTCGATGCGGGTATTCGAGCTGCCCGAACTTGCTCGCGATGCCAAGGGCCGCGCCCTGGTCAATCTGCTCGAGTTTGAGCAGGGCGAGCGGGTGGCGGAGTGCCGGGCGGTCTCGGGCTTTGAGGAAAAAGATCAGTGCCTCCTCTTGGCCACCCGCAGCGGCATGGTGAAGAAGACGGCGCTTGAACAGTATCGTCGTCGCCGCACCAAGGGCCTGATCGCGGTCAAGCTCCGCGAGGGTGACGAGCTGGTCGACGCTGTGGTCACCCGCCCTGGGGATCAGCTTGTGCTCGCCACCGCCAAGGGGATGGCGATTCGCTTCCCCGAGTCGGATGTGCGGCCTACAGGCCGCGACACCAGCGGCGTCCGCGGGATCAGACTGGGCAGCGGCGACCATCTCGTTGGCATGGTGATCGCTGAGCCGGACGCCACGCTGCTGACGGTCTGTGAGCATGGCTACGGCAAGCGAACGCCATTTGGCCTCGGTGACGACCTGGATGTTGTTGATGCTGATGTGGAAGTCGATGCCGACGACGGTGATACCGGTGACGGTGATGCCGCTGCGGACGGTGCCGCTCCCGAAGGTGCCGAGGCCGGGGCGGCGGAAGGTGAGGCCGACAGCAGCTCCAGCGGCATGCGGTACCGCACCCAGCATCGGGGCGGCAAGGGCGTTCGCGACATCAAGACAACGAAACGAAACGGCAGTGTGGTTTCGATTGTCACCGTCCGTGACGACGATCAGGTGTTTCTGATGACTGGCCTGGGCAAGCTCCAACGGGTCAATGTGCAGGAAATCAACTCGATCGGCCGCAACACCCAGGGCGTTCGCATCATGCGGCTCGACGACGGGGACACGATTGCGGCGGCGGTCCATGTGCCGCCAGGAGAGCAGGACGAAGACGAGCCAGACTCGGTGGAGGCGTAGTCCCACGTGAGCCGTCGACGCGGTCAGGAAGCCCCTGACGCGAACCGGCGTGAACCCGCTTGCTCTGGATGGGCTCAAGAGGAGATTCAGATGCGGATCGGCGTGGTGGGCACCGGCTATGTGGGCCTCGTCAGCGGGACATGTTTTGCCGACAGCGGCAACACCGTGACCTGCCTCGATATCGATGCGGCCAAAGTCGCCCGGCTCGAGGCTGGTGACGTGCCGATTTATGAGCCGGGGCTCGAGGAGCTTGTGGTTCGCAACACGGCTGCCGGCAGGCTTCGCTTCACCACCGACACCGCCAAGGCGATCGCCGACGCCGAGGTGATCTTTCTGGCGGTGGGCACGCCTCCGTCGTCGGACGGTTCGGCCGATCTCTCAGCCCTCTGGAAGGTCGTCGACACGATTGCAGAGCATCTCTCCGAGACTGCGATCGTGGTCACCAAGAGCACCGTGCCCGTCGGCACCTGTGCGGGCATTGAGCGGCGGCTGCGGGAACGGCTCGGACGCAGCTGTCGCGTGGCGAGCAACCCGGAGTTTCTCAAGGAAGGCGCCGCCATCGAAGACTTCCAGAAACCCGACCGAGTGGTGGTGGGGGTTCGCGAGGAGGCTGTTGGCCGCGTGCTCCACGACCTCTATCGGCCGTTTCTCCGCACCGAAAACCCCTTTCTGGTGATGTCGCCAGAGAGCTCGGAGATGACGAAGTATGTGGCCAACGCCCTGCTCGCCACGAAGATCAGCTTCATCAATGAGGTGGCGAATCTCTGCGAGCGGATGGAGGCGGATATCGACGATGTCCGCCGTGGCATCGGTCATGACAGCCGCATTGGCTTCGCCTTTCTGTTTCCCGGCGTTGGCTACGGCGGCAGCTGCTTTCCCAAGGATGTGCAGGCCCTCGCGGCGATGGCTCGCGACAAGGGCGTGGCCTCGCGGATTCTCTCCGCGGTGCATGAGACGAATCTCGCCCAGAAGAAAATCCTCGGCCAGAAGATCGCCGCGCATTACGGCGGGAGCCTAGAGGGCCGCACCGTGGCTCTCTGGGGGCTCGCCTTCAAGCCCCGCACCGATGATGTTCGCGACGCCCCGGCTCTTGACCTGATCAGCCAGCTGCTCGCTGCGGGAGCAACGGTGCGGGTGCACGATCCAGAGGCGACCGGCAACGTGCGAGCCATCTTTGGCGAGAGCCTCTCCTATGCCGACAGTCCGCTCGAGGCTGCGAAGGGGGCGGACTGTCTGGCGATTGTCACGGAGTGGGGCGACTATCGCAGGCCCGATTTCGACACGCTTGCCGCGACGATGGCGTCGCCAGTGATCTTTGACGGCCGCAACCTCTACGAGCCTTCTGAGATGAAGGCGCGGGGCTTTACGTACCATGCGATCGGCAAGCAGCCGGTCACGCGTGGGGCCGACAGCTGACGTTTTTCATGCAGGCATGGTGGTTGTGTTGTGGTGTCGGCCCGCGGGATTGGGCCGCGATGGCTGGTCTTTCCCCAGTGCATGTTTGACAGGTTTTTTTCAGCGGATGGAGCACAAGCCACTCGCTTTGAGCGGGCCAGAGGTGAATGCGACGGTGTTTTCTGAACTGGGAGCGGCCTCCGCAGAGCCGTCGAAAATGCCCCGCGGGCCGATGCGAAAGGGGTTTGGGTTTGCAGTTGAGGTCGCCGACCCAGGTGGGCCGCGGGCCGCCCGGCTGACAACGCCCCACGGCACCGTAAAAACGCCCCTCTTCATGCCGGTGGGGACGCTCGCCTCGGTCAAAGGCGTCGACGTGGGGCGGCTGGCCGAAACAGGCGCGGGCATCGTGCTCGGCAACACCTACCATCTCCATCTGCGGCCTGGTGAAGAGGTGGTGCAGGCTGCTGGAGGGCTGGCGGCGTTTATGGGCTGGTCGGGAGCGACGCTGACGGATTCCGGTGGGTTTCAGATCTTCAGCCTGGCCGATCAGGTGAAGATCACGGATGCCGGGGCGTCGTTTCGCTCGCACATCGACGGGGCGGCGGTCCGGCTGACGCCCGAGGACTCGATGCGGATTCAGCAGAGCCTTGGGGCCGACATCGCCATGCAGCTCGACGACGTGGTTGGCCTGCCTGCTGAGCCGGCTCGCGTGGAAGAGGCGATGCGGCGATCCCTTGCCTGGGCGGAGCGGTGCTTGACGGTCCACACGCGGCCCGAGCAGGCCCTCTTCGGCATTGTGCAGGGGGGCTCGACCCGCAGCTGCGGCGAGCGAGTGCCGAAGCCCTTGCCGGCATGCCGTTTGACGGATTCGCGGTGGGAGGGCTCTCGGTGGGGGAGGGAGCGGAGGCGATGCGGACCACCCTTGCCGCGACCATGCCGCACATGCCAGCAGATCGTCCCCGATACCTGATGGGCGTGGGGCGACCGATCGATCTGATCGATGGTGTGGCCGCCGGGATCGACATGTTCGATTGCGTGCTGCCCACGCGGTGCGGTCGCACTGCCCTCGCCTTCACCTTTGCCGGAACGCTCAAAATGCGGCACGCCCGGCTGCGGGACGACCTGCGGCCCATCGAGGAGGGCTGTCCTTGTCCGGCATGCCGCCACAGCCGCAGCTACCTGCGGCATCTCTTCATTGCGGGGGAGATGCTCGGCCCAGTTCTGGTGTCGCTGCACAATCTCACCATGTATGCGAGGCTGATGCGGCAGCTCCGGGCAGCGATCCTCTCCGGGTCTTTTCAGGCGGTGGCGGCGAATCTGCGGGAGCGGATCGACGGCGACGCCGACTGAACTGTGGACCGGCCCGGAATAGCACGGGCTTGTCCACTGCCGATGGCGGTTCGTATGATCCCTGCTCGTATCGCGGACGAGTCTGCACCCCTGTGGGTGCGACGGCCCCGCGTTGTCTCACAGCCCTCCGATGCCAGGAAACCACGATCCCGTGACTGTACCGTTCCTGCCGTGGCTGGCCCTGCTGGCTCAAGCTGCCGAAGGGCAGCCGCCTGAGTCGGTGGCCCTGCTGGTGCAGTATCTGCCGCTGGTGGCGATTGTGTTTCTGGCCTGGATGCTGCTGTACCGTCCTGAGCGGCAGCGACAGCAGGCCCAGCAGAAACTGCGAGACAACCTCAAGCGGAACGACCGGGTGGTCACCGCTGGTGGTCTCTACGGGACGGTGGCGTCGGTCGATCGCGAGGGCGATCGCGTGACACTCAAAGTTGACGAATCGAACAACATCAAGCTCGACGTGACTCTCGGCAGCGTGCTGCGCGTGCTGAGTGACACGAGTTCTGGAGCATCGCAGGGAACGGAAGGAGCCGGTTGACCGATGGCAGCAAACCATCTTCTCGGAGGCTGCGTGGGAATCCTTGGGCAGGCCGTGGCTGAGCCGCAGGCCTGGTACACCGAAGGCTGGGTGCTGTGGCTGCTTGCGGCTGCCTGCATCGTTGGCCCAAGCGTTGTGGCCTATCTGATCTCGGGCGGCCTGCGAGCGAAGGACATGTGGGGCCGGATGGCGGTCGTGCTGACCGCGCTGACCTGCGGGATCGTGATCGTGGCTTCGGGCTGGCCACCGCGGCTGGGCATCGACCTCAAGGGCGGCGTGATCCTTGTCTATGAAGTCGACGCAGCCAAGCGGGTCAGCGAGCAGGCAGACGATGCTGCCCGGCGGATCGAAGACGTGATCAACCGAGAAGAAGGGCTTGAAGGGCGTCGCATCTCGAACGGCAGAGGGCCTGGTTGCCGTGCGGCTGGAGACGGCAGATGCCTCGGCGGTCGAGCGGTTTACTGCGGCGGTGGATGCCGTCGACTTTGGTGACGTACGCGTCGAGCTCGAGAGCCGTGAGGAAACGGCCGAGGCTGTCACGCTCAACTACAGCGTGGCTGGTGGTGCTCAGCCTGTCGATATGGACAAACTCGTGGCGGCAGTCAGTCGCCGGGTGAATCCGGGCGGTCAGAAGGAGGTCACGATTCGGCAGTATGGGCTGGATCAGCTCGAGGTGATCGTGCCGGATGTCGATCAGGCGGAGGTCGATCTGATCAAGCGGATCGTCTCGAGTGCTGGCGTGCTGGAGTTTCGGATCACGGCCAACGTCTCCGATCCGAGGCATCGCCGCGTGATTGAACTGGCTAACAGGTCCCCCGGCACGATGGTGACCGAGGAAGGTCGCCAGATCGGCCGTTGGGTCGAACTCGACACCTCGAAGATCGCCGCTGGTGAGGAAAGCGGCCTAGTCACGCGGGCAGCGACCGACGGCCGCATGGAGGTGCTCGTCGTGCTCGATCGGTTTAACGTGACCGGCGGCTACCTCAGTCGGGCCTTGGCGAGCTATGACCAGAATCTGCAGCCGTGTGTCAACTTCTCGTTCAACTCGGCCGGTTCGTCGTTGTTTGGCACGCTCACCGGCCAGAACCTGCCCGACCCGGCCAACCGGCTTACCAGCCGTCTGGGCATCGTGCTCGACGACGTGTTGCTCTCGGCACCGACGATTCAGACGGTGATTTCCGGTGACGGCCAGATCACCGGCAGCTTTAAGCAGGCCGACGTGGACTTCCTGGTCGGCGTGCTCAACGCAGGCAGTCTGCCGGCTGCCCTCTCCAGCCAGCCTGTCAGCGAGCAGAAGATCAGCCCGCAGCTCGGGGCCGACACCATCCGCTCCGGCAGCAGGGCAATGCTTTTCGCGCTGGTCGCGGTGCTTCTGTTCATGCTTGCCTACTACCGCTTCATGGGCCTTGTGGCGGACCTGGCCGTGGTGCTCAACGTGGTGCTTGTTGTTGCCGTGATGATCAGCATCAAAGCGGCCTTCACACTCGCCGGTCTCGCCGGCTTGGTGCTCTCGGTTGGTATGGCAGTCGACGCCAACGTGTTGATCTACGAACGCATGCGGGAGGAGATGGACCGTGGGGCGGCGATGCGAATGGCGATTCGCAACGGCTTTCAGAGGGCGTTTTCCACGATCGTCGACTCCAACCTGACGACGCTGATCACCGGTGTCGTGCTCTATGCGATTGGCACTGATCAGCTGAAGGGGTTTGCCGTCACGCTCGTGCTGGGCCTGACGCTCAATCTGTTTACCGCAGTGTTTTGTTCACGCGTGGTTTTCGATCTTGCCGAGCGGAATCGCTGGATGACGAAGCTCTCGATGTCGCGGCTCTTTGGGAAGACGGACATCGGGTTTGTGGCCTACATGCGTCCGGCCGTCACTGCGGCGGTGACCTTTCTGCTTCTCGGCGGAGCTGCGGTGTTTTACCGCGGGCAGGGCCTGCTCGACATCGATTTCACTGGCGGCACGAGTGTGCAACTGGCGTTCAAGGAGGGGGAAGGCCTCAACGTGGCGGAGGTGCGGCAGTCGGTGGCCTCGCTGGCTGATGTTGCGGTCAGTTCGATGACCTCAACCGAGTCGGCTGGCGGCACCCGCTACAAGATCGACACCTCCGAGAAGGATGCGGAGCTCGTCGAAACCGCCCTGCGAGATGCCTTCCCTGGCAAGCTGGCCACCTACTCCATGGCCTTTGGTGAGGTGACACCGCTGGACGCAAGCCCGCTGGACGCTGACGCGGCTGGCGAGGCTGGCGTGGTGATGCGTCTGCTGAGGCAGACAAGGAGCAGGAGGTGGCACCGCCGGCGGGCCTCGCCACTCGGGTCGTGCTCGATTTCCCACAGCGGATCAATCGACCTGCCCTGGAGGAAGTGCTGGCTCGGGCGTTGGCTGCCCAAGGGGCTCTAGACGCGGGCTATCAGCTTGATGCTGGCGAGCCTGGTTCTGGCGCCAGTGGCGTCCGGCGCGAAGCCGTATCGGGAGTGGACGCTGACGACCTCGCTGGATGTGGATGGCACCCGCAGCGTTGCTGAGCGAATGGCAGCGGAACTGGCCGAGACGCCCGTCTATCTCTCCGCGAATCGCATCGGTGGCAAGGTGGCCGGCAACACCCAGGTCACGGCGGGCTATGCCCTTGTGGCGAGCCTGATCTGCATCGTGCTCTATGTCTGGCTGCGGTTTCAGGACGTTGCCTTTGGCCTCGCGGCCGTGGTTGCCCTGGGGCACGACGTGCTGGTGACGGTGTCCTGTCTGGCGTTGAGCACGTTCGTGGCACCGTTCCTGGGCTGGGCGCTGGTTGACGACTTCAAGATCAGCCTCGACGTGATCGCGGCACTGCTGACGATCGTGGGCTTCTCGATCAACGACACCATCGTGATCTTCGACCGTCTGCGGGAGATTCGAGGCAAGAGCCCGTTTGTGACCCCCGAGATTGTCGACCGGGCCCTCAATCAGACCCTCAGCCGGACGATCCTCACGTCAGGAACATCGCTGATCGCGACGCTGATTCTCTATCTCTTCGGTGGCCAGGGCATCCATGCCTTTGCGTTCACCATGCTGATCGGCATCATCAGCGGTACCTTCAGCACGATTTACATCGCGTCTCCCTTGGTGCTGCTGATGCAGCGCCGCGCCGCCCAGAGCCGCAGTGTGGCGATGGCTGGTGCCGGAGTGGCGGGAGGCCGCTGACAGCACCTCACGTTTTGAGGATTGCACGGCTTCTGAGCGGCCTTGCGGTTGTCGGGCAGGGACAGGTTTCCCTGCATGCTGCAGAAACAGCGGGCATAGTTGTCATGGTGCCGGTGGGTCCAGTTGAGGCCGCCGGCAGCGTGGCCCTGTTTCCCGCGAGAGTTTTCTGGCCCCATGGTGCGGTTTGTTCGCCTGGCAGCTTCGGTGGTGATGGTGGTCGGCGGTGTCTGGCTGGCGGTCGCCTTTGTGGGCGGGCCTGGCAAGGACACTGTCGGGTCTGCTCCGATCGCTCCTTCTGATGAGAAGCCGAGCATGGCGGCGCTGCGTTCGTCGCGATTGATTCCGGATTCAGCGGTTTCTCTGCCGAGCGACGGGGTTGCCGAGGAGCAGGATGCAGCCATGGCCGAAGACCTGGCAGCAGCGCTCGCAACCGCGACAGTACCCGAGCCCGCGATGCCATTGCCGGCCGTGCCTGCCGAGCTGGCTGAGCGTGCCCCACCGCTTGAGTCGGACTACCACTCGGCCCTCGACCTCCCGCCACCTCCGCTGCTCGATGCCCAGTCGCCGCCTCCTCTGGTCGGTGGCTCGACCTGGCGGCAGCCTCAGGCACCCGCGTCACTCGCTTCGCTTCAGCCGGGCAGGGTGCCAACAAACGGTCCGGCGGCGGTCAGCGAGCGTCATATGCCGGCCGGTGCGGCCGAAGCGTCGCTGTACGTGGTCTGTGACGGCGACGACCTGACGTCGATCGCAACCCGCTTCTACGGCCATCCAGCGGCAGCTCGCCTGATTTACGAAGCCAATCGAGACCGACTGCCCGCGGCGGATGTCCTGCCGATCGGCGTCGTCCTCGCGCTTCCGCCAGCATCCGGATCGCAGCAGCAGCTCTATCGCCCCGGTGGCTGGATCGAGCCGGCAAACAAGTGATCAGCGAGCGATTTGCCGGGTGAAGAAGTCGACGAGCAGCGGCACGAAGATGTTTGCGCCAGCCGTCGCAAGCGCATCCGCCTTCTCGCTGGTGCGGTAGCTCAGCAGGAAGAGCGAGGCGTCGGTGGCCGGATCCTCCACCCCCTCGGCCTGCTCGGGTGAGCCGTCCAGTTTCTGCTCAAACCAGCTGTCTGGGCGGCCGCGTTTGAGCTGCCCGAACACCCGCGACGCGTCGCGGTCTCGCTCTGCCCGCGAGAATCACCAGCGGGAGCTCCCGCGAGATGGCGGGCGTTTGGAGGGCGGGGCCGATCGTTGCCCCCTTGAGGGAAAACACGGGGCTGATCAGGCAGAGAGCCCGCACGTTGCCTCCCTGGGGGCCCGAGGCGAGCGGTGGCCAGGCCGCGTCGGCCGCCGTCCAGAGGCTGGCGAGGGTGCCGCCGAGGCCCGATCCCACCACGCACAGCCGCGTGGCGTCGAGTCGCTTGTCGGATTTCGCGGTGCGACGGATCCAGGCGTAGACCGTTTCGACGTCTCCGCGGAGCCTGGCCTGCTCGCGAACCCGCCCTCCCTGCGAGACCGCGACGGCTTCGAGATCGGCTTTCAGCAGCCGATCGGCCTTCAGCGTGTCGGTGCGTCCGCCAGGCCATTCACGCGTGGTGCTGTCGCCGTGTCCGCGGAGATCGGGAGCCACGACGCTCAAACCGGCCGCCTGCAGGCCAATCGCCAGGGGCTCAAGCGTCGCATGCGAGCCCGCCAGGTCGTGCACGAGGATGACGGTCGCGAGGGCCTCATCCGTCGCTGAGGGGTAGTACCAGATGGCGAGATCCACGCCATCACTGGTGCGGGCCGAGTCCTGCAGGGGCCCAGTTGCCTCAGGGGCCTGCCCGTAGCCGGTCTGCCCCAGGCAGCAGAGGCCAACTGGCCACCACCATGGCAGCCTGCCAGCATCGGCGGGAGCGTCGTCGCAGGGGAATGGAGCAAAAGTGTCGGAACTGACGTGTCGAAATAGACGTCATCGGATCGCTGTCCTCCGCCGGAAAAACTGACACAGTGAAGTGTATCGAGAAGGGAAGGGGGCCTGCCAGAGAAGGCTGCCATGGCAGCGAGCAGCTGCGGCGGAGACTGCTGAACGTCGGCGGAACAGGCCGCGGCGTGCGGTTTTTGTTCGTATACTTGCTGATGAAGGCCAAGCCGATGTGGGCAGGTTGGCTGAGGAGCGAGAAGCGTGGCGGATCACAGTCCCGAAAACCAGCCCGAAGAAGCGAGCGTCGAGTATGCCGTCGACCGGGCTGGGGTGCCTGCGTGGGCCGTCAGCCTGATCGTGCACGTGGCTGTGCTGCTGACGCTCGCCAGCCTGGTGCTCGACCCTCCCGGCAGCAACGACCGCCGGGTGACGGTGATCGATCCCACGCCGCAGGTCGAGGAAGATCCCTACATCCCGCCTGCCGAGATCGTGGTGTCGGATCAGCCCACGCCCGATGCTGGTGCCGTCAGTGACGCAGGAGAGGGGGTGGCTCAGTCGCTTGCGGCAACGGTCTCCGAGCTGCCGAGTGTGCCGGTTGAGCCGTTGCCCGACCTGACGAGCGACACCGCCTTTGAGCCGCTCGAGGTGATCCCCACGGCTGCTGAGCTCGACATGTCGATTGTCGTGCCGGGGCAGGTTGGGGTTGGCGTGACGGGGGCCGCCGGCGCGGTGGACAGGCTCACCGGTGAGATTCGCAGCAAACTCGATCAGCGGCCCACGCTTGTCTGCTGGCTGTTTGATCAGTCACTCAGTCTTGAGTCGCAACGGCGGGAGATTGCCGGGCGGCTGCAGACGGTCTTTGAAGAACTCGGCGCCACGCGGCAGTCGACGAAGAAGCCTGCGTTGACAAATATGGTGATTGGCTTTGGTGAGAGGGTGACGCTCTTCACCGACTCGCCGACGGGCCAGGCAGAAGATGTTGTCGAGGCGATCCGTTCGATCCCGATCGATGAGTCGGGGGCGGAGTTGACCTTCACGGCGGTGATTGAAGCGGCCAATCGCAGCCGGGTGTTTCGCACCGGTCGTCCGCAAAAAAACGTGATGCTGATCGTCTTCACCGATGAGGTGGGCAACGACCAGCAGCGGGTGGATGAGGCGGTGCACGTCTGCCGAACGCTCGGGATTCCGGTGCATGTCGTCGGCGTTCCTGCCCCGTTTGGCATGCGGGAGGTTCGGTTCAAGTTTGTTGATCCAGACCCAGAGTATTTTCAGGAGCCTCAGTGGGCCCAGATCGAGCAGGGGCCCGAGAGCTTCTATCCGGAGGTGGTCCGTATCCGTTCCGGTCGCTACGCCGACGAGTCCGTCGATTCAGGCTTCGGCCCGTATGCCCTCTCGCGGCTCTGTAGCGAAACCAGCGGCATCTTCTTTTGTGTGCATGCCAATCGCGAGCACAAGGGCCGGCTGAGCGACCGTGAGACGGCGGCCATGTCTGCCAACCTGCGGTATTTCTTCGACAGCGACGTGATGCGGGCGTATGCGCCTGCCTACCTTCCCATCAACGAACTCGATCGGCGGATTGCTGGAAATGCCGCCATCCGATCGCTCGTGTTGGCGGCCCGGGGGACGGAACTGTCGCCGATGGAGGAGCCGCTGATGCAGTTTCCTCGCCGCAATGACGGCGAGCTCGTGCGACTTCTCGGCGATGCCCAGAAGGTGGCAGCCAAGATTGAGCCGAAGATCGACGCCGTTTACGGCACGCTTCTGGAAGGGCTGAAGGATCGCGAGAAGCTGGCCGAAAAGCGGTGGCAGGCAGGCTACGACCTCGCGCTGGGCCGGGTGATGGCGATGAAGGTTCGCACCGAGGCCTACAACCGCATGCTGGCCCAGGCCAAGGGGGGCATGAACTTCCAGCGTGAAGACAGTGACACCTGGGAACTCGTCCCTGACGAAGACATCACGCAGGTCGGCTCACAGCTGCAAAAGCTCGCGACCGAGGCGTTGGTCGTTCTGCAGCGGGTTGTCGATGAGCACCCCGGCACGCCCTGGGCGCTTGTCGCCGAGGATGAGCTTCGCATGCCGCTGGGCTATGTCTGGCGGGAGTTGCACACCGGCGTGAACGATCCGCCGCCGGGAGCCGGCAACGGCAACAACAATCCTCAGCGGCCCGACGAACAGCGTCAGATGCTCGCCCCGCCCAAGCCTCGCCGGGATCTCAAGCGGCTCTGACGGCCTGCGGGCCCAGCGGCGGATCAGAACGAGAGGTTCTCTTCCGCAAAGTGGGTGCGGCTGTCATGCGGGTAGAAGATGCGGGCAACTTTGCCACTGAGCACCTGCATGAACATCCCGCGGAACTGCTGCTCGCTGCAATCGGTGGCGGGCACGGCGGTGTCTTTCGGAAATGCGTAGTCGTCGAGTCGCTTTTCAAACAGCAGCTTCTTCTTCGGCGACGTCGTAGACGTGCACGTGCACGGTGGCCTTGCCTCGGTAGAGCGTGGAGCCTTCGTACAGCCGAAAGTCTTCAAGATCGATGCCGATCACGATGTCGGCATCAAGGGCTTTTCCAAGCTCGGGATACTCGAGAAGTTCGTTTTCATCGATCCAGCGGGCCACCTCCTGCTGTCCGATCACCTCGGCACGGCGGATGTTGCGTTCTAGGTTCATGCCGACGAACTGGGCGAGTTCTCGCGACGAGCCTGCGTCGCTGTATTGCAACTCCACAACAGGCTGGCAGACCACGGCCACGTGCTTGCCCGAGAGTTCGTCAAACTCAGCGGCGATGTCATTAGGATTCACAAGATAGGCGAGTGTTCCCAGCGTCGAGCAGCCACTGATCGCCAGGGCAGCTGCCGTGAGCAGAACGGCCAGCAGCGGAGTGCGCACCGAAGACATGAAAGGCCTCTAGGATTCGGGCAAGCAGGACGTGTCGAAAACCACTCGCAGACCGAGTTGTGGTGGAAGACGATAGGAGGCAGGGAGCGGCGGCTCAATGCCGCTTTCCGACAGGCGGAAGAGTCCACGGTTTCCGACGCGGAGAGCCATCAGGAGAAGCGAGCGTGGGCGGAATGGGTCACAGCGGGCAGGAAGCCTTCCTCGAGCAGCTTGCGGCAGGCTGGCGGCCTCACGCCCACGTGCGGGGGCCGGTGGTGCTGGCGGTGTCGGGGGGAGGCGACAGCGTCGCACTGCTCCGGGGGCTGCATCAGCTGCTTGAGGAAGCCGGCACGCCGGCCTCACAGCAGCTCGTCGTGGCGCATGCCCATCATGATCTCCGCAAGGAGCACGCAGGAGACCCCGCGGCAGCAGATGCCGCCTTTGTGCGGCAGCTCGCTGTCGACCTGGGGCTACCCTGCGTCCAGTGTTGTCTGCGGGTGCGAGAGGCCGTGCAAGGCGGGGAGGGGCTGGAGGCTGCCGCCCGTCGGCTCCGCTACGGGTTTCTTCGTGAGGTTGCCGAGAGCCGCGGCGCTCGGCTCATCGCCGTCGCCCACACGGCCGACGATCAGGTGGAAACCGTCCTGCACCGCCTGCTGCGAGGCACGGGCCTTGCGGGGCTGGCCGGAATGCCTGCTGTGCGGACGCTTGTCGAGGGGATGGTCGTCGTGCGGCCGATGCTGGCCGTCTCCGCGGCGGTCGCCCGGGCGTATCTCCAGTCGATTGGCCAGGCCTGGCAGGAAGACGCCACCAACACCGACACGCGGTATGCCCGCAACCTGCTGCGGCACGAACTGCTGCCACGGCTGGCTGCCGGGCCGTATCCCGCGGTTCGTGAGTCGATTCCGCGACTCGCCGAGCAGGCCCGGCAGACGCACGAAACGCTCCAGGCGGCCTGTGAGGCCCTGCTGGAGGCCTACGCCAGCACGGACCTCTCAGGCACTGTGCTGGTGCAGGCGAAGCCCTTGGCGGGCTGCCCGCTCCCGCTGCTGAGCGACCTGATGGCCACCCTCTGGCGGCAGCAGGACTGGCCCCGCCGCGACATGACCAGCCGTCATTACGCCGCCGTGGCGACCCTGCTCTCCCAGCCGGGCGCGGTCGCCGGCGTCGACCTGCCTGGAGGCCTCCGGGCACAGTCGGCTGCAGGCGGGTTTGTCCGCATCAGCCCGGGAGGCGTCACGCCTCGCCAGGCCCCTCCACACCACCGGTAAACAGCTCCGGATCGAGCGATTTCTGCTTGTAGCCGCCGCTGATCTTGAACAGACCGATCAGCAGCAGGTAGCAGACGGCCATCGTGCCCGGCACGAATGCGGTCAGTTTGAGGGCCTCACGGCCACCCTCCAGGCCTGCGTTGTCAACGAGTTTCTTGTCGCTCTCCGCCGTGGGCTCGGCCGTGTCGGTCCACCAGTCGACCAGCGCTCGCTGATTTTGGACGGCATCCTTTTTCGCCCCCTCCTGCTGCTCAAGCAGCTCCAGCGCCCGCTTGGCCTCAGTGCCGTTGTCCGCGAGCACGCCCACCTTGGCACCATCGAGGCCAACCGTCTCCATCCACAAGAACGAGTTGGGGCTGTCGGCCTTGTACCGCTGGTAGACCTGCTCATCGGCCTTTTGCAGGGTAGCTGAGGCGTTTTGATCCTGAAAAAAGCCGATGCCCGGCCCGCCGAGAAGGCCTGCGGACAGCATACCCACGCCGCCGATGGCACCGATCGTGATCGCCCCACCCTTGGGAAACTGCTCGCTGACAACGCCCAGCATGGTCGGCCAGAGGAAGGTCTTGCCCACGCCGTAGATCGTGGCTGCCACGACGCACATCACGATGCCTTCGGCATTGCCCAGCATCGTCAGGCCCAGGGCTCCAAAGACCGCAGACACCGCCAGCAGCCCGAGCGGCGAGATCCGCTCCACGATCGGGCCCGCAAAGAACCGCAGAATGAACATCAGGCCCGAGGTGTAGACAAACAGCAGCAAGCCGTTGGCCTCGCTGGACATGATCGTTCCGGTGATCTTCGCGATCCAGGAGTCGGTGCCGAGCTCCACGTAACCGACCATCGCATGCACCAGCAGCAGGAAGGCCAGCAGCAGATGCCCGAGCTGGAAGCCGGTGGTCATCCCGAAGACAACCAGCAGGCCGGCGGCGATGCCGCCTGCGACCATCGGGTCGAGCCCAAGGTCGTTCTTGAAAAAGAGGGCCAGCAGGCCGCAGATCACGGCGGCCCCCAGCAGGCCGAGTTCGCCGAGCATGTCCCGGTATTTGACGCCGGAAACGCTCGCCTCGCTGCGTGGGAACCGCTGGCCGATCATCATCAGGCCGTAGAGCACAACAGGCACAAGAAACAGCGAAATCTGGGTCTGCCAGGCGACTGGCTTCACGTCGCCGCCCCCCGCCATGAAGAAGCTGGCGAGTCCGCCGACGATCAGGCCGCCCGGCCAGCCGGCGTGGAGGATATTGAGGTAGTGGGTCTTTCGCTGGGGAAACAGCGTGGCCACCAGCGGATTGACGACCGCCTCGGCGATGCCGTTGCCGATCGCGAAGAGAAACATGCCCCAGAAGAGGCACTGAAACGCGAGCGGCTTGCCGCCGGCCTCAAACGCGGCACCAGTTGCCAGCGTGAGGGCCGCCGAAACCAGGTGCATGCCGAAGGCGATAAACATCAGCGGGCCGAAGCCGATGCGGTCGGCGATCAGGCTGGAGAGCAGAATGATGATGCCGAAGCCGGTCAGGCCGCCCCCGGTGATCGCCCCAAGCTCGGTCTGCGTGAAGCCATACTGCTCTGCCCACTGGCCAAGGATCCCCGCACGGATCGAAAAGCCGACACCGGCCGCAAGAATTGCCATGAACCCGGCCCAGAGCAGTCTTTGGGCGTTTGCAGGCGAGCTACTCGCAGAACCTGCCGCTGTTGTGTCGTGAGACATGACCTCTCCGTGCTCCGAAAAATGAGATGCGTGGGCCGTCGCCAGGCCGTGCCGCTGCCGGCGATTCCGCGGGAGACGCACCGTACGGATCTCCTCCGGATGCAGCCACCCCCGCGAACCGCGGCAGCATAGCAGGCGAAGGAAGTCTGTGGAATCTGGGCTGGTCGGTGGGTCTGCCGGAAGCCTTGACGCGTTCCCCGGCCCATCGATACCGTCCCGCCCCGCTCTCTGCGTCGCCGACACACCATGCAGGCAGCCGCCCCGTGCCGTGGGAGGTTGTGCACTCGGGGGCGATTCCACCGAGGATTGTCTGTGAACTCACTGGCCGATCTGCTCTGGGCGATCGTTCGCTGGGCGGTGCCGCTGACGGTAGCCGCTGCGATCGCTCTTGTTGCAATCGGCCTGGAACAGCTCGACGACGAGGTCCGTCGGCGTGTCGAGGCGAAGCTCGCAGAGGTCTTTCCCACGCTTGAGGTCGCCGTCGAATCGGCTGAGCTTGTCGACGGAAAAGGCATTCTGGTGCGGGGTGTCACGCTCAAAACCGCTGGCCTTTCCTCAGCGGCGGCCCCTCTGGTGCAGGTCGATGAGGCACTGCTCGACTGCAGTATCAGCCTTGCCGACCTGGCAGCGGGAGAGGTTCCGCTGCGGGGAGTCCGGCTGCGGCGGCCGGTGATCCACGCGGTCTTGCTGGAGAGCGGCGAGTGGAACCTGGCTCAGCTGCAGCCCCACGGCGGCGAGAGCCAGATCGTGCCGGTGACGATCGAGGATGCCGCGATCGAGATCCACCAGCGAGGTCAGCGCACCACGCTTCGCGATCTCGAGTTTCGCTTTGATCCAGATTCGCCGCTCCCTGTCGACGCTGGGGCGGCGGTCGGTCAGAGCGGGCGAGCGATGGGTGACCATGCACGTTGCCACGGAAGGCGACGCCTTCGGCAGTCTGCAGATCGCCGGGCGAGTGCGGCCGACAGATCTGGCATTTGAGGTCACTGGCACGGCGACGGCGGTGGCTCTCACAGAGCAGCTCTGGTCGCTCCTGCCGGTGGCGTGGGTGGAACGGCTGCCAGCGGACGCGGCCCTTGCCGTCGACATCGCTCAGGCGGTTCGTGGACAGGTGAGCGTGGCATTCCGGGCCGCGGGGTCGCTGCAGGATCCGCCGCAGATCGAGGTTTCAGCAGATGGGGGCGTGCGGGCTGGCCGCCTTGAGCATGCGTCGCTGCCCTTCCCGCTGGCCGACATCACTGCCCGCTTTCACCTCGACCGCCAAGGGGCATCGTGCGAGGCCTTCTCAGCGCGAGCGGGGGCGACATCGTTTCGGGGAAGCGGAGAGCTGAAGGGATGGGATTCATCTGCTGATTTCGATGTTCTCCTCGAGGCTGACAGGCTGCATGTCGGCCGTCACTGGGAGCCGTTGCTGCCGGAGGCTGCTGCGGTTCACTATCGCAAGCTGCTGCCGGAGGGCGAGGTGGATGTCCGCGCCCAGGTGGTCCGTCGTGATGCAGAGATTCATCCCAACCTTTCGGTGCGGTGCCGCAACCTTTCCCTCAGGCACTACCGCTTCCCCTACCGCCTCGATCGCACAGTGGGCACCGTTGTGCTGGCGGAAGACCGGCTGACGATGCACCTGACCGGTCAGGCGGGCGGCCATGCGGTCCATATCAACGGCAGCTTCACGTCGCCGGGGCCGGACGCACGCGGCCTGGTTGAGGTGCGAGGCGACGGCATGCGGCTGGACGATGCGCTGATCGCCGCCATGCCCCGACGCAGTGCTGATATCGTGCGATCGCTCCATGCCTCGGGCACATTCGACTTCGCCTTTCGGCATCAGCTATCCCCGGACCTGCCCGAGGGGCATTCCAATCAGCTCGGTATTCGCCTCACCGACTGCCATCTCGCCTACGCTCTGTTTCCCTATCCGCTCTCGCAGGTCACCGGGCAGGTGCACATGCAGGATGGTCACTGGACGATCCGCAACTGTGTGGGCCGAAACGACACCGGGACGGTCACGTGCTCGGGTGAGCTGGTGCCTCGGCCGGGCGACGACGGCGAGCTCACCCTGACCTTCACGGGCTCGCAGGTCGTGCTCGAGAACGAACTGCGGGATGCCCTGCCACGTGGTATGCGGCGGATCTGGGATGACCTCACGCCCCGCGGGGCGATCGATCTCACGGCAGAGGTGCGGCATCAGGTGCGGGCTCGCACCACGTCGGTAGAGCTGCAGGCCGACCCGCATGGAGAAACGGTGTCGATCGAGCCTGCCTGGTTTCCCTACCGCATCGAGAAGCTTGGCGGCCATATTCATTGGCACGATGGTGTGCTGACGTTTCGTGATGTGCGGGGGGCCCACAACCGCACCGCGGTGGCGGCGGCGGGCACCTGCCGTTTCACGCCCGACGGTGGCTGGCATGTGTCGTTTGAGCGGCTGGCCGCCGAGCGATTTCGGGTCGATCACGATCTGCTGCAGGCGCTCCCGGCAGGACTGCACGACGCGATCGCGGCGGTGCGGCCGCAGGGGCTGCTCTCACTGGATGGATCGCTTGATGTCTATTCCACACGCGGGGCAGGGCAGGCAGCCAACGGACCGGCAGCGGCAGCCTGGGATATGCGGCTCGACATGGAGCAGGGGGGGCTTGATGCAGGCTTTCAGGTCTCCAACGTGCATGGCGGAATGCGGCTTGCTGGTCGCAGCGACGGCACGCTCTGGGAGGCTTCGGGCGAACTGCTGATCGACAGTGCGATGTGGCGTGGCCTGCAGGTCCGGCAGATCCAAGGACCGCTCGTGATGGACCCGCAGGGGGTGCGGTTTGGCAGCTTCGCAGCTCAGGCGGGCCAGCCGGCACGTCGGCTGACGGCCCGGCTGGCTGATGGCAGCCTTGCCATCGATGGTGGTGTGGCCTCAGACGGCGGGTTTCGCGTGATGGTCGGCCTGGAGGGGCCAGCCTCGAACGTCTGGTCGCGGATCTCACTGGAGCCTCGACAGCCTATCGCGGCGCGCTCGAGGGCACCCTGGAGCTGGCCGGCTTCCGCTCAGCCCGCCACTCTCTCACCGGTCGCGGTCACATGCGGCTGCAGGATGCTGATCTCTACGAGCTGCCCCTGATCGTTGCCTTGCTGAAGGTGCTCCGCGTCAAAGCGCCGGACCGCACGGCGTTTCAGTCGAGTGTCGCCGACTTCCGGATTGAAGGCCCCCATGTCTATCTCGACTCGGTCGAACTCGCAGGTGATGCGGTCAGCCTGGTGGGCAACGGCGAGGTCGCCTTCGACTCAAACGTCCATCTGACATTTCGGTCGATCATGGGTGATTCGCAGTCGCAGCTCCCGGTGATGAAGCGGATGCTGGGAGGGGCCAGTGGCCAGTTCATGCTGATTCATGTCGACGGCACCCTGGGCGATCCCGCGATAACCAGCGAGGCTTTCCCCACGCTCAACGCCCTCGTGCAGCAGTTTCAGTCGCAGGGAGGGCTGATGGGCCAGGAGGGCCGTCGGGCCAGGGCACCTTCCCAGAACGATCGCCACGGGTGGCGACAGTGAGAGAGCGGCGGAACTGATGAAGTCTGGATCGCCAGCACTCTGTAGAATCCGAACGCGAAATCGGGCTCGGGCTCTCCAGAGCCTTGCCCGATGACGGCCAGAGGCGTGAAGGAACACACCTGCCATGGAATCGGATGCCACGACGGATGTCGCGTTTGTGAAGATGCACGGGCTCGGCAACGACTACGTCTACATCGACCTGTTTGCCAGCCCTGCTCCGGCAGATCCGGCGGACCTCGCCCAACGCATCGCGGATCGGCACCGTGGCGTTGGCGGTGACGGACTGATCCTCGTTGAGCCCTCGCCGCGGGCTGCGGCCCGCATGCGGATGTTCAATGCCGACGGCAGTGAGTCGGAGATGTGCGGCAACGGGGTGCGATGCGTGGCCCATCTCGTGGTTGCTCGTGGCTACGCCCCGCCAGGATCGGCTGACGATCGAGACCGGCCGCGGTGTGCTCGCCATCGAGGTCAGGCCCGACGGTCCGTTTCGCTCTCAGGTGAAGGTCGACATGGGGCCTCCAATCCTGAGCCCTGCGGACGTGCCTGTTGTGCTCCCGACGGCTGGCGGGGATGCGGTCATCGATCAGCCGTGCCCTGGCTTGCCCTTGGCTGACGATTGGGTGGCAGCTGCGGGCCTTGAGCCGGGGATGACGTGTGTGTCGATGGGCAACCCCCACGCCATCTTCTACTGCCAAGATGTCGACGCTGTGCCGCTGGAGGTCTTTGGGCCGGCGGTGGAGCGGCATCCGGCTTTTCCACACCGCACCAACGCCCATGTCGTGCAGGTGGTCAGCCCTGGGCATGTGCGAGTGCGGACGTGGGAACGCGGCAGCGGCATCACGCAGGCCTGTGGAACCGGTGCGTCGGCGGTCTGTGTTGCCGGCCTGCTCACCGGTCGAAGCGGACCGCGAATTACTGCCACCCTGCCCGGCGGAGACCTGCTCCTGGAATGGTCGGGAGAAGGGGCGGTCGCCATGACCGGGCCCGCCGAGGAAGTGTTTACCGGTTTCTGGCACAGCGTTTCGCGTGCTGCCGCAGCTGAGCATCTCGAGGACACGCCGTGAAGTTCCAGTCACCGATGTCGATCGGCGTCACGTCATTGGTGGCCACTGCCGGGATTGGGCATTGGATGTCGACCCTCGATTACGCGGTTGCCTATCGCGACCCCGCGGTCGACCCGGTGCATCCTCGTTACCGCGGCTCCAAGATCTTCGTCTTCTGGCATGAGAACATCCTCATGCCGCTCTACCTGCGGGGGCATTCCAACACGGCGATGCTGCTCTCGCGGCACACCGATGCCAACATCCTTGACCGAGTGGCCCGCATGATGGGCTTCGGGGTCGTGCGAGGCAGCACGTTTCATGGAGGCTCAGCTGCCCTGCGGGAGCTGGCGGAGCGGGCAGCCCGTTCGAACCTCACGATCACGCCAGATGGTCCTCGTGGCCCCAGGCGGCGGCTGGCGGCAGGCTGCGTGTTTCTCGCCAGCACCCTGCAGATCCCGATTGTGGCGATGGGCTTCGGCTACCAGCATCCGTGGCGACTGCGGACATGGGATCGCTTTGCGATTCCACGGCCCTGGTCGCGAGCGCGTGCGGTGGTCAGCCGAGCGATTGCCGTGCCTTCTGGGCTCGATCGCGATGGCGTCGAATACCATCGCAAGGGGATCGAGCGGCTGCTCAACGGGCTTTCGGGCGAGGCTGAGGCATGGGCTGGCTCTGGTGGGCATCGGGAAGGCAGCACGCGGCTGCGGAGGCAGCCCTCACGGCTGGCCACTTCTGCGGCGTGCCTGCCAGGATCGCCCGGCGTTGCGCTCGAAGAAGAGCTTTCGCTTCTGGACATGCGGCCACAGGACCCTGCCGCTGCTGCCTAAACAAAACGCTCACAAACAGCTTTTCCACGTGGTCGCACCGGTGCACGGGCGTGCGGCATGACTGGTGGAATGGACCGGCAACGCCGTGCCCTGTGAGCGTCGTGGCGATGGTTCGGCGATCGGTGTTCGGCGTGCTGGTGGGCGGTTTGACAGCACTGCTGTCACTCCTACAATCCCGGCTCGCCTGGCGTTGATTCGTTGAAAGACGACAGCCAGGAAAGCCGCGGGGGACGTCCCTTTTTAAGGGTATGATTCTGCGGTATTTGAACGGATGCTCTAGTTTGCCGTTCCCATCGGTGGGAGCGGCGAATGCTGCAGGAAGTGGCCATGGCTCGGGATTGCACAGCGGCACGCACGTTGACGTCCCAGCCCGGCGACGAGTTTCCTCCAGAAGTGAGCACGCGGCCTTCGCCTCAGCAGGTCGGCCATCCTTCACGGCAGCCCGCCCGACCTCGACGTCGCTCTGGTGTGTCGGTGATCGGCGAGCCGCAGGCGTCTGACGTTGTCAGCCGGCTCCACGCCAGTCTGCGGGAACGCATCGGTCCACAGCGGTATGCCGTCTGGTTTGACGGGATCTGTCGATTCGCTATCGAGTCCGACGCGGTGACCGTGATCAGTGACGGCCAGTTCGCCCAAGACCTTGTTCGCCGAAGTTTTCGCGGTGACATCGAGGCGGTGGCGGCGGAGGTCGTTGGGGGCGTGCAGACAGTGCTTTTTCGGCTCGCCGAGCCGACCGATGAGCAGGTGGCCTCCGCTCCAGCACGCAGAGGAACCACCGACCGTCGACCCGCCAGAGTGTGATGCCGAACGAGCGGTCGTTCCGATGCCGTTCGTCGAACCGTCACCGCAGCCATTGCCTGAGACGTCGCAGCCGCCACGGCCCTTCGCGGAGTCGGCTCGCCGCCGGCCGCTCGCGCGGCTCGAGGACTTTGTGACGGGGGCAGCAACCGCATGGCCCGTGCTGCCGCGGAAATGGTGGTGTCGCGGCTTGGCGAGATCTCGCCCCTGGTGATCCACGGCCCCAGCGGAACCGGCAAGACGCATCTTCTCGAGGGGATCGTCGCGCTGGTCCGCAAACAGCATCCGGGGATTTCCGCGATGCTCGTGCCCGCTGAGCAGTTCACCACGACCTTCCTGCAAGCGCTGCATGGCAGTGGCCTGCCTGGCTTTCGCCGCTCGTATCGCGGGCTCGACATCCTGCTGGTCGATGACGTCCAGTTCTTTGCCGGCAAGCGGGCAACAGCAGTCGAACTCCAGCAGACGTTCGATGCCCTCAGGCGGCAGGGGCGGCAGGTGATCTGCACCTGCGATCGCGAGCCGGAAACGATCGAGGACCTTGGCGCAGACCTGCTCGGCCGACTGGAAGGCGGCATGAGCGTGCGGCTCTCACCTGCTGAGTTTGACGTGCGGCGGGGGATTGTTGCCGCTTTGGTCAATCGTCGTGGCCTGGAGTGCGACGAGGTGGTGCTGGACTACGTCGCCACCCATCTGACTCGCAACGCCCGCGAACTCACCGGCGGCGTGAACAGGCTTGAAGCCACCTCGCACATGCTCGGCCTGCCAGTTTCACTGGAGCTTGCCGAAGAAGCACTGGCTGATCTTGTGCGGGCGGGCGGCCGCGGTGTGCGGCTGGCGGATATCGAACGGGCCGTATGTGCGGCCTTCGGGCTTGAGCAGGGCTGCCTGCAGACGCCGCATCGGAGCCGCGCCGTCAACCATCCTCGGATGCTGGCCATGTTTCTGGCCCGCAAGCACACGCCAGCTGCCCTGGCGGAGATCGGCAGCTATTTCGGCCGCCGCAGCCATTCCACCGTCATTGCTGCCCGCAAGACGGTCTCCGGATGGCTTGCATCGCGAACCCGAGTGCAGCTGGCCGACGCCACCTGGGATGCCGAAGAGGCCGTTCGTCGTGTCGAAGAGCTTCTCAGGGCTGCTGGATAAGGGGCTGCTGGGTAAAGGGGCTGCGAGCAGACCCTACCGCAGCAGCCGCTCCTCCATCTCGGCTCGATAGCGGAGGCTCGACTGCGGACCGCTGAAGCCGATCACCCGGCGATCCATCTCGGTGACGCGGCGGAGGACGCGGCCCCGCTCGATATCGAAGAGGATGCTGCCATCCCAGATCCGCTCGAGCAGCCGAGCCTGGAGCTGAGGGTCGTCAACGGGCGTGAGCACAGTCGTGTCGACCCGGATCGTTGCGACGCCATCATCAACCTCTTCCAGGCGGTATCGCAGCCGGGTGCGGACACGTTTTCGAGGGCCGCCGGGAACCTCCACCACAATCTCGTCGGGCACTTCCCATGCGGTGCCAATCGTTGCGGGCTCGCTCGGCAGCGGCACGATCACCAGGTCGCCACTGTTGGACTCCGGGATGGGCCTCAGGTTGTGGCGGCCGAGCACATGCCCTGCCGGATCGATGGTGATCCGCGACAAGGGGACGCCGAGCGAAGCCGGCACATGCTCGTAGCCAGGTGGAGGCGGTTGGGGAGCGCGGCTGTCCCAGGAAACACTTCCGCGGTCGCTTGTCCGTGAGTGCATCCGCACATCGTCGACGGAGTGCTCAAGCACCACGCCCCCTTCCGGGGCTGTCGACACCCGCCAGACTTTCGTGGAGTCGGTCGAGGTTTCTACCGACTGGGTCGTGCCGGCGATCGTTGTGTCGCTCACGGCACGGTGCCGCACCTGCATGTACAGCGTTTCGCCATCTTCAAACTGGTAGCGAAGCGTCCACGGGCCTGCGGCGTCATGATCTTCCTCCGAGGAGGTTTCATCTGCCACAGCCTGGAAGCCAGGAAGCAGGGCAGCCATCGCAGCGACCAGCAGCAGCCTGGCCACTCCCGGCCGGGGCCAGCGTCCTGCGGACCACCGATTTTCCCTGGCATCATGCCAACTGCCCATGACAGCCCCCTCTCTTCCTTGATGTGAGGTCGTCGCCGCGGCGAGCCAAGGGCTCACCTGCGGGCATCATGAAGCCCACCACCCCAGTGCAGCTTCTCCCGCAGTGTTGAATAGTACCCGTGATGACGGGTTTCAACGAGGGTGAAATGCGGCTCTGCCTGTCGCACGCGGATCGTGTCCCCAGCGACAAGTCCACTCACCAGCCTGCCGTCGACAACACAGGCCGAACCCTCGTTGGGGGCCGGCACGATCAGCTCGTAGTGTCGCGACGCGGCATCGATCACCGGGCGGTTGGTGAGCGTGTGCGGATTGAGCGGGGTGAACAGAACAGCGTCGAGGTCTTTGCGGAGGATGGGGCCGCCAGCGGAGAGGCTGTGGGCCGTGGAGCCCACGGGTGTGCTCACGATCAGCCCGTCGCCGCGGTAGGTGGTGGCGAGCTGCCCGTCGACGTGGAGCGTGATTTCGATCATGGAAAATGGCGGGCCGGCGAGTACCGAGACCTCGTTGACCGCGAGCCCACGGGTGTGGAGCTCGCCTCCCCGGAGAATCTCAAACTCGAGCAGCAAATGATCGACAAGCTGAAAATGGCCAGCCCCGATCTCATCAAAGGTCGCCCCAGCCTCATCGGGCTGATAGTCGGCAAGAAACCCGAGCCTGCCCAGATTGACGCCCAGCACGGGGACCTGCTGATGCCCCATCCATGACGCGGTCCGCAGGATCGACCCATCGCCGCCGAGCACCACCACCAGATCGACGGCCCCCAGCGATGCAAACTCGCAGCCAAACAGCCCTGGATCGCCAACGCCGCCGTCGGCAAACTGACAGAAGACCTGAAAGCCACGGGCCTCAAGGTCGTCAGAGATTCGGCGGGCCTCGGTCTGCACGCTGGCCACTCCCGACGAGCCTGCAATCACCACCCGTAAGTCGGCAGGTGGAACTGTCGCGGCATGCAGGCGTGAGCGAGAGGAACTCATCCCAGTGACGCTGCCGGAGCCGTGGTATGTGAGGCCTCGGGAGAGCGGCCCGCGAGGCGGCGGCAGGCGGCTGCAATACCCGCAGCATCGATGCCCAGGTCGGCAAACAACTCAGCACGATCTCCGTGCTCCACAAAGCGATCGGGAAGACCGAGGCGGAGAATGGGCCCTGTCTCACCAAGACTGCCGGCAGCCCGTGCATCGTTGACAGCCTCAACGACTGCCGAACCGAAGCCGGTCGGCAGCGTGTTTTCCTCGAGTGTGATGGTCCAGGGAGTTGCCTCGATGGCTGGCAAGATCAGCCCGGTGTCGAGCGGCTTCACAAATCGTGCATTGATCACAGCCACGTCGAGCCCTTCACGGCGGAGCTGGCTGGCGGCCGCCAGGGCCTCGCCCAGCAGAGTGCCGCAGGCGATCACCAGGCCATCGCGGCCTTCGCAGGCCTGCTCAGCCTTCCCCAGGGCCATTGGCTGCCTGGGGAAGTCAAGGCGAACCCGCGCGGCCTTCGGATACCGGATGGCCGTGGGCCCGTCATGGGACAGCGCCCAGGGAACCATCTCCTCGAGGTCGTGCTCATCCCCGGGGGCCATCACGGTCATGGTGGGGAAGAGCCGCATGTAGCCGAGATCGTACGAGCCGTGATGCGTGGGGCCATCCGGGCCGGTCAGCCCAGCCCGATCGAGCATAAACAGCACTGGCAGGTTCTGCAGGGAGACCTCCTGGAAGATCTGGTCGTACGACCGCTGCAGGAACGTGCTGTAGATGTCGACGATCGGACGGCAGCCAACCTTGGCCTGCCCAGCTGCAAAGGCAACGGCGTGAGACTCGCAGATGCCCACGTCGAAGAACTGGTCGGGAAACTCTTCGCGGACCTTCTCAAGCTTATTGCCCTGGCACATGGCGGCAGTGATCACGCTCACGCGACTGTCAGCCCGCATCGCCTTGGCGATCGTCCGGCTCGCGACGTCTGTGTAGGCCTCAGACGAAGACTTCTTAATGGAGACGACGAAGTCATCGTCACACTCAAAAGGGGCCGGGGTGTGGAAGAAGACCGGATCAGCTTCCGCCGGCTTGAAGCCGTGGCCCTTCTCGGTGAAGACGTGGAGCAGCACCGGGCCTTCGGCATCTTTGATCATCTCCAGGTAGCGAACCAGCTGCGGCAACGAATGCCCGTCGACTGGACCAAAGTAGCGGACGCCGAGGGCCTCAAAGAGGGCGCCGCCGTGGATCGATGTCTTGATGGAGTCTTTGACATTGTTGAGCATCCGCTCCACAGACTCGCCGACCATCGGCACGCCCTTGATCAGGTCGCCCATCTCCTGCTTGACGCTGCGATACCAGGAGTTGGTGCGGACCGTGTCGAGATATTCCGCCAGGCTGCCGACTCGCGGGCAGATCGACATCTTGTTGTCGTTGAGAACGACCAGCATCTTCCGTTTGAGGAAGCCGGCATTGTTGAGGGCTTCAAACACGATGCCGGAGGGCAGCGCACCATCGCCAATCACCGCCACACTGTGACGATCCGGCTCCCCGAGCATGGTGTCGCCCATCGCCAGGCCAAGCGCGGTCGACACGCTGCAGCCGGCATGCCCTGTCATGAACAGGTCGTAGGGGCTTTCATCGGGATTCGGGTAGCCCATCAGGCCACCTTTGGTGCGGATAGAAGGAAACTCGGCGTACCGCCCTGTAATCAGCTTGTGCGGATAAATCTGGTGACCCGTGTCCCAGATCAGCCGGTCGCGGCTGAAGTCGTAGACGCGGTGCAGAGCCAGGCAGAGCTCGACAACCCCGAGATTGGAGGCGAAGTGCGCCGTCCGCGACGCCGCAACGTCGCAGAGGGCCTGGCGAACCTCAGCGGCCAGCTGCTCAAGTTGCTCGATCGACATCTCGGCCAGCTGCCGAGGGCTCGTCATACGGGAAAGAATGTCTTCCATGATGCTGGGGACTGCATGCTGGGCACGCTGGTCTTGGCTCGGGGAACGGGTTGGCAAAAGTGGCAGTGAATGATTCAGTGATTGCGGTGCACAATCCAGCTGGCGAGGGCGGCCAGGGGCTTCCCGCGAGTTCCAAAGATCTGGCAGGCATGCTCCGCTTCAGCCGCAAGGGCATGGGCCCGGGCGCGGCTTGCATCGATGCCGACAAGTGAGGGAAAGGTCAGTTTGCCGCGTGCGGCATCTTTGCCGACACGTTTGCCAACCGTCTCTTCGGTTCCTTCGGCATCGAGCAGGTCATCAGCAATCTGAAAGGCCAGCCCAAAGGCGGCGCCGTAGATTTCCAGGGCCTGGAGCTGCTCTGACGATGCGCCGGCGGTGAGACCGCCCAGCCGCAGGCAGGCAAGAAACAAGGCTCCTGTCTTGCAGCGGTGGATCTGCTCCAGCCTCGCCAGCTGCGATTCCGGCGATGTGTTGGCAGCATCGGTTTCGGCGGTCGCCTGCTCGGCAGCCAGGTCCTCCGCCTGGCCTCCCACCAGGGCTTCCGCACCGGCGGCAGAGGCGAGAATGCCGCAGGCTCGGCCAGCGGTGTCTGGAGGCAGGTGGCGAACGAGCGTCGCGAAGGCGAGCGGCTGCAGGGCATCGCCACAAAGAATTGCCGTGGCCTCATCAAAGGCTCGGTGGCAGGTCGGACGTCCTCGTCTCAGATCGTCATCGTCCATCGCGGGCAGATCATCATGCACCAACGAGTAGGCATGAATCATCTCGACCGCCATCGCCCCGGCGGCCGCTGCCTGCCGATCCCCACCGCAGGCATCCGATGCCCAGAGTGTGAGAGCAGGCCTGAGGCGTTTCCCTGGGGCAAGCAGGGCATAACGGATCGATTCGCGAAGCCGCTGCGGCGCGAGGTCGAGGGCGTTTACAGCCTCTTCAAGCAGCGGGTCGATAAACTGCCGCACATCAGCGATCGCGACGTCGACCGATTCGCACGGCACGTCAGCGGTAGGATCTGATTCAGCGGGACGTTGCAGCATACGACCTTGCACACCAATCGATCCTTTCGATGTTCAGTCTAAACGTGGCGTGCGATGCCGTCTATCCCGTCCCGATCGTCAGGACCAACCGATCCTTGACTCTGGACCCAGGCTCCGCGAGGCTCAACGTCCACCGAACGGGGCAACCCGGGCCACCGTTTCCTGCTGCAGAACACCGATGAGCCAGACGCCAGACACATCATCCCAGCCCCAGCCACCCCCGACCTCGGCTGGGCCGACTGCAACCAGTTCACCCGAGACCGCCCCACGGTCGGCACTGGCGGTGGTGTTTTTGACCGTGTTCATCGATCTGCTTGGCTTTGGGATCGTGCTGCCGGTGCTGCCTCGGCAGGCCGAGCCGCTGCTGCAGGAGATGGGGCTGCCTGCCTGGGGCGTGGGCACGATGATCGGCGTGCTGTTTTCAGTCTTCTCGCTGATGCAGTTCGTATTCAGCCCGTTTTGGGGCCGGGTGTCTGACATGGTGGGCCGCCGGCCCATCCTGCTGCTGAGCCTGTCGGGATCGGTCGTGTTTTATGCCCTCTACGGCTATGCCCAGACCTTCACATCTCCCTGGGTGGCCATTGGCCTGATGCTGGCGTCACGGATTGGTGCTGGAATCGCCGGTGCGAGCGTTGGCACGGCAGCGGCGGTGATCGCCGACTGCACACCTCCGGAAAAGCGTGCGCGGGGCATGGCCCTGATCGGGATCGCCTTCGGTGCCGGCTTCACGCTGGGGCCGCTGATCGCCTACTTTGGGCTGGCGGTGTTTGATCAGCAGCCATGGGGCGTGGGAGCCCTCGCGTCGCTTTTGTCGCTGATCGCGCTGGGCATTGCGGCCACGGTCTTTCGCGAAACGCGACGGCCTGGAGGTGCCAAAGCGAAGGGCTTCTTTGGGCCTGCTCGCATGCTCAACGTGCTGCGAATGCCGCAGGTCGGCCTGCTGGTGCTGATCTACTTCCTGTCAATCTTCGCCTTCGCCAACTTCGAGGCGACGCTTGCTCGACTCACCGAGCAGGCGTTTGCGATGAGCGACGATCAAAACTTTCTCGTGTTTGCCTTCATCGGTGCGGTGTTGATGGTGGCTGGGGGCAGTTATCGCCCGCTTGCATCCCGACTGCCAGAAACCCGCCTGCTGGCTGCGGGGTGGTGATGATGACGATCGGGCTTGCCGGCATTGGGGGTGTTGCCTGGGCGGCAAGTCGCGAGGCCGCTGTGGCGATTGGAATGTCGCTGCCGTCATGGCTCTACCTGGCGGCGGCGGTCGCCGTTTCTGGCTTCGCCTTTGTCAACCCTTCGGTTTCGGCCTTGATTTCCAAGCATGCCGATCCCTCGCGGCAGGGTGAGGTGCTCGGGGTGAACCAGTCGTTTGCCTCACTGGGACGGATCTTAGGGCCGTTGCTGGGATCGGTGATGTTTTCACTCCACGCCTCCCGCACGCTCCCGTTTGTGACCGCAGTTGGCGTGTTGGTCGTGGTTGCCGCCCTCAGCTGGCGGCTTGACGATGAGTGAGCCTCGCCGGTCGTAGCGATGGCCTGCCCGCGCCGCTGGCCTCCCTTGGCACGCCTGCCAGCAGCCTCCTACGGCCGCGTGAGATCAAGGGCGTAGAGCCGCCGTTCGCTGCGGAAGAGCAGCCGCCCGTCCGCCACGGCTGGCGTGGCCCGGCTCGGTTCATCAAGCTGGCGGCGGCCAAGCACCTCAAACCGATCGGCGTCGGCGATCAGCACCACGTCTCCGTCTGCCGACACGTTGAGCACGATGTCGCTGACCGCGATGGGGGAGCTTGAGTAGCTGCCGCCAACACGGCCCCGCCATCGCGTTGCTCCGCTGGCAGGGTCGACACAGGTGACCACCCCTCGGTCACCCCAAAGGTAGAGCCGCTCAGCCGTCGCCAGCGGGGTCGGCACGTACGGAGCGACGCCACGCTCCAGCTGATAGGCCACCTCCGGTTCGCCGTTTTCCTGCTCTCCCGGCCGCAGGGCAACTAGCAGATTGTTGCCACCGCCCTCGCCACAGGTGGCGACAAGCAGCTCTCCAACGGTGATCGGCGAGGAGACCGTGCGGCGGGGAAAGCAGGCCCGCTCCCACACGACCTGGCCATTCCGCGGATCGACCGCCGTCAGGCCGTGGGCCATGCTCGAGAGAATGACCACGGGCTCGTCCCCTTCCAGCACCAGCGGGGTGGCGTAGGAGGTGCGGGCCGTCTGGCGTGGGAGCCGCCAGAGCTGGCGGCCGGTCTTGCGGTCGAGGCCGACGACGGAGCTTGGGCCGTCCTGGTCCATCGGCACGATCAGCACATGCTCCCAGACTGCTGGCGACGCTGCGTAGCCGTGCTCCGCAACATAGGGGCCCGGAGAGACCTGCCAGAGCCGCCGGCCCTCATGGTCGAGCGCTTCGACCCACAGCCGTTCGGCGGAGGCCCAGCTCCAGTAGACCGCGGTGGCATCGACGATGGGGGAACTCGAGGCGAGGCTGTTTTGCGCGTGGTGGTGGTCTCGTGTGGCCTGCTGGTCGGCCCGCCAGCGGAGATGGCCGTCCGTCAGTTCATGGCAGCTGAGGATTCTGGAGGCTGTCTCCGGATCCGCGGAGGTCACGTAGATGCGGCCTTGGGAGACCACGGGCGAGGCATGCCCGCTGCCAGGCAACGCGATCGACCATTCCCATGTTTTCGTGGCGAGGTCACACTCAACCGAAAGCGAGCCGCCAATGCCGGCGGCAGAAGAGCCCCGCAGCCGTGGCCAGGATTTCGGCCACAGACCACTGCGTTCACCGGCAAAACGAAAGCGTTCTCGCAGGCGTGGCGGCGGCTGTTCGGCAAGGCGTTCCGCTGCGGCTTGCGGCTCTTCCGGCTGTTCGCTCCGGGCCAGGTCGGGATATCCCGCTGCAGCAAGAAGGCCGAAGAAAAGTCGCCCGATGAGCCAGCGAGAGGTGCGCCAGCCGGAGGCCGGCAGGCAGGGGGCGACACCCGGGCGAAGGAAGTTGTTTTGATGCAGGGCGTCGTCGCTGAGCATGATGCACAAAACCGCGGAGGGATGGGGCTGGGGGCAACTCGCAGCGGATTCTGCGAAGTGTCCGATCAGGTGCAGTCCGATCAGTGCAGACTGTCGATGCCGTCGCGGAATGCATCCAGTTCGACGGTGCTCAGGCCGGCAAGCTCGTTGTCAGCATCCTCACGAAGCGGCCTGCGGAGAGACGGCTGGCGGGCGTCGTGGGAGCGTGGCTCTGCGGCTGCGGCGACGCGGCCGCTTCCGACATGGCCGTCCCAGGCTGCTGTGGCAAGCGTCGTCAGGCCCACGAGCAGGTCGAAGTCAGAGTCACGGAGCCTGCCGCACGGGGCCATCGCCACCACCGCAGCATGAGGCAGCGAGCCGTTGACAAGCGGGATGCACGCGAGCTCAGAGTTCACGCCTGCGGCGAGGTTGGGCTGCAGCCATACGGCTTGGCCTTCGCGCGACACGAGCTGATCGATCGTGCTGCGGATCGACGGTGTGGCCAACGCTGAAGCAAGCTGGCCGCCTGGTGGGACGACGCAGACCGGCTCAAAGGCTGCTTCAGCACCAATGCGAAACCAGCCAACACCCGACGCCGCCGTATGCTCGATGACCAGTTCAAGCATCGCGCAGATCACTTCCTGCGACGACCGCGAGGCAAGCAGCCGCAGGCTTGCCTGGTAGAGCATGGCCCCGCGTCGTCCATCCTCGGAGTCGACAGCCTGCGAGCGCCGCAGCGCGTCACCCTGGAGTTGACCGACGGGGCCGGAGCGAATCACGCATCGAGACGAGTGTTCTCCCAGTGTGGGCTCGTCTGCGAGCACCTGGAAGGCGAGTTCGGTCATGCCGATCCGCACGACTGAGCCGTCGTGCAGGGGCTCTGTGTGGACCGCTCGACCGTCGAGCCACGTTCCGTTTCGGCTTTCGAGGTCCTCCAGCAGCCACTGGCCGTCCTGGTGGCGAATCATCGCGTGTCGACGGCTTGCCAGCCTATCCGCCAACGCGATGTCGATGTCCCCCGATCGCCCAAGGATGGTTTCCCGTGAGGGGTCGAGGAGAAATGTGGGGCCAGGTTGTCCGCCAATTCGCATCACCAACACCGCGCGAATGAGCTGCCTGCAGGCAGCAGGCAGAGCGTCGGCAGGAAGTGACTCAGTCGACACGTTGGCGACCTCAAATGTTGTGTCACAGGAAGTGGCAGGCAGGCGAGCGGCAGCGAGCAGTGCCCCTCAAGAAACGTGGAGACCAACAAAAGAGTATAAAAAATCACTCTGCGGGGGGAACAAGTTCGAGATCTTTTCACCTGGGCCCTTCGAGGGAGGGGTTGTGTTTTGCGGCGGCGGAGACCGGTATGTGCCTGTGACGCGGCGGCCATCCAGGACCAACGGTCTAGACTTTGCAGGTGGTTTGTCGGTTTCGACCTCGTCACGGCGGGGAAAACTCGCCACAATGCCACATGCCTTTATGGGGTGCCTGATCTTGAGGGGGCCCTCGAGGCCGCAACGGCACGGGAATGACCAAGCGATTGAGGAGGCCAGACGTGGCACATCGAAACAGCAGCGGTATCGGCGCCTCCCAGCACAAGATTCCCAACAACACCATCCGCTTGCGGTGGCAGACGGCTCACGGTGGGTTGTGTCAGCCGATTTTGGCCTGTGCCATTCTCGCCGCGGCGGTGCTTGCGGGCTCCCTGGCGGTGACTGCTGCGGAAACGCTGGCTGCTGATGTGGCTGCAGCCGAGCAGCTTGAGCCTGGCCCCAACGACCGGCAGATCACGCTCGCGGTTCGCAGCTACCTCGAGCGCGAGCACCTCACCCGCCGCCCGATCGACGACGAAATCGCAGGCCGCTGGTTCGACATGTTTCTCGGCGCTCTCGATCCGATGAAAATGTATTTCATGCAGTCGGACATTGCGGAGTTCTCGCAGCGAAAGAACCAGCTCGACGACCTCGTTCGTCGTGGCAACGTCGACTTCGCCTACGACGTCTACCAGCGGTTTGTCAGTCGCATCAACCAGCGACTGCCGCAGATTGAGGCACTGATCCAGGCGGACCTTGATTTCACCGTCCCCGAAACCATCGTGGTCGATCGCGATGATGTCGACTGGTCGGCCTCGGAGGAGGATGCCGAGGGCCGCTGGCGACGGAGGATCAAATACGACCTGCTCGTGCAAAAAATGGAGAAGACTCCGCTGCCGGAGGCCCAGGACAAGCTGCTGCGACGCTACCGCAGCTTCGCCAAGCGGATTCAGAAAATGACTGCCGACGAGCTGCTTGAGACCTATTTGACGAGTCTCACGTCGAGTCTTGACCCTCACACCACCTACATGAGTCCGGGAACCCTGGAAAACTTCCAGATCAGCATGCGGCTGGAACTCGACGGTATTGGGGCATCACTTCGCGGTGAAGACGGCTTCACGACCGTTGCCGAAATCGTGGCCGGGGGTGCCGCCGACCGCGACGGACGTCTCCAGAAGAAAGACCGGGTTGTGGCGGTGGGGCAGGGAACTGGAGGTGAGCTTGTCGACGTCGTCGACATGAACCTCAACGAAGTCGTCAAGCTGATTCGGGGCAAGCGAGGCACGACCGTGCAGCTGAAGGTGATTCCTGTCGGCCAGACGGCTCCCAAGATCTACGACATCGTTCGCGATCGGATCGAGCTGAAAGACTCCGAGGCCCGCGGCGAAGTGATCGAGCAGGGCAAGAAGCCGAATGGCACGCCCTGGCGGATCGGAGTCATCAATCTGCCGAGCTTTTATATGGACATGACCGGAGCTCGCTCCGGTCAGGCGGACTACAAGAGCACTACCCGCGACTGCCGGCGGATTATCCAGCAGTTCAAGCAGGATCAGGTTGACTGCATTGCGATCGACCTTCGCGACAATGGCGGTGGTTCGCTGCCCGAGTCGATCTCACTGACTGGGCTCTTTATCGATACCGGCCCCGTGGTGCAGGTCAAGGATGCTGACGACCGTGTGCAGCAGTACGACGACATGGAGCCTGGAGTCGAATGGGACGGTCCGCTGGTGGTGCTGATCAATAAGTTCAGTGCCAGCGCCAGCGAGATCCTGGCCGGTGCCATCCAAGACTACCGCCGCGGCCTGGTGATCGGCGACGAAGCGACCCACGGCAAGGGCACGGTGCAGAGCCTGCTCGATCTGGGCCGGCAGCTCTTCCAGCGGCTTCCGAATGCCCCATCGCTCGGTGCGATCAAGATCACGATGCAGCAGTTCTACCGTCCGTCCGGCGACAGCACGCAGAATGAAGGCGTGAAGAGCGACGTCGAACTGCCGAGTATCACCACGCACCTCGAGGTTGGCGAATCGGATCTCGACTATGCCCTGGCCTTCGATCGTGTGCCGAGGGCCTCGTTTGAGTCGACGGGCCGCGTCAGCGACGAACTGGTGGCTGCCCTCCGCGAGCGATCGGCTGCCCGCGTGGCGGCAGATCAAGAGTTTGGCAAAGTGCTCGGCGACATTGAGAAATACAAGCTGCGGAAGCAGGAGAAAGAAATTTCGCTCGTGGAGAGCGAGTTTGTAAAGCACTGGAACGACTTCAAGGCCGCTGATGAGGAAGAGAAGAAGCTCGAAGAGGGCGACAGTTTGAAGCGGCCGGTCGTCAAGCAAGACTTCTACTTCGAGGAGGCGATGCAGGTGACGACCGACTACCTGCAGGCCCTTCAGAGTGGGCTGGCGAGCCTTGCGATGCCAGAGGTGGAGACGAAGACCGCCAGCGAGGCTGCCTCTGCGTCTGTCCAGGCTCCTTGAGAACAGCGGCCAGTTGAGAACAGCGGCCAGCCAGCCGGAGCAGCTACAGGCGTTACGACGACGTTCCGCTGGCCCGCATCATGGCCTCGACGGCGGCGAGGGCATCGGGATAGGCCAGCGGTGGTGAGAGCTGGCTCAGCAGCAGCGAAGGGTCTGCCCGCTTGTTGCCGCCGCGGGCTGCGGCCGCAGCCGCAACGAACCGTGGCGGTGGGCTTGTCGTCATCTCGGCGAGTCGTGTGTACCAGTCGCCACGCCGCAGCGGCCGTCCGTCTGAGACCACGTAGAGGGGGCCGGAGCTGCCGCGTCGGCAGCCCAGCAGACGACCGACGCTGCGTCGTCGAGATGAATCAGGTTGAGCCAGCTCGCTGGATCCGCAGTGATCTCGCGGCCGGCCCGCAGGTCATCAAGCCGGGGCAGCCGTTCCGGGCCGTAGAGGCCGGCAAAGCGGAGGGCCACGCCGGGGCCCTTGGGATGCCTGCGAAGCATCGTCTCGGCCTCGACGAGCGCCGCAGCCGAGGGCCTGCTTGGACAGACCGGCGTCTGCTCGTCGACCAGTTCGCCGTCTCCATCTCCCCACACGCCCGTGGAGCTCGACAGCACGACGCGAACCGCTGATGGAACAGCGTCGAGCAAGCGAGCCAGACCGCCGACGTGGAGGTCGATGCGGGGTTGTCTCGCTGCGGCGATCAAAGCCAACTGCCCAAAACACCGTGTCGACCTCCGGCAACGCAGGCAGCCTGTCTGAGCCCAGGTCAACCACGATCGGCACAATCCCTGCCTCGATGAGCAGCTCGTGCCTACTGCGGGTGGTGCCCCAGACCTGATCACCGGCGGCAATCCAGCGGCGGGCAACCCGCATGCCAAGGGCACCGCAGCCGGCGATCAGCCGCTTGGGGCCGCTGTGGGGAGCGGCGTGGGCGCTGCTCACAAGAGGCCTCGCTCGGGGTGTGTGTCGCGTTCGACAGCCCGTCGGGCCATCCAGGTTTCGAGCATAATTTGAGCCGCGACCGCATCGGATCGAGCCTTTTTGGATCCGCGAGAGAGGCCAACGCCAGCCAGCCGGCCGGCGGCAGCTGCGGAGGTGTAGCGTTCGTCTTGAAACTCGACGGGAAGGCCTGTTGCAGAGGCCAGCCAGCCGGCGAAGCGGCGAGTTTCCGCCGACATCTCGCTCTCCCGGCCATCGGCATGCAGTGGAAGGCCGACAATGAAGCCTACGAGTTCCTCTTCGGCGACCAGGCGGCGAAAGAAGTCTTCTTCCAGGCGGCGGTTCTTGCCGGGCTGCCGCACGGTGAGGGGGCTCGCCAGAATCCGTTCACGATCACAGACGGCGATGCCGATCCGCCGGCGGCCGTAGTCGACAGCAGCCACGCGGCCCTCGCGGTGAATCGTCGCCTCCGCGGCGTGTGGGTCGTCAGCCGCCATGCCCATCGGCCTCATCGCGAGCACCCGGCGCAGCGACCGCCTCGGTGTCACCGGCTGGTTCGTCAGCTGCTTGCGAGGCATCCGCCTCAGGAAATCTGCCTTCTCTGAGAAAGCAGACGGCTGCACGCTGCACGGCGGTATCTCGCATCATGTCGGCATGATGCACGGGAAGGATCAGGAAGCCGCTCGCCCCAGTGAGCCGTGTTTCCTCCACCCGCACAATCGCATCGTCATCGCCAGCAAGCAGCAGGCTCATGCCCCGTTCGTCACCCGTGCCGCCGGCCACGATGCCAAAGTCGCACGGGGGCACAGCCAGCTGGCTGCCGACCTTCTCCCAGTCGATACCGAGCTGCCTCGTGGGGCCGTCAGAGAGCATGGCGAGAAACCAGATGCGTGACGCCAGTCGGGCCAGCTCAGAGCCTTGGTTTGGCGGTCCGAGCATGACCATCCGCTGCACCCGCTGAAGCGTCGGAGGCGGCGCGGTGGCCATCCAGCGCCGCACCACAAGATTGCCCAGGCTGTGGCCCACAAAAGAGAGCGTGGTCGCCTCGGGCAGCTGTTTGATCACGTCGTTGAGCGTGTCGGCATGCACCTCAAGGCCAGCCTGCGGGCTTGCATAGCCAATCGAGAGCACGGTGGCGTCGAGCGTCTGGCGAAGATGCGTGACGAGGGGCTGCATCGACTGCCTGCCCTGGCCCAGGCCGTGGAGCACGAGAACGGTCGGCCCACTGACCGTCGGGATCGTGCCAGCGGCCTGGAGCCTGAGGAAGGTCGTCTCGCAGTCGCCGCGGGGGCCCGCAACGACGACTTCGTCGCCTGGGTCGAGTAGCCGCCAGCGGACGCCGCCGCTGTGCTGCTGCAGCCGCCAGTCGTGGGCCACCCGACGGTCAGACCATTCCAACGCGTCGCGTCCGTCTCGGATCTCTCGGAGCCAGTCGTCCCAGGTGGCCGACGCTGGTTGGACCTGTGCGGCGGTGGAGGTCGACTGACCCCGGCACACTGCCGCAGTAAGGCTGCCGCAGGCCAGCAGTGCGACCACGAGCGTGCGATACACGTCAGAGATACTCATGCCAGCCCCGCGACTCGAGTTCGGCCACCACCTTGCGGACCGACTCCTCGCGGGAGCGGTCTGCCACCAGCGTGGCGTCGGGGGTGTGTACCACAAGGATATTCTCCAGGCCGATGGTGACGACCAGATGGTCAGGGGCCGACTGCACGATGGAGTCGCTGGTGGTGATCGCCAGGTGCTTCCCGGCAAGTGTGTTGCCGTCGGCATCGCTGCCCCGCTGTCGGGCCACGGCGGACCAGCCGCCCAGGTCGTCCCAGGCGAACGGAGCCTCAACGACCGCCACGTCCGTGGCATGCTCGAGCACGGCGTAGTCGATGGAGATGCCCTTGATCGCGGCAAACTCCTCGGCAAACACGCGGCGGCGGTCGGGGGAATCCCAGTGCTGCACAATCCTCTCCAGGTGGGCCATGCACTCCGGCTGCTGCTCCCGCATCGCCTTGAGGATCGTGGCGGCTTTCCAGACAAAGATGCCAGCGTTCCAGAGGAACGTGCCCGCAGCGAGATACTCCTCGGCCACGCTCGCCGGCGGCTTTTCACGGAAGCGGCAGACGGAAAAGCTGCGAGCGTCTCCATGGGGCTCGGCCAGCGGCTCGCCTCGCTCGATGTAGCCGAAGCTCTCGGCAGCGTAGGTGGGAGGGATACCGAAGGTTACGAGCCGTTCTGGCGCGTGCTCCACGATTGCGGCGGCCTGATGAATCGCATCGCGAAAGGCCTGTTCAGGCCGAATCACATGGTCGGAGGGCATCACCGCCATGGTGGCCTCGGGGTCGTTCCGGCTCACCAGCAGGGCCGCCAGCGCCACGCAGGGGGCGGTGTCGCGTTTGCAGGGTTCACCGACGATACGGTCAGCGGGCACCGTCGGCAGCTGCTCGCGGACAGCCTCCTCCAGCCTTTCGGAGGTCACCACGAGCGTCCGTTCCGGCGGAACCAAGCCCTCCAGGCGGGCCACCGTGTCTTCGAGAAGCGTCCGCTCACCGCCGAGGGGAAGCAACTGCTTGGGAAGACGGGCTCGGCTGGCCGGCCAGAAGCGGGTGCCCGAACCACCGGCCATCACGATTGCATACAGCATCTTACGTCTTTCCCTCCGTGCGTGTTTGGCGTCTTCTGCCGGCCCTCAACTGCCCTTGGGACCGAGAATGGCTGCATGGTACAGACCGGCCTAAGTTTTCGGGAGATTCATTGATGAGCGTTCAGACCGGCAACGGGCTCACACCGGCACGTATGGCCGTGCCAGATACATCGCGGAATCCCGAGGCTTTGCCGCGCCGCCAGCCCCCACGTGCGATTGCGGGCGTGCAGGCGGAGTTTCTCGATTTCGAGGATCGCAGTTCTGGGCCTGTTGAAATCGACGACATTGTCGATACGCTCGCCAAAGGGCGGTTCGTGTGGGTCGATGTCGACTGCGAGCAGACCCATCCTGAAGTGATCACCAAACTGCTGCCGGCCAGCGGCCTGGCTGGCTTTGATCCCAGCTCTGTCGGGGATGCAGGCTGTTGCGAGGCGGCGGTTTCCGAGCTGCGTCGGAGCGAGGGTCTGCTGCAGATCAGCCTCGTTGGCGTGGTGGATGGCACCGACGGGCTCGTCGGGCAGACGCTCCATCTGCTCATCGGCGAGGGTTTCCTGGTCTCATTTCATCGTGGGGCGTCGGCGGTGTTGGCAGAGGTGCGGCGGGACTACCTCTGCGACTTTCAGCGGCATGCCGCGACGCCCAGCTTTCTGATCTACGAGTTCTGGAACGAGCAGGTCGATCAGTATCTGCGGCTGCAGAGTCGGCTCGAGCAGGAAGTCGAGACGATGCGGCTGAAACTGAGGACCGATGCCAATGAGGCCACGCTGCTCGAACTTGCCGATGTGACTGGCGAACTGCTGGCGCTTCGCAAGCGGGTGATGCCGGCCCGTCGCGTGCTTGAAGAGCTCGTGGCCCGCAAGACCACGCTCATCAGTGAGGCGACACTCGGCTACATGAGCGGCATGATCGCCACGCTCGAGCGGCTGCTCTCGGATATCACGAGCAACCTCGGCATCCTCGAAAGCGCCATGAACTTCTCGCTCACCGTGGCGACCCACCGCACCAACCTGGTGATGAACCGGCTTGCCGTGGTCAGCACGATCTTTCTCCCGCTGACGTTTCTCTGCGGAGTCTACGGGATGAACTTCGAAGGCATTCCCGAACTCGCCTGGACGCACGGCTACAAGTTTTTCTGGGGGCTTTCCGCGTTGATCACTGTTGGGCTCGTGCTCGTGTTGCGGCGGGCCAGGCTCCTGTAGCGGTCTGGGGGTGTCGCCTCAGATCACCTGGGCTGCGTCGATGCGGCCAGAGGGGACCCGCTGGCGGATGTCAGCGGCAGTGAACACGGCGGGGCTCAGTTCGATCACGATGCCGTCGGCCACGGCAACGCCCGCCTCAGCGCATCGCCGGTGGGCCTGGGCGCTCAGGGCGGCCTGAACATGTTCTGGTGCATCGGCTGCGGCACCAGGTGGATTCTTCAACGGGGCAAAGCCCTCGGCCGCCTCAATCTCCACGGTGAGCACCCGCTGGGCGAACGGCATCAGATCGAAGATGAAGCGTTCAAACTTGAAGGCGTTGGGCTCTGCCGGCCGTTGCAGCTGGCCGGCGGCGTCGAGGCAGGCCACCGCCTTGCGAGCCAGGTGGAGCGGCAGGCTGTCGGGAGCGGCAGCGGCCCGTCGGAGAAAGGCGAGGGCGAAGGCGTGCACGGCAATGCTGCCGGCGCGGAGGTGCAGGCGGCCATCGGGGCTGCGAGCGGCAGCAAGCTCGTCGGAGAGGTCGCTGTATTCGATCACGCGGTGCATCCCGTCGTGCTCTGCCACCACGCCAACCCGCTCGGCAGGCTGCTGCTTCTCCACGACCTGCGTGGAAAACTCGGCGTCGGCCAGCAGGTGGTAGCCGAGAAACTCGGGGTCGAGCGGCATCGCCAGCGGGTTGTCGACCTGAAACGAGGCCACATGCTCGACCCCACGTTGGGCAAACCAGTCGAGTCCGCCGGCGGCGACGAGCGCTGCAAGGAGCCCTCCATGACCATCTGGAGCCACCGCGACATGGTCGTGAGCGTCGAGGAGCAGGTCGAGTGCTTCGAGTGCCAGCGCTGGTAGATCAGCCTGCTGAAAGATCAGCACATGCTCAGGCGGGAGCCCGAAGAAGGCGTGCTCGCTGAGAAAGGCACGAGTGTCGGAATCGGTTGCCGAGCTTGTCATGATCGCCAGGGGGATCGGCCGGCCGCTGCGGGTGGCGATTTCCCGCACCCGCCCGAGCAGCAGTTCGAACAGGCTCGCCTGTGAAACCGGACCAACGGGGTAGATGCCTTTGGGGCCTTCACACCGCAGCCGGGATGCCTGGCCGCCCGCCACAAGGATGGCGCCGGCACCGCCTCTGGCGAGCAGGGCCGTTCCGCAATCGGCAGCCACAGCGGGCGTAAGCAGGCCCCCTGGGCTCGGGCCTCCGGTTCGCAGCCGTGGGCCGGCAGGCGTGTGGGCTGCCGTCAGCCATGCTGCATCGACGGGCAACGCGGCGGCGGCGGTGTCGTCGGCAGCCAGCCGCCGCATTGCGGCCACCTGCCGCCAGTCGATCCCGGCAAGCTGCTCGCCGAGACGATCACGGGCGGTCGGTTCCAGCTGGCCCCAGTGTGCGAGCAGCCGCTGCTGACCAAGCGTGGCGAGCTGCTGGGCAAGTGGTTCAGGAAGCGGTGGTGGATCAGTCATCAGCGCAAACCCTTGTCTCGAGGAAGCTGGGGGTGTCTGTCCGCCGCGATCAGCTGCCCTGGCGGACCCACCACCACAGCAGGAAGGCCAGGAGTGGAAAGCCCACAAAAATCGAGGTGTAGGTGAAGACGGTCGTCCAGAGGTTTTGGGGCCAGCGTGCCATTGAGGCCTCGTTGGGGTGAAAGATCGTGGGGTGAAAGCTGGTGGGGTGAAAGATCATGGGGTGCACTCAAAAGCGGGTAGGAGAGGCGGCGGAGGTCAGGGGCGAAGTCGCATGGAGGTGGCTACGAAATCGACCGGGATGTCGAAGGGCTCCTCGGCCGCTTCTTCCAAGCGGCACTCCACGCGGATCCCCCAAGGCAGGATTTCTCCGGGCGAGACCACGGCATCGGGCTCATCTTCGGCGGTGGACAGCTGCACGGACGGGGTTTCGTGCAGCGGCGGGCAGAAGCCGACATGGGCCACGGCCAGGCGATCGCCAGTGCGAAAGGAGACCACCACCGTGCCGCGGATGCTCTCACCACCTGCCGCTGTCTGCCGGCGGACCTGCTGCTGCACGAAGCCCTCGCGGTCGTGGGGATGGTCTCTGAGGGGCATCGTGGTGGTTAAGGCCTGTCTTCGCGCGCTCGTTGGCGGCCCTGCGGATCTCAGCGATAACCACAGGTCTGGTCGCCGCAGGCTGGCCAAGGCCTGTCGGGGCACCAGGCTCACGACGGCCGCAGCCATGCCCGTCACGGCAACACCCATGGCTGCGGGCTGCACACCGCCACACACACCCCAGACGCACAGCAGCAGTCCGAGCCGCGGAAGCAGCCGCGCAGCCGTCCGGCCTACGCCACGCTGCGTTCGCGAGAGCAGTTCGCACGCGGCAACGCCAGCAAGCATCGCCACCACAGCAGCCGCCATCCCGCCAGCAGACAGGCCTGACGTCATCCCGCCGGCGAGTCGACGGGACGCCACAAACACCCCAGCCACCACCAGAGCGACCGCCAGGGTGGCCGCCGCCGCCGAGAGAAAGCCTCCAGCAAACTCGGACAACAGGCCACGACGGCTCATGCGTCGGCCGGAGACCGAGCTGCCTTCGGAAGCGACAGCGACATCTGCGGGGATCACCGCGATGCCCCTCCTGGCGAAACGTGGATCAGCCGCCGGCTACCCGGCGGTGCTGGTGGATGCGGCAGCATCGGCCAAGGTCTGGGCCTTGTCGGTCTTTTCCCAAGGAAACTCATCACGGCCGAAGTGCCCACCAAACGCCGTGCGACGGTAGATGGGACGCCTCAGGTCGAGGTGATCGATGATGCCGCGAGGCGACAGCGGAAAGACCTCACGAATCAGCTGGCAGAGCCGCTCGTCGTCGATCTTGCCCGTGCCGTCTGTTTCGACATGCACGCTCACCGGCTCGCTCACGCCAATCGCATAGGCCAGCTGCACCTCGCAGCGATCGGCCAGGCCAGAGGCGACGATGTTCTTGGCAATGTAGCGGGCCATGTAGGCGGCACTGCGGTCGACCTTCGTCGGATCCTTGCCGGAGAAGGCACCGCCACCGTGGCGGCCCCAGCCACCGTAGGTGTCGACGATGATTTTTCGTCCGGTGAGGCCGGCGTCGCCGTGTGGGCCACCGACCACGAAGCGGCCGGTCGGGTTGATGTGGTAGGTGATGGCCGAGGTGTCGATGTTGGTGGGCAGCACCGGCTTGATGACCTTCTCGGTCACGAAGCTGCGGATCTCGTCGTTGCTGACGCTTGGGGAGTGCTGCGTGGAGACCACAACCGTGTCGACGCGAACTGGCTTGTTGTCTTGGAACTCAATGGTGACCTGACTCTTGGAGTCGGGCCGCAGCCAGTCGACCTCGGCATGCTGCCGAGCTTCCGTGAGCCGGTTGAGAATCCGGTGCGAGAGCGCGATCGGCAGCGGCATCAGCTCGGGGGTGTCGTTGCAGGCGTAGCCAAACATCAGGCCCTGGTCGCCCGCGCCGATGTCCTTGCCGGCGGTGTCGTTTTCATCGACCCCCATGGCAATGTCGGGGCTCTGCTTGCCAACGGCCACCAGCACACTGCAGGTGTCGGCGGCGATGCCCATTTCGGCTTCGGTGTAGCCGGTGCTGCGGATCACGTCGCGGACCACCTGCTGGTAGTCAATCGTGCCGCGGGAGGTGATCTCACCAGCGATCACAGCCAGGCCGGTGGTCACGAGCGTTTCGCAGGCGACGCGGCTGAGCGGATCCTGGGCGAGGTAGGCATCGAGCACACCGTCTGAAATCTGGTCGGACAGCTTGTCCGGATGACCCATGCTGACCGACTCGCTCGTGAACAGAAACTTGCCTCGTGCCACGTCTCGTGCCTCGCTCGCAAACGAAAGAAAAAAACCGCGGCTGCCAGTGCCGCTGTCGATGCCGCCCAGCGTATCGGGTCGTGTGGGCCCTCGGCAACCGCTGGCCCTACGACCCGCAGGATGCGGGGAGAAGGGCGAGGAGCCTGCTGACGGTGAAGGGGGTTGCCCCGCGGCCCGCAGCGACCGCGGCTGCGGCCCGCTGGCCCATCGCCTGCCGCTGAGCGGGCTCGCCGAGGGCCCACTGCACAAACGCCGTGAGCTGATCGGCATCGTGCACGATGCGGACGGCATCGGCGGCGAGCAGGCCCGCCACCTCGGTCTGAAAGTTGCGGGTGTGGGGGCCGAAGCAGACGGCAGCCCCGTAGGCTGCTGGCTCGAGCATGTTCTGACCGCCCCGCTTGCCGTCGAGGCTGCCCCCGACAAACGCGATCGTAGCCGTGCCCCACCAGGCGGCGAGCTCGCCGGTGACATCCACCAGCAGCACCCGGGCGGCAGGATCGAGGCCGTCTGTCGCCAGCTGGCTGCGACGCTGCCAGGCAACCCCTGATGTGGCCAGCAGGTCGGCAATCTCGCCGGATCGTTCCGCATGCCGCGGCACAAGGATCAGCCGCAGGGAAGGCTGGCTCGCTGAGAGCTTCCGATACGCCTCGATCGCGAGGGCCTCCTCAGGAGCCTGGGTGCTGCCGGCAAGAAACACGACATCCTCAGGCGTGATGCCGGCGAGTGCCGCCAGCTGCTGGACCATGTCCGCCGTCCGCTCTCCACGAGCCCCGTCGTATTTCATCGAGCCGGCGACGACCACGTCTGCCGCGCCAAGTGCTGCAAAGCGATCAGCATCCTCACGGCTGCGGGCGATCACAACCGTGAGCCGACGGAGCATCCTGCGGGCAAGCCAGGCGAGGCGACGGTAGCCACGGAAGCTTCGTTCGCTCATGCGGGCATTGACCACAGCAATCGGGACGCCCCGCGCAGCGGTCAGGGCCAGCAGCTGAGGCCAGAGCTCAAGCTCACCCAGCACCAAGAGATCAGGCTGCACCCGATGCAACACACGCCGCACCGCCCAGCTGAAGTCGAGCGGGCAAGGAAAGACCAGCTCTGGCGGAAATCGCGACCTGGCGACGTCGAGCCCGGTTGTTGTTGAACTCGACACGACGCACTCGATGTCGCGGCCTTCGGCCTCTGCCTGCTGGCGGAGTTCCGAGGCCAGCGACGCCAGCAGGGCCACCTCGCCCACGCTCACGCCATGCAGCCAAATCCTGCAGCGGTCGCGGGGAGGGGGGAGCAACGGGATGCCGCCGGTGAACCGTTGCCAGGGGGCAGCCACCGGTCGTCTGCCGGCGGCTCGTCGCCAGACCACCCAGGGCAGGGCGGCAAGAAACACCAGGGCATACAGCAGGTCGAGCATGGTCGGTCGCATCGGGGGCAGGCGTCAGCCACGGCCTCCCCACAGCGAGCCTGCCTGGTGGCAGGCGGACGATGGGACGGCGGACAGGCGTCAGCCTGCCTGGCCCGCCTGGATGGGCGTACCTCCGCCGGCGCGGGCGCAGCAGTTCTTAAACTTCTTGCCGCTCCCGCATGGGCAGGGATCGTTGCGGCCGACTTTCTGGCCCATGTTGCGGATCGGCTCGGCCTTGCTGTCGCCGGATGTGTCGCCAGGCTGGGATGGATCTGCGGATGCGGAGGCCGGCTGCGACATGGCCGCCGATGAGGCATCGGCATGCACCGCGGCCGTCTCGTGCCACGTGCTCTTGAGAGCGTCGTCTTCAACCTGTTCGATGCGGTAGACGATGTCGGTGACACGGTCGTCGATGCCCTTCCACATCAGGTCGAAGGTCCGCATGCCTTCCCGCTTGTATTCCACCTTCGGGTCGACCTGGGCGTAGCCTCGCAGGCCCACGCTCGAGCGAAGGTGGTCCATCGCCAGCAGGTGGTCTTTCCAGGCGTTGTCGAGGATTTGCAGAAGCACGGCCCGCTCCATCCGCCGCATCTCACCGCGGACGGTGTCGTCGATTGCTGAGAGCACCTGCCGCTCGACCGTTTCCAGTGTGCCGCTGCGGGCCGCCTCAGCCGCGGCAGGATTGCCCGCCTCAGCCTCCAGCCAGCCTGCCAGGTCGGCAGCGACATCGCCGAGGGGACCGATGTGAACCCGTTCCCGGAAGATCGGCATGGCGGCCTGAAGTTTGGCGATTGCCTGTTCGCGAATCGCGGCATCGACGGCATGCCGTCGCGCCGAGGCTGCTCGCAGCGCGCTCCGCAGCTGCTCGAGGTCGCTCGTCGCCAGGTCGGAATCGGCCAGGTTTTCATCAAACCGACGCCGCGCCCAGGCAAGCAGCCCCTCGCGGTCGAGACGCCGCGAGCCGTCCTGCTGGCGACCCGAGAAGTGGGCCAGCCCGACGATGACGGGATAGATGATCTCCCGCTCGGCGTAGATTTCCCGCGACTTCTTTTCAACGAGCTCGCGAAACTCCTGCACGTCGAGGTCGCCGACATCTTCAGGGCTGAGCACGGCCCCAAACCGCCACTCTGCCCAGCCGCACGCGCTGCGAACGCCGAAGTCGTCGGCGAGAAAGCGGGCTCCCTCGGAGAGGTCGAGCCGCTGGATTGCCTCGCGGGCCTGTTCCACAAGAAACTCGTCGACCTGATCACGGCCAATTTTCTTGAGGTCTCGGTCGCGAAGAGAGGTCTTCCAGCGGGCATTGGCAAAGCTTGCCAGCGCTCCCCAGTTCCACTCGCTCTCATCTTCCTCGGCAGGCAGGTTTTCCTCGATCGCCTCGAAGATTTGGGTTTCCGATTTCCGCATCGCCTCATCGACGGCCAGGCGTTCGGCCTCCCCAGGGGAGAGACCGCGGTAGTCAGCGCCATCGAGCTCACAGCTGAGCTGGCTGGAAGCCCACTTGGCGTAGGTTTCCGCGCCGTAGTCTTTGGCCAGAAACGTGGTGATGTTCTGGTCGATCTGCCGGTCGACCATCTCCAGGATCAGTTCGCGGCAATCGGCCCCATTGAGGATTGCCTGGCGAAAGCCATAGACCCGCTTCCGCTGCTCGTCCATCACTTCGTCGTATTCGAGCAGGTTTTTGCGGATCTCGAAGTTCCGCTCTTCCACCTTTCGCTGGGCTGCCTCGATGCGGCGGGTGACCATCTTGCTCTCAATGGCTTCGCCATCTTGCATGCCCAGCCGGGTGAGCATGTTTTTCACCCACTCGCCAGCGAAGATCCGCATCAGATCGTCTTCGAGCGAAAGGAAGAAGCGGCTGCTGCCGGGGTCACCTTGGCGACCGCAGCGGCCACGGAGCTGAAGGTCGATGCGGCGGGATTCGTGCCGTTCGGTGCCGATGATCTGCAGCCCGCCCATGCTGCGAACCTTCGCCCCTTCGGGCTTCATCTCCTCCCGCTCGGAGATCTCCTCGACGAGCGTGTCCCACTCTTTCGGCGGCACGTCGAGCCTGGTTGGGTAGATGTCCTGCAGCTTGGCCCAGGCCATCGTCTCGGGGTTGCCACCGAGGATGATGTCGGTGCCTCGGCCGGCCATGTTGGTGGCGATCGTGACCGCAGCGAGCCGCCCAGCCTGCGAGACGATTTCGGCCTCCCGCTTGTGGTGCTTGGCGTTGAGCACCTGATGCTTCACGCCCCGCTTCTCAAGCAGTGCGGAGAGCCGCTCGCTCTTCTCGATCGATACCGTGCCCACGAGCACGGGCAGGCCTCGTCGTTCAACCTGCCGGATCTTGTCGCGTGGAATCGAGGTCGGCTCCTGCGGCCTTCTGGCTGGTCGTGCTGTCGGTGGAGGGTCGCGGCTCGAAGCGGATTTCGCTGTCGGTCTCGCTGGCGATCGTGCCGACCTGCCAGGAGCCATCGGAGAGGACGACGCTGTCCCAGCGGTTGATCCGCTCGATTTCGTCGGCCACCGCGATCCACTTCTCCCGCTCGGTGCGATAGATCACGTCGGGGTGATTGATCCGCTGCATGCCGCGGTTGGGCGGGATGGCAATCACCTCGAGCTTGTAGATCTTGAGGAACTCACCAGCCTCGGTCATCGCCGTGCCGGTCATGCCGGAGAGCTTGTTGTAGAGCTTAAAGAAGTTCTGCAGCGTGACAGTGGCGAGGGTCTGCGACTCCTCTTTGATTCGCACGCCCTCCTTTGCCTCGACGGCCTGATGCAGTCCGTCAGACCAGTTGCGGCCGGGCATGAGCCGCCCGGTGAACTCGTCGACAATCACCACCTCACCCTGCTGCACGACGTAGTTGACGTCCCGCTTATAGAGGAAGTGGGCCTTGAGGCTGTTGTCGATCAGGTGCGGCCACTCCATGTTGCCGGCGGTGTAGAAACTTTCCACACCGGCAAGTTTTTCTGCCGTCCGCACGCCCTCTTCGGTCAACGAGACGGTGTGTTCCTTCTCCTTCACCTCGAAGTGGACGTCGGCCTTCAGCTGCCGGGCGATCTGATCGGCTCGCGAATACTTCGTGACGTCGTCATGGGCGGGGCCTGAGATGATCAGCGGCGTGCGGGCCTCGTCGATCAGGATGTTGTCGACCTCGTCGACAATGGCATAGTTGAGCCGGCCCTGGCTCTGCTGCATGTGCTTGGGAAAGCGGTCGTCGTTGCGGGCGGCCATCCGCATGTTGTCGCGAAGGTAGTCGAAGCCAAACTCATTGTTGGTGCCGTAGGTGATGTCGCAGGCGTAGGCCTTCTGGCGGGCCCCGGAGTCGAGGCCCGACTGAATCGCCCCCACCGTCAGCCCCAAGCCGATGTAGAGCGGGCCCATCCACTCCATGTCGCGGCGGGCGAGGTAGTCGTTCACGGTGACCACGTGTACGCCCTTGCCTTCGAGCGCGTTGAGATACGCCGGCAGGGTGGCCACGAGCGTCTTGCCTTCGCCAGTGATCATCTCGGCGATGTTGCCGGAGTGGAGCACCATGCCGCCGAGGAGCTGCACGTCGTAGTGCCGCATGCCCAGGAAGCGGCGGCCTCCTTCACGACACACCGCGAAGGCCTCCACGAGAATGTCGTCGAGCGTTTCACCGGCGGCGAGGCGGCGGCGAAACTCGTCGGTCTGGCCCCGCAGCTCGTCGTCGCTCATCTCGCGATACCGCGGCTCGAGGGCGTTGATCGCCTCGGCCTTGGGCTCGAGCTTGCGGAGATAGCGGGCGTTGGAAGAGCCGAAAAGGCTGGTAATAAACCGTTCGACACGGACGCCGAACGCGGCGGCTGCGTTGGAGACCGCGTCCCAGAGGCGTTCGAGAATTTCCATGGATTCCTATCGTGGCCGCCAAAACGCTGCGGATTTGGCGGGATTGGGAAGGCAGTGCGGGCACGGAAAGCCGCCACACTGCCAAAAACCAGGCGAGCACCCATCGATTCTCGCGGGGAAGCCTCGCGGGGGTCAAGGCGAGCGCGGAAGCTGCGGCACGTCGCCGGCCGCCGCCGGGCGAGCAGATCCACGAAAAGCGATCGCCCGCCGCACAGCAGGCGGGATTGGGGCATTCCTACCTTTGATCGCTCGCCAGAGAATCTCATTGAGCTCAAAGTCGTCGATCTGATCGTATTCCGAGAAGTCCATTCTGGCCGAGCGGGCTGCTCCATAGTCCGCGGCCGTATTTTGAGCGTTCAGATCGATCCTTGCCGGCTCGTGGCGAAAAGCCGAGAGGTCCGCGGTGTCGGTGAAGGCCTCAAACATCGGCCGGGCGGCAGCGTCGTACTGCGAGAGCGGCTCAAGCCCGAGGATCAGTTCCATCGTCCGGATCATGCTCACGGTGCTGTAGAAGGTGCTGTCAACAGCAGCCCTCCGCGTGTAAGGGCTGATGGCGAGAGCGACTGTCCGCTGGGCATCGACATGGTCCGGCCCGTTTTGCGCGTCGTCTTGGATGACGAAAATAGCTGTTTTGCCCCAGAGTGGACCGCTGCTGACAGCCTCGACCAGCTTGCCGAGGGCGAGGTCATTGCTCCCCACGCACGCAGCGGGCGTGAAGGCTCCTGGGGTCGTGCCGTCGGTGTGATCCTCTCCCAGGCTGAGCACGATGAACTGCGGCATCTCCCCAGATTTCAGAAATTCTCGGTACTCCGCGAGAAAGACCTCGATCTGATCCTTATCGCGAGGCCGGCCCTGCCCCGGCGTCTTGATGCCGTAGTTCGGGCAGACATGACCGGCGAGCCCGGGGACGGCGGCCACCTGCTCACGGCTCCCATCGTCGCGTGCGACGGTGCGGCACTTTTCACCGTACGACCGGTAGCTCACGCCCGCTCGCAGGCAGGCGTCCCAGAGATAGCCCGAGGGGGCCGACGTTAGGCTCTCCGTTTCGTCATCATCCACGCCGACCCGCTGTGAGTAGGTCAGGTGCCAGTCTCGGGCAACATAGTCTGTGTTGTAGGCCATCGTGCTCCATGGGTGGCCGTCTCTGCTCACCTGGCCGTTGCAGTAGAAGTTGTCGAGCAAAACAAACTCCTCTGCGAGTTTGTGGTGATTCGGCGTGACCTCTCGCGGAAACATGCACAGCGAAGGGTCGCCATTTCCCTTCGGCCGGTCACCCTCTGCCAGGTCGCCAAAGATCTGGTCGTAGGTGCGGTTCTCTTTGATGACGTAGATCACATAGCGGATCGGGCAGGGATCACCGACCCGGGTCGGAATCACGCTGGGGTTTTTCGGAGGTTCGACCGAGAGCAGCTGGCCTGCGTAGGGACAGTTGTCATAGACCTGCGAGGTCATCGCTTGGAGGGCCTCATCGGTGGGCATCTCGATGATCGACAGGCTGCCCGACATCTGCGTGCCGATGTAGGGGAACGGCATCAGCTGCTTGATGAACCGCTCTAGGTCGGTCAGCCCGCTTTCATCGAAATCGTCCCCGTAGAGCGGATTCGCACGTGTCTGCAGTCCTTTTCCCACGCCGACGAGCAGCCGCTGGCCATCAGGTGTGACGGCCACGGATGTCGGATACCAGCCGGTGGGGATGAAGCCCTTCACTCTGCTGCGGTTGGCGGTCGCGATGTCGACAACCGCAATGCAGTTGTTGTCGGCGTTGGCCACAAAAAGGCTGCCGCCGTCTGGAGAAACAGCAACCGCGTCGGGTGTGCTGCCTTCCGGAGCGTTGGGGAAAAGGGCGGTGGAAATGACTTCCGTCACCGTGCCGCGAAGGGTGTCGATGCACCACACCTCGTTCGTGGACCCGCAGGCGACAAACAGCCGGCGACCATCTGGAGTGAGCACGATCTGATTGGGGTGTTCGCCGACAGGAATCTCATCGACGACCTGCAGCTGTCCGGCGTCGACGACCACGATCCTCGCACCTGCCCAGTCGCTCACATACGCCAGGCGACCGCCTTCTCCAAGCTTGATGTCGTAGGGCCGGCCTCCGATCTCAAGGATGCGGCGATCCTCCTCAGTCGAGGTCACCACCTCGACCGCGTCGTCGACCGGCTCAATCAGGAGACGTCCTGCATTTGTTTCTAGGCTGTAGAGCCGCTGTCGCTGGAGATCGAGGCACAGGCCACCACGAAACGTTTCCGAAGCATACCGCGCCTTGAGTTTCTCGATTTCCGGAAGCGAGAGCTGCAGCGGCTGCGGGCTCGGCTCTCCGATCCGCGTTGCCTCGCTGCCGTTGAGCCGGAAGTGGTGCACGCGGCCCTCGCCCCCTCCGGACCACCAGATGTGGCCTTCATCAGGCGAGACTGCCAGACCAAACCAGCTCTGGTAGGCCGACTGCTGCGAAACGATCCGCCGCTCGTCAAGGTCGACGATTGCCAGCATATGCTCGTTGAAGCCACTGCATGTCACGACCGCATGGCGGCTGTCGGCGAGCGGTTGGATGTTGAGCAGCATATCCGAGGTCGGCACGTGCCGACCCGCCGGAGTGAGGTGCCATCCGTTGGGCAGGAGAAAGCCGGTCTCGGTGGGGCCGGCCGTCTGCTGCTGTGGCTGGTCACTGTGGCCTTCAGTGCGGCCAATGGGGGGAGATTGCGGAGCCTGATCAGCCGCTCGGCTGGAAGTCGTGTCGCACAACAACGCCGCAACGACAGCGATCCAGCACCACGAGGACCACGTTTTGCAGAGCCCGCAGGCGTTCGCTGAAGGTCTCGAGGCAACGGGAAGCCCCGCCGGTGTGTCAACGGTCACGAGAACTGGCCTGCTTTGCGGCATGGTCTCTACGCCTCGGGCTCGACGACAAACTCAAACTGGTTCTCACCCCCCGCGGTGACGGTTGCCTCAAACTGCGGCGACGACGGTTTTCCGTAGCGTCCGCCAAGGGCGTCCCGCCCTCCAGAGTTCTCGCTGGAAAGCGACATCTTTTGGGGCGTGTCTGTTTGACGGATCCAGACAACGGTGACGCCGTAGTCACCCGCCTGGGCGCCGTCGCCGAGTTCGTCGGTGGTCAAGGAGAAACTGCCGTCCGGCTCACACGTGGCAAATGGCTTCTTGTCGTTGACCCGTTCACTCTCCCGCGGGTGAAACACCACGAGCGCCCCGTCGCAGCCCTGGCCGTCGGGCGTTGCGACACGGCCGCTGACGGGATGCCTGACTGGGCCGCTGGAACCACAGCCGATCACGGTGATGAGCACCAGTCCCCAGATGGCCGTTAGCGGCCAGGCGTGAGACGACCGCGCGGGAAGTCTGGAAACCGGTCGGTGGAGATCGCTTCGCATGAGGGCATTTCTTCGTAGGGAAAGCAGGGCGGAATCGCAACGCACGCGTCATCGACTTGAAACGACTAGTCAAGCGAAGGTGACGTTTCTGCCGGGGTGTTGCCCGAGCCATTGGCAGTGATGAGCGCCGCGTAGACCTGGGGCGAGATCGATTCGGAGATCGTGTGCACCGATCCGTCAGCGAAGCTGTGAATCGCGACGCTTGGATGAAACGCATAGGTCTCGTTGTTGTTGTGGCAGTTGACCACGCAGTTGCCGGGAGACGTGTCGGTGCCGGCAACGGCGCCGTCGAGCCCATAGTCGTTCTCATGATGGCCCCAGCCACCATCGGACCTCGCATTCGCCTGCACAAGCCGCCCATCGATATAGAAGTCCGGTCTGCCGGCCGATTCGCACAGCAGAATCGTGTGCGTCGTGCCATCCCGCATGTTGAGCCCACCGGGCTTGCGGTTTGGGACGTTGAGCACCGGAGTGATGCCGGGACCTCGCAGGTCTGGCGACATCGCGCTAAACAGGTTGAACTGCGTCAGCCCGTTGGGATAGCCAAAGAAGGTGATCGAGCCGTCGTTGATCGAACTGCAGGTGGCGTAGTCGGTGACGGCGTGATTCTGAAAGGGAAATGGGGCTCCAAAGGTGAAGGTGCCGGAGCTCCGTCGCTCAGCTCCGCCAGGTGCCGACGGACAGATGAACGAGGCCACCGGCTGCTGCAGGACGGCCGCGTTGTTTGGAGTGCCGGGAATGATGCTCGGCGAAGAGAACCAGGGGAAGTTCATGTCGTAGGCGTCGGCGAGGGCGGTTTCCTCCAGGTAGGGCAGGAGGAACACAGCCCAGGAGTGCACCGCAGCCGGATACGGAGCCCCCGGCGTGCCTGCGCCGCCAGGGGGCAGGCCCATGTCGACGAAGAGGCTCGGTGGAAGCGATTTATGCGTGCTCTCGTGGTTCAGCGCAGCCAGAGCCATCTGCTTCTGGTTGTTGGAGCATGACATGCGGCGGGCGGCTTCGCGGGCTGACTGCACCGCCGGGAGCAGGAGACCGACAAGAACGCCAATGATGGCGATGACGACGAGCAGCTCGACCAGGGTAAAGCCAGCCCTTCTCGGGCTGGAGGGCGTCACACCATGTCCGAGCGGATTCCGAGAGAAAGCAGAGAATGCCATGACGGGTCTCGTGTGAGAGAGGTGGGGCGTGTTTGGAGGAAGGCCGCTCCGCCACACAGGCGAGGCAGACCTTTTCAACCCATCCAGAAATACCTGTCAGACACGAGCCGCTTGTGAGCCCACGATGAGTTCTTGATGAGCGGTCAGCCGAGCAGCCAGCGGGCCAGGCAGAGGTAGACGGTGAGGGTCACCATGTCGGTGGCGGCCAAAGAGATGGGGCCGGCGGCCACCTGAGGTTCGCGAGCGAGCAGCCGCAGCATGTTGGGGATTGCCAGACCGATCACGGCTGCAGCGGTCACGCCGCCGGTGATTCCGCCGAGCAGGGCGAGCACGACCGGCCCCTGCCCAAGCCAGCTCAAGGCCACGATGGTGACCACCGAAGCAGCCGCCCCACCGAGCAGAAAGCCTGTGGCCAGTTCCCTGCGAATGTCGCGGAGCAGTCCGGCGACCGTTGGCCGGCCCCCGTGCAGCCGCTGCAGGGCGATGCTGACAGACTGAATGCTCACGCTCTCAGCCAGGGCCAAGACCACCGGGATGAACATCGCCAGGGCCACCGCCCGCTCCAGCTCGTCGCGGAAGAGCCCCGAGAGGAAGGCCGCCACCAGGCCGCCGGCGATGTTGGCCACCAACCAAGGGAAGCGACTCGCAAAGGCGGCAACGGCGGATCGCGACTGCGACTCCTGATAGTTCACGCCGATCAGCTGGAAGAGGTCGTCGAGGTCTTCGCGACGGTCGAGGTCGGCCAGCTCTTCGGTGTAGAGGTCGACGTCGACAACACCGAGCATGCCCCGTTCGGCATCGACCACCGGAAAGGCGAGCAGGCGATGCAGCAGGAAGAACTCGCAGGCGTCGAGCACCGTCGCCGAGGCGGGGATTGCGACCACCCGCTGCACCATGATCTCGCAGATCGGCACGGCGTCGTCCGAGAGCAACAGCCGGCGGGTTGGCACAACGCCCACCAGCCGATCCTCACGATCAAGCACATAAAAATAGATGATCCGACCCTCCGGCGGAGCTGCCCGGGCGGTGCGGATGGCCTCGCCAACCGTCTGGTCTGGAGCGAGCCGGGCAAAGTCGGTCCGCATGTGGTGGGCGACGGGATCGTGGAGGTGGGAGGCGTCGTTGGTAGGCATCACATCGTCGAAAGAGGCGGGGGTGGGTGTCGTCGCGTTGCTGTCCAGCAGGGTTGACCCCTGAAGTAGAGTATTCGCATGCACCACTTTGTCGTGTGTGGCCTGGGACGGTTTGGCCTCAACGTGGTTGAGACGCTGGGGTGCCAGATGTCGACAATCTCGAAGCAGCCCTGGAGATTCGTGGTGAGGCCGGTGGGATTCCGGTGATGATGCGGCATTCCGCCCCAGGCTTTGCCAGGCGGCTGGAGATGGACTTCGGTGTCGCAGCGGCACTGGCACCAGCCGACCTAGCAGCCCCATTCATGCCTTCTCCGGCGACTCCATCCTGCTTTCGGAGGCCCAGATCACCACCCCGCTCTTCGTCCGCCGGGCAATCGAGCGGGCCGTGGAGCCCGATGAGGAGGCAGCCTGTAAAAAAACAGAGGTTTTTTTGACGGCCGCTGGAATGAAACGGGACGGGTCCTCGGGCCGCGAAGCGGCCTCGGCGAAGCCGAGGTGCCTGCGGCACCCGAAGACCCGTCCCGCTTGCGCTCGCCATCCAGCTGCGCCCCCCGCCCCCCGGCCGCAGGCCGCAGGCCGCCGCTCCTGCGGCGGACAGGCCGTCCTTCACAACGTAAGCGAGGGGTGAGCCCGGGCCGAATGAGCCGGCCTTGCAGTCGAGCGCAGCCCGGAGGGCGAAAGCGAGAATGCACGAGTGAGCGAAGCCAGGATGGCGCAGCGAACGCTCGGCGAATCGGCCTGGGCTCACCCCGAGCGGCTCACCCCGAGCGGCCGCTACGTATGCGAGTAGCCGTGCGTTTGACTCGCGTCTGGAGCGGCTGGGTGGGCCGCAAAGTGCTCTACGGCAGTGCGAAGGTCTCGCATCAGCAGGTCTGCCATCTCCAGGTTGAAGTCTCGCCGCACCAGGATTCGCTGGAAGGCCTGGCCTGCGAGTTGGCCGGTGAAGGGATAGGCCGGCACCTGCCAGCCCCGCATTCGCAGTCGGTCGGCTAGGTCGTAGAGCGTGAAGCCGGGGCTCGCCCCATCGACCATCGTCCAGACGACCGCGGGGATGCCCTTGGCTGGGTCGCCGTCGTGGACGATGCGGAAGCAGTCGTGGCTGGCCAGCTCGGCGGCGCACGCCTGGGCGACCGCGTGGGCCTGGCCGTGGATCGCAGCGTAGCCCTCGCGGCCGAGCCGCACAAAGTCGTAGTACTGCGAGATCACCTGGCCGGCAGGCCGGGAGAAGTTGATCTGGAAGGTTGGCATGTCGCCGCCGAGGTAGCTGACATGAAACACGAGGTCGTCCGGCAGATCGGCGGGGGTTCGCCACATCACCCAGCCCACGCCCAGCGGGGCGAGCCCAAACTTGTGGCCTGAGGCGTTGATGCTCTTCACGCGGGGCAGGCGGAAGTCCCAGGGCTCGCCGTCGGGGGCGGTGAAGGGAGCGAGGAAGCCGCCGCTGGCGGCGTCGACATGGATGGGGATATCGATGCCAGTTTTGGCCTCGTAGTCGTCGAGGGCCGCGGCGATGCCTGCCACATCCTCATAGAGGCCGTGGTAGGTGACGCCCATCGTGGGCACGACGAAGATCGTATTTTCGTCGACCCGCTCGCGGACATCGGCAGCCGCCATGCAGAGGCTGCCGGGCCTCATGCCCACCTCCCGCAGCTCGATGTCCCAGTATTTGGCAAACTTGTGCCAGCAGATCTGCACGCTGCCGCAGACCATGTTGGGCCGGTCGGTCGGCTTGCCGGCGGCCCGCTGCCGCTCCCGCCACCGCCACTTTGCCGCCATGCCGCCGAGCATCGCCGCCTCGCTTGAGCCGACGGTCGAGCAGCCCAATGCTTCCCCCGGCGCATGCCAGAGATCGGCGAGCATGCGGACGCAGCGGCTCTCGATTTCGGCGGTCTGCGGATACTCATCCTTATCGATCAGGTTCTTGTCGATCGCCAGGTCCATCAGCTGATGCACCTCGGGAGCCTCCCAGGTCTGGCAGAAGGTGGCCAGGTTCTGCTTGGAGTTGCCATCAAGGAGCAGCTCTTCAGCGATCGCCTGATGAATCGCGTGCGGCTGTCCACCGCTGGCGGGAAAGTGATCTCGCGGCAGCTCGTTGTTGAGCAGAAACTCCGGCGGAGAGGCGGGGGCAGCCGGAGCGGTTGTCGGGTGCTTGTGCGTGCGAGGGGTGGATCGGTGCAGCGGCATAGCGATGACTCCGTGGGCGAGGGGGTGTGCGGGAGTGCTGCCGCGAACAATCCAGCAGCAGTCGGGAGCCGCTTGAGGGCTCGTGTGCTCTGATTGTGCGGACTTTGCCGGTTGGCGACAGTGCCGATTCGGGCGTGTGCCGATTCTGCGGCGAGCGAGTGCCCCGTGCGGGCTGGCCGGCAGCAGGAGCCGATGAGCGAAGGTAGGGTGGAGGGGGCGGTCGATGAGGCCCGCCGGTCAGGCACCAACACACGCAGGGGACAGAGGCATGGCTGCGAGCATGCAACCGCGATCGAGGGCAGGAATGCTGGCATGCCTGATGCTGGCCGCGTGTGCGGGGACGGCGGCCGCAGCCGGCTTTGGCACCGGCAACTGGGGGGGCAGCAGCATCGGCGTGGGCCCCAACACCTTCTACAATAACGGCCTCGTCTCCCGGCAGATCGGTGGCCATGAGTTTTTCAACAACGGCATCGTGGGGATGAACTACGGCAACGTCACGCTCTACAGCAATGGTCTCGCGGCAAAGAACACGCGGCCCACAAGCGGCCATGCCCCCAACCGTTACTTCAGCAATCTTTCGATCGGCGTGCCGGTGCGGTCGGGTGCCGGTTCGCGGGCAACGGTCTATGGTGGTGGGCAGCCGTATCCGCTCGGCCCAGGGCCCAATCCGTTGAGCTCCGGTGCTGCCGGCCTTCCCAGAGCCGCGACGCCCTGGTCAACAACGCCGTGGTCACAGAAGCCTTGGTGAGGACCGCCGCCCGTGACGCCGCCCACGCACCACCCCCCGCCGGTCTGCGTGTGGCTCAAGCGGGATCTCCGCATCGACGACCACGAGCCGCTGACGCTGGCCATCAGGCGTGCGGGCAGGGGGGGCGTGCTGGCGGTGTTTCTCTACGAGCCGGACGTGCTGGGGCAGCCGGAATGGAGTCCACTGCACACGGCGTTTCAGGCGGAGTGTCTGCGGGAGCTTGAGCCCGAGCTTGCGGCCCGCGGCGTCAGGCTGATCACCAGGCGGGGCGAGGCGGTGGCGGCGCTTGAGCAGCTGCGGCAGGAGGTGGGCTTTGCCGAGCTCTTTGCCCACGAGGAAACCGGCACGGCCGTCACCTATGCCCGCGACCGCCGGGTGCGGTCCTGGGCGAAAGGCTGCGGCGTTGTGTTTCGCGAGCTGCCGCAGACCGGCGTTGTGCGGAGGCTGGCTGGCCGCAATGGCTGGAACCGCCGCTGGGAAGAGCGGATGGCCGCGGCAATGCCGAAGCGACCGGCAGCCGGCCGCGCACCGCCGCACCTCAGTCGTGTGGGCACCTGCGGTGTGCTCGGCTGCCGCGACCTCGGTCAGCCGGCCGACACCACCGACCGGCAAGCAGGCGGCATGGCGGCGGGAAGTGCGGTGCTTGAGACTTTCCTCAACGACCGTGGCCGGGCCTACTCCGGCGGCATCAGCAGCCCCGTTTCAGCAGCCACAGCCTGCTCGCGGCTGAGCGCCCATCTCGCCTGTGGCAGCCTCTCGCTGCGGCAGGTCTGGCAGGCGTCTGAAGCCCGTCGTGAGGAAGTGGCCGTGGCTGCGGGCCTCGCCAGCACGCCGCGAGACCGGGCAGCGGCCCGGGCCTGGCAGCGGAGCCTGAAGGGATTTCAGTCGCGGCTCCACTGGCATTGCCACTTCATGCAGAAGCTCGAAGACGAGCCGGCCATCGAGTTTCACTGCATGCAGCGGGCTGCCGAAGGCCTCCGAGGTGAGGGCTGCCCGGAGCGACTCGCGGCGTGGGCCGCGGGACAGACCGGCTACCCGCTCGTCGATGCGTGCATGCGGAGCGTGGCGGCCACCGGATGGCTGACCTTTCGCATGCGAGCGCTCGTTGTCTCGTTTGCCAGCTACTCACTCTGGCTGCCCTGGCGGCCGACCGGGCTCCACCTGGCTCGGGCCTTTCTCGACTTCGAGCCGGGCATCCACTGGTCGCAGATGCAGATGCAAAGCGGCACCACGGGGATCAACACGCTGCGGATCTACAACCCGACAAAGCAGGCGATGGAGCAGGATCCCCATGGGGTCTTTCTCCGCCGCTGGCTGCCTGAGCTCGTCGCTGTGCCGAAGGCCTACCTGCACCAGCCCTGGACGATGCCCGCCGACGTGCAGGCTCGGGCTGGCTGCCGGATCGGCTCCGACTATCCCGCGCCGATCGTCGACCATGCCGCGGCCCTGCGAGAAGCCAAGGCCCGCTTCGCGACGCTGCGACGCAGCCCGGCGGCCGTGGCGGAAGCTCGTGATGTCGCCTTCCGGCATGGCAGTCGCCGCGATCGTCGCGGTGCCATGCAGCAGGATCCCGTGCGGCGGCAGCTGCGAAAGCGGGCCCGCCCAGCGCCGCCCGACCCGCAGCGGCTGCTTCCCTTCGCCGAGCCCGACAGCCGTGAGCCCTGACGGCGGGTCGGCAGGTGACAACAGCGTCGCGACGGGGGTGAATCAGGCGGTCGTCAACGGCGGACGCTGCGGCAGCGGGCCCAGGGCGATACGATGTCGACGTGCGGGGTGTTGGCCTAACGGCCCTGCTGGATGTGGCTGCCTTTCTTGTGGCGTTTTTTTGTGACTGCTGGCGTGCCTGTGTCTGCTTCCTCTGCGACTGCTGCCTTTCGTGACCTCCGCGGGAGCCTGGTGTTTCTCGGCACGGGCACGAGCTTAGGGGTGCCGATGGTCGGCTGCAGCTGCGAAACCTGCCAGAGCAGCGACCCCCGCGACAGCCGCACCCGCACGAGCGTGGCGGTGGGGCTCCCGGACGGCACGCTGCTGGTCGACACCACGCCCGACCTCCGCGAGCAGCTGCTGCGAGAGCGAATCGGCTCGGTCGACGCGGTGCTCTACACGCACGACCACGTCGACCATGTCTACGGCATGGACGACCTGCGGCCGATCTGCTTCCACGCCGGCCGGCCGGTGCCGGTCTACTGCGAGGAGCGGGTGGAGCGGCGGATCCTGCGGGCCTTCGACTATGCCTTCGTCGCCCCGGCCTCGCCTGGTGGTGGCCTGCCCAAGGTGACCTTCAACCGGATCTCCACCGATCCGTTTGAGCTGCTCGGCACCACGGTCACCCCGCTGCGGCTGCAGCACGGCACGTTTGAGGTGCTCGGCTTCCGCTTCGGCGACCTTGCCTACTGCACCGACACCAACGAGATCCCTGACGAAACGTGGCCACGGCTGGAAGGCCTCGACGTGCTCGTGCTCGACTGCCTGCGGGCCAGTCGTCATCCCACGCACTTCTCGCTCGACGAGGCCCTCGCCGTGGCCCGTCGCGTGAAGGCCCGCCGCACCCTGCTGGTGCATATGTCGCACGACATCCGCCACGCCGACGTCGCCGCCGCGCTCCCCGCCGGTGTGGAACTGGCCCATGACGGCCTCGTCGTGCCGCTGGCCACGTGAGCAAGGCCGCGAAAACGCTTCCGCGGGCATCAGCTCAGCAGGCAGAGGGCTTGCCTACATGGGGAGCGCGGCGGTCCTGATCGCCGCCTGCACAGTCGTGTGAGCCGCGAGCCGCCTGGCTGGTCTGCTACCATGGAAGGCGTGACGAAAATCAGTCGCGGCCGTTGCCCCTTTTCACGGAGGTCACTCCTGCCATGATCAAGACACTCTCCACTGTTGCTGCCTGTTGCCTGTTGATGTCGTCGGCCCTGCTCGTGCCTGAGGTCGCCTCCGCCCAGCGGGATGCGGGGGCCAAGGCCCGCGGCGACCTCACCTTCTACGCTCGCAGCGGCGGCTCACACATGAACGCCGCCCACGCTCACGCCAGCCATTACCACGGCTACCTGGGCCGTACCGAGACCATCTCGCCGCGGATCGTGCGCATGAGCGGCAGCGCGATCAACCACCACATCGACCACACCCAGCAGCATCTCGAAGGCCTGCGGGAGCATTTTGAAGCGGCCGACGACAAGCAGTCGCTGGCGGAAGTCGATGCGATCGAGAAGCATCTTGCCGAAGCCAAGCACCACCATGCCACGGCCGAGAGCAAGGCCCGCACCACGCCGGAAGACATTGCGTCGATCCAAGAGAGCGTGAATGAGCTGCGGGTGTCGCTGGACAAGGCGATTGCCGCCTATGGGGCGTTGCTCGCCAAGCATGACCTTGCCGATGAGCCGGTGGTGAAGCCGGGCGACGCGAAGGCCAAGGAGTAGCAGGCGAGGGCTCGTGCGGCTTGCGTTCACCGCAGCCGCAGGGCATTGCCGATCACCGAGAGGCTGCTCGCGGTCATTGCGGCGGCGGCGAGCATCGGGCTCATCAACATCCCGGTGAACGGATAGAGCAGGCCGGCGGCGATCGGGATCGCAAGCATGTTGTAGACGAGCGAGAGGGCAAGGTTTTCGCGAACGTTCCGCATCGTCTGCCGGGCGAGGTCAATCGCCTCGGGCAGGCGGGTGAGGCCTCCAGAGAGGAGGGTGATGTCGGCGGTCTCGATGGCCACATCCGCTCCAGACCCGACCGCGATCCCCACGTCTGCTGCTGCCAGAGCGGGCGCGTCGTTGATGCCGTCACCGACAAAGGCGATGCGACGGCCCGCCTGATGGCGGCGGTGGATCTCGCGGAGCTTGTCGCCAGGGCTGCAGCCACCGGTGGCATCGTCGATGCCGACCGCGGAAGCGAGGTGGGCGGCGGCAGCCTGGCTGTCGCCGGAGAGGAGGGCAGGGCGGAGGCCCCGATCCTGCAAACTGTCCACAACGCTGCTGGCCTCCGGCCGCGGCATGTCTTCCAGGGCAAACCAGGCAGCCGGCTGGCCATCGATCGCAGCCAGCACGAGCGTCGCCCCACGCTGCCGAGCCGCGTCTGCCTCTGCCGGTTCGGCCACCGCCGCGAGTTCTTCAATGAATGCCCGGCTGCCGACCGCCACCTGCCGGCCTTCCACGTCGCCGCAGATGCCCCGGCCCACGGCTGCCTGCACATGCGTGGCTGCCGGAACCGCAAGCCCCCGCTCCGCCGCGGCGTGTTCAAAAGCGTTTGCAAGGGCGTGCTCGCTCGCCGCCTCCACGGCCGCCACCAGCCGGAGCACGGCGTCGGGCGAGTCTGCTGAGGCAGGGTCGTGCTGGCCAAGTCTGCCGCTGGCTGCCAGCTGCGGCTTGCCGAGCGTGAGGGTGCCGGTCTTGTCGAAGATCACGGTGTCGGCAACTGCCAGGGCCTGCATTGCGGCCGACGAGCGGGCGAGAATCCCCGAGCGGGCGCCACGGCCAACAGCCACCGTCATCGAGAGCGGCGTGGCCAGGCCGAGCCCACACGGGCAGGCGATCACCAGCACGCTCACCGCCGACACGATCCCCATTGAGAGCCCCTGCTCACCGCCAAACACGAGCCAGCCCACCAGCGTGATCAACGCTGTCAGCACCACTGCCGGCACCACGCGTGCTGAGATGCGGTCGGCCAGCTGCTCAATCGGCGCCCGCGCTGCATGGGCCTCACGGACAAGCCTGGTGATTCTCGCGACCAGCGAGCCGGCACTGGCCACCTCCGCCCGCATCACAAACGCACCTGCACCGTTGAGCGATCCGCCCAGCACCCGGTCGCCTGTCTGCTTGGCGACTGGCACGGGTTCGCCGGTCAGCAGCGACTCATCACAGCCGCTCTCCCCTTCAACCACGCGGCCATCGACCGGCACCCGCTCGCCCGGCCTGACCCGCAGGAGGTCGCCCGCGCGGACTGCCGCCAAGGCCACCGTCTCGCTCTGGCTGCTGTCCGCGGGATTGAGCCGGACCGCCTCAGGCGGCGAGAGGTCGAGCAGGGCGCGGATGGCTGCGGTCGTGCCACGACGGGCCCGGCTCTCGAGTAGCTGACCCGCCAAGACGAGCACGACGATCATCGCGGCGGACTCGAAAAATCGCCCCACCCCGCCATGGTGGCTGCGAAATGCCTCAGGAAACACTCCCGGTGCGACCGTGGCAACGACGCTGTAACCCCAGGCGGTGAGCACACCGATCGTGATCAGCGAAAACATCGTGGGCCGACCGCGACGGATCGCTGTCAGGCCACCGCTGAGAATCGGCCAGCCGCCGTAGAAGACGACCAGACTGGCAAGCGCGAGCTCAAGCCATGCTGCCCATGCCGCCTGCTCAAGAGCCGTCAGCCAGGGCTGCTCGCCGATTGGGAGCATCCTTGCCAGCATCGGCAGCATGCTGAGGAGAAACACGATGACCGCCGGCACCACCGACGCAGCCAGACGACGCTGAAAATCGTTCCCGCTTTGGTCGTCGCCTGCCCCGCCTACGGGCTCCAGCGGCATCCCGCAGATCGGGCAGCTGCCTGCGGTGGGGCTCGTCACCTCCGGGTGCATCGGGCACGTCCAGCCCAGGGCCCCTGCCTCGTGGCGGGCGCAGCAGGGAGCGGGTGCCGCCGAGCTGGAGGGGCCTGCGGGCTCGTTCGGCTCAGGCTGAATGACGGGAAGCTGCATCGGCGTTCACGAGTGGTGTGCGGGTGTCGGGCTGGGCGGCAGAGTCGCCGCTGTGTGGGCGTCGCGGCTGGCGGCGGCGAGTCGACCGAGCACGACCGCCGCATCACCAGAATCGATCGCGTGTTCGGCCAGCTCCCGTGCAGCCGGTAGCGAGTCGGCACGACCAACCGCCCAAAGCACCGCGGCCGCATTGAGCAGCACGATCTCCCGCCGTGGTCCCCGGCCTCCTGCGAGCACTTCCCGGATTGCCCCAGCGCTCTCCTCGGGCCCGTCGACAACCAGCTCCGCTTCGTCGTCGGCCGGCCGGGTGGCGAGCCCGAAGTCTTCCGGCCGCCATTCGCTTTCTTCCACGGCACCATCGCGGACGTCGAGCACGTCTGTCGGCCCAAACAGGCTCACCTCGTCAAGGCAGCTGTGGGCCCGGCCATCGATGTTTCCGCTGACGATCAGGCCGCGATGCATCCCGAGCATGGCCGCCGCCTCCGCGAGGGCACGCCGCTTTGCGGGCCGGCCCACGCCGATCACCTGAACCCGGGCACCAGCTGGGTTGCACAGGGGGCCGATCAGGTTGAAGACCGTGGGCTTTCCCACCTTCTTTCGCAGCGGGGCGACACGGGCCATTGCCGGATGGTGGTGTGGGGCATGGCAGTAGCAGATCCCGATGGTCTTCAGGCACCGCGAGGCAGCATCCGGCTGCAGGTCGATGGCAACGCCGAGCTGCTCGAGCACATCGGCCGACCCAGTGCGGCTGGAGACCGAACGATTGCCGTGCTTGGCGACCGGCTGACCGGCCGCTGCCACCACAAATGCGGTTGCGGTGGAGATGTTGAACGAGCCCGACCCATCGCCGCCGGTGCCGCAAGTGTCGGCAAGCACCAGGCCCTCAGGAGCCCGGAGCGGCTTCATGTGGGCTTGCAAGGCAGCGGCCGCCCCGGCGATCTCAGCAGCCGTCTCACCGCGATTGGCGAGGGCGACCAGCAGCGAAGCAAAGGCGGCCTCCGCGTCGTCGTCCGCCACGAGCCCCGCGAGCACGCCCTCCACCAGGGCCTGCATCGACGCTTTGGGGAGTTCTCTGCCAGACTCGACCTCGCCGAGGGCTGCCTGAATCGTCGTCACAAAATCGGTCATCGGATGCCTTGTCGTGTCTCGAGCTTGGCTGTCAGCCAGCAGAATCCTCCTCTGCCCCGGGGGCCGCTTGATTCTAATCGCCCTGATTCCGACGATTGAATGAAAAGGGGGCGTTGCGGCCTGCTCCCCTCGGGAAGACAACGGCCGCCTTATCCCCCCGAAAGGGCTGAGCCCGTGCCGCGGAAGGTTATTCTCGACGTCGATCCAGGAATCGACGATGCCGTGGCGCTCGCGATCGCGCTCTTTGATCCGCGGCTCGATGTGCTCGCGGTGACGGCCACTGGCGGCAATGTCGATCCGGCGCAGGCCACCGCCAATGCTCGCACGATTGTCGGGCTGCTCGATCCGCCGCGGCTGCCCCGCATTGGCGTGGCGGCTAGCGATGTGCTGCTGCCGGACCGGGGGCCGAGTGTGCACGGGCCCGATGGGCTCGGAGGAGCCGATCTCCCGCAGGCCCGCCTGCACGGTGGTCATCCCTCAGAGAAGGTGATCCTCGAAACGGTGAAAGCGCATCCCGGCGAGGTCACGATTCTCGCCCTTGGCCCACTGACCAACCTCGCCCGCATGATCGCTCGCGAGCCCTCGCTCGCGGAGCTGGTTGGCGAGGTGGTGATCTCCGGGGGCACGGCTTTTGGGCGGGGCAGCACGACGCCGGTGGCAGACTTCAACTTCTTTGCCAATCCGGCGGCAGCCCGCTACGTGGTTCGCGAGCCGCTCACAAAAACGCTCGTTCCACTGGAGACAACGTCTCAGGTAGTGCTGGGCTTCGACCTTCTTGAGCAGCTGCCGGATGAATCGTCGCGGGCTGGGGCGATGCTGCAGCGTGTCTTACCGCACGCCTTCCGGGCCCACCGACAGCTCCTTGGCACCGAGGGCATCTGCCTCCACGATGTCGTCACGCTCGTCTCGCTCTTGCACCCTGAGCTCTTCGAGCGGACCACGGTGGGAGCCGACGTGGAGACCAGTGGCGAACTGACCACTGGCATGCTGGTGGTCGACCACCGGTCTTCAAATCGCTGGAAGCGGAATGTCGACCTGCTCGTCGAGGTCGACGCCAGCGCTGTGCGAGACTGCATCTTGCGTGGCATCGCCCAGGCGGCCCGCAGCACGGAGTAAACCAGGACAGAGTAAACCAGGCCGCGGCCGGAGACTACTGTTCGAAAGCTTCGCGAAGGCCGACGGGCACGTCGATCATCTGCGAGCGGCGGTCGCGATACACCCGCAGCGGCACGGTGCGGCCGGCAGGCGTCGTGCTCACAAGGCTGACGAGGTGGTCGTCGTCATCGACAGGCACGCCGTTGTATTCGAGAATCACGTCGTCGATCCGCACGCCAGCGTTCTCGGCAGGCCCGCCTTTGGTCACGCCCGAAACGCGGGCCCCCACCGGCCTCACCAGAGCCAGCCGATCGGCCGTTCGTTGGGAGAATCGTCGGTCGAGGGTGACGCCGAGGTAGGCCCGAGAAACACTCCCGTTTTCCACAAGCTGTTCGGCCACAAACATCACCATTGAGATAGGAATCGCAAAGCCGATTCCCTCGCTGCCACCGGAGTTGCTGGCGATGGCCGTGTTGAGCCCCACGACCTCGCCCCGCAGGTTGAGCAGCGGCCCGCCGCTGTTGCCCGGGTTGATCGCCGCGTCGGTCTGGATGAAGTCCTGGAAGCGGACGTTGCCCTCACCGAGGTCGAGGTCGCGGCGGCCTTTGGCCGAGACGATGCCCAGGGTCACGGAGTGGGCGAGGCCAAACGGGCTGCCAACCGCAAGCACCGTGTCACCGATTTCGAGCCGGTTGTCCTGAGCCACCCGGGCGGTCTGCGGGCGATTGCCCGGAATGGCCATCACGCCGATGTCGGTGGCAGGATCGGTCCAGATCCGCGTGGGCCGATACTCGCGGCCATCGTTACGACGGATGCGGATCGCGTCGAGATCGGCCCCATGAATCACATGCCGGTTGGTGAGCACAACCGCCTGGCCTGCGACCATCGTGATCACGCCAGACCCCGACTCGTCTTCCGAGGCCTCCCCCTCGCGGTCGGCGGACGAGGCTTTTTTGGTGTCGATGTGGACCACCGTGGGGGTCACCAGGGCCGTCACCTTCCGCAGCAGTCGGCTGCGTCGCTCAAGCTCATCGGCCTCGACCGCAATCTCGGCATAGAGCCTCTCGCGGTCAGAATCACTCAGCCCGTCGTCGGCAAAAGGATCGATCGGCGGCTGCGGGGCGTCGACGGCCACAGGGGCGAGTGATCGCAGCGGCTCGTCAGCCGAAGAGCCTTGAGAGCCCATCACGGCCAACAACGCAACCGTCGCGACCGCCACGGCAGTGGCGACACAGCGTGGCTGACAGAGAAAGCGAGCACCAGACTTCAAGAGAGATGTGAGCATGACGACGAGGCCCGGGGTGGGAGCTGCTCCAACCAGAGCATACCCCACGGATCGGGCCACTGTCGGCTGGCGAGCGATCGCCTGAGACGGCGGTGAGCGCCTCAGGAGACGTCGACCTCCTCTTCGTCGGAGGCCATTTCCACTTCTTCGCGGAGCGAATCGGCGGAGAGCCCGGTCCGCTCAATCTCCCGCTGGCAGGTGATGCAGATCGTGGCGTAGGGGAGGGCGTTGAGCCTGGCCATAGGGATCTTGCCCTCACAGACCTCACACAGCCCGTAGTCGCCATCACGCATCCGCTCAAGCGCATGCTCGATCGAGGCCAGCTCCCGGCTTTCCACTTCGGCCAACTGGGAGCTGATTTCGTCTTGGGCGGAGTCGAGGGCGGCATCCATCACATCGCCCGGCTCACCGCTGCGGAGCTCTTTGAGCAGCGAGAGGTCACCAGCGAGCGCACTGCGGAGCGCATCGCGACGACGGACGAGGATCGCCTTCAGATTGAGAATCGCTTCATTGCGTGCCATGGTGGTGTCCCCTGCAGCGTGCTTTGTTGACCGCCTTGCCCGCGAAGTTGTCTTCTTTGCCATGAAACAGAACCTCGGGCAGGTGGCAGTCTGATAATACGCAGCCGCACAAAAACGGTTCGCGCACGACCGATTTTTCCGGTTGAATCGGCAAAGATAGCCAAAAATCGAGAAAAACCCCTGCTGACAGTTAGGGGCTCGCCCAGACTGCCCAGGTTTCCTCGAGGGGGGAGCCTCTCCTCAAGGGGTGCCTGCTTGAGCGGCAAAGCACCAGAGGGTGCCGTCGTCGGTGGCCATCACCAGGCAACCGTCCGCAACGGCGGGGGAGGCAACGAAGCCGCTGCCGGCATCAAACTCCCAGACGATCTCTCCGTCGGACGAACGGAGGGCGGCAATGCGGCCGGCAGCGTCGCCGATCACGGCAACTTCCGCAGGGGAATCGGCACCGATCGCTGCCTGCAGCACCACAGGCGAGCTGTCGACGCGGCCTCGCATCCGCTGCCGCCAGCTGTGGCTGCCGTCGGCCAGGCGAAAGGCCTCGACCACACGGCTCCGTGAGCCGACGATCGCCAGCGAACCCATGGAGGTTGTGCCGATGGCGGCGCTGGAGCGGTAGGCCTGCCCGCCTGCGGCCGGACGCATCTGCCAGTCGACCGCGGGCTCGGCAACGTCGATCGAGAAAAATGTGCCGCCTTCAGTTCCAAAGTACACCCGGCTCTCGAAGGCGGCAGGCGTTGTGCCGGTGGGGCCGTCGATGGCGACCTCCCCGAGTGCCGTTCCGTCGCTCGTGCTGATCACATGCAGCTTGCCGTCGCAGCCGGCAAGAAACACACGGTCGTCGGCCACGGTGGGTGAGCAGCGGATCTGGTCGGCGATGGTGTGGCTCCAGAGCAGCCGGCCGTCGGCGACAGCCAGGCAGGCGAGGGTGGCATCCTGGCTGCCGACGAGAACCCGCAGCGGCAGATCACCCTCGGCCTCCAGCACCGTGGGCCCGCCGGAGATCTCCCCGGCCGACTCGTGGGTCCAGAGCGTGGTGCCGTCGGCTGCCGCCAGGCCGCGGACAACACCATCGATGTCGCCCACGACCACGACATCACCACAGGCCGCCGCCGCCGCCGTGTAGCCAAGGCTCCCGGTGATGGTCCAGAGCGGGCTGCCATCGGCCAGGCTGATCGCTGAGAAGCTGCCGTCGAGGTCGCCGAGATAGATCACCCCCTCGGCGATCACCGGCGTGGCGTCGTAGCCAATCTCTGAAACCTTTTTCTGCCAGCGGGGTGCCAGCGGCAGGGAGAGCACGGCAGCTGAGCGGCCGGTGCCCTCAACCGTGCCACGAAACATCGGCCAGGCCTTGGCCGGGGCCTCCGCCGGTTCGGCCGCGAAGCCGAGAGCCGCCGTCGCCGCAAAGGTCACCGCCGCAGCTGTTCTCTGCCATGTGCTGCTCACACTCATCGCGCTTCCTCGTAGAGGGACTCAAAGTTGCTGACGGAGAGCGGTCGCGGGTTGAACGACCCGGTCCACTGTGTGGCAGCGATTGTCGCAAGCGAGGCTGCGTCGGCGGCTCCAAGATCAAGCTCCGCCAGCGACGTTGCCAGGCCGGCCTGCCGCAGCAGCTCCGTCAGCCAGCTAGCGAGCTGCTCAGCTCCAGCCGCATCGGCTGAGGGCAGTTCCCGGCAGAGGTCGGTGTAGTCGGCCTCGCAGGTCGCCGCGTTCCATCGCACGACGTGGGGCAGGGCCAGACCGACCGCCTGGCCGTGTGGCACGTGGTGGCACTGCGTGAGCGGGTTGGCCATCGCATGGGCCCCGCCAAGCATGGCGTTTTCGATGGCGATGCCTGCCCAGGCTGCGGCCAGCTGCACGGCAGCCCGAGCATCGACGTCCTGGCCATCAGCCAACACACGGGGAAGGTTCGCGGCCAGCAGCCGCCACGACTCGCGTGCACACAGCCGACTTGCGGGCGTGCTCGCGGTGCTCACGTAGCTTTCGAGGGCATGCGAAACGGCATCAACGCCCGTCAGGGCTGTGACGCGGTCTGGCTGCGTCAGTGTCAGCTCCACATCGAGGATGGCCACGCGGAAGGCTGCCCGCGGATCGCCGCAGGCCATTTTGGCTCCCGTGGCGGCATCTGAGATCAGGGCAAACGACTGCGTCTCGCTGCCGGTGCCGGCAGTGGTGGGGATTGCCACGGAGGGCAGCATCGGCCCACGGTCGCGGCCAGCCCGTTGGCGGCCGTGGTAGTCGTGCATCGAGCCACCAAAGGAGTGCACGAAGTTGATCCCCTTCGCACAGTCCAGGGAACTCCCACCGCCGAGGGCCACGATCATATCGGGCCGGAAATCTGCAGCCACCGCCACGCCAGCAGCCACGTGATCGGTGGTGGGGTTTTCGCAAAAATCCTCAAAGAGGCGGCAGGCGATGCTGGCCGAGGCGAGCAGTTCTTCTGCCCGCGCTGGAAAGCCCGTGGCCACCAACCCCGGATCGCTGACCAGCAGCACCCGCGTGCCCCCGAGGCTGCGGGCCAGGTCGCCGACCCGCGCAAGCGTGCCTCCGCCCGACCACCAAGCGAGTGGCGGCCTGAAACTCAAAGCATTGCAGGCTGGCGTGTGACTGGGCTTTCATACCGGTAACGCGGCCAGCTCACGTCGTCGCTGCATGGGCATGTGCGGCCTGCCCCGGCTCTCCGGCACCCGCGGCAACCTGCAACGCCCGCGAGCGGTAGAGGAAGTCGATGATGTTGCCCTCGTGAGGCTGCAGCCAGTCGAGCTTCGTGGTCGGGATCGGTCCGAAGTTGAGCCGATCGATGTGGGTGCAGTCGATCAGCTTCTGCTGAAACTCAACGTCATCTGTCATCACGCTGCCCACGAGCGTGGGTCCGATTCGCTCGAGCATCGCCTCCTGCGGGCACTCCACCACATTGACATACGGAAACATGTATTCCGCCTTGGCGATCTCGGGATCGGGCGAGCTGCAGTGGACCACTGTCGGCCGCAGCCAGCCGCACGTCTCGCCCTCTTCCAGCCTTGGTCCGTAGCCAGCCGTGGCGTGGGTCACGCCCTCGGCTGCGAGGCCCGCCTCGATTTGGCCCCAGACCGCCTTGGCCACTCCAGGCACCGTGAAGGCGGCGAGCGTCGCCTCAGGATCGTCGGGCGGCTTGACCTCGGCGGGCCCGATCCGCTCCGCAATCGCTGCGGCAATGTCGCGAGTGTGACGGCTGGCGTAGATCGCGGAGGTGTTGATGCAGCCACGGCCACTGTTGGCCGCCACGCTTTCCACCATCACGTCGAGATACTTCTCCCAGTCGTCCACGCAGTCGTCGCCAAGAATAATCTTGGAAAAGCCTGGGCCGTGAACCTGCACTCGCGGGTCGCCGGCATACTGGGCGACCGTCTTAGCGCTGCCGAAGATCATGCTGCGGCCACAGCCGTTGAGCATCGCAGCTCCGACGTCGGTCGGGCCGGGGTAGAGGCCGATCGCCTCGGCAGGAATGCCCGCCTCAATCATCGCTGCCGCCATACGGTAGGGGGTCCAGGGCTCCTGGCTCCCCGGCTTGAGCATCAGGCCGACGCCGAGGGCAATCACCGGCAGCCAGAGCGTATGCACACCGGGCGAGTTGGACGGGAGCACAAGGCCGAGCACCGGCGACTGGGCCTGGTAGCTGACGATCACGTCGCGGTGTTCTCTGCCATAGCCCTTCCAAAAAATCTCTGGCGAGAGACCTCGCGAGAGGGCGTCGAGCATGCGATCCATGTTGGAAAGCACGAAGAGATTCTTCTTCATGTTGGCCCGGCAGAGATTCTCCGGCAGGCCGGTTGTGGCCGACTGATGACGAACGAAGTCTTCGGGCGACTGCGGCACCCCGCCGACCTCAACCGTGCCGAGGGCATAGAGATTGCCTGCTGTCTGCAGACGCTCGACCACGTCCTCGGGATCCATTGCCATGAGGGCTGCACGGGCGGCCTTGGCAGACTTGGCAAGGTCTCGGCCGACCATCGCACCACCAACCTGACTGACTTCGGCCACCGTCTCACCAGTGAGGAAGTGAACCAGCGTTTGCCGTTCGAGCGACTCGTAGGGCTTGCCAAAACGAAGGCCTTGAAGATGCATGATGTGAGTTCCTTGTGAGCAGCAAATGGGCCGACTAGTAGACGCCGACAGTCGTGGCGGATGCGAGTTCGTGGAAGGGGCGGACGCCACTCACGCCGTCCCATGGATACTTGGCATAGGGCTTCTCCCGCTCCCCCTCATCCCGCTCTAGGAAGCCGGGAACGAAGGTCTCTTTCGTGAGCGTGGTCAGCTTCACCCGGCCGGTGCCACCGTAGGGCACGATGGAGTTGGTGTCTTCAAACTCCACGAGTTCGATCACCGCTCGCGGCTGTGGAGCGTAGTAGGCGATCGTGTAGCCGTCGGCCGGGGTGACAGGACGACTCGCTGCGAGGCCCATCAGGGTGTTGCCGTAGGTGGGGGTCATGTAGGCCCCGTCGAGCAGTTCCTCGGTCGCAAACCGGGTCCACTGAGGCGTGAACTCAGTGCCACCGGAGAAGATGCCGGTGATCCCCGCCTTGTGGATCGTGGTGCCCTTCTTCTCAAGGCCCAGTGCCAGCGACTCCAGCAGTTTGGGCGTCGTAAACATGCAGCGGATGTCGTGGCCGGCTTCGAGGACAGTGATCGCCTGATCGATGCAGTGCTGCTTGTAGGCCTCGAGGTGCTCCATCCAGCCCTTCTTGATCAGCTTCACGACCCACCGTGGATCGAGGTCGACGCAGAAACAGATGCCGCCGCGATACTGGGCGAGGTGCTCGATCGCGAGCCGCAGCCGTCGGGGGCCCGACGGGCCAAGCATCAGCCAGTTCGCACCCTTGGGAAAATACTCCTCGGGAAGCGTTTCGCTAAACATCTCGTAGTCGGTGCGGAAGTCGCGGGAGTTGACCCGCGACTTGGGGATGCCCGTGGTGCCACCGGTCTCGAAGACAAACAGCGGCTGACCTTCGAGGCCTTTCGGGGCCCAGCGTCGCACCGGGCCGCCTCGCAGCCACTCATCCTCAAAAGGCGGAAACTTCTTCAGGTCGTCGTAGCACTGCACCTCCGTGATCGGATCAAACGGCAGCGACTGGGCGTATTCCAGCCAAAAGGGGCAGCCGGTGGAGGGATGGAAATGCCAGGCCATCATCTCGACGGTGTGGGCATCGAGGGCTTCGCGGGCGGCTTTGACGGCGGCGTCATCGGCAACCTCAAACACCGGCTGATCGGTCGTAGCCATGCGGCAGAAACTCCTGAAGAAAGTAGTGTGGAAACCAGTGGAATAAAAAGCGAGAGACGCGAGCCGGGAAGCTCGGATCAGTCGCTGCCCTTGGAAGGCGCGACAGGAGAGCCGAGCTGCGAGAAGAGCTGCATCACCCCATTGAAATGCGCGATGCGGGGCCCGTGGCGGTCGATGAACTCACTCAGGGCATACTCGCTGTCGGTGAAAACCTCAGCGTTCTCGGCGGCCTCCTCAGCCACCGTTGCCAGAAACTGCGTGTGAACGGCAGACAACGCCTGGGCAGCCTGCCGGCACGATTGAGCCAGTTCGGGATGCGACTCCTTCCAGGCCTTCAGCTCCGCGGCCCGCTGCCTCTGCTGCTGCGAAACCTGCGTGAGCAGGTCGCCCAGCAGGTCGCAGGCCTTTTTCTGCAGGATCACCATCTCGCGAAGCAGGGCTGTCTGATCACTGGCGAGCTCCCCAGCGGCAGCGGATCCGGGGGCGATGCTGCCTGCCGAAATATCCAGCTGCGTGGTGTAGATCTGAGAGTTGTCGGCCATGACTCGTGCCGTGAAAGGGTTTGAAGCCGTTGATTGCCTGGCAGGCATCACGCCGTCTCCGGCAGGATGCCGCCGACTTTCAAGTGTAGCCGGCTGCGAGCCCGCGTTCACCCGGCAACAGACACGGTCGGATGAGCTTTTTTCGCTGACCGGAGTTTCTTGCGCACTTTGCCGGACCGAGGGCCGGTCGTGCCTGCAAAACCGCCGATCTGTCGGGCCGTTCAAGTCGCTTCGCTCGGCACCCGATGGATGAACCGCAGCCGCACGCGTCCGCATCGCTCGATCGGATCGCGGCTGGCAAGCCATGGAGGGCAGGCATGCAGCAGCCGGAAGAGGGCAGAGGAGCGATCGGTTTCCTGACCACCGTCGCGTCGGCATCACACGGTGTCTTCGGTGGCTACCTTCTCGTTGACGAGGTGGGCCGGCCGCTGGAGTTTCACTGCACGGCACCGGTGCGGGTTTCGCGTGCCCAGGAGATCCTCTACGGCCCAACCCTCCATGGTGAACTGCATGGACGACGGATCGGCGGCTCGCTCGTCGCCGCCGCCGGAGTCAAACCGCGGCTCGTGCTTGTGGAGAGCCCGCAGATGATGCAGGTGCAGGGCGAAACGGACCTGCCAGTCGCGGTTGTTGATCCCGTCGAGCCGCTCCGCGAACGCTTTGGCAGCCTGCTGCCCGAGATTGACCTCCGCGAACCGTTTGAGCGGATTCGTGAGGCGATCGCCGAAGCCCAGCGTCACGGCTGAGCTGTCGATGCTGCTCGCGTTTGCGGATCTGAGAAGTTGCCACCATGACAGCAAGCCCACCGCCATTATCTCCGCTTCAGACTCGCACTGCCCTCAAGGTGCTCTCCTGGGATGGGCTTGCGCTGCCGGAGCCGGTGACGGTCTGTCTTAAGCCCGAGCCGATTCAGATCGAGAACTTCTCGGTGCCGTTGCCGCTGCCTCGCGTGGCGGTGCGGAGCTACGCATTCAAAGCGACCGCCGCCCCGCCTCCGGCCAGGCAGCGGCCGGCGGTCGCGTCGATTGCTTGCCGGCAGGAAGAGGGCAGCGGGCCGGCCGCCGAGGCGGCGCGGCCGCGAGCGAGGATCAAGCCCCCGGGAGATGTGGTCAAACTCTCCGAGCGGATCTTCTATCTGCTCCAGCCCGACCTTGAGACCATTCTGGAGACGAGCGAACTCGTCTTTCCCCACGATCCCTATCCCTTTCAATACGAGGGGATGGCGTTTCTCGCTCCGCGGCACTCCGCGGTGCTCGCTGACGAGATGGGCCTCGGCAAATCGATGCAGGCGATTTCCACGATCCGGCTGCTCGTGCACAGCGGCGAAGCCAGGCGGGTGCTGGTGGTCTGCCCCAAGGGGCTTGTTTCCAACTGGAAGCGGGAGCTGGGCGAGTGGGCTCCCGAGCTGGTGGTGGCTGCGATTGAAGGTGAGCCGGCGCGGCGGCGGTGGCAGTGGCAGCTTGAGGACGTGCCCGTCACCCTCGCCAACTATGAGGTGCTTGTCCGCGACGAAGCTCTGGTGGAAGAACTCAAACTCAGCTACGACCTTGTCGTGCTCGACGAAGCCCAGCGGATCAAAAACCGGGGCAGCCGCACGAGTGAGGCGGTGCGAGGCCTGCGGCGGCGGCGAAGCTGGGCGCTGACCGGCACTCCGGTGGAGAACTCTGCGGCAGATCTCGTCGGGCTCTTTGAGTTTGTCTCGCCCGGGCTGATCCACGATGGCATGCCGCCGCGAGCCCTTGGCGAGTCGGTAGCCGACCACGTCTTGCGGCGAACGAAAGACAAGGTGCTCAAAGACCTGCCTCCTCGCATCGATCGCGACGCGATCATCGAGCTCTCGCCAGAGCAGCGGGAGACCTACCGCCTGGCTGAAGAAGAGGGCGTGTTTCGTCTTTCCGAGATGGGCCCGGGGGCCACGATCCAGCATGTGTTTGAGCTGGTCCTGCGGCTCAAGCAGATCTGCAACTTCGATCCGGCCACCCAGGTCAGCTCCAAGCTCGACCGGCTCGAAGCGGAGCTGGAAGAGGTGGCCGCCAGCGGCCGCAAGACAATCGTCTTCAGCCAGTGGGTGGCGGCACTTGAAAAGATCTCCGCACGGCTCACCCGCTTTGGTCCGCTGCAGTATCACGGCGGCATGCCCACGCCTGCCCGCGACGAGGCGATTCGACTGTTTCGGGAGCGGCCCGAGCACTCCGTGCTGCTGCTCTCCTACGGCGCGGGGGCTGTGGGGCTCAATCTTCAGTTCTCGGAATATGTGTTTCTCTTCGACCGCTGGTGGAATCCAGCCATCGAAGACCAGGCGATCAACCGGGCCCATCGCATCGGTGGGACTGGTGGCGTGACCGTGACCCGCTTTCTGGCCAACGGAACGATCGAGGAGCGAATCGACAAGGTGCTGGCCGGCAAGCGAGACCTCTCCGAGATGATCCTCTCGACCGCTGAAGGGCTTGCCCAGGAAGGCCAGCGGGCAGGCAAGGGCTTTACGCAGGAAGAACTCTTTAGCCTCTTCAATCTGCCGTCGCCGGTTCGCCGCGCTGCGGCTGCCTGATCGCGTCATGGCAGGATCGCCGACCGCGATGCAATGTGAGGCTCGCGTTGACAGTCTGGCGTCGCGGCCGCTATCCCATCACGAGCGTCTGCCGCCGGCCGCACGGCCAGCGAATGCCTGATACCGCTTCCGCTTGAAGAATCCACGAGGTCTCCCCATGAAGCCTGCCCGTCACTCGATTTTCGGTGAACGCTGCGACAGCCGTGGGATGGCCTGCGGCATTCGCAGCGGTTTGATCATCGCGGTGGTGGCGGTTCTGGGAATCTTCGGCAGCCTGCGGCCGGCCCTGGCGATCGACGCGGGTATGCCCAATCCGCCAGCCTCCCCCACCGTGGTGAAGTGCGCGATCATCATCCTCGACGTGGTCGACATCGACGACGTCAACGAATCGTTTGTCGCTGAGATCGCCCTGCTGGCGGAGTGGGACGATCCACGGCTGGCCTTTGATGCCGCCGAAGAAGGCGTCGACCGCAAGATCTTTCAGGGCAATTTTCAGTTTTCAGAGGTGTTTACGGGCTGGTGGCCGCAGCTCATTCTGGTCAACGAGGTGGGGCCTCCCGATCCCAACGCGGTCAAGATCGAGGTCTATCCCGACGGCCATGTGCGGTATATGGACCAGCACAATGCCGTTCTCGAAACCCCGATGGATCTCCGCGACTACCCCTTTGATTCGCAGAAGCTGCAGGCGGAGCTGGTGCCTTTCGGGGATAACACCGACGACGTGGTCTTGGACGTGCACGAGATCTACGCCAACGCCACAGACGACTTTGTTCGTCGCAACTCCAGCGTGAATGTTGCCGGCTGGATGCTCCAGAGCGTCACGTTTGAGACTGGCGAGACGTTTCTCAACGAGGCCACCAAAGACCGCCGCATCTCGCGGCTCATTGCCACGATCCACCTGCAGCGTCGCAGCTGGCAGCTCGTCTGGCAGATGTTGTTTCCGCTGCTAGTGATCGTGTCGATGATCTGGTCGATCTTCTGGGTCGACATCGACTCGCTCGCGGACAGACTCAATGTCGCCTTTGTGGGCGTGCTGACAATCGTTGCCTATCAGTTCGTCGTGATCGACAACATGCCCAGGATGAGCTATCTCACGCTCACCGACGTGATTCTGCTGATTTCCTTCGTGACGATGTCGCTCACGATCCCGCAGAGCCTCGTGATCTATGGGCTCGTCCGCAAGGGTGAAGAGCAGCGGGCCCAGCGCATCGACCACATCTCCCGCTGGGCCTTTCCTCTCGGCTACATGGCAATGCTGGCGATCTTGGTCGCCTGGTATGCGATCAACTGACAACGGCTCGTGGCAACGGCCGAGCCTGTCGGGAAGGCTGCGAAGAGTCTGTCAGTCGCGAAGGTTCCACCAGGCCAGCCGCAGCAGGTCGCGAATGCCCTCGACGACCGCGGCGAGGTTGGCCTTGCTGCGACCGCGGGTCCGGTCGGTAAAGCAGATCGGTACCTCCATGATGCGGCCGCCGGCACGGTGCACCCGCCAGACAAGGTCTTCGTGGAAGGCGTAGCCTGCGCACATCGGCCGTGACGAAAGCCGCGGGAGCAACGCCAGCCGCAGGCCGCGGTAGCCGCTCGAGCCGTCCCGCACCGGCACGCGAAGAATCGAGCCGCGTGAACAGGCCAACCAGCCTGCTCGAGACATGCCGTGAGAGCGGCCAGCCGACCACCCGGCCGCCGGGCACCCGGCGTGAGCCGATCACCAGGTCGAGCGGCCTGCCGCCAATCGGCTCCAGGGCCGCCATCAGCCGCGGCAGGTCGGCGGGGTTGTGGCTGAAGTCGGCATCCATGTTGAAGGCGATCTCAAAGCCACGGGCAGCGGCGATCTCAAAGCCCTCGAGGATCGCCGAGCCAAGGCCCTTGCGGCCGCGGCGGATGAGCACATGGGCCCGGCGATGGCGGGCGGCGGTGTCGAGAGCGAGCGGGCCTGTGCCGTCGGGGGAATCGTCGTCGACAACGAGCACCTGCACCCGCTCGTCGGCAGCAAGGATGGCTTCCATCAGCGGGCAGACATTATCCCGCTCGTTGAACGTGGCCATCACCACAAGCACGCGGCCATCCTGGCCAGTCGGCTGAAGATGTCAGGTCGGCGGAGAGGTCGTCCATCGGCCTCGGAAGTCTTGGGGATGCGTGCGGGCAAACGATCCGCTTGAGTGTACGGGAAATGCCTGCATCCTCGATGGCCGCTTCTGGCGGCGGAACCGCTGATGCTGAGTGCTACACTCGGTCCGCGGAGACCCACTCGTGCGAAATGTGTACTACTACGATGTTGTCGTCGTCGGAGGCGGCCATGCCGGCGCTGAGGCGGCTGCCGCTGCGGCCCGGCTCGGCGCGACGACGGCCCTGCTCTCGGCCAACCTCGACACCGTCGGCCAGATGAGCTGCAACCCCGCGATCGGTGGCGTTGGCAAGGCCCAGCTGGTCCGCGAGGTCGACGCCCTCGGCGGCATCATGGGCCGAGCGATCGATGCCGCTGGCATCCAGTTTCGCGTGCTCAACCGCTCCAAAGGGCCAGCCATGCATGGCCCGCGTGCGCAGGCTGACAAGCGGCAGTATCAGCAGTGGGTCAAGGAGGAGCTCGAGGCCACGCCCGGGCTCGTGCTCAAACAGGAACAGGTGGACGACCTCATCGTTGAGCCGGTGGCAAACTCAGGCCCCGGCAAGGCCGCCTGGCGGATTGCGGGAGTGCGGGTCCGCGGCGACGCGGAGTATCGGGCGATCTCAGTGGTGCTGACGACCGGAACCTTCCTGCAGGCAGTGATGCACACCGGCGAAGCGAAGACCGCCGGTGGCCGGGCAGGGGAGGGCACCTCCGCCGGCATCAGTGGAGCCCTCGCCCGGCTCGGGTTCACTGTCGATCGGTTCAAGACCGGCACACCCTGCCGGCTGGCTGCCTCCACGATCGATACCGCCTCGCTGGAAGTGCAGCCCGGTGACGCCACGCCCCAGCCCTTCTCCTTCCTGACCGATGCGATTGCGACCGAGCAGCTTGTCTGCTGGATCACCCGCACCACTCCCGAGGTGCATGCGGTCATTCGAGCCAACCTCCATCGCTCGCCCATGTATTCAGGCCAGATCGCCTCCCGGGGCCCCCGCTACTGCCCGAGCATCGAAGACAAGATCGTGCGGTTTGCCGATCGCGACAGCCATCAGCTGTTTCTTGAGCCCGAGGGCCGCCGCACCCAGGAAATCTACGTCAACGGCATCTCGACAAGCCTGCCGCGGGATGTGCAGGAGCAGATGGTGCGGCTGATTCCCGGCCTCGAGCGGGCCGAAATCATGCGCTACGGCTACGCCGTCGAATACGACTACTGCCCACCGGATCAGCTGCAGCTCTCGCTGGAGAGCAAGCGGGTTGCTGGACCTGTTTCTGGCGGGCCAGGTCAACGGCACCACCGGCTACGAAGAGGCAGCTGCCCAGGGGCTCGTTGCCGGTGCCAATGCGGCGCTGGCAGTCGCCGGCCGCGACCCGCTCATGCTCTCCCGCGAGGAGTCGTATATCGGCGTGCTGATCGACGACCTGGTCACGCGGGGAGTTGATGAGCCCTACCGCATGTTCACCAGTCGGGCCGAACACCGCCTCGCCCTGCGGCACGACAACGCCGACCGCAGGCTCACGCCAACGGCCAGCAGCATCGGCCTTGCCGAGCCCCACCGGATGGAGCGGCTGACCGCGAAGCAGGCAGCCATCGAGGCGGCCCGAGCCACGCTCGCCGCGCACCGCATGGACGGTGTCATTCTGCTCGAGCGGCTGCGACGGCCCGAGATGCAGTGGAGCGACTGCGTGGCCGTGGTGCCGGCGCTTGCCGGGGTTTCAGCCGACGTGGCGGGGCAGATCATCACCGATGTCCGCTACGAGGGGTATCTTGCGCTTGAGCGACAGCGGATCGAGCAGCAGCGGCAGCATGCCGAACGGTTGATCCCCCAGGGCTTTGACTACGCGGGCGTGCGGCACCTCCGCGCTGAGGCACGCGAGAAGTTGGCGGCTGTGCAGCCCCGCACCCTCGGCCAGGCCGGCCGCGTCAGCGGTATCACGCCAGCGGATCTTGCCCTGGTGCTGGTGCATCTCAAGGGCCGCTCGGGGTGAGCCGGGCTGCCTCAGACGCTCGCTGGGCCATCAGGCCTCGCTCGCTCGGAGATCCGCTTCGCTTTGGTGGGCCGCTCGGGGTGAGCCCGGGGCTGCCCCTCCGGACGCTCGCTGCGGGCCATCCAGGCCCTCGCTCGCTCGGAGATCCGCTTCGCTTCGGCCCTCCGGGCGTCGCTCGCTCCTCTACGCCGGAGGGTCAGCCCCGGGCTCACCCCTCGCTTACGGGTTTAAGGACGGCCTGTTCGCCGCTTCGCGGCGATCTGCGGCCGGGGGCGTGTGCAAGCGGGACGGGTCCTCGGGCCGCGGAGCGGCCTCGCCTGTGGCGAGGTGCCTTCGGCACCCGCGGACCCGTCCCGTTCAGTGCGGGCCGCAGGCGTAAAGCGAGCTCGGCCTGTCCGCCGCAGGAAGCGGCGGCCTGCGGCCAGTCAGAAACCTTGGCTTTTTGACGGGCCGCCCTAGCCTGCGAAGGCCAGGATGGCTTCGCAGGCGTGAAGCGAGCTCGGCTTCGCAGGCGTAAAGCTAGTATCGCGGTGGGGCCGTTGGGGTGGAGCGAGCGGGTGGGAACTGGTTTGGGTCGCCGAAGGGCCACCAGGAGCTTGTCGACGACTGCGGCGGATACTGCGACTGCTGCATGATCGGCTGGCCGGCGGGCGGTGGCTGCGTCGCGGGAGGCGCCATCTGCTGGATACCGTTTTGTATCTGCTGGTTGCCCTGCTGCCACTGGTTGTTGAGCTGATTCTGATAGGTGTTGACGGTGTTGTTGGCCGACTGCTGGGCCTGGTTGGAATACTGCTGCGCCTGGCCGGCGAGTTGCTGCTGATACTGGTTGGCCTGGTTCTGTAGCTGATTGGTGAGCTGCTGGCCCTGCTGGGTGAGATTCTGCTGCACCTGGGTGCCGGCCTGCTGCCACGACTGCGGCGGCGGGCTGTTGCTTGTTTGAGCCCAGCTCCAGGAGCTGCCCTGCGGCTGAGAGGCCGGAGGGAGCGATGGTGGAGGCGTTGCCGCTGCTGGCGGGATCTGACCTGCGGGAGGCATTTGGCCGGTGGTGGCGGGGCCGGGCATCGTCGGCCCTGGCATTGGTGCAGCGCCGGGGTAGGCCGCGCCCTGCGGCATCGCCGCGTTGTAGCCGTAGGGGGCCGGCTGTCCCGCCATGCCCGTCGCCGGCGGGGCCACGGTCGTGGCATACGGATTGGTCTGCGGAGTCTGGCAGCCTGCGGCCATCATCGCGACAATCGCTGAAAGCAGCAGAAGACGACGGCCTTCGTGGAAAGGCCACGGCGACAGTGAGCCTGTGGTCGACGATGGCACCATGGATTCTTCTCCTGCCCAGAGACGTGGCTGGCGGTTCGAGTAAGGCCGGGAAAATAGCGAGTGACACGCGAGCGTCCAGACCAGTTTCCGGTGCCGGGTGAGCCAGCGGGCCCCTCGGCTGCGGGTCTTTCCCAGACTGCGGCTGCTGCCTCGCCTGCGGATCTTGCCCACAGGCTCCGCGCCCAGGCGCGGCAGCTCGGTTTTGCTCGCGTCGGCATCGCAGGCGTGGCATCCCCGCCGAGGCATGCGGCGTTTGTCTCCTGGCTGAAGGCGGGCCTGGCGGGGCCGATGACAGCCTGGCTGGCCCGCCATGAGCCCCTGCGGGCAGACCCGCAGATGCTCCTGTCAGGCGTCCGCAGCATTGTGATGCTCGCCACCGACTACGACACCTCCCCCCGCACCCCGTCGCGTCATCGAGCCGTTGCTGCCGACGGTCATGACGTCACGGCCGCTCCGCCGGGGCATGGCCGCGTGGCCCGGTATGCGGTGGGTGATGACTATCACGACCTGCTCCGCAGCCGTCTCAACATGCTGGCCAACTGGCTCAGCGATACGGTTCCGGGATCAACGAGTCGCGGCGTTGTTGATTCGGCCCCCTTGGCCGAACGCGACTTCGGCTGGCTCGCCGGCCTCGGCTGGATCGGCAAGAACACGATGCTGATCAGCCCTCAGGCTGGCAGCTTCTTTTTTCTCTCGGCGCTGCTGACCACGGTGGAGCTGCCGGCAGACACGCCTCTCGAGGTCGATCACTGCGGCACCTGCACCGCCTGTCTCGAGGCCTGCCCCACCGATGCCTTTCCGGAGCCACGGGTGCTCGACGCCACCAGGTGCATCGCCACCCTCACAATCGAAGACCGCGGGCCGGTGCCGGCCGACCTGCGGGAGGGCATGGGCGAGTGGGTGTTTGGCTGCGACATCTGCCAAGACGTTTGCCCCTGGAATCGCCACGCTCCGCTGGTCGACGAGCCCGCCTTTCAGCCGCGGCACGGCGATGCCACGCTGCCGCTTGCCGACCTGCTTGGGCTCGACACAGCGTCGTTTCGACAACGCTTCCACGGCTCACCGCTCCTGCGGGCCAAGCGGCACGGCCTGGCCCGCTCTGCGGCGATCGCCCTGGGCAACGCCCCCGATCCGGCCGCAGCAGCCGCCCTGGCCACCGCCCTTGCCGACCCTGAGCCGGTGGTCCGTGGAGCCGCCGCCTGGGCGCTCGGATGCTGGATCACCAAAGACGTGCGTGCTGCCTGGGCTCGCGAGCAGCTGGCCCTCCGGCTCGAGGTCGAAGACGACGCAGCCGTCCTTGCCGAACTTCGCGACGCGGCGGGCAGCCAGCGCGTGGAGCCGTCTCCAGGAAAGCACGGCTGTTGACGGTGAAAGCCAAATGCTGCGGACCTTCGGTAGACTGATGGATTGTCCTGCGGTCGCGAGCCGCTGATCGCGGGCGTTCGTCAAATAATCCAAAACAATGAAAACACCATCTCGATACCGGCTCGCTCTGCTCATCGTTGCCCACTTGGCGACGGCAGTCTTCTCGTCACTGCTCTCCGCCGACGACCTGCGGCCTCAGCGACTGCAATCAACGATTGCAAATGTTCAGCCGATGACGGGAATCGTATTGTGGACGACCAATGATGCTGCTGCGACTGCTCCGATTCAGTTGGAGTTCGCGTACCTGAAATACAGTGATATCGTCCGGGATCGCGGCGTTTACGACTGGCAACCTTTCGAGCGTCTTCTCAATGAGGTCGCTGCCCGAAAACACCAAGCGATCATCAGATGGCACGACACCTATGTCGGTGAGGCTGCAGGTGTTCCCACTTTTATCACAACTCTGCCGAACTACCGTGGATCTACCGCAAAAAGTGAGAACGAGCTCACTGGATTTCCAGACTGGTCAAACGACGACTGGAAGGCCTTCGTCCTGGAGTTTTACGCTCGCTTTTCGGAAAAATATGATGCTGATCCCCGAGTGGCGTTCGTGCAGGTCGGGTTTGGGTTATGGGCCGAGTACCATATCTACGATGGTCCGATGAAGCTCGGCGTGACCTTTCCCGACAAGGGCTTCCAGCTGCGGTTTGTAAAGCATCTTGCTGCTCATCTTCGCGAAACGCCATGGATGATTTCCGTTGACGCCGCAGGAGATCACACGCCATTTTCAGAAGACAGCACGGTTTCCAGACTGCAGTTCGGACTGTTTGATGATTCGTTTAATCACAAGCGGCACAGTGAAGAGAATGAGCCCAACTGGCGAATACTCGGGCTGGAGCGATGGAAACACTCCCCGGCTGGCGGAGAATTTAGTTTCTTTGCGCGAAAAGACCAGCGAGAAGCGTTGTCGCCAAGAGGACCTTATGGAACTCCGTTTCACCAGCAGGCCGCAAGGTATCATGTTTCATTCATCGTTGGGGACGAGCAGCCTGCCTTTCAGAGTTCGGATGTTATTCGCAATGCGGGGTTGGCATGTGGGTATCAGTTTCAGGTCAAGGAATTTCGTTCTTCCACATCTGCGAGTGAACTCCTGATCGAGAATGTCGGGACCGCGCCAATATACTATGACGCTTTTCCGGCGGTTGGTGGAGTACGGTCGCAAACATCGTTAAAGGGATTGCTTCCAGGTGCGTCGAGACGGTTTCGCATCGCCAAGGGAGGTGGTGCATCCGTGGTGACGATTGAATGTGATCGGCTCGTTCCCGGTCAAAAAATTGGATTCAAAGCCGACTTGCCGTAGGTCGCGTCAAGACATCTCGGCCGGGGAAATCGATGAACCAATCGCATACACGAGAGCGGCGACTCATCCCCTGAAGGTGATTGATGCATGCCGGACCAGGCCGGGCACAGGAGCGGGCGATGACGCGAGTTCGTGCGGTCTGCGGTGTTCTAAAAGCAGCTCGCGGTTTCGTCGACGTCGTCATCGGGCACGCGGCCGGGGAGGTCATCGGCGTAGAGACGGGCAAGCACGGTCATCCAGTCGGCCCGTGTCTTGACCCGCACGAAGGCGTCGCGGGCGGAGAGGTGCTCGGGGTGGAGACGAGCGTATTTGATGGCAAACTTCCGCATCACCCGGCAGGTGAGCTCTTCGCCGTGCAGCTCCTCGGCAAGGCCGTAGTGTTCGCGGAGCATGTCGGCCTGTGCAAAGAGCGACGGCGGGGCCGGCAGTGGCTGGCCCGCGAGCAGGCAGCGGAGCCCCTCGAAGATCCAGGGATTCCCGATCGCGCCGCGGGCGATGCTCACGCCATCCACGCCGGTCTGCTCAAGCATCGCCAGGCAGGCCGATGCCGAGAAGAGATCCCCTGAGCCGATGATGGTGCGGCTGCCCGCCGCCTGCTTCACCTCGCGGAGGAAGTCCCACGAACTCGGTCCGTCGTACCGCTGCCGCACACTGCGGCCGTGCACGGTGATCGCGGCCACGCCGGCGGCAAGGGCTCCCTCGAAGATCTGCCAGAACTTGTCGGTGCTGGCGGCCGAGTCGTCGATGCCACGTCGCATCTTGAGGGTGACGGGGATCGCTGCTGGCACCGCCTCGCGAACGCGGCTGACGATTTCGAGCGCCGTCTCCGGCACACCCAGCAGAAACCCACCGCGGCACCTGCCAAGCACCTTCTTCACAGGGCAGCCGAAGTTGATGTCGATCACGTCGAAGCCCGCCTCGACGAGCTTCACCGCCGCCGGAGGAAACTGCTCAGGATCGGCGCCCATCAACTGCCCGCCGACTGGATGTTCCTCCGGATCGACCGAGAGGCGGCTGCGGTTGCGACGGCTCGCTCCCGCCTCAACGACAAACTTGTCGAGCAAGACTTCGCCGATCGTGTAGGCCGCCCCATGCCGCCGGGCGAGCACCCGCATCGCCCGGTCGGAGTAGCCGGAGAGCGCCGCCTGCACGATGGGAGCATCGAGCACGATCGGGCCGATCGAAAGCGTGGGGGCAAGCGCGTGCGTCACGAAAGCACCGGGCAGATGTCAAACCAGCTGCGGCCCTGTGCCTCCATCCAGCGGTTGCTCGATGCGGGGCCCCATTCGCCGGGCTCGTAGAGGTCGATGCGAGGGGCGGCGGGATCCCGCCATGCGTCCACAAACGGATCGATAATCTGCCACGACTTCTCGACCTCGTCGGCACGGGCAAACAGGCTGGCATCGCCCTGCATCACGTCGAGCAGCAGCGGCTCGTAGGCCTCCGGCAGCCGGTCGCGAAACTGCTCAGAGTAGCTGAAGTCGAGATCCGTCATCCGCAGCCGCATGCCTGCGCCGGGGACCTTGGTGTGGAAGTGGAGCTGGATGCCCTCCGCCGGCTGGATCTGGATCACGAGCCGGTTGCCCTCGCCGTGGACCGGAATGCCACCGCTGAAGAGCTGCAGCGGCGGCTGCCGGAAGCCGATCACGATCTGCGTGGTGCGGCAGCTCATCTGCTTGCCGCTGCGGAGATAAAAGGGCACCCCCTGCCACCGCCAGTTGTTGATCTCGAGGCGGATGCCGCCGAAGGTCGCTGTCTGGCTGTCGGTGGGCACGCCAGGCTCGTGTCGGTAGCCCACATACTGCCCGCGGATGCTCGCTTCGGCCACCTCGTCGGCCGCAAGCACGCGAATCGCATCGAGCACCTTCACCTTCTCGTTGCGAACGGTGTCGGAGCGATACTTCGCCGGTGCCTCCATGGCGGTGACCATCAGCAGCTGGAGGAGATGGTTTTGAAACATGTCCCGCAAGACACCCGCGGTGTCGTAGTAGGCACCGCGGCGGCCTACCGCCACCTCCTCGGCCACGGTGATCTGCACGTGGTCGATATAGCGGCGGTCCCACACCGGCTCAAAGATGGTGTTGGCAAACCGCAGCACCATCAGGTTTTGCACCGACTCCTTGCCGAGGTAGTGGTCGATGCGAAACACCTGGCTCTCGTGAAACACGCTGTGCAGGCAGGCGTTGAGCTGTTTGGCGGTGGCCAGATCGGTGCCGAAAGGCTTCTCCACGACGATCCGCCGAGCCCCTCGCGACTCCTCCGCCATGCCGTGGCGGCCGAGGGCCTCAACCGCGGGTTTGTAGAATCGTGGGGCCGTGGCCAGGTAGTAGACGCGGGTGGCGGTGCCGCTGCCCTCAATCTCGGCCAGCCGCGTTTTCAGCGAAGCGAAGTCGGCATCCACCTCAATGTCGCCAGGCTGGTAATGAATGCCAGCGGCAAAGGCGACCCAGGTCTCCGCGTCAAATCGCGACTCGCCCGCAAACGTCCGCGTCGACTCCTCAAGCATCGCCCGCCACTGCTCGTCGCTCAGCGGCGTCCGCGACATGCCGACGATACGGGTTTCTGCTGGCAGCTTGCCGCACCGCATCAGGTTGTAAATCGCCGGAACGAGCTTGCGGCTGGTGAGGTCGCCAGACGCGCCAAAGATCACGATGGTGTGGGGCATGGTTGGGAGCCAAAAGCGGGGAGCGGAATGTGGCTACAGACGCATGCCGGTAAACCCACCGTCGACGTAGACCTCGGAGCCAGTCATAAAGCTGCCACCAACAGAGGAGACCAGCAGGATGGCGGCGGCGACAAGTTCGGCCGGTTCACCAAAGCGGTCCATCGGCGTCTGGCTCATGATCGTGGCGATGCGGTCGGGAGAGAGCACCTTGCGATTCTGCTCAGCAGGGAAGAAGCCGGGGCAGAGCACATTCACCCGCACGTTTTGTGGGGCCAGCTCTCGGGCCACGTTTTTCGTGTAATTGACAACGGCCGCCTTGGAGGCGGAGTAGGCAAATACCTTGGAGAGCGGTTTGTCGGCCGACACGCTGCCGATGTTGAGGATCGCCCCACCACCCTCAGCCGCCATGTGGCCGCCGAAGATCTGGCAGCCGAGGTGCGTGCTGGTGAGGTTGGTCGTGATCACCTTTTCCCACTCGTCGTCGGGGATCTCGAGGTAGGGCAGGGCGGAGTTGACGCCCGCGCAGTTGACCAGGATGTCGGCCTGGCCGGTGGTGTGCAGCGTGGTCTGGAGGAGCGTCTCGACGCTCTCACGGCTGGTGACGTCGACGCTGGCAAAGGCGGCCTGGCCGCCGGCTGCCTGAATCGCGGCCACCCGCGCCTCGCCGCGGTCGGCCCCGCGGCCGGCAACCATCACAAACGCTCCGGCCTTGGCCAGACCCTCGGCAATCGCCCCGCCAAGCACACCGGTGCCGCCGATCACGACGGCTGTTTTGCCCGAGAGCCCGAAGAGCCCGTCAAGAAATGCTGCCGATGCCTCGCTCATTGCGTCACCTCGGAGACAGGCCGACGCAGCTCGAGCCACTCGCTGTGGAAGGTGCCCTCCTTATCGACTCGCTTGTAGGTGTGGGCGCCGAAGTAGTCTCGCTGCGCCTGCAGCAGGTTGGCCGGCAGGCGGGCATGGCGATAGCCGTCGTAGTAGGCCAGGGCCGTCATGAAGGCAGGCACCGGGATGCCGATCGTGGCCGCCGTGGCCACCACATGCCGCCAGGCCTTCTGGGCGTTGCTGAGGGCTTCGGTGAAATACGGGGCAAGCATCAGGTTTTCGAGATCCGGCTGCTCCCGATAGGCCTCGGCGATCCGCTCGAGAAACTGTGCCCGGATGATGCAGCCGCCCCGCCAGAGCATGCTGATCGAGCCGTAGTCGAGGGGCCAGTCGTGCTCAGCCGCGGCAGCGGCCAGCTGCACGAATCCCTGGGCGTAGCTGGCGATCTTGGAGGCGTAGAGGGCCTGCCGCACCTGCTCGATGAAGGCCTGGGGATCGTCGTGGCTGGGCAGGTCGGGGCCGGTGAGCACCTGGCTGGCCCGCACCCGCTGCTCTTTGAGGGCCGAGAGGCAGCGGGCATACACCGCCTCCGTCACCAGCGTGCTGGGCACACCAAGGTCGAGGGCCAGCTGGCTCATCCACTTGCCGGTGCCCTTGGCCCCGGCGGCGTCGAGGATCGCGTCGACTAAGTGTCCATCGCCATCAGGATCGAGCGCCGTGAAGATGTCACGGGTGATCTCGATCAGGTAGCTGTCGAGTTCGCCCTGGTTCCATTCGTCAAAGACGTGGGCGAGGGCATCGTTGGAGAGGCCGGCACCGTGCTTGAGCAGTGCGTAGGCCTCGCAGATCAGCTGCATGTCGCCGTATTCGATGCCGTTGTGCACCATCTTCACGTAGTGGCCGGCACCCCGCGGCCCCACCCAGTCGCAGCAGGGGATGTCGCCGCCCGGGCCAACCTTGGCGGCGATGGCCTGAAAGATCGGCTGGATCAGCGGCCAGGCGGCCTTGGAGCCACCCGGCATCAGGCTCGGCCCCTTGAGGGCCCCTTCTTCGCCGCCCGACACACCACTGCCGACGTAGAGCAGGCCTGCGGCTTCCACCTCGGTCGTCCGCCGCTCGGTGTCGCTATAGAGGGTGTTGCCGCCGTCGATGATCACGTCGCCCGAGGAGAGCATCGGGATTAGCTGCTGGATGAGCGTGTCGACCGCCGGCCCCGCCTTGACCATCAGCATCACCTTCCTCGGGGCCTTCAGCGAGGCCACGAGGTCTTCCAGCGAGTGGCAGCCAACCACGCCCGGCTGGTTGCCACGGGCGGCAGTGAAGGCGTCGGTGACGCTCGTCGTGCGGTTGTAGACCGCGATCTTGAAGCCACGGCTGGCGATGTTGAGGGCGAGGTTTTCACCCATCACGGCCAAGCCAACGAGGCCAATGTCGCAGTCAGCAGAGGGGGGCATGCAGGGCTCCTCGTGTCGTGAGGCCGCGGTTCGCTGGCGCAACCACCACCGCGGCAAAGGCAAAACCCGGTTTATACGGGGATTCTGGGGCCACGCCAAACGCCCTCGCTCGGGCCCGCATGCGACTGCGGCCAGCTTCTGGCCGTGCCCCGTGGGCAGTTTGCGAAGAGAAGAACGGTTTTGGGCAAGGCTGCGGTCAAACTTCTCCGAGCCGGCTCAAGCCTCGGCCGTCGACAGGCCGATACGATCCCCACGACAGGTGCTCTTCGGCCAGTCGTCAGGATGCGAGGCATGCGGACGGGCCGGACCACCCCGGAACGTTTCGCAACCGGTAAACTTGACGCGACCGGCATGAATCTCCTAGCGTGACAGAGAGGGCCACAATGGTGGCACACCTCTTCTTTAAGGCTCCGTAGCCAAGTGGCTAAGGCAGCGGATTGCAAATCCGCCATCGTCGGTTCGACTCCGACCGGAGCCTCTTCTTTTCAGACACGGGAAAACCACCGGAAACTGCTGTGTTTTCGGGCCATTCGAGGAAGCCAAGCGTTCCTGGAATGACTTTTTCTGCTCAAGAAGGCGACGTGTTTCACAGTCTGCTAGCCATCGGCCAGCAGGGCGTTGAGACGCTGGGTGGAGGCACGCCCGAGGCTCATCGGCTCCACGCCGCCGCCGAAGAACACGCGGGTCTCGCTCCGCGATTTCCACTCGGTGTGGGTCACGAGCGAGAGCTGAATCGCCTCCGAGCGGCTGATGCGGGCAAAGGTCGCTTCGGGAAGATCGGTGAGCCACTCGCTCAGCCGGCGGCGGAAGATCAACAGCCGGGGAGGGTTTTGCATGGCCACGCGGGTGTAGTTGCGGAGAGACTCGATCCAGCAGATGTCGCCCAGGTCGACAACGGCTTTGAGCCCGCTCTCTCGCAGGGGCACGGTGAGCCGTGCAGCTGTTGTCGGCTCAGCGGAGCTCAGCTCTCCGGCGGGATGCCGAGCGTCGTCGTCTGGGGCCGGGGCAGACAGGCGGCGAATGGTCTCGGCCAGCCGGTCTGGGTCGACTGGCTTCACGAGGTAGTCGACGGCGCCGACGGCAAAGGCATCGACGGCGTAGCGTTCGTGGGCCGTGACAAACACCACCCGAGTGGCCTCGTCGAGCTCCGGCAGCAGGGAGAAGGTGTCTCCGCCGGGCATCTCCACATCAAGAAACACCACGCTGGGCTGGTGGGCTCGAAGGGCCGTCCGGGCCTCCGCCAGGCTGCCGACAACGGCGGTGATCTCAATCTCACCATGCGCGGAGAGCAGTTGCCGCATGCCAGCATTGGCCAGCGGCTCATCGTCGACCAGCATTGCCGCAATCACGTCATCGACTCCTGCAGCAGTGCCTTGGTGAGAGGGCGGGATTCCGTGTGGTTTGCCACGGGCATGCGAATCGTCACCCGCACACACGTTCCTTCGCTGGCCCATGCCAGCGGGGCGGACGGCTCGATTTCTACGTACGCCGTGGGCCCGATCAGCAACGCAAGCCGTTTGCGGAGCGTCTTCAGGCCGGTGCCGGGTGACCGCGCCGGATCAGGCTCAAGCCACGCCCCTGAGTTGACCACGACAATTTCGAGCGTGGCGTCATCAACCCGGGCCGAGACCTCCACGCGGAGCGGCGCCTCGCTTGTCTGCATGCCATAGGCAACGGCGTTTTCCAGCAGCGGCTGGACCATCATCGGTGGCACCATCACACCCCGCGCCTTCCGGTCGCAGACGATCCGGCAGTTGAGTTTTTCACCGAACCGCGCCTGCTGAACAGCCAGATACTTTTCCAACGTCTCGATTTCTCGCGCGAGCGGTTCGAGCAGCCGGGAATCGCGCAAAGCGCTGCGGAGGAAATCGGCGAGATCTTGTGTGACCCGGGCCACATCGTCGGGGCTGTGTCGGCAGGCGACCACGGCATTGAGCGCGTTGAAAAGGAAGTGGGGATTCATCTGAGCATGGAGGCGGTGCACTTCGTGCTCGTAGGCAATCGCGTCTTGGCGTGCCGCGTCGACATCCGCCTGGGCCAGCCGGAGTTCTGCGGCATAGAGGCCGTCAAAGAGTTCGAAACCGAAGCACACCGTGCACCAGAAGATGCCAGCCGCAATCCGTGGCAAGATCTGCGCTAGGGTGCTTTCGCCAGTCCAGATCATGGCGGTCTCGACGCCTGCTCCCAGCATCAGCAGCAGGCTGCCCACCATCAGGCTGATCGTGAGCAGGAGCATCAACGGCCACCTCACGAGCCGGCTCTGTTCTCGCAGCCATGGCTGCTGAAAAAGCCAGTACACGCCGCCGGTGAGCAGAACTCCGCTGGCCATCCGCAGGGCAATGTTCAGCCAGGCAAGCGGCCACTCGGGGGCAACCGCATAACTCATGCCCAGGCTCAGCAGGCTCACCATAAGCCAGTACAGGCCGTGAAGGATCCAGAACAGCGAATGCCTTTGGGTGTGGTGGCGACCGGCTGCCGCCGCAGAGGCTGCGGCCGCTCCGTCGCCGAGTGGTGTCTGCTGGTGTGTATCCATGCCGAAAAGTTCCAGCAGCGTGGGGCCGCGTGGCCCGCCTCACCTGGCCCATCGTACCGCCGCGAACCGCCGCCGGCCCGGCCAGCCAGGGATTTGACTGCCGACGTCAGCGAGTGGTCGTGCTGAGCGTGGCCCTGAGGCCGACACCATCGGCCAGCCCAAAACGCCCCCAGACCTCGTTGTCGATGCCTGAGGCTCGCGTCAGACCGGCCCACCAGGTTCCCGCATCAGAATCACTCGACGCTGGGGCCAGCCCGGCGATGTCGAGCCGACCGTCGAAGTTGAAATCGCCCAGCACCACGCTCTTCCAGTCGATCCCTGGGCTCCAGACTCCCAGTGGAACCGAGTCGTAGCCCACCGAGGTGTCGCGTGCGTAGGCGGCCCACCACTGACCACCGGGCGTGCGGCCCACCACATCGGTGCGGCCGTTGCCATCAATGTCGCCAAACCGCACATCCCGCCAGCTGATCGACGGGCTCCAGCGTGTCATTAGCTGTGAGGTGAAGCCGGTTCCCGCAGCACTCGAGACTTCAGCCCACCAGGTGCCGTCGGTCGCCCGACCGATGATGTCGCTGCGGCCGTCACCATCCACATCCCCCACGGCCACGTCCACAAACGCATCACCCACCCAGCGGCCCATGCGGGTGTTGACCGCCAGGCCGCTGGCCGTTGCCACGGCTGCCCACCAGGCACCATTGGCCGCCCGCCCGGCGATGTCGGTGCGGCCATCGGCGTTGAAGTCGCCGGCAACAACATCGCTCCAGGTCGTGCCCGTGCTCCACTGGGCAAACAGGCTGTTGGTGAAGCCGATGAGGATCGGGCGAGATTGAGCGACCCACCAGCCTCCCGTGGAGGTGCGGCCGGCGATGTCGCCACGGCCGTCGCCATTGAAGTCGCCGCTGACGATGTCAGTCCAGCCCGCCGATCCGCTCCAGCGGGTCATTCGCACATTGCGGCCGGTGCCGTCTCCCTGGTTGATGGCAGCCCACCACACGCCGCTGGGAGTCATCGCGGCGACGTCCGGCAGGCCATCGCCATTGAAGTCGGCTGTGACGGGGAACTGCCAGTCGACGTTGCGGTTCCACTGGGCGAATGAGGTCGAGAGCAGCTGGGCACCATCGTTGAAGAGCCGCAGCCACTCGCCGTCGCTGGTGAGGGTGAAGGCGGCCTCGGAGCTGGTCTGGCCGTTGGGGGTGATCTGGGTGAGCGTCGCGCCTGTGGCCAGCGTCAGCTTCCCCATGCCGACGGTGGCGAAGCCAACATCGAGCACAACGGTTGCTCCTGAGGCGACAGACACGGGGCCACTGCCGAGGCCTGCAATGTGGCGGATGTAGAGTGTGCCCGCCTCGACATGCGTGCCACCGGCATGACTGCTTGCCCGAGTGACCACGAGCGTGCCCTCGCCCGACTTCACCAGCTGATCATTGGCGAGGTGCGTGGCGTTGAGAAACACGGTCTGTCCCTTGGGAACGTCGATTCCCTCAAAGACCAGTGTTCCCCGCGACGCCTTCCAGCCGGCAGGCAGGGCAGCCGGTTCGCCCGTGATGCCCGCAAACACCGCGTCGATCAGCCGCGCGGCGGTGAAATCAGCTCCCGTGAGATCGACGCCCACCAGGGTGGCCCCGGTCAGGTTGGCCCCGCTGAGGTCTGCTCCAGCAAGCGTTGCGTTTGTCAGATTCGCTCCGGAAAGATCAACCCCGAGAGG
>JAGYJY010000004.1 GCA_018401745.1 Pirellulales bacterium | reverse complement strand
CGATGAACGCGGTCACTGGCAAGGTGACGATTGGTGGACAGCCGGCGGCTGATGTGCTCGTCACCTTCCAGCCAACTGATACGACGATGGAAGCCGCCTCCGGCCGCACCGGCGCCGATGGCTCCTACACCCTGACCACGGGTGTGCAGGGCAAGCCGGGCGCTATGACAGGGAGCTACAAGGTTGTGCTCCAGCCGCAGAGCTCTTCGTCAATGGACGAGGCGGCCTATGCCGGCGGTGGCGGTCAGTCCGCTCCCCCAGCCGGCCCTGAATCCAACATCCCCGAAGATTATCGGTCAGCCGCGACCACGCCCAAGCAAGTCGATGTCACCTCCGGTGCCAACACGATCGATATTGCGGTCGAATAGTTTTCTTTTGTTCGTTTTCAGTTGAGTGCTGTCCCTCTTTGGGCAGCACGAGGTTGATTCTTTTTTTCTTTTCACCAGCGAGGTTCCCATGCTCAGGACGTTTCGTCCACAGGCTCGACGAGGCTTCACGCTCGTCGAACTGCTCGTCGTGATCGCCATCATTGGCGTCTTGGTCGGTCTCCTTCTGCCAGCCGTTCAGTCGGCCCGTGAGGCTGCCCGCCGCAGTCAGTGCTTGAACAATCTCAAGCAGATTGGTCTGGCTTTCCACAACGTGGCCAGTGCTCAGAAGGACGTGTATCCCTACTCGAAGGATCCCATGCGGGATGCTCCGGATGAGAAAGGTTTCGTGAAGTGGGGCATTCCTCAGAACAACGCCTCGTTTTCATGGGTCGTAATGGCACTGCCTTATATGGAAGAGCAGGCTCTCTATGATCAGATCAATTTCCAATCAGAGACCACCAACGGCGTCAACATGACGGTAGCTCAGCAGAAGATCGACATGCTGCTCTGTCCGAGCTCACCGTTGGTGGCAAATCGGAACACTCTCAGTCAGAATTCTGGAGGACCCGACATTCCGAACGCTGCACGAATGGACTACGCAGGTAACCTTGGGCATGTTTGGGGCGGATGGAAAGACTGCAATGCTATCCCTGAGTTTGATTCTAGTGACCCAAACTGGTCAGGCAGCGGGCCAAGTCGGTTTACGCGTGGTCAAGCTGGCACCCCGTGGATCAGTAATCAGTGGCTGCAGGATGACTTCGCCCGCATCAACGGCGTGTTCGCCTACGCCGGCGCAAAGAAGCTCGGCGATATCGTTGACGGCACTTCGAAAACCATTGCTGTCTTTGAAGACATGCATTGGCAAGGTTATCGGGATGGCGTTTTTGACAACAGGTTTCCTCATGATAGTGCCGCTTGGTTCACGTCAATTGGCTCGCAGGACAGCTTGCGGAGTCCCATTAACAACAAAAATCCTGCCTGGTTACAGCCTTTTTTGGAACCCGGTACCCCGGGCAGGGGCGACCGTAGATGCTCGGGGTGGAGCAGTTATCATCCCGGCGGCGCAGCTGGCTTAAAAGCGGACGGCAGTGTGCAGTTCTACACCGAGGACATGGATCACTGGGTGCGGTATGCCCTGGCGACCGCCGCTGGTGGCGAGGTGGCCAACGAAAACTGAGTGCTGATCGCGGCGTTGATGCTTTCCGCTCGATCGTCTTCCTGAGGAGGTAGATGCGTGAGAGGTTCGATCAACGCCGCCAGCAAGGTTTTCACCATGCGTCTTGGTGTTTTGGGAATCCTGGCGGCCGTCGCAGCCCTCTGTGGTTGCGACGGCCGTCGGCCTTTAGGCCCTGAGGGAGCAGGGGATTCGCCGCGACAATCGGCGGCAGGTCGAGAAAGCACCGCTGGCGGGCCATCCCCCTTCGCTTTCGACCTCACCAAGCCCGCGAAGACGTCAGCGGTTTCGTCTGCCGACGCGAGGCCGGCAACCTGCACCCCGTTTGACGACGTCGCCGCAGCCACAGGCCTTGAGCACGTCTACGACAACGGGGAGGACGGCAAGTCGCTGATGGCCGAGGCCACCGGCGGCGGGGCTGGCTGGCTCGACTACGACCGCGATGGCCGGCCCGATATCTACCTCGGCCAAGGCGGCGATCCGTCAGCGGCCGACCGCACCGCCCAGCCGAGCGATCGGCTCTTTCGCAACCTACCCGGCAGCGACGGCGGCGTGGTGTTTGTCGATGTCACAGAGCTCGCCCAGCTCCGCGAAACCGGCTACAGCCAAGGCGTGGCCATCGGCGACTACGACGACGACGGCTTCGACGACATCTACGTCACCAACGCCGGCACCAACACGCTCTTCCGCAACCTTGGCGATGGAACCTTTCGCGACGTTACCAAAGAGAGCCGCACCGGCGACGCTCGCTGGAGCTCATCGGCCGCCTGGGCCGACCTCGACGGCGACCACGACCTCGACCTCTACGTCTGCAACTATCTGCAGTATGACATCCTCGATCCCCTCCCCTGCAACAACCCCCAGGGGGAGCCGAGAATCTGTCATCCCCGCGACATCGATCCCTGGCCCGACGCCTGCTTCCTCAACAACGGCGATGGCACCTTCCGCGAGGCCGCCAGCGAGATGGGCCTCTTCGGCCCCGGCAACAAGGGGCTCGGTGTGGCGGTCGCCGACTTCACCGCCGACGGCCTCGTCGATCTCTACGTCGCCAACGACACCGAGGCCAACTTCCTGTTTGTCAATCAGGGTGGCGGCCGCTTTGAGGAGCGGGCGATGGTGCTCGGCTGCGCTGTCGATCGCCTCGGCCGTACCCAAGCGAGCATGGGCCTCGCCGTTGGCGACTACGACAACGACGGCAGCCTCGACATCTACTCCGCCCACTTCTACGACGAATCCAACACCCTCTACCGCGGCCTGGGCACTGCCGGCTTTGAAGACGTCACCGGGCTTGTTGGCCTGCACACCCCCACGCTGCCGCGGCTCGGCTTCGGCACGGTCTTCTGCGACTTCGATGCCGATGGCCTGATGGATCTCTTCATCGCCAACGGCCACATCGAAAACTATCCCGGCAATCCCCTGCTGGCCCAGCAGCCCCAGCTCTTCGAGTGGACCGGCTCCACCTGGCACGACTGCAGCAGCATGAGCGGACCCTTCTTTGAGATTCGCCAGGTGGCACGCGGCGTCGCTGCGGCCGACTACGATGGCGACGGCGACGTTGATCTTGCGGTCGTGCACCAAAACACCCCCGTCGCCTTACTTGAAAACCGAGCCGAGCTCGGCCGCTGGCTGGGACTCGAGTTTGTCGGCACGACCAGCAACCGTCGCGGCATCGGCTGCAAGGCGGTTGTCCGCTGCGGAGAGCAGACGATCACCCAGCAGCTCATCGCCGGATCGAGCTACGCTAGCAGCCACCAGCCACGGCTCTTCGTCGGCCTCGGACCAAACGCAGACAATGCCGCCACCGCCTGCCAGGTCGAAATCACCTGGCCCTCGGGAATCGTGCAGATCCTCGACAACGTCGCCCTCGGCCAGACCCTCACCGTCACCGAGCCCGCCAACTGAAAGTCCGCCCGCATAAACGGGACGGGTCCGCGGGTGCCGAAGGCGGAATAAACGGGACGGGTCCGCGGGTGCCG
>JAGYJY010000003.1 GCA_018401745.1 Pirellulales bacterium | reverse complement strand
AGGTCGGAGAGGATGCCACACCAGCTCTGGCATCACTGTGAGCCTGCAGTTGGATTGCTCACTATTCTGGGCGGTATTCTGGGCGGTGACTCTTGGCGGCTGCCTTGCCGCCCATCGACAGGCTCTTGAGCGTCAGCACCGAGCCCACCGACATCAGCGCCAGCCCCAGCCAGTTTGGCGGCTCCACCACTTTGCGGGCGGCGACATCGGGCCAGGCTGCGATCGTTCGCTCGGGAATATTCCCCATCTGGGCGGCAATAAACCTGCTCGACCCTTCGCTGAGGGTAAACGACTGGATCAGGCGAAACTGCACGCCCGTGAAAAACAGCACCAGCCCGACAAGCAGGAGATGACTGCGTTTGAGCTGCATGGCACTTGCCCCTTGCGAGTTTTCCGCAGCCTCTGCGGAAGCCATGTCCATCAACGGCCGACGACACCGAACCTGATACGAGAGATCGGATGCCGCTGGGGCGGCATTGCAGCATTCCCTGCGAGAGACGGTTTTTAGCGGTCGTTCCAGTTTTGGGTCTGGCTGGCTGGGGGGGCTGGAGAAGGCGATGCCGACTGTTCCGAAAAATCCTGCGGAAACGGTTGTGACGATGCCGATGACCCTCTTCGTGTGACTCCACCTGTAGGTGTGGGGTCAACAACAGGGGTGCCGTGCGAGACAGCCATGCGTCAACCAACTCGATATCGCGTGTTCGCCACATCTTTGCCTTTTCAGGCGACCTGGAGGCAACGGGGTCAACGTGTCGCACGACTGTGCGAAACGCTTGTGCCGTCGCTTTCTCGGGCCGCGGGAATGGCCTTCACCGTCGCCGCCTTCAGCGGCCTTTCTGGTGATGTGGCGACCGCCCAGCTGCCGGAAGCTTCAGCGGATCCACTGCCGGCGAGCGTGATGGCCGAACTACAGGCAGCTGACACGGCGATACCGGTTCCTTTCCCGGATGCGGTTGCTCCGGCTGCGGACCCTGGCCTCCAAGACGGCAGCCTGACGTTCGAAGAGATGGGCGACGAGCCGGAGGTTGAGGCCAACACGGTCATTGACCCAGAGACAGGTGAGTCCCTGCAGAGCGACGACGCGTTTCTCGATATGGAGATGCAAGAGCTCGACGCGGCGGTCGACGCAGCCGAACTTCTGAACGTCTCCGCAAAGCCGGCCGACTGGATGCTTGATGAGTCGATGCTCGAGGAGATGCCCTATCCGGCGAGCTCCGGAAGCTGGTTCAACGATGGCCGCTGGTATGCCTCCGGTGAGTCGCTCTGGCTCGACCGCAGCCGGGCGTATCGCCGCACGATCGCGATCGACACCGCGTTGCTGCCTCCCCCGCCGTTTGATCCCAGCAACATCAACGACTATCCACTGCGGTACACCACCGTGGCCAAGCCGTTCAACGTGGCTCCCGGGGCGAGGGCGACGATCGGCCGCTACTTTGGCCGCGACTACCTCAACCGTGATCGCTCGTTTGAGTTCACCTACTACGGTGGCATGACCTATGAGCAGACCGACGGCTGGAATGCCCTGGGCGACTCCGCTGGCGACAACACGCTCGTCACGCCACTGGCCTTGCGGGTGCCCGGCTACAACGGTGCCGGCTTCTACACCACGGCCTTCAACTCCGACTTCAACAGCTACGAGTGGAACTTCAAGCTCCGCCGCCGGCTTGGCCGCGACAAGATGGTGATGATGCCCAATGGCGACTGGTCGAAGCACTCCGAGCGGGCCTTCTTGCCTGCCGGGTTTGTCGGTATCCGCCTGGCCAACATCAACGAAGACTTCTTCTGGCAGAGCGGCCGCCAGGGTGTCGACTTCTCCGATTTTGGTGGCCTCTACGAAGTTCACACGGAGAACTGGCTGCTGGGCATGAACTTCGGCGGCGAGCTGATCAGCCAGAACGAGTTCTTCTGGTGGGGCATCCGCGGCCGGGCTGCTCCCTGCCTCTCCTTTGCCTCAGAGACGCAGAGCAACCTGAGCAACAACACGATCGATCCCAACTTTGCCCAGGGCTCGCAAAGCTGGACAGCCGGCGACACGCTCACCGGCCCAGCGTTCCTCGGCGATCTCTCGCTGATGGCAGGCTTCAACCTCACGCCCAACTTCTCGTTCAAGGCGGGCTACGAGTTTCTCTGGGTGGCAGGCATCGCCACAGCCACCCGCCAGTTCAACCTCGACGAGCGGCGGCAGGATCCGATCGACGCCGGTGGCCAGACTTTCTTTCAGGGCCTCTCCTTCGGCTTCGAAGGCACCTGGTAGGAGAGCGGCTGAGGTGATGCGGCCGCTATTCGGGGGCCGCAACGACGACGGCCGCCGCCTGGCCGGTGGAGGAGAGGTTGACCTTCATCGCTGTCGGTGGCCGACCGGTTAGCGGGCTGCCATGCACGACATTCACCGGACAGGCCGGGTCGGGCCTTTCGTAGTTGAGCGTGGCGGGAACGACCCCGTGAGTTAAGCCGAGCACGCTCGCCACCAGTTCCACAGTGCCGCCGCCGGCCCCGAGGTGGCCAAAGGAGGCTTTGGGAGCGGTGACGGGCACGTTTCCAAGTTCGGCAGCAATCGCCGCCGCTTCCACCCGGTCCATGGCCACCGTGCTCAGGCCATGGGCGTTGACATGGCCGACGTTCTTCGGCTCAAGGCCAGCCCGCATCAGGCTGCCGCGGATCGCTGCCCGCAGGCCACTGCCAGTGAGCGGCTGATTCCCACGCACCGGCTCATGGCGTGCAGTGACGGAGAGCAGCCGGGCATGAATCCTGGCACCGCGGCTGAGGGCGTGGTCGAGCGACTCCAGCACGATGGCCCCGGAGCCCTCGCCGTTGACCAGTCCGTCGTGGTCCTGATCGAAGGGCCGCGACGCCCGCTGCGGGTCGTCATTGCGATGGGAGAGATCGTGCTCGCAGCGGGCCACGATCGCCGTGGGATCGAGCCGACAGCCGGTGCCTCCGGTGATCATCACATCAGCCCAGCCCCGCTCGATCACGCTCGCGGCTTCGGCGATGGCCAGTAGGCTCGAAACATCACCGAGCACAATCGAGTTGTTAGGGCCGCGGGCATCGTGGGCGATGGCGATGTGGGAGGCCGTCATGTTGGGCAGCAGCTTCAACAGCCACAGCGGATAGATCTCCTCCATTGCCGCAGTGCCCCACTGCTCGAAGTTGAAGGAGCCTGAGGCCGCGCAGCGGCGATACGTGCCCTCGAGGTCGTGCGGGTCGGCATAGATCATGTCGCTGCCGAAGACGACACCAAACCGGTCTGGTGCCACACTTCCGGTGGAGAGCCCAGCATCAACCAGCGCCAGGTCTGCCGCGGCGAAGCCCATCTGGATCTCACGGCTCATCACCTTCAGGCTCTTTCGCGGGCGGACGTAGAGCTTGGGATCGAAATCGAGGATCTGCCCGCCGAAGCGGACCTCAAGCGAGGCGGTGTCGAAGGCGGTGATCGGCCGAACGCCGCTGAGGCCCGCCTGGAGCTGATCCCAGAATGCCTCCCGGCCGATCCCCAGTGGGCTGACAACGCCAAGGCCGGTGATCACGATCTCGCGGGACATGGGCTCGCAGGGTGTTGAATGGGAGGGCTCGAGGGGCTGCTCCTCGCCGGAGCGACGATGGCCCGTGCCCGGTGCACGGTAATACACGCCACAGCCGGCTGAAAGTGCAGCGGTGAGGGGCTTGAGAAAGTATCGGAGTTTTTGGCAACGCTCCGGTGAAAACCCGCCAGCCACCGGACAACCCGCACGGAAGACTCAACAGATCCGTGGGAGCAGCTCGCCCACCGGCATCGGCACAACGCGTCGGCCGCCGATGGCCGTTCTCACGACCACCCGCCCCGGATGGTCGCCGACCACCCGGCCGATCACGGCCGCCTGCCGGCCGCGCGGGTGGTCTCGCATCACCCGCAGCACATCCTCCGCATGCGAGGCCGGCACAATCGCTACAAGCTTCCCCTCGTTGGCAATCTGCCAGACGTCGAGCCCGAGCACCTCACAGCCGGCTGCCACTGCTGTCGCGATCGGCACGGTCTGCTCGTCGATCTCAAGGCCGTGACGGGTCTGGTCGGCGATCTCATTGAGGCAGGTGGCAAGCCCCCCGCGCGTCGGATCCCGCAGCAGCCGGGTTGCTTTGCAGCAGCGAAGGATCTCGGCCACCAGGTCGTGCAATGCCGCGGTGTCGCTGGTGATGTCAGCCTCAAAGCCGAGGTCTTCACGAACCTTCATGATCGCCATGCCGTGGTCGCCGATTGTGCCGCTGATCAGCACGATGTCGCCGGCAGCGACTCGGTCTGGTGAGAGCGAGATGCCTGCGGGAACGTGGCCGATTCCGCTGGTGGTGATGTAGACGCCGTCGCCATGCCCCCGCTCGACGACCTTCGTATCACCGGCCACGATCCGCACGCCCGCCTCCCGAGCGGCTGCCGCCATGCCTTGGGCGATCCGGCTGAGGTCGCTGATTGCCAGGCCTTCTTCGATGACAAACGATGCGGCCAGGTACCGCGGCATCGCGGCCACCATCGCCAGGTCGTTGACGGTTCCGTTGACGGCTAGCTCACCGATCGAGCCACCGGGAAAGAAGAGCGGCCTGACCACAAAGGCATCGGTGGTGAAGGCCAGCCTGCCGGCGGCAGGCTCAAGGACGGCAGCGTCCGCCAGGCCTTCGTCAGGCAGGCCGAACGCCTTGAGAAACACGCTGCGGATCAGTTCTTGGGTGAGCAGCCCACCGCCTCCATGGCCCATCAGCACGCGTGGACTGCGGCTGCCGTGGTCGGGCGTGGGGCAGCTGTATCCGGCAGATGAAGCTGGCTGAGGATGTTTCATTCAACGGCCGGCATGGAAGTAGGCGGCACAGGCTCCTTCGCTGGAAACCATCGTGGCGCCCAGCGGGGTCTGGGGCGTGCATTCCTTCCCAAACAGCGGGCAGTCGGAGGGCTTGAGCAGACCCCGCAAAACATCGCCGCTGCGGCACGGAGACGGTTCTGCCGCAGCACGCGTGTCGGCCATGCTGGCGGGAAACCGCAGGGCCGCATCATGGTCGACGTAGGCCGGTGCGAGCTGCCAGCCACTCTGCGGAATCCATCCCAGGCCCCGCCACTCCTGATCGCAGAGCTCAAAGACCTCATGGATCGTGGCTTGGGCCACAGGGTTGCCCTCGTCGGCGACGGCTCGTGGGTAGGCGTTTTCGACGCCCAAGCGACCCTCTTCCAGGCAGAGCACGGCCCGTCGGATGCCTTCTAGCAGATCGACCGGCTCAAACCCGGTGACCACGATTGGAACGTGATAGCGAGCGGCCAGTTCCGGATAGTCGCCGGTGCCCATCACGCTTGCCACATGGCCCGCTGCAAGGAATGCGTCGACCCGCGTGGCGGGATCGCGGAGGATCGCCTCGATTGCCGGGGGCACGAGCACCTGCGACACAAGCATCGAGAAGTTGGCAAGCCCGCGGTGATGGGCCAGCTTGACGGCCATCGCGTTGGCCGGGGCGGTGGTCTCAAAGCCGATGGCCAGAAAGACCACCTCCCGCGTCGGCTCGGCTTCGGCCAGCCGCACCGCATCGAGCGGCGAATAGACGACCCGCACATCAGCCCCCCGCGCCTTGGCCGCCAGCAGACTCTCCTGACTGCCCGGCACCCGCAGCATGTCGCCAAACGAACAGAGAATCGTCTCCGGCCGCAAGGCGATCGCGATCGCATGGTCGAGAAATGCAGCGGGCGTGACGCACACCGGGCAGCCCGGCCCATGGATCATCTCGATCGTCGGCGGCAGCAGCTGATCGAGGCCGTGATGGATCAGCGAATGCGTCTGCCCTCCGCAGACTTCCATGATTGACCAGGGCCGCGTGGCCAACTGCCCAATCTCGGCCAGCAGCCGGCGGGTGGTGTCGGCATCACGATACTCACCGAGGTGTTTCATGCCTGCCTTGAACTTGTTGGGCCTGTCTTGAACTCGGTAGGGGAGAGCTCATCGGTTTTTCTGCTTCGATCTGGCTTGATCTCGTCAAATGTGGCCAGGGTCTTCCGGGCCGCGGTTTCATCGACGGTGGCAATCGCAAACCCCACGTGCACAAGGGCATAGTCACCCACGTCTGCCTCGGGCACATAGGCGAGGCAGACTTCCTTGACCACGCCACCGAAGTCGACGCGGCCCATTCGTATGCCACGCTCGTCGTGGATCGAGGCAATCCGTCCGGGAATCGCAAGACACATGTCAGGGTCTCCGTGCAGGCACGGTCGGTTGCAGACTTCATGTGAGTGTATGCCGGGAGAGCAGGGGCCGTTGGACTCGTCGTGCGGCCCGACCCACTCAGGCGGGTCGCGTGAGCCAGCGCTCCAGCCGTGCCACCAGCTGTTCCGCTGCGGCCTCAACGGCCGAGGAGAGCGGCGCACCGTGGGCAAACGAGCCTCCCTCGATCAGAAAGCAGGTGAACTCCGTCGGCTGCGGGCTGCCGAGGGCCTGCGAGAGGGCAAGGGCCTGATCCCAGCGGACTGCATGAATGCTCACCGCTGCGGCGGACCCGCTGGCCGCAACAGTGCTGAGGACCTGCTCGCAGGAGAGCTCGTGGAGCCGCCCAGGCTGACCGCGATCGAGCTCGCGTGGGGCGGCGGCGTCGATCAGCACCACCGCTTTGGCATCTCGCATCAGGAGCACGATCTCGAGGCCCGAGGTGCCCGCGTCGACGCAGCGGACACCTGGCGGGAGCTGGCAGCGAGCGAGCCGTTGCACGACCTCGATGCCCACCGCATCGTCGCCCCGCAGCGGGTTGCCGCAGCCGATCACAAGCGTTGTCGGTGGCTGCCAGGGACCGCCCGCTATGATTGAACCAGGTTGTTTCTCCGCAGGTCTGTCGTTCATGCACGAGCTTTCCATCGCGATGCGGATTGTGGAGATGGTCGAGGCTGAAGTGGCGGCTGCTGGCGGCGGCCGCGTGGAGGCTGTGCAGCTGAGGATCGGTCAGCTTGCCGGCGTGCACGAGGCAGCCCTGCGGTTTGCATTTGAGCAGGCTCGTGAGGGAAGCGTGGCAGAGCAGGCGACGCTTTGTATTACCGATCTTCCGGTGGCGGTTTTCTGCCCGCGGTGTGATCGGATTGTGGAGCTGCCACAGATCACGCCGCTGGCCTGCCCAGCCTGCCGGCAGCCCACCGGCGACATTCGTCAGGGGCAGGAGCTTGAGCTGGAGTCGATCGAACTCTCGGAGGTTGGAACGTGAGTGTTTCTGAAACAGCGAGTGTCCATGCCGGCCTGCCACGGATTCTCCAGGTGCGGACGAAGATCCTCAAGAAGAACGACGAGCTTGCTCGTGAGATGCGGGCAGGCTTTGCAGCGGCGGGCGTGCGGGTGGTGAACGTCGTCTCGAGCCCTGGTGCAGGAAAAACCGAGTTGCTCACCGAAACCCTGCGGCAGCTGCGGGATCGTGGCGCGGCAGTGGCCGCGATCGTGGGGGATCTCGAAACCGACAACGACGCCCGTCGGCTCGCTGCCAGCGGGGCTCCGGTGCGGCAGATCATGACCCACGGCCTCTGCCATCTTGAGGCCGACATGGTGCAGGCGGAACTCGCTGCCTGGGAGGCCGAGGGCCTTGCCGTTGCCGGCCTCCAGACGCTCCTCATTGAAAACGTCGGCAACCTGGTCTGCCCGACGAGCTGGGACCTTGGCGAGTCGCTGCGGGTGGTGCTGATGAGCGTCACTGAAGGGGAAGACAAGCCGCTGAAGTATCCGGGCCTCTTCAACACCGCCGACCTCGTGGTGATCACCAAGATCGACCTGGCCGAAGCCTGCCGCTTCGACCGGGCTGCTGCCCTGGCCGCCATCGAGCAGGTCCGCCCTGGCGTGTCTGTTCTGGAAACCTCAGCCATCACAGGCCAAGGCCTCGACCGCTGGCTGGCAGCCGTGCAGTGAAACGGCGGCGTCACAACGCCAGGCCGGCGTAGGCGGCGATTGACGCGGCGATGACGATGGCGGTGTCGCTGAGGAAGATGCTCGACGTGCTGGGCATGATGGCATTCACCGGCTGGCTGTGCTTGACCTCCCGGCGAGCATGCTGGCGTTCACGCAGCTGATGGGCGACGAGGCTCGCGATGAGGATCGCGACAGCGACCGCCGTTTCGACCGCGAGCACCTTCAGCGTGGCCTGCTGGCCGACGCGAAAGCCGAGAAACACCGCCATGACCAGCCCGCCTGCGGCGGCCCCGAGCATCCAGCGGCGGGCGGCAAAGAGGATCTCAAGGTGGGCGGCGAGTGTCATCGCAAAGCAGAAGAAGAGCTCGCGGTTGCCGGTGAGCCGAAACAGGCCCAGCCAGACAAAAGCCGATGCCAGCCGAGCCAGCATCATCGGCGTGAGGCCGGCTGCCGACTGCAGCACCACCGCCACCGCCGTGACCACCGTCCAGGGCGGGCCACCAAGCAGCTGGGCAGCCGCCAAGAGCACAACCTCGGCAATGATCAGCAGCCCACCTTGCACGTTTCCACTTGCCTCCAGCGAGAAACCCGCAGCGACCAGCGCGCGGCGGCTCAGCCAAGATACCGCTGAAAGAGGCTTCGCAGGTGATCGCGGTCGAAGGGCTTGACGATAAAGTCGCGGGCTCCAAGCCGGATGCACTCGGAGAGCTTCTCCTTCTGGTCGATGGCGCTAACCATCACCACCATCGCCAGCGGGTCTTCCTGCCGCAGCTGCCGCAACGCCTCCACGCCATCCATCTCGGGCATCACGATGTCGAGGGTGACCAGATCGGGCGAGAGCTCCCGATACCGCTCGAGGCATTCCCGTCCGTTGGTGGCTTCGCCAGCGATCTGCCAGCCGGCCTGCTGGGCGATGTCTTTGATCATAGCCCGCATGATCAGGGCATCGTCGACGACGAGCAGTCGCTTGGTGGCGGTGGTCGCGCTCATGGATCTCTCCGCGTGTGGAGCCAGGAGGCTCCGATGGTCTCAAGGGCTAGAGCTGTTTCGGTGCGTTGCCGACTGATTCGATCGTGATCTGTCCGCTGGCGATGTCGAGCGTCATCCGACGGCCGTGGCCGCCACCGCAGTCGCGGGCGACGATCGGAATATCAGCCTGCTTGAGGAACTTTTCGAGAGCCTCTACGTTCAGCTCACCCACCGGCGGCCCCGACTGAAAAGCAAACATGGTGGCGCCCCCGACCAGCCTGGCGGTCAGCCGCAGCGTCTGCGAGCCGGCGAGTGCCGACAGCTCGCCAACGAGGGCCACCACGGCGGTGTCGGCATACTTGCCAGGAGGCGAGCCGTTGCCCGAGGAGTCGGGAAGAACGACATGGGCGAGGCCTGCCAGCTGCAGCCGCCGGTCGTAGAGGGCAAGGCCCACGCAGGAGCCGAGGAACGTCCGCAGGCTGCCGGAGCGGCGAGCCGTGGCCAGGCCACCGATCGGCACCGTGGTTGTGGCTGCTGGTGCTGGCGTGCCGCTGAACGTTTTGGGCAGGCTCATCCGGCGGCCCCGCTGCGGTCGGCCTGATCAGGAGTTGGCAAGAACACCAGCGAGCAGCGGGCAGGCGAGCCCTCAATCGAAAACTCGGTCCGTGTGAGAAACACCGTCTCACTGAGTGTCGGCTGGGCCATCACGATGCTCTGCATCACCGCAGGGGCAAAGTCGCGGAGGAACCAGGGGGTGAGGGC
>JAGYJY010000002.1 GCA_018401745.1 Pirellulales bacterium | reverse complement strand
TGCTGCCGCCCCTTGTGACGCCTGACGCCGGCAAGGGTGCACTGACACGCCCGGCCGGCCGCAAGGGCGGGAGAACGCACGCACGGCGTTCTAGCCGGCACTCGGGGCGGTTCGCCGTGCTCAACGGCTTCGTCGACGGCATCATGGGCACGCTGCCCCGGGCGGCTGCTCTTGTGTGGGTGTGCTTGTGGCGCGACACGAAGCCCGATGGGCTGGCCCGCACGGCCGTCACCGACCTGGCTCGCCGTGTCGGGGGCGACCGGCGCACCGTCCTGCGGGCACTGCGGCTGCTCACCGACCGGGGGCTGCTCGACACGGTGCGGCGCGGCGGCTTGGGGCGGGGAGTCTCGGCATATCGGGTGAAAGTAGGGTGACATGGGTGTCACCCTACATGGTGACATTTTGGTGCTTTTCCCGGTGACACCCATGTCACCTATCCCATAAGGAATAAATGCCGTGTGCGTCATGCACGCACGAACCGAACGAAAGAAAACGCTTGCACCCGGCCGATAGGGTGTGTAAGGTAAACGACAGTGCTGACGGGAAAACAAACCGGGAACACCGACATGGCAAAAAAGAAACGCAAGCAAGCACCGAAACGGAAGCCCCCGCCGCAGGGCAACGGCCCCCGCTATTTTCTCGCCCGGCAGGGCTTCGTTCAGCGTGTCACGGCCGACCCGGTCGGCGACGGCGTCATGAGGAAGTGCTGGCCCGTGGCGAAAACGCACGACGACGCTATGCGGCTTGTCAATTTCTTCAAGTGCGGGGCCGACGGCGTGCGTCCAGCCGAGTTCGGTTCAGTGCAAAACGAAACGCTAGACGGGCATATCGAACTTGCACTCGCCGAAGGGTGTGAGTTCGTCATTTGCCCCGTCGGTTGGGTCGACGGCGTGCCGCAGTGGGGGCATATCGACATGCGGGGGCAGGGATGAAAAGCACGACCGGCACCATGACCGAACTCTTGCGGGCGGCACTGCTCGCCGCCCCGTCGCTCAACGCCATCCAAAAGGCGACGGGCGTGCGACGGCAAACGCTCGCGTCGTTCATGCGGGGCGAACAAGTCTCGATTCACTTGGCGTCGGCTGACGCACTCGCTGCCCACTTCGGCATCGTGTGCACAATGCCGGCGACAAAACGACCGAAGCCGAAGGGGAGCTGACATGGGCCACGTCTTCAAGCCGTTCGTCACCCGCCCGCTGCCCGCCGGCTCGACACTCGCCATGCGGGCCGGCAAGCGGGTTGCCGTGTGGACTGACGACGCCGGCAAGAAACGCCAAGCGGCGGTGACCGACGGCGACACGCCCCGCATACGGCAGCGGGCGAGCACGTACACGGCACAATACCGCGACGGCAGCGGCATCCGCCGGCGGGTGGCGACCGGCTGCAAAAGCCGTGACGCTGCCCGGTCGGTGCTCGCCGACCTTGAATCCCGCGCCGAAAAGGTGCTGTCGGGCATCGTGACAGCAGCCGAAGAGTCGGTCGCCGAGCACGCCGGCACGCCCGTTGTCGAGCACGTCGACGCCTACGTTGCCGTGCTGGCGTGCAAACGCGGCAGGGGGGCGAAGCGCACCATCGCGCCCGCCCATGTCACAAACGTCGCCCGCACGCTGCGGCTTGCTGCTGACGAGTGCGGCTTTCGGCGGCTTCGGGACTTGAACCGTGAAGCTGTCGAACGTTGGGTGCGGCGGCTGCTCGACGCGCCCGTCGAACAGCGGCTCGCCCCCCGCACAATCAACGCCCGGCTTGCGGCACTCACGTCGTGGGGCAACTGGCTCGTCGAGTCGGGGCGGCTCACGGCAAATCCCTTCGCTCGGCTTCGAAAGACCGCGGGCCTCGACGAGTCTGACGACGTGCGACGGCAGCGGCGGGCACTGACAGCCGACGAGCTGCGGCGTTTGCTGACCGTGGCACGGCTGCGGCCCGTCGCCGAGCACGGGCGGGCCACGGTGCGTGTCGTCGATGCTGACCGACCCGCGAAGTCGCGGGCGACTTGGAGGAAAGCCGAACTGACGTTTGAGACGATTGCCGCTGCCGCCGAGCGGGGCCGCAGCCGGCTGCGGGCGGACGTGCTGGAACGGCTCGAACGTGCCGGCCGGGAACGGGCGTTGCTCTACGCGGTGCTCGTCACGACGGGACTGCGGAAGGGTGAACTTGGGGCACTGACCGTTGCCGACGTGCTGCTTGACGGTGGCCGGCCCGCCATTTTGCTCAAGGGGGCTGACGCCAAGAATGGGCAGCGGGCGACGCTGCCGCTGCGGGGCGACGTGGCTGACGAACTGCGAGAGTGGATTGAAGAAAAACCTGAAGCGGTCTGCCCGCAGACTGTCGGCGTCGCGGGCCGTGTGACGCCTCGGGCTGACGTGCCGCTGCTCGACGTGCCGAGCGGATTGATTCGCATTCTCGACCGCGACCTTGCCGCTGCCGGCATTCCAAAGCACGACGACCGCGGCTTCGTCGTCGACGTGCACGCTCTGCGGCACACGTTCGCGTCGCACCTTGTTGCCGCCGGCGTGACGCCCCAAGTGGCCCAACGGGCTATGCGGCACTCATCGCTCGAACTAACGCTGAAGCACTACACCGACCCGCGACTGCTCGACGTGGCCGGGGCCGTCGAGACGCTGCCGGCGTTGTCAGTCGGCATGACGGAAGCCGGGCGGGCGACGGGCACCGACGACGCTCGCGCCGTTGCACCAGTCGTTGCACCACTTGCGGGCCGCGACCGTCAAAACGTGTCACTTTCTGACCGTGAACACGAAAAAGGCGGCGAAGCGGCTGCGGCCCTAAAGCCCGAGAAACGCCGGGAAACACTCGCGTTTCCGGCGAAAACAGAAAAGCGGGCGAAGGGACTCGAACCCTCGACATCCAGCTTGGGAAGCTAGCGCTCTACCAACTGAGCTACGCCCGCACGCGGCCAAAATCTTTCAGACCGGATCTGAGTCTGGCACAATGCAGGCATGCCGGCAAGCAGGCCTGGACGGGGCTGCGTGTGTGCCGGGCTTCCTCGACGTCTGGAGTTTGCGATGGCTGAGTTTCCCGCTTCCGACACCCCCGCACCAGACGCCGATGCCGCTGCGGCAACGCCGGCACCACGCCGCCGCCGCTCCGGTGTGCGACTGGCGGGAGGGCTGCTCGGAGCCTTTGTGGTCGCCGCCGGGATCGGGGTTCCCTGGATGCTTTCTTCGCCCGACACGATCGCCGGATTCATCCAGTCGTCGCTCAAGGGTGCTGAAACCGATGTGTCGGTGGAGACGGTGCAGATCGGCTGGCTGAGGCCGATCGTCGTCGAGGGCATCCGCTTTCAGCCTCGCGACGGCTCGCCGCAGCCGGTCTCCATCAAGCGTGTTGAAGGGGACCGCGGTCTCCTGGGCATGCTGCTGTCGTTTGGTGATCTCGGCAGGTTTCGCGTCAGCGGGCTGGAAGTGGATGTCGTCTTCGACAAAGACCGGCAGGCCAACCTGAAGGCCCTCCTGGCCAAGAAAGACAGTGCCAGCGGCGGCGATCCGACCCGGCGGCAGCGGCGGTTGCCGGTTGCGACGGAAATCGATATCGAGCAGGCGGTGGTGCGGATTGCCGGCCCTTGGACGGAGAAGCCCTGGGTCAGCGAGCCGATCGATGTCGCCATGGTGCTCGAGCCGGAACCGGGGCAGGATCGCAGCCACTGGCGAATCGGTCAGGTTCAGCTGCTCAACGAGGCGGTGCTCGATCCGACCGTTTCGCAAGGCGTGCTCGCCTACATCGCTCCGATTCTGGCCGATGCCACGATCGTGGGCGGCCGGTTTTCACTGTCGCTGGAGTCGGCAAGCCTGCCGGTGGGCGATCCCGGAAGCGGAACGCTTGATGGCCATCTGGTCATGCATGCAGTCGACATCGGGCCGGGCGAGCTTGTGAAAAATGTGCTGGCGGTAGTTCCACTGGAGAAGCCGCAGGTCACCACCCTGCGGATCTCGGAGTCGTCAGACATCCACTTTGGGCTGGCGGACCGACGGGTTCGCCATGAAGGGCTGAAGTTCGGTGTGCCGCTCCCAAAAACGGGGGAACGCCTTGATGTGGAGAGTGCGGGCTCGGTCGGGCTCGACGATCGATCACTGCAGCTGCGGCTCTCGCTCCCGCTGCCCACGCAGATGCCCGAGGATCGTCCGCTGCTCAAGGCGTTGGCCGGCAAGAAACTCGGGCTCTCGATTGGTGGAACGCTCGAGAAGCCAGAGGTCGACATGGATGGCACGCTCCGCAGCACCATGGAAGGGATCGTCGGCCGAGCGATACGGCCTCCTGCGGCAGCCGGCGGCACTGCCGCAGGGGATGAGAGCACTCCTGCGAAGGCCGCAGAGGCAGCCGACGCTGGCCGAGAAAATCGCCCCGCCTCGACGAAACTCGGAGCCGTAGGCACGGCTGTGGCGGAGCAGGTGCGTGGGCAGCTGCCACCCAATGCGGTCGATGCGGAGACGGCGGACGCGGTGGTCGATCTGGTGGGCGGACTGCTTGACGAGGTGGGCCGCCGGAGGGCTGCCCGCAAGGCGGCAGAAGAAGCAGCACCCCGCGACGGCGGCGACGCTCCAGCCAAGGAAAAAGAAGGAGCTGCTCCCGAGCCGGAGAAGCCCGCGCGATCCCGTGGCGGACTGCTCAAGCGGATTCTCGAACGGGTCGATGAGGCGACCGCGCCGCAGCCTGAGGGAAGCACGGCCCCGCCGAAAGCTGCAGGCAGCGAGAGCAGCGGAAAGTGACCGGCTGCTGAGACGCGGCACTGAAGAAAGCCGCACCGACATGAAGAACCGATAAAAAAAGCCGGGCTCCCCATGTGGGGAGCCCGGCACGTGCTTCAACGCTGCTGTCTCGCGTGCGGCTCACAAGAGCCTGCTCCAGGGATAGCCTGGCATTCACGAGCCACAACGCTTGCTCAGTTGCGGAAGATCGTTCCGCGGAACGAGGTGCCAGTGGCCTCAACCGGAGCCTCAGGGGCTTCGGGTGCTGCCTCGGGAGCGGCATCCTCAACGATCACAGCCTCGCCACCGCAGTCGCCGTTCGGGCAACCGGCGTCGCCACCGCAGCTGTCGCAGCCGGTGCTGCAGCTGTCGCAAGCGACCACAGTCTCACCGTAGCACTCGGCAGCACCGGCGCACTTGTTGCGACGGTGGTGACCAAAGAGGCCGTGGCAACGCTCGCGGCCGTGGCAGCGCTCGTGGCGACGACCATGGCAGCGGTTTTGACGACGAGCGTGGCGGCCACCGCAGTCGTTGCCGCTGCACTCCGAAACGCCGCAGCAGCCATGGCCGGCAACAGCGGTCGACTCACCGCCCACGAGGGCGATCGTCATCAGGCCGAGAAACACGGCCGCAGCGATTCCATAGAAACGCTTCATTCTGAATCTCCAGAAGGACAAAACTTCGAACAGTTCGAACGCACATGCGTTCCCGCAGCCGTCGCCAAAACCAGACTGATCCGGGACGGCTACCGGACCGCAGGGGGCGTCCTTGCCTAAACACGAACACCCGTCGCCCAGTGCACAAAGACAACGGACAACCAGCGGCGTTTCCCCGGAAACGCTGCGGGTTGGTGAAATCTTTCCGCCTAGGGAAACTGGAGAAAAAGGCTAACACCGGTAATTTGGCTGTCAAGCGCCCGGCCGCGGTGGGCCCGTGAGAAACGCGGCCGTGAAGCGGACACTTCCCGCAGGGCGGCAAAGAAGTGCACGCAGACGCGGTTTTTCCGCTGTCTGAGGGGCTGAGGGGCTGAGAGACGCCCAGAATGCTGCGGTCCGACGGCTGCCCTTGTGGAAAGCCGCTGTGCTGCCCGTCCGTGGAAAAAGCCGCTGATGGCCTATTTCGACTGAAGCAACGCCCTAAAAAGCAGGGACTTGGTCTACCGTCTGCTGCCGCTTTTGGCGGAAGATCGAGCGGCAGTCAGAGAAGCCGTGGCCTACTGCTGCCTCGGGGCGGCCCCGGGAGAACGGGCCGTGCGGGCCGGAGCGGTGCCCTGCTTGGCGCGTCGCTGGAGCTCAAGCACCACCTGCTCCTGCTTGGCGAGCATGTCTTCGGGATCCTCGAAGTTCAGCAGCAGCGGCGGCTCACCGCTAAAAACCAGCATCGCCATGCCGACGACCCGCCAGCCTTCAGGGTCGAGCCGCACAACCCAGAGCACGTCTTCGGAGGTGGTGAAGCCATCGGGGTCGGTATCGCTCCAGGTCGTGGCGACGTGCACGATCTCGCCGTCGTCGCTGACCACTTCGCTTTCGCCAATGGCGTAGGTGGCGCCGGGGCTGACTGGCGGAGCCACCGACAGGCCGAGCTCTTCACATTTGGCACGAGCCACGCGAGTCAGCATGGACCGAGCTGCCTGATCGTCTCCCCGCTTCATCGCCTCCAGAAACTGCTTTACCGCGACCTTGGCCGGTTCGCTGGTGGCTGCGGGCGGGGCGGACGGGGCCTGCGAACAGCCAAGGGCCAGCGTTGCCATCATCACCAAACGGAAGCCGATGGCTGCCGCTCGCGATGAATGCCTGCCGGCTGGAGGTGTTGCCTTGCCGCGTGGCTCGGCTGCACCTGCAGGAGAGAGGGGCACAGCATGATCAAGAGCGGTGGCGGAAATCGTGGCAGACATGGATCTCACTTCCCTGTGGCAAGCGACAGACGACGCGGCCGGAAAGGTGACGAACCGGCTGTGGTGGGTCAAGATGGTTTCAGGCGGAAAGCAGTGGATGGCGACGATTCCTCGAGTTGGTAGGGAACATTCCATGAAGCAGCTGGCGACATCGAGCGTGCGGAGAATCGTCTTGGCCGTGTGGCTGGCTGCGGTGGTGGCCGCGGTGCCCGCCGCCGACCGGAAGGTCCCACCCCGGCTGCGGTCGCGGCCGCCGAGCCTGCCGTGGAATCGGCTGGTGACAGACGCCTTTTTCGACGACGCGTTCGACACGCTCGACGGAGCCCGGCCAGACTTCTCAAGCCGGCCCCAGCAGGCGGCTGCGGGCATGCTTCCTGGCCCAGCCGCGGGGGCCGAGGGGGTGGGGTTGCCTGGTCGAAGCTGGTTTCCGGAGAGACGCTCGTCGACGAAATCAAGGACCGGGCAAGCGGTCTGGCGGAGGGCATCGCCACGCCCGCGTCGTTTAAAGGGGGCGGCTACCGCGACTGTCGGACTGAGCTCACCGCCATCGCCACCATGTTTGGCGTGATCGCGGCCTACGACGGCGATGTGCGGTGGAAGGACGAGGCGGCGGCGGCCCGCGACCTCTTTGCCCGCGCGGGCTTCAACTGTAAGGCCGGGAGTGACCAGACCTACAACGAAGCCAAGGCGCGATCTGACGACATGGCGTCCATGATTCAGGGGAGCCGTCTTGAGCGGTCGTCTGACGGCGAGAGCGATGTTGCCTGGAGCGATGTTGCCGGCCGCTCGCCGTTGATGGTCAGGCTGGAGCGGGCGGAGAAGGCGCTTTCCACGGCGACCAGCTCAGCCTCAGCGTTTCGCAGCGAGGCCGAGCTGGTGCTTCACGAGGCGGAGATCGTGGCGGTGCTCACGCAGGTCCTGCAAGAGCCCGAACTCGACGACTTCGACGATGAGACCTACCGCCAGTATGCCGCGGCCATGGGAGCAGCCGCCCAGGCGATCCGCGGAGCCGCCCTCGAAGGCCGCTACGACGAAGCTACTGCAGCGGTCGGCCGACTGAAGCAGTCGTGCGACACCTGCCATGGCGACTACCGCTAACCCTCCTGCTCGCCCTCCGCCGGCGGCATCAGGTGCTGAAGGGGATCAAGGCCGATCAGTTCCGCCAGGCCCGCGTCGGCAAGCTCTTTGCCAGTGACATAGCGGTGGGTGCGAATCCACGGCTCGATCTGCTCATGGCCACAGCCGAAAAGGCTGCCCAGCAGCACATCCATCTCGTGCTCAAGGTGGGCAAAGTGCCGCGACCATTCGGCAGCCTCGGTGATGCCAATATGCTCCTCGCTCTGCCACTTCATCGGGTGGAACAGGAACACGCTGTAGGGCGTCACCAGCCGGGTGCTGCAGGCCGCGAAAGGCCACAGGGCCGCCGAGGAGCACTCCCCCGTGACAATGCCGGTGGCCTGAATGCCTCGCAGCCTCAGCAGCGAGACCATCGACATGGCACAGTAGGGGCTGCCGCCGGGCGAATCGAAATAGATGGTGCACTCACCACCTGGCTCAACGGAGAGAATCCGGTCGGTCAGTTCGCCTTCCCCGTCGGTCAGGTCGCCAACGATCGCGATCTCCACCGGGCCCCGTTCTTCGGGGCGATCGTCCGGGTGCCGATCCTCGCCACCCGAGTCATCCCGCTCGTCGTCTGCATCGGGCCGTGGTCGCCGTTCTGGCATCGCTGGGGTTCTCACCTGAGGGCACTTCGAAGCAAGAGCCTAAAGATCCGGCGAGAAAACGACAAGATTCGCCGCCGTGCCTGCAGGCACTACACTGCTAAGATGATTTTCCGGCCCTATTCGGAAAGCAGTGGCTCACGAGTCAGAAGAGGCATCGTCATGAAAGTTGACAACACCGCACATACCCTGCATTTCCCGCCAAGGGCCGTGCTTTTCCCGCGAAGGGCGGCCGCCGCACTGCTTGCCGGCGTAGCCCAGTGCATGCTCGCAGCTGCCGTGGCCATCACAGCCTTCGCGGCGGACCGCACGCTGGCGGACGACGCCGATGCCGCGGCGGAGCTCGGCTTTTCGATCGGCGACTCCAGTTTTTCGCTTTCGGCTCCCGAGGGCTGGCAGCGGGTTCAGCCGCGGTCTCGGATTGTGGAGGCGGAGTTTGCGATTCCAGGTGAAGAGGGGCTGCAGCCTGGCCGGATGACGGTGATGGGGGCTGGCGGAAGCATCGAGGCCAATATCGAACGCTGGTTCGGCCAGTTTGGGCAGCCTGACGGATCCGCCACCAAGGATCGGGCCGCTGTCAAGAAAACCACGGTCGCCGGCTGCAAGGTGACGCTCGTCGACATCTCGGGCATCTTTCGCGACATGCCCGGCGGGCCCTTTGCGGGCGGCAAGACGGTCGAGCGGCCCGACTACCGGATGCTCGCGGCCATCGTGGAGACGCCCTCCCAGGGCAACTACTTCATCAAGTTTTACGGCCCCGCCGTGACCGTCGCAGAGTATGCCGACGGCTTCCAGGCCATGGTTGAAGGACTCGTGCCAGCCCCATGAAGATTCAGGACTTTCTCGAGCATCACGGGATTGCAGGGAATCCTTTTGCGGAGGAGGAGGCCCAAAACGACGCGGTCTTCAAGCGAACCTGCTTGGAGACCACGTTTCATCCATCCTGGGACAAGATCTTTGGCGACCCGGCTGAGCCGAGCACATCGATCGTGTTTGGAGAGAAGGGGCCGGCAAAACGGCCCTCAAACTGCAGATGCTGCGGCAGTATCGAGCGCACGCCGCGGCCGGAGGAGAGCCGTCGACGTTTGTCGTGCTCTACGACGATTTCAACCCCTTTCTCGATCGCTTCGTGAGCCGTGTGGGCCCCTCGCGGCCCGTGGAGCGGGTGCTCTCCCAGTGGAAACTCTGGGATCACATGGACGCGATCCTCTCGCTCTCGGTGACACAGCTGGTTGATCGGCTGCTCGAAATGCCCGCTCGCGATGTGCCGACGCTCTCCGCGGCTCAGGCGAGAGACCTGGCCCTGCTGGCGGCCTGCTACGACCAGTCGACGGCGGAGCCCTTCCCGAAGCGGTGGCGGCAGCTGCGGCAGCGGATCGGCTATCGCCGGCCAGCCGGGCTCTGGCCGTTTTCGCTGGGCGTGGTGGCCACGGTGGTGATGGCAGTGGCGCTGATCACCAGCAGCCTGCGGGGCTCGCTCTCCTGGACAACGCTCGCCTGGCCTTGGCTGCTGCTGGCGGCCGCCTGGGGACCCTGGCTGTGGCGGCGGCTTCGTTCGTGGTGGAGGGCGTTTCGCATCGCCCGCAGCATGCGATCAGGCAATCGCACCGTCGGGCAGGTCACTCGCGCCCTCGCCCGCATGCCCGAAGTTGATCTGGCCGGGCAGCCGCTGCCTCTGCTGCCCCGCAGTGACGACCGCTATGAGCTGCTCGCCAAGTTGCAGGCGCTGCTGACGGCCTGCGGCTACGGCGGCATGGTGGTGATCGTCGACCGGCTTGATGAGCCCCATCTGATCAACGGGTCAGCGGAGCGGATGCGGCAGGTGATCTGGCCGATGCTCGACAATAAGTTTCTCAAGTCGCCGGGGCTGGGCTTCAAGCTGCTGCTGCCGATCGAGCTCTACGGCTTCATCGAGCGGGAGGATGAGGCCTTCAACCAACGCGCCAGGCTCGACAAGCAAAACCTGGTGCCGTCGCTGGAGTGGTCGGGAGAAACGCTCTACGACATCGCCAGCATGCGTGTGCAGGCTGCGAGTGTCGGCGAGCCTTCAGGCAACGCTGGCAGCGCTCTTCGATGCCTCAGTCGACAAGCGGCGGCTGCTCGACGGGCTGCGGACGCTGCGAGTCCCCAGGCAGCTCTTCAAGTTTCTGTATCGGCTGCTCGTTGCCCACTGCCACGCCCACACCTCGGAGCAGCCCTCCTACCAGATTCCAATCGAGCGGTTTGACTCGGTGCTGGCGGTCTACTGTCGCGACCAAGATGCCTTTGATCGAGGGTTTGCTCCGCGGTGATGAGCGGTGCCGCCGTGTCGCACGAGTTGCCATGCCAGACAAGTTGCCATGCCAGACAACGGGAATGCACTCAACCCGCTGAGCAGCGGCAGCGACATCCATGAGCTGCGGGTCGCTCGCCGGGCGATGGCATGCCTGTTTGAGGTGATCTTCAACGTTGGCGACCATCCCGAGGCGACCGAATGGGCCGTGGAGGCGCTCGATCTGGTCGAGCAGATCGAAGACCGGTTTACGGTCTATCGCGAGTCGAGCGAGCTGATCCGGCTCAATGGGGCTGCCCGCATCGGTGCGGCCCACGTGGCCCCAGACCTAATGCGGCTGCTGCAGCGGGCCCGCGACCTGCACGACTGGACCGGCGGGGCTGTCGACGTGGCTGCTGGGCGGTTGGTGCGAGCCTGGGGCTTTTTGGCACGGCAGGGGCGAACGCCGTCGGAAGAGCTGCTGGCCGAAGCCCGGGCCCAGTCTGGCATGTCGTTTGTCACACTCGATGAGCAGGCCTCACGGATCCAGTTCAGCCGCCGCGGGGTGGAGCTGAATCTCGGCTCGATCGGCAAGGGCTGGGCGGTGGACCGAGCGGTCGACCTGCTGCAGCGGCGTGGGGCTGCCAATGTGTTTGTGCACGGCGGTCAGTCGAGCGTGCGGGCGGTGGGCCACCGCCATGTGACCGATGGGATCCCGCGGGGCTGGCCGGTCGGCCTCCGGCATCCCCTGCTACCGAATCGTCGGCTGGCCACCTTTCAGCTGCAGAACGAGGCCTTGGGCACGAGCGGATCAGGCACCCAGTTTTTTGTGGAAAATGGCCGCAAACTCGGCCACATCCTCGACCCACGCAGCGGCCGGCCGGCGGAGGGCGTGCTGGCGGCGACCGTGGTGGCAGCGACGGCTGCCGACGCCGACGCCCTCGCCACGGCCCTCTACGTGCTTGGCGAAGCGGGGCTGGCAAGCCTTGCCAACGAGCACGGCGTTCGCGGGCTGATTGTGCTGCCGCCGGAGCAGGGCGGACGTCTGCGGGTTGTGCGGGCCAATCTTGCTGCACCCGTCTGCCAGATCGCCGAAGACCCCGCAGTCGAGCTCATCGACCTTCCCGGCGATCCTCTCGTCGAATAGCCGGCGTCGCAGGACCCGACCCCGGGAGAGTGGAAATGCCGGCCAACTGGAGGTCTGGCCTGCTCCAGGCGGCCCGCTGCGTTACACTGACGCCGGCGGCACTCATGATCGTATTCGACCCCGCGTCCCAACTTCCGACGACATGATCGAGTGGTTCGAGCGGGGTTCGTACCTCGGCATCGTGCTTTTTCTGACCCTCACCGGCATTGGGCTGCCAGTGCCTGAGGAGGTGCCGATCATTGCCGCAGGCGTGGCGAGCAGGGCCCAGGCTCTGCACTGGTACTACGCCCTGCCGGCCTGCCTGGTCGGCGCCCTGCTTGGCGACAGCCTGATGTATGCCATCGGCTACTTTTTTGGGGAAAAAGTCCTCAAAGAACATCCAGTCTGGGCGGGGTTTCTCACGCCTGAGCGGGAGCGGAAGATCGAGAGCCTGATCCAGAAGCACGGGATTAAGGCCTTCTTTCTGGCCCGATTTCTCGTCGGCCTGCGGAGCCCGTTTTATCTCACGGCAGGCATCCTGCGGGTGCCCTACAAGTGGTTTCTGCTGGCAGATTTCATCTGTGCGAGCATTGTGATCACGTTTTTCTTCGGCCTCTCCTACGCCTTCGGGGCTCGGATCGGCGCCTTTGTGCAGTCGGCGGAGCGGGGGCTGACCATCGGCGTGATCTCGCTGGCGGTCTTGGCGGTGGCAGGCTTTCTCTGGTTTCGCCGCCGTCGCATGAGACTGCTCGACCAAAACCCGGAGAGCCTGTTCGGCAACAAGGAACTGATCTTTGGGCCCGCGTCAGGCTCGCTTGGCGAGGCCGTGCGGGCTTCCTCGGCCAAACCGGACGACACGCACCTGCCCGAGGCAGCCGATCCGCCAGAGCCAAATGCGGACGCAGGTTCGGTGGCGGACGCAGAGGCCAGAAGCCCTGCGGCCGCGCTGCGTCCGAACGAGATCGACGCCTGAACGACAGCGAGGGCGGCGTGATTGCTGGGCCAGAGGCTTTCAAAGCGTCGGTCTGTGACGGTTCGACCGATTGCACCAGGACTGGTGGGGCGGTGGCTAGAAACCCGCCCTACGGCAACTTTGCGGATGGGGCAAACGCGACGTACCTATTGCTGCACGCATCCAAGCACCATGCAGCAGACCACCATCCCATCACCGTTCTCGCGCACTGGCGATCCCGAGTCGGCGGGGAAGCCGTCGGCAGTGCACGAAGGCCGGCTGCTGATTGTCGACGACGACCGCCGAATGGCGTCTCAGGCAGCCCAGTGGCTCTGCCGACAGGGCTATCACGCCAGCGCTGCGGCCACGGCGACCGAAGCGGTGGCCGCCCTGGTGCGGGAGCGGTTTGACGTCTGCCTGCTCGACGCGTCGCTGCCTGCGTCTGGAAGCCGCCAGGTGGAGCAGGCGGTGCGGCTTCTGGAAAGCCCACCAGCCCTCGTGGCGCTCGTGCCGGCTGCCATGTCAGCCACGGTCGATCGCCCAGAGGCTGCTGTGATGCTGCCGTGGCCGGCAGCCGACGAGGCCCTGCTCTCAGCCGTTGCCTCGGCCCGACACACGCAGCCATCGGCAGAACGCGGCTGCCGTGTGCCGATTGTCGGGAGCCACGCAAGCATCCAGAGCGTGCTCGACGTGGTGGCGCGGCTTGCCCACACGCCCGCCACGATCCTGATCACAGGGGAAACCGGCACCGGGAAGTCGCGGCTCGCCCGGGCCATCCACGAGATGGGCAGGGCGGCTGGTGGGCCACAGGGGCGTTTCGTCGAGGTGGCCTGCGGAGCGGTCAACGAGAGCCTCTTGGAAAGTGAGCTCTTCGGGCATGTCGCCGGGGCCTTCACGGGGGCTGTCCGCGACCGTGATGGCCGGTTTCTGGAGGCCGATGGCGGCACGATCTTCCTCGACGAGATTGCCACTGCGTCGCCAGCGATGCAGGTCAAGCTGCTGCGGGTGCTGCAGGAACAGCGGTTTGAGCCGGTCGGTGCCTCGCAGACGTGTCAGGTGCAGGCCCGTGTGATCCTCGCCACCCACGAGGACCTCGCCGCACTTGTGGCCGATGGCCGGTTTCGAGAAGACCTTTTCTGGCGAATCAACGTGGTGGCGATCGAGATGCCACCACTGCGGTCGCGGGGGCAGGACATGCTGCTTCTCGCGGAGCATTTTCTCCGCGATGCGGTGGCGCTGGCCGGCCGCTGCGTGACCGGCTTCTCCAAGGCTGCTCGCGACGCCCTGCTCGCCCACAGCTGGCCGGGGAATGTCCGCGAACTGGAGCATGCCGTGCGGCGGGCGGTGCTGCTCGGCAGGGAGAGCGTTGTGCAGCGGGAGGATCTGCCCGAGGCTGTGCAGGCTGCTGGCCGGATGGTGGAAGCCAAAGCCGATGGCTCGGTGTTGAAGCACGCCCTCGAAGTTCCCGAGCGGCAGCTGATTCTCGACGCCCTGGCCCGGCACGGCTGGTGTCGGCACGCGGCTGCGCGTGAGCTCGGCATCAATCGCACGTCGCTCTATAAGAAGTTCAAGCGGCTTGGCATCGATGTGGCCAGCCTGGGGGCTGCTCGCTGAGCGTATGCCACCCGCTGCGGTCGGTCAGCCCCCGGCGACGAGCATCGCGGTCAGGCAGGCAGCCAGCAGCAGACGGTAGATCACAAATGGCCAGAGCGTGTGCCTGGTGAGCATCGCCAGCAGCCAGCGGATGGCCGCATAGCCCACGACGAGCGCCGTCAGGGTGCCCACCGCGATTGCGGCGGCGTCTTCTGGCGTGCCGAAGATCGCTTCCCGCTGCTGCCAGGCCTCCAGCAGGGCGGCTGCCGAGATCGCTGGGAGCGAGAGCAGAAACGAAAAGCGGGCGGCCGTGGCTCGGTCGAGGCCGGTGAACACCCCCGACACGATCGTGACGCCGCTGCGCGACGTGCCCGGGATCAGCGCGAGCACCTGCGCGAGGCCCATGGTGAGCCCGTCGCGGAAGGTGACCGCCTCGACGCCGTCTCGGCCAGGGCGGCCGTCGCGGGCCCGCCGCCGCACGACCAGTTCTGCCACGGCCATCACCACCGCGAGCACCACCAGCATGGCGGTGACCAGTTCGATCTGCCGTGCGTCACCCCGCACGAGGTCTCGCAGGGTGAAGCCGACGAGCACGATCGGAACCGTGCCAAACACCACCAGCCAGGCCACGCGGCTGTGGGGCGTGCCGAACGGTTTGCGCGTGGCCAGTCCGTGGAAAAACCCGCGAATCAGGGCAGCCACATCGCGGCGGAGGGCCACAAACACGGCCAGCAGGGTGCCCGTCTGAATCACGGCCGAGAAGGCGGCCCCAGGGTCGTTCCAGCCGAAGAGCCAGGGCACGATCATCAGGTGGGCCGTGCTCGAAATCGGCAGAAACTCCGTGAGCCCCTGCACGATCCCTAGCACAAACGCTTGAAAAACCGACATTAGCGACACCGCCCCGATAGACAGAGACAATCCGAAAGCCAGCCGGCGTTTCCCCGCTGTGGCCAGCCCTGGGCAGGTTGTAGTGTATTTTCAGCCGCCGAGCCGCTGGCCGCTGAGCCCGCCGATTGGGCCGCCAGGAAAGTGACCCTTCCGCAACGTCGCGGTGTTGTTCATACTGTGCGGCTCGAAACAGATTCGTCCTTGGGAGTTCTTCATGTTCCGTAACCTCAGCACCGTCGGCCTGCCTCTTTCCGGACGCCCGAGCGAGCTGATCGAGATGGCGCTCTCGTTCGGCTTCGACTCCATGGATCTCGACCTGGTCGACTTTCAGCAGCAGGCGAAAGTGTATGGCGCAGAGCATGCCCAGCGGCTGATGGTCAGTGCTCGGTTGAGCGTTGGCGTGTTTGTGCTGCCGGTTGCTCTTGGCGGCGACGAGGAAACGTTTGCCAAAGACATGGCTGAGCTTGAGGCACGGCTCGATCTCGCCCAGGAGGCTGAGGCCACTCGGGCGGTGGCGACTGTCGAGGCCAGCAGCGATGACTTCGCCTTTAAGGACAACTTTGAGCGGTATCGCACACGACTGCAGTCGATCGGCGAACTGCTCGAGCCGCGGGGCATCAGCCTGGGCCTGGCGGTGAATCCCGATCCGGTGGAACGCGAAGCGAAGGCCCACCGCTTCCTGCACACGCTTGAGGGTCTGCTCGGCTTGGTGGCCGTTGCGCATCAGCAGGTGGGCGTGGTGGTCGATCCTTTTGCGATGCATGCGGCAGGCGAGCCGCTCTCGATGATCCGCGACATCCCCGAGGGCAAGATCGTGGAGCTGCGGCTCTCCGACGCCCCTGGCGACGTGCCGGCTGCCGAGCTGACCAAGGCTCAGCGTCTTCTGCCTGGTGAGACCGGCACGATCGACATGGTGGCCGTGCTCAAGGAAGTCGAAGAAGCGAAGTTTGACGGCTGCGTGACGCCGTGGGCGGCACGGGCCACGATCACCGGCCGCGGCCGTGAGCGAATCGTCCGCCTGGCAGGCGATCGGCTGATCCGGACCTGGAAGGATGCCGGGCTTCCCGAGGTGCCGCGGTGGTTTGTGCCTGTCATGCAGGAAGAGGCTGAGCCGACGATTGCCATGGCATCTCCGGCGCCGGCTTCCGCCGATATGGCGAGCTAGGCCGATTGCTGGATGGCTGCTAGCCGCCTTCGCGGATGTACTGCACATGGGGCTTGCCGCCTCCGCCAACCGCCGAGCCGGTGACAAACTCTGAGACATACCGCAGCTGTTTGGTCGGTCGGTCTGGATCTCGGAAGTTGTCGCCTTTTTGCAGGATCGGGAGCTGGTCGGGCATCGAGCCGAAGGCCCGCGTGCCGGCCGCTTGGCAGGGATACCAGCGGCCGTTGCCGTCGCCGTCTACGAGGTAAAACTCCGGGTAGCAGTGCCCCTCCACCCAGACGGTGCGGGCGGGAACGCCTTGCGAGCGGCAGGCAGCGATAAACAGGCAGGTCAGTTCCTCGCAGTCGCCTTCTCCGTCGGTGAGGGCTCGCGCGGCCCCCTTGAGGTCGCCGTTGGTGTAGACGACTTTCTCCCGCACGGCGTCGTAGATCGCTTCGACCTTGGCCCAGCCGTCGAGATCGTCAGCGGCGTCGCGGGCAAACCGCACAATCCCGCCGTGCCGAGACTCGATGTAGGGGCTGGGTTGTAGGAAGATTCGCAGGCTGCGGTCGAGTTTCTTGGGCACCTCCAGCGACGTCGGATCGGTGGGCGGCAGGATGGCTGCCCGGTCGAGTTCGTAGGTCACCACCGCCCGCGCCTCCTCGCCGGCCTCCAGAAGCGGCACCGAAATGATCATCTGCTTCACGCCGTCGGCGAGCATGCGATACCGAACTGAGCGAACAGCCGGCGAGAAGTCTTCGCTGACAACGCGAACCTGCTGTTCGGGCCAGTCGGCTGGAACTGGCGTCGAGGCGTAGAGCCCACGGCACGGCCCCCCCACGGCCGTGACCACCACTCCCACGCGATACCTCTGCAGTCGACGGTCGCCAAGAGTGGTTGCGGTGGGTGAAGAAGTGGCCTCTTCGAGGAACTGGGCCACGGCTCGCGTCGGCCATCCGACGCGCAGTGGGAAGCAGGGTCACCAAGAGCAGTGCCGCCTGTGCGGCCCGGTTCGCGTATGGCATGGGAGGGTCCTCGTCAGGGGAGGCAGGAGGTTGCCACCCGGAATCCGCCGCACAGTGGGCTCCACAAGGTGCATCGGCCAGTTTTTGCCGTCACGTTTGGGGCGATTCCTGGGCTTCCGGCTGGGAAAGCCCTGGAGCAGCCGCGAAAGAATGCTCGATTGTTCCTATTTCTGAAGGCTGATAAACTCCGAGGTATTCGTTGGGAGGCCGGTTGGTCCGGTCGAGTCCTGTTTTTTGGCTGCACAGCTTTCTAGCTGTATGGCGGTTTCCAGCTGTATGGCGGCTGGAAAAGACGGGGCGTTGCTGCGGCTGCCTGCAGGGTGGCCAACCCGACGTGGTTTCACATCCTCTTTCCCCTCTCCCCTAAATCCCCTCATGGTCAATCGTAATCTTATCCGTGAACTTGAAGCCGGAGACGACCTGGAAGCCGAACTCGATCTCGTGTGGAGCGCCGAGATCGAGGAAGAATACGGCGCCGGAACGGCTGTTCTTGCCGTCAACTCCGTGCTTGAGGGGAAGGTTCTCCGAGTCGATGACGAGTTTGTGCTCGTTGACGTCGGCTACAAGAGCGAAGGGGCGATCCCACGCAACGAGTGGGAAGAAGGGGAGCCCGCACCTGAGATTGGCGACGTCGTCAAGGTGCTTCTGGAGGAGTTTGAAGACGGCTCCCAGGAGGAGCAGCGTGGTCTGATCGTGCTCTCGAAGCGGAAGGCCCGCCGCATCGAAGACTGGCTCCGGGTGATGAGCAGCGTCAAGGAAAACGACGTCGTCACCGGCTACGTGACCCGCAAGATCAAGGGCGGCCTGCTGGTCGACATCTCCGGCGTGAATGTGTTTCTGCCAGCGAGCCAGGTCGACATTCGCCGGCCTGCCGACATCGGCGATTACTGCGGCCGGGCGATCCAGTGCCTTGTGCTCAAGATCGACGAGAGCCGCCGCAACATCGTCGTCTCTCGCCGGGCGTTGATCGAGCAGGAGCGGGCAGAGCGGAAGAAGCAGCTCATGGAGACCCTCGAGGTCGGCCAGGTGCGTCGCGGCATCGTCAAGAACATCGCCGACTTTGGTGCCTTCGTCGATCTTGGCGGCATCGATGGCCTGCTGCATATCACCGACATGTCGTGGGGCCGCATCGGCCATCCCAGCGAGATGGTGCAGATCGACCAGGAGATCGAGGTGCAGGTGCTGCACATCGATCGCGACCGCGAGAAGATCGCCCTGGGCCTCAAGCAGCGGACGGCCAGCCCGTGGGCCAAGGTGGCCGACAAGTATCCAGTCGGCACCAAGTGCACTGGCTCGGTCGTGAACGTGATGAGCTACGGTGCCTTTGTGAAGCTCGAAGACGGCGTCGAAGGCCTCGTCCACATCTCCGAGATGAGCTGGACGAAGCGGGTCAGCCATCCGAGCGAACTCGTCAAGCCAGGCGACGACGTCGAGGTGGTGGTGCTCGCCATCAACAAGGAGAAGCAGGAGATCTCGCTGGGTATGAAGCAGACCCAGCAGAATCCTTGGGAGAAGGTCGCTGCCGACTACCCACCCGGAGCGATCGTCAAGGGCATCGTCCGCAACCTCACCAACTACGGCGCCTTCATCGAGATCGACGAAGGGATCGATGGCCTGCTGCACGTGACCGACATGTCATGGACCCGCAAGGTGACGCACCCCAGCGAGGTCGTCGACAAGGGCCAGGAAGTCGAGTGCAAGGTGCTCTCGGTCGACCAGCAGCGGCGTCGGATCGCTCTGGGCCTGAAGCAGATGCAGGAAGACCCCTGGAACAGCGACATTCCCGATCGCTACAAGCCGGGTGACGTCGTGAAGGGAACGATCACGAAGCTCACCAACTTCGGTGTGTTTGTCGGCCTTGAGGATGGCCTCGAGGGGTTGCTGCACATCTCCGAACTCTCCGACGACAAGGTGGAGAACCCTGAGGAAGTCGTGAATGTGGGCGATCAGATCGAGGTGAAGATCCTCCGCGTCGACACCGACGATCGGAAGATCGGGCTCTCTCGCAAGCAGGTCGACGGGGCCCCGGTGGAGGGCTGAGCCCTCCACCACAGCGAATCAACCGCACCTCAGTCGTCAGTCGAGTGGCCGCTCGATGCCCAGGGCATCGATGCTGCCGACTGGCGGTGGGGCGGCTTCGCGGCTTCCCGAGACGGCAGCAAAGGCGGCCGGCTGGCCGATGGCAATCGTTGCCGGCAGCAGCACACGCCGTGGGGTTGTGAGGGCTGCGGCGGTGGCGACATTCGAGGCGAGCAGGGCATGCCGGTGCTCCACCGCTTCGCCGCTCGTCGGATCGATCAGGTCGAACGCCACGAGCTCGTGGCGGGTGCGAGCGAGAATGCGATCGCCGGACCTCAGGGCGGCGAGTTCGATCTGTGCATGACCGAGGTCTGGCAGCACAACGCCGCCCGGGGGGATTCCCTCTGCGGGGGCCGCCGGTGGGTTCGCCTCCGCGACCGGCATTACTGGTTGCGAAGGGGTGGCGGCCGGCTCCAAGGGAACAGCCGGGCTTGCCGCCACCGTGGCAGATTCCGAGTCCGGGGCCTCGGCCACCTCACCGCGAGCCCATCCGCCCACGCGGTCCATCACCCAGTTGAGATCGCCGGTGAGAAAGAAGCCAGCGGCGACGATGCCGAGGGCCATGATCTTGGAGAAAAAACCGTGCATGCAGGGAAGTCCGGCGGGCAGGCAAGCGGACGGCAGCCGAATGGCGGCCGGTCATTGTGAGTATGCAGTACGCACAGCCGCTGCCACGGGTTGCACCACCGCTGCGACCGCCAGTTGGCTCGCCGCTTGGGCGGATCATGTCGGTCATGCCGTCGAATCATGGCGTGGCTGCTGGGCCAGCCAGGTGATGGCCTCTTCCTTGGAGGTGAGCTTGCCGTCGAGCTGCAGGCGGCGGATGGCTGCCAGCCAGCGGCCAACGTCGCGTCCTTTCGCCACGCCTTCCGCCATCAGCTCATGTCCGGAAAGCAGGGGCGGTGGGTCGAGTTCTTCGCGAGGCCGGTCAAGCTGGGCGGTCACCCAGGCTGCCGTCTCGGCCCTACCGAGGCCGTTGACAGCTCGGCCGCGGAGGAGATCCGCCAGCTCTCTGGCCCGTCGGTCAGCCAGCCAGGGCTGCAGGTTTGACCAGGCTGCGGCCGCCGCCCCCGCCGGCTCCATGAGCGTCTTGAACTGACGCACGGCCGCTAGCAGCCAGTCGGCCGTTGTCGTCTCATCGTTGGAGAGCCGCAGCCGCGAGCCGATGGCGGCGATGGTTGGTGAGTGGGGGCGGCGGAGCGGCGGCCCGTCCGCCCCCGGCAGGCCACCTGGTGCTGCCGCGATGTCGACAAGGGTGGCCAGAGCGGCCGACAACGAGGGCTCGTCGAGCGCCGCAAGCACCTGCGTGGCAAGCCGCCAGCGATCCTGAGAAACTGCCGAGCCGCCCGGCAGGGCCACCTCAGGAAGAACCTCTGCGGCCAGGCCGGTGTCGAGCAGCAGCTGAAGAGCCGCTGCCCGCCCTCGCCGTGTCACCATCAGCCTCAGTTCGGCGGCGATCCGCTCCGGGCTAACACTTGTGACCCGCGGCGCCATCCGCTCAATGGCCGCCCGCGTTTCTGCTTCTAAGGCAAAGCTGAAGCCGGCGGTGAAGCGGACGGCCCGCAGCATGCGAAGGTGGTCTTCGGCAAACCGCTGCGAGGCAACGCCGATGGCCCGGACAACACCCTTCTCAAGATCTGCCTTGCCACCAACGTAGTCGTGCACCTTGCCCGCAAGCGGGTCGAAGAACAGTCCATTGATCGTAAAATCCCGCCGCTGGGCATCTTCCTGCGGCGTGGAAAACCGCACGCCCGCGGGATGGCGGCCGTCGGTGTAGGCCGCATCAGTCCGGAAGGTCGTGACCTCAACATGCCCCGCGCCGCGGGGGCCCACCACCGTGATCACACCGAAGGCCGCCCCCACCGCGAGCGTCCTACGGCGGCCAAAGAGCTCACGCACGGCGTCGGGCTTTGCCGACGTGGCCACGTCGTAATCCGCTGGCGTGCGGCTGAGCAGCTCATCGCGAACGCACCCGCCCGCCCAGAGAGCCTCATGCCCCGCCTCTCGCAGGCGCGACACCACCTGCAGGGCAAACCCACGGGCGGCTTCGGGATCGGCGTCAACAGCGGGCATTGCAGGATGGCAGCACGTGGAACAGAACGAAAGCATCGCGACACCCCAAGGGTACACTCCCTCAGGTCCGTCTCCGACACGTGTGGAAGGCCCACGATGAACAGCCCCCAGCCCCCCTCGCTTGAAGTCACCACCGCCGAGCTGGCACGGATGCGGTCTGATGCCAGCCTGCTCCTCCTCGACTGCCGCGAGCCGGATGAATATGCGATCGCCAACATTGAGGGAGCTCGGCTGATCCCGATGCGAGAGATCCCCGAGCGACTTGCAGAGCTCGAGCCGTGGCGAGGCAAGCCCTTGGTCGTGCACTGTCATCACGGTGTGCGGAGCCTGCGGGTGGTTGAGTTTCTCCGCGGCAAGGGGTTTGTGACGGTGCAGAGCCTCGCTGGTGGGATCGAGGCCTGGAGCCTTGAGGTTGATGCGGGGGTGCCGCGGTATTAGGGCCGCTCGGGGTCGCTCGGGGTGAGCCCAAGCCGATTCGCCGAGCGTTCGAGGTCGCTCGGGGTGAGCCCAAGCCGATTCGCCGAGCGTTCGCTGCGCCATCCTGGCTTCGCTCACTCGTGCATTCTCGCTTTCGCCCTCCGGGCTGCGCTCGACTGCAAGGCCGGCTCATTCGGCCCGGGCTCACCCCTCGCTTACGGTTTAAGGGCGGCCTGTCCGCCGCTTCGCGGCGATCTGCGGCCGGGGGAGGCGGTGGGGCTGAGCGGGGTGGGGCGCGCAAGCGGGACGGGTCTTCGGGTGCCGCAGGCACCTCGGCTTCGCCGAGGCCGCTTCGCGGCCCGAGGACCCGTCCCGTTCGCTTCGCAGGCGTGAAGCGAGGACCCTTCCCGTTACCCGTGCGCGGTGTTTCCGCGCAGGTGTTTGATCAGGTCGATCTGCCGGGGGGTGAACGGGATGGCTTCGCCGGGGGGCGGTGTTTGCGGGATGAGGGTGTGAATGATGCGGATGGCGAGGTCTTCGATGCCTGCACCGGTGAGGGCTGAGGTGTGGAGCGGCGGTGGGGTGGCGGCGGCTGGTGGGATGGTGAGCAGGTCGGTCTTGTTGGTCACCAAAAGCCGTGGGGCGTGGGGGCAGAGCAGGGTGCCGGCGGCAGTTGTGTCGGGCTGGTCGCTTGCCGTGACGACAACCACGAGGTCGGCCTGGCTGGTCGCCGCGACGGCCTTGGCAATGCCGGCCTCCTCGATGCTGTCGCCCGCCTCGAGGCGGAGGCCGGCGGTATCGATGAGCACCAGGTCCCAGCCGCCGAGCACGAGACGTGTCTCCAGGACATCGCGGGTGGTGCCGGCGGTGGGTGAGACGATGCTGCGTGCGAAGCCCGCCAGGGCGTTGACCAGGCTGCTCTTGCCGGCATTCGGAGGCCCGGCCACCACCACCCGCCACGGCTGTGTCAGGCGGAGCCCCAGGCCTTGCCACGACAGCAGCCGCTCGGCAATCGCCTCCCGCTGCCGACTTTCGGCTGCACGGAGCGTGTCTATCGCAGCGGCCAGGCTGCCGGAGAGCTGGTGGGCCAGCAGCCTCGCGGCATGGGGCCCGCGAGCGAAGGCCAGCGCGAGCTGGGCTTCGGCAACAATCTGTCGTCGCTCGCGGGTCGACTCGTCGCCGGCAGCGTCGACGCCGTTGCGGCTTGCGTCGCTGGCCCAGGCCGAGATGTCAAGCTGCCGGCAGCCGGCGTGCACCAGGTCGCGGAGGATGGCCGCGGCCGCGGCAACGCCTCCATGGCAGTGCACCTCGAGGTCGTCGGCTGCCCGCCGCACGACCACCAGCTCTTCCCCCTGCAGACCTCCCCAGCGACCGAAGACCACGGCTCGGTCGGGCCGTGCATCGAGCGGACAGCCGCCGCGGGGCTGGAAGCTCGCTGCGACCGCCGACATCGCCCGCGGGCCTCGCACGCCCACGACCGCCAGGGCCGAGCGGCCGGGCGGGGTCAGCAGGCAGGCAGAGGCTGAGCGGAGGTCGTGTGGCATCGCGGATGAGCGAGCGGACGTCATGGCAGAAAACGAGGCCTCGTGCGGGGCTTGGCAGTCCGTGTGATGTGCACTCGGCAGCTCATCACCACCACACGCGCCGCCCTCGAGCTGTCGGGATCGAAGAAGGCCACGTCACGACGGCGGAGCATCGGGCTTGGGAAGGTCGGCAAGTTTTTCGATCTTGAAGACATCAAGAAATTTGTCGGTGGTCTGGTAGGAAGGCTCTTCGCCTTTGCCGGCCGAGATCAGCTGGAGCAGCCCACGGCGGACCAACTGCCGCAGGGTGCTCGGCCGTGCGTCGCAGCCGAGCTGCACGAGGCGATCTCGCCGCACCGGCTGGTTCCAGGCCACCACCGCGAGGGTGTCGAGGGCCTCTTCACCGAGCCTCACCTGCTGGGCACGCTGCTCAAGGATCCGGCCAAACTGCCGGTAGGCTTCACGCAGCCGCAGCGCCCAGCCTGATCCCACCGCAACGACCTCGTAGGGCCGCTGCTGCTGGTCGTAGCGGGCCCGCAGTTCCTCAGCGAGCTCATCGACTTCCTGGGGCCGCACCCCGCGCATCAACGAGGCCACTTTCCGCGAGCAGAGCGGCTCCCCGTCAGCCATGCCGACAAAGAGCATCGCTTCGAGAATCGTGGCCGGGGTGACACGGCACGACTCGTCGTCTGGATCGGTGGCGTCGCTGGTGCCGGCATCGAGGTCGGGGGAGACGTCGACTCTGACCGCCTCGTGTGCCGGCTTCTCCGGGGGCAACGCCTCGCCGGTGCCCATCATCGCCGCGAAGGCCTGGGCCAGTCGGTCGATCGAGAGCCCGCCGTCGGAGGGCTTCCCTCGGAAACCCTCGTCTGGCTCAGACCTGCTGGTGCGAGCCATGTCGCGTCTCCTTACGCTTGCACGACCACCGAGGCCGCTGGCAGCCTCAGCCAAGCCATCAGCCCCAACGCTGGGCGACGTTCTGCTTCATGAAGGCCAGCCCTTCGCGGGCAAGGGTGTCTTCATCGGGAAACATCTTTCGCCAGATCTTGGTGGCAGCGGCGATTCCGGGCAGCGCCAGTCCGAAGGCCTCAACCACCATCCAGCCATCGTAGCCGGCGGCATGCAGCGAATCGAAGCTGGTCTTCCAGTCGACATGGCCGGTGCCAGGAATGCTGCGGTCATTCTCAGAAATATGCACCAACACCGTATGCGGGATCGCTGATGAGATGGCGTCGGCGAGGCCCTTCTCTTCGATGTTGGCATGGAAGGTGTCGTACATCATCCGGCAAGCGGGGTGATCGACGGCCTTCACAAACGCCACCGTCTGCTCAACGCTGGTCAGGAAGTAGTTTTCAAAGCGGTTGAGGTATTCGATTGCGAAGGTCACGCCGGCCTCGCCGGCATGCTCGGCCGCTTGCCGCAGCGAGTCGACACCCCACTGAAACTCATCCTCGCTCGGGCCGCTGCCGGAAAACTCGCCAATCGCTGAGTGGTTGGGGCCAGCCAGCACCTTGGCACCGGCGGCGTGGCAGCAGTCGATTGTTCGCTTGAGGGCGTCGACGGCAGATGTCCGCACGCTCGCCGAAGGACTGATCGGGTTGTCGCCGGCGGTGCGGATGCTGACGGCGGTGCGGGCGAGGCCGAGGTCGTCAAGCCGCTTCCCCCAGTCGGTGTAGAGGCTCTCGTTGAGCTCGAACATCGGCATCTCCACGCCGTCGTAGCCCATCTCTTTGACCCGCGCAACGATCGGCTCCATGCCTTCATGCATGCGGTCGGTCCAGAGCAGCAGGTTGAGTCCGTAGCGCATCGATGTCCTTTCTTCTCTTCGGATAATCCCCTCAGGGTCAGCATTCCACCACGCCCGGCAGACCGGCACAAGAGAGGTCAGGCCCTCGGGGCCCGAGCCGCTGCTGGCATCTCAACTCAAGGGGAGAGATATGACTGTCAGCGTTTCAGCCGTCGGCCCTTGGCGGTGGTAGGGGCGCTCTTCAGCGGCTCCTCAGCCGCCATCGAGCCGGTCGCCCTCGCGGATCGAGGCAAGCCGCTCGCTGATCCGCTCGGCATACTGATCCGAGAGTTCGCAGCCGAAGTAGCGGCGACCGAGTTTCTTGGCCACCGCCAGGGTGGTGCCACTGCCGGCAAACGGATCGACCACGAGGTCTCCCGGGTGGCTGCAGCTGCGGATGATTCGGCCGAGCAGCTGCTCTGGCATCTGGCAGCCATGCCAGCCGGATCGTTCTTTGAACGTGCCGCACACCCGCGGGAAATACCAGGTGTTTTCTTCGGGGCCAAAGCCCTCAGCGAGATCCTGCGGCCTGAGGATCCAGGTGTCGTCGGGAAGACGACCTTTGGGGTTGGCCCGCTTGTCACCGTAGACCAGTTCGCGGGCCGACGGCACACGGATCTGGTCGGCGTTGAAGGTGAAGGCGTGAGGGTCGCGGACAAAGTGGAAGAGGTGGGCGTGGGAGCGGCTGAACTTATTTTTACAGTTGACGCCAAACGTGTAGTACCAGACCACCCAGCTGCGGCAGGCAAACCCCAGCTCCCGCGTGGCCATCACTTTCAGCTCAGCGGCATACTCATCGCCAATCGCCAGCCAAAACGTCCCGTCGGCCGACAAAACCCGCTGCATTTCTGCAATCCACTGGCGGCTCCAGTCGAGGTAGTCGTTGGCTGATCGCTTGTCGTCGTAGGTGTCGTAGTCGTAGCCGATGTTGAACGGCGGATCGGCAAAGGCCAGCTGGGCTGCTCCGTCGGGGAGCAGCCGCAGGTTTTCCAGGCAGTCGCCTCTCACGAGCCGATCGCCGATCGGGAGTTCGAGTTGGGTTTCAGCAGGCATGCCGGTCGGCCATCGCAAGGTGGGGTCGAGACTTGGTTGTTTATTTCGCTAGCAGGCTGTGGCCAGCCGCAAGGCAATCCGGCAGGCCTGCTCGAACGCAGCCACATCAAGCCATTCGCCGGTGGTGTGGATGTCGTTTTGCCCGCAGCCGAGCGTGACGGTGGGAATCCCGTGGGCGGCCATCCAGTTGGCATCGAGACCACCGTTGGAAACATCGAGCCGGGGCGACAGACCGATCGATGCCACCGCCTCCTGGGCAGCCACCACGCACGGTTCTTTTTCACCGAGCCGGAAGGCCTCGTAGTCGAGGTGACCGTCAACCGTCACCTTTCCTGTCTGCCCGTCGGCTGACTTCACCCGGCGGACCGCGTCTTTGAAAGCCTTCTCGATCGCTCTCACGATCTTGTTGCGGAGCGGCTGGTCGTGGCCACGGGCCTCGGCCTTCAGCGAGGCGCGTTCGGCAACGACGTTGGTCGCATTGCCCGCCTGCACAACGCCGACGTTGCTGGTGCCCCGCTTGCCATCTTTGGTCACCAGGCCATGCCAGCCCTCCTCCACCAGGCTGGCAATCGCCAGCGAGGCGATGGCGATCGCCGACACGCCCTTCTCTGGGGCGACACCTGCATGGGATGGAATGCCCTCGATCTCGATGTCGAGGCGATGGCCGCCGGTCGCTCCGATCGTCAGCTTGTCGGCATCACCACCATCAAAGTTGAAGGCGAGCTTCGGCTTACCAAGCGCGGTTGCCGAGACCAGGCGGGCCCCCCACAGGCCCACTTCTTCCTGGATCGCAAAGAAGAAAGTCAGCGGCGGGTGTGGCAGGCCCCGGGAGAGGATCTCGATTGCCGTGGAAAGCACGACCGCCACGCCGGAGCGGTCGTCGGCGCCGAGGCCGGTGGACGGGTCGGAGGAGGTGACGATCCGCTGGCCCTTGATCTTTTTGAGGACCGGCTTTGAGCCGAGGCAGACAGGCACGGTGTCCATGTGGGCCATCAGCAGCCGCCTCGGTCCGCGGAGCGTGCCAGGCAGCTTGACGATCAGGTTGCCGACGTTGCCTCGCAGCGGTGTCTTTTCGTTGGCACGGTCGAAGCTGATCGCTTCAGCCGGGCAGCCGGCGGCCTGCAGCTGCTCCACGACAAAGGCGGCCACATCCTTCTCGTTGCCGGAGCCCCCGCGGATTGCCATCAGCTGCATCACGACGTCGACCGTGCGGCTGAGGTCGGGTTCTGGGATGCCGTGAGCGGCGGCATCTTTTCGTGAGTCGTCTGATCCTCTAGGGTTCGCAGCAGGTGTGCGGGCTGCTTTTCTGGAGGTGGCGGCCGTTTTCTTCGATGTCGATGCCAGAGGACGTGCCATGCGGATTTTTCTCGCTGGAATCATGCAGGGATCACACGTGGCCGCGCTCGTCCACGACCAGTCCTACCGCGAACGCTTTCGCAGGGCAGTCGAGGCTCGCTGGCCAGAGGCCGAAGTTTACGATCCCCATGCCAACCACGCCAACTCGATCGGCTACGGGGTCGACCAGGCGCGGAAGGTTTTTGTGGGCCATGTGGAGATGTGCCAGGTGTTTGATCTCCTGGTCGCCTACGTGCCCGAGGCCTCCATGGGAACGGCGATCGAGATGTGGGAAGCGCACCGGCATGGCCGCGTGGTGGTCACGATCACGCCACTGGTTCGCAACTGGGTGGTGCAGCTGACGAGTCATGCGGTGTATCGCGACTTCGACACGTTTCTGCACGCCATGGAGACCGGGGAGATCGATGCGTTGTTTTCCAGCGAACGCCGCGAGGCATGACCGGCATTAGGGCGTGAAGCGGCGGGTGAGGGCCTTTTGACAGCCATCCACGACCCGTTTCGCCGAGCCTGCGAGCGGCCAGATTTCGATCGGCCTCTCCGGATCGGGCTCAATCCAGCGACTTCCCAGCTGGGCTGCGGTCGTGGCGGAATCGGCTGCGAGCAGGTCGCAGGAACTCAGCGACGCCGCCACGAATGTCTCGCAGCCGGCCAGCAGACTCGAGCGAGGCGAGGTCTGTGCCGTTGGCGTGGGCCGCGACCGGCGGCCCGGTTTCGATGGCAAACTCCACAAGCAGGCCTGCCTGGCAGACGAAGAGCACATCGACATCGGTCTTGTCGACGGCCCGGGTAACGGCCCGCCGAACCGCCTCCCGCAGCCGGCCAAGCGGAGGGTCGGTCAGCCGTGCGGCGGCTGCTGAGAGAGAGTCGCCACGAGCAGCCGCGTCGAGGAATCCGCTCCACGCCTCGCCGCCAGCGGAGAGCAGATCGAGGCGAATCGGCCAGCCGTGGCTCGTGGCAAGCAGGCCATCTGTCGGTTCGCCCAGGGCAGGACAGCAGAGAGAGACCTGCAGCCCGTGGCTTCTGATGGCGGTCACCAGCGCCTCGAGCGTGGGGCAGGGCCGGTCCACGATCCGTTGATCGAGAAGAAGAATGTGCATGTCTGGGTTCCGCCTCGCCTGCCGCCCTGCGTTTGCTACCCGGGCAGCCAGCCGACCTGCATGGCCACTGCCAGGCAGCATCCGGTCCAGACCGCCGCCCCCCAGTCGTCGGCCATGATGCCACAGCCAGCGGGGAGCCGCTCAAGCTGTCGGCAGGGAAACGGCTTGAGGATGTCGAAGAAGCGAAACAGAAGAAACGCCAGCAGCATCACCGTCCAGCCGCGAGCCCCCAGCGGGATCACAAACAGGGCCAGCGGCATGCTTGTCGCCTCGTCGAGGTTGACCGCCCCAGGATCCTTGCTGGCCCCCAACGCCGCTGCGGCGCGGGTGCAGATCGGAATCCCGGCCGCGTTGACGAGCACAACGAGACCGAGTTCCACTGCCAGTGCTGTTGCCGACGAGGCGTCGCCTGCCGCCAGGGCGACCCGCTCAATCGCCAACGCCAGGCCAATGCCTGCCACGGCACCCCAGGTGCCAGGCGCCCAGGGAATGCGGCCGAGCCACAGGCAGGTGGCAGCGACGACGGCGGGATGTGACCAGCGGACAGGTGGTGCATGCATGCCGGCATCATCCCCGCTCGGCCAGCTTTTGGCCACTGCCGAACCGCCCATGACGACACCAGTCGCCTTTCTGGCGGCTAGACTACGAAACAGTGGTTGAAAGCCACCAACCAAAGCCCCGCAGCATGACAGGTCATATGAACGATTCATCGGCAGCCGCTTCGCAGACGGCAGACTCCGCCACCACTATCGGCCAGCTGCAGCTGGTGGAGTATCCCCATCCGGCCCTGCGGAGGGTCTCGCGAGCGGTGGTTCGCATTGACGAAGAGCTGCGGGATGCCGTGCGGCAGATGTTTGAGATCATGTATGCCGAGCAGGGAGTGGGCCTCGCGGCCAACCAGGTGGCGCTGCCCTACCGGCTGTTTATCGTCAACACCGAGGGCCGGCCCGACTCCGGTGAAGAGCTGGTGTTTATCAATCCGCAGCTGAGCAAGCCTCGCGGCACGGCCGTTCAGGAAGAGGGCTGCCTGAGTCTGCCCGGCGTGAGAATGGATGTCAGGCGTCCAGCGACAGTGCGGGTCAAGGCCTACAGCCTTTCCGGCGAGGTGATCAACGCCGACCTTGATGGCTTCCTGGCTCGAGTGGTCCAGCACGAGTTTGACCACATTGAAGGACGGCTCTTCACCGATCGGCTTTCCGAGGCCTCGGCGATTGAAGCGTCCCGGGCGCTCGACGGCTTCTGCGACATCTTTGCCGGCAAGCAGGACCGCGGAGAGGTTCCTGGCGACCGCGAGATCACCGCCCGGCTCGATGCCCTGGAGCGAGCCCGCTGTCAGGCGTGATGCCTGACGGTGGACTGAAACGAAAGGGAAGGCTCGCGGATGCCAGAAAACGGATCGAAGTCGCTGCGATTGGTGGTGATGGGAACCGGTCCGTTTGCCGTGCCCATGTTTCAGTCGCTCGTCGCATCCTCGCACGAGGTGGTCGCGGTGGTGACACGGCCCGATCGCGTGGCCCGCGGGCGGCGTCCGCCGCCGAATCCGATGCGGCAGGCTGCCGAGCAGGCAGGCGTGCCTGTGCTCGATCCATCTGACATCAACGCAGACGATGCCCGTGCGGAGGTGGCCGACCTGCGGCCAGATCTGCTGGTCGTGTGCGACTACGGACAGATTCTCTCGCCGGCAGCGCTCTCCGTCGCGAGCTACGGCGGCATCAATCTGCATGGCTCGCTGCTGCCGCGTCACCGCGGGGCGGCTCCAGTGCAGTGGGCGATTCTCGAGGGCGACCCGACAACGGGCGTGAGCGTGATCCGCATGTCGCCTCGGCTCGATGCAGGAGCCGTGATCGTCAGCCGCGAGCAGCCGATTGCCGCAGACGACACGGCGGCCACGCTGGAGGAGCGGCTGGCGGCCGGCGGAGGGGAGGCGGTGCTCGCTGCAATCGAGGCGATTCATGCTGCCGGCGGGGAGGATGTGGGAGCCCCGCAAGAGCCGTCGTTGGTGACGCGGGCGCCGCGGCTGACGAAGGCAGACGGCCTTCTCGACTGGAGCCAGACCGCGGCGGAGCTGGAGCGACGGCGACGGGCGCTCGAGCCCTGGCCGCGGGTGGCCAGCTTTTTTGCTCCGGCGGAGGGGAAGCCTCAGAGGCTTGTGCTCGCCGAGGTCGCCGTTGGCGAGCCTGCCCCAGCAGCCGCGGAGCCGGGGACGATTCTCGCGGTCGATCGCGGTGAGCCCGGCGGGATCACCGTGGCCTGCGGCGAGGGGACGACGCTGATCGTGCGGCAGCTGGTGCCCGAGGGGCGACGCCTGATGACCGCCGGCGAGTTTCTCCGCGGGAGCAGCCTTCGCGAGGGCTGCCGGCTCGAATCGGGCGACGGTTCCGCGGGGGCAGTGGCCGGCGCTCCACCAAACGGCCAAACGCTTTAGAATCGGTTGCTATGACACGACGACTTTGGATCGACACCGTGGGCTGCCAGATGAACGTGCTCGACAGTGAGCTCGTCGTGGCGGCGCTCCGCCGTCAGGGCTGGCAAATGGCTCAGAGCCCGGCGGATGCCGATGCCGTTTTCTACAACACCTGCAGTGTGCGACAGCATGCTGAAGACAAGGTCTACTCGGCCCTCGGCCGTGTCCGTGCTGAGAAGGCGAAGCGGCCCGAGCTCGTCGTCGGCGTGCTCGGCTGCATGGCCCAGAAGGATCAGGAGCTGGTGCGAAAGCGGGCGCCCTGGGTCGACCTGGTCGTGGGGCCGGGGCAGCTGCACCGCGTGCCGTCGCTGATCGATGGGGTGCTGGCTGGAGGTGGTCCGCAGATTGAGGTCAGCCTCGACCGGGCAGCCGGCAGTCGCGAGAGTGTGGCCCGCAGCTTTGAGAGCTACGATCCCGATCGCGATCCTGAGATGCGGCCCACGCCGTTTCAGGCGTTCATCCGCACGCAGACCGGCTGCGACAAGTTCTGTGCCTTCTGTGTGGTGCCGCGGGTTCGCGGCCCAGAGCAGGCCCGTCCGCCGGCGGCCATCCTCGCGGAGGCGAAGAAGCTCGTCGATGAGGGCTGCCGCGAGATCACGCTGATTGGCCAGACGGTCAACTCCTACCGCTGGGCCGATGGCGGCCGCACCACGCGGCTGGCCGACCTGCTCGTCGGGCTCGACGCGATCGACGGCCTCGACCGGATTCGCTTCGTGACCAACTACCCGCGGGACATGACCGACGAGCTGATTCACGCCGTCCGCGACCTGCCGAAGGTCTGCCACTATCTGCACGTGCCGGCTCAGCATGGCTCCGACGATGTGCTCAAGCGGATGAAGCGGGGCTACACGATCGGTGAATACCTCGAGATGCACGGTCGGCTGATGGAGGCGATTCCGCATGCGGCCGTCACCAGCGACTTCATCGTCGGCTTCTGCGGCGAGACTGACGATGAGTTTCAGCTGATGCTCGACCTGGTGCAGAAGCTGCAGTTTAAAAACAGCTTTATTTTCAAATACAGCCCGCGGCCGGGCACGAAAGCCTTCCAGCGACAGCCCGACGATGTTCCGGAAGACGTGAAGAAGGCTCGGCACCGGCTGCTGCTCGACGCGCAAACGGAGGCGAGCCTGGCAGGCAACCTGCCGCTGGTCGGGAGCCGTCAGCAGGTGCTTGTGGAGGGCCTGAGCCGTCGCGATGAGAAGCGAGCGGCGGCGGGCGAGGCCGAGGCCGAGACTGCCGACGGAACCGTGCAGCTTTCTGGGCGGACCATGTGCGACCGGATCGTCGTCTTCGACGCGCCGCGACGGCTGATCGGCCGGCTCGTCGACGTCGACATCCTGGCGGCTGGTCCGTGGGCCGTCTCGGGGGCACTCGCTCTTGCGGGTAGCGAGCCCCCGCAGTTTGCTGCCGAGCCGGAGGTGCATACGATTTCGCTGCCGCTCGCCGGCGGAGGGAACAGGGCTCCGGAGCCCACAGCCGCAGACCAGCCACAGGCAGGACATGCCCACCACGCCTGATGTTCACGGCCTGCTGGATGATCCCGAGGCAGCCGACGCCTGGGGACGGTCGGTTGGTCTGGTGGAACCGAGGTCGGCCTCCACGTCGCTGCTCTCGATTGCGACCGCGGGAGTGCCGCTCGATCTGATCGGTAGCCTTGTTGAGGCCCTCACCTCGCTCCTGCCCACGCTCCCAGCTCCCGATGCCGCGCTGCGTGCCCTCGACCGCTATCTGCATGCGGTGCGGAGCCCGATCGCCGAGGCGGCTCTCTTTCAGAGGGAGCCGGCGGCCCTGGCGATTCTGATGAAGATCCTGGCGGCCAGCCCGCATCTGGCCTCGATTGTGATCGGCGACCCCGAGGCCTGGGAGGAGGTCCGACTCGGCGAGGGAAGGCCGGTGAAGCGGTCGTCGGTGATTGCCGAGCTGGCCGCGGAGGTGGCGGTGGTCACCGACCTTGATGCCGTGATGGCCATCCTGCGGCGGTTCAAACGCCGCGAAACGCTGCGGATTGCCTACGGCGACATTGTGGTGGGCCAGCGGCTGGAGGTGGTGGTCGCACAGATTTCGCACCTGGCCGACGCGATCCTATCGGCTGCCCTCGATGTGGCCTGGCGGCGGATCGCCATCCACCGCGGTGTGCCCCGGGACGCGGCTGGCGAACCGGCACAGCTCGCGGCGATGGCGCTGGGAAAACTCGGCGGTGTGGAACTCAACTATTCCAGCGACATCGACCTCGTGTTTGTGTCGTCAGGCGACGGACGTACTGACGGACCGCGGCCATCGAGCAACGCCGAGTTTTTTGAGCGGGTGGTCCATGAGACCGTGCGGCTGCTCTCGGAGCCCACCGATCTGGGCATCGCCTACCGCGTGGATCTCCGGCTGCGGCCCCACGGAGCGTCAGGCCCGGTGGTGATGCCGATCGAGGCAATGCTGCAGTATTTCGACACGCTCGGCCGCACCTGGGAACGGCAGGCGTGGATCAAGGCGAGGGCGGCGGCGGGGAGCCAGACGCTTGGCGAGCGGCTGCTGACCGAGCTTGAGCCCTGGATCTACCGCCGTTGGCTGACGCGGGCCGACATCAGCGGCATCAAAGCGCTCAAACGGCGGATCGAGCAACGGGCAATCCGCGAAGGCGACAACGAGCGGGATGTGAAGGTGGGCCGGGGAGGCATCCGGGATGTCGAAACCACGATCCAGTTTCTCCAGCTGCTCAGCGGCGGCGACACGCCCGAGGTCCGCACCCGCAACACGCTTGAGGCGATTCGGCGGCTGGCCGGCACGGGCGGGCTGACCGACAAAGAACGCGAGGTGCTCGAGCGGACCTACACACTGCTCCGCACCGCGGAGCACCGGCTGCAGATTCTCTTCGACACACAGACCCACGCCCTTCCGGACGACGCGGCGGCCCGCGAAGCCCTGGCCGTGCGGATGGGCCACCCTCCCGGTTCCGACGGGCTGGCAGCCTTCAATAGCGAACTGCAGGAAGCCACCCGGCTCAATCGCACGATCCTCGACCACCTCCTGCATGACGCATTTCCGGGAGACGAGGAGCCCGAGCCCGAAACCGACCTTGTGCTCGACCCGGCGCCTGCTGCGTCGCGGGTGTCCGAACTGCTCGGACGGCATGGCTTCCGCGACCCAGCCGCCGCCTACCGGCATCTCTGCTCGCTCGGCGAGGAGAAGGTTCGCTTCCTCTCCACGCGGCGGTGTCGCCACTTTCTCGCCGCCATCGCCCCGCGGCTGCTCGCCGCCATCGCCACCACACCCGATCCCGATGCCACGCTTGTCAACCTGGCCCGCGTCAGCGAATCGCTTGGCGGAAAAGGCGTGCTCTGGGAACTGTTCAGCTTTCATCCACGGTCGCTCGATCTCTACGTGCGGCTATGTGCCTCGAGCCCGTATCTCTCGGGGATGCTGGTGGGCAACCCGGGAATGATCGACGAACTGCTCGACAGCCTGCTGGTGGGCCGGCTGCCCACGCCCGAAGAGCTGCGGGCAATGCTCACCGACTGGTGCCGCGGCGCGGTGGACCCCGAGCCAATTCTGCACGCTTTCAAGGCCTCGCAGCAGCTGCGTGTGGGTGTGGGTGACATTCTTGGCAAGCAGGATGTGACCGCGACAACCCGCACCCTGACCGGCGTGGCCGAGGCGATCGTCGCCTGGCTGGTGGCCAACGAGGAGGCGAGGCTTGTCGAGCGGCTCGGTGAACCGATGGTTGGCGTGGGTGAGAGCGTGGGGCTGCGGGCAGGCATCATCGTGCTGGCGATGGGCAAGTTTGGCGGCCGCGAGATGAACTACCACAGCGACGTGGATCTGATCTTTCTCTACGACCACGACGGCAGCACGTTCCCCGCCCGCCGCACGAGGCGGAGCACGGACACCACCACCAACGCTCACTTCTTCGGCACCCTTGCCCAGCGGGTGATGAAGGCCGCCACCGCCTTTGGGCCGCACGGCCGCCTCTACGATGTCGACTCTCGGCTGCGGCCTAGCGGGAAGAGTGGAGCCGCGGCCATCTCGCTCGATGCGTTTGAACAGTACTTCGCCGAGGGAGGACCTGCGGCCATCTGGGAGCGGCAGGCGCTCACGAAGGCGCGGGTGGTGGTCGCCTCGCCCGCGGCCCGGAAGCGGGCCGAAGCGATCATTCGGCGAGCCGCCTACGGCCGCGCGTGGCATGCCGACGCGATCCGTGCGATTCGGGAGATGCGGTATCGCATGGAGGAAGGGGCGGCGAGTTCCAACCTCAAACGCGGACCTGGCGGGGTGGTCGATATCGAGTTTGTCGTGCAGGTGATGCAGCTGGTGCACGGCGGTGCGAATCCTGCCCTGCAGACCCCCGAGACACTCGCGGGCCTCGTCGCCCTGCATGCGGCTGGGCATCTGGGCGATGACGCGTTTGAGTTTTTTGAAACGGCCTATCGCGTGCTGCGATCGATCGAAGGACGGCTGCGGCTGCTCAACGCCACGGCCCGGCATGAGTTTCCCAGCTCCCGCGAGGAGCAGCAGAAACTGGCTCATCTGCTCGGCTACGAACGGCCTGAGCTGCTTGAGGAGGATGTCCGCCAGCTGACAGGCCGCACGCGGGAGGAGTTTGAGGCGATCTTCACCGAAGTCGAACAGCAGGCCGACTGAGCGGGGAGCAGGCTGCGGCGTCAGTGCCGCGGCAGGTAGCGGATCGCGACGAAGCCCGCCACGATCAGGCCGCCGAGCACCAGCGTGACCAGCTCAAGGTGGCGGTTGAGAATCCGCTTGGCCTGTTCGCCAAAGATCCGCATCACGCAGGCGACAAGGAAGAAGCGGAGCCCCCGGCCGGCGACCGACGCCAGCAGCAGGGTTGTCAGCGGGACAGAGCAGGCTCCAGCGGCAATCGTGAACACCTTGAAGGGGATCGGCGTGAACGCAGCGGCGAAGATCGCGATGCCGGCGTTGGCCTGATACTGCTGCTCGACATAGGCGAAATGTTCTTCACTGAACCCTGGGATCCAGTCGAAGAAGAAGCCACTCGTTGCCTGCCAGAGGCCCCAGCCAATCGCCCAGCCGAGTGCCCCGCCAGCAACGCTCGCCACCGTCGACACCGCAGCAAACAGAAACGCCCGCTGCGGCCGCGACACCGACAGAGCGATCTGCAGCACATCCGGGGGAATCGGGAAGAAGGAACTCTCTGCAAACGAGATGCCTGCCAGCCCGGCGGTGCCGTAGGGTGAGTCGGCCCACGAGAGCACCCAGAGGTAGAGCCGCCGCAGCCAGCCGCGTGGCCCGCGGGGAATCGTTGGCTGTGGCTCGCTGGCCTGGTCGGTCATGGGGTGTTCCATTCGCTGTCGAGGGCCCTGACGTGGACCGCCACGTCCATGCTGTGGCTGCCGCCTCCGACATACACGCCCTTGATCGGGCAGACATCGGCGTAGTCGCGGCCCCAGCCGAGGGTGACATGCTGATTGCCCGGCACGCAGTCATTGGTGGGATCGAGGTCGAGCCAGCCAGCTTCGCCTCCCCACACCGAAAGCCAGGCGTGGGAGGCATCAGCACCAACCAGTTCGCGTTCTCCGGGCACACGCGTGTTGGCGATGTAGCCACTGATGTAGCGGGCTGCCAGGCCGAGTGACCTCAGGCAGGCGATCTGCAGATGGGCAAAGTCTTGGCAGACACCTCGCCTGAGGCGAAAGACCTCTTCGACCGGCGTGCTTGTCGTGGTGGCGGTGGGATCGTAGACAAAGTCACGGAAGATGCGGTGGGTCAGTTCGACGACGGCATCTGCCCACGGACGTCCTGTCGGAAACGACTCCGCGGCCCAGCTGGCAAGAGGCTCGAGGGTGCGGACCAGCGGCGACTCAAAGCGGAACTGCTTCGCCTGAAGGGCATCCGGTCCAGGCGCTCGCTCGAGGTCGTCGCGGAGCAGTTCCCAGTTTCGTGCCGGCAGCATCTCCCACGGACCTGGCGTGATCACCTCCACGCTGCTGCTGCTCGCGACGGTCAGCTGCTCGTGGGCCTCCTGGATCGAGAAGTAACCAACCGTGTTGCCAAAGGCGTCGGTGTGGGTGGAGAGCGACGCTGGCTGGGGCTTCACCGTGATGGCATTCCCAAGAACCCGCTGCCGCGGCAACGCCCTGGGCACGAGATGGATCTCGTTGTGGCAGACCGGAACCGGCTCGGAATAGGTGTAGGTCGTGGTGTGCTCCACGTGATACCGCACGTGGGTCCGCCGCAGCAGCGGCTCGTGTGCAACAGCGTGGGGGGCGGAGGCGTTCATGAAACTGGTATCGTCTCAGCCGCTCGATCCTTCCGCAACGTCATCCTCCGCAGGCCTCTGGTTCAAGCGGCCGAAATGGCCATCTGCACCGCCTGGGAGGCGATGTCGAGGCCGACCGCCTCGCTCCAGGCAGCGAGCAATCGCCGATAGACCGGACCAGGCGTTCCATGACCCACGGGCAGGCCGTCAAAGCGGGTGGCCGGCAGCAGGCAGCTGGGCGTGCTGGAGAGCAGGACTTCGTCAGCCGTTGCCAGATCGGCAGCGAGAAGCTGTCGAGGCTGCCAGCTCAGGCCAGCCTCCACGGCCAGTTTGCGAGCAAACGCCAAGCTCACGCCTTCGAGGGCATGGGAGGGGGGGCTGAGCACGCCGTTGTGAACCGCAATCACGTTGGCTGTTGAGGTTTCGCAGATCGCGCCGTCGGCTTCCTCAAGAATCGCACGGCTGCCAGGCTCTGCGGCTGCGGCCTCGCGGTCGGCAAGGTAGTAGTGCATCCGGCTGCGGCACTTCAGCCGCACCGGCCAACAGGCGTCAGGCACCTGTCGCACCCGCACTCTCCGCAGGGCCACGCCAGTCTGGTAGGCCGTGTGCCAGAGGCGAAACGCCAGTGGAAAACTGTGAATCGCAGCGCGAGGCGATCCACCGTGCCCTTCGTGCTGCGCCGCAAGGTCGCCTGGGGTCAGGAAAACCACCACGCCCACATCGCCGCCGTCGGGGCCGGCCGCTGTGTTGCGGGAAGCAACGGTGTCGGCTGCCGCAAACAGGTGCGTGAGCGTGAGGCCTCCAGGTTTCCCAGCGGGGCCGCAGACATCCGCCAGCTCGATGCCGGTGATCGCCAGCGACTCTGCAAGCCTGCGGGCGTGGGCTTCCGGCTGAAAGAGTTTTCCGCGAAAGGTCCGAAGCTGCTCTGTGACGGTCGCTCCGAGCACAAAGCCCGCATCGCCAACAGGGAGGGCCAGCTCGGTTGCCGGCAGAAAGCAGCCGTTCAGCCAGGCAATGGGCTCAGCGGCCGTTTCTGGATGCTCGCCTCGCGTCACCGCATCGACATCCCAGAACCACGGCTTGGCCTACGTCGTCGCGGCCTGTCGGAGCTCCATGGGGCTCCGCACGAAACTGCAAGTGGAGGATAGGGGACTTGAACCCCTGACCTTCTGGCTGCCAGCCAGACGCTCTCCCAACTGAGCTAATCCCCCTGAAAAAATCGTTGAAAGCCAGAGGCTTCCTCGGGAGACATGCGCCTCCCCGCGTTTTCGGAAGTATCGTTGAGGCAGATGCCTCACCGGGAAACTATCGGGCTGCTGACGGTGTGTCAACGTAGCTCGTCCCGAAAGCCGTCCCACTCGCATCCGGAAGATGCCGTGTCAGCCCAGCCACCCCGAAAAACCGACCCGAAATCGACGCAGGCCGGCCTGCCGAGCGAGGCCTTTCGCGGCTTCGTGAGCATTCTCCTGAGCCTCTACCTGTTCGGCTGTGTGCTCACAGTGGCCGGCAACTCTGGCAGTGGGTCGTCGCTGCTGGTGAGCACGGTGAAGTCGAAGCTGTTCTCCCCCTGGATGGTGCCTCTCTGGCTCGACCTCGGATTCGACTACCGGCTGACCTACGGCCAGCTGGACGATGCCGATCACGTCATCGTGGTGGAACCCTGGAACGCCGCCGGTGAGGCGAAGACGATCCGCTTCCCGGCCGCCGGGTCGTCGGGCATCGCCGCCAATCGCTGGCGAACGCTTGCAGGCTGGCTGGAGCCAGAGGCCGTGCCCGAAGATGTGGCCGGCCTGCTGCCCACGGCGGTGGCGGAAAGCCTCTTTGACGAGCTTGGCTCCGAAGATCTTCGCGTCCGCTGCCTGCGGTTTGCCATGCCGGAAAGGTCGGCGTTCGACGCAGCCGCGAAGCCCTCCCTTGAGCAGGCAATGGTGGCGCGGGTGCGGCGGGTGGCCGGCAGCGTGCAGCTGCTTACGGTCGAAGAGCAGCGGGATGTCGCGCCGGTGGTGTCGCCCACAAACGACGAAGGAGCCACGCCGTGAGCAGCCAGCCCACCACAGCGCCTGTTTCGTTTTCTCAGCAGGTCGGCACCGCCTGGAATGCGTTCTGGTTTCTTCCCGCGGACGGTCGTCCGCTGGCGGTGATCAGGATTCTGACCGCCGTCCTGGGGCTGGTGCTCTGGTCGAGCTATGCCGCTGATCTGCAGCGGTGGTTCGGGCCGCAAGGGATTGTTTCGCCCGACGTGATGGCCACCTGGCGGAAGGCCTCGGGTGTATCGTTCTTTGATGCGGCCACGACAGCAGCCTCCCTGTGGGCGCTCTACGGGCTTGGAGTTGCCGCATTTGCGGCGCTGCTCGTCGGCCTGGGCACGCGGATCGCCGCCGCAGCCGCGGCAGTGCTCTGGGTGTCGATCCTCCATCGCGGCCCGATGCTGATCAGCCCCGCCGACGATGTGCTCACCATCCTGCTGTGGTGCCTCGTGATCGGCCGCAGCGGCGACCACCTCTCCCTCGACGCATGGCTCAGGCGGGCTCGCGGCGGTGCTGAGGCCGTGCCCTCGGTCAGCAACCGGCTGGCGCTGTCGCTGATGGCTGTGCACGCCTCCGGCATCACAGTTGCAGCGATTCTCGCGCAGCTCAAGGGCGACATCTGGTGGGATGGCACGGCCGCATGGTGGCTTCTCAGCGGCCGCGAGCAGGCCCCAGTGAGCCTGATGGCAGCAATGGCGGGCTCCGACTACCTCACGAATCTGCTGACCCACGCGATCACGCTCTTCGAGATCGCTTTTGCCGCAGGCGTGTGGGTGGTCGGTCTCCGCCGCAGCATCGTCGCCCTGGGCATCGTGGCCTGGCCGCTGATCGGCTGGCTTGCTGGCGACCTCGCCTGGGGCTGCGGGATGGCCACGCTCGGCCTGGCCTGGGCTCCGGAGACCGTGCGCAGGTGATCCGGCTCGGCGGGCGGCAAAAGTCTCGTCGCAGCCTCAGCCTTCGAGGAGTTCGCAAAAGCCAGCCTCATCGAGGATCGGCACGCCCAGTTTTTCAGCCTTGGCTCGCTTGCTGCCGGCCTCAGCCCCCGCCACCACATAGTCGGTCTTCTTGGACACGCTCGACGAGGCTCGGCCGCCGGCCGAGCGGATCGCCTCCTCGGCCTCCTGCCGCGTGTAGCCTGCGAGCGTTCCTGTCACCACCAGCGTTTTGCCAGCGAGGGGGCCATCGCGGCGGGCTCGGTGCCCAGCGGGCATCTCCATCTGCACGCCCGCTGCCTGAAGCCCTGCCACGACATGCCGGCCGTAGTCGCCGGTAAGCCATGCATGCACGCTTTCGGCAATCACCGGGCCAATCTCCGCGACGGCAGAGAGCGTCTCCTGGCTGGCGTCGCGGATCGCGGCGATCGAGCCAAACTCCTCGGCCAGAATGGTGGCAACGCGGGGGCCGACGTGGGGAATCGCCAGGGCGTTGAGCACCCGCGGCAGGCCACGCTCGCGGCTGGCGGCAATCTGGCTGACCAGATTGTCGGCGGACTTTACGCCCCATCTCGCTCCAGCGGCAGCAGATCGTTGCTGGTCAGCCGGTAGAGGTCGGCGTAGTCGCGAACGAGCCCTGTCTCCACCAGCTGCTCGACCAGCTTTTCGCCCAGTCCCTCGATCTCCATCGCACCGCGGGAAGCAAAAAACTTGATTCGCTCCCGCTGCCGTGCCGGGCAGTGCATGTTGGGGCAGCGGATGTAGACGCCCTCAGGGTCTCGCACCAGCGGTGTGTGGCATTCCGGGCACTCCGTCGGTGGAGACCACTTCGTCAGCCGCTTCGTGCGGAGGTGCTTTTCCACCCGCACGACATGCGGGATCACTTTGCCCGCCTTTTCCACGACGAGCACATCGCCCACGCGGACATCCTTGCGGGCCACCTCGTCGGCGTTGTGGAGGCTCGCTCGGCTGACAGTGGTGCCTGCCAGCTGCACCGGCTCGAGGTCTGCTACGGGGGTGACCGTGCCGCCGCGGCCAACCTGCACGCGGATCCGTGCAAGCGTGGTGGTTGCCTCGTATTTCTCAAACTTCCAAGCGATCGCCCAGCGGGGGCTCTTGCTGGTGCTGCCCAGCCTCCGCTGCTGCTGAAAGCTGTTGACCTTGACAACGAAGCCATCGACCTCGAAATCGAGCTCATGCAGAGCTTCGATCTGTTCGCGGCCATACTCGATCAAGGCCTCGATCGAGGGGAATGCCTGCGACCAGGGAGCGACCGGAAGCCCGACCGAAACCGCCCAGGCAAAGAGGTCGGTCTGCGAATGGATCGGCAGCCCGCCGGCATCGCCGAGCCCGTGGCAGAAAAACCGCAACGGGCGGGCTGCGGCAAGCTTCGGGTCGAGGAGACGGATGCTGCCTGCGGCAACATTGCGAGTGTTGGCAAAGGCCGGCAGGCCCTCAGCCGCCTGCTTCTCATTGAGCCGTACGAGATCGGAGTTGGTCATGTAGACCTCGCCGCGGACATCAAGCCGCGGCGGGGGCGAGGCAAGCGACAGCTGCAGCGGCACGCCTCCCACGGTCCGCAGCGTGTGGGTGATATCGTCTCCCACAAGGCCACTGCCGCGGGTTGCCCCTTGGGCAAGGCGGCCATCGTCGTAGGCCAGCGAGACCGCCACGCCGTCGATTTTCAGCTCCAGCACCCACTCGATCGGCTCGTCGCTGCCCAGCTGTTTGGCCGTGCGGGCCGCCCACGCGGCGAGGTCGCCCTCGGAGTAGGTGTTGTCCATCGAGAGCATGGGTCGGACATGCCGCACCGAGGTCAGCTCATCGACGGCCGCATCACCAACCCGCTGCGTGGGGCTCTCGGGCGTGATCAGCTCAGGGTGCGCCGTTTCAAGCTGCCGCAACTCCTCGAGCAGCCGGTCGTAGTCAAGGTCGCTGATGACCGCCGCAGCCTCGATGTAGTAGCGGCGATCGTGTTCGCGGATCTGCTCCCGCAGTCGCTCAATCCTGGAGGCAGTCGAGTCGGTCACGGCACGGGCTTTCCTTGAGCAGGCGTGCCCTCTGCCGACGCCGCGGCCGATGCGTCATGAGCTCGTGAGAGCCTGCGGGCTCCCTGCCGACGCTCCACTTCTCTGCGACCTTCGGCGCTGTCGAAGGCCACGGCCCCCACAGTGGCGATTGCCAAGACCGCCAGCTGCGCGATCAAAAATGTTGTGCCGTAGCCATCCATCAGTCTCTCGAAGGCAACAGGCGGGCTGGCGGCATTGGCCTCCGCTGCCTGCACGCCACGAAGCACAAACACGCAGTAACTCATCGCCGTGATTGTGAAGAGAATGCCCACGATCCCGAGCACGACGTTGAAAGGATTCGTTCGCTTCCGCGGCACGCCTGAGCCTCCGGTTTCAGGGATCGATCTGCGTGCAGAGTATAGGCGGACCGAAACCGAACCGGGGCGACGGCCTGGAGAAGCGATCGGGGAGTCGCCGCTGCATCAGGCGGCGGCAAGACGGCTGATCAGCTGCGACGTGGCTGCCACGACCCGATCCGCGTCGATCGCACGCATTGATTGCGTGTCACGTTTGCGATCTTTCCAGGCCGGCCGAATCCCTGCAGGTGGTTCGACGGCGATGTGCTGCGAACCGTAGGGGCCGTTGCGCGAGGCAGGGACGGGGCCAAAGAGGCCCACGCAGGGCGTGCCCATCGCCGCCGCCAGGTGCAGCGGCCCGGTGTCACTGGAAAGAAACACACGGGCTCGGGCGGCAACCTCGGCCAGCTCGGGCAGCGAGGTGGCCGGAGCCAACACCGCCTCCCCCTCAGAGGCTGCCACAATCCGTTCGGCGGCTTCGCGTTCGCTGGCACCGCCCCAGACGACAAGGCTCACCAGGCCGTGCCGTCGGCCCAGCTGGCGGGCGACCGCCGCAAACCGCTCGGTGGGCCAGAGCTTTGACGTCCAGCCAGCCCCAGGGTTCATCACGGCAGGCGCATCGGGCAGGGCCAAGGTTTTCCACCAGGCGTCGACGCTCCTGCGGGGTTCCTCCGGCCTCGGCATCTGGAAGCGGGGTTCGCCCGCGGTGATACCCAGAGGGGCGAGCAGTTCGAGATGCCGATCGACGACATGGGCTGCGGTGGCGGTGATGCGATGCGTGGAGAAGAAGGCGGAGCCCTCGCGGGCTTCTGGAGCGGCATAGCCGATCCGCATGCCAGCTCCTGAGAGCCAGGAGAGCACCCCGCTCTTGAAGAGCCCCTGGGCGTCGATCGTCACATCGGGGCTGAAGTTGGAGAGCCGCTTTCGTACGTCGAGCACCGAGGCGGGTGAGGTGAGCCAGTGACGCCGCAGGCTGATCACACGGTCGATGGCGGGGTGCTCCGTGAGCAGCTCACGGGCTCGGCCCTCGACCGCCCAGGCGATTTCCGCTTCGGGAGCGCCCGCCGCAGCGCGACGGCAACGGGAAGGGTGTGCAGCACATCGCCGATCGCCGACAGTTTGACGATGAGGACACGGCGAGGATTGGCCGACATGAAAAACACCCCCGAGGACTGTGGGAAACCTGTTGACCCACAACCCTTCAGCATGCTCCAAAACCCGCCAGGCCGACAAGCCCGGAATGTGTGTTTTTCGCGAAGAAAACCTTCGCTTATCCGAGCGAAGCCAGCTCGCAGAGCGTGGCGGCAGAGACGGTCTGAGGACAGCTCCAGACGAGAAAGAACATCGCCTCGCGAACGGCGAGCTCGGCGGGATGGCCGACGACGAATCCCGCCCCTTTGCTGGCCACAAGGCCTGCCTGGGATGCTCGGATCACCAGGTTGTTGGCCTCACCGCGGAGGCGATCGCGGTCGTCGGGCTCGATGCCTTCCCGCACAGCGTTCATCACTCGAGCGGCTAACCTGTCGGCTTCGTCGGCAAGCCCGTGGGCCACGGGCCGCACGTCGTGGCGTCGCGAGGCCTCCTCTGCGAGCAGTTTCGCCGAGGCCTTGGCCGCACCGACGGCAAGGGCCGAGGTGGTCAGGCCTCCGGCACCGGGCCTCCGCGTGGTTGGTGGCTCGATCATCTCGGCAGCGAGGGCCGCCGTGACGTGCACGACGGAGGTGCGGCTCCCGGTGAGTGCGAGCATCTGCATGGGGGCATCAACGCTGATGCCGGGAGCCTTGCAATCGACGAGAAAGAAACGGGTCTCGCCGTCAGCCGTGGCCGCTCCGGTCACGATCGTGTCGACGCTGTCGGCCCCCGTGACCCACGGGCAGAGCCCGTCGAGCTGCCAGCGGCCCCCGAGGTCGCTCGCCCGCATCACAGCACCGCCCAGATGGCGGCGGCTCGTGGTGAGCTGGGAGATGCCGACAGTCGTTGTCAGCTCGCCCCGTGTCAGCGCGGGCAGGTACCGCTGCCGCACGTCCTGGTCTGCCTCGGCGATGATCCGGCAGCCACTGGCCCACTGCGTGAGGGCGAGTGCGGTGGTCAGGCAGCAGCCGCCGAGTTCAAGCAGAAACTCGGTGACGGCGGCCTCGTCCGCCGCGGTGCCCTCACAGTCGATGGGAATGAAGCCGTCAAGCACGCCGTGGGCCGCCAGCACCTTCCAGATACCGCTGGCCCAGGGGCCCTCACTGCGGGTCTGCTCGGCGCGGGTTCTAATCGCGTCGAGCACAGCGATGAGGGCGTCCGGCTCGGGGTGTTGGCAACCGATGGGGAAGAGCTGGGGGGGCGGCATGGCGTGGGGCTTTCGCAAGGGCTGAGACCGTCAGGCATCATAACGGGGGCGGGGGCTCGCCTGGCACCGGTGCCGGGGCTATACTCCGCACACTTCTGGATGGTTCCCTCCGTTTCGCGCTGACCGCTTCCCACCCCCCTCGGAGCCCCGCCATGAGCCAGGCAGAAGAGACCGTCCCGCGCACTCCCGGCATCCCTGTATCGGTGATGCCAATGGCCAATGGCAGCGGGCGTCTCGCCCCCCCACGACTCAACGAACTCTCTCCACAAAACCTCTACGACAAGTGCATGGCACTTGCTCGCAATCTGTGGTGGAGCTGGCATCCGGAAGTCAACAATCTCTTCCGCGAACTCGACCCCGTACGCTTCCGGCAACTGGGCCACAACCCGATCGCGCTGCTGGCTGAGTTCACTCCCGAGCGGCTTGAGTCGCGGGCTGCGGAACTCGTGCTTTACAGCCGGATCAACCAGGCCTACCGCCGTCTCAAGGAATACCTGGCTGCCGAGTCGACCTGGAGCCATGTGCACGCGGGCGTGCTCGGCTCGAAGCCTGTGGTCTACTTCTCGGCGGAGTTTGGCATCCACGAATCGGTGCCGGTCTACTCCGGCGGCCTGGGCGTGCTTGCTGGCGACCACATCAAGAGTGCCAGCGGCCTGGGGATTCCCTTGATTGCCGTGGGCCTCTTCTACAAGCAGGGCTACTTCCGGCAAGAGCTCGACATCGACGGCTACCAGCATCAGGAGTACATCCTCTCGCGTGAGGAGAATCTCCCGATTGCCCCGGCGCTCGACGTCAACGACGAGCCAGTCATGGTGCAGGTCGACACCCGCAGCGGTCCGATTTTCGCTCAGGTCTGGCGGATGTCGGTGGGCCGGGTGAATCTCTACCTGCTCGACTCGGACGTCGAGGGCAACAAGCCTGAAGACCGTGAACTGACCAGCCGGCTTTACGGTGGCGACACCAGGATCCGCATCCGTCAGGAGCTCGTGCTCGGTATCGGTGGCGTGAAGGCGATTCGCGCCATGGGCATCACGCCCGGCGTCTATCACCTCAACGAAGGCCACTCCGCTTTCGCCACGCTCGAGGCGATCCGCGGCCGCATGGACCGAGACGGCTGGTCCTACGACGAGGCCGTGCGGCGGGTGTCGCGGCAGACGGTGTTTACCACCCACACGCCAGTGCCGGCCGGCCATGACCGCTTCGATGGCGGCCTGATTGAAGAGCATCTCGGCCCCATGCGAGACGCGATCGGGATCTCGCACGACCACCTGATGTCGCTGGGACGCGTGGAGCCCCACAACCACGAAGAGCCGTTCTGCATGACGGTGCTCGCGCTCAAGCTCTCCCAGCGGGCCAATGCCGTCAGCGCCCTGCATGGCCATGTCAGCCGTCGCATGTGGAACAGCCTCTGGCCATCGCGGGGCGAGGAAGAGGTGCCGATCGGCCACATCACCAATGGCGTGCATGTGCCCAGCTGGCTCTCCTGGCAGATGCTGCAGCTCTACGACCGCATCTTTCCGGCCGGCTGGTTTCGCCGGATGGGCGAGCCCGATGTCTGGCAGAAGATCTACGATGTCGACTCAGGCGAGCTCTGGGAGACGCACTACGCCCTGAAAAACCTGCTCTTGCAGTTCGTGCGTCGGCGGCTGGCCCGTCAGTGTCGCCGTCGCGGGGAGTGCGATGAGGCGGTCGAGCAGGCACGCACCGTGCTCGATCCCAATGTTCTGACAATCGGCTTTGCCCGCCGCTTTGCGACCTACAAACGGGCCGACCTCGTGCTCAGCGATATCGACCGTCTGCTGGCCATGATCAGCGATCCCGACCGGCCGATTCAGATCATCTTTGCCGGTAAGGCCCATCCTGCCGACGAACCCGGCAAGGCCCTGATCCGCAAGATTGCCAATCTGCGGCACGACGAGCAGACCAGCGGACGGATCGTGTTTGTCGAGGACTACGACATCAACGTCTGCCGGCATCTTATCCAGGGCGTCGATATTTGGCTCAACAACCCGCGGCGTCCGCTGGAGGCCTCAGGCACGAGCGGCCAGAAGGTGGTGCTCAACGGCGGGCTCAACTGCTCGATTCTCGACGGCTGGTGGGCTGAGGCTTTCGACGGCCGCAACGGCTTCGCGATCGGCCGCGGTGAGACCCACGCCCAGGATGAGATCACCGACCAGCGGGACGCCGCCGCCCTCTACGACGTGCTTGAAAAAGAAGCGATTCCCCTCTTCTACGACCGCGACAGCGACGGCCTGCCGCGGGAGTGGATCCGGATGATGAAAAACTCGATCAGTTCTCTCGCCTGGCGGTTTAGTGCCCACCGCATGGTGATGGACTACGCCCGCGCCTGCTATGTGCCGGCTGCTGGCGGCGTGTCGTGCGATATGGCAAGTCGGTAGGGTCGCTCGGGGTGAGCCCGGGGCTGTCCCTCCGGACGCTCACTGCGGGCCATCCAGGCCCTCGCTCGCTCGGATATCCGCTTCGCTTTGGTGGGTCGCTCGGGGTGAGCCCGGGGCTGTCCCTCCGGACGCTCACTGCGGGCCATCCAGGCCCTCGCTCGCTCGGATATCCGCTGCGCTTTGGCCCTCCGGGCGTCGCTTGCTTCTATACGCCGGAGGGTCAGCCCCGGGCTCACCCCTCGCTTGCGGATTGAGACGGCCTGTTCGCCGCTTCGCGGCGATCTGCGGCCGGGGCGGATTGACGGGACGGGTCTTCGGGTGCCGGAGGCACCTCGGCACAGCCGAGGCCGCTTTGCGGCCCGAGGACCCGTCCCGTTTCTCGCAGGCGTGAAGCGAGCCCGCCGCTTCGCGGCGATCTGCGGCCGGGGTGGGGGGACGGAGGACGGCCTGCGGCCGTTTTGTTTAGTGTGCGGTGGGCTTGCTGCGGATGGCGGCGAGGCGGGCTTCGAGGAAGCTGCCGGCGGTGATGGGGGTGGCTGCATCCTGGCTGAGCACGACCTCGCTGCGTGGATGAACGAAGAACGGCATCGAGTAGCGGGAGACGCCACGGGCGGCGGGGTCGGCAGGGTTGACGACGCGGTGGGGTGTCGACCGCAGACGGCCGCCGGTCGCCAGGCTGAGCATGTCGCCTACGTTGACGACCAGCTGGCCAGCCAGCGAGTTCACCGGCATCCATGAACCGTCGGGCCGCCGCACTTCGAGGCCGCCGGCCGTGCCCTCGCACAGCAGCGTGAGCAGATTGATGTCGGCATGCGCGGCAGCCCGCACGGCATTGGCGGGAAGATCCGCTGGCAGCGGCGGGTAGTGGATCAGCCGCAGGATGCTGTTGCCGCCTGCGATCCACTCCTGGAGGTGGCCAGCCTCGAGGCCAATCGCTTCCTCGACGGCCGCGAGCACGCGACCGGCCAGCTGCTCGAGTGTTTCAAAAAGTTCGAGCATTGTGTGCTCAAAGCCAGGGAGCTGCGACGCAGAGGGCCAGGCGTTGTCGAAGCTGCCGGCGGCTCCGCGAGGGTGCGGCTGGCCAACATGGAAAAACTCTTTCAGGTCGGCGGCCCTGGCCCCAACCGCTCGTTCACCACCGAGGCCGACGTAGCCGCGGTTGCCGAGCGACTCCGGCACGCTGCAGGCCTGCTTCGCGGCGTCGTCGAGCGTGAAAAATGCTTGGCTCGCCGCGAATGCCTCCGCAAACCGCTGGCGATCGATGCCGTGGCCGTCGAGCACCAGAAAGCCGAAGGTTTCGAGCGACGTGGTCAGGCGGTCCAGAAACCGCTGCCGGGTTGCCGTGTCGCTGCTGGCATGGTCGCGGAGGTCAAGCACCGGCAACGCATCTGCTGCGGGGATGGCTGCGTTGGTTTGTTGTGTGGTTGGCATTCGATTTATCCTCGGTCAACAGCACCCACCTCACGGAGCTCTGCGGATGGTGATCTTACTGGTCAAAATCGTGTCGGCGATTGTCTACCCCGTCGGCATGGCGTTTTTTCTCCTGGCGGCTGGCATGGGGCTCTGGCGGTGGGGCCGCAGCGATCGCTGGCAGGCCAGAGGAAAGTGGGCCGCGGTCGCCGGGCTGGCGGTCCTCTATGTCTTCAGCAACGGCCTGGTGGCTGAGCAGCTGGCGAGGTCGCTGGAGCGGCGGGTGATGGCTCCCGAGCCCCTGCCACACGCCGACGGTGTGATCGTGCTGGGAGGGGGCATCTCGCCACGTGCCGCCCCGCGGCAGACCGCCGAAGTCCACGACGCTGGCGATCGGCTGCTCTACGGGGCCCACCTGATCCGCGAGGGCCTCGCCGACTGGATGGTCTGCGCCGGTGGCGGCGGTGAGCTCTCTTACATCGAGCAGACCGAGGCTGAGGCGATGCAGGAGATGCTCGGCTGGATGGGGGTTGCCGATGACCAGATCACGCTCGACACCAAGTCGCGAAACACCCGCGAGAATGCCGCCGAGAGCCTGCCGCTGGCGATTGAGCGGGGAGCAACGCGGGTGTTTCTCGTGACCTCGGCGAGCCATATGCCGCGGTCGCTCGGCATCTACAAAAAGCAGGCCGAGCAGCTGGGCATCGATGGCCTGGAAATCATCCCCGCCCCGTGCGACTACACGTTCATTGATCCAGAGAAGTATCCGCCGCTCTTCTACCGGGTGGCGATGAACCTGCTGCCGACTGCCGGCTCGCTGCGGATCTCGACGCAGATCCTGCATGAGTATTACGGCATGGTCTACTACTGGCTGCGGGGCTGGATGTAGCTGTCCGTGGAAAAAGCCATCCATTGCCTTTTCCCATGCCTTTTCCCACGCAATCGACGCCCCAAAATGCCGAGGTTTTTGGGTCGCCGGTCACCGCGTCCTGCAGCGGCAGACGTGTTCCACAGTCTGCGAGCTGACGCGGCCGTTGATGAGCAAACACCAGACGAAGGAGCGGCAATGGCTGGCAGGCAGTTCGTGCGGGGCGTGATGTGGGGATGCGGGCTGATGGTGGCCGCTTGCTTGAGTGGGCCGCCAGCGGTCGCAGCCGATGAGGCAGTGGGTGAGCCCCGCTGGTATGGCGAGCTCGATGCGACCGATCGCCGGTTTCGCTTTGTGATCGAGCAGCTTCCAGTCTCAGCGGTGCCGGATGAAGCGGAGAGCGAGCCTGCTGAGGGCGGCGAAGCCCGTTGGCAGCTGCGGAGCATCGATGAAGGAGACCGTCGCTTTCCCCTGGAATCGTTTGTGAACGACGGTGAGCAGCTGCGGTTTGAGCTGCCGATCTCGCAGGCGAGCTACACCGGCACGATGCGGGAGACCGGCGGCGGCTCGGTTGTCTTTGCAGGCACCTGGCGGTCAGCGGGGCACCACGCTGCCGCTCGATTTTCGCAGCGTGGGTGATCAGCCTGTGCCGCCCCCTGCCGACGAGGTCTGGGCCGGCACCCTCAATGCCATCGTGCAAAAGCTCGACCTGCGGTTTCGCATCACCCGCGACGCCGCCGGCCTGCGAACGGCCTGGATGGACAGCCTCACGCAGCAGGTCGGCGGCTTCCGCGGCGACCTCGGCATCACAGGCAGCACCTGGACGATCGATGTGCCCGCCGTTCGCGGCCGCTTTGCAGGAACGCTTTCCGAGGATGGGAAAACGCTCGCAGGCAGCTGGGCCCAGAGCGGGGTGTCGCTGCCTCTGTCGCTCTCCCTGGGCGACGATCAGCCACCGCCGCCGCCGGCAGCGAAGCCGCGGCCGCAGACGCCCAGGCCACCGTTTCCCTACGCGAGCGAGGAGGTGAGCTTTCGCAACGCCGCCCAAGATGTGACGCTCGCCGGCACGCTGACGCTGCCCGAAGGCGATGGCCCCTTTCCGGCGGTCGTGCTGATTTCGGGCTCGGGGCCTCAGGACCGTGACGAGACCCTCTTTGAGCACAAGCCGTTTGCGGTGATCGCCGATCATCTCACCCGCCGCGGGATCGCCGTGCTGCGGTATGACGATCGCGGCGTGGGAGGATCGACTGCCGGCCCGCCGGATGCCACGAGCGAAGACCTCGCCGGCGATGCGTTGGCCGGCTGGGATTGTCTGGCAGAACGTGCGGAAATCGACCCGCAGCGGATCGGCTTCGTCGGCCACAGCGAGGGGGCGATGCTGGCCACGATGGCGGCCGCGCAGAACCCACAGGTGGCCTGCGTTGTGATGCTTGCCGGAGCGGGCGTCGACGGGAAGCAGGTGCTGCTCTCGCAAGGCCAGCGGGTGCTCGAGGCGGAAGGGCTCAGCATCCCCGAGCAGCTCAACCGCCAGCGGGTGCTCCAGGAAGTGCTCATGAGCACCGTGGAAGATGCCCCGCCGGGGGCGTCGCCGGCAACGATGGCGGCCGAGGCCGCGAAGCGACTGCGGGAGACGCTGCCCGGAGAGCCGCCGCCGGGTGAGGATCTCGACGCTTTGGCCGAGGCTGGCATCGCCCAGCTTGCGACGCCTTGGTTTCGCTTCTTTTTGGAATACGATCCGGCCACGCCGCTGCGGCAGCTCGCCTGCCCGGTGCTCGCCCTCGTGGGCAGCAACGATGTGCAGGTGGATGCGGCCATCAACCTGCCGCCGCTGCGAGCGGCCGTGGCTGAGGCGGGCAATCCCGCGTCGGCGGTGGAAGAACTGCCGGGCCTCAACCACCTCTTGCAGACGTCCACCACCGGCGCTGTGAGTGAATACGACACGATCGAAGAGACGATCGCTGCTGAGGCCCTCGAACGCGTCGGCAGCTGGCTCGATGAGCGGTTTCTGTCCGCCGGAAACGAATGATAGGCGAGGAAGCCCTGCCGTAGCGGCGAGGTCTCAAGCCCTTCACCGGCGACACGGCTGTGCTCGCTGTCCGTGGAAAAAAGCCACTCATGGCCAATCTCCACTGAAGAAACCCCTAAGCCAAGGTTTTTGGGGGGCGCCGGTCGCCGCATCCTGCGGCGCGGTGCACATTCCGGAAAGACCGGGCACCAGCGGAGGGACGCGGCGTAGGATACGGGCGGACGCGGAGATCGGGTGGAAGTCGGGCGTCGCCTTCTGCTGATTTCTGCCTGCACTGACTTGCCTTGGAGGTCTCCCATGATTGAGATGCTGCCCGACATGCCTGCCCACACGGTCGGAATGAAGCTCAGCGGCACGCTGCACGATGAGGACTACAAGACCTTCGTGCCGATGGTCGACGCGGCGATTGCCGAGACCGGCAAGACACGCATCCTTGCCTGGTTTCACGACTTCCACGGCTGGGACGCCAAAGCCCTCTGGGACGACATCGCCTTCGCCACCACCCACTGCACGACGATCGAGCGGATTGCCCTGGTCGGGGAAAAGACCTGGGAGAAGTGGATGGGCACGATCTGCAAGCCGTTCACGACGGCAACCGTGAAGGTGTTCGATGTCTCGGAGCTCGACGCCGCCAAGGCCTGGATCGCCGAGGGCTGAGCTGAGCCGAGGGCTGAGCCACGGTGCCGGTTTGCCTCAGCCCTCAAGTGTCCGCTTGCGTCGCAGCAGATGATGGTAGTGCTGCGCGAAACGGTGGGCCTCATCGCGAACGTATTCGAGCAGCCGCAGTGAGTAGGCATCGCGGCTGATCCGCAGGGGCTCGGATCTGCCCGGCAGGAAGACCTCCTCCTCGCGTTTGGCGAGGGAGATCACGCAGGGAGGCTCCACGCCAAGGTCTGCGAGTGCCGCCATCGCCGCCGAGAGCTGCCCCTTGCCCCCGTCGATCAGGAAGATGTCGGGGAAGGGGGCGGCTTCCCGAGCCAGTCGGGCAAACCGCCGCGACACCACCTCCGCAATGCTCTTAAAGTCATCGATGCCGTCGACAGTCTGAATGCGATACCGCTTGTAGCCGGGCTTGAAGGGGAGCCCGTCGATAAACTGCACGAGGCTGGCGACGGTTTCAGTGCCTCCCAGGTGGGCAATATCGACGCCCTCGATCACCCGCGGCGGCTTCTCAAGCTTGAGCACGCTCTTCAGCCCGGCGAGCCCCTTCTTGGGGTCGACCGTAAACACCTCTGGCTGCACATGCTCCTCGAGGTCGCCCCGCTGGTCGAGTGTTTCCAGCAGCTTGATCTCGTCGCGGAGCCGGGCGGCCTTCTCAAACTCCAGCCGCTCTGAGGCCTGCAGCATGTCGTGCCGCATCTCGTCGATGACCCGCTGCTTGTTGCCGTCGAGGAACGTCCGCAGCCGGAGAATGTCGCGGCGGTAGTCTTCCTTGGAAATCCGCAGGTTGCACGGCGCTGTGCACTGATTGATCGAGGCCAGCAGACAGGGCCGATACCACTGCCACTTGGCGTCGTCGGCTTCAATGTCGAGGGTGCAGGTGCGAAACTTGAAGATCCGTTGCAAGACGACCATCGCCCCGCGGAGGCTGCCGGCGCTGGTGAAGGGGCCGTAGAGCTTGGCGTTTTTTCGCCGCGGTTCGCGAGTCACCTCCACGCGTGGAAAATCTTCGCGGGTGGTGATCTGCAGGTAGGGAAAGGTCTTGTCGTCTTTGAGCTCGGTGTTGTAGCGGGGCTGCACGTCCTTGATCAGCCGGCTCTCCATCAGCAGCGCATCGACCTCGCTGTCGGCCTCGAGGTAGTCGATGTCGCGAATCTCACGAACGAGGTCTGCCGTCCGCCGCTCTTCCGCGGCGGCTTTGAGGAAGTAGCTGCCGGCCCGGCTGCGGAGGTTTTTCGCCTTGCCGACGTAGATCACGCGGCCTGCGGCATCCTTCATCAGATACACGCCCGGCGTCTGCGGAAACCGCCGCACCTTGGCTGCCGCCAGCGAGCGGTCGCGGGCCGCCGCAGCCTCGTCGGTGTCGGCCGGCGTGGTCTCCCCCTCGTTTGGGGAGCAGCCTGGCTGCTTGTCGCTGGGCAGGTCCGCGGCTGCGGCGGAGTCGTCGCTGCTCATCTCGTCGTTGCTGGCATTCATGCCAGGATTCTACGGATGTTGCCGACGTTTGTCGGCGGGGATGAGCTCTCTGGCTCTGGGTGAAGCCCCACGGTAGTCTGCGGACGAAGCAGGCATCTTCCCACCGATATGAGCATGTCGCCATCCCAGCCCCAAACGGCGTTCCTGGCCCTCGCAGCCCCGGCCGTGGAGTCGCAGAGCAGCCCCACGCAGCCAGGGCTGCTGAGTTGAGCCCTTTGCACGAATCCCGGTTGGACACTCGCCGACAAGCACCTCGTGGGTTGCTGTGGATGTGGCTGCTCGTCGTGCTTGCGTTTTACGCGTGGTGGACGACCTGGTTGTTGATGCCCGGCAACGCCGCAGTGGTTTTGCAACACTGGCCGATCGCTCTGACGATGCTTTTCGGCAGCTATGTCGCGGGGGCTACGCCGATGGGCGGCGGTACGGTCGCCTTTCCGATACTCGTTCTCGCCTTTGGGCTCCCAGCCACTCTCGGCCGTGACTTCAGCTTTGCCATTCAGTCGGTCGGGATGACGAGCGCGGCGGTCTTTATCCTCACTCGGCGTCAACGGCTTGCCTGGTCGATGCTGGCTGGAGCCTTGACCGGGTCGCTGCTCGGGCTTCCGCTCGGCATCCTTGCCGTTGCTCCGCAAGTGCCCACGATCTGGGTCAAAATGGTGTTTGCGGTCTGCTGGGCAGCCTTCGGACTGCTGCATCTTGTCAGGCTCGACGACCTGATGGCCACAGCGGGCAATGCCGGTGGCGATGGCCGACGTCAGTTTGGTCTGGGTATCGCCGCCGGCTTTCTCGCGGGCGCCACGATCGTGGCCGTGACGGGCGTGGGCATCGACATGCTGGTCTATGCCCTGCTGGTGCTTGGCTGCCGGGTCGATCCAAAGATCGCCATTCCCACCTCGGTGGTCGCCATGGCCTTCAACTCGCTGTTGGGGACGGCCATCAAGCTGTCGATCACAGGTCTTGAGCCTGGCGTCTGGGAGAACTGGTTGGCTGCCGCACCGGTCGTGGCTCTGGGGGCGCCCCTGGGTGCCTTTGCAGTCGCCTTTCTGGGGCGACGGATCACGCTGTTGTTCGTGGCGCTGTTGTGTGTCGTCCAGTTTGTCTGGGCCTGCTACCACGATCGGGCCGACCTCGGGGCGGCTGGTCTGCTGGCCGCTGTGGCCGCTGTCGCCGCAGGCGTTTTCGCCTTAGACCGTCTCCGCATCTGGGGACGCGGGCCGAGGGAGCCCAGCGAGGAGTTGCGGTCACGCCCCTGCGGCGAGCGGGAGCAACCTAAAACACAGCTCGATCCGAGCGCGTGACGCCAGGCCCGCCCGCCGTTCGTCTTTCAGGCGGTCTTGCCCAGCGGGACTGGGGCGAGGGGGGCCGGCCCGGTGGCGACGATTCCCCTGCAGTCGCGCGATGGCAGATCTGGGCAGACTGTCAGCAGGGCATCCTGCATCTCGACGCCATTCCAGGCGGTAAGCCAGGCTCGGTAGAGCTCGCGGCCGTCACGCATCCGCTCCTCATGCTCAGCGATCATCCGCTCGATGAGCGGAGCGTACCGGTTGGCCATGCCGGGCACGGAGTCGGACATGCCTTCCACGATCTGTCGTAACAGCATCGAGGCGTTGAAGCTGTCGTTGACTGTCCCAAGGACTTCCTGCAGGCGAGTCAGTGATGGAGCCAGGTGGGCTTCAAGGGAAGGGCCGAAGCAGTCTTCCACCACCTCCAGGGAATACCGGAGCCGCTTGGCGGCAATCCGGACCTCATGAAGCATCTCCCAATCACCGTCGCCCCGCGCCGCCAGGGTGTTGAGGTCGTCGACAAGGACACTGATCAGCGGCCGAGTAAAACTTCCCAGTGTTGGCTGTGATTCCTGTCGCCAGCCAACGGCAGCAACAGAGCGAGCGAGAAGTCGATCGAAGCCAAAGGGATAGTCAGGGCAGGCCACCTCCAGCTGCTGTTGGGCTGGAATGCGATGCGCGAGGGCATAGCCATGCAGCATGTCGTAGGTGGGACGGTCGGAATCATCGGCCCGCTTGGCAGCCTTGGTGAGATGCTGAAGGAGTACATCCCAATCACGGGCAGCGCCGACAGCCCGTCGCAATGATCGCAGATGGGCTCGCACCTCTTTGTGAACCCGCTTGGGAAGGCAGTCACGAAAGATATCGACAGCAGCTGTTGCCCGCCTGGTTGCCACTCGCAGGGCATGGATATTTTGCCGACGATCTTCCCGATCGCGGATGGCCCGTCCGATGCAGTCCCGCACCGCCTCGAGCCGAAGTGAGATCACGCGTCGCGCGGCATCCGAAACGGGCGTCAAAACATGCAGATCAGCAGGCCGTCGAGTGGCTGTTTCCTTTGTCATCTGTCGTCCTCCGTGAACGTTTGCGGTCTGGACACTCCGGCCGCACACCCTGTTGCACCTCGCACCCCTAGGGGCCCCCATGCGGGCACCCCTGGGGGCTTGCCAGCGTTAAGCCGCTCGAACAGCACTTGCAATAATCGCCCGCAACTCCGCATGGTCGATTCGGGTGCTTGCCTTGGTTGGCCGCAGCCATCGTCGCCGCCGTTTGTGCCGTTCAGGCCATTTCCGCTTCGCTTCCGTGACCTGCATTCTGAAGACGACCACCTTATGGGGGCAGCCAAGCTTCACGAACTGGTAGGTTCCCAGCGGCTGGCTCTTCACTCGGCCCACCAGCCCTGCTTCCTCCCAGGCTTCACGAGCAGCGGTCTCACGGAGGTCGCAGCCGGCTTGCCGATTGCCTTTAGGCACCAGCCATCGCTTCCCACTGCTCGTCGTGATCAGGCAGACTCTCCCATTCTTCATAGCAATCACCGCTGCCTGCCGAACCTGTTTGGCCACTCGGTGGTCTCCTGGTCACACAGATGCGCTGGCGGTCACCTCGCGCCATCTCTTACGGTTCGGCTGAATCGGCTGCAAAACTTCATCAGAGCCAAGTAAAGAATCGGCGCGAATCTGCCGAGGATCACCCGGCCCGAGCCCCCTCTGAGAAGCGAGCTTTCCGCATGGAGCAGCCTCGCGAGGCCGCGCCGCGGGGTTCCTCACACACCCACAACCGCACGCAGCTCGTGCTCCATCGCGTCGAGCCGCTCGGCGAGCTGCTGCTTGATGGCGGGAAGCTCCGCGGGACTGCAGGGGGGGGCGGCGGTGAAGAGGTAGAACTTGATCTTGGGCTCGGTGCCCGACGGCCGAGCCGCCACCGCATTGGCCAGCGGCGGAAACTGATTGGGCTCGGAGGGCTGCCAGCCGGCCGGGGCATCGCCGAGATCGAAGATCATCACGTCACCCGCCGTGCCGTCGATGGCTGCGGTAGTGCCGTCGGGCATGCGTGCTGTGAGGGAGGCGTAGTCGCGGCCGCGGCTGACGGTGAGGCCGGCAATCGCCGAGGGCGGACTGTCGCGGAGGCCTGCCATGATCTCCTTCATGCGGTCCATGCCCGCCGCGCCTGGCAGGGCGATCGAGACCTGTCGCTCGAGGTGGCAGCCGTGGGCCGCGAAGAGGCCGTCGAGGTGCTGGTGCAGAGAGCGGCCCTCGGCCTTGAGGCTCGCCACCATCTCAGCGAGCAGCAGCGCCGCAACCGCAGCGTCTTTGTCGCGAACGTGCGTGCCGGCGAGGTAGCCGTGTGACTCCTCGCAGCCGAAGGCAAAGTGCTCCGGGCCGATCGCGTCGATCCGCTGGCCGATCCACTTGAAGCCCACGAGCAGGTTGTCGATCGCCCGGATGCCGTGATGCTCGGCGACTCGCCGCACGAGGCCGCTGGTCACGATCGTGGTGATCACTCGGTCGGTCGCGGCGGCCTTGCCGCAGCGGGCTCGCGTCGTGAGTGTCCAGTCGGCGAGCAACGCCCCGAGCTGGTTGCCAGTGAAGGTGTCCCAGCCGCTGCCTGCGTCGAGGGTGAGCGGGGCAGCAGCGCCGAGCCGGTCGCAGTCGGGGTCGCTGGCGAGCACGAGGTCGTCACCGGCCGCCTGGGCCTCCTCGATCGCCCCTGCAAGCACCGCCGGGTTTTCCGGGTTGGCCACATGCCCGGGCACGTTGGGGAAGTCGCCATCGGGCGTCTCCTGCGGGCCGTAGAGCCGCACCTGCGCGAAGCCTGCTCCAGCAAGCACCGGCACGACTGCCGAGGCTCCCACGCCGTGCAGAGGCGTGTAGAGCACCGAGACGTCTCGGCTGCCCGGTGTCGACTGTTCAAGCACGGCGGCGACAAACGCGGGGTCGATCTCAGCTTCCACAAACCGCACGCGGCCATCGGCCACACCCGCTGCGAAGTCGCTTCGCGCCACATCGACCACATTCATCACCCGGTCGATGATGCCCCGGTCGTGCGGCGGGAGCACCTGCACGCCACCGGCCCAGTAGACCTTCACCGCGTTGTCGCTTGGCGGGTTGTGGCTGGCGGTGACCATGATGCCACAGTCGCTCTGGGTGTGCCTCACGCCGTAGGAGAGCTCGGGCGTGCTGCGGAAGCCCCGCAGAAAGAAGATCTTGAAGCCGGCTGCGAGCAGCACCTCGCTGCAGAGCTTGGCGAAGTGTTCGGAGCGGTGGCGGGTGTCGTAGGCGATCGTGCAGGTGGGCGTTGTACCTGCCGGCACCACGCTGCCGACGTAGTCGGCGAGTCCCTGGGCGCTCTCGCCGATCGTGCGGTCGTTGATCACGTTGCAGCCGACTGGGTACATCGTGCCGCGGCGGCCGCCGGTGCCGAAGGGGATCACCGTCCAGTAGGCGTCGTCGAGCTCCTGCCAGAGCTGCTGATCGATCCGCTGGCCCAGATCATCGGCGAAGGCCGAAAACTGTGGCAGGGTGAGCCACTCGCGGATCACCTTGGCGGAGTGCTCGGTCAGTCGGCCGGCGGTGTGGGCAGCGTCAATCGCGGTGAGTCGCTCGGGGGTGGCGGCCATAGGGGCTCCTGCATGGTGTCTGGTGGGCAGCAGCGGCGGTGTCTTGGCTGCGGCGGACGTGTTTATACTGCCCCCCCACCGGCCGCGGGAACCGCGGAGTTGGTGGTGGGCTTCGCAAATGCAGAGAAGCCGCTGGCATGGCACATGAGGATGCACGCAGATGGATGAACTGATCGTCAGTGTTTCTGGGCTGCGAGGCATCGTGGGGACATCGCTCACGCCTGAGGTGGCCGTGCGGTATGCCGAGGCTTTTCTCGCCACGCTGCCCCCGGGCGGGATCGTGATCGGCCGCGATGGCCGGGCCAGCGGCGGCATGTTTGCCGATGCGATTGCGGCTGCCGTGATGGCGGCTGGCCGGGAGGTGCTCGATGCGGGCGTGGCTGCCACGCCGACTGTCGGCGTGCTTGTGGAGGAGCATCAGGCTGCCGGTGGCATTCAGATTTCCGCCAGCCACAACCCCCCGCAGTACAACGGCATGAAGCTCTTTTCTGCCGCCGGCCGGGTGCTCACCGCCGAGGCCGGCCGGGTGGTGCTCGCACGGTTTCACGAGCCTAGCCCACTCCCCGCGGCGGCCTCCCCGGGCGGCCGCAGGCAGGTCGACGGAGCTCCGGTCCATGTGCAGCGGGTGCTGGCCCGAGTGGATGTGGAGGCGATTCGCCGTGTGAGGCCGCGGGTCTGGCTCGACGCTGGCCACGGGGCTGGCAGCTGTGCAGCCCGCCTGCTGTTTGAGGCCCTTGGCCTGGAGGCGACCATCGCTGGGGCAACACCGGATGGCCAGTTTGAACACACGCCCGAGCCGACCGAAGAAAACCTCGCTGGCATGCTGCCGCAGATCGCCGCCTGCGGGGCAGATGTCGGCTTTTTTCAGGATCCCGATGCGGATCGGCTGGCGATTGCCACCGCCGATGGCCGCTTCATCGGTGAGGAGGCGACGCTGCCGCTGGCTGTTGAAGCCGTGTTGGAAAAGACCCCGGGCCGATCGTGGTCAACTGCTCCACCAGTGGCATGACGGCTGCCATCGCCCAGCAGCGGGGCATCGACTGCCATGTCTCCGCCGTGGGGGAGGCCAACGTTGTCGACCAGATGCTCGCCCACAATGCCGTGATCGGAGGCGAGGGCAACGGTGGGGTGATCGACCCGAACGTCGTGCTCGTTCGCGACAGCATCGTGGGCATGGCGCTGGTGCTTGAGCGAATGTGCGGCTCAGGCACGCTTGTCTCCGTGGCGAGCCTGGCGGCTGGCCTGCCGCAGCGGGTGATGCTCAAGACAAAAGTATCGCTGGGGGCTGAGGCTCGCGGCCCGGGCTTGGCCGCTGCGCTCGACAGGATTGCCGCGGCCTTTCCGGAGGCAACCGCCTCCCGGCTTGATGGCCTCCGGCTTGATGAGGGCACCACCTGGGTGCTCGTGCGGGCGAGCAACACCGAACCGATCGTGCGAATCGTGGCGGAAGCTGCCGATCAGGCTGCAGCTCACGATGCGATCGAGCGGGCCACCAACGCCCTGACGCCGGCTGGCTGAGAGCCGCGACGGCGTTGCCCGTGTCACCACGCCCGACGCGGCTGAGCCTCACTCAAAGATCGGCTCAACCAGGGCACCGCCCTCGCCGGCAGCGGCATCCCGTTCCTGCTGCTGATCCCGCTGATCGAGGGCATCGCCGACTTCGGCAGCCTCCATCTCCTCTTGCGCATCCCGCTGGTCGAAAACGTCGTCGGCTTCAGCAGCGAGCGATTCGTCCTGCTGATCCACCTGATCGCCGATCCCGGCACTGCCCAGTGGCCGGTTTCCGCCAGCGGATGCATCACCAAACGGGTCGTCGAAGATGCCGTCACCGCTCTCATCGGCAGGTGTGGCTCCGCCAGGTGGTGTCGCAGGGGCCGTCGGTGTCGCTGGGGCTCGCGGCGGTGTGGCGAATGGGTCGGCCTCGTCGCCGCCGCCGGCTGCATTGCCGCCGAAGGGATCGTCACCGAACGGATCATCACCGGCCGGCGGCGTGGTGCCACCAAACGGATCGTCGCCTGGAGCCGCAAAGGGATCGTCACCGCCGGGCTCATTCATCGGTGCGCCGCCAGCCGGCGTGGTGGGATCGGCGAAAGGATCGGCCGATCCTGCGGCGGCCGGGGGAGGCGTGGGCGTTGCCGCCGCGGCGGGAGCGGCGGACGGTGAGGTCGCGGCGGCAGGCGAGCGGACCGGCTCAGGCCTTCGCTGGCGGAGCCGCTCCGGCTCGCTTTCGATCAGGTCGGTGTATCGCTGTTCGATCCGACGCTGGTCGCGAGCCTGCTGCTCAATCAGGGCCCGCCGGCGGTAGCGTTCGAGCATCAGCCGTTGCCCGCCCTGAACCCGTTCGAGCGAGCGGCCGACCACGATGCCGCCTGGCCCGCCCGACTCCAGCAGCGCTCCTTCTTGCATGTCTGCGACCGCTTCGTCCTCGCGGCCCTGCTCGAGGAGCGAGAGTGCCCTGAAGTAGTAGGCCCGGGGATCCTGACAGCCAGCCTCGATGGCGGCCGTGAGGTCGTCGATGCTCTGCTGGAAGCTGCCTGCGTGGTAGGCGTGCATCCCCGAGCCCATGAAGTCACGCGAGAGCGGCGTGTCGGCAGAGACCGACGCGGTGCTGATCACTGCGGCGAGGCAGCAGGCAGCCGGACCTGCCACCACGCGAACGCGACGTGCTGAGAAGAGACCTGAACGGAAGCCGTGCGAAACCCGAGACATGTCGCTATCTCCAGTCGGAACAAGCCAGACGGTCACCCCAATCACTATAACGCGTCCCCGCCAGGCTCATCGGCCACAAGCAGGCCGGCTCGCCACTTTTCCTGCTGCCAGCGGCGGAGAACAGGCATCAGCCGCGGGAGGCGTGCCGGCGAAAAACCTCCTCCTCCACAAACGCCGCGGCCCGCACAAGTTCCATCATCACCGGCTCCGCGGGCCAGCCGAAGCAGGCAAGGAGCCGGTCAAACTCGGCCTCAGGGCAGCTGCCTGAAAGTGCGGCAAACACGACCTGGCCGCCCCGATCGTAGAGGTTGCCGTCGACCTGCCAGCGGCCGTGGGCGTCGCTGCCCGTCCAGAGGATGGCGCCATCGGGCTCGATGAAACAGGCTGGCAGCCTGCCGATTGCCTCCAGGGCCGCATCAAATGCGATGCCCATCGGCTCCGCCTGGCCGCCGGCAGAGACGGCAATGGTGGGGAGGCGGTCTCCCACGGCATCGATGGCCGGGCCTTCCCCTGCAGCAGACGGGCGGTGATGCAGCCGAATATCGAAGCGGTAGCGGGTTGCTGGGGGCACGACACTCGCCTCGATCCACTCGGCGTAGGCCTCTGAGGCCGACACCGTGGTCACAATCAGCTCTGGTGTCTCGTAGGCATGCTCCGCGAGGATGAAGTCGCCGCAGACCTCAGCCAGTGCCTGCGATGTCTTGAAGGTGCAGCGGCACTCCGTGTCGACTTCCACGCCGCCCTGCCAGTGGTACCGGCTGTGCACGGTTGGGTCGATCTGCCCGCAGGCGGCGAGCCTTTTTTCAACGACGAGGGCAACCAGCCGCTCGGCGGCTGCAAGGTCGCTGCAGGTGGTGGTCAGCTGGGTGATCTGCCGGCATTTCATGATCCGCAGGGTAGCAGATGCCGCCGCCCCGAGCGTGGCAGCTCAGGCTGCCCGCAGCGCATCCACGATTCCCGCCGGGCCCGCGCCGCCCACGATCAGCGGGGCGTAGCCCTGGGCCTGGCCGTGCGACAGGGCCGCACAGGTTGCCGTCTGCAATCCAGCATGCTCTCCCTGCTCAAAGACCGCGGTACACGGCAGACTTGGCGTGCCGAGAGACGGCGGCCCGCCGAGGCCGACCACGGCGAGGGAGTCGTCGTTCGTGCCCGCAGCGACCTCGGCCTGCGAAGGGTGCCCGAGCATGATCAGGTCGGTGGCCACGCCAGCCATCGTCTGCAGTCGTGAGCGAATCTCAACAACATCTGCTGTCAGGGATCGCACGAGATCAGCCGCGGCTGTCGCCGGCTCGTCGCCCAGCGGAACGCTTTCCAGCCAGCCAGCCAGGCGAGCGGTCACGTCGACAGGAAGGCCGAGCACCTGCGGGGGTTCGCGACGGGCCTCGCGGTGCCACCGGGCAATCGCCCGTTTCCAGAGGTCGTTCACCTGCTCGGTGTGGCAGCTGTGCGCAGATTGCTGCACCCAGGTCGAGAGCACCGCTGGCAGCTCCAGCGGATGTGCGGCCGCAAGCAGGCGTCCGAGGGCTCGCCAGCTGACGCCCTGGAGGTGCTCGCCGAGACTGCCGAGAAATCGCCCGATCAGGTCGACCGCCAGGCTCTCGCCGAGTGATGGATCACGGGGCTCCGTCGTGCCTGCGGTGGCTGCCGCCGGATCGAGGCTGTGCCCATGCGTGACAAACACCTCGCCGTGATCGCCCCAGCGGGTGCAGGATGCGGTCTGCCAGGGATCCGCAGCCGAGGCGGGAAATGCCCCCAGGCCCGTGCGGGGATCGCGGTCTCCAGCGATGATCACCACCCGCACAGGGACCGCGACACTCCGCTCACGGGAAGGGCGAGCGAGCGACGTGGCAGAGGGAACCCGCACGCCCCTGCGGCAGAGCTGTCGCAGGGAGGCGATCGCCCGGCGGCCCTGGCGAAGACAGCCCTGCGCGACTTCCGCCATCACCCGATCAGCCGCTGGTGTGGCGTGCCATGGCCGCAGGCTGGCATGCCATCGCCTGCTCGTGAGCGTGTCGAGCATGTCGCCTGCCAGCACGAGATCGACCCGCTCGACAGGAACGTAGCGACCATCGCAACGAAAGCCTGCCCGCCCTGCCAGGATGTCGACACGGCGACGGAAGGCCTGGATCTCGCAGGCCACGGGTGGCAGCGACAGGCTGTCGTCGGGCAGGAGCCAGTTGGCAGAACAGACGAGCATGCCGTTCCCTCGGCCGAGAAAGAGCCTCTGGGAGTCGACGTCGGCAGATCAAGGGGTCGGCTTCCGCGGCGGCAGGCGGCGCTGCAGAATCCGCACAGCCGTTGCGGTCGTTGCGGCTCTTCTGCGGGGCACCGAATGCTCCCTCGCTCTGCGGCACCGTCGGGCGGCAAGCAGGCCCGCTGCTACGGGTTGAGGGCCGTTGTTTCAGCGGAAGCGACGCTCGAGCCGGAGAGCTCATCGCCGGTGAGGAGGGCCTCACTCTTCCAGCGGCCGGCTGCGGGAAGCCGCACGGCGAGTTCGAGCGTCGCTGCCGCCCCTGGAGCGAGGGAGGACAGGCCGTCGAAGATCACGGTCCTGCCATCGATTCGCACGCGGGAGGGCGATGGGTCGCCCACAAGCCTCGCCTGCTCAGGGAGGGTGATTGTGACGCTGAGCAGGCCGCTCGGGCTCGCCCCATCATTGTGGATCGTGCAGATCAGCGTCGTGCTGCTGCCGACCTGAATCGGATCGTCGCAGTCGGCGAGCGTGATCCGCAGTCCAGCGGCAGCCATCGTCCGTCGCGTGGGCTCGTCTGACGCAATGGCGACGCAGCATTCGTCGGCGACCAGGACGCCTCCGACGACTCCCGACAGAACGCCACGGACACAAAGCCTGGGCTGGCGGAATGCCAGCGCTGCGGGAGGGGATGCCGGCAGCCGCAGGTTGATCCGGCGACGGAGTTTGCCGGAGGGTTCGACCGCCGGCAGCGTCCAGGCGACCTTGTCGGCGCCCATCTCGTAGCCGTCGGAGGCCTCCGCGGCGATAAAGCCGCGGTCCCACGAGAGCTCCAGGGTGCCGCCAGACGATGCCACCTGCCCGGTGTTGTGGACGGTGGCGACAAACTCCGCGAGCCCTCCCGGCTTTCGCTCGGTGGGCCCCGTGATCTCCATCTCAAGCGAGGCCGCGGCAGAGGTTGATGAGCCTGCAGCTGCCGGACTCGGAGACAGCAGCCCTGGTGGACCGGGCGAGGTGATGGAAGGTGGCGTTATCACTGATGGAGGGGCCACTGATGATGCGGCGGGGCTGGCTGGCGGCACGACGGCAGGCGGTGGCGATGCGGCGGCCGCTGGCGGCGCCGTGGCAGGTGGCGAGGCTGCTGCCGCGGCAGTGCCGCCCGCTGGCTGAGGCGGGGCCGACACTTCGACGCAGGCGGTGGCACCGCCGACAAACTGATGCTCTTGGTCGAGGATCTCCACGCGATGGCACTGTCGGCCAAGGCTGGCTGCAATGAACTCAAGGGTGAGCCGTCGCGAGGTGCCCGCTGCGAGGTCGATCGTGCCCTTCTGCTCGATTGGGCTCTGCGACGCTTCATGCCGAAAGCCAGCGTCGAAATAATCGATGATCCTCAGCCCGCTCAGCGCTGAGCCGGAACGATTGACCAGTTCCACCTCAAAGCTCAGCTTCTCGCCGACCGTTGCCACGAGCGGCCCTGTGACGAGCACTCCCACGCTGTCTTCCGCGACCGCAGGAGCGGCCATTGCCAGAGCGACAGACAACGCACAGAGCAGCTGGCAACAAAGCCAAGCTCGGTGACCAGACTGAGGGACGGCGGTCGCAGGGCTGGCAGACCGGGTGTTGTCCATTCCATGCTCCTGAAGTGGCAGGTGTGTGGGGTGGTCAGCGGCAGGCATCAGTCGCTCGCGCGATGACGGACGATCTCACCCTCGACCATGTAGATTACGTCCTCGGCAATGTTGGTTGCCATGTCGGCGAGCCGCTCGATGTGTTTTGAAACCGAGTTGATCCGCATCAGGCTCTCGGCGATTTCCGGCGTTTCGGTGATGCCACGGAGCACCCGCTCGCGGATTCGCTGCCGGCCCTCGTCGACGGCATCGTCCTGCTCGCGGACATGTCGAGCGAGTGCCGTGTCGCCGTTGACGACCGCATCCAACGACTCCTTGACCATCTCCTGAGCCTGCATCGCCATGGTGCGGATTTCCGGCGGCAGGTCGATCTGTTGGCCGCGGGCGAGCTGGCCGACCCGTTTGGCGATGTTTTTGGCGAGGTCGCCCATTCGTTCGAGGTCGTTGTTGATTTTCAGCGCCGACACGACAAACCGCAGGTCCGCTGCCACAGGCTGGTAGAGAGCGAGGATCTTCAGACACTCCTCTTCCACCTCAACCTCCATTCGGTCGATTTCGGCGTCGGAGGTCATCACCCGTTGGGCCAGAGCGATGTCGCGATTAATCAGCGCGGTGATCGCTTTGGAAATCGCCTCTTCGACGAGCGTGCCCACGAAGAGAATCTTCTGCTTGAGCTGATCGATCTGGCGTTCGATATGTCGCGTCATGAAAAGCGGAGCGTCGTCAGGCGGCAGCGGATCGTCAGCCGAACCGGCCCGTTACATAGGCCTCGGTTTCACGCAGGATGGGCTTGGTGAAGATCTCGGTCGTGGGGCCGTATTCGATGAGTCTGCCGAGATACATGAAGGCGGTGTAGTCGCTGGTGCGGCTGGCCTGCTGCATGTTGTGAGTGACCATCAAGACAGAATACGTGCCGCGGAGCTCTTGGATCAGATCCTCCACCTTGCCGGTCGCGATCGGATCGAGGGCGCTGCAGGGCTCGTCAAGCAGCAGCACCTCAGGCTCGGCCGCGATCGCCCTGGCAATGCAGAGCCGCTGCTGCTGACCGCCGGAGAGGCCCAGGGCGCTGTCGGCGAGCCGGTCTTTGACCTCATCCCAGAGCGCGGCTCCGCGGAGACTCCGCTCGCAGACTTCGTCAAGCACGCCGCGGTTTCGCTCACCGTCGATCCGCAGGGCATACACGACATTTTCGTAGATGCTCATCGGGAAGGGATTCGGCTTCTGGAAGACCATCCCCATCCGTTTGCGGAGTTCGATCACGTCGGTGCCGCGGTCGTAGATCGAGTCGCCATTGAGCCGCATATCGCCGCTGATGCGAACGCTCTGCACCAGGTCGTTGAGCCGATTGACACTTCTCAGCAGCGTCGACTTTCCGCATCCACTCGGGCCCACGAGGGCCGTCACTTTGCACTCGGGGATCGGCATCGTGATCCTGTGCAGGGCCTGCTTTTGGCCATACCAGAGATTGAAGGAGTCGATCTCGAGGACGGGCTTCTCGCTGGAAACCTGCTCGTGCACCTCGGAGGGCACCTCCATGCCGGCGGCAACGGCCACCAAACGATCGTCGGCAGCAAAGGTTGGGGAGGCCGCCGTGTCGGGAGGTTGTGTGTCGGAAGGTGCTGGCATGGAAGTGGGTGTGCAGGCGGCCGTCGAAGAACACGAGGTCTCCGGAGCATACTTCAAAACTGTTGGGTCTCGAAGCGGCGACGGAGTCGGCCACGGATCCAGACCGCAGCAATGTTGAGGATCGCGATGATCGCGACCAGAAGAAAGGTGATCGTGAAGACCATCGGCCGGGCAGCCTGGCTGTTGGGGCTTTGAAAGCCAACGTCGTAGATCAGATACGCCAGGTGCATGAACTCCCGCTCGGGATGAATGAACGGAAACACCCCGTCGATGGGGAGGTCCGACGCGAGTTTTTTGACCCCAACGAGCATCAGCGGAGCGACTTCTCCAGCACCGCGGGCCATTGCCAGGATCAGCCCGGTCATGATGCCTGGCAGGGCTCGCGGCAGCACAATGCGGCGGATCGTCTGCCACTTGCCGGCGCCGCAGGCGTAGGATCCTTCCCGCATCGAGTTGGGCACCGACGCCAGGGCTTCCTCTGTGGCCACGATCACCACCGGAAGCGTCAGCAGCGCTAGCGTGAGCGACGCCCAGAGCAGACCGCCGGTTCCAAACACCGGCTGGTTGTCGGCCACGAGGCTCGCCTCAAAAAACAGCTCGTCAATGCCGGCACCGAGCACGTAGCAGAAAAAGCCCAGGCCGAAGGCTCCGTAGACAATGCTCGGCACACCGGCGAGGTTGTTGATCGCGATCCGGACCGCCGACGTGATCGGGCCGCTGGAGGCATACTCACGCAGATAGAGGGCTGCCAGCACACCAAAGGGTGCCACAAAGACGGCCATGATCAGCGTCATCGCCACCGTTCCCCAGATCGCCGGAAACACACCGCCGGCGCTGTTGGCCTCCCGCGGATCGTCGACGAGAAACTCCTGCCAGCGGTCGAGGTAGACCGCAAGCTTGCCAGACCAGGAAAGCCGGTTGGGCTGCCAGCCGCGAACGATGTCGGCAACCGGCATCCGCACGTCAATGCCGTCGGCGGTGACAAACCCGATCTCGTAACGGGCGTTTTCATCGCGAAGGGCGGCGGTCTGTTCGTCAAAGCGGCGGACCTCCTCGGCTGCCCGGCGTTGGATCTCCGTCTCCGCCGCAACGGCCGCGGCATACGTTGGGCTGTCCTGACCGCGATCGAGGTCTGCCTGCACCACAGCTAGCCGAGCTGCCCGCAGCTCCCGCTGCACGCGGCCACGGTCGTGCTTGTCGATGCCGCGGGCCTGCCAGTAGCGGCTGCGAACCTGCGGATGCACGGCCGTAAATCGGTTCCAGGTCGCCTCGGGGCCTTCCGCAGCAGGCTCACCATCTTCATAAAACGTCTGTGGTGTGCCGTGGAAGCGTCCTCCTTCCAGCCGCTCGACAGCCGTCGCCCAAGCAGGCTGCTCGATGTTGACGACGGCAGTGTCATCGACCCACTCGTAGTGCTGGCCTGTGAGTTCGTAGTTGTCCACGCGGACGAGCAGGCGAGAGATCGGCGGGCCATCGTCGTTGGCGATCCGCTCGCGGTCGGTCACCTCGCCGAGCAGGGTGCGATCGTCGGCGAGCTGAAACGCTTCCAGGGGGACCGGCCAGAAGGTGGCCAGGCCTCGCATGGTGATAAACACCAGCAGCCCAGTGATCATCGCCACCGCGATCGCCAGCGAGCCGGCGGTCAGCCAGACCCACGGCTCGCCATGGGAGGCGAGGTTTGTGTAGCCGCTGCGGATGCGGCGGGGGGCGGCGAAAGGATGCGTCAGAGCTCATGCGACCTCCGTCGAACACGCTGACGGACGATCTCAGCGATCGTGTTGACCACGAAGGTCATCGCGAAGAGCGTCAGGGCTGCCAGGAAGAGCACGCGGTAGTGGGCCGTGCCACGAGCGGCTTCAGGGAGCTCTGTGGCCAGTGCCGCTGAGAGCGTCTGAAATCCATTGAAGATGTTCCATTTCAGCAGCGGTGTGTTGCCCGCGGCCATCAGCACAATCATTGTTTCCCCGACCGCGCGACCCAGGCCGATCATCACGGCAGAAAAAATCCCACCTCCGGCTGCCGGCACAATCACGCGGATGGCGGTCTGCCAGGGGGTAGCGCCCGCGCCGAGCGAGGCGCTGCGAAGATGCTCAGGAACACTCGCAAGGGCATCGTCGGCGATCGTGAAGATCAGCGGGATGATGGCGAAGCTCATGCCGATGCCAACCACCATCGCATTCCGCTGCACGTAGGTTCCGAAGATGCCCCCACGCGTGTCGAGCCGGAGGGCGTCGAGCAGCACACCGATCGCGGCAGCCAAGGCCACCGCCGCTGCCACCGCCAAGGCGAAGGTCAAGAGGGAAGCAAAGCCAGCTTGCAGCGAGGTCCAGCGAGCAGATCGCTCCCGCAGCACGGGAGCCACCAGGCGTTGGCAGGCCACGGCGACCACGAGTCCTGAAAGGGGCAGAGCAGCCACAGTCCAGCCAGCGGTGCCGTTGCCGCCCCGGCCATCGAGCCATGCCATGAAGTCGCCCGCGAAAAGGAAGTCTTCGAGGCCGGGGCCAAGCAGACTGCCAGCCGCGAGGCCCGCGGGGATCGCGAGGAGAAAGACGGCAGGAAAACGGAGACGCTGATAGACGGTGCGGGCCGAGGGTGGCATCAGCTGCCAGAGGTGGGCCCCTGTCAGCAACGCCAGCGGCACCGTCAGGCAGCAGGTGAGAAAGACGGCCAGGTGCTCTTCGAGCAGCGGTGCAAACACGAGACCAGCGATAAACCCCAGCACAACGCTCGGCAGGCTGGCCATCATTTCGATCGTTGGCTTGACACGCGCCCTCCACTCAGGACGCATGAACTGGCTGGAGTAGATCGCTGCCAGAATCGCGATCGGGACGGCGAAGAGCATGGAATAGAGCGTGGCTTTGATCGTGCCAAACACGAGAGGCACCAGGCCATACTTGGGCTCAAACGACTCATGCCCGGTTGTTTCCCAGGCATGCACCGGTTCGGGGTAGTTCTCGTACCAGACCTTGCCAAATAGCGCTGCCAGTGAGACATCGGGATAGCCGGGGGAGAATGACCAGGCTCGCAGCCCCGACGGTGTTGCCGTCAGCAGCTGGTTTTCCCGGGGGCCGATCGCCAGAGGCTGCATTCCCCTGCCTGCTGAGGGCGGCAGGCCCGTCGCAGCCGACACCAGCTGGCGACCTGTCGTGCTGTGCATCAGCCGCACTCGGCCGGAGGCGTCGGAGACCGCGAAGAGCCGTGAGCGGAGGGAGGCCGCAATCCCCGTGATGGCATCGGTGTTGTCGTTGGGGAAACCGGCCGATAGGGAGAGGCGGAGGCCATCACCAGACGCACCTGGGGAAGCGGTGAGCGGCGACTCATCGGCGGGTCGGCTGAGGAACCAGGTCGAGACCTGTCCGCTCGCGTCGCCGACGACCAGGGCGTTGCCTCCAAAGAGCCGGGCCACCGCGGTCACTCCCGGGCTTTTTCCGCCGAGCGAAAACTGCTCCATCTGCTGAGGCGACTCGAGCGAGCGAATCTCGTATCGCCGCCCCTCGCCGCTTTCGCAGATCAAAAAGACCTGATCGCCCAGTTCAGAAACCCGCACAAAACGAGCAGGTGAATCGGTGAAGCCATCGTTCTCCGGCTCGAGCGTGCTGCCCGTTGCCTCGGTGATGACTTCGTCGGTCAGCAGGTTTCGCCGCTGCGAAATCGCTTCGATCCGCACGGACCCGTCTTCGCCGAGTGCTGCGATCAAGGGGCCTGTTGCCAGTTCGGTGGCATCGACATCGACGGCGGCACCTCCTCCGGCAGGCCGATGCTCCTCGATCTCGATCACCGGCTGAAGTCGACCGAAGTGGCCGTCCGCGTGATGGACGATGATCGCATCGCCGGCGAAAGCCGCCTCATTCTCAGGGAGGCCCCGGGCTGCGGCAGGCAGATCGCTCGCGGCGATAAACGACGACTCTAGGCCAAGCCGCCCGATGGCAAACCCGTCATCGAAGGCAAACGCGGTCTTGAGATCTCGGCCGAAGGGGCGTGCGATTCTCACTCCGGCAAGCCCTGTCTCGCCTCCGGTTTGTTCCAGGAGCAGTGTTCCGGTTGCCGTTGAGAACACGCCAAGATGCCCGTCGGCACTCAACACCCAGGCAACAAGCCCCGTTTCATCGCACCCGACGGCAACAACCCCAGACGCAGCCGCTTCGGTCAGGGCTATCTGGCGAGCAGGGGAGATCGATGCCGAACTGAAGAGCGGGGCAGTGACCGCGATCAAAAACACCAGCACGCCGAGCACAGCCACGATCGTGCCGATGCCGCCAGCGGTGATCACCACACGTGCGATGGCATCCCCAGCCCGAACCCATGGATGGGTCGTGCGTCGTCGCGTCCGGCCGGTGAAGGATTGGGGAGGCTGCAAGGGACTGGTCAGTCGCCGGAGATACCCACGCTCTCGAGAGCCCGCTTCGCAATCGGCGCGGTCACGGGAAGGTAGCCGTCTTTGAGGACGCCCGCCTGCCCATCAGCACTGAGCACGTACCGGAGAAACTCCCGTCGCAACGGATCGAGACTGCCTCCCGGCTTAAAGTTGACGCTCAGAAAGAGAAACCGAGCAAGAGGATACCTTCCTGCGTAGGCGTTTTCAGCCTCCGCTGCCACGGCGGCTTCACTCGGCCGCATCGCGATGGGAACGGCCCGCACATCGGCAGTGCGGTAGCCGATGCCGCTGTAGCCGATCGCAAAGCGATCATTGGCGATGGCCTGCACCACGGACGAGCTCCCCGGCTGCTCCTTCACCGTGGGCTTGAAGTCGCCCTTAAAGAGGGCGTGCTCCTTGAAGTAGCCGTAGGTGCCGCTGGCGGAGTTGCGGCCGTAGAGGCTGATCGGACGCGTTTTCCATTCGCCCCCAAGGCCGAGGTCGCCCCAGGTGCGAATGTCGCTGGGCAGGCCTCCGTTGCGATTCTTGGAAAAGATGGCGTCGACCTGCTGCAGGCTCAGCGACTCGATCGGATTGTCTTTGTGGACAAACACCGCGAGCATGTCGATGGCGGTGGGAACCACGGTTGGGGCATAGCCGTATCGTTTTTTAAAGGCATCGATTTCCGTCGGCTTCCAATCGCGGCTCATCGGGCCGAACGTGCTCGTGCCCTCGATCAAGGCGGGCGGGCCCGAGGAGGAGCCCTTGCCCTCGATCGCTTCCCGAACGCTGGGATACGACCGTTTGAAGCCTTCGGCCCAAAGGGCCACGAGGTTGTTCATCGTGTCGGAGCCGACACACTTCAGAGCCCCCGAGACCTCTCCAGACGCTCGTTGGTAAGCCGGCAGTCGGGCATCCAGTTCGGGGGCGGCCGCGAAGGCGCCGGCTGGAATCCCGCCGAGCAGTATCGCCAGCAGGGTGCCCGCAGACAGGACACCGGCGGAGCCGAGGGCTCGATGGAGCGTGTTCGTCATGCGTCTTCCGTTCGGGATGGGGTTCCGTAGCGTGAAAACAGGACGTGCTTTTTCCTGTGTCAGGCACCAATCTGCACGCCAACTGCCCCCGCAGGCAACCGTCCCGGCTCTGGAACCTGATTCCCGCAGGTTATTCGGAGTTTTTTTAACGTCCTCACGTGTGTTTCCAGCGAATTGTTTGTTTTTGGTGAGCCTCTTCTTTTGTTTTTCTGCAGGGCGGGGATGGGGGCTTGACGGGCTGGGGAGGGTGGCGTGCTAAGATGTGATGCATGCTGGCAGCAAAACGCTGCCGCCTCCAAACGAAGCCGTGTCTACACATCCCCCGAAATCTGACGTCTGTGTGCCCGATTCCGGCGGTCTTGAGCCCGTTGGTGGGCGGGCTGGGCTGAACCGCTTGTCGACCGAGGCCGCTGAGACTGCGGCACGCGTGGCTTCCGTGGAGAGCATGCTCAGCGGAGGCCCGGCAGTGCTGCCTTCTCTACTGCTGTGTGACTTTGGGCATCTTCACGACGAGGTGCAGCGGCTTCAGGCAGCTGGTGCTCGCGGCCTGCATCTGGATGTGATGGACGGTCGGTTCGTGCCGCAGTTGACCTATGGCCCAGTCGTCGTTGAGGCGATCTGTCGTTCTGCCAGGGTGCCCGTCGATGTGCACCTGATGATCGAAGACCCGGCGTCGACGATAGACGCATACATCGCCGCAGGGGCGGATATGGTCACGCTCCATGTCGAGGCCCTGGCCGAGCTCCGACCTCCGCTGGAAAAGCTGCGGGACGCTGGCGTGGTGGGGCAGCTGGCGATCAGCCCGGCGACGCCGGTGGCAGCCCTTGAGCCGTTGCTCAGCGGTGCGGACCGCGAACTCTGCGACGGCGTTTTGGTGATGAGCGTCGAGCCAGGCTTCGGCGGGCAGGCGTTTCTGCCTGTGGCACTCGAAAAACTGATCGCCCTGGCCGCGTTTCGCGAGCATCGCTCACGACCCCTACGCCTGGGCATAGACGGCGGCATTTCGATCTCAACGATCGGGCCCGCTGCTGCTGCCGGAGCCGAACTGATTGTGGCAGGCAGCGCTGTGCTGCGTTCAAACGATTATGCTCACGCGATTCGCTCGCTGGAGCAGACTGCGCGGGATGGTGCATGAGTGTGCATCGCAAAGCCCGCTGCATTGTTTTCCCCAGGAGTCATCGTTGACGATGGCTGAAACACTGGTCGTGATCCGCGCGGGGGCGACCGATTACGAGATGCAGGGCCGCATCCGTGGAACACTCGATGTGCCGCTGTGTGAGCAGGGAATCGAAGAAGCGGAGCAGATCGCTCGACAGCTTGCTGATGCTTCGCCGAACGTGCTCGCCACGTCGGGTGATATCGCTGCTCGAGAGACGGCCCGGATTGTCGGGCGACGTCTCGGCCTCCAGTCGAAACCCTTGGCTGGGTTGGCAAATCTCGATCTTGGGCTCTGGCAGGGATCGCGGGCAGACGACATTCGCTGTCGGCAGCCTCGGCTGCACCGCCAGTGGCAGTGCAATCCCTGGACGGTCGCTCCTCCTGAGGGAGAGACCCTCGATGAGGCCTGCCGTCGGGTCGAGACGGTGATCGAGCGGTTTCTCCGCCGCACATTCGCCCACAACGTCGCCTTGGTGCTCCCTGATCCACTCGACCGCGTTGTGCGATGGATGGCGATGGGGCAGCCTGTCGGGGATCTCTGGCGGCGCGACTCGCGAGAGCCAGCCTTCCTCACTGTGCCGCTGGCTGGGCAGTGGCGGCAGGTTGTGAGGCAGCCGCAGCCCATGATGCCCGTTGGGTAGCCAGTTGAAGGCTTGGTTTCCGCGCAGCGGTCGCAAGCGATGTGGGAGTAGAATCAGAGAAGGCAGCGGCATGAGCCGGGTGGAACCTGCGGGTCTTGTACAGAGGCACAGAGGACAGAGGAGCACATGGAGACTCCCCACACCCCCGTCATCGATACGCGGGCGGCAACGCCGGGATCCGCCGAAGGGGGCGGTCGGCCCGTCGAAAAGCTGGCTTCGGCGATGCGGCCGAAACGGGGTGTTCCTGAGGGCCTCTGGCTGAAGTGCGGCGGCTGCCTCAACACGATTTTCCGCAAGGAAGCCGAGGCGATGCTCAATGTGTGCCCGAGGTGTGGGCACCACTGGTATGTCTCGGCCCAGCAGAGGATTGCCCAGCTTCTCGATGAGGGCACGTTTGAAGAGTGGGATGCCGCTCTCGCTCCGACCGATCCGCTTGGCTTCTGTGACCGCAAGCCCTATGCCGACCGGCTCGTTTCTGAGCAGCGACGAACAGGCCTGATCGACGCTGCCCTGACCGGCAGCGGCATGATCCGCGCCCGCCGCGTGGCCTGTGGCGTGACGGACTCGGCGTTCATCATGGGAAGCATGGGCAGCGTTGTCGGCGAGCGGCTGACGCGGCTTGTTGAACGCGCCACACGTGAAAAGCTCCCGCTGATTATCGTCAGCGCTTCCGGTGGCGGCGCACGGATGCATGAGGGCATCCTGTCCCTGATGCAGATGGCTAAAGTTTCGGCAGCGCTGGCCCGCTACTCAGAAGCCGGTGGCCTCTTTATCTCTGTGCTCACCAATCCCACGATGGGCGGCGTGGCTGCCAGTTTTGCCAGCCTTGGCGACCTCGTGTTTGCGGAGCCGAAGGCCCTGATCGGCTTCGCCGGTCCGCGGACGATCAAGGCCACGATTCGCATCGAACTCCCCAAGGAGTTTCAGACGAGCGAGTTTCTGCTCGAGCATGGCTTTATCGACCGGATTGTGGAGCGGAAAGATCTCAAGAGCGAGATCGCCCGGGCGATCGACTATTGCTGCAGCAACTGGTCGAAAGAGGCCAAGGCGACGTAGCCGTTTGGCTGCCCGTCACCGCCTGCATTAGTAGCGGCTTTCGAAGCCCGCGAAGCCGCCATGCACGATCGTGCTACCGGTCGTGTCGATCAGGGCCAGTGAGCCCGGCCCCGTGATCGCCGTCGGCCAGACGGAATCGGCGTTGAGAATGTTGCCGACACCGACCACACGGTAGCCGAGCCAGAGGCTCCAGTGGTCGGTGATATCCCAGGCGACCAATCCGTCCACCGACCCGAGGTAGGCGAACGTGCTGCCGGTCGTCCGGCCGCTGACAGTGTTGCCGTTGGCGTAGGTGGCGTAGGTCCCGCCGGCCGTCTGCAGCGACGACAGGTTGGATACCGAACTTCCGCCAATCATGAACTTGGGGATGGCTGCGAGGCGAAAGCGGCGAGCAAACCGCCAGTCGACACGAGTACCCACCTGGCCGCCAAACAGATTGTTGTTGGCAGTCACATCCAGGATCAGCGGGTCTGTGGCGGCTGATGGGCTCGTCAGCGTGAGTGTGTCGAGCAGCTGGAAGAAGCGAAAGCCGGCCAGCCACACGAGCGACCACCGCTGCTGGTCATCGAGGTCTTCGGGATGCTTGCCAACAGAGTAGAGCCAGTTCAGTTCGACGTTGTTGACGAGATCGTTGCGGCCAACCCGCTGCTGTGCGGCGTTGTCGAAAAGGCTGGTGGCAGACGTGCCGCCGACGAGAATCGAAGGAGCGAGGCTCGGAATCCCATCCAGGCTGCCGCCTGCTGTGGCGGCCGAGCCGATGTTAAAGACGCCCCAGTAGATGCCTTCGACGCCGTGCCGCTGCTGCGGGCCGAACCACCGGCCAATCCGCAGGTCGAGGCCGCCTGGCCAGTTGGCGGAGGCATCGGCCGAGGTCAACGCGACACCGCCAGGGCCGGTCGACATGGCCACGCCGGTTGGCAGTGTCCGGGTCATCACCAAGCCGCTGGCCGAGGCAAACCACCGCGGCTGGCAGCTGCCGCATCCGTGGGGTGCCGGCATTCCGTGCAGCCACCGCTCTGCCAGGGGAAAACTGGTCGGCAAAGACAGGATCCATCAGAGGCAGTTCGCCCCCGGGATCCGCGACATACAACGGCGGGCGGTCGGCTCCGCCGGCGTCCCACACCAGGCCGTCGACAAACGCGTCATCGTTGCCGACAGGCTGCGGCTGCGTGCGGAGGTCGACGTCGTCGCTCGCCGGGTCATCCTCTGCCACAACCACCTGGAAGCCGCACGCCACGACAACGACCAGGGCAGCCCACACCGGTGCCTGGCGTGCCGACGAAGACCGTGCCGAAGGATTCAAGGACGCGAGGAGCTGCATGGACGCAACCGAGAGTTCGTGAAGCCCTTCGGCAGTTTCACCGAAGGGGCTAGAGGGCTGGCTGTGGGCGGGAAGGGTCGCGCCTCGCTGGCCCTAGGTCAAGAGCAAACGGTCAGAGCTCGCGCGGCCACTATCCCTCCGGCCGCTGCCAACACGATTGCGAGAAAACGGATGCGGGCTGGCGGCTTCCGCGAAGACTGTGGAACACGTCTGCCGCCGCAGGATGCGGCGACCGGCGACCTCCCAAACCCTCGACTTTGTGGGGCGTCGCTTGAGTCGGAAAAGGCCATGGATGGCTTTTTCCACGGACAGCTAGACTCAGGCATATTCGCGGAAAGTCGCCATGCCACCACGCCCCAGTCCCACATCTCCTGCAGGCTCAAAGGCCGTGCGCCGGTCCACGGTGGACCGTGCCGCCGTGGTGGCGTGGCTCGACGGCAGGATCAACCATGAGCGGACGTCGACCCCCGGTGGCTGGGGGCTGGGCAGGATGCGGCGACTGCTGAAACTCCTCGGCAGCCCACAGCGTGGGCTGGCTGTGGTGCATGTGGCGGGGACCAAGGGCAAGGGCTCGACGGTCGCCATGCTGGCCGCGATCCTGCAGGCATCCGGCTCTCGGGTGGGCCGCTACATGTCGCCCCACGTTCACGGGATTGAAGAACGGATCGCCGTCAACAACCGGCAGATCACACTGAGCGAACTGACCGCCGTGTGGCAGCCGGTGCGGACGGCTGTTGAACAGATGGACCGCGAGGCGGCGAGGCAGGGGAGGCGGGGACCGACCTGGTTCGAAATCCTCACCGCGATGGCGATGCTGCATTTCCGCAGGCAGCGGGTTGAGCTGGCGATTCTCGAAACGGGACTCGGCGGTCGGCTCGACGCCACCAACGTCTGTGAACCTGTTCTCACAGTGATCACCAGCATCAGCCTCGACCACATGGCCGAACTGGGCGATACGGTCGGCCAGATTGCCTGGGAAAAGGCAGGCATCATCAAACGAGGCTGTCCGGTGCTGTGTGCGGCCCGCGATGAGGCGGCCAGGGAGGTGATCGCTGCCGTGGCCGCCCGTCGTCGCTCACCGCTGGTGATGCTGGACCGTGATTTCTCCCTGCAGATCAGGCGTGTTCCGGCGGAACCATCTCTGCAGCAGAGGCAGACGGTCGAGCTCGTTTCCTGCTCGCCGCGACGGATTGCCCTGCCGCCGCACGCCCCAGGTGAGGCGCCGTGTGCCGTGGGGATGGCTGGCCTTCATCAGGCTGAAAACGCTGGAGTTGCCGTGGCTGCCGCGTCGCTCCTGCACACGCGGGGATATCCCATCTCCTGGCCCGGGCTGCAGCACTCGCTGCTGGCCGTGCAGCTGCCTGCGCGGATTGAACAGCTCGGCGAGCGGCCTCTGTTGATTGTGGATGCCGCCCACAATGCGGCCTCGATGGAGTCGCTGTGTCGAACGCTCCCGCGGCAGACCAGCCGGGGCGGTTGCCGCGTGCTCGTGTTTGCGGCGAGTGCCGAGAAGCAGATTGAAGAAATGCTGGGCTCTGCCGGCGGCTGGGCAGACAGGCTGATCCTCACGCGATACGCCACCAACCCTCGGGCGGCGTCTCTGGAAATGCTGATCGCGGCTGCCCACAAGGCCGTTCCGTTGCTGGCGGAAAGCCGGGTCGACGAGCCCGACCCACGTGCGAGCGACTCGACACGCGAAGAAACTCGCCGGTGCTGGGGGCATTGTCTGCGTGGCGGGCAGTTTCTTCCTGGCTGCCGAAGTCCGCCGGATGCTGCTGAGCGATCGCCCTTCAAGCGGCCTGACGACTCAGCACCGTGATCCTGAGCAGCACTGTGATCCGGATCAGCACTGTGATCCGGATCTCAGGTAAGCGGTCTGGTGCGGCAGGCGGCTGTTTTCTAGTGTCCGCGGCCCGTGGATCCATCGGACGGGTCCGCACAGCGGCATGTACGGCAGATGAGGAACTTCCATGGCTGGCCGAAAACAGCGGGCGTCTTCCAAATCAGACTCGGCAGAGGCCATCAAGCCGATGATCGTGCTGGTCCTGCTCGGCACGATCCTCTATGGCGGCTATTCGGTGATCCAAAAGGGGCGGAATGAGCGGGAAAAACGAGCTCGCCGCCGCAGGTGGGGATGCGCCGTTGTTTGAGCCTGTCGTCGAGGTGGCACCGTCGGTCACGCCGCCGTCAACGGGTGCCACGCTCCCGCCGGCTGTGGATGTGCCGCCGCTGGCGGCCGCGGTTGCTGCGGCACAGGCCGCCCCTGTGACCCCTCCACCCCCGCCTCCGCTCTCGGAAAGCGAGCCCCTTGTCTCCACTAAACCGACCTATGTCGCGGGTCTTGAGGGCCCCCCTCCGACGGCTCCTCCAGCGGGCTGTCGCTCGCCCCGACGCAGCCGGGCAGGTGAGCCTTGACAACGCGGAAGCCGATCTTGCCGACGTGCCGCCTCCCGCGTCTTTTCCTGGAGTTGAAGCCGACAGCATGCTCGGCAGCACGACAGGGGCCGCTCAGCGTGCCGCATTTACCGCCGATTGGGACGAGGCCCACGATCAGCTCGCGGCCGGCCGGTATGCCGAGGCGCTGGCCCTGCTCTCCGCCTGGTACAACGACGCCGATCTCGCCGTCGAAGAGAATCAACGGCTTGAGGATCTGCTCGGTCAGCTCGCCGGCACGGTGATCTACTCGCAGAAAGACCTGTTGATGCCACCGCATGTGGTTGGGGCTGGCGAAACGCTTCCTGCGATTGCGGCTCCTCTTGGGAGTGAACTGGCAGCTGCTGGCAAAGATCAACGGGATTCCGCAGCCGGAGGGACTGATTCCCGGTGAATCACTGAAAGTGCTGCGGGGCCCTTTTGATGCCAACGTGAGCCTCTCGAGGCGGCGGCTGACGCTCCGACTCACCGGCAACTACGCCGGCAGTTTCCCCATGGCCGTGGGGGAGGCGGTCGCGGCTCGTGACGGAGAGTCGCTGGCGGTGGTGGCGATTCAGCGTGGGGGCCCTCAGCTGCCGGCCCAGTGCAGCAGGCCTCGTTTGAAATCCCTGTTGCCTCGCAGCCGACCGATGTCGCCATTCGGCTGGAGGGCGACCTGATGATCGTTGCCTCCGAAGATCCCGCCGCGATGGCTCACGAGCCTCCGGCAACCCATCTGGTCGTCTCCAGGGCCCACCTGGCCGACCTGCTCGATATGCTCACGCCGGCGTCCCGAGTGACCATTGGCCGCTGACGGGGTCGGCCGCAGACGGCAGCATGGGGTAGGCTTTTCACTCGCCGCTGGAGACCGCCGGTTCGGTCCCCGCGGCGGTGCCCACGCCACGATCCCCAGTAGCTGCCATGCCCGAAAACCTGATTGCTCGCCTGCACGGCGAACTTTCCCGCGCGACCCACATCGATCCCCACTCGCACATCGAGCCCCGGGCGGCCGCAGCCACAGGCCTGGCCGATATTCTCGGCTACCACTATTTCACCGAGCTTGCCCACTCTGCCGGAGTGCCTCGCGAGCGGATCGAGGGGGAGGGCGTGGCCGCCGACGCCCGTCTCGACGCCGTGGTGGCTGGTCTTGAGCGGTTTTCCAACACCGTGCAGCACTCGTGGCTGCTGCGGATCGCTCGCGATCTCTACGGATTTGAGGACCAGACCGTCACGCCCGACAACTGGCGAACGCTCGACGCCAGCATCCGTCAGCGGTCAGGCGAGCCGGGCTGGGCGGACAGTGTGCTGGAAAAAAGCCACATCGAAGCGGTGTTTCTCACCAACGATTTCGACGATCCACTCGAGGGCTTTGATACCAGCCGCTACGTTCCCTGCCTGCGGGTCGATGAGCTGGTGTTTCACACGGGAAAGCCCGGTGTCATCGACCGCTTAGCCGCCACCGCAGGCATCGACGTTGGCTCGGCGGGCCAGCTGACCGAAGCCCTCGGTCGCGTCGCCGCCCGCTTCCGCGACCGCGGAGCCAAGGCGGCGGCCATCTCGCTGCCACCAGGGTTTCGGCCCCAGGACGTCGACCAGGCTGCGTTCGCCGGGAGCGTTGAGGCTGTTCTCCGCGAGGGCCTGGCTGCCGATGCCAGCCACCGTGAAATCGTGTCTCAGGGCATCTTCTGGCATGTGGCCCGCTGCTGTCGTGAGCAGCAGCTGCCGTTTGACCTGATGATCGGCGTGCGGCGAGGCGTCTACCCTGGCGGCGTCTTTCAGGGCCAAGATCTCCTCGACGGCCGGCTCTCCCTCGCCGACTACGCCGAGCTTTTCAACGCCTTCCCAGACGTGATCTTCCCCGTCTCGGTGCTCTCCCATCCGCTCAACCACGAGCTGGTGAGCTTTGCCTGGATCTTCCCCAACGTCCTGCCGTTCGGGCATTGGTGGTATGCCAACACCCCGGCTGTCATCGAACGGGATCTTGAGCAGCGGCTCGAGGCGGTTCCCCGCACGAAGCTCCTCGGCTACTACAGCGACATGTACAAGCTGGAGTTTGGCTATCCGAAGTTCGCGATGTATCGCGAGGTGCTCGCCCGTGTGCTCGCCAAGCGGTTCGTGGTGGAACGCGGCTGGAGCGAAGAAGCCGCCGTTGACCTCGGCCTCGACCTGCTTGTCCGCAACCCACAGCGGGTGTTTTACGGCGAGTCGGACTGACCGCTTCCCCAGGCCATGCCTGCCATCGCCAGGCAGGCCCAGCCCACGAGAAACAGCCCGCCGCCGATCGGCACGATGGCCCCCAGCCACCGCATGCCGGAGAGGGCCAGCACCGCCAGGAAGCCACTGAAAATCAACGTCCCCACGAGAAACGACCAGCCAGCAACGCTCAGCCAGCCGCGAGCCGCTGCCGCCTGTGGCAGCCCCGCAGCCACTCCCACCACCAGCAGCGTCAGGGCGTGGAACACCGCGTAGCGAACGGCGGTTTCCCAGTTGGCCGCTTGACCGTTGGCCTCGAGCGTCGCCTTCAGAGAATGGGCACCAAAGGAGCCCATGGCGACCGCAACGCCGCCGATGACCGCACCGCTGACGATCCAGAGTTTCATGA